>QFQP01000001.1 GCA_003243425.1 Archangium gephyra | reverse complement strand
GGCTGCAGTCACGCGACGACGGGCTGCAGTCACGCGACGACGGGCTGCAGTCACGCAACGACGGGCTGCAGTCGCGGGAAGTGCGTCAGCTGCGTTTGACGGAGAACCCGACGCGCGCCCCGCCACCTTCGCGTGCCTGCGCCCACACGGTGCCGCCGTGCGCGACCACGATTCGTTTCACGAGCGCGAGGCCCAGACCGAGGCCGTCGGCGCCCTCGCCGTTCTGCCCACGGTTGAACTTCTCGAACAGCCCGTTGCCGTCGCCGTTGATGCCGGGCCCGCGGTCGAGCACCTCGAACCGCACCTCGGTCGCGCTCACGTTCACCTCGAGTGCGTCGGCGCCGGCCGCGTGCTTCTTCGCGTTGTCGAGCAGGTTCGCCAGCGCGCGTTGCAGCAGCGTCGGGTCGCCCTGCAGCGTGTCGCCTTCACCATTCACCGACAGCACGGTCGCCGCGAGCCCCGCGCGTTCCACCGCGCGCGCCGCCACGTCACGAATCGACAGGTCACGCTTGGCGATCTGCCCGAACTCCAGCCGCGAGCTCGCGAGCAGTTCACCCGCGAGCGCGTCGAGCTCGACCACTTCACGGTCCAGCTCGTCGAACGTGCGCGGCGTCGCCCCGGTTTCGCGCGCGATCTCCGAGATGATGCGCAGCCGGGCCAGTGGCGTGCGCAACTCGTGTGACACGGTCGCCAGCAGCTCGCGCTGATCAGCCATCTGCTTCTCGATGCGCGCCGCCATTTCGTTGATCGCCTCGGCGACCAGCCCCACCTCGTCCGGCTCGTACGCCGAGTGAACCGCGCGCGCCTTCAGGTCACCCTTGCCGATTCGACGCACCACTTCGGTCAGCTCGTCGAGCGGGCTCGCCAACCGGCGCGCGACCTTGCCCGACAACTTCCACACCGCGAGCAGGAACACCGCCGCCGTGAGCGCCCACCGCCACCCATTGTTGTGATTGTGCGCGAGGCACAACTTCACCAGGCCGACGCGAACACCCTTGTCGAAGATGGGCGCGTCGACCATCGAGCGCCGGCACGGTGTCCCCGTGGAAAAGAAGCGCTCACCGGCCGCGTCGTAGAGGTCGACGTTGGCGCCGAGGTCCTGCGCGGCTTCGCGCGCGTAGCGCTCACGGGAGACGGGGTCGCTCCAGCTCATGGCGAACTGTTTGCCGATCCACCCCTGCGTGCCTTCCCACTGATGCGCCCACTCAGGCTCCTGAATGCGCGCGAACACCATCATCACCACCGACACCGCGACCGCCGTCATCACCGTGCCGCCGAGGAACCAGGCGAACAGCCTCCGACGCAACTTCGCGCGCACGAATGACCCGATGGGGCCCATGGGTCGATGACGGAAGTGATGGTGATTGCGGCGCACGTCAGTCCTTCGTCAGCACGTAGCCGACACCACGCACCGTCTTGATCAGCTTCGGAGGATCGTCTCCGAGTTTCTGGCGCAGGTGGCTGATGTGAACGTCGACCGTGCGCTCTCCGACCACCACGTCGCTGCGGCCCGCTTCGGACAGCAGCGCGTCACGCGGCACCACGCGCCCGGCACGACGCACGAGCGCCACGAGGATGTCGAACTCGATACCGGTGAGGTCGATCGCCGCACCTTTGTTGGTGGCCACGCGCGACGGCACGTCGACCGTGATGTCACCGACCGCAATCTGCTCGCTCATCACCTCTGGCCGCGCGCGACGGAGCACGGCACGCAGACGGGCGAGCAGCTCACGCGGGCTGAAGGGCTTGCCGATGTAGTCGTCGGCGCCCAGCTCGAGGCCCACCACGCGGTCGGTCTCATCACCGCGCGCGGTCAACATGATGACGGGCACGTTGCTCTTGCCGCGAATGCGTCGGCACACCTCGAGCCCGTCCATGCCCGGCATCATCACGTCGAGGAGCACGGCGTCGTAGGCGCCCTGCTCCAGCATCAAGAGCCCACGCGCACCGTCGGGAGCATGGGTCAACGCGACGCCATTCTGCTCCATGTACTCGCGGAGCAGATCAGGGAGGCGAGCGTCGTCATCGATCAGAAGTACGCGTGAAGCCATCGTGTTCATGGACCTTACCTCCTGGTCCTCGCGGCGCTCGGATTACTGGGCGGCCGCGGGGGCGGGTGCAGCCACCGGCGCCGTCACCACGACCGGGGCGACGGGCTGGGCGGCAGCACCGCCGGTGGGAACGGTGATGACGAAGATCTGCGGGGCGGGCGCGGCGTAGGGCATGGGCATCGGCGCGGGTGCAGGCGCGGCGGCCTGCGGAACGACGACGGTCTGCACGGGGGCAGCGACCGGCGCGGGACGTTCCCAACGCTGGCCCCGCCGTTCACCGTCACAACCACCGTGGTGCCGCATGTGACGCGCGTGCGCGAAGGCCGAACCGAAACCAGAGATGACGCCGAAGCCGAGGATGACGAGAAGAATGCGACGCATGGTGTGTGTTTCCTTGTGGTGAGAGTTCAGAGGTTCACGGCCTGCGCGGGGCCACCGCGGAAGCCGTGGTCGAACCGGCCGCGACCGCCGCAACCGGCGTGCATGTGGCGCGGCCCGAACTCGATGAGGTCAGCCAGGCGGTTGCGCTGGTCAGGCGAGAGCGCCTCGTGCACCTGCTGGAAGGCCTCCTTCACGGCCTTCTTCACTTCGTCGACCGACGCCTGCTGCGCATCGAACCGCGCGTTGACGGTTTCCGAGTCGAAGTGTTCGCCGCGCATCGCCTTCGCGAAGTCGCTGCGTGAAGTGAAGAACGCATCACGCGCCTGATACGCCGCGCGCTCCACGTTCTCCGCGGCCTGGCTGATCACCTTCTCCTGCCCGGGCGTGGTGTCGAGGTGCTGGAAGAGCCGGCGGAACATCCAGCGGCGCCGGCCGCCTCCGAACCCGCGGTGACCATGACGGCCCCAGCGCCAGACCTTGATGAAGCCGATGAGACTCAGTGTGCCAATCAGAATGCCGAACATTGGTGTTCCCCATGTCTGCAGACACCGGGATGGCGTCTCGCAAACAGAAGGTAGGAACCGTGTGTGAAGCCACCGCCGCGATTCGGGTGAAGAAGTTTGAAGCGCTTCGGGTAGAGGGCGCACATGGCGAAAAGACCAACTCCCAGGCTCGCTTACGTGTTGCTGCCGAAGCACGCGCTGCCCACCGAGGCCGCGATTCGCAAGGCGCTCAAGGAGTTCCCCGAGCTCGAGGGCGCCGAGTTCGGCATCTCGGAAGATGAACAAAGCGTGACGTTCACCATCGGCCAGACCGACGCGATGGCGGTGCTGCTGCCGATGCCGGTGCCCGATGGTGAGGCCGACGCGCACACCGATCACAGCCTCAGCGGCGTCGACGGCAGCTGGTCGTTGCCGGAGCACCGCGCCCACTTCGTGGTGGCCGAAGGCGGCGAGAAGGGGTCGCTCGACAACCTGGTGGTCTTCACCCGCTTCGTCGCGGTGCTGACGCGCGCGTGTCACGCGGTGGGCGTGTACTGGGGTGAGGCCAACGCCACGCACCACCCGGAGTTCGTCATCGACATGGCAAAGAGCGAGCTCCCGTTGCCGGTGTGGGTCGGCCTCTCGTTCGCCAGCGCGAAGAACGGCTTCGAGATTCTGTCGCTGGGCATGAAGCAGCTCGCCCTGCCCGACCTGTTGCTCAAGTCACCGACGGTCGGCGGCGACGAGTTCTCGTTCTTCTATGACCTGCTCGCGTACGTGGCGCGGCTCGGCAAGAAGTTGCCCGACGGCGACTCGGTCGGCCGCGACGCGAAGGAGAAGCTCAAGGTGAAGTACGTGAAGTCACCCATCGACCCGAAGGTCGACGTGTGGAGCGTCACCCTGCCGGCGAGCAAGTGATGCGGGCCGTTCTTCAACGCGTGAAGGAAGCGTCGGTCACCGTCGACGGCGTGGTGACGGGGAAGATCGGCGCAGGGCTGCTCGTGCTGCTGGGCGTGGGCAAAGGCGACACCGAGGCCGACCTCGACTTCATGGTGGACAAGATTCCGCAGCTGCGGATCTTCGAAGACGACGCCGGGAAGATGAACAAGTCGCTGCTCGACACCTCGAAGGCGATGCTCGCGGTCAGTCAGTTCACGCTCTACGCAGACACGAAGAAGGGCCGCCGGCCGAGCTTCATCGACGCCATGCCGCCAGATGAAGCGAAGCGGCTCTACGAGTCGTTCTGCGCCAGGGCGCGCGCTCTGGGGGTCACGGTCGAAGAAGGCATCTTCGCGGCCGACATGAAGGTGGCGCTGATCAACGACGGTCCGGTGACGATCTGCCTCGACTCAGTCGATCGCGTGCAGCGCTGAGCACCTGGTCCACGCCGAGCTTCTGCATGCAGTCGTGGTGACCGAGCGGGCAGACGTGGGTGCCGTGATTGCTGCACGGTGAGCAGCCGAGCCCGAGTGAAACGGCGACTCCGGGGTCGCGGGGTGACCAGCGGTTGACGGACGTGGGGCCGAAGAGCGCGACCGTGGGCGTCCCCTGCGCGCTGGCGACGTGAACGAGCCCCGAATCGTTGCCGATGAGCAGCTGCGCACGCGCCAGACACGACGCGAGCACCGCCAGGGACTCGCCCGAGAGATCCACGTCGGCGTGGGGCCGCAACGTGTCGAGCAACGCTCCGTCCATCGGTCCACCGACGAGGGCGATCTTGTAGCCGTCGGCGCACAGCGCGCTGGCGACGCGGGCGAGGCGTTCTGCGGGCCAGCGCTTGGTTTCCCACGCGGCGCCGGGCGCCACCGCCACCCACTTCGCGTCGTCGGGGAGCAGCTCGGCGGCGCGCTTCGACTCGGCGTTCGCCACGTGCAGTGGACCCGGAGACGAGAGCTCGGCGGCGCGCGCGTAGAGCAGCGTCTGGTGCGCTCCGTCGAGCACCACGTCGCTGCCGAACAACGACGCCAGCGCCTGCAGCGGGGTGCGCCGAACGAAGCGCAACCGCTTCGGCGCAGCCGCTCTTGCGACCCGCATCGACCACACTTTGTTCTGCAGATCGATCGCCAGGTCGAAGCGGCCCTTCACCTCGGCGAGCGCCGCCGCGCGGGTCGACTTGTCTTTCCGCGAGAACGTGATGACGCGGTCGACCACGCCGTCGAGGAGCCCGGCGAACGGCCGGTCGGTCAGCCATTCGATGCGCACCCCCGGGTACTTCGTGCGGAGCGGCGCCACCACGCTGGTCGCCAGCACCACGTCGCCGAGCGCGCTGTAGCGGATGAGGAGGATCGACTTCACGGGTCGGGGTTCCCTATGTGGAAGCGGGTCTGGTGTCACCGCGTACTCGCGCACTGGCCGGTGACCCCACGCACGGTGACGGAACTGCTCGGAAACACGTCTGGCGCGACGGCTGCAAACAGTGGCGGGGCATGAACCTCACCAGGCGTCACCTGCTCCCCGTGCTCAATGAGATCGCGATGATGTTCAACGGCTCGATGGAGCAATACGAACAATTCGAGCCGTGGGCCAAAGAGCAGACGATGCGCCTGGCCCGCGCGGCCCAGTCAGGCAATGCGCTGCTGGCCTTCGAGGCCGAAGTGGTGCGCTGCGAGCTCGAAGAGCTGGCCGAGTCAGACGAAGTGGCAGAGAGCGCGCGGACCCAGCGGCTGCGGCAGGCCAAGGAGCACTGGCTGAGCGGTCTGTTGCGCGTGGTGGATCAGCTGCTGGCCGACGCGGAGGTGCTCCGGGCGTGATCAGCAGCCACCGGGTGGATCGAACACGCCACCCACCACCACCTGAAGGTCCGCCGCTGGCGTGAACGGCGAGTCACTGAAGTCGGCGTAGCGCTCGCGCGGCTCGAGGCCGACCGAAGCCAGCGCATCGTCGAGCGTCTGCGCGGTGAGCCGCAGCGGCGCGAGAGGATGAATCGCGTCGGAGCGCTCGCGCAGGTGCATCACCGGCCGCGGCCGTGAATCTTCCGAGTCTTTGAATTCGGCGAGCGCGTCGAGCGCGAAGATGCCGTCGGGTTCGAGGTGCCGCGCCATCACCTCGAGAAACGCGAAGAGCTCGTCGGGCGTGCGCGTGAGGCCCAGCGCCTGATGCGGCGCGATGACGAGATTGAAGCGCCTACCGAGATCGAGCGTGCGCGGATCGTCGCCACGAACTTCGAGGTGCTCACTGACCGGGAGTTGAAGCTGACGTTCAGCGAGCATCGCGCGCAGCGAGTTCGACGGCTCGACGGCGACCACGGAGTGCCCCCGGGCAGCGAGCGCGGTCGCGACCATTCCGTCGCCGGCGCCAAGCACCAGCACGCGTCCCGGCGACGTCAGCAGTCGGCCATAGAAACGAGACGGGCCATCGAGCGCGAGAACGGGAGCCACGCGCCCCGCTTTACGCCAGAGAGTGATCTCACCGCCACGCGTACGTTTCGCCTACAGTCCGTGCACCTCATGTCGACCGGAAGCAGCATTCCCCAGCGCACAGTTCTCGGCGTGCGCGCCGCGAGCGCCCACGACCGTTTCGCCTCGCAGGAGTTCAGCCTCGTTCTCTTGAGCGGGCCCCAGTCTGGCCAGACCTTCCCCATCGGGCAGTCGCTGCGCATCGGCAAGGCGCCCGACAACGACGTGGTGATCGATCACCCGACGGTCAGCCGCAACCACCTCACCGTTCGCCGCCAGGGCGACGTGTTCGTCGTTCAAGATCAGGGCAGCACCAACGGCACGTTCATCGACGGTGCGCAGGTGAAGGAGGGCTTCCTGCGCGCGGGCGCGCTCCTCGAGGTGGGCGACGTACAGCTGCGCTTCCAGCCGATGATCAAGTCGCTCGACGTCTCGCCGACCGCGACCGACCGCCTCGGTGATCTCGTCGGCAAGTCGGTGCCGATGCGGCAGATCTTCGCGCTCATTCAGCGCATCGCCCCCACCGATTCGACGCTGTTGCTGATCGGCGAGACCGGCTGCGGCAAGGGCGCCGCGTCGCGCACCATTCACAAGCTCTCACCGCGCGCGACCGGCCCCTTCGTCACGTTCGACTGCGCGTCGGTCTCCGAGAACCTCATCGAGAGCGAGCTCTTTGGCCACGAGAAGGGCGCGTTCACCGGCGCCGTCGCGCAACGTGTCGGCTGTCTCGAGCGCGCCGACGGCGGCACGTTGTTCCTCGACGAGATCGACGACCTGCCGCTCGATCTGCAGCCCAAGTTGCTGCGCGCACTCGAAGACCGCGAGTTCCGTCGCCTCGGCCAGAACGGCGCGGCGCACAAGTTCGACACGCGCGTCATCGCCGCTTCGAAGAAGGACCTGTGGGCCGAAACGCAGGCCGGGCGGTTCCGCGAAGACCTCTACTTCCGGCTCTCGGTCTTCACGCTGACGCTGCCCACGCTGCGCGATCGAAAAGAAGATCTCCCGTTGCTGGTCGACGCGTTGTCGGGAGGGAACCTCTGGGGCCGCCTCGCCGAGAAGCAGCGCGACCAGTTCTTGAGCCACACCTGGCCGGGCAACGTGCGCGAGCTGCGCAACGCGGTCGAACGCCTCAAGCACGTCGCCGACATTCCCGAGCTCGCGAGCGAGAACTTTCTGCGCGAATACTCGGGCCCCGACAAGCAGGACGGCGAGTCACTCCCGGTCAGCTACGCGGGCCCCTTCAAGGACGTGAAGGACGATCTCATTCGCGCCTTCGAACGTGAGTACCTGACGCGGCTGCTCTCGAAGACGCGCAACAACATCGCCAAGGCTGCGCGGGACGCGGGGCTCGACCGCAAGCACCTCTACTCGCTGCTGCACAAGTACGGCCTCGTGCAGACCGGCGAGGAGTGACTCACTTCCGCGGCAGGTTCCGGTTTCGCAGCTGCAGGTAGCGTTCACTGGCGGCGAAGCGAACGAGTTCGATCATCTCGCTGGGCAGCGCGCGCTTCGCACGCAGGCTCGCCATCGCCGGGGCGATGCCACCGCACACCACGAGGCCCGCGCGATTCGCGGAGTGACGCGCGCCCTCCATCAGCGAGCTCAAGTCGAGCTTCGTACCGACGGAGCGGACGAGCTGTCGCAGGCGGTCCCACGCGCGCAGCGAGATGGCATCGCGCATCAGCCTGGTGTCGCCGGGTGACGCGCGGTTCTCGGCGACCTGTGAGACCAGCACCAGACCGCGCAGCAGCTGCTCACGACGCAGGCTGCGCAGCGCCATCAACTCCGGCTGCAAGGTGAAGAGCACGCGACCGGCGAAGAACCGGAGCTCCGCGTCTGACACTTCCTTCTTCAGCGCCAGCTTGCTCACCAACACCCGCGCCTCACCGGTGAACACGAGCGCGAGCGGAGGCCCGGGCTCGGCGGTCAGGTACACGTCGGGCGAACGAACCCCGAGCACCCGCACGCCCGACAACAGCGCGTCGGCGACGGCCCGCGCGCCCTTCCCTGCGTCGAGCGAGAACTCCTCTTCGCTGCCGGCCTCTTTCCCGCGCACCGGGTTCAGCCGGCACAGCGCGACACCGATGATGCTCAGCAGCTCCCCGCCATCACCACGCAACGACGGGTGCTTGAGCCCCGCGCGGTCCGACGCGTTGAGGATCAACCGGGGCGCACGAGGGGCAGCGTGCGGATCTCCTTCGAGCGCGCGGGCGATCTCCAGCATCAACGACGAACGTGCGGCGTCGTTCGCGGTATCGAAGTGCTCGGCCAGCAGCTTGTAGCCATCGGCATCGAGCGGGTTGGCGCGGACACGTTCGAAGAAGGCCTGCCGCTCGGCGTTCAACGCGCGCGCCGGCGACGGGCCGAACGACGACGGCATTCCGACGTCAGGGTCGCCGAGCTCGACGGGAACCTCCGCGGTGCGTCGCTCTTCACTCTCGCGCGGCGGCTGCGGAACGGGGCCTCGACGCCGGTCCCCCTCGTCGGGCACCTCGAGCTCGTCGGAGACGATCTCCTCCACCACGTCGGCAGGCTCCGCGGGCGCGGGCGTCACGTCCTCGGGTAGCTGCAGCTCGCTCGTCTTGCCCGCGAGCGCTTCGTCTTCGTCCCACGGGTGCTGCGGCGCGGGCGTGTCTTCCTGCTCGACGATGACCGGCGGGAGCGACGGCGCCGACGTCTTCACCGGCGGCAAGGCTGGCAGCGAGGTCTTCACCGAGGCGGCGCCGCCACGAATCGGTTCGGCGAGCGGCGCGTCTTTGCGCAGCACCGGCCGGGGAATCAGCCCTGAATCAGCCGCGCTCAACTGCCTGGCCACGTGCGGAGCGACACGGACGTGATCTCTCGACGGGACGTGCGGCTCGACGCGCGCGCCCAGCTTCAAGGCGAGCTCTTCGAAGGCCTTCTGCTGCGCTTCCGAGAGCTGTGGCCCGGACGGGCGGCGCTTCACCGAACGGCGAGCGGGGATCACGAGTGGTCCCCCGGGCAACGACGGGCCCGGCGTCGGCGAGGGTTCGGGCGCGTTCTGCATCAGCTCGCGCTGCATCTTTTCGGCGCGCTTCTCGTAGGTCTCGGCGCGAGCCGTGTCGGCGAGCCGCTCACGACAGAACCGGCCGAGGCGCTGCCACAACCGCAGCCGCAGCGCGGGGTCGTCGGTCGCGGTGGCGGCGTGTTCGAGCGCCCACGCAGCTTCGCCATCGCGCGTGCCGTCGGCGATCAGACGCTCTGCGTAGGCGAGCCACGCTTCACGGTGACCGGGCTCGGCGCGCACCGCCGACTTCAGCGTCTCGAGCGCTTCGGCCTGCCGACCCGAGCGCTCCATCAACATCAACAGCGCCATGCGCTGCTGGCGCGCACGCGGGCCACGCGGCTCCCGGGCGATGGAGTTCATCAACAGCTGCTCGAGACCGACGTCGTCGCCCGACGCACGCGCGAGGGCGGCCAGCCGCGCGGTGCCCTCTTCGTCACCGGGCAACTCGGCGATCACTTCTGCCCACGCGCTTCGCGAGAGGCGGCCATCGCGAGCGGTGTCAGCGAGGCGTGCGAGCCGACGGAAGAGATCTCCACGCCCGGGGCTGCGCCTGGAGACCTTCGAGAGCGACTGCTCGAGCACCCGCATCGGCGCGAAGTCGCCTTCCATCGCCGACAGCTCCGCGAGCCCAGCAGCCGCGCCGGCGTGACCGGGCGACACCTTCAACGCCGCTTCGAAGTCGGCGCGCGCCATGGCGACTTCACGCCGCAGCAGCGACTCTTCGGCGCGAAGCACGTGCGCACGCGCGCGCTCAGCCGGCAACTGCGCCTGTCGAATACCCGCATCGAGCGCTTCGCGAACGCCGCTCGCGTCTTTCTTCTGGGCGAGGAGCCGGACCTGCTCACCGACCGCACGGGAATCACCCGTGGCGGCGGCGACCTCGGCCCACGCGCGCGCGGCACCCTCGAGGTCACTCAGCTCGCTCTCGAGCACTTCGGCCAGCTTCTCACCCCACTTCGCGCGCTCGGCCTTGAGCGTCGAGCGGTTCAAAGTGTCGCGATAGAAGTTCGCGAGCTCCCGCCAGGCGCCGCGTTGAATGAAGTGCGCTTCGAGCTTGAGCGCGGCCTGAGGGTCAGGCCCCTCACGAACCGCGGCCGCCAGAATCGCCGCGGCCTCCGGGTGCCGGCCCTTTTCGTCGGCTGCTTCAGCCACCGCGACCAGCTCGAGCTGCGTGCTGCGTCGGCGGGGCGCGGTCGGCGTGGGCGTCTCACCCGAGTTCGAGTTGACGACGGGAACTTCCAGCGAGGTCTCGGCGCTGTTGACGGTGCGCTCGCTCGTACCCCACGGCCCGATGTCGAGCTCGTCGACCAGCTTGCGCGCCGAAGCCGACTGCCCGACGCGCTCGCCGAGCGACAACACCAGTCGCGCCGCTTCTTCGAGCGCGCGACCGGGCGCCGTGGCGCGGTGCAGGTTCCGCAACCAGAGAAGCCGGAGCAGAAACGCGCTCTGCAGGTCTTTCGCCTGCTCGGCGTACTGCGCGGCCTGCATCGCGCGCAGCGCAGCGCGCGCCGGGTCGTCGAGTGTCTCGGCCCACAGGCGCGCACGGCGGAGCGCCGACCGCGACGCGGCCTTGAGCTGCTTGCGGCGCAACAGCTCCCGCGTCTCCTTCTCGAGCGAGGCGTCGAGCTCTTCCCAGCGCTGCTTGCGTTCGAGCAGCGCGTTGAGCACCGCGCGCGCGCGCCGGTCGTCGGCCTTTTCCGCGAGAATGGTGCTGAGCACCTCGAGCGCGGTGTCGAGCTCGTCGGTGCGGCGCGCGAGCCGGGCCAGCTGCCGCAGCACGTCGAGCCGCTCGTCACCTTCCGAGTCGTCGACGCCCTCCGAGATGAGACGGCGCGCGGCCGCCTGGGTGTTCGCCTTGAACGACGACGTGACGAGCGCCGACGCGAGGCGCGCGTTCATCGGCACCGCGCGGCTGGCGCGCACCAGCTCCTGAAACCCCTGCAGCGGTGAGCCTTCGCGGGTCAGCCGCGAAGCGATCAACAGGTGCATGTCGACCACGCCGCGCACCTCGCCGAAGTACGCATCGGTGCGCACGGTCTCGAGGCGGCTCTCACCAGAGAGATCCAGGAGCGTGGTGGTGCTCACGTCGTCCGTCGACATCGGGCGCGCAATCTAGCTGGTGGCCGAGGCGCGTCGGTCGAAGATCTTCCCGTGCTAGGTGCGGCGCGTGCGAATCAGCGTGCTGCTCCCCGCGAAGAACGCGTCGGCCACCATCGACCTCGCCGTGTCGAGCGTACTCGCGCAGACCTTCGGCGACTTCGAGCTGCTCGCGATCGACGACGGCTCTACCGACGACACGCGCGCCAGGTACGACGCGTGGGCCGCGCGCGACGCCCGGGTGCGCGTCGTTTCGACCCGAGGCCTCGGGCTGGTCGGAGCCTTGAACCTCGGGCTTCGTGAAGCGCGTGCACCGCTCATCGCCCGCATGGACGCAGACGACGAGAGCCTGCCCACGCGCCTGGAAGAGAGCGTGGCGCTGCTCGACGCCGACCTGTCACTCGCGGGTGTCGGCACCGGCGTGGAGATCTTCAGAGACGACCGCCCACCGAGCCCGAACCTGCAGGCCTATGGCCGATGGCTCTCGTCACTGACCTCGCCCGAGCTGGTGTTCAGGGATCGCTTCGTCGAATCACCGCTCTGTCACCCTTCGATGTTGTTGCGCCGCGAGCCGCTCGAGTTGGTCGGCGGCTGGCGCGACGGCGCGTTTCCCGAAGACTGGGAGCTGTGGCTTCGCCTGATGGAGGCCGGTCACCGGCTCAGCGTGGTGCCGAAGGTGCTGCACCGCTGGCGCGACCACGATCGCCGACTGACACGACAAGACGAACGCTACGCGCTCGAGCGTCACCTCGAGCTCAAGGCCGACTACCTCTGGCGACTGTTGCGCGACACGCCGATCTCCATCTGGGGCGCCACCGATACCGGCCGTGCGCTGTCGAAGCTGCTCACGCCCAGAGGCGGCAGAATCATCCGCTTCGTCGAACTGAACCCGCGCAAGCTGGGGCAGATCATCCACGGCGTGCCGGTGATTCACCCCGACGCGCTCCCCGACGACTCGCACGTGCTCGTGTGCGTGGCCGCCAAGGGCGCGCGCGACGACATCCGCGGCTGGTTTTCCCAACGAGAAAAAATGGAATTGCGCGACTTCACCTGCGTCGCCTGATGACGCGCCGCGCAGGTAGATTGTTGGGCGGTGGCCCGGCGTTTTGAGGCGAAACTCCTCATTCATGCGTTCACTCATTCGAGGAGTTCTGGAGCTCGCGGTGCTGCTGTCCTCGATCGCGTCAGCGCAGATGCTGAACGATCAAACGCCGCCGCAACACCGCATCGTCCACAAGAACCTGATCGCGGTTCGCTACAACCCGTTGGGTCTGCTCTACGACGGCCGCTTCTCGTACCGCTTCCGTCTGTACGAGTCGGAATCGAAGGTGCTGCGCGACAACTTCATCGGCGTCGGCCTGGCGCCGACGGCGAGCCCCGCGTTCATCCGCATCGGGCCGTACGTGGAGTTCAACCCGTGGACGGTGCTCGGCTTCTGGAGCGCGATTCAGGTCGTTCAGTACTTCGGCTCGTTCGACCTGCTGCAGAGCTTCCCGGGCGCGCAGTCGAACTTCAGCGACACGGCGATTCGCGCCGCCACCGCTACCAAGCAGCCGACGAATGGTTGGGAGCTCACCATCGGCGCGAACTTCAACGTGAAGGTGGGGCCCATCGTGGTGCGCAGCTTCGCGCGCCTCATTCACGGCAACATGGCGATCCGCCCCGGCGACCGCGTCTACTACGACCAGTTCTACGACGTGCTCGCGCCCAACGGCGGGTGGACGTTCACCGCCGACGCCGACGTCCTGTGGCAGGGCCTCGAGAATCGGCTCGTCATCGGTGCGCGCTACACGGCGACCGCGCCGCTCTACGACCCCGCGCGGCACCTCGACCCGAACGATCCCGTGCAGGCCGCCGACAACTCGATGCACCGCGTGGGCCCGCTCGTTGGCTACACGTTCAAGTCCATCGACGGCGACGCCTTCAACAACCCGACGCTGTTCGTCTTGATTCAGTGGTGGGCCAAGCACCGCTGGCGCACGGGCGCCGACGTGACGGGCGCGCTGCCGCTGATGGGCCTCGGCTTCCAGATCACCGGTGACTTCCTGCCGCTCAAGCCGCCCGCCAAAGACGCGCCGGCCGCCGAGCCGGTCATGCCAGCTCCGGCGGCACAGGAGACTCCAGCACCAACGAATCAATGACCAGACGCCGCGCGTGCAGCAGACACCGCGGCCCGGGCGGCCCGCCGTACAGCCTGTCGCCCACGATGGGAAACCCGATGCCGGTGAGGTGCGCGCGCAGCTGATGCGTGCGCCCCGTCTTCGGGAACAACGCCACCAGGCTCCGCGTCTTGTCGTCGTCGAGGCGTTGGAACTGCGTGATGGCGTCGATGCCGTTCGCGAGCTCGCTCGCCCGCCACCGGCCGGGCCGTGAGGGATCTTTCGAGAGCGGCAACGAGATGACCCCCGACGCCGGAAGCCCGCTGGCAGTGACCGCGAGGTATTCCTTCCTGGCGCGGCCGTCGCGAAAGGCAGCGGCGAGCGCGGAGGTCGCCTCGTGGTGTTTGCCGAACACGGTGATGCCCGACGTTTCCTTGTCGAGGCGGTGCACGAGCCCCGCTTCACGCTTCAAGTACGCCGAGGCAAGGTCGAGCAGGCTGTCGCCCACGCGCCCCGGCGTGGGCTGCGCCGTGATGCCCCACGGCTTGTCGACCGCGAGCACGTCATCGTCTTCGTAGAGCACGACGAGCGTCGGCGCCGGCGGCGGCGCCTCGGTGACGGCGACGCCACCTTCTTCCAACACCACCATCACCTTGTTGCCGGGACCCACGCGGGTGCTCGCGTCTTTCGCGCGCTTGCCGTCGAGGTACACGGCGCCGCGATTGACGAGCTCGCTCGCGCCCTCATGGTCGAGTTCGAGCTCCTTTCGCAGGACCGCTTCGAGACGACTCGCCTGCTCGACGTGAAACACCCGGCGCTTCATGCACCGCCGCGTACCTCAACGTTCGCCGGCAAGCGACCGACGATGCGCTTCACGTCGGCGAAGCCCTCGGCCTCCAGCCGCCGCAGCCATTTCGCCCGCACCGGCTCCTTCATGGTGCGAACGCCGAACAGCAGCGTGCGCTCGATGGGCTTGAAGCCCACGAAGCTCAACGTGCCGCGCCCGAAGCTGCCCGCGAGCGCGTCGTGCTGCAGAATCCGGTACCAGAGGCTCGGGGTGTCCATGGTCGTCACGTAGCGGCTCGAGCGCCCCTTCAAGAGCCCTTCGGGCAGCAACTGACCGTCTTCGAAGCGGAAGCTCCAACGCGGCAGCAGCAGGCGGTCGATGAGCGACTTGAGCGGCCCGGGCATGCCCGCCCACCACGTCGGGAAGACCCACGTCACGTGCGACGACTCGTTGAACGCGGCGCGCACCTTCGCGAGGTCCGGCTCGTCAGGCGTCGGGTTCCGGTAGGCGCCGCGCAACACATGGTCGAACTGCAGCTCGGTGGCGTCGAAGCGACGGACGGTGGCGCCTGCCGCTTCAGCGCCGCGCTGCCAGGCATCGGCGAGGGCGTGATTGAACGAGTCCTTCAGGGGGTGTGCGGTCAACAGGGTCACGATGGTCATGCGCGAATGAGTACGCAGCCATGCGTCTGCTCGCCCTGACGATTGATGCATGGCAGACATGCACCCATGCATGAGCAATTCGACTGGGACGACCTGCGATACTTCCTCGCGGCAGCGCAGCGTGGTGGCTTCGGCGCCGCAGCCCGGGCCCTGAAGACGCAGCAGTCCACGGTGAGCCGGCGCGTGGCGAACCTCGAGGAGTTGCTCGGCGGCGCGTTGTTCGACCGAACCGCGTCGGGGCTCAAGCTGACCCGGCTGGGGGAGGACGTGCGGCGCGAAGCCGAGCAGATGGCCAACGCGCTCACCCGCGTGGGCGACGCCGCCACGAAGACGGAGCACGAGATCGACGGGCTGGTGCGAATCGCGCTCACGGAGACCCTGGCCGACGTGTTCGTGATTCCACACGTGCTCCCGGGGCTGATGAAGCAGTTCCCGAAGTTGAAGCTCGACCTCGTCATCGGCAACACGTCCGCCGACCTCGGGCGCAGGGAAGCGGAGATCGCGCTGCGCTTCTTTCTGACGCCCAGCGGAGACCTCGTCACCCGGCGCATCGCGCGAATGACGACCGAAGTGCTCGCGAGGCCTTCGCTGGCGAAGAAGCTCAAGAAGCTGCCGTTGAGTCAGTGGCCATTCGTGACGATGTGGCTGCCGGGCGCCGACATTCAGGAAGAGGGCTGGCGCGAGAAGCACGCGCCGCACGACGCGCGGCTGTCGACGAACTCGTTCCACGCGCAGGTCGAGGCCGTGCGCTTCGGCCTCGGAGTGGCCGTGCTGCCGACGCACCTGGCGAAGGAGCTCGAGCTGGCAGTGGTGCCGCGACCCGCCGGTGTTCCGGCGCCGCCTCCGCTCGACCTGTACCTGGTGACACCGCGTACGTTGCGCCGGGTTCCCCGCGTCGCCGCCGTCTATGTAGCGCTTGAAGCCGCGTTCACGGCCCTGGCCTGAGTCACGGAGGCGGAAGAATCGAGACGCCCCCGAGCGACTCGAAGAAGTCGCACTCCGCGTTGCGCCAGGCGTTCACGCTGCTGGTCGGTGCGTCGATGACGAAGAGCGGTTCACTCGCCGACGCGGCTGCCCACGAGGGCGCGCCCGTCTTCGCGAAGCGAGTCCACTCCTCGAGCATCGTCGCTTCGACCGCGAGATCCGCTGCGCTGCCCGCCGACATGCGCTGGAAGACGTATGCGAGCTCCACGCCGTGGAATGCCCCGCGCGCCGCCTGCGGCGCACGAGAGAAGAGGTATCGGTACGACGTCGAGCCGTGAGCGGCCGCACGTGAAGACAGTCGAGCCTGGCAGCCGAAGAAGATGTCGGTGGTCACCTGCACCAGCGCCTTGCGCGGCGAGCCGTACGTCGCGACCGGGTACCGCGCGATGATGGGGTCGACCAGCGCTGGCCCTGCGAGCGTGGCCAACGCCGCGCGGTATTCAGCTTCGGTGGTGATGAGCGGCATCGACAGGTTCGTCTCGTCGGTGTTGTGGCCGACGATGACCGGAACGTCGTGACCTTCACCGTCACGAAGCGCCTCGAGCGGATTCCGCGGCAGCACCACGCCATCGACGTTCGGGTTCCAGCTCACCGGCGGCCGGCGACTGCCCACGTTCACCGGAACGGGGTACGTGCGAATCAACTGCTCCGGGGTCATGGCGCGCAGACAGGCGGCATCGGTGCACGAGGTCGACGCCAGCCACTCGGCGCCTTCCGATTTCTTTTCGGCCGCGGTGAGCGCGGTGCACGAACCGCTCTGAATGATGGCCCGGTGAAAGAGGCCCGCCGAGCCGGGAGACGCCAGCTGCATGCAGGTGTTCACCGCACCCGCGCTCTCACCGAACAGCAGCACCTTCGAAGGGTCGCCGCCGAAGTTGGCGATGTTCCGCTGCACCCACTTCAAGGCCGCCTGCTGGTCGAGCAGGCCGTAGTTGCCCGACACACCGGCCGCATCGTCGAGCATCGGCAAGGTGAGGTAACCGAGCGCGCCGACGCGGTATTGCATCGTCACCACGACGACGCCGCCGCGCACCGCGAGGAGGTTGCCGTCGTACAGCTTCACCCCGGTCGCACCAATCTCCTCCGAGGCTGAACCACCGGTGTTTCCGCCGCCATGAATGAAGACCATCACCGGCAGGCCACCGTCGGTCGCGGTGGGCTTGAACACGTTGAGCGTCAGGCAATCTTCCTCACCACGAATGGGAGCACCGGCGTCGAACGCGCTGCCCTGTTGCTGCTCGAGTTGGGGACACACGGGGGCCCACTGCGTCGCGTCGCGAACCCCGCTCCAACAGGTCGAATCAGTCTCCGGCGCGCGCCAGCGGAGCGCACCGACGGGCGGCTTCACGTACGGAATGCCACGAAAGCTGGTGGAGCCGTCGCCAGCGACGACGCCGCGCACCACGCCGCGCTCGGTCAGCGCGAGCTCTGCGGTGAGCGCGAGGTCGGCGCCGCACCCGGCAACGCCTGCATCGACGACGCCGGAATCCACCTCCTCCGGGAGCGGCAGTGGCGAACAACCGGCACAGACGACCAGACCGACGAGCAGATGGGCGCGCATGACCGCTCTCAACCCGGCTGGTGGGCTCCAGTTGCGGGAATCAGGGCGATTCCGCGCACGTCGCCGCGCCCGCGCGGAACCTGAGGGGCGTTCGCGACGCCGAGAGCTCGACCTCGGCAGGCAGCGAGATCAGCGTCGTGCCCGCCATCGGTCCCTTACCCTTGAAGACGGCGTCGCAGGGCGGGGCCTTGATGTCGAGCGACTCGGGGACGTGCGCCGACTCACGAAGCTGCTTCCAGCACGAGGCGGCGTCTTCACCTTTCGGCTCGCAGGTCGCGGCGATGGCGACGTGAAACTTGAAGGTCGTCGACTTGCCGTCGCCGTGCAGGGAGGCCGGCGCGTCGAGGCTGAACTCGGTTTCGTAGACCTGGTTTCCGTCGCGCAGCGAGTACACACGCAGACTCGCGCGGTCCCCGAAGGCGTCGGCGCTGGTGATGAACACGAACTCGCCGCGCGTGCCCGCGAAGTGACCGAAGCCCTCGGCACCTGCGAGGTGAACCGCGCCCTCGTCATTGCCGTCACAGGGAATGGCGTCGCCGGTCTTCTTCTTCATCCACACCGCCACCGCACCTTTGTGCCCCGGGTCGTTCAGCTCCGAGAGCCACCAGCCGCCCACGTCGACGCAGTGGACGGTGACTTTCCCCTCGGCCAGTTGGCTGGGGCCGAGCGTGCCGCGCTGTTCTTTCCTCGGTTTGTCGAAGCCCTTGATGTGGGTCGAGATCGGATTGGCGGTGAGGAGCAGCGGAAGCAGGAGCAGCATTCCCACACTGTAACTCCCCACGCTCGACCAGTTGACGAGTTCGCTCACATGCGCGGCAATCACCGCCGTGGAGCTCTCACTCAATGCCCTCGTCGAACGCCTCGATGAACAGTTCTTTCAACGAGCGACCCGCGCGTGGCGAGTCGCCTCTGGCACGCAGCGCGATGTTCCTCGACTCGACGAATTGGGCGAGCTGAAGCGGCAGGACGCGTGGCAGGCAGTGAACGAGGTCGTCGACAGCCCACGCGTGGACGAAGCGAAACGCGCGCGGCTCACGTTGCTCAAGCGCCACCTCGCGCGCGCCTTCGTCGAAGCGCAGCGTGAAGAGGCCACCGCGAAGCGGGCGCACTTCGTCGAGAGCCACACGTTCTTCGCCGCGGCAAAGACGTGGACGCCCCTGGAGGCAAGCCGCGAGCTGCCGAAGCTCGCGTCACGTGAATCGCGACTGGCGCTCGCCTCGGAGCTCAGCCTGCAACTGACTGCAAACCCGTCGACCGCCGCGCATCAGCTGGACCTCGGCATCGAAGCGCTTCACGCGCTCAAGCTCACGCCGGAGTCGTACCTCGAAGTGCTGCACGGTCGCGCGATCGCGCCGAGACTCGAGCACGCGCGCGCGATGTTGAACGCCACCGCGGCCGCGCACGCGGACCTGCTCGGCTACGCGCTCAAGAAGGTCGACCCGCAGCTCACCGCGCGCACCGCCCGTTTCCACGACGCCGAACGCGCGACGCTGGCCCCGTGGCTGTTCGAGTCGTTCCGTCGCGAAGATCTTCAGCACGCGGTCAGCCGCACGCTCACCGACTTGAACCTGAGCCCCAACGCCGATGGCCGGCTCACCGTCGATACCGACTCACGAAACGCCTCGACGCAGCACGTCTTCGAGCTGCGCGTGCCCGACCAGATTCGTCTACTCCTCGCGCCCGACATGGGCATCGAGACCTACGCGACATGGCTGTCGAACTGGGGCCTCGCGCTGCACCGCGCGAACGTCGGCCGCACCCTGCCCTTCGTCGAACGTCGCCTCGGTGACAGCGCCGTGCTCCAGGCGGTGGGCCTGCTCTTCGAATCGTGTCTGCTCGATGAAGGCTGGTTGAAGCGCTACCTGCGGCTCACCGCGAGTCAGGCGAGAGAAGCCGCGCGGGCGTTCGCGTTCCGTCAGCTGACGGCGCTGCGACGTGCGGCGGCGCTCAGTGACTTCTCGCTCGAAGCATCGAAGCGCGGCGCGGTGAGCGGGCTCGACGACGAGTACGTCTCGCGCACCTCGACGGCGCTGGGCGTCGAAGCCCCGCGAGGCTTCGGCGTGTTCGAAGCCGACGTGAACAACGACGCGGCGCTCACGCTCGACGCGTACGCGCTCGAGCTCGTCTTCCGCAGAGAGCTGCGCGAGCGCTTCAACGAAGACTTCTGGAGAAACCCGGCGACCGGTCGCTGGCTCGTCGATCTCGCGAGCCGCGGACAGCGTGACGATGCGGCGGTCATCGCCAGGAGCTACGGCACCGAAGACCTGAACCCGCTCGCCGCTGCGAACGATCGCGTCGCGGTCATGGGACTGTGAAGCGGCGCGCGAGCACGCGTCAGCCGCAGGCGGGTGCACGGGCACGGAGCCTCGAAGCTCACGCGCGTCTCGTTTGCTCGCCCTCACCACTCAACTGCCGACGCCGCGCGGCCCCCGAGACCGTGCACGTCACGTCGCACTGACTGCAGTCACTTCTTTCCGAGCCGGGCGGCGATCTTCGACTTCACGTCCGACTTGCTGGCGACCGTGGTGTTCGCACCGTTGCGCGCCTTCACCGCGCGGAGCAGGTGCATCTCGATGAGCAGGAGTTCATCAGCGAGGTCACCGTCGTTGCCGTACACCTTCGGCAGCGGCGCCTTCATGTCGACCGTCGCGCCGTAGCGCATCCGCAACGCCTGCTCTTCACGCGCCGTGGTGGTCACCGTCTTGAGGCCGGTGGCGACCGTTTCCTTCGTCACCACCGTCGTGCTGTTGCTCTTGCGCTCCATGGTTCACGTCCCTTTCAAGGCACTGAACAACCGGCCATGTGCGATTCGGCTGAACCGCAACTGTTGGGCAGTGTAGCGATCGAAGGGCACCCCGCAAATTTTCGGCCTGAGATTTCTGGAAGCCGAAAAACGTACGAACTTCAGTCACTTACGGGGTGTGCTGAAGTCCTACTCGGCGTCGTCGACAGGCTCGCTGTTGCCACCTGTCGCAGGCACGCCGCCGTCAGCGGTCTTCCGCTCGATGCCAAAGCGCGTCAACGCCGCGGCGATACCGTCGGGTTTGTCTTCGTCGGGCAGGAACTCCTTCGGCGCTTCGATGGCCGGCGCGCGGCCGATGCCGGTGAGGTTCGACTCGATGACCAGGTGCAGCTCCGCGTCGCCTTCGTCGCCCTTCACGCCGATGCGGCCGTCGAGGCGCGACTTGATGACCACGCTGGTGTCGGCGTCGACGTAGACCTCGCCGGTCAGCGAACGCGGCTCACGCGACTCGTAGAACTTCTGACGAAGCGCAGTGGTGGCGTCGACGTTGCCGCTCCTGGGCTTCTGAATCGGCGGCAGCTTCTCGTCGAGGCCCTTGCCGGGTTCACCGAGCGAGACGACGTACTTCCACGCGGTGCGGCCCTCGAGCGTCGAGGTGCCCTGCGCGGCGAGCTTGAGGCGCCCGTTGAAGAGCTGGTCGAAGTCGCGCAGCGCGCCCGAGGCCTCTTCGCGAACGCGCTCGGCCATGCCGCGGTCGCGCAGACGCTGGCGGAACTTGCCGGCGCCATCGCGGCCGTAGGTCGAACGCGCGAAGACCTTGCCTCCCACGCGCAGCACTTCGATGCCCTGGTCGTTGGTGTTCGACATGCGGGCGATGAAGTCACCCGAAACGCCGCCGGGGCCCGAGAGCAGCTCGCGCGCTTCCTTCAGGCGAACGTTCCTGCCGTTCTGCGACCACTCCCAGCTGATCTGCGCGGTGTACGTGTGGGGGCCGATGCGCTCGGTGGTCTCGGCAGCGCCCATTTCGAGAATGCGACGCGAGATGCCGAAGTTCTCGGCCGCTTCTTCCGGCGGGAGTTTCTGGCTGGCGGCGGCGACGGCCTGCGGCGGGTCTTCAGCCGAGAAGATGCGTTTCTTCGCGGCCTGGTCGACCGGGTCTTTACAGCCAGCGATGACGCACAAGGCGATGAGCAACGACCGCTTCACGAGGCGGGGCAACCTACATGCGCAGGTGTAGTGCCGCCAGTGTGGATTGGTGGCCGCGCGCTGCTATACGCCCGCGCGCATGCAGAGCCTCCGCGACAAGTTGATGAAGGCCGGCCTCGTCACCGAAGAAGCCGCCAAGAAGGCAGAAGCCGACAAGGCCGCTCGCCCGCCTCCCCAGGCACCACGCCCGCCGCGCAGTGATGCCGGCCCACGTCGCGACGACAATCGTCCTCCGCGCCGTGACGACAATCGGCCGCCTCCGCGCCGCGATGATCGCCCGCCGCAGCGGCCGTCTCAGCGGCGCGACGAGCCGATCGCCGCGCGTGTTCCCAAGCTCCCGCCGATGGCCGGCAGCAAAGAGGCGAACCGTCAGGCCTCGCGCAAGCAGCTCGAGATGGACAAGCAGCTGCGCGAGCTGGTCATCGCCAACACGGTGCCGACCGACGTGGGCGCGACGCCGTTCTATTTCGTCACCCGCAAGAACAAGCTGCGCCGGCTGGAGTTGACCGAAGCGCAGGCCAAACAGCTCGAGAGCGGCGAGCTGGCGGTGGTCGAGCGCCCCGACCCGGACAAGATCGAACACGCGCTGGTGCCCGCGGCCATCGCCGAGCAGGTGAAGGCGATCTCGGAGCGCGCGGTGCGCTTCCTCAACAAGGAAGGCGCGAAGGTCGGCTTCCTTTCCGACGACGAGATCAACGCGCGCGCGAAGGAAGCCGACGAGCCGGCGACGCCCGACGCGCCTGCTGCAGATGAACCGAAGGCCGAAGACACCTTCATCACCATCAAGCGGGCCCCCTTGCCGTGAACAACCTTCCGCTCAAAGAACGGAAGATCGACCTCTTCTTCGCGATCGTCTTTCTGACGTTCGCGTTGACGTCGGGCATCTCCGATCTCGTGCCCACGCTGGGCATCGAGATGGCGCCCGATTCGCCGAACCCGTTGGCGCGCGCGAACTACTGGTACGCGATCGACGCCGACCCGCTGTTCATGCACCCGCCGGTGTGGATGCGCATCGTCACCGGGCTTTCGACCTTCGTGTACGGCCCGTTCTACCTCCTGCTCGCGTGGGCGCTGATCAAGGGCAAGAACTGGATCCAGCTCCCGGCGGTCATCTACGCGACGATGATCTCGAGCATCACCGGCTTCATCGTCTTCGGCGTGGAGTTCTTCGGAGAACCGCAGTTCCAGACGAAGAACGCGGCCAAGTTCCTCGCGTTCAACACGCCGTACGTGCTGCTGCCGATTCTGCTGCTCGTGCGCATGCGCAAGCCCGAGCCGTTCACGCGCAGGTTCTGAAGACTGGCCGCAGCGGGGAGTTGGAGTTAACCCCGCTGCATGGCCCGCAGTGACGTCGACAGCTCCGCCGAGAATCGCCCGCTCATCGAAGACATCCGCCTCCTCGGCCGCCTGCTGGGCGACGTGGTGCGTGAGTGCGAAGGCAAAGAGGTCTTCGAGACCGTCGAAGAAATTCGTCAGCTCTCGGTCGCGGTTCGACTGGGACAGGACCAGGCCGCCGGCAAGCGGCTCGATTCACTGCTCACGCGGTTGAGCGACGACCTCGCGGCCAACGTGATTCGCGCGTTCAGCTACTTCTCGTTCCTGGCCAACATCGCCGAAGACCGGCAGACCGCGCGGCGTCGCGAAGCGCGTGAGCTCAGCGGCGTTCAGGAACCCGCCACGCTCGCCAGCACCATTGCGCAGCTCTCGCAGCGCGGCATGTCGGTGAAGAAGATCGGGGCGCTGCTCGACGACGCGGTGGTGGCGCCGGTGCTCACCGCGCACCCGACCGAAGTGCAGCGCCGCAGCATCCTCGACGCAGCGCGCGCCATCGCCGAGCTCATCGGTCAGCGTGACACGCGACTGACGCCCAGGCAGGTCGAGCACAACACCGCGCAGCTGAAGGGCCGCATCACCCAGCTGTGGCAGACGCGAATGATCCGCACCACGCGGCTCTCGGTCGCCGACGAAATCGAGAACGCGCTCTCGTATTACCAGTCGACGTTCCTGAACCAGGTGCCGCGGCTCTACGCGGAGCTCGAGCAGCTGCTGCCGGGCGTCGACGTCGCGCCGTTCCTGCGCCTGGGCAGTTGGATCGGTGGTGATCGCGACGGCAACCCCAACGTGAACGCCGGCACCATGAACCGGGCGTTCTCGCGGCAGACCGAGGTGGCGCTGCAGCACTACCTCGAGCAGCTGCACCTGCTCGGTGGTGAGCTGTCGATGTCACTCACGCTGACGAAGGTGTCACCGGCCCTGGCGAAGCTGGCGAAGGTCTCGCCGGATCATTCGGATCACCGCGTCGACGAGCCGTACCGCCTGGCGCTGTCGACCATCTATTCGCGCACCGCGGGCGCGCTGCGAAAGCTCACGGGCGCCGCGCCGCTGCGCGCGGAGCTCCCGGGTCAGCCCGCGTACCAGACAGCAGACGAGCTGCTGGCCGACCTTCGCGTGGTCGAAGAATCGCTGCTCAAGCGGCACGGCAAGGCGCTGGTCGACGCGCGCCTCAAGGGCCTCATTCGCGCGGTCGAGGTGTTCGGCTTTCACCTCGCGACGCTCGACCTGCGACAGAGCAGCGACAAGCACGAGGCCGTGGTCGCCGAGCTGCTTTCGACCGCCGGCCTCGAGCCGCACTACGAGAAGCTCGACGAGAAGAAGAAGCGCGCGCTCCTGGTGAAGTTGCTCAACGACGCACGCGGGCTGCGCGTTCGTGGCGCTGACTATTCGGAGCACGCCCGGGGTGAGCTCGCGATCTTCGAAGCCGCGGCGATGCACTCGGCGCG
This sequence comes from Archangium gephyra, assembly GCA_003243425.1. Classification (GTDB taxonomy): domain Bacteria; phylum Myxococcota; class Myxococcia; order Myxococcales; family Myxococcaceae; genus Archangium_A; species Archangium_A gephyra_A. Next base: position 591,526 of record QFQP01000001.1, on the reverse strand, counting down.
ACTGGGGCCGCGCGCGCTCCGGCACTGCATCATTTCGCACACCGAAGACGTCAGTGACCTGCTCGAGGTGCTGCTGCTGCAGAAGGAGACGGGGCTGTTCACCGGCACGCTGCACGGCGGCTCGAAGCTGGCGCTCATCGTGGTGCCGTTGTTCGAGACCATCGGCGACCTGCGCAACGCCGCGCGCGTGATGAAGCAGTTCTTCGCGATCCCCGGCGTGCTTGCCCTGCTCGAGCGTTCCGGCGGCGAGCAGGAGGTGATGCTCGGGTATTCCGACTCGAACAAGGACGGCGGCGTCTTCACCAGCAACTGGGAGCTGTACCGCGCGGAGATCGCGCTGCGCGAGCTGTTCTCGTCGCTGAAGACGCCGCTGCGCATGCGGCTGTTTCACGGTCGCGGCGGCACCGTGGGCCGCGGTGGTGGCCCGAGCTACGACGCGATTCTCGCCCAGCCTCCGGGCACGGTCGGCGGTCAGTTCAGGCTCACCGAACAGGGTGAAGTCATCGCCTCGAAGTACGCACACCCCGAGAACGGCAGACGCAACCTCGAGATTCTGGTCTCTGGCGTGCTCGAGGCCTCGCTGCGGCCCGCCATCGCCGACGTGCCGAAGACCTTTCTCGACGCGGCCGAACAGCTCTCACGCGCGGGCATGAAGGCGTACCGCTCGCTGGTGTACGAGACGCCCGGCTTCGTCGACGTGTTCTACGAGGCGACGCCGCTGCAGGAGATCTCGGGGCTCAACATCGGCTCGCGCCCGGCTTCGCGGAAGAGCGGTCGCGCCATCGAAGACCTGCGCGCGATTCCGTGGTCGTTCAGCTGGGGTCAAACGCGCGCGAGCATTCCCGGTTGGTACGGCTTCGGTTCGGCGGTCAGCGCGTTCCTCGACGGCGGCGCACATCAGGGGCAGGCCAAGGTCGAGCTGCTGCAGCGCATGGCGCGCGAGTGGCCCTTCTTCCGCGCGTTGCTGTCGAACCTCGACATGGTGCTCGCCAAGAGCGACCTCGGCATCGCCCGCCGCTACGCGACGCTGGTGCGCAACAAGAAGCTGGGTCACGCGGTCTTCACCCGCATCGAAGACGAGTGGAAGCGCACCACCGATGCGATGGCGCTCATCACCGGTGAAACGGCACGGCTGGCCAACAACCCGGCCCTCGCGGCGTCGCTCAAGCACCGCTTCCCGTACATCGACCCGCTCAACTACCTGCAGGTGGAGTTCCTGCGGCGTCTGCGTCAGGCCGACAAGAAGCCGGTCAGCGAACGCGTGCGGCGCGGGGTGCACATCACCATCAACGGCGTGGCGGCCGGGCTCCGCAACAGCGGGTGAAGCGGGACACGTTCATCGTCGACCGATGGTGGTGAATGCGCGTGGCCGACGAACGAACGCTCGCCCCACGCGGAAATCGCGGCGACCGCGAGCTTCGAAGCCGCTACGCGCTGACGAGCTGCTTTTCGAACAACGCGTAGATGTCGTCGGGGAACTCGGTGCCCACGAACTTCGCGGTGTCGATGGCGGCCTGCTTGAGCGTGATGATGGCCACCTTCACGTCGCTCTCGCCGCGATAGAGCGTGAAGCGCGACGTCACCGAGCGGCGTGAGAGCTTGACCACGTCCATCACCACGCGCACGGTGTCTCCGAGCTTCAACGGCGCGAAGTGCTGCCCTTCCGAGTGCACGATGGGAAAGCCCACGTTCTTCGCGTCGAGCACCGCGACGTACGAAATGCCCGCATGCACGTTGAAGAAGTCTTCGAAGCAGCGGTGCGCGAAATCGAAATAGCGCGCGAAGTAGACGACACGCGCCCAGTCGACCTCGGCGAAACGAACGGGAAACTGAATGGAGAACGACATCGTCACCTCAACTGCGTGAAACGGATTCCAGAGCCGCCGCATGCTCGCCGTGACGCCAGCGCCCGAGGCGGTGGTGAGAACGGCCGTGGTCTGAACTCTTCGAGCGTCGCGACGTTCCAGGAAACAGTGCACCGCGAAGGCTCGCCCCCGGTGCCTTCGTCGAAGCGCGGAGACAACGGTGCGCCCTCCGTCGTCGCCACCAGCACCGCCACGAGCCATCGCATGCGCACGTTTCTATGGGGCCGCGTGCTCGGGTTTCAATGACAACGCTGCTCGGAGAGACCGCGGCTGATCTACAGTCGACGGTCCATGGTGCTTCGTGTGTTGGCCCCGCTGCTCGCTGTCTCGACACTTTCGCAGGCGCAGCCCGTCGAATTTCCGAAGCTGACCGACGCCGAGAAGAAGAAGCTCGAGGCGAACGAAGTGGTCGTCAAGGAGCGCAAGCCCACCGACAACCGCGGCGTGTCCGGCGAGGCGATGGCGGTGGTCGACGCGCCGACGACCGAGGTGTGGCCGGTGGTGCGCGACTGCGAGCACTACGCGAAGTTCCTCCCGAGCACGAAGAACACCAAACGCACCGACGAAGACGGCGACACCATCTGCCACGACGAGATCGAGCTGCCCTTCCCGCTCACCAACCTCATCGCCGACACGAAGTCTGTTTCACGCGAAGACCCGCAGGGCTCGTTCACGCGCGAGTGGTCTTTCGTGCGCGGCACGTACCGGCGCAATCGCGGCTCGTGGAAGGTGCTGCCGTGGGGCGAAGACAAGTCGAAGACGCTGGTCGTCTACTTCGTCGACTCGGACCCCTCGATGCTGGTGCCTGACTTCATTCTCCGCTCGGCGCAGATCGGCACGCTGCCCAACGTGTTCGTGGGCGTGCGCAAGCGCGTGGCCGCGTTGCGCACGGCACAGAAGTAACTACTTCTTCTGCGCGTCTTCGACCTTCTGCTGTTCCTCGAGCTTCTCGCCACGGGCTTCATCGCGCTTGTTGCGATTCGCCGGCGGACGATGGTGGAAGACGTCTGACGGCTTCATCCCGAGGCGCGCCAGGGTCTCGTAGTCGGGCATGCCGGTCTCGGGCAGGTGCTCCGACTTCTGGAAAGCGCCGAGCGCACGCTGGGTCTTTTCGTCGAGCATCGCCGTGATCACGAGCTTCTCTTCGGGCGGCTTGTTCTTCAGCGTGTTGCCTCCCGCGTCAGCAGCGCCATCGGCCAGCTCGTCCTTCACAGCCGCGAGCTTGCCGTTCAGCTTCTGCTGAAGCCGCGCCATGCCCTCGCGCTTGAACATGTCCTTGGTTGTGTCTGAAATGCCGAACGTCTCGAGCGAAGGTGCAGTCTTCGGCTCGACGATTTCGGGGGTCGGATCTTCCTGCTCGCCGCAGGCGGCGAGCGACAACGCGCAGATCATCACGATGCGTTTCATCAGTTGCCTCCATTCGGCTGCGCCTTGGGCGCCTCTTCCTTCTTGTCGAGGCCCTTCACCGTCTGTTCGATGATGCCCTCCTTCTTACTGGCGGTGGGCACCGGCAGATCTCCGAAGCCCCAGCCCAGCGAGTCGACGAAGGCGTTGCGCAAGACACCGATGATGGTCGGCCAGATCTGCGCGTCGGGCTTCTCCAACGAGCCACGGAGCGGGAGCGTGGTGGCGACCGCTTGGCCCTTCTGCTCGTCCTTCAAGATGCTGAACGCGGCGTTCGCGCCAGCAGCTTTGATCGCATTCGAAAACTTCCCCTCCAACGGGTCGACTTTGAGGTTCTTCGCCATCACCTTCACGTCGCCGCCGACGCCCCCCTTCGCAGAGTTGAAGTTCACGAACACGTCAACGCTGCCGTGCGGAGAGAGCCCCGCCTTGGCCGCAGCCCATTGATACAGCGACTCGAGGTCGAGCCCGATGAGCTGCGCCTGACCGGTGAAGGCTGGCTTCTCGTCGAGCAGGTCGGCGACGACCAGCAGCTTGAGGACACCGGTCTTCTGCACCGTGGCCCGGCCCGTCACCATCAGCGGCGCGCGCTGATCGAGGTTCTGTCGACTGGTGATGTTCTCGGCGACGAACTCGATGTCGTTGAGCCAGATCTTCGGCTTCTTCGGGTCGGTGACATCGGTGAGCGTCACCTCCGAGTCATGCAGCTCGAAGCGGTCGACACGGAACGGGAGGATCTGCTCGAGGGTCTTTCCGATGTCGAGGTCATTGCGCTCGAGCTCTTCGGCGCCTTCCTTCGCGGCCTGCTTCACTTCCCGTGGCGCCTTCGTCTCTCCGAGGTTCATGCGGAAGTGCGCGTGATCGGCGCGTGCAGACGCCACAACCCGGAAGCGGAGAAGATCCGACCACTTCGAGCTGGCCTTCAGCTCCTTCGCGAAGAGCACCGCATCTTCCACCCTGGTGCCGTCCTGCACGAGCCGCAGATTCTCGATGCGGTACTCGAGCGGGATGATCGACACGTCGACGTCGGAGAACGTGCCCTTGTAGCCCGTCAACCCATCGAGGCCCTTCTGCGTGAAGTGCGTAGCGAGAGGGTCGAGGGCCACGCGAACACCGACCACGAGCAGCAGCACCACGCCCAGGAAGATCCACCAGCCCAGGTGCTTGCGCTTCTTGTTTTCGACTGGCCCATGCTGCTCGGGCAGCGGCAGGTGCGCCTCGAGTTGGCGGAGCTCTTTCATGGCGGGCGTCATTGCAGGCGCAGGCAGGAGCTTTCGCGAGCTGGCGAGCGCAGGCCCCACACCGAGCGCGAGGCCGGCTCCACCGACCGTGGCCGACGCCGCGAGCAACGCCTTCGCCGGGCCCTTCTTTCCGGTGAGGAATGCAGCGATGGCGCCGACGACCCCGACCCCGGTCAGGGTCATGGCAGCGAGGGCCCGTGGAGAAAGCCGCTTCGACTCACGCCGCGGGTGACGCCACGCATCGACGGCTTCGACCAGCTTGAGCACCTTTCGGCGCTGTTCATTTGCCTGCAGCTCCAACAGCTCGCGATCTTTCGCTGCGCTCATGAGGCACGCTCCGTGATGAGGCGCCAGTCGCGCTCGAGCCGGTGGCGCGTCTTTTCCATGATCGACTTCGGCAGCCCGGCGTAGCCGACGATGAAGACCAGGAGCGCCGCGCCCGCGAGAATTCCAGCGGCGACCAGCGCGGCGACGAAAGACTTCTCGAGCGCCATCACCACCGCTACCGCGCCGAGCCCGACGGCCGCGCCAGTGAGCGCAATGGCTGAGCCGAACGCGATGACCGAACGCTGCGCGCTGGCCGCAAGCTCTTCAGCCTCCACCTTCGCCAGCGACGCTTCGAGCTTCACCAGCTCCTTCGACTCGACCGCGAGTGAGCGAAGCAGCGTGGGCAACGTGGCAGATTCGACGTCGGTCACCTCGTGGTTGGGCGGCGTCTTCGCCGTCGCAGAGATCTCGTCGATGATGCTCGGCTTTCCGCTCAGCTCGGTCTCGAGCCGGCGCGCGATGCGGTCGAGCGTGAGCCAGTCGTCGAAGCTCAACTTCTTCGCGTGCCACGCCTCCTTCACCACACCTACGAGTCGCGAGCGGACGTTGGCCGCCGCGTCGAGTGGGTTCTCATGCGACTGGAGAACGTCCCACAGGCGGCAGAGGTCGTCCTGGAGCTCCTGTGCTTCGACATCACCGACGAGCCACGCGTCACGTTCGAGGAAGGTCGCGGTGAGGCGCGCGCGCACCTGGGAGATCTTCGATGCCTCGCCCCGAATCAACAGGTCAGCGGGGTACTGGTAGAGCTGCAGGCCCTCGCACACCACCCGCCGCGGCTTCTCGATGATGAAGGCGTCGATCGAGCCGCGGCTGAACACGCGCAGAACGCGAAGCGACAGCGACATCTGCCCGGGGACATCTTCCACACGCGGCATGAGGCTGGCGGCTTCACACGCCGCGACCAGGTGGCGGAGCACGTCTTCATAGCGGCCTTTGCGAGGCTGCACGTAGATGTGCTGGTCCTGCCATCGGCGCGCGAGCGACATCACCTTGGTGATCGGCACCGTGACGAGCGTGACGATGAACGAGAGAAAGAGGCCGAGCGACAACGGGTAGCCGCCGAGCAAGGTGGTCGGCACCGGCTTGCGCGAACTCAGCGGCGTGGCAGCCCGCACCAGCAGTGCCACGATCAGCGGCGCGGCGATCGCCAGCACGATCCACAGCACGCGGAGGACCTTGCGAACCGTCTCGCTCTCGATTGGCACGAAGGCGATGATGAAGGTGGCCGCCGCGGGGAAGAAGACGCCGACCACGAACACCGGCCAACACAGCGCCAGGATCATCGCCACCGTGACGAACGCACGGGTCTTCGAGGAGTTCAGGCGGCCGAACATGGCGGCCACCGACCAACCGAAGAGCGCTTGAAGAACGTCTCCCAGCTTTCTGGAGAGTGCCGTCAGGATCGCGGAGAGGAGAGGCATGGTGCCCAGCGATGCATGGATGGTGCCAAACAGTTCTCCCTGCGGAGACGTGACGACCGTGCGCACGGACTGTGGCGATACTGCTCAACCTGAGGCGCAACCGCTCAGTCGCGACGGCGCGAGCGCCTCACGCGAGCGCGACGTCGAGCACCATGTTCAACACGAAGCCGAAGATCGCCGCCCACGTCGCCGTGCGGCCGTGACCGCCCTCGTGCGACTCGGGAAAGACCTCAGAGGCCACGACGAAGATCATCGCTCCCGACGCGAACAACAACGCGCCGGGCAACGCCACGCGCGACAGCGCGATGACACCCACGCCGAGCAACGCGCCGAGCGGTTCGACGAGGCCCGACAGCACGCCGACGCCGACGGCGGTCCACCTCGGGTAGCCGCGCTCCCACAGCGCCGAGGCCACCACCAGGCCTTCAGGCACGTTCTGCAGGCCGATGCCGATGGCGACGTTGTTGGCCTGCCCACCGCCGAGCGCAGAGCCGACGCCGACCGCCATGCCCTCGGGGAAGTTGTGAATGGTGATGGCCAGCACGAAGAGCCACATGCGGCGAAGGTGAACCGCGTCGGAGCCCTCGGGGCCCTTCAAGAAGTGCTCGTGCGGCACGTAGCGGTTGATGAGGTCGACCATCAAGGCGCCGGCGAAGAACGTAAGCGCGACGAGACCGAACGTCCACGCATGCGGGCCCCAGGCCTCTTCGCGCAGCTCGAGCGCGGGCGCGGCGAGCGAGAACACCGCCGCCGACAACATGACGCCACCTGCAAAGCCGGTGAGCCGCGCCGACCACAGCTTCGAGGGCCGTGGCGCGAAGCCCACGGGCAGCGCGCCGAGCGCAGTCGCCCCGGCACCGCCGAGCAGACTGAGGCGCAGCGCTTCCCAGATCACGTCAGTTGCCGAAGGCGTTGATGCCGGTGATGGCCTTCCCGAGGATCAACGTGTGCACCTCGTGCGTGCCTTCGTACGTGTAGACGCTCTCGAGGTTCAGCATGTGGCGCACCGGCGGGTACTCGTCGGTGATGCCGTTGGCGCCGTAGATGCTGCGCGCCACGCGGGCGATCTCGAGCGCCACCTTCACGTTGTTGCGCTTGCACAGCGAGACCTGCTCGGGCGCCGGCTTGCCGCCGGTCTCGTCGGCGATGCGCGCGAGGCGCAGCGCGAGCAGCTGGCCCTTGACGATCTCCTGCAGCATGTCGGCGAGCTTTTCCTGCGTGAGCTGGAAGCCGGCGATGGGCTTGTTGAACGTCTTGCGCTCCAGCGAATACTCGCGCGCGCCTTCGAAGCAGGCGATGGCCGCGCCCATCACCGCGAAGCCGATGCCCATGCGCGCCTTGTTGAGGCACGAGAGCGGCCCCCGCAGGCCCTGCACGTTGGGCAACATGTTGGCGGCGGGCACGCGCACGTCGGCGAACGAGAGCTCGGCCGTGTACGAGGCGCGCAGCGAGAACTTCCCTTCGATCTCCTTCGCCACGTAGCCGGGCATGCCCTTCTCGACGACGAAGCCACGAATCGACTCCGCGCCGCCGTCGTCGACCTTGGCCCACACGATGGCGATGTCGGCGATGGTGCCGTTGGTGATCCACATCTTCGAGCCGTTGAGCACGTACGCGTCGCCGTCTTTGCGCGCGCGCGTGATCATGCCGCCGGGGTCGCTGCCGTAGTCGGGCTCGGTCAACCCGAAGCAGCCGATGATCTCGCCCGCGGCCATGCCGGGCAGCCACTTCTGCTTCTGCGCTTCGTTGCCGAAGGCCCAGATGGGGAACATGCACAGCGAGCTCTGCACCGACGCGAACGAGCGCAGGCCCGAGTCACCGCGCTCCAGCTCCTGAAGAATGAGCCCGTAGGCCACGTTCGACAGACCCGCGCAGCCGTAGCCGGTCAACGTCGCACCGAACACGCCCATCTCGGCGAGCTTGGGAATCACCTCGGTGGGGAACGTGTGGTTGCGGAAGTGTTTGCCGACGATGGGCAGGTATTCCTTGTCGATGAAGCGCGCCACGGTGTCGCGAATCGCGCGTTCGTCGGCAGAGAGGAGATCGTCGATGCGATAGAGGTCGGTGACGGCGGCTCGGCTCATGGCCGGGCGCTGTACCACGCTGTCGTCAACGCAGCACGGCGCGGCCCATGCCCACTTCGAGAATGGCCGACTCGCCACCGAAGTAGATGGTGCCGTCGCCCGCCTTGAAGGCCACGTGCACCTGGTAGAAGCCGCTCAAGTCGGGGGTCACCGCGCTCCACCGCGTGCCGTCGAACTTCCACAGCTTCTGCGAGCTCGAAGACATCGCGCCGCCGAAGCCCCACACCAGCGTGGGCGACGCACCGATGACGGCGCGAATGGTGTTCTGGCCGTTGATGTATTGCGTGTCGGTCCAGACGGAGCCGACCTCTTCGGCGATGCGGGGCCCGCTGGCGAAGATCCACTCGTGGCCGTCGACCGAGCCCGCGTAGCGCCAGGTCAGCTGCGAGGTGGAGCTGCTCGACGTGAACGACTGAAGGCCGGGCTCGTAGCGGAGCACGCCGTTCTGCCCGGGAATGATGAAGTCGCCGTGCACCGACTTCACGCAGCGGCCCGGGCTGTCGACGGCGAGCGGAATGACGTTCAGGTTCAACTCGGTGCCCGTCCACCGGTAGGCGACGCCTTCGTTGCCGCTGCCGGTTTCACCGAGCGCGAGCACGTGGTTGTCGTCGACCACGCACAGGCTCCGCAGCGCGGTGGCAGCCACGTTGTGATCGTCGAACGTCCAGTTCGCCTGGTTCGCGCAGTCGCTCGCGCAGCTGCCGACCCACCGTGTGGTGACGATGAACATGCGGCCGGAAGAGGCGATGACGAAGTCGCTCGGCTGGTACGCGCTGCCGTCGGTCTCCTTGAGCGCCAGCACTTCGTTGAACGGCCCGCCGGTCGACTGAAACAGCCGCCCGTAGCTGCTCATGGCCCACACGCCTGCGTCGTTCTCACCGATGCCGACGATCTGCCCGGCGTTCGAGGTGACCACGTTCACCGAGAGCGTCGAGAAGCGCCACGTGGGCATGCCCGCGTCGACCCCGGTTCCGCCCCCGGTCGCGACGCCGCCACCCGTCGCACTCCCGCCACCGGTGGCCGAGCCTCCGCCGGTCGCCGCGCCGCCACCGCCGGTCGCCGAACCGCCGCCCGTCGCGGCCCCACCGCCCTGCCCCGCGTCCATCATCGGAGGCGTGAGCGGACCACACGCGAACAACGCGCCAGCGACGATGAACCAGGCGAACCTCATCTGCGACCTCTCACGATTGCCGGCCCGCTGCCGTTGGTGCCGGCGACGTAGAGCTCGGTATCGCTCACTTTGTGAATCACGCGCACCGTCGAACCCGAACCAAAAGAAGGCAGCAGGTTTCCGACGGGCCTCAGCTGCGAGCCGTCCCACTTGAAGCCGTTGCCGACGGCGTTGGTGCCGGTCCAGTAACCGAAGAAGAAGATCTCGTCGGCGCTCAGGCCACCGGCGGCCCACAGAATGTTGTCGCCTCCGCTGTTGCGCGGCGTGACCGTGGTACCGGCGACCGAAGCGACGTACCCGTACTGACCTGCGAGCCACTGGGTGCCGGCGAAGCTGACGCCCGCGGTGTACGTCGTGAAGTTGCTGCTCAACGGAATGGGCGTGAACGCACCACCGTCGTCGAACACCACCGCGTCCTGGCCGATGACCCACAGGCGATCCTGCTCGTCGAACCAGCACCCGCGCGGGTAGCGCACGCCGATGTCGCTGGCGGTGCGGGTCCACGTCGAGCCGTTCCATTCCATGACCTGCGCGTCGTTGTCGGTGTCAGACACGATGGCCACCACACGCGAAGTACCCTGACCACACAGCGTCTCGCCGAAGAGGTTGAGGTTCGCGCCGCTGTTGAGCAGGTCGAACTGCGCGAAGTTCGCCAGCTGCGTGCAGTCGGTGATGCAGGTGCGGATCGCGCGGGTCTGCAGCAGCACGACCAGGTTTCCCGACGCGTAGACGTCATGAGCGCCGTACGGGAACGAGAACTGGTGAACGAAGCCGCCGGTCGTCGAACGGAAGAGATGACCTGTGTCCTGCACGGCCCAGAGGTTGTTCTTCTCGCCGCTCAGACCAATGACGTACGAGGTGCTCGTCGCGCCGCTGATGGCCATGTTCGACCACGTCAGTGGCGCCAGACCGGCGTCGACGCCCGACCCACCACCGGTGGTAGCGGTACCACCACCCGTGGTGGTCATACCTCCGCCGCCGGTCGCCGCGCCGCCGCCGGTCGATGAGCCGCCGCCCGTTTCGCCTCCGCCGGTGCTCCCCACGCCACCACCTGTGCTGCCCGCGCCGCCGCCCAGGGGCAGAAACGTTCCACCCCCTCCACCTGCGCCTGCATCACCGCGAGGAGGCCCCAGGGGACCACACGCCGACAGCACCAGCGCGAGCATGGAGTCCTTCATCGACGACCTCGAATGATGATCGGACCGTCGGAGTCGGCACCCGCCATGAACACTTCGTTGGCGCTGGTGCGGTGCGTGACGCGCACGCCGGACTGCAGACCGAAGCCGGGCAGCGAGTTCCCCAGCGTGGTGAAGCTCGTCCCGTTCCACTTCAACCCGGGGCCGAGGTTGTTCGTCGAGCTGTAGTAACCGAGCAGGTACACCTCGTCGCTCGTGACCGCGGCCACGGCGCCGAGGGTCTGCGAGACCGTGTGACCGGTGCTGACCGGCGAAATCGACAGGCCGGAGCCCTTCGCCACGAACAGATTCGGGCCGACCACCCAGGTCACGCCATCGATGGTCGCGCCGCCACGGTAGTTCGTGTTGTTGGTGCTGAAGGAGATCGGCGTCGACGAGCCGTTCTCCACGAGCACGACGCGGTCGTCGCCGCTCACGTAGAAGTTCCCGCTGCCGTCGAACCAGCACGCGGTCGGGTTGCTGATGCCGAGGTTCGAATTGGTGCGCGCCCAGGCGGTGCCGTCCCACTCGAAGACCTGGCCGGCGGCGCTGCTGGTTCTGTCGGTGACGATGACGACGATGTGGTTCGGGCCTTCGCCGCACGCGGCCTTGCCGAAGAAGCTCCAGTTCATCGCCGGGTTGTTGAGCGACAGCGTGTCGAACGCCGCTTCGGTGGTGCAGTTCGTCTTGCACGTCCGGATGTCGCCACCCGACACCATCACCACCGTGCCGCCCGACGCGTAGAGGCTTCGAATGCCGGTGCTGAAACGGAACAACTTCGTGAAGCCGCCGCCGGTCGAGTGGAAGAAGTCGCCGAGCTCCTGGCCCGCGTAGACGTCGTTGGCATCGCCGCTGAGGGCCACCACGGCGAGCGAGCTGGTGGCGTCCTGCAGGGCCACCGTCGACCACACCAGCGGCGCCGGCCCGCTGCCACCACCGACGGCAGTGCCACCGCCGAGCGCCGCGCCGCCGCCGGTGCTGCCGACGCCTCCGCCGGTGGTGCCCACGCCGCCACCGGTGGGAACGAACGCGCCGCCGCCGCCAGAACCCGCGTCAGTTCTCGGCGGCCCGAGCTGGCCGCAGGCCGCAAAACAGACGACGGAAAGCACCAGCGTCAGAGGTCTCATTCGGTTCGAAAAGTCGTACCACGCGCGCGTAAGGTGCGCGCCATGACCGTGAAACAAGTCGCCGTGACGGGAGCAGGCCGGGGCATCGGCCGGGCCATCACTTCTCGTTTCCTCGCGGAGGGTTGGCGCGTGTGGGCGCTGGCCCGACAACAGGCGGCGCTCGACGGGTTGAAGGGAGATCTGCACTTCGTCCCCTTCGACGCGAGCAGCGAGACGTCGGTGCTGGAAGCCGCGAAGAAGCTGACGACCGACGCGGGTCACTTGAGCGCGCTCATCAACAACGCCGGCATCGCGCTCTCCGCTCCGATGCACAAGACGTCGAGCGAGGAGTTCAACCGCATCATGCACGTCAACGTGACGGCGCCGTTCCTGCTCATTCGTGAGCTGAGCGGCGCGATGGTGAAGGCCGGCCACGGGCGCATCATCAACATCGCCAGCACCGCGGCGACGCGCGGCTTCAAGTACACCGCCGCCTACTGCGCTTCGAAGCACGCGCTGCTCGGGTTGACCCGTTCACTGGCGATGGAGTTCGCGACGAAGGGCGTCACCATCAACTGCGTGAGCCCCGGGTGGACCGACACCGACATGCTGACCAACTCGGTCGACCGCATCTCGGCGACCACCGGCCGCAGCAAAGAAGAAGCGCGGCAGACGCTCGAGAAGATGAACCCCATGAACCGGGCGGTGAAACCCGAAGAGGTCGCCGACGTCGTGAACTTCCTCGTCTCTTCGCCCGGCGCCGCGGCCATCACGGGCGCCAACTACTCCATCGATGGCGGCGAGACCGTATGAGCACCTTCATTCAGCCCGAGGGCTGGGTGCCTCCGAAGGGCTACGCCAACGGCATCGTCGCCACCGGCAAGGTGCTCTTCATCGGCGGGCAGATCGGTTGGAACCCGCGCAGCGCCACGCCTGAGTTCCCATCGACGTTCGCCGGCCAGTTCGAACAGGCGCTCTCGAACATCATCGAGGTGCTCGAGGCCGCCGGGGGAAGGCCCGAGCAGCTCACGCGCTTCACCGTCTACGTGACCGACAAGAAGGAATACCTCGCGTCGCTCAAGGAGCTCGGCGCCGCGTGGAAGAAGCACCTCGGCCGCCACTACCCCGCGATGGCGCTGGTGCAAGTCGTCGCGCTCGTCGAAGACCTCGCCAAAGTCGAAATCGAAGCCACCGCCGTTCTCGAGAGCTGACCCATGCTGACGCCCACGTCGTTCAAGTTCGAAGTCAAAGAGAAGGTCGGTCTCATCACGTTGAACCGGCCCGACACCCTCAACTCGCTCACGTTTCAGGTGTACCGCGAGCTGACCGACCTCTTCGCGCAGTTGGAGCGCGAGCCCTCGGTGCGCGCGGTGGTGATCACCGGCGAGGGCCGCGGCTTCTGCTCCGGTGGAGATCAGCACGACATCATCAAGGAGCTCTTCTCGCGCGACATGCCGGGCCTCGTGGAGTTCACGCGCATGACGTGTGACCTCATCAAGAACATCCGCGCGCTCAAGAAGCCGGTGATCGCCGCGCTGAACGGAACCGCGGCCGGTGCTGGCGCCGTCATCGCGCTGGCGTCGGATCTCCGCGTCGCCAGTGACAAGGCGAAGATCGCGTTCCTCTTCACCAAGGTCGGGCTCGCGGGTGCCGACATGGGCGCGGCGTACCTGCTGCCGAAGGTCGTGGGGCTCTCGCGCGCCACGGAGATCCTGATGTTCGGTGACGCGCTCGACGCAGCGACGGCCGAGAAGTTCGGGCTCTACAACAAGGTCGTTCCCACCGAGCAGGTCGTGCCCGAAGCGATGGCCTGGGCGACGCGGCTGGCAAATGGTCCGACGTTCGCGCTGGGCATGACGAAGGAGCTGCTCAACGCCGAGCTGTCACAGGACCTGTGGAACGCGCTCGAGAACGAGGCGCGCGCGCAGGCGGTCTGCATGCAGACGCTCGACTTCCGCGAGGCCTACGACGCCTTCTCGAACAAGCGCCCGCCCAACTTCCAGGGGAAGTGACTCATGTCTGCCTCGTTCCTCTCGCCGTCGCATCTCGAGTTGCGTGCACGTGCGCGCGCGGCCTTCGTGCCGCTCGAGCCCCAGGGCCACGTCAGCGACGCGCAGCTGCGTGACGAAGTCGCGCGGCTCGGGTTCTACCCGTACCTCGTGCCGTCGCAGTTCGGTGGCGTGTTGCCGAAGGTCGACGTGCTCTCGCTGTGCGTGCTGCGTGAAGAGCTCGCGTACCGGAACGCCGCGGCCGACTCGCTGTACGCGGTTCAGGGGCTCGGCAGTCACCCCGTGCTGCTCGCCGGCAGTGACGACCAGAAGAAGCTGCACCTCAACCGCGTCGCCAGAGGCGAATGCCTGTTCGCGTTCGCGTTGACGGAACCCGAGGCCGGCAGCGACGTCGCGAACCTCTCGACGCGCGCTGAGAAGACCTCGGGCGGGTGGAAGCTCACCGGTCAGAAGAAGTTCATCAGCAACGCCGGCGTGGCTTCTCACTACACGGTGTTCGCGCGCACCGGGGCGGGGCCGAAAGGAATCTCGGCGTTCATCGTGGCGGCCGAGGCGAAGGGGTTCCGCGTCAGCAGGCAGATGGAGCTGCTCGGCGAGCACCCGATTGGTGAGCTCGTGCTCGACGGCGCCGAAGGCGAGCTGCTCGGTGAAGAGGGCCAGGGCATGAAGCTCGCGCTGGGCACGCTCGACATCTTCCGCAGCACGGTGGGCGCGGCGTCGGTCGGCATGGCGCGGCGCGCGCTCGACGAGGCGCTCTCGTATTCCAAGTCGCGCAAGCAGTTCGGTGCGCCGTTGTCGGAGTTGAGCGCGGTGCAGGCGCTGCTCGCCGACAGCGCCGTCGAGCTCGAGGCCTCACGGCTGCTCGTGCACCAGGCCGCGCTCACGAAGGATCAAGGACAAGCCCGCGTCACCTACGAAGCAGCGGTCGCCAAGTTGTTCAGCACCGAAGCCGCGCAGCGCATCATCGATCGCTGTCTGCAGATCCACGGCGGCAACGGCGTGGTGAAGGGCGCGGCCGTCGAGCGGCTGTACCGCGACGTGCGCGCGCTCCGCATCTATGAGGGCGCCAGCGAGGTGCAGCGGCTGGTCATCGCGAGGCACCTCCTCGGTTGAGCGATGGAGCACTACGAGCCGTACATTTCTCTGGGGTTGGCGTTGCTCGCCGGGCTGCTGGTCGGTCTCGAGCGTGAGCAGTCGCGGCCCCCCGAAAACGAAGACACCTTCTTCTTCGGAGGCATTCGCACCTACCCCATCATCGCCCTCGTGGGCGCGATGGGGGCGCTGCTCCACCGCGACGTCGGTCCCCTGCCGCTGCTGGTCGGCGGGCTGGGCGTCGTGGTGCTCACCGGCATCAGCTACTTCCGTGATTCGAGTGAGGGCCGCGCGGGCATCACCAGCGAAGTCAGCGCGCTGCTCACCTTCTTCCTCGGGGCCTTCTCGGTGGCCGAAGGCGTCATCGCGTCGATTCAAACGCGCGTCTTCGTGGTGGCCTCGGTCGCCGTCGCCTCGACGCTGCTGCTGTCTGCACGCGCCGAGCTGCGCACGCTGACCGCGAAGCTGTCGAAGGAAGATGTTCTCGCGACGCTGAAGTTCATGGTGGTGGCGATCGTCGTGCTGCCGCTGCTGCCGAGTGAAGATCTCGGCCCGTACGGCGCGCTCAACCCGTTCCGCATCGGCGTGATGGTGACCATGATCGCCGGCGTGAACTTCGTCGGCTACGTGGCCATTCGCTGGCTCGGAGCCGGGCGCGGCATGTTGCTCACCGGCGCCGTCGGCGGCTTCGCTTCGAGCACCGCGGTCACCCTCGCCGCTTCCGCCCGCGCGAAGGAGACGCCCGAGCTGGCGCCGCTCAGCGCCCTGTCGGTCATCATCGCGTCGACGGTGATGTTCGTGCGCCTGCTGGCGCTGCTGTGGGTCACCTCTGCGGAGCTCGGCCGCTCGCTCGCCATTCCCATGCTGGTGATGGCCGGCGTGTCAGCGGGGTTCGTCGTCTTCTTCTACCTGCGCGAGCGCAAGACGAAGAACGACAGCGGCAACGTGAAGCTGAGCAACCCCTTCGAGCTGCTCTCGGCGCTCAAGTTCGGCGCCTTCTTCGTGGTGGTGCTGGTGGCGTCGCGCTGGGCGCAGCAGCAATTCGGCTCGGCGGGCTCGTACGTCACCGGCGCGCTCGCTGGCCTCACCGACGTCGACGCCATTTCGTTGTCGATGGCCAATCAGATGAAGACCGGCACGGTGGAATTGCCGGTCGCCGACCTCACCGTGGTCATCGCCACCGCCGCCAACACCATCGTGAAGGCCGGCATGTCTCTGGTACTGGGCGGGCGAATCATGGGGTTGCGGGTGGGCCTCGCGTTCGGCGTCACCTTGATCGCCGGAATCGTCACCGTTCTCGTGGGGCGCTGAAGGAGCACCAAAATTCCTTCTCCACCCGCCAGTGACCGCGCGTACTCGTCGCAGGTGCTTTCGCTCGATTCGTCTTTCGCGCGGGCGCTGCGTCAGAGGGACGCGGCTGCCTTCGAAGCACTCGTGCGGGCATTCGTGCCGCGAGTGAGGCGTCTGGCCATGCAGTACTTCCGCAGCCCCTTCGAGCAGGAAGACGCGGTGCAGGAGGTGTTCGCGCACCTGTACTCACACCTGGACGCAGTGGACCCGCTGCGCGCGGAGTCGTTGCCCGGCTGGGTGGTCACCAGCGCGCGCAACAAGATGCTCGACCTCATGCGCCAGAAGCGGCCCGAGCAGCACGTGGAGCTGACCGAGTTCGAGGGCGGCGAAGAAGCCGCGCGCGGCCCCGAGCTGGTGGCGTCGGAAGAACTGAAGGCCGTGCTGGCGCGCTTCGAAGAGAAGTTGTCGGCCAAGCACCGCTCGTATTTCCACGCGGTGTTCGTCGACGGCCGCGACTGGGACGAAGCGCGTGAAGCGCTCGGGCTCTCGCGGTTGCGCACCAAGTACCTCAAGTCGGTGTTGCTCAAGCGGTTGCAGAAACACGGCCCGCTGCTCGAGTTGCTCGGGAAGGACAAGTCATGAGCCACGTCGATTCACTCATCACCGACGTGCTCACCGGCCGCGCGCTCTCGCCGGAAGACGACGCCGCCTTCCGCTCGCACGTGCGCGGGTGCGAGAAGTGCCGCGCGAAGTACGACGAGGGCATGACCGTGTTGCGCCTCGCGCGCGGCCACCAAGACGCGCTGGCTCCCGGCGAGCTGCAGCGGCTCCAGAACCGCGCGGCGTGGCTGGCGCGGCCGATGGAGCCCCGACGTTTCGCGTTCTCGTGGCGCTTCGCGTTCGTCGGCGCGGCGGGGGCCGTGGCCGCGTTGCTCGTGGTGTTGCTCGCGCCGCGCACGCCGGTGGGCCACGTGCTGGTGGCCAGCAAAGGCCTGACGCTCGACGGCGTGCTCGTCGGCAAAGACGCGGTCATCTACGAAGACACCGTCGTCGGCACCGACAAGGAAGACGCGGCGATTCTGCTCGAAGGTGCGCGGGGCCGTCGTGGCGTGTTGCTGCGCCCGAACACGCGTCTGCGCGTGACCACCGGCGACGACGCCACGCTTCAGGGCGGCCGGGTGCGTGTGCAGGCGCTGAAGAGCGAAGCGCCGTTCACGCTGCGCGCCGATGCATCGCGCGTAGTGCAGAGCGCGCCGGGCGTCTTCGTGACCGAAGCGCGCCCCACCGGGACCTTCGTCGCCGTTCATCAGGGCAACGTGAACGTGAGCGCGCCCGGCGGCTCGGTCGAAGTCAAAGAGAGCCAGGAGACCGAGGTCATCAACGGCACGCCCGGGCCGGTGAAGACGGTCACCGCCAACGCGCTGGTCGAAGATCGCGGCGATGGGACGGTGTGGGACGCCATCGTCCGCTGGTTCCGGCAGCTCATCGACACCATCGGTCGCGCGCTCGCCGGCCAGTGATTCCCTTCCAGAATGCGCGGTTGGAACTCCATGCAATCGGGAGGGGTCTACTTGCGTAGGTGATATCAGAATCATATCACTCTCACTCGTAGCCCTTGCCCTGGAGGACGCCCCCATGAAGGAAGTTCAGAAGAACTCGGTGTCTGGCATCGCGATGCTGTTGCTGCTGATCGCAGGTTTCGTCGTCAACACCGTGGCGTTCGTCGCTGCCGTGGCGACCCAGAACGAGGTGCTGATCGCGATGACCCTGATCGCGGGCTTCGTGCTCTTCGTTCTGTGCTTCGGCTTCAACATGCTCGAACCGAATCAGTCGGCGGTGTTGAGCTTCTTCGGCAAGTACGTCGGCACCATCAGAGAGCAGGGCCTGCGCTGGAACAGCCCCTTCTTCAAGGCGCGCAAGGTGTCGTTGCGCACGCGCAACTTCGAGAGCAGCAAGCTCAAGGTGAACGACCTCGACGGCAGCCCCATCGAGATCGCCGCGGTCGTGGTGTGGCAGGTCGTCGACTCGGCCGAGGCCGTCTACAACGTGCAGGATTACGAGAGCTTCGTGCGCATTCAGAGCGAGGCGGCGATCCGTTCGATGGCGACCAGCTACCCGTACGATCAACACGAAGACGGGAAGATCTCGCTGCGCAGCCACGCGAGCGACATCAGCAAGCACCTCGGTGAAGAGATTCAGGACCGCCTGAACACCGCCGGCGTGAAGGTGCTCGAGTCGCGCATCAGCCACCTCGCGTACGCCCCGGAAATTGCGCAGGCCATGCTGCAGCGTCAGCAGGCGAGCGCCATCATCGCGGCGCGTACCCGCATCGTGGAAGGCGCGGTGTCGATGGTCGAAATGGCGCTCAGCGAGTTGAGCAAGCGCAACGTGGTGGAGCTCGACCCCGAACGTCGCGCGGCCATGGTGAGCAACCTGCTGGTGGTGTTGTGCGGTGAGCGCAGCACGCAGCCGGTGATCAACGCAGGCTCGCTGTACTGAGGCCGGCCGCGTGTCGTCTTCACCGGACAAAAAGGCGTACGCGCTGCGAATCAGCGCCGACGTGCTCGACGCGGTTCAACGCTGGGCCGACGACGAGCTGCGCTCGGTGAACGCGCAGATTGAATACGTGTTGCGAGACGCCCTGCGAAAGGCGGGGCGTCTCCAGCAACCGAAGAGCGACGAGCCCAAGAAACGTTAGGCGTTCGTCACTTCGTCCCAGCGGCCGCGGGCCTTGGCCTCGGCGAGCACTTCGTCGAGCTTGTCGAGCAGCACCTTGTTGCCGTCCTGCGAATAGCCCTCGAGCGACTTCGCGCAGCCGTCGACCTTCTCGAGGAACTCGCCGAGCACCTGGCCGTTCAACTGCTCGGCGTGCACGCCGTAGTTGAGCTTCTGCAGGTACAGCGCGTTCATCACCTGCTCGAACTGACCGCCGATGGGCACCGAGAGCATCGGCTTGCGCAGGTACACCGCTTCACTCATCAGCGTGTAGCCGCCGCCGCCGACCACCCCGCGCGCGGTGCGCAGATCGTCGATGAAGCCCGCTTCGCTGAAGGGCTTGAACACCAGATTTCCCTCGCGCACGTCGCTCGTGATGTCGCGCTTGTAACCGTAGATGCGGCACTCGATGCCCGACTTGCGCAGCTCCTCGATGAGCGCCGTGTTGCTGGTCATCGTCTGGTACACGAGCAGGTGTTCACCCTTCTCGCTCTTCGCGTCGAGAATTTCGGGCCGCAGAATCGAGGGCACCAGCGTCGTGCGCTCCTTGCGGACCGGCGGGTAGAAGAACGTGGTGATGAGGTAGTGAAACGAGCCCGGCACCTTCGATTTCACGATGCTCTTGGTGAGCTGAAATTGATCTTCGTGACCGGCGAGCAGCTCAGGCTCGTGCTTGCACCGGTTGATGATCTGCATGTTGTCGACGCTGATGCAGGGAATGAAGTGGTTGCGCGCGTAGAGGTAGCTGAACGACTCGAAGTCGCTGATGACGACGTCGGGTTTGAAGTCGTCGGCGATCTCGAAGTACTTGCGAACGTTCTGCGGCCAGCCGGTGACCGCGCCCTTCAGGTTCTGCAGCACCGTCTGCCACTTCTTCACCGAGTTGCCTTCGTACTGAATGGTGAAGCCCCAGATGTTGTGGACGTTCTCGAAGCGTTTCGCGAGGTAGTCGCGCGCGCGGCCCGAGACGACGATGTGCACGTCGTGGTGTTTGGTCAGGTGTTCGAGGACGACGCGCGAACGCGTTGCGTGGCCCATGCCTTCACCGACGACTCCGTAGAGGATTCGCATTCGGCGGAAGCTAGGTAGTGTCGTCGGTCATGTCACGTCAGCAAGGGCTCGGCCGCGCGGCGATCTTCGGGCTCGTCGCAGGTCTCGTCGGCAGCGCGTTGGTGCTCGGCGTGTCGGCCTTCCGCAACGTCGGCTTCGAGTGCGAGTACCCGGGCACCGAGGAATGCGTGCTCGAAACCGGCGCCCGCGATGAAGTCGCGCGGCTGCAGCTGTACGCCTCACTCGGCATGACGCTCATCGCGGTCGGGTTGTTTTTGACGCTGCGTCGCAAGCAGGCACCGTAGGCTCCGCGCCGCGATGCGGCTCGACCCCTTCAATCTCCCCGAGCGTCTGAACCTGGCGCAGGTGTTTCTTCACGCGCAGGCCGCGCAGCATCCCGAACGGCCGGCCATCTATTTCGAAGAAGAGACCATCACCTATGCGCAGCTCGCCGACGCCACGCATCGCGCGTCTGCCGTGTTCCGTGGGCTCGGCCTCGAGTGGGAACAGCGCGTCATCTTGATGCTGCCCGACGTGCCGCAGTTCGCGTCGGCGTGGCTCGGCACCGTCGAAGCGGGCGGCACCATCAGCGCCGTGAACCCGGGCCTCAAAGCCGAAGAGGTCACCTACTACCTGAACTACACGCGCGCGAAGTTCGTGGTCACCGACGCCGAGACCGCGGCGATCATCGACTCGGTTCGCGCGCAGTGCCCGCACCTCGATCACGTGCTCGTCGCTGGCGGCAATGCCGGTACGCACCTCGACTACGACGCCGAGCTCACGCGAGCGCGGCCCGACGGCGTGATTGCAGACACGCACAAAGAAGACGTGTGCGTGTGGCTCTACACGTCTGGCTCGACCGGTTTCCCCAAGGCCGCGGTGCACAAGCACGCAGACTTCGTGTTCAACGCGCTGACCTACGGCCTGCCGGTCGTGGGCTACGGGCCGAACGACATCAGTGTCTCCGTGCCTCGCCTCGCGTTCGGCTACGCGCTGGGCAGCAACCTGCTCTTTCCGCTGCTCGCTGGCGGCGCAACGGCGCTCTTCAAAGAGAAGCCGACGCCCGAGAAGTTCTTCGAGATGTTGAAGAAGCACCGGCCCACGATGTTCACCGCCGTGCCCACCGCGCTCAACGGCATCTTGAATTCGCCGGGCATCAAAGACGCCGACTTCTCGTCACTGCGCGTGGCCATCAGCGCCGGTGAAGCGCTGCCCGCGGAGCTCTACCAACGCTGGAAGCAGCGCACCGGCGTCGAGATCCTCGACGGCATCGGCAGCGCCGAGATGTTCCACATCTTCATCACCAACCGCGTGAACGACGTGAAGCTGGGTTCGCTCGGCAAGGTGGTCGACGGTTACACCGCGAAGGTCTGCGACGAGAACGGCAACGAATTGCCGCGCGGCGAAGTCGGCACGCTCTGGGTGAAGGGCGAGTCGATGGCGCTCGAGTACTGGCAGCAGCGCGCGAAGTCGAAGACCACGTTCCGCGGCGAGTGGTGCGTGTCGGCCGACAAGTTCCAGCAGACCGAAGACGGCTACTTCTATTTCTGCGGCCGCGGCGACGACATGCTCAAGGTCAGCGGCAAGTGGCTCTCGCCGGTCGAGGTCGAGAACGTGCTGCTGCAACACCCGGCGGTGCGCGAGGCGGCGGTGGTTTCGTTCAAAGACGCCGACGGGCTCGACAAGCCGCGCGCGTTCGTGGCGTTGAACGAAGGTCACACCGCCGACGACGCGCTCGCTGAAGACCTCAAGGCGCACGTGCGCTCCAGGCTCGAGCCGTTCAAGGCGCCCCGGCAGGTGAAGTTCCTCGACGCGCTGCCCCGGAGCGATCGCGGCAAGGTGCTCAAGACGGAGCTGCGCGGCTGATGTCTCTCTTCGATGCCCGTTCTCTCTCGTGGCCGCGCGTCAAAGCGCTGGCCGAAACCGGAGCCGTCGCGCTGTTGCCCATCGGCAGCACCGAGGCGCATGGCCCCCACCTTCCACTCTCGGTCGACGTGGTCATCGCCGAAGAGGTCTGCCGTCGCGTCGCGTCACGACTGAAGACCGACACGGTGGTGTTCCCTCCTGTCGCCTATGCGCTCACCGACTTCGCGGCGCCCTTCGCCGGCACGGTGACGCTCAACGCTGACGTGGCCCGTCAACTGATCTCCGGCGTACTCAACGGAATTGCGTCGAGCGGCTTTTCGACCATCGCGGTCATCAACCATCACCTCGAGCCCGCGCACTTTCGCGTCGTCCACGAGGCCGCGAAGAGCATCACGTCAGCGCGCGTCGTCGTGGCTGATCACCGCAGGCCACCGACGGGCCCTCAACTGGGGCACGAATTCATGCACGGTGGCGCGCACGCCGGGCAGTACGAAACCTCGCTCATGCTCGCCGCCGCGCCCCACCTGGTGGACGAAGCCGAACGCGCGAAGCTGCCCGACCTCGAGGTGAGCCTCGTCGACGCCATCAAGTCGGGCGCGAAGGACTTCCTGCAGGCGGGTGGGCCGAACGCGTATTTCGGCGCGCCCCAGCGCGCGACCGCTGAAGAGGGAAACCGGCTCTTCGAATTGCTCGCCGACGCCGCCGCGAACCTCATCGAGAACAAGTCATGAACGAATCGAAACCCGACGATCTCCTCGCAGCGGGCGTGATGGGCGCCTGCTGCTTCTTCATCGGCTTCGTGGGGATCATCGGCGTCATCATCTGGCTGATGCGCAGTCGCTCGGCGCCTCCGCAGGGTCTTCAGGGCGTGACGGCGCCGCAGCCCGCATACGCGCCGCCCGCCGCCGAGTTCCACCTGAGCGTCATCGCCATCGCGTTCGACGCCTACTTCCGACCACAGGTCGAGGCCGCGATTCGAACCGTCGCCGGCATCACCGACCCGGTGCAGATGCGCGTGGCACTGATTCAAGCCGCGACGAAGGCGCTCATCGGCATCGCGCCGCAGTGGCGTCACTTCGGCTACGGCGAGAAGGACCTGAACGACCTCACGTCGGCGCAGCAGAGCTACCAGACGGCCATCACCGATTTCCGTGCGCGCTCCGAACAACCCGGCGACGGCGGCGCACTGTCGGTGCTCACCATCATTCTCTGTACGCGTGGCCGCCGGCTCGGCGTCAGCCGCCTCGACACGCGGCAACAGATTCACGAACTGCTCGCCGACCGCCTCCTGCTCTCACCCGGAACTCTGCTCGGAGCGGAACTGTTGTGGGCACCTCAAACCGGAAGCGTGTCGGAGCCTGTCGCACGCGAGCGCTTCCCTGAAATGCATGTCGTTGCTCTCTGAGGTTCTCTGGTTCAATGCGCGAACTCATGCGTCTCTGGTTCTTGTCGTGCGTGTTGGCAGCGTCGGCCGTGCTCGCTGCCCCGAAGAAGCCGAGCAAGCCGAACGTCGTGGTGAGCGGGCCGCCTGCCGTCACCAAACTGGTCACCAAGAGCATCGCCGCGCGCTACGTGGCGAAGCCGCTCAAGAAGCCGGTGCCTGCGTTGCCGACCGCGAAGGAGGTTCGCGACGCGACCGCGCCGCAGCAGGCCGTGGCGCTCGTCATCGCCACCGCGCAGGGCAAGTTCATCACGCTGCAGGTGCTCAACGGCGCCGACGGTACGCCGCTCGACACCATTCAGGTGCCGGGCACGTTGAAGAAGGTGCCGAAGACGCTCGCCAGGCCGCAGCTCGCGGCGCTGCTGTTCGCCCTCGGCTCGGGCAAGGCGCCGGGCAAGGAAGAAGCGCCGGCCCCCGCCGACCCGACGCCCGTCGCCGAGACGAAGCCCGAACCGAAGCCGGAACCCGTCGCCGAGAAGAAGCCTGACCCGAAGCCCGAACCGGTCGCGGTGAAGACCGAGCCGAAGAAGAAGGACCCGGAGCCCGAAGCGCAGCCTGCGCCGGAACCCACGCCGGAGCCGAGCGACCCGGGCAAGCCATCTCCGCACGGCGCGTTCCGCGTGTACGTCGGCGGCGGCATCTTCAGCCGCACGTTCAACTGGATCGGTCAGCAGACCAACGCGCTGGGCAAGGTCGACCACCCGGGCTCCGGCAATTTCACCTTCGACATGAGCGTGTACCCGGCGGCCGGCGTGAGCTCCGGCGTGCTGGCAAATTTCGGCGGGTTCGTGAGCGCCGACGTGGGCCTCAACGTTCGCTCGCGTACGCCGGGTGGAACGGCGATCGCCCACAACAGCAGCCGCATTCGCGCGGGGCTGCTGGCGCGCCTGCCGCTTGGAGATCGCTTCAGCCTGCACGCGCATCTGGGCTACTCGCGGCACCAGCTGGGCAGCGACAGCTCGGCGGCGGCCAGCGGCTACCCCGACGTGATGTTCAACGGCTTCCGCGGCGGCATCGGCCTGCGGCTGCGCATCATCGGAACGCTCGAGCTCGAGGGCCAGGGCGGCTTCCAGTACGTGGCCGACAAGGGCGAGCTCGGCCGCGCGCCGTACTTCCCGAACGCGACCGGCTTCGCGGTCGACGCAGGTGGCGCGCTGTCGATCGAGATCGTCCCCAACCTGCGGCTGCGCGCGGCGGCCGAATGGCAGCGCTACTTCATCACGCTCAACCCGGGTGAAGACGCGCTCTACATCGCGCGCGCCGTCGGTGATCAGTACATCTGGGTCACCGGCGGGCTGCAGTGGGCGATGTAATCAACGCGCGCTGAGCAGTACGCGGCGAATGTTGCTGTCCGTCTCCGCGGTGGTCTGACGATCGCCGCGGAGCTTCACCAGCGCCTCCTCCAACGACAGCAACTTCTGCCCCAGCTTCCGCGCCACGTCGGGCGTGGCGGTCTTCCCGACGGCGGCGAGGTTTTCACGCGTGCGCGCGATGTCGGCTTCGAGCTGCCGCAGCTCGACGTCGAGCGCGGTCAGCCGCTGCTGCGCCTGTTCTGCGCGGAGAATCTCGTTGCGCAACGACACCAGCAGCGAGCGCGCGTCGTCGGGCAACTTGTGCCCGAGCAACTGGTTGAGCCGCTGAGACGACAGACGACCCGCGTCGATGCGCTCGACCACCGCGCCTTCTTCGACCAGGTCGACGGTCTTCGCGGCGCGCGGCTCGACGGTGATGCGGCCGAAGCGCGGCTGATTCGGTGAGCGAAGGTCTTCTTCGCCGCCCGCCGTCACGCGGTACTTCGCCTCCGACAACTCGACGAGCACCGTGCGCGTGGCATCGGTGCGCGAGGTGAACTCCACCGAATGCACGAGCCGATCGACGCGCGTGATTTCCAGGGCGCGGTTGCCCGCTGCACCGACGAGGCGGACCTTGCGCGGGTCTCCTTCTTCGCGACGTTCGCTGCGCACCACCTCGAGATCGAGATCTTCACCGTGGCGCAGCACGCGCACTTCTCCGGGCTTCACGCGGTCGAGCTGCGTCTCGCCGCTGTACGCACCGTCGCTGAACACCGCCAACGTGCCGCCTTCGAGGGTCAGCTGCGTGGTGTTCTCGAGCCGCACGCCGGTGAACACGCCACCGTTGCCGTCGAGCACCGTCACGCGCTCCGCCTTCGTCGCGCCGTCGATGATGGGCAGCAGCGCGCTCTTTCGGGCGCCGAGCACCACCGGCTCCTTCACCGAATACAGAAACAGGTCGCCGGCCTCGCTCACCGCCGCCGGCTCGATGGGGGTGGGGCCATCTTCCAGAATGGTGGACACGATGCCCGACGACGAGCCGACGGCGCCCGAGCCTGAACCGCGGCCGCGCGTGCCGAGGCCCCCGACGCCCATTCCATAACCGCCTCCGCCCGAGCCCACGCCGGTCATCCCGAGCCCGCCCCAGTCGCCCTGCCCGCGCAGGTGTTCGCGCGCTTCCTTCGTCGCCAGCTGCGGCGCGGTGTCGAGCCCGTCTTCCGGCGACATGAACTCACGACGGCCGTAGCGCGGCCCCGCCAGCGGAAAGAGGAACGACGTCGGCCGGCCCGAAGCGAGCGTGACCTTCACGCCGTCCCACGCCTCGTCACTGTCGTTGTGCACCAGCACGAAGCCCTGCAGTCGCTGCGACTTCTTGCCCAGCACCAGGCGGTAGGTGGTGCGCCACACCGGTGCCTCCGTGGTGTAACCGACCGCCACGTTCCCGCCGGTCGACGCGCCGCGCACCACGAGCCGCTCCCGCTCGGGCTGCATCGCCGTGGCGCCCACCGCGCGATTCCAGGCGAGGCCGACCGCGCTCCCCGTGGGACGCACGGCTTCGATGAGCCGCAGTGGAACCTTCGCCAGACCAGCCTCACCGAAGACGAGCAACGTCGGCTCAGCGACCGGGCGGCCCTCCTTGTCCACGCGCTCCAACGCTTCCTCGCTCACCTCCACCACCCGGCCCTTCACCGGCGCGCCGCTCGCGCGGCGAACCTCGACCTCCACGCCGGTGAGGCTGCGACAGAGGTTGGAGAGCGAGGCCTGCTGCTCACGCTCGGGGAGGCCCGCCATCGCCCGCGCGGCTTCGGCTGAGAGCGGCGGCGCGAACTCGACCGACGCCACGCCCTGCTGCGAGACGATGACCAGCGACTTGAGCGCGTCGTCGAGCTGCCCCGGCTCGAGCGGAATCTCGGCCACCCCGCCAGACGGCACCGCCCCGCCACGCTCGAAGTAGCCGACGCCGTTCTCGTAGAGCACCAGCGTCTTCAGCGGCAGACGTGACTGATTGGGAGCAGCAGCCACCAACAACGCGAGAAGTGCGTGCATGGGCTTTCCCGACAGCACCCGGGTGAATCAAGTTTCACTTCACTTGCGCTAATACTCCAGCCCCGCTAATAATTCGCAACATCGGGAGGAGCACAACTCATGCAGCTCGAATCGCTGAAGATGTTCGTCGACGTGGTTGAGACGGGGTCGTTCTCGCGCGCAGCGCAGCTCAACCACGTGACGCAGTCGGCAGTGAGCCAGCAGATTCGGGCGCTCGAGACGCGCTACGAGCAGCGGCTGCTCTCGCGCAGCGCACGGCAGGTGACGCCGACGCCTGCGGGTGAGCGGCTCTTCCGCGGCTGCAAGGAGATCCTCGCGAGGTTCACCGAGGTCGAGCAGGAGATCCGCGAGCAGGCGACCGAGGTGTCGGGCAGCTGCAGCATCTCGTCGATCTACACCGTGGGGCTGCACGAGCTGCACACCATTCAGAAGGAGCTGCTGCGCGCGCACCCGCGCGTGAACCTGCGGCTCAACTACCGGCGCAGCGATCAGGTGTACGACGACGTGATTCTCGGCGCCGCCGACCTGGGCCTGGTGGCGTACCCGCAGCCGCGGGCGGGCGTCGACATCGTGCCGTTCCGCGAAGACAAGCTGGCGCTGGTGGTTCCGCCCGGTCACCCGCTCGCGGGCAAGGGCAAGGTGTCGATGCAGTCCATCGTCGGCCAGGCCTTCATCGCGTTCGATCGCGAAGCGCCGTCGCGCAAGGGCATCGACAAGTTGTTCCGCGACAAGGGCATCGAGATCTCGCCCGCGATGGAGATGGACAACGTCGAGACCATCAAGCGCGCGGTGGAGCTCGGTCTTGGCATTTCGGTGCTGCCGTTGCCCACCGTTCAGCAGGAAGTGAACACCGGCACGCTGGTGGCCAAGGCCTTCAACGAGCCCGGCTTCACGCGCCCCATCGGCATTCTGGTGCGCAAGGGCAAGTACCTCTCGCGCGCCTCGCAGGCGGTGCTCGATTCGTTCAAGAACACCAAGAGCGAAGACTGATCAGTCCGGGTCCGTCGGCTCGGGCTCGGCGGGCGTCTGCAGCTTCTCGAGCGCCTTCCTGAACAGCTCGAGCAGCTTCTTCTCGGCTTCGCCGTCGACGGTACGAACGCCCGGCTGACACTCACACGAGAGCCGGTTGCTGACCGCGTCTTGGGCGAACGCGCACACCCCCGGGCACTCGGGCAACGGCGATTCTTCGAGCACGCCGGGGGCCACTGCCGTCAGCCCGGTGAACGCACGCTCGCTGCAGCCCGGCACGGACTCCTTCAACTTCGCCCACGGAAAGCGGTGCTGCGTGCTGCGGCCGCGATCTCCCGGCGCGAAGGTGACGCCCACGCGACAGCCGCCACTTCCACCCGTGAGGTCGAGCGACACGCGGGCTCCGTCGGGCAGCGGGCTCCACACGGTGGCGATGACCTGAAGCTCACCGGGCGTGACGGTGGTGTTGAACTCGAAGCACGCTTCACCGCTGGTCTTCCCGTCGCGTTCGCAGCGAGACGTGGTGCCCGACGAGAGCACGCGGGGCCGGCGCAGCAGCAATACGCCTTCGCGCACGTCGTAGGTCATGACGAAGCGACCCCACACGTCGGCGCCGATGAGCCCCTGTGGCGTGTGCGGCGGAGCGCCCTGCTCGACTTCCAGCGAACCTTCACGCAGCCCGAAGCCACTGGCGAACTCGAGCGAGTCGAAGGCGAAGCCCTTGAGCTGTGAGAGCTCCGGGGGGAGCGTGACGCCGTCAGGCAGCGGCAACCCCTTGAGCAACTCGAGGCCCGGGCGAAGACCTGCCGAACGCCCGGCGGTCTCGTAGAGCACGCTGCGCGACTCGCGGAGCGACAGCAGCATGGTGGCGTCGAGCGACTGCAGCCCCTGACGCAGGCGCACCGTGAGCAATGGCCAGTCGGTGCGCGGCTCCCTGGTGACCGAAAGCAGTTGCGCGTCGTCGCCAGACTTCTCGGCGAACTCGAGCCACTTCGCGCGCGGCTGCGTCGAGAGGAACCGAACCGTGCGCTGCGCGGGGTTCACCTCGATGGCCACGTCGGCGAGGTCGGTCGCGCCCAATACCACCACGCACTTCTCGCCAGCGGCGAGCGCTGCGTCGAATTGGCGGAACGGCGTGCCGTTGATGACGAGGCCTGCGACGCGCGTGAGTGGGTACGTCTCGTCGGGGCCGAAGGCGTCAGGCACGGTCACGCGCGCCACGACGTCGGGTGCACGCACGCACGCCGCGCTCACGAAGCTCACCGGCTGAGAGGGGTCGACGGTGAGCTGCCCTTCGACGCCATCGACGGTGATGGGCACCACGAGCCGCAGCGCCGGTGACGACTCGAGCGGCGCGGTGATGCCGACCAGCGACTGCACGGCGTCTGCGCGCACGGCGTGATGACAACCGGCGAGCACCAACAGCGGGATCAGCAACGGTCGCGACACGCGCGCATCTTGAGCACGCGCCGCCTCGACGTGGGAAGAATCGCACATGGCGACGGCCTTCTGGTTGGCACTCATTTCCGGCTTCGCGCACGCGCTGTGGAACGCGTTGGCGAAGACGCCGGGCCGTGAGCGCGCGGCGACGCTGGCGGCCCTGATGCTGTCGTTCATCGCGGCGTTGGCGCGGCTCGCCTTCATGAGCGGCGCAACGCTCGACTGGCGTCACCTCCCCTGGGTGGCGCTCGCCGGCGTGGGTGAAGCGGCCTACGTGTATTCGCTCGGCATGGCGTACACGCGCGGTGAGCTCGGCCTCACCTACGCGGTGTCTCGGGCCGCGGCGCTGGTCTTCATCTGGCCGCTCGCGGTGCTGGCGTCACACGCTTCGCTCACGGTCATCGCGCTCGTCGCCACGTTGCTCGTGGGCGTTGGAATCTTCACCACGCGGCCTTCGTCGGGCGCGCCGGCGAAATGGCACGTGGGGTGGACACTGGCGACCGGCGCTTCCGTGGCCGCGTACCACACGGGCTACAAGGGCGCGGTCAGCTCAGGCGCGACCCAGGTGCTCGCCTTTCTCGGCGCGCTGAGCATCGCCATTCCGGTGTTGCTGGTGCTGGTGGGGAAAGAGGTTCGAGCGCAGATTCCGCCGCTGCTCAAGACACCGCGCATGTGGCTCACCGGAGCGCTGTGCGCGACCTCGTTCCTGCTCCTGCTCGAAGCGCTGGTGTCGACGGACTCGGGGCGGATTCTCGGCGTACGCAACGCGTCGGTCGGCTTCGGCATGTTGCTGGCGCTGCTCCGAGGCGAGCGCTTCAGCGCGCGGCAGTGGTTGGGCATCGCCCTGCTGTTCGCCGGCGTGGCGGTGTTCGGGGTCGAGCAGTACGTCACTGCGCATCGCTGAGATGCGTCGACCGCGACTCGGCCGCGGGCACGTTGGTCACCACGCGCATCTTCGTCGTCTTGCGGGGGCGCGCAGGGAACGTGGCCACGACCTCACCGCCGACCACGAACGCGATGGAAGAAAGCCAACACCACAGCAGCAGCGCCACGCCGCCGGCGAGCGCGCCGTAGGTGGGGCCGAAGCCCGAGACCAGCTTCGCGTAGAAGACGAGAATCTGCGTGGCGGCGATGAAGATGAGCGCGGTCACCACGGCGCCGCCGACGGTCGGCCAGAACTTCGACTTGATGTCGGGCAGCGTGCGAAACGAAATCGCCGCCAGCACGGTGAGGCAGCCGCCGACGACGGGCCAGCGAATGACCGACCAGATGCCGCCGCGCGCGGTCTCGGAGACGCCGACGGCGCCAGCGAGGTCGGCCGTGAGGTTGCTGCCCAGGAGCAGCACGCCAGCTGAGACCAGCAGCAGCACCGCGCCTCCGACGGTGATGCCGATGGCGACGGCCTGCTGACGCAGCCACGGCCGCCCGTCGACGAGGCCGTGTTGCGAGTTGAGCGTGCCGCGCAGCGAGTTGGCCGCACGCGACGCCGACCACAACGCCACCACGAGGCCGAAGGTCAGGAAATTGCCGCTGCGGCGCTCGAGCAGGTCCTTCACCACGCTGGCGATGAGCTCGTAGGCCTCGTCAGGCAGGAACAGGCGCGCGCGGCCCAGCAGCTCGAACACGGTCGACGCTTCGGGAACGAGCGCGCCCAGAGACGTCAGCACCAGCAGAAACGGCGCGAGCGCCAGCACTGCGTAGAAGCCGAGCTGCGCGGCCTGGTCCAACACCGGGCCCAGGATCACGCGCTCGTACAGCCGTTGAAGCACCTGCTTGAGCACGCCGAACATGGAGTCCTGCGTAAGTTCGCAGGCGTCGACGCGCAACGATGGTCAGCGACCGCCGTCCGCGTCCGGTACCGCTGCGGCGCCGTTGTTGAGGAAGTCCTGAACCTGCGTGCCGGGCGGCGGAGAGAGCTTGAAGTTCGCCTCGGTGATGGCCGGCTTGTCACCGCCGACGTTGGTCACGAGGTTGAGAAAGCTGATGGCGTTCTCACTGCCGTCGGGGTCGATGACGGTGCTCTTCAAGACCTGCGCGGTCTTCTCGTCGACCTCGAGGAAGATCTTCTTGAAGCGCGGGTCAGGCACCAGGGGCGTCAGCTCGAGCTGCGTGCCGGTGCACTTCGCGCACGCCTTCTTCACGATCGAAAACTCCTGCTCGAGCTTGCCGACGCCGAACAGAAACGTCACCGAGGCGCTCAGCTTGCTGGTGTCGATGGCGGCGCGCGTGAGCAACTTCGCCTGCGGGTCGTGCATGAACACGCGGTCCTTCGCGAGCACGAACGTCTTGGCTTCGGGCTTCTCGTATTCCCAGCGCATCAACGCGGGCTTGAGGAAGATGACCTTCCCCGAGCTGACCTGCGTGCGCTTGAACAGCTTGTAGGTGTACTCCTGCTTGAAGTCGGCGCTGAAGTTCTGGGTCTTCTCGTAGAAGGCCTGAACGCGGTCGACGAGCTCCTTCACGTCGGGCGTCAGCGGGGCCTTCTTCACGGCCGCGGGCTCGGTCTTCGCGGGAGCAGGCACGCCACCATCGACGGCAGACAACGACAGAGCAGCCACCAGCGCACGAATCATCATGATGACACCTTGGACGAAGGACCCATGCGGGGCTTCATAACTACTTGTTGCGGTAGAGCTTTCCGCGCTGGCGCACCGAGAGGAACGAGAACTGCTCGGCGAGCGTCTGCTTCTCTTCGACCGACAGGTCGCCCTGCGGGCCGAGGTGCTGCGTACGCCACGCCACCGCCTGGGTGATGCACGCCGAAGCCGCCGCCGAGATGTTCATGCTCTGCGAGAAGCCGCGCATCGGAATCCAGAACGTGCCGTCGGACTTCTCGAGCACTTCGTCGCTCACGCCGAAGCGCTCGTTGCCAAGCACCATGGCGATCTTCTGGTCGAACTTCAGCTCGAACAGCGACGTCGCCCCGGGGCGAATGGCCGACGCGAGCACGCGGTAGCCGCGGTCCTTGAGCAGCTCGGCGCAGCTGGTGAAGTCGGCGTGAAAGTGGAGGTCGAGCCACTTGTCGCAGCCCTGGGTGACCGCGCCGTTGGGCGAGAACTTCACCGACGGGTTGCGGATGATGTGCACGTCCTGAAGGCCCATGCCCTCGCAGGTGCGGAGCACGGCCGCCATGTTGAACGCGTCTTCGAGGCGATCGAGCACCACGGTGACGTTGCGCGTGCGCAGCGAGAGCACTTCGTCGATGCGGTCCTTGCGCGGCTGCAGCAGCAGGTCAGCCGGAGCTGGAGTGCCTTCGAGACGCTCGTACTTCGGGCCGCCGCCGGTCACTTCTTCTTCGCCTTCTTCTTGGCGGGCGCGGGAGCGACCTTCTTCTTCGCGGCCGGCTTCTTGACCGGCGCGGCCTTCTTCGCGGGCGCAGGCTTCGTCTTCTTCGCGGGCTTGCTGGCGAGCAACGCGTCGGCGGCGGTCACCACGTCGGCAGTGCCGTGGCGCGACTTGAGCCGCATCTTGCGCTCGCCATCGCCGCTGAAGAGCACGCGGCCGCACGCATCGAGCACCGCCTGCGCGCCTTCGCCGGTGGCGCCAGACACCTCGAACACGCGCACGCCACGCTTCGCCATGGCATCGACGAACGCGGGCAGCGCCTCACGCGCGTGCGGCAGGTCGAGCTTGTTGGCGACGACGATCTGCGGTTTCTCGGCGAGCAGCGCGCTGTACTTGCCCAGCTCCCGGTTGATGGTGTCGAAGTCTTCGACCGGGTCGCGGCCCTCGTCGGCCACCGAGAGGTCGACGAGGTGCACCAGCACGCGGCAGCGCTCGACGTGCCGAAGGAACTGGTGCCCCAACCCGTGACCTTCGCTCGCGCCCTCGATGAGCCCGGGAATGTCGGCCATCACGAAGCTCTTGCGCTCGCGGAACTCGACGACGCCCAGGTTGGGCACCAGCGTGGTGAACGGGTAGTCGGCCACCTTGGGGCGCGCGCGCGACACGCGGGTGATGAACGTGCTCTTGCCGGCGTTGGGGAAGCCCAGCAGGCCCACGTCGGCGAGCAGCTTGAGCTCGAGCACCAGGTGGCGCTCTTCGCCCAGCGTGCCGTCTTTCGCGAAGCGCGGCGTCTGCCGCGTCGACGTCGCGAAGTGCATGTTGCCCCAGCCGCCGCTGCCACCTTTCGCCGCCACCCACTGCTCGCCGGGCGTCGAGAGGTCCTTGAGCAGCTCGCCGCTCGCCTCGTCGATGATGAGCGTGCCCACCGGCGCCTTGAGGATCAGGTCTTCGCCCGCGCGGCCGTACATGTCGCTGCCCATGCCGTGCTGGCCCGAGCGCGCCTTGTGGTGCTGCTGAAAGCGGAAGTCGAGGAGCGTGGTGAGCTGCGGGTCGGCCTCGAAGATGACCGAGCCGCCGTTGCCGCCGTCGCCACCGGAGGGGCCGCCCTTGTCGACGTACTTCTCACGACGGAAGGCGACCGCGCCGTTCCCGCCGTCACCGGCCTTCACGAGGATGCTGACCTGATCGACGAATTTCATGTGTTTGGAAAAAGAAACGGCGCCATGGAACTCGAAGGTCCCACGGCGCCCGTTTCGTCAGAGGGAGCTGCGATTTTAGCTCGCGGCCGGAGCGGCAGCGGCGGCCGGATAGACCGAGACCTTCTTGCGGCCCTTCGAGTGACGCTCGTACTTCACGACGCCATCGATGACCGAGAAGAGGGTGAAATCGCGGCCCAGCTTGACGTTGGTGCCGGGGTGAATCTTCGTGCCGAGCTGGCGAACGATGATGCTGCCGGCCGTGATCTCCTGGCCGCCGAACACCTTCGTGCCGCGTCGCTGCGAATTGGAATCACGACCGTTGCGTGAAGAGCCTTGTCCTTTTTTGTGTGCCATGGCTGCTGACTCTCTCTTTCTGGTTTAGGCCGAGATCGAGGTGATCTTCACCTCGGTGAAGGGCTGACGGTGGCCGCGCAGGCGCGTCCAACCTTCCTTCTCTTTGCGGAAGTGCAGCACGCGGCGGGCCTTGGCCTGGCGGAGGATCTTCCCCACCACCTTGGCGCCCGAGACGGTCGGCTTGCCGACCTTCACGGCCTCAACGCCGCCGATCATGAGCACTTCGTCGAACTTCACCTCGGCGCCAGAGTCTCCCTTCACCTTTTCGATGCGGAGAACATCGCCCTCGGCGATCCGGTACTGCTTGCCACCTGTCCGAATGACGGCGTACATCGTTATAACCTCGCGAGTTCGTTCAAGAAACGTTCGCAATCCACTGAAAGCGATTGGAAAGGACGGCCGCCATAAGCCATGTGGGCGGCGACGTCAAGACCACCGTGCCAACGGATCAGGGAACTGATCAGACCTCACGCATCCACGCCTTGAGCGCAGGCACGGTCTTCGAGGCCCAGGCCTTCGACGAGCGCTCCTTGATGAAGGCGGCGACGATGGTGTCGATCATCCCCGAGGCGCGCGTCACCAGCTCGAGGCGCTCGGTGAGCTTGTCGTCTTCTTCTTCCTGGAGCAGCGCCGGCAGCTTCACGGCGCGCAGGTCAAAGAACTCGGCGTC
Source organism: Archangium gephyra (assembly GCA_003243425.1). Classification (GTDB taxonomy): domain Bacteria; phylum Myxococcota; class Myxococcia; order Myxococcales; family Myxococcaceae; genus Archangium_A; species Archangium_A gephyra_A. Next base: position 557,014 of record QFQP01000001.1, on the reverse strand, counting down.
GACGGTGAGGTCGTACACCTGTTCGCCGCAGGTGACCTGCAGCTTCGCGGTGTGCACCAGGAGGCCGCGCTGCAGCGCCTGCTTCACCAGCTTCGAGTACGGCGCGGTGACGCCCTTCACCGAAGCTTCGGTCACATCACCGGCGCCGGCGCGGAGCAGCAGCTTGCCATTGAACACCACCGTCACCGGCTTGCCGTCGAAGTCGACGACCGGCTCGGTGCTCTCGCTCTTCCACAACAGCCAGGTCAGACACTCGCGGCCGAGCCACGTGCGGCCCCGCAGCAGCGCTTCCTGCGCCTTCGATTGTTCGACCGCCGCTTCGTCCTGCACCTCTTCGGTGGCCTGCCCGTCGACACCGGTCTCACCGCGCAGGAATGCGCGCTCTTCCTTCTTGCTGGCCATGGCTTAGCGGGTCTCCACGAAGAGTTCGGGCGTGGGCGTCATCGCGTCGATGGCGCCGGGCGGCAGGAACGCGGCCGGCATGCGCGGCACGAGCTTCACCTCGAGCGAGGACTCGAGCATCGCCTGCACTTCGTCGACGATGGTGCGCGAGGTGGCCCACACGAAGACGTCACGGCTGGTGAGGTCGACGCTCACTTCGAAGAGCTTCGTCACCGGGTCCTGCTTCGCGCGCAGCATCTTCTTGATGCCTTCCTTCTGCTCCGCGCGTTCACGGCGGCCGGGCTGACGGCCGTTCTTCTGCTCGAAGGCGTTGACCCACGCGAGCATCGACGCGCGAATGGCGTTGGTCGGGACCTTGAGGCGATCGACGCGCCACGAGAACAGCGCGTGCTGCGAGAAGAACAGCGCCGCCGAAGAGAACTCGGTCATGTCGCTGCGCTCGAGCTCGACGAACCCCCCGGTGCGCTCGTCTTCACCTTTGGGGTCAATGGGCTCGAAAGCCGCCTTGCTCAGGCCCTTCTGCAGCCAGCGTTTCTGGTCTTTGGGCACGTCTCCGTCGATGCGGAAGCGCGCCACGTTCACGGAACCACGACGAATCGGCATGCGCGCCTTGTCGTCGTCGTGGTGCGAAAAGACAAGCGCTACTCGAGCTTCGAGAGCCGCGGCGCGATGCGCTGCACCAGCTGTTTGACCTGAGCCTCGCCGAGCGCGTCTTTGTCGACCGAAAGTTCACCCGTCCAGTCGCCGTTTATGAAGAGCACGAGGTGCTGTCGCGGCGGGAGGCTGTCGAGATACGCACCCATGTTCCGAGGTGCGCGCTTCAACGTTTCGGGCATGGCGTCGAAACGGCCGGCGTCGACACCAGCGGCACCAACGAGCGCGTTCACCCGTTCGTTCGAGCGCTCGACGGCAGCACGTTGGATCATCTGGTCGACCACTACCGCCGGGTCTTCGCGAGGCTCCTGCGCCGTCGCCGCGGGGCTGAAGAAGGCCGCGTCACCCAGACCTTCGAGCGGGACGAGGTCTGCCTTGTTCCGACGCTGCTCCACGAGGTACTCGAAGTTCGCGGCGACGGAGCCGCGACGGTGACGGTCCAGCTCCAGCTGCACCTCGAAGCCGTGCCGCAGCTCGCGATCGACGAGCATCAACGAGCACGACTCGTCAGTGGCATCGCTGCTCGTGAAGAGCGAGCGATCGAGGTCGTCACGAACGTCGTCGACCGACAGCAGCTGCTTGCAGGGGCTCGAGGTGCAGCCCGTGAGTACGACGGCGGCGATGAGGGTGGTGCGCATGGTCGCGGCGAGTTGCCACAGGCGACGCCACGTTCCAACCGGGGTGCCCCTCGGCTTTGGGCATCGCTATGAGTGGGGCATGCGCGTGCTGATCGCTCCGCAGGAGTTCAAGGGAACGCTGACGGCGAGCGAAGCCGCGCGTGAACTGAGCCGTCGCTTCGAAGGCCACGAGCTCGAACTCTTTCCACTCGCCGATGGCGGACCGGGAACCCTGGACCTCGTGTCGTCGCGGGTCGCCGGCGCGCAGCTTCGCGAATCGGAGGTGCAGGACCCGCTGGGCCGCGTGGTGACTGCGCGCTGGTGTGAGTTGAACGGCGGCGAGGTGGCGCTCATCGAGAGTGCAGAGGCCGCGGGCTTGTGGCGCGTGGCGCCGTCGGACCGTGACGCGATGAAGGCCAGCACCTTCGGCGTCGGCCAGCTGATTCACGCCGCGCTCCACGCCGGCTGTTCACGTGTCGTGGTGACGGTGGGTGGCAGCGCGACGACCGATGGTGGTGTCGGGGCGGCGCAGGCGCTCGGCGTTCGCTTCGACGATGAGGCGATCGATCTTCGCGGGCGCGCGCACCGGCTCGCGCGGGTGCAGCTCGAGGTGTGGACCGACGTACGCAACCCATTGCTCGGTGCCGACGGCGCTGCGCGCGTGTACGCGAAGCAGAAGGGCGCGAGCGACGAGCAGATCGAACGACTCGAACTCCGCCTGGCGAAGCTGGCGCGACTTCACGGCGGTGATTCGCACACCCGGCCCGGAGCCGGTGCGGCAGGCGGTCTGGCGTGGGGCCTCGAAGCGTTCTGCGGCGCGTCGCTGGCGCCCGGGTTCCTCAGGCTCGCGGAGCTGACGCGCCTCGAAGACGCCATTCGCGCGGCAGACTTGATCGTCACGGGAGAAGGCCGGCTCGACGCGCAGTCGACGTTCGAGAAGGGCCCGTGGGCGCTGGCGCAACTCGCGCGTCGTCACGGCAAGCGTGTGGTGGCGGTCGTCGGTGAGAACGCGCTCGACGAAGCGACGTGGAGCCAGCGCTTCGACGAAGTCACACTCCTGACGACATCGACGTACTGAACGCCTGACGCACCTTATTTATAGAGGCCCACGCGCGCCGGTTTGAACTCGGGGAACACGTCGTCGGGCTTCGCAGGAATCTCTGCAGCGGCGATGGCTTCGGCGAGCACCGAACGCAGATCGGTGGTGACGGCGAGATCGCGATTCTCGAAGAGCTTCGACGCCGAGAGGCCGGGCCACTGCGCGACCACGCGACCGCCCTTCACGCCACCACCCAGCACGAACGACGCTGACGCCGTGCCGTGGTCCGTCCCACGCGTGCCGTTCTCGCGCGCGGTGCGGCCGAACTCCGTCATCGTCACCACCACCACGTCGTTCAACTTCGGCCCGAGGTCCGTCGCAAAGGCCGCGAGCGCGTCACCCAGTTCCGCGAGGCGATTGGCCAGCTGCCCCGAATCAGCGCCCTGATTGAGGTGCGTATCGAAGCCGGTCATCTCGGTGACACCGATGCGAAGCCCCACGTGTGCGTGGATCAACCGCGCGAGGTCCGCGAGTCGCTTCCCCAGCGCCCCCTTCGGATACTGCGCGCCGTTCTGCGGTTCCTGTTTCGCGAGGTTCTTCGACTTCACGGTGCCCAGCGATTCGAAGGCTTCATGGCCGCTGGTGCGCAGCGCCTCGTCGACGGCCTCTGCATAGAGCGACTCGAACGTGCCGCCGCCGCCACCGACGCGGAACTGCGCGAGCGACGGGAACGCGAGGGCCGGCGCGTCACCGGCGAGCGAACGGGGCAGCGCGTTCTGCACGGCGACGGCACGAAACGCCTCGTCACCGGGCACCGCCTCCAGCGCGCGATTCAAGAAGCCGTCGGGCCGCTTCATGCCGGCGAGGCCAGACTCGATGAAGTCCTGCGCTTCGAAGTGGCTGCGACTGGCGCTGGCCTGACCGACGGCGTGCAACACCGCGAGCTGCTTGCTTTCGTACAGCGGCAGCAGGCTCTTCATCGCCGGGTGGAGCGAGAAGAAGCCGTCGAGCGAAGCGCCGCCGTGAAGCAGGCCGGGCCTCAACGCCGCAAGCGAGGTGTCGCCGGTCGGCTGCACCATCGACAGCCCGTCGACCCCGCCGCGCAGGAAGATGGTGATGAGCGTCTTCTTCGACCGGGTCTGCGCCAACGCGTTGCGCAGCGCCGGCACCGAGAGGCCCAACAGCTTCAGGAAGTCGCGGCGGATCATTGGTGTTGGAACTCCGGCGAACCGAGGAGCAGGCCGGCGACCTTCGAGGGCTCGAGGCGCCGCACCTCACCGTCCTGCTCTTTGGCGACGAGCGCGTTCATCAACGTCTCACGCGTCGTGGAAGTCGGTAGGTGGCCGAGCACGCGCGCCGCGACCGCGTCGATGGTGACCTGTGGATCGCTCGTGGTCGGCGGCAACGACACCGTCACACCGGGAACCCGCCCCGAAGTCAGCGCGAGCCCGAAGTTGATGCGCGCCACCAGCGCGCCGGCGCTCACCCACGCGCTCGCGTTCTCGGCAAAACCTGTCGGCGGCGTGCAGCGATAGAGCGGCTGGCCCATGCCGTCGAGGGTGCGCGCCAGCGCCGGCTTCAGCTCGGTGACCGTGCCCACGGCGCGAATCGAAGAGGCCACGAACTCCAGCGGCGTCTTGGTCTTCACGTCGACGCTGCTCCAGAACTCGGGCGCGTCGAAGATCGCCTGCGTCACCGCGCGCAGGTCGCCATCGGTCGCGGTGAATCTGGCGGCGATGCGCTCGACGAGCGCTGGCGGCGGAGCGTCACTCACGAAGCGCTGACACAACTTGAACGCGATGTGCTTCGCCGTCGCCGGGTGCCGCGCGAGGAAGTCGAGCAGGGCTTCTCCGTCACCCTGCCCGCCACCAGCCGGGAGCTTCAAACTGAAGACGAACTTGCTGCCTTCGTCGTGCGCCGGCCGGCGAAAGATGAACGAACCGAAGTCGGGCTTCGTCGGTTGCGCCACCAGTGACCACCCCGTCAACGCGCGCGCTGCTTCACGCACGTCGTTCTGCGAGTAACCGGCGTCGACACCGAGGGTGTGCAGCTCCATCAGCTCGCGCGCGTAGTTCTCGTTGAGCCCGCGCGGCAGCTTCGGAGCCTCGTCGTCGTCGTCGAGGTCTTCGCGCTTCTTGCGCTTGAGTTCGAAGCCGTCGCGGACGCTCTGCCAGTTGTCGAGGTAGACGAGCATCGCGGGGTGCTTCGCGGTGGCGCCGAGCAGATCGCGGAACTTGCCGAACACGAACGGCCGAATGGCGTCGCGCTCGTAGGACGTCACCATCCACTTCACGCGGCCTTTCTCAGCCGAGACGTTGAAGTGGTTGAACCAGAAGTCGACGAGCACCTCTTCGAGCTGGCGGCGTGACTCGATGGCGCGAATCAAGCGCGCCTGCGTGAGCTCGATGATCAGTTGTCGTGGCAGCTCGTCCTTCGCCTCCCGCATCAACCGGCGCTTGCCGGCCTCGTCGGTGGCGTCGATGCCCGCCTCCTTCAACTTCTGCTTCGGCGGTGCGTACTGGTCGAACGCCTGCGCGATGGAGAGGTCGAGCGTCTTCAACTGCGCGAGCCGTTGCTGCACCGCGGGGTCGAGGCCGGGCTGCAGCTGCGACGTGAGCCAGTTTTCGACGCCGACCTTCTCGACCTCGGCCACGTCAGCCGGCGAAGGGCCGAACGCGGCGCGGTTGAGCAGGTGCGTCACCCGCTCGCGTGGTTCCGCCACAGACACACCGCTGAGCAGCAGCAGACCGGAGAGCAGCGCGCGCATACCGGCCATGAACACCTCGCGACGAGAAAGGTTGGGTCACCGCGGCAAGATGGAGAAGCGCACGTTCATGCCACCCTCGGTGGGGATGTCCCACACCATCGGTCGGCGGCTGACGGTGGGCCGGAGGTCGAACGCGTCGCCGTACACGATCTGGCGATCGATGTTCTGCAGCGTCGAACAATTTCCTTCGCAGCCACCGAACGGAAAGACCTGGTTCGAGTCGAACACCGTGACCGACACGTCGCTGAGTTGCTCGGTCGTGAAGGGGGTCGAGAACTCGCGGTCGAAGACCACGTCGCGGCCCGTTTCTTCCTGGCTGCACAGCGTCACGCCCGCCAGCCCGAAGCAGATGAAGTCGTCGGGCTCGGTGAGTTCACCCGCGCGGCCCGCAGCGTTGCCCAGCCCGTCGGCGCGCAGTACCCAGCGTTCGTCCGACGCGGGCGGCGGCAGACAGACCGCGCTGGTGGTGGTGCCGTCGTCCCAACAGGTGCGGCCCGGGGCGCACGCCACGCCTTCACTGCACCGTTCACGACAGACGCCGTCGATGCACGAGCCGGCACAGTCGAAGCTCGAGCTGCAGACTTCCCCGTCGACGCCGTCACACTGCCCGTCACCACAACAGCCGCTCAGAATCAGCGCCGCGAAACTCACCCATGCCATTCGCATGACTCGCACCCTGCCACACGCACGGGTGATGAATCTGCGCGGAGTTGGGAGGATAAGGGACCGCATGGACCGACGGCTCACGTACCTCGCTGCGTTTCTCGGCTTCACCGGCGTGTCCTTCGGAGCGTTCGGCGCGCATGGCCTCAAGGCGCTGGTGCGCGAGCTGCCAGACGCCGCAGATCGTCTCGGTTGGTGGGAGACCGCGTCGCGCTACCACCTGATGCACGCGCTCGCGGTGTTGACCGTCGCGGTGTTCGCGGTGCACGTGGCCGGCAACTTTCCGCGCTTCGCGGCGTGGGCGTTCACCGCGGGCATCGTGGTGTTCTCGGGCTCGCTCTACGTGATGGCCTTCACGGGGCTTCGCCAGCTCGGCATGGTCACGCCCCTGGGCGGCCTCTGCTTTCTCGCGGGCTGGCTGGCCATCGGCTTCGGCGCGCGGAAGCTGGGCACGGCGCACCCGCGGCCGGGCGAGCCGTAATCACGGCAGGTAGACCCACTCGTCGTTGCTGGTGAACAGCGTCACGCGGTTCAGGTTGCCGTCGAACACCATCGCTTCGGGTTCTGACAGCGGATTCACGCGCGGCTGCAGATCGACCCACGTCGAGCCGTTCCACTCGAACGTGCCCCGAAAGGCGTGCAGCAGCACCCGGTTGCCCTGGCGGTCCCAGACCAACTCCGAGCGCGTGACGTTGGAGGGCAGTGACGCGCTGGAGATGGTCGACCAGCCACCGTCGGTCGCCAGCTCGTAGGTGCTCTGGCCGGTCACCATCAACACCTTGAGCGACTGGCGATCGAACGCGATGGCGCTGTCGTAGGTCGACGCCGCAGACGCTCGGCGAGGCGCGACCAGTCGCTGCCGTCCCAGGCCCACAGGCCGTCTTGACTGGTGAGCATGAGCACCCGCTGGGTCGCGGTGTCCCAGGTGGTCGACGACACGCCGCCGGGCTGGGGTTGGTGCGCAGGCATGCGCTGCTGCCAGGCGACGCCGTCCCACTCCCACGTCTCGCCGAAGCGCTGACCGACGGGCCCCATCGGGCCACCGAAGACCGAGCTGCCACCGAACATCACCACGCGCTGGCGAACGGAATCCCACTCCATGCCGGCGCTGTGTCGCGGCATCGGGCGCGGCAACACACCCCGCGCGCGCCAACCGCTCGCGCTCTTGAGCCACAGCTCGTCGAGCGGCTCGAGGTAGTAGATCGGCACCGCCATGCCGCCGTACGAGATGAGCTGCTGGTGCGCCTCGTCGAAGGCCGTGGCCATGGCCTGACGCGGGTTCGGGGCCATCGCCTTGCGCGAAATGAAGGCGTTGCCGTCCCACTCCCACGTGTTGCCGAGCGAGAAGACGTTGAGCTTCTCGTGCACCGGGTCCCACTCGGCGCCGTGGCCCGAGGCCGCGAGCTCGTCGTCGCCCAACTTCACCCACGTGCTGCCGTTGAGCGCCCACACGTCACGCGTGGCGGTGGCGAACGCGCCGCCCACCAGCATCAACGAGAGGCGCTGCGGGTTCCAGGTGAGCGTGGCCGCGAAACGCGCGGTCGGGGGGCGTGTTCACCGGCACCAGCCGCCAGTCGTTGCCGTCCCACTCCCACGTATCGCTCAGCCTGGCGAAGTTGGTGTCGGCGCCGCCCACGAGTACGACCTTCTCGCGCACCGGGTCCCACGCCATCGACGCGTAGGCGCGGCCCGGCGGAACGTGCGTGGGCAGGCGCTTTTCCCAGCGGGCACCGTCCCACTCCCAGGTGTCGTTGCCGTGACCGTTGAGCCCGCCGCCACCGAAGCGGACCGTGCGGCGGCGCTTCGCGTCGTAGGCCAGCGCAGGCGCCGTTCGTGGTTCGGGCTCGCTGCCGCGGTGGAGCCACGTGGTGCCGTCCCACTCGTACGTGTCGCTGCCAGACCAGGCGACGACACGCTTGCGCCAGCTGTCGACGGCCACTTCATACGCGCCGGCGGGCAACGTCGAAGGCGGGAACTGTTGCGCCCAGCTCGAGCCGTCCCACGACCAGGTCAACCCGCCGACCGAGGTGATGATGCGCTGATTCACCGCGTCCCACGCGAGCTTCGAGTCCCACGAGGCGGGAATGACGAGGGGCACCCAGGTCTTCGAGCAGCGCGCGGTTTCAGGTCGCGGCCGAGCCACGCACTGACCGCTGATGCACACGCGCACTTCGTCGGCGATGCACGACTCGGCGCCACACACGGTGCCGTCGTCGGCGTCGCGCGTGGTGCAGCCGTCCTGTGAATTGCAGCTCGGGACCTGGCAGGGGTCACTCGACGCCGGGCATTCCCTCGGCACGTGAACGCAGCCCTGGTCACCGCACGCGTCGACGGTGCACACGTCGGCGTCGTCGCACAGCGCGGTCGTGCCCACACACGCACCGCTCGCGCATTGGCCAGCCTCGACACAACCATCGGTGCAGCCCACGCCGTCAGGCGCGAGGTCGGTGGTGCATTGCATGGTCGTCACGTCGAAGCGGCCGATGCGGCACGCCGCGCCCGCGCACATCGGCGGCGGAAGACCGAGCCCCGAGACCGCCACTTCGCCCTCGTCGACCTGCAGCACTGCGCTCGCTTCGCCGGGCCCCTCGGGTCTGAAGGTGATGCTGAGCGCTTCGGTGCCGCCGGCCGGGACCTCGTACGAAGGCGGCACGAAGAAGGGTGCGTCGACCGCGATGGTCACCGTCTGACGCACGCGGGAGGGGTTGGTGAGCTCGAGTTGCAGCACCGTCTCGGCGCCGACCGCGGTGTCGGGGAACCGCAGCGGCTCGGTCGAGAAGCGCACCGGGTCGACCTGCGTGTTGGTCAGCGCGCCCGGGCAGCCGTTGCAGCCGGCGAGCACCACGACGAAGACGAAGACGACGATGCGAAACACGCCGCGGGATGTAGACCCGCCGACGACACCCTGCCGTGACAAACAGGCGGCTGCTTCGACAGCTGCGAGTGTGGTGCTAATCACGCGCGCACCTATGTCCCGACGCATCCCGCTGCTCGATCTGTCCCACTACTCAAACGGCACCGCTCAGGAGCGCGACTCCTTCGTGAAAGCCTGGGGCGATGGCCTCAGGGAATTCGGCTTCGTTTCCATCATCAATCACGGCGTCGACGCAGACCTCATCGCGCGCACCTATGCCGATGCAGCGCGGCTCTTCGCGCTCTCGCGTGAGGTGAAGGACAAGTACGAGGTTCCCAACGGTGGTGGTCAGCGCGGCTACACGGCGTTCGGCAAGGAGCACGCGAAGAACCGCAAGGTCGGCGACCTGAAGGAGTTCTGGCACGTCGGCAACGACAAGTACGGCGGCAACGTGTGGCCGACGGAGCTGGAGACGTTCAAGGCCAACACGCTGGGGTTGTTCAAGGCGCTCGAAGGCGCAGCCGAAGTGATGCTGCACGCGCTGTCGGACTACTTCCGCCTGCCGCGCGAGACGTTCGCGGGCATCGCGCACGACGGCAATTCCATCTTGCGCATCATTCACTACCCGCCGCTGAAGGATCAGTTCATTCCCGGCGGTGTGCGCGCGGCGGAGCACGAAGACATCAACCTCATCACGCTGCTGTGTGAGAGCACCGCGTCGGGCCTCGAGATCTTCACGCGCCAGAAGGAGTGGCTCGCCGTCGATGCGCTCAAGGGGCAGATCGTCGTCGACTCCGGCGACATGCTGTCGCGCATGACCAACGAGGTGATTCCGTCGACGACCCACCGCGTGGTGAACCCGCCCGACAATCGCGACGACGTCGAGCGGTACTCGATGCCGTTCTTCGTGCACCCGCGCCCGGAGTGCAGCCTCGCCATCACCGACGCGTTCGTCACGCCGGAGAACCCCAAGCGGTATCCGGACATCACGGCCGACGGGTTCCTGCAGCAGCGCCTGCGCGAAATCGGCCTCATCAAGTGAGCTGCGTCAGGTTCGCCACGTTCGAGACGACGGGCGGGCCATGAGCGTCAGTCCCACCGAAGCGAAGCGCGTGCTGGCGCTCAGCGACGAAGCGTTGATGCTCGAGTGCGATGAACAGTTCTTCATCGCCTCGGGCCCCGGCGGCCAGCACCGCAACAAGACCGAGTCGGGCGTTCGTCTGACGCACAAGCCGACCGGCGTGACGGTCACCGCCACCGAGCGCCGCAGTCAGCTGCAGAACCGTGGGGTCGCCGTCGAGCGGCTCCGCGCGATGTTCCAGAAGTGGTCGTACGTGCCTGAGAAACGCATCGCCACCAGGCCGAGCAAGGGTTCGAAGCGACGGCGGCTCGAGGCGAAGAAGCGAACGTCGGTCATCAAGGCCGGCCGCCGCGGCGAGTGGTGACTACGCCGGCTCGTCGTAACCCTTCCCCTTCATCTGCAAGATGCAGAACCCGTGACCAAACGGGTCGGCGAAGTTGCCCATGCGCCCCCAGTTTCGCTCGGTGATGGGTGCCTCGAGCTTCGCGCCGGCGGCGACGGCGCGTTCAGCGGCGATGAGCAAATCGTCCGTGACGAAGTCGAGGTGCACGGGAGTCGAGTGGCGCTCGTAGGTGCGCTTGCTGTTCCCGGTCTCGGTGCCGGCCTTCTTGGTGAGCAGGTGAATGGGCATCGGCCCGCCGTGGAGCTCGACGAAGTCGTCGCCGTAGCGCTTGTAGAGCGTGAGCCCGATTCCCTCCGTGTAGAAGTTCACCGAGCGTTCCATGTCGGGCACGTCGATGACGCAGAAGATCTTCATGCGGCGTGGATAATGACGCGACGCGGGCACGGAGCGACGAGGTGAATGCGGGGCGCGAACGTCGAGGTTGAGCGCTTGCAGCACCGCAGCGCGCGCCAGTCGTGACGCACTTCACGCGCGCTTCGTGATGGGTCTTTGAGAAATGGCACGTGCTTTGACGCGTCGCTGATGCGCCGATGCCCGCAGGCAGATCAACAGCTTGCGTCACGCCGCACGGCGGTCTCGACCGAAGCGAACCGCGCTCACGTGTCTGAAAGAGTGGTGCGTTTCAGTAGTCAACGACCATCGACAGCTTCAGCTCGGCTGCGTCTTTGAGCGTGTCACGGAGCGTCGCCACCGCCGACTGCGCGGCTTCCGGCCACTTGCGGGATTCCAATTCAGCGAGCGCACGCGGAACAGAGCCAGCCTGTTGTTCGACCGGCGCCGTCATGTCGAACGGCTTCTCGAAGTCACACGGCAAGAAGACGCCAGCCGTGAGGTGCGTGATGACCGTGCGGTTGAAGAGCCCGAAGAACGTCTTCTGCACCGACGCCGCTTCCATCAACACGCCGTACGAAGCGGGATCGACACGGTGAAACCGCGGTTCTGCGGTCGTCGCCTCGTCCCACAGCGGCAAACGCAACGCCGCGAGGTCTTCGGCCAACATCGGCAGCGCGCCCTGACGCAGCACCGGCGCATCGGGACCACCGAACAGCACGTCTTTCGGAAGCTGGCACGAGCCTTCGGCGGTGACGATGCCGTACGGCAACCCCTGCTCCCATGCGTGACGCATGAGCGGAGTGATGAAGTCACCAACCACGTACCGACTCAACGGCATCACCATGAAGTCGATGGCCATGCGTCACCCGTTGAGCTTCTTCACCAGCAGCTCGTTGATGAGCTTCGGGTTGCCCTTGCCCTTCATGGCCTTCATCACCGCGCCCACGAAGTAGCCGAGGATCTGCGTCTTCCCCGCCCGGTACGACGCCACGTTGTCGGGGCTCGAGGCCAACGCCTCGTCGACGGCCTTCTCGAGCGCACCGGTATCTGAGACCTGCGCGAGGCCCTTCTTCGCGATGACGTCCGCGGGCTCCGCGCCACTGGCGAACATCTCGCCGAACACGTCCTTCGCGGCGTTGAGAGAAATGGCCCCTGAGTCGACCGACGCCAACAGCGACGCGAACTGCGCCGGCGTGAACTTCACCTGATCAGCCGTGGTGCCCGAGTCGTTCAACGCGCGCGCCACTTCACCGATGAACCAGTTGGCGACCTTCTTGGGCTCGCTCTTCCCCGCCGCGAGGCACGCTTCGAACAACTTCGTGAGCGCGGCATCGGCCGTGAGCACGCCCGCGTCGTATTCGGTGAGCTTCAGGTCGCGCACGTAGCGCGCGCGCTTCGCCGAAGGCAGCTCGGGCAACTCACTGCGCACACGCTCGATGTCCGCCTTCGACACCAGCAGCGGCGGCAAGTCCGGCTCGGGGAAGTAGCGATAGTCCTGCGCGTCTTCCTTGCTGCGCATGGACCGCGTCTCGTTGCGTGCCACGTCGTACAGCCGCGTCTCCTGGTCGATCGAGCCGCCCGCTTCGATGATCTCCACGTGCCGTGCGATCTCGACGGCGATCGCCGCCTTGATGTTGGTGAAGGAGTTGAGGTTCTTCAGCTCGCAGCGCGTGCCGTATTCCTTCGCGCCCTTGCGCATCACCGACACGTTGGCGTCGCAGCGGAACGAGCCCTCTTCGAGGTTGCCGTCGTTCACGCCGATGGCGACCAGGATCTCGCGGAGCTTCTTGAGGTACTCGACGGCCTCGTCCGCGCTGCGGAGGTCCGGCTCACTGACGATCTCCAGCAACGGCGTGCCCGCGCGATTCAGGTCGACCAGCGACAGACCATCAGCCGCGTCGTGCACCGACTTTCCCGCGTCTTCTTCGATGTGAATGCGCCGAATGACGATGCGCTTGTCGCCGAGCGAGATGCCGCCCCACTCGCAGATGGGAAACTCCCACTGGGTGATCTGGTAGCCCTTCGGACTGTCTGGATAGAAGTAGTGCTTTCGCGACCACTCACTGCGCTCGTTGACCGTGCACTCGAGCGCGAGGCCGGCGCGCATCGCGAGCTCGACGACCCGCTCGTTCAACACCGGCAGCGCTCCGGGAAAGCCCAGACACACCGGTGTGGTGTGCGTGTTGGGCTCGTCACCGAACGTGGTGCCGGCGGTCGAGAACAGCTTCGAGTTCGTCAGCAATTGCGCGTGAACCTCGAGACCGATGACGGGCTGAAAATCGGAGACAGCCACGGCTCACTCCTTGATGAGACGCAACGTGAGTGGATAGCGGAAGAACTCGCCCTGCCACGCCTTCACACCCGCAACGATGGCGAGGATCGGCATACCGAACGCGATGGCGACGAGGCCGCAGACGCCCACGGCGAAGAACGCCAGCGCGACGCTGACCAGGGTGAGCACCAGCATGCCGATCTGGAAGTTGAGCGCCTCGATGGCGTGACGGCGAACCCAGTGTGATTCGCGGCCCTTCACCACCAGCACCACGATGGGCACGAAGATGCTGACGAACACCGAACCGAGGTGGGTGCCGAGCGCCCAGATGCGTTCTTCTTCGGTGGGCAGCGGGTTGACCGGCTTCACGTCGGTGTCGGCGACCGGGGTCACAGCGACGGTCTCCAGTTCACGAGCTCCCGCGACGCTTCGATGACGCGCGCGGTGCGCAGCAACGTGACTTCGTCGAACGCACGACCGATCAACTGCGCGCCGATGGGCAGGCCGCCGCTCGACTTCGCCGCGGGCACCGACAAACCCGGGAGCCCAGCGAGGTTACAGGGCAACGTGAGCACGTCCATCAGGTACATCGCGAGCGGGTCGTTCTGCTTCTCGCCGAGCTTCCACGCGGGCGTCGGCGAAGCGGCGCTCAAGATCACGTCGACGTCGGCGAACGCGTGCTCGAAATCACGGCGGATGAGCGTTCGAACCTGCTGCGCCTTCACGTAGTACGCGTCGTGGTAGCCGGCCGACAACGCGAAGGTGCCGAGCATGATGCGGCGCTTCACCTCGCTGCCAAAACCTTCGGCGCGTGAACGCTCGTACAGCTCGCGCAACTGCTTCGCGTCTTTGGCGCGGTGGCCGAACCGCACACCGTCGTAGCGCGCGAGGTTCGAAGACGCTTCGGCCGGTGCGATGACGTAATACGCCGCGAGCGCGTGCCTGGTGTGGGGCAGCGAAACTTCACGCACCGTGGCGCCGGCATCTTCGAGTGACTTCGCGACCTCACGAATCGCGCTCGCGACCTCGGGGTCCATACCGTCGACGAAGTACTCGCGCGGCAGACCGACGCGCAGGCCCTTCACACCACCTTCGACCGAGAAAGCGGGAACCGGAGCGTCCGACGAAGTTGCATCGTCGACGTCGCGACCGGCGATCGCCTGCAGCAACAACGCGCAGTCTTCGACGCTGCGGCCCAACGGACCGACCTGGTCCAACGAGCTCGCGTACGCGATGACGCCCGAGCGCGAAACGCGGCCCCACGTGGGCTTCAGGCCGACCACGTTGCAGAGCGCCGCTGGCTGGCGAATCGAACCGCCGGTGTCGCTGCCGAGCGCCCCAAACACCTGCGCTGCCGCCACGGCCGCCGCCGAACCACCGCTGCTTCCGCCGGGCACGTGGTCCAACGCATACGGGTTGTGCGTCTTCTGGAAGGCGCTCGATTCGGTCGAGCTGCCCATGGCGAACTCGTCGAGGTTGGTCTTGCCGATGATGACCGCGCCGGCGGCCTTCAAGCGCGCCGTCACCGTCGCGTCGCGCAGCGGCATGAAGCCCGAGAGAATCCTGCTGCCTGCGGTGGTCTCGACACCGGCGGTGAGAATGTTGTCCTTCAGCGCGACGGGCACGCCGTCGAGCGGCGACACCTTCTTCGCGCGCGCATCGGACGCCCGGGCCGCCGCCAGCGCGCCCGCTTCGTCGACGCGCAGGAACGCACCGACCTTGGCGTCGGTCTCGGCGATGCGCTTCAGCGCCTCGCGCGTGACCTCCTCGGACGACCTCGAGCCCGAGGCCAGCGCCTTCGCGAGCTCGGAGATCATTCGATCACCTTGGGAATGGCGAAGCTGGTGCCGACCTTCTGCGGCGCGTTGGCGAGCGCCTCGTTCACCGGCAGCTCGTCGCGCGCTTCGTCGGGCCGCGTGTGCGCCACGCTGTTCACCGCGAATACGGTCGGAGGAACACCGGTGCAGTCGATGGCCGCGAGTGACTCCACGGCCTCGAGCACCTGCGAGAGCTGAGCTCCGAAGGTGGCTTCTTCTTCGGGGCTCAGCGCCAGACGCGCCAACTTCGCGACGTGTCGAACCTGCGCTGTGTCCAGCTTCATCGCTTGAGTCGCTCGATGCTGTTGCGCGCCACCGGAGCTTCAGCGCCGTTGGGAAGCACCTCGAGGTACTTCTCGTAGAACTCGATGGCCTTCTCGTTGTTGCCAGACATGCGCTGCGCTTCGGCCATGCCCATGATGGCGGGGCCGTAGCGACCGTTGAGCTTCAGCGCGCGCCCGAAGGTCTCGACCGCCGCCGACGGGTTGGCCATGTCGAGCAGCGCCAGACCACGGCCGGCGAGGGGCTCCACGCGATCGGGCTTCAGTTCGGCGGCGCGGTCGTAGAAGTCGAGCGACTGCTCGGGCTTCTCACGATTGCGGAGCGCGTCGGCCTGACGCAGCAACGACTCGAACGTGGGCTTCACCGCCACACCGGCATCAGGAACACCGGCGTCGACCGTCACGCCCGCGTCGGGCTCGACGCCAGCATCGACCCCCGCGTCTTCCACCCCGGCATCGACGCCCGCATCTTCGACACCGGCGTCGACCTCACCTGCGTCGACCACTTCCGGAATGACGGGCGTGGGCGGCACGATGGTGCGCGCGCGGGCTTCTTCCTCTTCCTTCAGCCGCTTCTGCTCGGGCTCGTAGATGCCGAAGTAGTAGCCGACGCCGCCGCCGACCAGCAGGCCGACGATGACGAGGGCGAGCCACTTGCCGCCGCCGCCCTTGCCCACCGCGCGACGAAGCTCCTCTTCGCTCGGTTCAGGTTTCGGCGCCGGAGGAGGAACCGCGGGAAACTTTCCACCCTGCAGCGTCTCGGTGACCGAGCGCGGGCGCTGGGCGTTTTCGGCGGCCTGCGTGAACTGTGGATCGCTGCGGGTGTCGCGCTTCTTCACCGGCGGCGGTGCGTCGAGCGTCTCACGCGGCACCAGCGGTTCAGGCGCGGGCGTGGTGAACGTGCCGCCCTTCCAGGTGTCGGTGATCTTCCCCTGAATCGGTGGGGTGCCAGACCCGGCGGTCGGCGGCGGCGTGTTGCGAACCTGCGCTTCGAGCGCGCGCGCCTTGTTGGCTTCGTCGACGATCTGGAAGAACGACGCGAGCTCCGGAATGTCGCCCAGGCGCTTCCAGGTATCGCCGGTCAGCGAGATCTCGTCGGTGCGCTGCACCTTGTTCTCGATGATCCACTTCTGGAGCATCGTGAGGTCGCGGCACGGCACCACCGCGCCCTTCGCGTTGCGCAACTTCCACTCGCGCGACGGTGGCGGCGGCGGCAGGTCGGCAGAATGAACGACGGGTATGTCGCTCAACGGCGAGACCCCCGGCCCGTCCTTCGCCGGTAACGTGACCACCAACTGCTTCTTCTTGACCCTGAAGACGTGCCCGCACGACGTGCACTTGACCGTCACTCCGTCTTCGGTGACGCGCGAATCGTCGAGCTCGTACTCGGTCTGACATTTGGGACAACCGACGTCCATTGAAGTGGGACCGTAGACCATGCCGTCCGCGGGCGTCGCAGCAATTGACAGGCGTTGCAGTTGCGTCACGCCGAAGAAACCGAGGCCGAAAAATTGCGGGGCGGAGGCCCCCCCGTAATGTGCCCGGTGGATCAGCTTTCTACAGGGGTGTCACTTCATGTCGGTCAAGCGCAAGGGCGAGAAGTCTCTGCTGTCGAAGCAGGAGATCGCGACGCGACGCAAAGCGCTCAACCAGAAGAAGATGCAGCACGGAAACAGCGGCCGCCGAGCGATTGCGGGCGTTTTCGTGCTGGCCATCTCCGTTCTGTCGCTGCTTTCGGTAGCCAGCTTCGACGCGAGAGATCGCATCGGGCCGGGCTTCAAGAACGCCGTCGGGCCGGTGGGTCACGCCATCGCCGAGGCGTTGCGCGGCCTGCTCGGCATCTGCGCGTTCGTGCTGCCGGTGGTCGGCCTCTACGCCGCAGGTCTGCTCTTCGTCGGCAATCACGAGAAGCGTCGCTGGCCGCAGATCACCGCGCTCACGCTGCTGCTGATTTCCGGCGCGGTTCTCAGCCAGTTGATGTTCACCGAAGACGCGTCGTGGGCGCACGCCCCGGGCGGTCTCATCGGTCGTGAGCTCGGTGGTCTGCTCACGGCGCTGTTCTCGACCGTGGGCACGGTGGTGCTGGTCGGCGCCATTGCGGCCGTGGCCTTCATCGTCGGCACGCAGTTCGCGTTCTTGAAGTTGTGCGCGTGGGTGTGGGCGAAGACGCTGGTCGGGGTGGAGCACGCCAAGCTGTGGTTCGCCGCGTTCCTCGAGAAGCAGAAGGAGCACCACGCCGCGCGCAAGCTGGCCGCCGAGAAGGCCGCCGAAGAAGAAGCCGCGTTCCTCGCGGAGCTGGAAGAAGAAGAGGCCGAGCTCGCCGCGCTCGAGGCCGAGGCCAGCGAAGCGGAAGAAGCGGCCGACGAGGCCGACCGCGCCATCGCCGAGAAGGAGAACGTGCGCCTGGCGGACCTCGCCGAGAAGGAGCGGCTCAAGGCCGAGCGAGAGAAGGCCATCGTGGAGCGCGAAGCGGCGCGGCTGGCCCGTGAAGCGCTCAAGACCGCGCGCCTCAACGAGAAGGAGAACCGCAAGACCGCGGCGGCGGCCATCGCGCCGAGCCTGCTCGCCGACACGCTCCCCCCGACGCCTGCGACGCAGGCGCCGCAGCCTGCCAACGGAGATCCCGCGTGGGCCGCTGCCTTCCAGATGAGCCCGGCGGTGCAGAACAACAACGTGTTGCCCGCGGAGTTCGTGCAGTCGGCGCCGCCTCCGCCGCGTCGCGTGCCCAACATCGTCGAAGCGCAGCGGTCGCCGCACGTCGCTGCTGCACCTCCTCCGCCGCCGGCCGAAGCGTTCATGTCGTCGCCCAAGATGGCGCCGATGGAAGCCATTCCGTCGGGTCCGTCGCTGATGGATTCAGCGGGCGCCATCGCGCCGCAGACCTCGGCCATCGTGCCTGCGATGGGTGCCGCCGCCGGTGCCACCGCCCTCTCGCGCATGCCGGTCATCGTGGAGCCCAAGGCGCCGCCGAAGCCGACGAAGAAGGAGCCGAAGGAGGACTTCCTCTTCACCGACGGTCGCGAAGCGTTCGAGGTGCCGCCGCTCGACGTGCTCGAGGTGCACCGCAAGGAGCGCGCAGCCATCGACAAGTCGGTCTACCTGACGACGGCCGAGAAGCTCACCGCCAAGCTGAAAGACTTCGGCATCGACGGTGAAGTGGTCGAGATCCGCCCCGGCCCGGTCGTCACCATGTACGAGTTCAAGCCCGCACCCGGCGTGAAGATCAGCCGCATCGCGTCGCTGTCTGACGACCTCGCGATGGCGATGGAAGCCATGCGCGTGCGCATCGTCGCGCCCATTCCCGGCAAGGGCGTGGTCGGCGTGGAGGTGCCGAACAAGGACCGCGAGATGGTCTTCTTGAAGGAGGTCGCCGAACAGGACGCCTTCCAGAAGTCGCAGTCGCGCGTGACCATGTGCCTGGGCAAGGACATCGAGGGCATGCCGTACATCCTCGACCTCGCGAAGGCGCCTCACCTGCTGATGGCAGGTACGACCGGCTCCGGTAAGTCGGTGAGCGTCAACGCGATGATCATGTCGATCCTCCTGAAGAGCACTCCGGAAGAAGTGCGCTTCATCATGGTCGACCCCAAGATGCTGGAGCTCTCGGTGTACGAGGGCATTCCGCACCTGCTGCTGCCGGTCGTGACCGATCCGCGCAAGGCGGCCATCGCGCTGCAGTGGGCCGTCGACGAGATGACCCGCCGCTACAAGCTCCTGTCGGAGGCCGGCGTGCGCAACATCACCGGCTACAACCAGATGGTCGCCGAAGAGCAGGCGAAGAAGCGCGCGTCGCAGACCTCGGTCGACGCGAAGCCGAAGAGCATCAAGCCGCCGCCGAAGCCGGTCATCGAGACGAAGGTCGTCGAGAAGCCCGCGACGCCTCCGGTCGAAGCGGAGGCTGCTGCCGCCGCGCCGTCGGCTGACGAGCCGAAGAAGAAGAAGCGCCGCATGCTGATCGTCGACGTGGCCGGTGAGTCGGGTGAGAACCCGGTGCCGGCCGACGCGTCGAGCGGTGAAGGTCCGTCGGTTCCGGCCGGTCTGGAGGTCGGCGTGGCTGCGCCGCGTGAAGCCGCTGAAGATCCGCGTGAAGCGGTGGAAGCGGAAGTCACCCCTGCCGAACTCGAAGCCGAAGCGGCCGCTTCGGAAGCGGAGATCCGCGTCGACCCCGAGCTGAGTGAATCGGAAGCGGCCGCGCTCGCGTCGGCGGCTGCCCCCACGGAAGACGCCGCGCCTGCGGAAGACGAGAAGAAGAAGCTCCCGTTCATCGTGGTCATCATCGACGAGCTCGCCGACCTGATGATGGTCGCCAGCAAGGAAGTCGAGACGTCGATCGCCCGCCTCGCGCAGATGGCGCGCGCCGCCGGCATTCACCTGATGGTCGCGACCCAGCGCCCGTCGACCGACGTCGTCACCGGCATCATCAAGGCCAACTTCCCCACGCGCATCTCGTTCATGCTGCGCAGCAAGCCCGACTCGATGACCATTCTCGGTACGGTCGGCGCCGAAGCGCTGCTCGGCATGGGCGACATGCTGATCATGCCGCCCACCAGCGCGCACCTGCAGCGCGTGCACGGCTGCTTCGTGAGCGAGCACGAGATCAAGAAGGTGGTCGACCACCTCAAGGCGCAGGGCAAGCCGGTCTACGACGAGAGCATCTTGAAGCCGCGCGAAGAGGAAGGCGCAGGCGGCGAAGGCGAGCAGGACGAGCTGCACGACGAGCTCTACGACCAGGCCATCGCCATCGTCTCGGAGATGCGCACCGTCTCCATCTCGATTCTGCAGCGCAAGATGCGCATCGGGTACAACCGCTCGGCGCGCATGATCGAACGCATGGAGCGTGAAGGTCTCGTCGGCGCGGCCGACGGCGCCAAGCCGCGTGAAGTGTTGATCAAGCCGGTCGGCCAGATGCCCGGCGCGGCGATGATGTGAGGAACCACATGAAGTCGATCATCTCGACGCTGACCACTGCCCTGCTGCTCACTGCGTGCGGCACGCCGACCGACAACCCCGATGGTGGCAAGCCGTCGTCGCTTCGCTTCCAGGACGGCACGCCGCTGGTGCTGCAGAACCCGGCCGATGACGCCGACGGCTCGACGCCGGGCTTTCAGTACGACGTGGTGATCACCCCCAAGAACGCCGACGAGGCCAGCGGCAACGTCATCTTCAAGTTGAACGACGTCACCAGGGCGACCACCGCCTTCGAGAGCGGCAAGGCCACCGCGCGGCTCACGTTCAACACCGGCGCTGCGGGAACGACGACCGAGAACCTGGTGACCGTGGCGCGCGGTTCGGGCGACGACACCCCGGTCGCGTGGCTGTTCAGCGTGAAGAACAACTGAAGTGACTTCACCGTCGAGACTGAGCGCCCACACGCTGCTGCTGGTCGCTGACCTCGGCGGCGTGTTCGTCTTTGCGCTGCAGGGCGCGGCGGTCGGCGTTCGCTCGCGCCTCGACCTGTTCGGCGTGCTGGTGGTGGGCTTCGTGACCGCGCTGGGCGGCGGCATCATTCGCGACGCGATCCTCGGCGCGACGCCCGTGGCCGCGCTCAAAGACTGGCGCGGAGGTGCGGTGCGCGACATTCTGGTCGGCCGCTCTCCCGTGGTGCTCCACAGCGACATCTACGCGGTAGCGGCGCTGCTGGGCGGCACGGTGCTGGTGACGCTGTACCGGCTGGGGGTGCCGCGACCGATTCCGTCACTCGCGGGCGCGGCCGTTTGCTTCGGGTTGCGCATGCTCGCGGTGCAGTTCGACTGGCAGTTGCCGAAGTACTGAGCGTCACGCGGGTGCAGCGGCGGCGCGGCGCCGACGGGCTTGAGGGCTTCAAGGTCGAGGTGTCCTACGAGCGCATTCCCGGTGGCGTGCGCATCAGGCGAAGGCTCTTTCAGGACATCACCGAGCTGCCGAGGGAGAAGTACGGCGAGCTGCGCGCGGCCGTCGAAGCGTTCCGGCGCGCGCGTCGCGAGGTGCTCGTGTTCGCGCCCGGGCACTGAGCTAAGGGGGGCCGCGTGAAGTCGCTCACCGTCACGCGTTACGTACGCCCCTTGAGAGAAGGCGGCTCGCTCCCGGCCATCGTCGAAGCGTCTGACGACGGGCTGTACGTCGCCAAGTTCCGCGGCGCAGGTCAGGGAAAGAAGGCGCTGCTCGCGGAGATCATCTGCGGCGGCCTCGGCAAGGCGCTCGGGCTGCCGGTGCCCGAAGTCGTGCTGCTCGAGCTCGACCCGAAGTTCGGCCGCAACGAGCCGCACGACGAGATTCGCGACCTGCTCAATGCGAGCGCCGGCCTCAACGTGGGCCTCGATTATCTGCCCGGCAGCATCACCTTCGACCCGCTGGTGCGCGGCGCGCTCACCGACGAGCTGGCCTCGAAGATCGTCGCCTTCGATGCGCTCACGTTGAACGTCGACCGCACCGCGAAGAACCCCAACCTGCTGTCGTGGCACAAGCACGTCTGGCTCATCGACCACGGCGCAGCGCTCTATTTTCACCACGGCTGGGGCAACCCCGAAGAGGCCGCGCGCAGCCCGTTTGCGCCCATTCGGCAGCACGTGTTGTTGCCGTTCGCCAGAGACGTCGAAGCCGTGCGCTTCAAGCTGAGCTCGCAGCAGTTGGACGACGTGCTGGCGCCCATTCCCGACGAGTGGCTCGAGAACGAACCGGGCTTCGCGACGGCCAACGACGTGCGCGCGGCGTACAAACGCTTCTTCGAAGTGCGGCTCGCGAATCAGGCGCTGTTCCTGGAGGAGGCCTCCCGTGCCCGCGCCCAGCTCGTTTGATTACGCCATCATTCGCGTGGTGCCGCGCGTGGAGCGCGACGAGTTCATCAACGCCGGCGTGATCGTTCATTCGCCGTCGCTCGACTTCCTGGAAGCGCGCGTGGAGCTCGACGAAGCGCGTTTGAAGTCGCTTTGGCCCGAGGTCGACGCAGAAGAAGTGCGGCAGCACCTGAGCGTGTTCCCGCGCATCGCCGCGGGCGACCGGAAGGCCGGCCCCATCGCCCAGCTGCCGCGCAGTCAGCGCTTTCACTGGCTCGTCGCGCCGCGCAGCACGGTGCTGCAGATCTCTCCCGTGCATGCCGGCATGTGTGAGACCGCCGAGGGAATGGTCGAGCGGCTGCTGACGCGCTTCGTGCGGCGCTGAAGTTGCCGCGCGCGCCGATTCCCTGTAGCCGCCTCGCTCATGGCCGTCCGACTCCCGATCTTCGCCACCTGCACGCGTGGCACCGAAGCGTTCCTCGCCACCGAGCTCGAGGCGTTGGGCTGCAAGCGCATTCGCCAGGACCGCGGCGGCGTGCGCTTCATGGCGGCGCTCGACGAGATTCTCCGGGTCTGCCTGCACTCACGCATCGCGATGCGCGTGCTGTACCCGCTCGGTGAGTTCGACGCCCCGGGCGCCGAGGGGTTGTACGAGGCCTCGCGTCAGGTGCCGTGGGAAGACTGGATCACCCCCAAGATGACCTTCGCCGTCGAGGCGACGCTCAAGGACAGCGAGCACACGCACACCGGCTTCGTGGCGCTCAAGTTGAAGGACGGCATCGTCGATCGCCTGCGCGAGAAGTTCGGTTCGCGCCCCAACGTCGACACCCACGAGCCCGACGTGAGCGTGGTGGCGCACCTGGCGAAGACGAAGTTGTCGCTCTCGCTCGATCTCTGCGGCGACCCGCTCTTCAAGCGCGGCTACCGCATCAAGACCACCGTCGCGCCGCTCAAGGAAACGCTGGCCGCCGCGCTGCTGATGGCCGCGGGCTACACCGGTGAAGAGCCGCTCGCCGATCCCATGTGTGGCTCGGGCACGCTGGTCATCGAAGGCGCGTGGATGGCGATGCGCCGCGCCCCGGGCCTCAAGCGCCACTTCGCGCTCGAGAACTGGCCGCAGTTCTCGAAGCAGGCCGTGCCGCTCCTCGAAGAGCTCCGCCGTGAGGCCATTGCGCAGCAGCGCACCCTGCCCTTCCAGCTCATCGCGCGCGACTACGACGAAGAGGCGCTGCTGGCGGTGCGCCGCAACGTGGTGGCCGCGGGCCTGTCGACGGCGGTGAAGATCGAAGAAGCCGACGTGCTCCGCGCCGAGCCACCGGACGGTCCTCCGGGCCTGCTGATCAGCAACCCGCCGTACGGTGAACGCATCGGCGAAGGTGGCCAGAAGGGCATGAAGTCCTTCTTCCATTCGCTCGGAGCGTCGCTGGGCAAGTGGACCGGGTGGAAGCTGGCGCTGCTGGCGGGCAACCCGGCGTTCGAGAGCGCGTTCGGCAAGCGCCCCAACAAGCGCGCCGAGCTGTGGAACGGGCCCATCGCCTGCGAGCTGCTGCAGTACCCGGCGATCTACCAGCGCCCCGTCAGCGCTGAGTGACGCTCAGGTTCTTCACCGCGCCTGACCTCGGCGCGTCGCAGCCGTCCTGATTCGAGAAGTCGGCGACGGGCATGTTGGTGACGGTGCTGCCCTCGCCGTCACCCAGCTCGCCGCACGCATGACCGCTCATCACCCCGCCGTTGTTGCAGGTGATCTCCAGGTCCCAACACGCTTCGAGCGCCGCCGTGCCTTCGGTGCGCTTCACGTCGCAGTCGACGCCGTCGGGGCCGGGCGTTCCACAGTCGACGCGCGCGGCCGGCAGCGCACCGATGCGCACCGGGCTCGTCTTGCCGTCGTCCATCACGAGGCCCAGCACCATCGTGGCGCCGCAGCACATGAGCGGAATCGCGCAGCCCGCGCCCGCGAGCCACATCCAGTTCTTCTTGAACCAGCTCTGCTCCGGCGCACCAACCTGCCCTTGAGGCGTCATGCACGCGCTTGTATGGCGGCAGTACCTGCGCGTCACGCAGGCAGGTAGGATCGGGGCCGGCCCATGAGCGTCATCACTCACTCTGGTGAGAACGAAGAGGTGAAGACCGCCGAGGTCTCTGCCGATGCGCTCGACGCCCTGGTCGGACAGACCATCGACGGCCGCTTCCGCATCGTCGACGTCATCGGCAAAGGGGCGATGGGCAAGGTCTACCGCGCGGTGCAGGTGCCGCTGAACCGCGCCGTGGCGCTCAAGGTGCTCGACTCGACGTACGGCGCCGGCCGCGAAGAGAGCTTCAAGCAGCGCTTTCTGGTCGAGGCCGCGCTGCACGCCAAGCTGAACCACCCCAACACCGTGCGCGTCGTCGATTACGGCAGCACGAAGGACGGGCTGTTCTTCCTGGTGATGGAGTACCTCGACGGCGACACGCTCGAGGAGGTGCTCAAGAAGGGCCCGCTGCCGTGGCACCGCGTGTTGTCCATCGGGCTGCAGATGGCGCGCGCGCTACGTGAAGCGCACGAGCTGGGCGTCGTGCACCGCGACCTGAAGCCCGCCAACGTCGTCATGTTGCACTCCGACGACGACACCGACTTCGCCAAGGTGCTCGACTTCGGGCTGGTGAAGAGCTTCGTCGACGGCCACGAGCTCGAAGGGCGCGCCATCACGCAGCAGGGCATGTTGATGGGCAGCCCGCCGTACATGGCGCCCGAGCAGGGCGAGAAGAACCGCGCCGACCCGCGCAGCGACATCTATTCGCTGGGCACGATGCTGTTCGAGATGCTGACGGGCAGGCCGCCGTACACGGGCAACGGCGCGCTCGACATCATCTTGAAGCACGTCAACGACCCCATTCCGCCGCTGGTCACGCCGCAGAAGTACGAGCCGCCGCCGGCAGCGCTGAAGAACATCGTCTCGCGGTGTCTGGCGAAGTCGCCCATGGACCGCTTCCAGTCGATGGACGAGCTGATCCTCGCGCTGCAGGACGTCTCGGTGCCGGCGCGCGCCACGACCAACGACTCGACCGCCACCGAAGCCGCAGTGCCCATCGTGCTGCCGCCGTCGACCGAAGAGACGCCGATGCACGTGCCGGCGCCGCCGCGCAGCAATGCGCCGTTGCTGGTCGGCTTCTTCGTCGCCGTGGTCGCCGGCGTGCTCGGTACGTGGACCATCGTGAAGCCGGCGCCGCCGCCGACGCGCGTGACCTTCCACCTCGAGACCTCACCGGCCGGAGCGAGCGTCATCGTCGACGGAAAATCGCTCGGCGTGACGCCCATCGATCTCGAGCAGTCGGTCGGCGCCGGGCTCTGGCTGCGGCTTGAGAAAGATGGCTACGCGCCGCTCGAGGTGAGGCTGACCGGTCACGGCGGCCGCGTCGACTTCGCGCCCACGCTGACCGAACTGCCGAAGACCATCGCCCCCGAGCCGACGAAGGTCGATGCGCCTCCGGCGCTGCCGGTCGAAGAGAAGAAGGCCGACCAGCCGTCGATCGAACCGCTGAAGAAGGCCGACAAGAAGCGGCGTGGAGCCGTCGGCCCGCGCCCCGCGTCGAAGCTCGACGACGACGAAGCGCCGGTGGCGCCTGCGCCCGTTCCTCCGCCTTCGAAGAACGAGCTCAAGCGCCCCGACCCGCAGCCGTGATCACCGCGTCGAGCAGTTGTTGAACTCGTCGCCCTCGGCGATCTGCCCGCGCGTGTCGATGCACATCGTCACCGAGCTCGACGGGATCGCGCTGCCGCCTGCGCCGCCCCAACCTGCGATGTACACGTCACCCACGCTCCAGCACTGACCCGGCGCGAGGCCGCCCAGCGGGAGGTACGACTCCATCGACACCTCGTTGGTCGACGCCATCGCGCTGCCCCTCACGCTCATGAAGAAGCGGTTGGTCATCACCGAGGTGCGGCCCTGGTTGCAGACCGACGTCGGAGCCCAGAAGCCGTCCTGCGAGGCGATGCGCACCACGAGGTCCGGGCCCATGGCAGGCGTCGGCATCGGCTCGGGTTCAGGCTCCGGGTCCGGCGGCGGCGTGGGGCAACCGCGGAAGTAGCTGGTGTTGATGCTCACCGGCAGCGACGTCCACGCAGAGGGCGCTTCGCACGATGTTCCTGCGCCGGTGCGCGCGCGAAACGAAACCATCAGGTCGCCGGCGCGCGCGGCTTCGAAGATCTCCGCGCGATTGCGGAAGAACCGGCCCGCGCCCACCAGGCCCCAGCATTGCGCGTAGCCGCCGCGGTCACCCACCACCATGCGGCAGTTGGTGCGCACCTCTTCCCGACCACGCCACGCAAAGCGCATTTCAGGGTTCGGGTAGCTGACCGACAGGCCCGACACCGAGATCGAGAAGTCGTTGCACGTCAGGCTGAAGCTGGCGCGCGGCTCGTGGAAACCGAACTGAGGCAAGGGGCCTTCGTTGCAGTAGTCGCTGGTCAGAATCCACGCCTCGGGGTTGTGGTCCGACTGGCACTCGCGCGCGAAACCGCCGACGCCATCGACGCTGCCGGCACACGCGCCCCAGTTGCGCTCCACGCTGGTGAGGTTGAAGCGCATCGAGCCCGCCATGGTGGTGGCCTTCACGCGGGCGCGAGACCCGCGCACGGCGCCGGGCGTCCAGAAGCGCGCGGGCACCACCTGCGAGGTCTCCCATTTGTAGAGGTCGTCATCCATCACCGTGCTGGCCGCGGTATCCACCGTGCTCGACGAGCGCGCGCTGGCGAACGGCTCGAAAGCTCCGGTCGCAGGGTTGAAGGCCTCGAGCGTGACGCCGCTGTCAGCCATGAGATGCCAGCCGTTGAACGGCACCGCCGTCGAGGTCGTCGCAAAACGCTGGCCGTCGTACGGCGACACCATGCAGCCGGTCGTCAGCAAGACCAGGGCGCACCACATCAATCGATTCATTTCGAAGTCCCGCGTGACGCACGAAAGTGTGCGCCGCTGGTACTCGCGGAACGGCGGCGTTCTTTTTCAGTTCAGCCCGGCCCGAGGTGCACCCAGACGAGGAACGTGTCGCCGTACGAGCCGTAGGCGTCGAGCCCGGCTTCACAGTGCACCGCGTGGCCACCAGACCCGTCGGACACGGTGCACTTCGGTAGCTTCGCCGCGAAATCAGCCGCGGAGATCTTCGGGGGAATCTTCACCGTGCCGACGCGCAGCCCGGCCGTCTTCTGCAGCTCGACGCTCACCAGCGCCACCGTGTCTTGTGGCGTGAAGAGGATGAGCAACGGCCCGCTCACGTAACCGGTTCGTTCCGCGCGTTCGATGCCTTCGGGCTCGAGCCGGCGGAGCTTCAAGACCTCGGCGCGCGTCATGCCGACGCGGATGCCGGCGATCGACTTGCCCAACTCGACAGGTATCGGCGCAGCGTTCATCGAGAGCACCAGCAGGGTGGTGAGCATGCGCGCGACTCTATTTGGAGTCTGTTCGCCGCAACGCGAACAGTTGGGCTAGGCACCGCCGGTCTCGTTCGAGAGGAAGCACCCGATGGCGTTCAAGAACTGGCCCTTGTCGTTGAAGGTGGCGGTGGTGGCGCTGGTCGCCGCCGTGCTGCCGGTCGTCGCCGCGGCCGTCATCACCTACCTCGGCAGCCAGCAGACCGTCACCGACGCGGTGCGCGCCCAGCTCACGAGCCACGCGGAGCGCGTGACCGACGAGCTCGACGCGTTCAACGCCACCTTCGTCGACCTGGCGACGTTGCTCGCGTCGGTCTCGTCCGTGCAGCTGGCGGCCCAGCCGAACGCGCCCGCGGAAGAGATCGCCCGCGCACGTGGGGTGTTGTCGGGCGTGACCCAGCGAGACCATCGCATCGCCTCGGTGATGCTCGTCGATGGCCGCGGCACCGTCAGGCTCTGCACCAACCCCTCGCTCGAGGGCACCTCGGTCAAGGAGCGCTCCGATTTCGTGGCCGGTTCGAGCGGCCGCACCAGCATCTCGGCGCTGTTCGTGCCGGACGGTGCGCGTGAGAACGAGGGCGTCATTTCGTACACGGCGCCGCTGAACGACGGTGGCTTCGTGGCGGTGCTGGCGCGCGCCGACGCGTTCTGGAGCATCGCGCAGCGGCTCAACGACCGTGTGTGGGAAGGCAGCTACGTGGTGGTGCTCGACGCGAGCGGCATTCGTATCGCCCACGGTTCGCGCGCAGACCTCTTGTTCCGCCCCAGTGGGCTCGTCACGCCGCGAGATCGCAGCCAGTACCTGCGCACGCGCCGCTTCGGTGAAGACACCGAGAAGTACCTGGAGCCGGTGGAAGAGCCTCTCGAGTGGCGCGCGTCGGTGCGTCACTCGGGCGGCAGCTCCGAGCTGATGGAGTACGGCCCCAACGCCGCAGGTCAGGGCGAACGGGTGGCCATCGCGCGGCGAATGAAGTCGGTGCCGTGGACGGTGGTGGCCGTGGTGTCGTCGAAGGCGATCACCACGCCGCTCAGCCAGCTCATCGCGCGGCTGCTGTGGCGCACCATGGTGGTGGTGCTCCTCGGCTTCATCTTCGCGTTCATCCTCGCCAGGCGCATGGTGGCGCCGGTGCAGCCGCTGGTCGACGCCGCGCGGGATCTCTCGCGTGGGCTCACCCCGCAGCCGGTGCCGGTGGACCGCAGCGACGAGCTCGGTGAGCTGACGGTGCAGTTCAACGACATGATGAAGGCCACGGTCACGCACCGCACCGAGCTCGAGAGCCGCGTCGAAGAGCGCACGCACTCGCTGACCGCGGCGAACCGGGAGCTCAAGGTGCAGCAGGAAGAGCTGCGCGCGCAGCAGAGCGAGCTGGAGCGCAAGAACCAGGAGGTCGAGAAGGCCACCCAGCTCAAGACCTCGTTCCTCGCCAACATGTCGCACGAGCTGCGCACGCCGCTCAATTCGGTCATCGGCTTCTCGGAGCTGCTGAGCGACGAAGCCGGCGATTCGCTCAGCGAGCGCCACCGCAAGTATCTGCGCGACGTGCGCGGCGCCGGCAAACACCTGCTGGCGTTGATCAACGACATCCTCGACATCTCGAAGATCGAAGCGGGCCGGCTCGATCTGCGCCGCGAGATCATTCCCGCCACCGAGCTCATCACCAACGCCCAGAGCCTCGTGGCCGGCACCGCGCTGCGCCGCGAGATCCTCATCACCCAGGAAGTGCGCTCCCAGCGTTCGGTCTCGGTCGACCCCGAGAAGCTGCGGCAGACGTTGGTGAACCTGCTCTCGAACGCCATCAAGTTCAGCCCCTCGAAGAGTGAGGTGGTGATCAGCGTCGAAGACATCGGCTCGCGCGTGCGCTTCTCGGTGCGCGACCACGGCCCGGGCATCGAGCCCGAGCTGATGCCGCGGCTCTTCGAGCCCTTCGTGCAGGGCGAGAACCCGATGGTGAAGAAGCACCAGGGCGCGGGCCTCGGCCTCGCCATCTCGCGGCGCCTCGTCGAGAGCCACGGCGGCAGGCTGCAGGTCGTGTCGGCGCGCGGTCAGGGCGCGACGTTCTTCTTCGATCTCGAAGCGCACCTCGGCGAGCAGCGCCAGCTGACGCCTTCGCACGGCAGCCCCGCGAGCAACCGCATTCCCGTCTTGCTCGTCGAGCCGCGCGCCGATCGTGCCGCGGCGTTGCGGGCTGCGCTGCGGGCCAGTGGCTTCGAGGTCGGCACGCCGAACTCGGAGGAACCGGTCGTCGAAGCGGCGCGCCGGTTGCTGCCGAAGGTGCTGGTGTTCACGCCGGGCGAAGACGACAGCCTCGACGGGCTACGGGCGATCCGCAGCGACGCCGCGCTGAAGGATCTCCCCGTCGTGCTGACCACCGCGCCGCACGCGTCGGGCGTGCTGGGCAAACCGCTGGAGACGGGCGAGGTGGTGAACGCCGTGCGCCGCGCGACCTCGGGCCGTACGCCGGCGCGGGTGCTGGTCGTCGACGACGACCGCCGCGCGCTGGAACTCGTGCGCGCTGCGCTCACGCCGCAGGGCTACGACGTCGAGACCTGCGAGAGCGGCGCTGCGGCGCTCAACGCTGCTCGCGCCAACAAGCCCGACGTGCTGCTCACCGACCTGATGATGCCCGAGATGTCGGGCTTCGAGCTGGTCGAGCACCTCGCGGCGGACCCAGCGCTGCGCTCCATTCCCGTGCTGGTGCTCACCGCGCTCGACCTCAACCCTGCGCAACGCGAGCAGCTGCGCGAGCGCACGTTTGCCACCGCGCGCAAGGGCGACGTCACCGCGATGGAGATCGTCGCCACGGTCGAACGGCTCACGCGACGCACCGCCGCGCCAGGCTCACAGCAGCGCACGATTCTGGTGGTCGACGATCACGACCTCAATCGCGAGCTGGCCCGCGCGCACCTCGAGCGCCGCGGCTTCTACGTCGTCGAGGCCGACGGCGGCGAAGTCGGCGTGCGCATGACGAAGGAGCTCAAGCCCGCGCTGGTGCTGATGGACCTCTCGATGCCCGGCATGGACGGGTTCGCGGCCTTCAAGGAGATCCGCGGCAACGACTCGACGAAGCACATTCCGGTGGTCGCGCTCACGGCCATGGCCATGCGCCGTGACGAAGAAGCGGTGCACGCGGCCGGCTTCGACGGGTACCTGACCAAGCCCCTCGAGGCCAGCCGGCTCGACGCGGAGCTCGCGCGGCTCGTGACGTCCTGAGGCTGCGGCGCGGCAGGCGTTCCGTACGCGCACATGCGCGGGCGCCTACACCTTGTTTTCGGTGCGCTTGAGAATGCGTTCGATGTTTCCGCGGTGCGTCCACAGCATCGCGAGCAGCAACGCGACGGCGAGCAGTGCGTAGGCGAGCGGGCTGCCGAGCAGGAAGGCGCTCACGATGGCCAGGAACGCGCCGACCAGTGAGCCGATGGAGCTGACGCGGGTGACGAGCAGGATCAGCGCCCAGGTCACGAAGCCGATGAGCGCCGAAAACGGCAGCAGCACCAGCAACACGCCGAGCGCCGTAGCGACCCCCTTCCCGCCCTTGAACTGGAGCCACACCGGGAAGACGTGACCCAGGAAGGCTGCTGCGGCGACGGCCACGTGCAGCATCGGTTCGGCTGGCGCGAGCCACAACGCCGCCCACACCGGCAACGCACCTTTGGCCGCGTCGAGCAGCAACACGACGGCGCCCAGCTTCTTGCCGGCCACCCGCGCCACGTTGGTCGCGCCGATGTTGCCGCTGCCTTCGGCGCGCACGTCCTTCTTCGTGAAGAACGAGGTGACGATGACGCCGAAGGGAATCGAGCCCGCGAAGTAACCCACTGCGACGAGCGCCCAGATCATCGCCAGCCCAGCTGCGTGTACGCGAAGATCACCCACGCGTAGTTGGCCACGAAGAGGCCGATGGCGACCCAGCGCGCGCGCTTCCACTCGCGATCGGTCATGAACAGCTCGGGCACCGGCAGCTTGAAGACGAAGTGCAGCACGCTGAGCACGATGGCGATGGCGAACGCCGCGGCGGCGAAGGTGCCCAGCGGGTTGGCCTTGAAGGCGCCCAGAAAATGAAAGTGCGCGAAGCGATCCGCCACGCGGGTGAGCCCACAGCCGGGGCATGGAATGCCGGTGAGCTTGCGGAAGCCGCAGCCCCAGAACGGAATCATCGTGGCGATGGGCACCCACCGCGCGATGGCGAAGCCGACCACGCCGATCAGCGCGAAGGCATCGACCGGGCCGAAGCTCCGGTTCTTCTGGGGAATGACGAGCTGCACGAGCGGGCGACTACCCTAGCGGGTTTGAAGCGCGGGAGAGATTCGACTACCTAGCCGCGCATGACCTCGCTCCTCCTCGCGCTCGTCGTTGCCGGTGCCCCTGCCACCGAGCCGTCGCTCACCCGCGGCACGAAGTTGTCTGGCTCGCCGTCGGTGGAGATCAGCAAGTTGATGGCCTCGCCTTCTGACTACGACGGCAAGACCGTCACCGTCGAAGCGAAGGTGCGCAAGGCCTGTGAAAAGAAGGGCTGCTGGATGGAGCTCACCGGCGTCGACCCCAAGGGTCCCGGCGTGCGCGTCACCTTCAAGGATTACGGCTTCTTCGTGCCGCTCGACTCGGCCGGCAGCACCGCGAAGGTCGAAGGCACGGTGAAGATCGCCGAGCTGCCCGACGCGCGCGCGAAGCACTACGAAGAAGAAGGCGCGACCATTCCGAAGGGCAAAGACGGCAAGTACCGCGAGGTGCAGCTGGTCGCCACGGGCGTCGAGCTCCGCAAGTAATTGCGCGCGTATTCGATGCGTGGCGTGCAGGGCGCGGCCGATCGCGCCGTGGCGCTCACGCGTGAGGCCCTGCTCGCTTCGGCGCCGGGCTCCCTGATTCACGACGTGCAGGACGACCCGCGTTTCCAGCATCGCGGGGTCGATCTGTTGTGGCAGCACGCCGACGGAAAAGTGCTCGGTGTCGAGGTGAAGGGCGACCGCCAGGGCTTCCGCCGCGGCACGTACTTCTTCGAGCTGGTCAGCAACGCCGAGAAGGACTCACCGGGCTGCTTTCTGTATTCGGTCGCGGACCTCTACGTGTACGTGTTCGTCGACGCGCGGCAGGTGCACGTGCTCGAGCTCAAGAAGGTGCGTGAGTGGTTCGTGCCACGCGCGAAGGAATACGCGCTCAAGACCACGAAGACGCGAACCGGCGCGGCGCTCTACACGACGGTCGGCGCCATCGTTCCCATCCGCCATGTGCGCGAGGCCGTGCCTGATGGCGTGCGCGTGCATTCGCCCGAGCCGAAGCCGCCAGCCCAGCCGCCCCTCACCGCCTACCGTTGATGCATCGCCGCGAGGACGCGCCGGGTGTGCGGCGTGAGCAACTCGTCTGACGGCCACACACCTTCGACCAGCGCCCTGGCGTACAGCGCTTCCATCACCCGCACCGCGCGGCCGTCGGCCTGCTGATCGACGTCGAACGACGGCACCAGGCCCGACAACACGAAGCCGCGCCGTTCAGCGGCGAGCTGCTGACCCCTGGTGGCGAGCGTCACCCACACCAGCAACAACTCCGCGCCGACCAGCCGGCCCAGCGCCTCGAACAACGGAAAGCCGAAGGCCCCCAGAAAGCCGGCGCGCGCTTCGGGAGCAAGCACGCCGAGCCGCCCGTGCAGCGTCTTCGACGCCAGCTGGCGCTCGAAGGCTTGAAACCCGACGACCTCGCCGCGCAGGCAGATCGCGAACACGAAGAAGTCACTGTCGTTCACGAACACGCGCGTGCGCAGGAACGTCTCATCGAGGAAGACGGATTCGGCGCCCACGCTCACCGTCGGAAACCACGAGCGCAGCAGCGACGGCAACGTCGCCACTTCGTCTTCGCGCCACGCACGCAGGGTCACGTCGCCGGGCAACGAGGCCGCGGCCATCAACGCGTCACACGAAGGCCAGTGCATCACTGAAGCTGCCCCGCGAGCGACCACACCGGCGCCTGGACCGCCTGCCCGACTGCCAGCAGGCCGGGCGACGAAGAGCCGGGCACCAGCGCGGCCCACGCGAGCTCGCCACCGAAGCCGGCCAGCAGCTTCGAGAACGTCGGCTGCAACGTCGTCGCGTTCACCGCCGTGAAGAGCGCGGCGGTCGACAGCCCGAGCGGGTCGACGTGTGTGACCTTCATTTCGGCGGCAGCACTTTCGTCATCGCCTTCTTCGCCTGCGTCAGAAACGCCGTGAGCCCTTTCGGCGCCTTCTTCACGCCGGCCTTCAAGTCGTAGCGGCCACCGGCCAGCGGCTCACCATTCGTGGCGCGCATCATGGTGACCACGACTTTGCTCTTCGAGTCGTTCACTTCTTCCGCGTCGAGCGTGATCACCGTGAGCGCACCTTTCGCACGCGCGGCAACGCCAAGACACGGCCCCAGTCGGCAGCCTTCCGCGGGCAGCTCCGATTCGTCGATGCGCACGGCGGTGATGCCTTCCTTCGAGAGCGCCTCGACCAGCGACTGGGTGAACCGTCGCGAGACGTCTTCGTAGATCGCGTCTTCGGCAGAGATGTCGATCACCGCCACCTGCACCGGCGCCTGCGACATCAGGGAGAGCGCGACGGCGAAGAGCATCGGCGAAACAGACCGCTCGGGAATGCGCTCGTCAACAGACCTGTTTCATCCCACCCGATCGGAGCCGCTTCCCAATCTTGGGCAGGTGAAAGCGCCTCCGACCGTGCGTATCTTCGCGAGCGCCATGGCAACGAAGCATCGTCCCGGCCAGGACGACGGTGACACTGGAGTCGCGACACAGACGAAGAAGAAGGAGCAGCTCAAAAAGCCGCCCCTCTTCAAAGTGCTGTTCCACAACGACAACTACACGACCATGGAGTTCGTCGTGATGGTGCTGCAGTCGGTGTTCAACAAGACCGAGAGCGACGCGATGCTGATCATGCTCAACGTTCACCGCTCTGGCTTCGGAGTCGCTGGCGTCTACACGAAGGACGTCGCCGAGACGAAGGTGTCGAAGACGCACGCCCTGGCCAAAGAACACGAATACCCGCTCAAGCTTTCCATCGAGCCCGAGGAGCTCTGAAAATCGATGGCCTCTCCCATCATCGCCAAGGAACTGCAGGCCTCCATTCGCTTCGCGCTGTCCGAAGCCAAGCGCATGCGTCACGAGTACCTGACGCTCGAGCACCTGCTGCTCGGCCTGCTGCGCGACCCACGGACGCTCGAAGTGGTGAAGGCCTGCGGCGGGAAACCCGACCGCATGAAGACGCGCCTCGAGAAGTTCCTCGAGGAGACCGTCGAGAAGCTCGCCGACGACGTCGAAGCCGAGCCTCAGCAGACCATCGGGGTCGAGCGCGTGCTGCAGCGCGCCGCGTTCCACGCGCTGTCCGCCGAACAGAAGGTGATGGACTCGGCCGACGTGCTGATCGCCATCTTCCGTGAGGTCGACAGCCAGGCGCTGTTCTTCCTCAAGGAGGAGGGCATCACCCGCTACGACCTGCTCAATTACGTCTCGCACGGCATCAAGAAAGACGGTGACGGCGAAGGCGGCGCGGGCCCCGAAGAGCACGAAGGCGCGGGCATGGGCGCCGATGACGAAGAAGGCTCGGCGCCCAACAAGAACCCGCTCGAAGCCTACTGCACCGAGCTGACCGCCGAGGCCGCGAAGGGTCACATCGACCCGCTCATCGGCCGCAAGAACGAGCTGGAGCGAACGGTGCAGGTGCTCTGCCGGCGTCGCAAGAACAACCCGCTGTACGTCGGTGACGCGGGCGTCGGCAAGACCGCCATCGCCGAGGGCCTCGCGCTCGCCATTCACGAGAAGAAGGTCCCTTCGGTGCTCGAGAACGCCAAGGTCTTCTCGCTCGACATGGGCGCGCTGCTGGCGGGCACCAAGTTCCGCGGTCAGTTCGAGGAGCGCTTGAAGGCGGTGCTCAAGGCGCTCACCAGCCACGACGACGCGATCCTGTTCATCGACGAGATCCACACCATCGTCGGAGCGGGCGCGACGAGCGGCGGCTCGATGGATGCGAGCAACCTGCTCAAGCCCGCGCTGGCCAACGGCAAGCTGCGCTGCATCGGCTCGACCACCCACCAGGAGTTCAAGAGCGCGTTCGAGCGTGACCGCGCGCTGTCGCGCCGTTTCCAGCGCATCGACGTGCTGGAGCCCAGCGTCGACGACACGGTGGCCATCTTGAAGGGCCTCGCGCCGAAGTACGAAGAGCACCACAAGGTGAAGTACGACGAAGACGCGCTCCGTTCGGCGGCGGAGATGGCGGCCAAATACATCAACGAGAAGTTCCTGCCGGACAAGGCCATCGACGTCATCGACGAAGCCGGCGCCATCGATCGCCTGCGCGAGAAGCCCACCAACAAGGTGACGGTGCACGACGTCGAAGCGGTGGTCGCCAAGATGGCGCGCATTCCGCCCAAGACGGTGGCCAAGGACGAGCGCGAGCAGCTTCGGAACCTCGAGAGCGAGCTCAAGAACGTCATCTTCGGTCAGGACCGGGCCATCGTGGAGCTGTCGGCGGCCATCAAGCTGTCGCGCTCGGGCCTGCGTTCGCCCGAGAAGCCCATCGGCAATTTCCTGTTCGCGGGCCCCACCGGCGTCGGCAAGACCGAGCTGGCCAAGCAGCTGGCCAAGACGCTGGGCGTCGACTTCCTGCGCTTCGACATGTCGGAGTACTCGGAGCGGCACACGGTCTCGCGGCTCATCGGCGCGCCTCCGGGCTACGTGGGCTTCGATCAGGGCGGCCTGTTGACCGACGCCGTTCGCAAGGCGCCGCACGCGGTGGTGCTGCTCGACGAGATCGAGAAGGCGCACCCCGAGCTCTTCAACATCCTGCTCCAGGTCATGGACCACGCGACGTTGACGGACAACAACGGCCGCAAGGCCGACTTCCGCAACATCATCATCATCATGACCACCAACGCCGGCGCGCGAGACATGCGCGCCAAGTCGATGGGCTTCGGCGATCGCCCGGCCATCGACTTCAGCAAGGCGAAGGAGGCCATGGAGCGGGTGTTCAGCCCCGAGTTCCGCAACCGCATCGACGCCATCGTGCAGTTCGGCGGCCTGACGAAGGACATCATTCTTCGCGTGGTCGACAAGGAAGTGAAGTCGCTCAACGAGCTGCTCGCCGACAAGAAGGTGAAGGTCGCGTTGTCGGACAAGGCGCGCGAGTGGCTCGGTGACAAGGGCTACGAGCCAGAGTTCGGCGCGCGCCCCATGGGTCGCGCCATCGACCAGAACCTCAAGAAGGCGATGGCCGAGGCGCTGCTGTTCGGCGACCTCAAGAACGGCGGCACGGCGTTCGCCGACGTGAAGGCCGACGGCGCGGGCCTCGAGCTGACGTTCACGTCTGCAGAGGCGTGAGTCTCGCCGGGAGGACGGTGACGTGCGCCGTTCTCCCGTGACTCCGCGCAGGTAGGCGCGGCCTTCGCGCTGCACAGACGCCGGACTCCTCGCTGAAGGGAGTTCGCCTGTGCCCAACGTGAATCGCGGGTCCACCGGGAACACTGGCTGGCAGTCGTGGGGCGACCTCCTGTCGCCTGACCCGGCTTCGACCGGCACCACTGCGGGCGCAGCCGCGACGCCCCAGAACTCGAAGGCAGGGTTCTCGAAGCGGGCCGACGACCTGGCCACCGTCGACGGCGACTCGAACATCGAGAAGGCCGCGCGGGAGCTCATCGGCAGACTGGGCCGCGGCGACAGCGTCGAGGTGAAGCTGGCCGCGGAGCTGCAGATGGACGAGAGCGCCGCGCTCGACGGCACCGCGAAGATCAGTCGCGAAGACGACGGCAGCGTCACGGTCGAGCTCGAAGCCGACGTGAAGCTGGGGCTCGGTTCGAATGGCGCTGACGGAAAGATCGGCGTTGGCGCCGGCACCAGCCTTCACTTCGACACGGCCGCAGAAGCGGCCGACTTTCTCGACGCGTTCGCCAGGGCCGGCGCGATGACCTGCGTGTCGACGAGCGCCAGCGCTGTCGCCGAAGGCGCAAAGGCCCTCGGCTTCAAGAACAGCTGGACCACGGCTCACGAACGTCTCGCGAAGCACCTCGGGAAGATCGTCGAGGTGAAAGGCGACGCCATCGCCGAGGCGAACCTGGCCACGAGCGAGAAGTCGTTCGGCTTCGAGGCCATCAGCGCGAGGGCGCGCTTGAAGACAAAGTCCGGCTTCAAGCTCGACCTCGCGAACGGAACCATCTCGCGTACGCACTCGCTCACCGTCGACGCGAGCGCAGACATGAAGCTCCCCCTGCTCACGGCCAAAGGCGCAGGGAAAGTCACGCTCACCGTCACCGAGACCTACGAGCTGACCCGGGCCGAGCTGGATGCCCTGAAGGGCCGCGGCGTCGCGCCCGAGCTGCTGTTGACCAACCTCGAGAACCGGCCGAGCTCGACGACAACGATCAAGGCGGCGGTCGAGCTCGGGCAGAAGGGTTCAGGCATCGCCGCCGAAGACACGAAGGTGAAGCTCACGCTCGAAAAGAAGCTCGACCTCACGAAGGACAATTTCAAGGACGTGCTGCTCGAGCTGGGGCGACTCAAATGGAAGGCGGAGGTCGACGTAGGCCTGGGGACCGCGGCTGGCGGCGATTTCAAGCTCGGTGAAGACCGCGACGGCAAGCTCTCGGCGGAGGCGTCAGTGAAGTACCGCCACAAGGCGTCGCTGCACGGCGAGCGCAGCCTCACCGAGTGGCTCGCGGTGCTCCAGCAGCAGGTTGAAGACGACAGGCGCATGGTCGCGCTCCGCGCGAGCGCCGGGTCGTGACCCTGAACGCCTTCCGCCGGTGAGCCTGTGTCCTTTCACGGCTCGCCTCCGCAGCTCGCAACACACGACGACGGCTCGCTCGGCTTCATCGGAGTGTTTCGGCCTGTGCGCGTCAGTCATCGCGCCCGCGCCCGGACGCTACGAGTGACTCAAGGGTCTGAAGCAGCATCAGGCTCGACCTCCTCGACGAGCGCGAGCGGCGCTGAGCCTTCATTCCCGAAACGCGCGTGCTATGGGCGCCCTCGTGAAGCCGCACGCCCACGAGACGCCCAAGGCCCCGACCGGCAAGGCCGCCTTCTTCGACATCGACGGCACGCTCATCAGCACCAACGTCGTGCACGCGTACGGCTACTACGCGATGAACGAAGGCAGCGTGGGCGGCATCTTGAAGCGCACGCTGGGCACCGTCGCGAAGCTGCCCGTCTTCGCCGGCCTCAATGTCGTCGACCGCAAGATCTTCAACGAGTACTTCTATCGCCAGTACGAAGGCCTCACCGAAGACCGCCTGCTCACGCTCTCTGAGGACCTCTTCGAAGACGTCATCAAGGCGGCGATTTTCAAGAAGGCCCAGGACCTGCTCGACGAAGCGCGCCGCGCCGGCTGCAAGGTGGTGCTCGTCACCGGAGCGCTCGATTTCACGATGCGCCCGCTGGCCCGCCACTTCGGCGTCGACGACATGATCGCCAACCGCATGCAGTACGTGGGCGGCAAGGCGACGGGCAAGGTCATCCCGCCCATCATCGAAGGCGCCAACAAGGCCAACGTCATCCGCGAGTACTGCGAGACGCACGGCATCTCGTTGATGAAGAGCTACGCGTACACGGACTCGGCGTCTGACTACGCGATGCTCACCGTCGTCGGGCGGCCGACCGCGGTGAACCCCGACATTCGCCTGCGCGCGCTGGCCCGTTCGTACAACTGGCCGATCCTCGACGTGCGTTGAACCCGTCCACCCGCGGAGACGCGCGGCGAGGCGTGGTGACAACGAAATCAACAAGATAGCGATGGCAGGTGACCTGCTCTGCAGCAGCGCATGGCCCTCGATCCCCTGTCCAACGGCAACACCACCACACCCGTCGACGACCCGCACGTTCCCGCGGGCGCACCGCCGCCTCCCGCGAAGGTCACCGAAAAGAAGAACGAGGTCGTTCATCTTCCCTCAGGTGTCGACGCGACCGACGAGCGCTTCGAGCTCGACCTCCGTGAGCAGATTGGCCGGCTCGACCCAAACGAGTCGCTCGAGCTCTCGTGCCTGGGCCAGGCGAAGGTGCCGGTCCTCAACGCGTCGTTCGAGGCCAATGCCAAAGTCAGCATCAAGAAGGACTCCAGTGGCGGGTTCACGGTCGCGATGGAAGGTGAAGGCGCTGCCGGCGACGTCGACGGGACAAATCGGGTCGGTGTCGGCGCCGCCGTGAAGTACCACTGCGAAACGAAAGCGCAGGCGGCCGACCTGGCGCGCGCTCTGTCCACGAGCCTGGCGCTCGAGAGCGCGTCGGCGGCGAACGTGGGCGTCTCGCTGTACCGCACCGGCGCTCGTCTCTTCGGTCAGGAGGGCCAGACGCTCAGCTCGACTCAGCGCGTGTTCGAGTATTCGAAGGGGCTCAAGGAGCTTCGTCTCGACGTCTTCGACCGCACGAAGCTCGATGAGATGAAGACCTCCATCAGCAAGTCCGAGGGCAAGCTCGACGTGCGCGGTTCATTCACCGTCGACTTCGAGAAGAACGAGGTTCGTCAAACCATCGCGCTGGTGAGCTCGCAGAAGGGTTCGGCGTTCTTTCCGATCGTCGTCGCCGCGGAGCTGTCGGCCAAAGAAGCCGCGAGCGTCGTCATCACCTACAAAATCTCGCCGGAGGTCGCGAAGAAGCTCGCGGAAGGGAAGATCTCCCAGAGCGATGCACTGGCGTCTGCGCTCGCCGGAGCGCCGACCTCGTACGCTGCGCGCGGCGAAGTCGAAGTCGGGGGCAAGGGACGCTGGTCCAACGCGGCCGACTCGAAGGTGAAGCTCTCAGCGGAAAAGAAGCTCGACGCGGCGATGTTCAAGAACGGCGTGGACGCTGCCGCCGTGTACAAGGCACTCGCACAGACGAAGTGGACCGCCACGCAGGAAACGGGCGTCGGCTACGGAATGGGGTTCGACCTGAGCGTCGCGAAGGGCGAGTACCGAACCACGCACAAGAAGACGACCACTGTCACGGAACCGACCTCGCTGCAGGCCGCGTGGGAAGTGGTGACGAAACACGTCAACGACCTCGACGCGAACGACTTCGACGCTCGTCGCGCGGCCTCGCTGCTGGGAGCCTGAACATGCATCCCCTCCTGATGAACGCGGTGGTCGGGCTCTTGTCGTTCGGTTGGGCGCTGTACTGCTGGAAGGCGAAGCGACCGCGTGACTTCTTGTACGCCAGCGCGTTTCCACTGGGTCTGACGATGGTGCTGATCGATGTCCTGCTGCCGGACTGGTCGGGTGGCCGAGAGTTCACACTCTTCCACGCGGGGGCTGCGATCGTCGGCGGCTACTACCTGCTGCGCGTGCTCAAGACCCTCAACGCGCCGACCACACCTGACCGCGAGTAGGCACCACACACGCCTTGATTTGCGCGTCAGCCACGGCGAGAAGACGCGGGCGATGCGGCCTTTGAAGACGCTCAAGAAGCTCTACGACGACGAGTCACACATCATCATCACCGAGAAGGGTTCGCCCCCGCGCGTGATGTTCTACGGCGAGGACTTCCTCGTCGAAGACCTGCCCGTCGGTACGCGCGTCATCTGCCCGCGGCCTCCGCTCGAAGGCGTGCCCAACGTCAAGGCGGCCATTCGCTACGCCATCAACAACCCCAACGAGATGGAGCCACTCCACGCTCTGCTCAAGCCGGGCATGAAGGTCACCATCGCGCTCGACGACATCTCGTTGCCGCTACCGCCGATGAAGACGCCCGACATCCGCCAGACGGTCGCGGAGATCGTGCTCGAGCTGCTGGCGGATTCAGGTGTCGACGACGTGCACATCATCATCGCCAACGCGCTCCACCGTCGCATGACGGAGCCGGAGATGCGGCGCATGGTGGGCGACAAGATCCACGAGTCGTTCTACCCGGACCGTTACTACAACCACGACGCCGAAGACCCCGAAGGCATCGTGGAGATGGAGCGCACGAACCAGAACGAGGTCGTGGCCATCAACCGCCGCGCCGCCGAGTCGGACCTGCTCATCTACATCAACATCAACCTCGTGCCGATGGACGGCGGTCACAAGTCGGTCGGCACCGGGCTCACCAACTACGAGTCACTGCGCGCGCACCACAACCCGCAGACCATTCGCGACACCGCGTCGTACATGGAGCCGAAGACCAGCAAGCTCCACAGCTCGACCGAGCGCATCGGCCGCGTCATCGACAAGAACCTCAAGGTCTTCCACATCGAGACCACCATCAACAACCGCATGTTCGAAGAGCCGGTCGGCTTCCTCATGAAGAAAGAGGAGGACTTCACGGAGTTCGATCGCCTGAAGCTGCAGAGCTTCAAGTACGGTCTCTCGAAGCTGCCGCGGCCGCTCAAGCGCAAGATGTTCTTCAACATCTTCGCGCCGTACGAGGTGACCGGTGTGTTCGCCGGCGCGACGGAACCGACGCACGAGAAGACGCTCGAGATGAGCTGGAAGCAGTACTCGGTGCCGGTGCAGGGCCAGAGCGACATCGTCATCTTCGGCATGCCGTACGTCTCGCCGTACAACGTGAACTCCACGTTGAACCCGCTGCTCGTGCACGTGATGGCGCTCGGCTACCTGTTCAATCTGAACCGCGGCGTGCCGCTGGTGAAGAAGGGCGGCGTCATCATCTTCACGCACCCCTGCTACGACGAGTTCGACCCCGACCACCACGCGCCGTACATCGAGTTCTTCAACCGCTGCCTGACCGAGACGCGCGACTCACACGTACTGAGCCACAAGTACGAGCGCGAGTTCGCGAAGAACCCCAGCTACGTGCACCTGTACCGCAAGGGAAACAGCTACCACGGCGCTCACCCCTTCTACATGTGGTACTGGGGCGAGAACGGTCGCAACCACGTCGGCAAGGTCATCGCCGCGGGCGCCGAGAACAACCACGTGCCGGCCATCATGGGTTGGGACCGCACCGACACGCTGTCGGAAGCCATCGAAGAAGCGCGTGGCTTCATGGGTCGCAGCGCGAGCATCTCGTTCGTGAAGATTCCGCCGATCTTCCAGACCGACGTGAAGCTCTGATCAGCGCTCGACGCTCTTGACGAGCTGCTGCAGCTCTTCGATGCGCGCCGGCTTCGTCACCAGCTGGTGCGCCGTACCGTCGTTGACCAGGTCTTCGACCATGTGCCGCGCGGCGGCGGTCATCAACACGCGACGCGCGGTCGGCTGCTTCTCGGCCACCAGTCGCAACAGCACGTCGCCCGTCTCGCCCGGCATCATGAAGTCGGTGAGCAGCAGGTCGATGGTGTGCACGGTGAGCAGCTCGCGCGCCTCCGACACGGAACCGGCGGTGATGACGTCAGCGTCGCGCGCCACCACCCGCGCGTAACTGCGAACGATCATCGGGTCGTCGTCGACGACGAGAACGAGAGGAAGGCGGCGCATCAGCAGAACCAGAAGTTCGATTCGGGTATCGCACATCATACGACCATCGTTGCGGCCGCCGCTGTCGTTACCGTGTGGCGCGATCTCGCTTCAGTTGTCGCCTCACTGTTCCTGAATCAATTCGAGCGCTTTCGGAGCTGCTTCATCGCCGACTGCGCCGCCCAGTAGCCGCACATGCCATGCACAGCGGGGCCGGGAGGCGTGGAGCTCGAGCAGATGAAGAGCCGCGGGTTCGGCGTGGCGTGGGCGGGAAAAGGCGTGGGGCGCAGCAGCGACTGCAACCCGTCGACCGAGCCACCGGAGATGTCGCCTCCGACGTAGGCGGCGTTCGTCGCTTCGAAGTGCGAGGTGCGCTTCGCGGTGCGGTGCAACACGAGCTTCTGCCAGCCGGGCGCCGCGCGTTCGAGCTGCGCTTCGAGGGCTTCGGTGCAGTCGAGATCGCTGCCGTTGGCGACGTGACAGTACGCCCACAGCGTGTGCTGGCCGGCGGGCGCACGCGTGTGGTCCCACAACGACTGCTGCGCGACGAGCACGTAGGGGTTCACGGGCGCTTCGCCGCGGTTGAAGCGCGCTTCGGACTCAGCGAGCTCGGGGAGCCGGCCGCCGAGGTGCAGCGTCGCCGCGTGATGCGCTTCGGGCGCGAGCCACGGCATCGGGCCCGAGAGCGCGTAGTCGATCTTGAACACGCCGGCGCCGGGCTTGAGGCCACGCAGCAGCGCGCGGTACCAGCCTGGCAACGCCTCACCACAGATGCGTTCGACGACGTGCGCGTGCGTGTCGAACAGCACGAGCTTCGCGTCGTCGAGCTCTGCGAGGTTGGTGACCGGGTGTGCGCGCTCGAGCTGGCCGCCGTTGCGCAAGACCAGGGCCAGCATGGCGTCGATGAGCTTCTGTGAGCCGCCTCTGACGAGCGGCCAGCCGACGGTCTGCGCAGACAACGCGAGCCACAGCCCGATGCCGTTGGTGAGTGGAGCGGTCAGCGGGCTGAAGCTGTGCGCCGCGCAGCCGCCGAGCAGCGCCTTGGCTTCGTCGGTCTCGAAGTTGTCTTCTGCGAACGAGAACGCGTCGAGCAGCGAACGCACCGCGAAGCCGGTCGCGCGAGGCGAAGGAAGCTTCGTGATGGGGCTCATGACCAGCGAACGAATCGCCTCGAAGTTCTTCACGAACGGCGACATCAACTTCTTCCAGGCGCGTTCATCGGGGCCGAGGCGCGCAGCCGTGGCGTCGACGCTGCGCTCCAACACCGCCGCGCGCCCGTCACGCAGTGGGTGCACGAGCGGAAAGGGGGAGTGAACGAACTCCACACCGTGCTTCTCGAGCTCGAGCCCGGCGAACACCGG
The DNA here is from genome assembly GCA_003243425.1 of Archangium gephyra. Classification (GTDB taxonomy): domain Bacteria; phylum Myxococcota; class Myxococcia; order Myxococcales; family Myxococcaceae; genus Archangium_A; species Archangium_A gephyra_A. The sequence goes on along the minus strand of QFQP01000001.1, from coordinate 512,999 downwards.
TGACGCCGCGGCCATGGGGTGAATCGCGGAGCAGACGTCGTGCTGAAAGCCCGGGAGGGTGAGCGGCAACGTGCGCGCGCCGCCACCGAAGGTGTCCTGGCCTTCGATGACCTTCACCGAGTGCCCGGCCTTCGCCAACAACGCGGCGGCTGCCATTCCATTGGGGCCACTGCCGACGACGATGACGTCCCACTTCACGGGTGAACTCCTGCTTTGGCGGCTTCGGTCCAGAAGCCGGGGAAGGACTTGGTGACGCAGTCGCGGTTGGTGATGCGCGCCTCGACCTCGTGGAGGCGGCCGAGCACCGCCGCCGACATCGCCAGGCGATGATCGTCGTGGGGATCGAACGTGAACGCACGGGCGTGGCCGGGCGTGACGGTGAGCGTGTCACCTCTGATGCGCGCCGTGACGCCTGCGGCCTCGAGCAGCTCGACGATGCCGGCGGCGCGGTCGCTCTCTTTGTGCCGGAGAATGCCGATGCGGCGGAAGGTCGATGCCTCCGGGAGCTTCGTGGCGATGACCGCGAGCGTGGGAATCGCGTCGGGGCACTGCCCGGCATCGACGTCGAAGCCGCGCGTCGCGGTGCCTTCGAGGCGGTCGCCGACCTTCAAGCCGACGAACTCGAGGTGCGTGGCGATGGCCTCGTCAGGGTGACCGGTGTTGCGCTCGAGGCGCGCGACGCGGAGGCCAGAGACCCACGAGAGCGCGAGCAGGTAGCCGAGCGACGACCAGTCACCGGGGATGTTCGGGAAGGGCCTGCTGGTCTTCGGTGCGCGCACCGGCGAGGTCGTGAAGCCGACGCGCGTGAGCCACGATTGGGTGAGCGCGAAGTAGCCCTCGCTGGTGAGCGCGCCTTCGACCGTCACCGGTACCGGGCGACCCGTGGCGACCGCGAGGCGCGCGGCGGCGAGGAGCAGACTCGAGGCGAACTGACTGCTCTCGACGCCGGTGACGGTGAAGCGCGCGTGGGTGGCCAGCGCGTGCGTGGTGACGGTGACCGGCCAGGGGGTTCCGACCGTGAGTTCGATCGGCAGCTGACGGAGCGCGTCGATGAGCGGCTCATGAGGGCGCGCACCCAGCCGGTCGGTGCCGGTGAAGGTGACGCGACGGTGGGGAAGCACCGCCGCCTGACCGAGAAGAAATCGGTACGGCGCGCCTCCGTCGCGACAGTCGATGGTCGCTTTCGACTTGCGCAGCGCGATCAGCCCGGCGCGCAGCACTTCGACGTCGCGCGGGAGTGGCTCGGTGGGCAACTCGAGGTCGGCGTCGAGGATGTCGGCGAGCACCAGCGCCCGCTGCGCATCTGACTTGGAGAGCGGAGGAACGAGCACCGCTTCGCTCTGCCTGCGCGCCGGCCGCTCTGCCCGAAGGAGAGGCGAACGGGTGACCCATTCACCGATGCCAGACAGGAGAATCCACGCGCCCTTCTTGTCTGCCGCCAGCAACTGCTCCGTCTGCTTCGCGAACTTCGGTGCCGTCCACTTCGCGAGCGCGGCGCGAGCGTTCACCGCATTGGGCAACACCGCTTCGATGCGGGCTCGCAGCTCCGGCGACGTCACGCCACGGCGTACGCCTTCGTCGAGCGCGAACAACATGCCGAGGCCCACCGCTTCACCGTGCCGCACGCGGTACTTCGACAACGACTCGATCACGTGGCCCATGGTGTGACCGAAGTTCAACGCCACGCGCAGGCCCTTCGTCTCGTACGGGTCCTTCACCACGAGCGAGTGCTTCAGCTCGCGCGACACGCGAATGAGCGCCTCGTCGTCAGGCGCGCGTCTTTCCCATTGTGCGAAGCGCTTCGCGTCGAGCGTGACCACCATCTTCCACGCCTCGAGCCGGCCTTCACGCCGCTGCGCTTCACTCAACGTCTCGAATAGCTCCGGGCACAGCCACGCTTCTTCCGCTGCGTGAAAGACGCCCACCGCGTTCTTCGCGCCGCCGACGTTCACCGCGCCCTTCCCGCCCACGCTCGAATCGACGGCCGCCAGCAAGGTGGTCGGCACTTGAATGAAGTGCTTCACGCCGCGCTTGAAGGTGTGCGCGAACACCGTCGCCACGTCGCCGATGGTTCCACCGCCGATGGCCAGCACCGTCATCGAACGCGGCATCGACAGCGCGTCGAGGCTCAAGCGCTCGACCACCTTCAACGACTTCGCCGACTCACCCGCTCGCAGCGACAACACCTTCACGCCGCGCAGCGCCCTTCGAACGTGAGGGTGGAGCCGCAACACCCGCTCGTCGGCGATGGCCAGCACCGGACCGTCTGGCAGTCGCGCCACGAGCTGGTCGAAGCGGCCGTACACGTCGCGGCACCTCACGTACGCACCGGGGATCATGCGCGGTGTGGCCTCGCGAGCATGAGCAGCAGTTGATCGGCGAGCACCATCGACACCATGGCTTCGACGATCGGCACCGCGCGCGGCAACACGCAGGGATCATGACGGCCCGCCTTCGCGTGGTCCGTCATGGTCGACGTCGGCTTGAAGAGCACGCGCAGCACGATGGGCTCGCCATTCGAGAGGCCACCTTGAATGCCGCCGTACACGTCACTCGGCCGGCCGTCTGCGCGCGTGGCGTGGAACTTCGAGCCCGGCAACTTCAGCTGGGCTTCGAGATCATCGGGGCCCCACACCACCCCGGTGACCGCGTTGATGCCCGCGAGCGCGTCGGACAGTCGCGACTTCAACTTGCCGAACACCGGCTCGCCCATGCCCACGGGAAGCCCGGCGACGCGAACGGTCACCGCGCCACCGAGGCTGTCGCCCGCATTCTTCGCGTCGAGAATCAACGCCTCCATCTGCGACGAGAGCGCGGCGTCGGGGCACCGCGTCTTGTGCGCGTCGACCTGCGCGCGCGTGACCGATGACGGCAGCGGCAACACCAGCGGGCCAATCTGCGAGACCCAGCCCACGGTGCTCAACCCGGGCAGCTCGCGCGCGAGCAACGCTTCGGCCACCGCACCGCCGATGACGCGCGCCAACGTTTCACGCGCGCTGGTGCGCCCACCTCCGCGGGGATCTCGATGGTGAAACCGTTCGCGCCACACCCTGTCGGCGTGACCGGGGCGATCCTCCTTCGCGAGCTTCGCGTAATCGCCGCTGCGCGCGTCGGTGTTGCGAACGATGGCTGCGATGGGGGTTCCCAGCGTCTTGCCTTCGAACACCCCCGACAAGACCTCCACGCGGTCGGCCTCTGCACGCGCGGTGGTGACGTCTGACTGACCGGGCCGCCGACGATCGAGCGCGGCCTGCAGCAGCTCGGTGGTCAGCTCCACACCTGCGGGACACCCGTCGATGACCGCCCCGAGCGCCGGGCCGTGGCTCTCGCCGAACGTGGTGACGCGAAAGAGCTCGCCGAAGGTATTCATGTCGCTGACTCCCACAACTGCCGCTGACGACGGGCCTGCGCGATGAACCAGCGGGCGCCGAGCATCAACGGCTCGCCACCGAGTTCACGAACGCGCGCGGCGATGGTTCGAGCTGGCGCTCCGTACGCGACGACGGCCACGCGCGCCGCTTCGAACCGCAGACCATCTGGAGCTGCGATGTGCGCGGGCCACGACCACACCACGGCGCCGCCGACCGGCAGACGCTTCGCAGAGAAAGAAGCGCGCGTGCGCACGTCGAGCCGGCTGCCCTGGGCCGTCGCGGCCTCGCGGAGCGCGACCGTCACGCCGCCATCGCCGAGCACCGTCACCTGCTGCGACGCGAGCGTCTCGAGCACCACCCGTGCGCCGTCGACGTCGGTGTTGTCCGTGTCCCAATGGCCGTTGTTGCGAATGAGCGTGTTCACCGCTGAACGCTCGGCGCGGGTGGCGCGCGCGACGGGCTTCTTGAACGGGTTGGTCACCGCGAAGCCGCGGTAGTGCGGAGCCAGCGCGACGAGCAGTTCGTCGATGGGGGCCGATTCGGGCAGCTCGATGCGATCGAACGGCTGCTGGTGAATGCGCGGGCTGCGCGAGTGCGCGACGGCGCTGCCGAGAATTCCGAGGCGACGCGTGGTGCCGTCCATCTGCGAGCGGCGCGACTCACGAACGGCGTCAGCGAGCAGTCGCTGACCAGCGGCGGCCGCCCACGTGGGCTCGAGCGCGAGGTAGTCGAGCGCGTTTCGTTGCGCGAGCACGGCGCGGAAGGGCAACGCGAACGGGCCGGTGGCGAGCACCGTCACGTGCTCCGCCCCGAAGCGTTCGATGAGCGCCTTCTGTGTCGCCAGCAGTCGAGGAAAATCGGCCGGCGAACCGAGTGGCTCGACGTGCTTGATGCGCGAACCGGGAACCACTGAGCTCCACTGCGCGAGCGCTTCGGCGGTGGTCAGCGGCCGGTCAGCATGCAGCGAACGCAGCACCGACGGGTCGAGTTCACGCTGCTGCGGTTCGTCGAGCAGCGAGCCGCGCGCCAGCCACGCGTCGGGCAGCGGCGCCCGGGTTCTGCGTGCGAGCAACAGCGGCAGGGCGCGCGACGCCTCGAGCAGGTCCAGCTCGCGCGGGTGCAGATCGCTGCGCACCTCGAGCAGGTCCGCGCCGGCGTGCCGCGCCGCCCACGCGAAGGGCGCAACCGGGGTCTCCGGAGGCAGCGTCACCACGCGCCGTGGCCGCCGGCCACGCACCAGCTTCAACATGAAGTCGATGAGCGACAGCGGCCGCGCAGCGGCGTGCTTGAACTCGCGCTCGCTGTAGACCGCGCGGAGCTCTTCTTCGATGGGCAGCTCCGGTCGCAGCCGAGGCCGCGTGACGTCGGCGCGCAGACGTTCGGCGTAGGTCTCGAAGCTGATGGGCACCTCGACCACCACGCAGCCGCGCAACGCGTCGGGGTGATGCGACAGAAAACCGCCGCCCACCGCGACCACCAGCCCGGAAGGGAGCGAGCGGAACGTGTCGCGCTCGGCGATGCGAAAATCGCGTTCGTCGCTGGCGAACCACTCGCGCAGCGGTCGGCCGTGGCGGTGTTCGAGCTCCGCGTCGAGGTCGACTCCAGAGCGGCCGAGCGCCCTGGCCACCAGGGGCAGCAACCGCGACTTTCCCGCGCTGCGATGCCCCGCGAGCACCACGGTCACGTCGCACGGCAGGCCTTCGGTGAGCTCGTTGCGTCGACGGTCCCACTCCGCGCGAAGCACGGGCTGGAGTCTGGGATCGACCTCGTCGAGCAGCGTCACGACACCGGTCTTTACCCAAGCGCCCTGCCCCGCGCCGCGCTTTTGCTAGCGTGTGAAGCCGATGCGCCGCCTCTCGTTCCTCCTGCTCTTGCTCGCCTGCGCGCCGCCGAAAGACCTCGCGGTCGGCGGCGAGTGTTACGGCGACAACATCGGCCGCTGCGAGCCCTCAGGCACGCGACTGATGGAGTGCGTCGACGAGAAGTGGACCGTGTATTCGGACTGCTTCGGTCCCAACGGCTGCTCGATGAACAACGACACCGCCAACTGCGACACCAGCGGCAATTCGATTGGCTCGCGGTGTGCGCCGACGTCGGAAGGGAGGGTTCGCTGCGATCCCGACGGTGGGCTGAACATTCTGCGCTGCGTGAACGGCACGCTGGTCTTCATCGATGCGTGTCAGGCGCCGATGCGCTGCGGGCTCACCGACGGCGGGCTGACCTGCATCTACTGAAGCAAGGCAGCGAGCGCCGGGCGCCAGAGCGACGACGCCAACACGTCGAGTTGCGCACGACGCAGCTCGTTCGATGGTCGGCCCGCTTCGTCGCCGGGCGCTTCTTCGAAGGCGTGCATCGCGATCATCTTCCGCTCGCCGGCGATGGCGAGCTCACGGCGCTCCGCTGCGTCGAGTGAAGCGATCAGCCACTCGTGCAGTTCCCACGAGAACTCCGCGTGACCGACTTCTTCATTCGCGAGCTGACGAAGATCTTCGTCGCCCAACACGTCTGACTGGTACGCGCTCGTCACTGCGCTCGCGCTCTCGTTGATGCAGCCGGCGAGGAAGTTCTCGAACGCGAGCTGCTTCACGGTGCGTGACCGGAACGGCGTGTCGTCGACGGTGACGACCCGGCCCGCGCGACGTTCGGCGATGCGTGCGTGACCGCGCTCCTCGACCGCTGCGGCGCGTGCACGCGAAACGAAGTGCGATGGAGCACCGAGTGCTTCGAGCTGCGTGGCGAGATGTTCGAACTCGTGCGCGCTCTGCGCTTCGAACCACGCCATGCGCGCCCAGGGTTCTGCTTCGTCAGGCAGGCGCCCGTTCGTCGGCGGCCGACCGGGCATGTCGCAATAGTTGAAGCAGGTGACCTCCGTCTCTGACGCGAGCACACATCGAGAGGGCGACAGATAGTTGCTGGAACAGACGACGTGGTCGCACAGCGCGCGGCACTCGTCCTCAGTCAGCGTCGTGCCGGGCGGCAGGCTGGTGACCACCTGCACCGTCACGTTGCGACAGGTCGGGTCTGGCGCATCGCAAGCATCGGCCGACGACGGCTCCTTCAGAGACACCCGACAACCACTGACGAGCACGCTCAAAGGAACCGCCACCCGCGCCGCTCGCCACAGCAGTTCCTTGAAGTTCATGGTCACTCCTTGCCCAGCCGCTTCTGCATCAGCTCGCCCGTCTTGTTGCCGGTGGTCGAGCCGTCCGGCGCCTTGAGAATCCAATCGAAGAGCTCGGCCTCCTTCACCTTCACTTCCTGGCCGCTCTCGAGTTCGGGCACGTCGTCGGGGTCGTTCGCGAGCAACCCGGTGATGACGCCGCTCTTCGCGATGTCGGTCACCTCGACCCACATCCACTCGTTGCCACCGCTGGTGGTCTTGAACGGCGCCTTCACCAGCAGCACCTCGGCGGGCTTGAGGCCCTTCAGGAACTTCGGCTTCACGGTCTTCGCGAACTCGGCCATCTGCGCCTTCGAGAGCGCGAGCAGCTCTTCGTCGTGGGTGACCTGGTCGACCGCATCGGTCGAGCCGAACAGCGCGGTGAGGCCGCGGTCGACGACCACGGTCTTCTGCCCGGAGCCGGAGAAGACGAGCTCCAGCGACGGAATCTCGCCATCACCGATGGGGCGCAGCTCGACCTCGACGGCTGCGTTCGCGCCGGCGCTCGACGCTTCGAGCAGGCTCTTGCGGTAGGCCTCGTGCTGCATCTTCGAGATCGAGATGGTGAACGGGCCGGGCTTCGCCGCCTTCGGGTTCTCGACGAGCAGCTGACCGACCACGTTCACCGCGTGGTTGGCTGACTTGAGGGCGTTGCCGGGCACGTTGTGCAGCTCGATTTCCGGGAGGCCGAAGCGACGCAGCCCCGACGTCGACAGCGACATGCCGTTGCGACCGGTGTCTTCGGCGAAGACCTTGAAGTGCACGGCAGCCCACGGCGTGCCCGTTTCCCAACCCTCGATGCGGCGCTCGCTGAACGCCTCGGGGCTGAAGTAGTCCTGCGTCAGCTCGTCCCACAGCACACCGTTGGTGGCCTTCGCGAACGCGTAGACGACCTGGCCCACCCCGACCTGCTCGGTCACCGACACCGGCGTCACCACGTCGAGCACCACCACCTTCTTCGCGCCCTTCAGCTTCTCCTGTTGCGCGGCGTCGAGGCCCCAGGCCTTCTCGAGCGCCACGCCTTCGACCACCGAGTAATCGAGCGTCGTCTCTTCCTTGTAGACGATGAACGGCGGCCGCGTGCCGAGCGGGGCTTCGTCGCGGAACACCTTGAGCCGGGTGCCCTTCAGCTGTTTCTGCAGCGTCGGCAGCAGCGGGAGCTTCGAGGGCGTCGGGTAGAACACCGCGAACTGCGACTTGCCCTCGGTGGGCTGCTCGAACTTCTCGGCTGCGCGCTTCGGCGCCTCGAGCGTCTCGATGACGTCGTCGTCGTCGTCGTTCTCGTCGAGCTGCGCTTCGGGCGCGGTGGGCTTCTCGGCGTCGTCGTCGTCGGGCGCCGCTGGCCTGTTCTTCGGTTCGGGGAAGTTCTTCTCACCGGTGGCCATGCGCTCGACGAGCACCAGCGTCATGACCGCTCCAGAGCCGACGAAGCACAGGGCGAAGAGAGCCACGATGGCGATGACGATGGCGCGGGAGTTCATGAGAGTGCGCATCGTCGCACGGTGACATTCGTCTTCAACGGTCTAGAGTCGCGCCCGCCATGCCCCGAGCTGCTGCCAAACGAGCCATCAAGCAGGACCGTGCAGTCAAAACGCGCCAGGACATCCTGAACTCCGCCATCACGCTGTTCGCGCGACGCGGAATTCTGGCCACCACCATGGCCGAGCTGGCGCGCGCCATTCACATGACCCCCGGTGCGCTGTACTGGCACTTCCCCACCAAGGAAGACCTGCTGCTCGCGGCCATCGAAGAGCTGCACAAGCGCTTCGTGGGCAGCTTCGAGCCGTTGCTGGAGTCAGCCGCCAACATGACGGCCGCGGCCCAGTTCGAGGCGTTCTGTTCGCACGTCGGGCAGTACCTGCACGAGAACCGCGAGCACGGCATCTTCTACGGAATGGTGGGCGCCGAAGCGGCCGAGAACACCGAAGACGTGGCCACCGCGCTGCGCCAGGCGCTCGAGGTGTACGTCACCGCCATCGCGCAAATCGTCCAGTACGGGCAGGAGAAGACCCGGGAGTTCCGCACCGACGTCGACGCGCGCACCATCGCCAACACCGTCATCTTCGGGAACATCGGGCTGGTGGTGCAGCACAACCTGTTCCGCGAGACGCTCTCGTACGCGCCCATCGTTCAGTCGATGAACCAGGTGCTGCTCAAGGGCCTGCTGAAGTGACGTCGTGACCCGCGCGCTGCCCACGTCTTCGCGTACGCGCGCGGTGCTCGAGTTGATCGAGGCGCTGCAGAGACACTTCGCGACGGGCCTGGGTTCGCTCGACGCGGAGTTCACGCCCATCGAATGGCTGCGTGACGGCGGGCGCCACGGCGGCGGGCTGCGCTACGCGCGGGTCGAGAGTGCGGTGTTCAACCGCGCGTCGGTGAACGTGTCGTGTGTGCACTACGAAGACGACGCCACGCGGCCCGTCGTGGCGGCGACGGCGCTCTCGGCCATCGTGCACCCGCGGCACCCGCTGGCGCCGTCGATTCACCTGCACGTGAGCTTCACCGAGCCCCGAAGCGGCGAGGGCACGTGGCGGTTGATGGCCGACCTCAACCCTTCGCACGCGCTCGCCGCGCAGACCGCGCGATTCACGGCGGCGCTGTCGGAGGTGATGGGCCCGCACGCGGCGCACGCGCGCGACGAAGGTGACAGGTACTTCCTCATTCCCGCGCTGGGGCGCACGCGTGGTGTCACCCACTTCTACGTCGAGCAGTTCCGCACCGACGACGCGCTCGCCGAACGCTTCGCGCGCACCGCCATCGACACGTATCTCTCGTTGCTGCGTGACACGCCGGCCCGTGAGGCGACCGGGGCAGAAAAGCAGCAGCAGCGCGAGTACCACACGCTGTACCTCTTTCAGGTGCTCACGCTCGACCGCGGCACGACGTCGGGCCTGCTCGCACACGACCAGAACGACGTGGGCGTGATGGGTTCGCTGCCGGCCTTCGTCGACCGCGAGTTGCTCGCGAGCTGGGCGTCGAAGGTGCCGGCGCCGCAGCACGAGCTGGTGCGCGCGCTGGTGAACGTGATTCCCGCCGACGGTCACGTGACCGATGCGGTGCGCGCCGAGCTGGCGAAGCGGGTGCGGGCGCACTACCGCGCCCATCCTGACGCGCTGGGGCTTCAGGCCTCGGGCTCCATCACGCCGCGCTGAGGTACGGTGGGGCGCATGCGCCGTCTGCTGCTCGCGTCGTTGCTGGTCTTCTCTGCGTCTGCGCTCGCGCGCACCACGAAGGCGCCGAAGCCCCCGAAGGAGAAGCACGACGCGATGGGTGCGGTGGTGCTCAACGGCAAGCGGGTCGAAGTGCGGTGGACCGACGGCGACTCGTTCAACGTGCGCGAGGGCGACCTGAAGGGCACCAGCACGCGCCTGGTCGGCTACAACACGCTCGAGGCCTACGGGCCGGTGCACCAATGGGGCGAGTGGACCGCGAAGGAGCTGTTCGAGCTCGCGAAGAAGTCGAGCAGCGTGGCCGCGTCGCAGGAGTGGGAGTGCACCACCGACTTCAAGCGCGACGGCTACAAGCGGCTGCTGGTGCGGTGCCCGAAGCTGGCCGTAGAGATGGCGCGCCAGGGGCACGGGCTCGCCTACGCGGTCGACGGTGAGAAGCCCGACCCCGACGTGCTGAAGGCCCAGCGGGAGGGCATCGAGGCCAAGGCCGGCATGTGGGCCAGGGGGAGCACCAACGGCGTCATCACCAGCCTGCACTCGGTGGGTGAAGAAGGCAGCGAGGCGACCGAGGCCTATGACCGCGTGGTCGACACCCGCACCGGCGCCGCGCTCAAGCGCAAGCACACCGACACCTACGCGAGCTGTCAGAACGTGTGCCTCGAGACCGACGGCACGAAGAGCTGCATGGTCTACGTGCCGTTCAAGCACCGCTACCGCGGTCAGCCCGACTGTTTGAAGTGACTCACTCGGCGTCGGGCAGTTCGCCCAGCCGCGTGGTCACGACACGGCCCTTCGAGAGGCTCACCACGCAACCCACGCGGTAGCTGCTGAACTCGTGGGTGAAGAGCCACTCTTCGGGCTGAACGCCGTCGCGCGACTGTCGAACCGGTTCCCAGCCTTTTTCGCGAGCGCGGTCTTTGACCTGCGTCCACGGTTCTCCGCCGCGGGTGGCGGCGCAGAAGTTCTTGAACGACTTGTATTCGTCGGTGATGCGGCCCCGCCACGACCACGCGGCGAGGCCACCGATGACCAACACCGCCACCACGAGCAGAGGCACGTGGCGGCGGGGAACTTCGTCTTCGCTCACGGCGAGAGCGTGTGCATGCCCATGGTGTTGTTGGTCGTCACATCGGCGAGCGACGCACCGGACGTCACCACCCACTGGCAGTCGGTGGCGTTGGTGCCCTTGCCGATGTTCCAGTCGAGGTTTGGCGCGGTCACCTGCGGCTTGCGGTTGAGGATGTGGTCGGTGGTCGCGTTGACCACGCCGCACACGGTCCACCCGGCCCCGGTCGCCGTGCCCGGGAAATCAGTCATGCCGATCGAGCCGACGACATCGATGTTCACGTTGTTGCGCGCCAGCGAGAACGCGTCGTTGCCGTTGAAGCCGATGACGGCGTTCTTGATGGTGCACTGGCTGTTGAAGCTCATGTCGATGCTCGGCTGGCAGACCACGAGCGTCTCGCCGTCATTCAACGTGCCGCTGAGGTTCAAGGTGGCGTTCGGGCTGGTGGCGCCGTTGGCGTAGTTGCGCAGCACGTAGCCGCTGGCGGTGAGGTCGACCGCCGCGCCGGTGCCGTTGAAGATCTCGATGTACTTGTTCTGCGAGTTGCCCTCGCCGTACTCGGAGATGATCAGTTCGCTGGCCAGCACGCGCGTGCTGACGTTGATGGTGGCGCTCACCATCGAAGCGCCGAGCGTCGCGGTCAGCGTGCCCGTCCCCATCGCTGCCGGGTCGATGTTCACCGCAAAGCTGGCGCTCATCGCGTCGGCCGGAACGGTGACCGTCATCGGCGCGGTGCCGACGGTGTTCGGCATGAGCGACAGCGTGATGGGCGTGGCCACCGCGACCGGCGCGTCGAGCGTCAGCGTGAACTGGCCCGTACCGCCGACGTTGAGGTTCGCGACGGCCGGCGTGATGCCGGTGACCACCGGAACGTCGTTGGCGCCCAGCACGCGAACCGTGGCGGTCCGGGTATCGGCGCCCATGGTGGCCGTCAGGGTGATGACGCCACCGTCGGTGCTGCTCACGCCGGTGACCGGCACGAACGACGAGTCGGTGTTGTTGGCGACGATGATGAGCCCGCCGTCGCCGACCGTCACGTTGGAGCCTGACGAGGTCACCGTCACCGCCGTGTCGCCGATGGCCAGACCCGACAGACGCACCGCGATGGGCGAAGGCAACGTGGTGCTCGACCCTTCGCGCAGGAACACGGTCGACGGCGCGAACGCCGCCAACGTCGGAGGCCCGGTGACGAGGTCGGTGGCCGCGCGCGGGTTCAGCTTGAACTTGTTGTTGCGGTACTCGAGCACGCCACGCACCGTCTGGAACGTGGTGCCCACCACGGGCAGCGGCGTGGCCTGGAACAGGTAGTCGTTCACGTGCAGACCGCCGGTGACCACGAACTCGTTGGTGGGGTTGGTGTCGCCGGGGCCCGCGTCGGGGTTGAGCTGCTGCACGGTGACGTTGTTCACCGCGATGAGCACCGACTCGAGGCCGCCGTCGTTGCCGACCGCTTCGGCCGGGGTGAGCACCACCGGCATGGGCAGCGGCTGCATGGAGCTGACGATGGACACGCCACCGTCGGCGCCCACCGCGCGAGCGCCCGTCAGCTGAATCTGACCGAAGAACGCAGACGGCGTACCCGAGGGGATGTTGACGCGGTCACCCTGCGTGACGCCCGAGTTGGGCAGGTAGACGAACAGGCCCGAGTTCTCGCGGCCCATGAAGCCCATGTCGGTGTCGTTGACCTGCACGTAGAAGCCGTTGGTGCCCGAGGCCGTGACGAGCACGTTGTTGAGCGCGACCGGCGTGCCGACCGGCGCCGCACCCGACTTCACCGCGTAGATGGTCGACGGGCACGCCGCCGAACCGGGGTTCGACTGCATCGGGCACGGGTCGCAGACATCGCCCTTGCCATCGGTGTCGGCGTCTTCCTGCATGGGGTTCGAGACGGCCGGGCAGTTGTCCATCGCGTTGGGGCGACCGTCACCATCGCGATCGTTGGGGTCGAACACGGTGCAGGTGCTGCCGGCGTTCAACGGGCACGCGTCGCACACGTCGCCGATGCCGTCGTTGTCGAAGTCGGCCTGGGGCTGCGTGTCCATTGGGCGCTTGGGGTTGAAGACGTTGGGGCAGTTGTCCATCGCATCGGCGATGCCGTCCTTGTCGGCGTCGGTCGACATGTCCGTGTAGAGCGTCGAGCCGTTGTGGCTGTTGCCGCCGGCCGGAACCGCCGACACGCCGCGCTCGGGAACGCAGCTGGGCTCGTTGGCCGGCTGACCGCACGCGAACAGCGGGTAGGTGTTCTGGTTGCCCATGCGCAGCAGCGCGAGCGTGTTGCCCGCGTTGGTGCCGGTGGTGAGCGCCTGGAGCTCGGTCTGCACGCACGCCGCCTTGGCGCGGCCACAGACGTCGAGCGTCTCGCACATCGGGGCGCCGGTGCCGGTGACGATGTTGGCGTCGCCGTAGAGCACCTTGCCGGCGCGCATGGTCAACACCACGTCAGCGGGCTCCGCGTCGATGATCGAGCGGTAGAAGCCGACGTTGGGGCGCTTGCGGTAGATGGCGATGTCGCCGAGTGCGTTGGGCACGATGGCGCCCAGCTTGCCTTCGGTGACGGTGGCCTTCGCGCCGTTGACGGTGGCGATGCGCCAGAGGTCTTCGTCGGTCAGCGTGTTGTTGAAGCGCGTGCGGTTGAGGCCGTCGGCGCACTTGAGCTCGCGCAACATGTTCATCGAGCCCGAGATGGTCCAGTCGGTGCCCATCGAGATGTTCACGCCCAGGCGCTTGTAGAGCGAGATGGCGGCGGTATCGCCGTAGAGCGAGACGTTGGAGCGCGGGCTCCAGATGAGCGAGGTGCCGGTCTGCGCCATGAGCGCGATGTCGGGCGCCTTGAGGCCGATGCCGTGAACGAAGCCGGTGCGCTGCGAGAGAATGCCGATGCCGTTGTTGGCCTGCGTGAGGCAGACGAACTCGTTGTACGCCGACTGCTCGATGCCTTCGGCGACGTGCGGCAGGTAGGCCGCCGTGCCGGGCACCGCGGTGGGCACGGTGTCGTAGTTGCAGCCGCTGGTGAGCTCACGCCCGTCGGTGTCGTCGAGCGGGAAGGTGTCGGAGTTGATGCCCGTGGAACCGGTGAGCATCCCCTGCTGGCCCGTCGGGCCGGTGTCGAGGTTGCGGAGCAGACCGGCGTTGGCGTTGGCGGTGTACGTGGCGCCGACGATGGTGGTGGTGCCCGACATGATCTGACGGAGCTCGGCCCACCGCTGCTGCAGGTTGCTGGCGTTGCCGCCGTTGTTCACGCGCGTGTGGCCGTCGCGGCCGATGCGCCAGTCGTGCCGGTGCTCGTAGCGCTCGGCGGTGCCCATGGCCGGGTTGGCCTGGAAGCCGATGTGGTCGTGGGCGTTGATGAGGCCGGGCGACACGATGCCCTGCGGGCAGACCAGCTTCGTGGCCGTGGCCGACCCGGTGGAGCTGCTGCAGTCGCAGGCCGCGCAGGTGATGGTGCCGGCCGCGTCGATCAACACCTGACCGCCGACGAACGTCTTGCCGTCGGTGAGCACGATGCCGGTGATGAGCCGACCCTCGTCGCCCGAGGTGACCGCGCAGACTTCTTCCTGCAGCACGCGCTGGTTCATGCCGGGGCAGCCCTGAACGGTGGCCGTCGAGGTGAAGGCCATGCAGTCCATCTCGCAGCCGTCGCCGCCGACCAGGTTGCCGTCGTCGCAGACCTCGGTGCCTTCCTGCTTGCCGTTGCCGCAGCCGGGCGTAAGCGTGCAGTCGTTCTCGCAACCGTCGCCGGCGACCATGTTGCCGTCGTCACATTCTTCGGCGCCTTCGGGCACGCCGTTGTTGCACATGGCCGGGCCGCTGCCGCCGCCAGTGCCCGAGCCGCCGCCCGTCGCGGTGCCGCCGCCCGTGGTGCCATCGCCGCCACCGGTGGCAGTGCCGCCGCCGGTGCCCGACCCGCCACCCGTCGCCGTGCCGCCGCCAGTGCCCGAGCCACCGCCCGTCGCGGTGCCGCCGCCCATCGCGGTGCCTCCGCCAGCGGCCGTACCGCCGCCGGTGCCTTCGGTGCTCTTGCAGTCGGCCGAGCAGCCGTCGCCAGAGGTGGTGTTGCCGTCGTCACAGACCTCACCGCTCTCAACGGTGCTGTTGCCGCAGGTCGCGGCAGGAGGACAGGCGAGGAACACGGTGCTGCACAACGCACCGAGCAGGACGAGACGAACGGATTGATTCATGTGAGGGCTTTTCCGGGTGAGCGGTTACCGGCCAGACGGAAGGCCTTGTACCTACATACGGCGCAAAAGACAGCGCCCCGACTTGAACAAAGTCGAGGCGCCGGAGTGACAGCCGAGTGAACGGGCTGATCAGGGTGTCGTGGTCGACGGCTCCACGCCGGGAGCGGGCGTGGTGGTCGTCGCGTCAGGCGTCGGCGCCTTCAGTTCGGCGCCGGGTGCGTCGGTCGGCGCGGGAGACGTGGGCGCGACCCCCGGCGGCGGCGCGGGGCAGCCCTCGAAGTCGGCCTCGCCCTTCTCCTTCGGGCACTTGTCGTCGACGTCGTCGACGCCGTCCTTGTCGTCATCCTTGTCGGGGCAGCCGTCGCTGTCTTCGAAGCCGTCCTTGTCTTCCGCTTCGTCGACGCACTTGTCGGCATCGCCGCGCACGCCGTCGTTGTCGTAGTCGGCGTCGGCGGGCGTGGTCTGCGGCGCGCCGATGCCGAGGCTCAAGCCGAAGGTCAGCAGCATGTGCGGCACGTTCTCGTCGGCGCGCTTGCCCACGAACATGAACTTGGCGAACGGGCCGATGTTGAGGCCTTCGACCAGCGAGAGCTCGGCGCCGAGCGCGGCGTCGAAGCCCACGCCATAGCCTCCGGAGTTGTAGGTGACGTGCGCGTCGACCCACAGGTTGCCCCAGAGATTGCCGGTGTGCGTGGAGCCGGGGTTGAAGAGGTAGCCCTTCTCGTCATTGAGCAGCCGCAGGCGCAGACCCAGACCGCCGCCGAAGAGCGAGCCTTCATGGAGGTACGTACGGTCCGACGCGCCGACGCCGTAGAGCTCGAACTGCGGCGCCAGCGGCCCGAGGAACTTGAGGAGCGTGGTGTCGATCTTGAGCGCTGCGCCGGTGACGAGACGGAACTTGTCGAGGCCGGTGCCCACCATCGGATCGAGGTGGAAGTTCACCGCGGCTTTTTCAGCCAACGATGGAGTTGCGACACAAAGAGCCGCAACGATCAGGACACGCAAGCGCATAGACACTCCAAGAGAAAGGCGCGCGCACCGTATGCGTACAGGTGCGACAGGGCCAAGTGATTTCCGGTGCTGATCAGCGGCGGCCGCGGCGGCGGATCAGCGCGAGGGTCAAAATGCCCAGCACGCCTTCGAAGCTCGCGCAGCCGCAGGTGCCGCGCACGCCACCGCGGGCGAAGCCGGCGTCGACGCGCTCCGGAGTTCCCGCGTCGGGCACGTCCACCACGCCTCCGCCGCCTTGCGATGGCGAGCCTCCGCCCGTCGCTGGCGTTCCGCCTCCGCCGCCGCCCGTGGGCCCACCGCCTCCTGACGGCCCTGCGTCGAGCGCGCCGGTGCCACCGCCGGTCCCCGCATCGACGGGAGGCGTGGGGCCGCACGCGGTGGTGTGAACGGCGCGCGTGTTGGCGCAGCTCGCGGGCGTGGCGCAGGAAGGGTCAGGCAACGTACCGGGCGTGCCGCCGCTGGTGGGGAGGTCGCTCAAGCGCGGGTACGCGAGCGCGAGGCTCGACCAGTGCTGCGACGAAGGCGGGAACTCCGCCCAACCGAAGACCTTCTCCTGATACGGGGCCGCGCCGCCCACGTTCGAACGCCACACGCCGCGGGTGCTCGGGTAGTTCGGGTTGTTCGGGTTGTTGGAGTACGCGAGGCCGTTGTACGCCCACACCGCCGAGTACCAGTGCTCGATGACGCGCGGCTGGTTGTCGCCCACGCAGCTCGTCGCGCGCCACTTCTCGGCGAGAACGCTGGCACCGGTGGCGAGGTTGTAGGTCGCGTCACCGGCCACGCGTGCGCGATCGAACCCCGGGCTGTTGCCGATCTTCATGCCGCTGGTGACCTGGCCCACGCCGTAGCCGCAGTCGAAGCTGATGATGGTGCGCGACGGCCCGCCGACTTGATCAGCCGGCGTGGTGGGCACACAGAACTGCCGCCACCCGCTCTCCTGCATCGCGATGGCGCGCAGCAGCTCGCACGGGAACGTGGCCGGAAGTTGGGTGGTGGGGTTCGGCTTTCCGCAGCCGCTGCCGATGTTGCCGACGGCGGGCCCGTTCGAGGCCCACGCGGCCGGGCCCTGACTGACGAGCGCAAAGCGCTGCTGCCATTCGGCGAGGGTCGGGTTGGTGCCCTGGACGGCTTCCACGCCGCAGTCACCATCGTTGTTGGTGCTCGACAGCGTGTAGCTCGGGCAGAACTGCGCGGCGACGAACGCGAAGACGAGCCCCGTCACGGCGCAACACCGGCGAGGTCGAGCCGTGAATCAGGCGGCGTCGCCAGGCGCTGCTCGTTCACGAAGGCGACGGGGAACCCGCCGGGCACCTCGTGAAGGAACAACGACCCGTGTTGAACGCGCGTGTAGCCGAGCCGGCCGAAGCGTTCGTGCGGCCCGACGTTGAAGACCACCTTGCCGTTCACGACGGCCGGCAGCAGCGTGGGCTCCTTCGAACGCGCGACGACGGCTCGCTGGGCGGTCACCAGGTCCAGCTGCTCGACGAACCACGCGTCATCGAACGGCGTGCCCTGCGTGAAGAGCAACCGCCTGGCGCTGGCATCGACCACGAAGTCGCGCGCCAGGGGCACCATGTCGTCGATGAGCACGCGCACGCCGAGCGTGTCGACGTGCACGGCGATGAGCCGCGCGCCCTTCAACGTCAGCTCGTAGATGAACAGCTCACGGCCCAACGAACCGGCGATGAAGGTGAGAAAGCCCTGCGACGAATACACGGTGCGCGACTTCGCGGTGACCGCGCTCACTTCGTCGACGGCCAGAGAATCCACCCTGCCCTGCGACGAAAGTTCCGAACCTGCGCGGCCGCGCGAGACGAACACGCGGCCTTCGCGGGAGACGTGCGGACGTGAGCCGTAGACGACGCCGTCGGCCAATACGCGAGCGGGCTTGTTCGCTTCGAGCCGCAGCAACGCTGAACCGAACGAGCTGTCGTGCATCACCGCCGTCGCCACGACGACGCGCGAATCGGGGAGCAGCGAACCGAGCACCGGACTTCCCTCGGCGTGCGTGAAGCGAACGGCGGGCGCGACGACTTCGGTGGAATCGACGGGTTGAAAACGCAGCTCACCGGTGGAGCCGCTGGAGCTCAACACCGCGACCTGAGGCTGAGCGGTGATGAGCAGCGAGGCGAGAAGCGACAGCATCACGAGGAGGCCTTACTCCACGGAGGCGCAATCGTGCGGCGGCCATCGCTGGTGCGAAGCACCGTCGCGTCATCTGCATGGCCTTTCTCGCGGTCCCACAACTGACAGGTCACCACCTCATGCGTTTGATCGAGGCCTTCGCAGTAGTTGGTGAACAGACACCGGCGAATCTCGGCGCCACGACCTTCACGGAGTTTGAGGAACCAATCGGGGTCGGCGAGCGCCTGGCGCGCGCTGGCCACCACGTCTGCGTCGCCGCGCTCGAGCGCAGCCTCGGCCTGTTCGTAGGTCGCGATGCCACCGCAGGTGACGACCGGCGTTTCGAAGCCCGCGGCGCGAACCGCGCGACGAACCCGCGCGACTGAATCGACGTTGCGGCTCCAGGGCGTGGCGAACTTCGTGGTGGTCGGCATGCACTCGTGACCTGAGGGCCCGGTGTACGGGTACGCCGCAGCGCCCACCTTCGGAGCCTTTGCGTCTTCGAACTTTCCGCCGCGCGAGAGCGAGAGGAAGTCCATGCCGGCGCGCGCGAATTCCACGCCGTAGAACGCGGCGTCGTCGGGCCGTGCGCCACCTTCGATGATCTCGTCGGCGAGGAAACGACAACCGACCGCGACGTGCGCAGGAACGGACGCGCGCACCCTGGCGAACACTTCGAGCGGCAACTTCACGCGCGCTTCGCGGCTTCCACCGTAGCCATCGGTGCGGGTGTTCAACGGCGAGAGGAACGAGGCCATGGTGTACGCGTGCGCGTAGTGGAGCTCGATGCCGTCGAAGCCAGCGCGCCCGCACCGCTCGGCGGCCGCCCCGAACAGCGCCGGTAAGAAGGTCGGCAGCTCCGCGATGTGCGAGAGGTGGGTGTCGGTCACACGCTCGCGCAACCCGAACTGCAGCGCTTCCCAGTCGCGCCGGTCGAGCACCGACTGGAGCTCGTCGTCGGTCAGCTCGAGCAGCGGCTTCGAGAACTGCGCGAGGCGCTGCTGCAGCTCAGGCGTCATCTTCAGGAAGCGGGACAGAAACGCCTCGCGCTTCGGCCGCCGCTTGATGGACAGGAAGTCGATGAGCTGAACGAACAACCTGGTCTCGCCGTCGCTCGCCTTCTTCACGGCGTCGACGAGCCGCGAGAGCCCTTCGACGTAGCGCTCGTGCCCTGCGCGCAGCAGCGGGCCCGAAGGCACGTCACGAATGCCCGTGGCTTCGATGACGATGACGCCCGGCCTGCCGCGCGCGAAGCGCTCGTACCAGGCGACGACTTCTGGCGTGACGAAGCCTTCGTCGTTGCTGCGCCACGGGACCATCGCGGGAACCCAGGTGCGCGTCGCGGCGCGCACGGGGCCCAGTTGCACCGGCTGAAACCAGCGGGCGTTCGCTGCTTCCTCGCGCGTCGGCCACGCACGCACGGGGAGCAGCTTTTCACGTCGTTTGTCGGTCACCGCGGGCTGCTTCAGTTGGTGTCAGCTGCGTAGCCCACAGCGCCCGCGGTGCCGCTCGAGACGCCGCCTGCACCGCCGGCGCCGTACGAGTAGACCGGGTTTACAATGGTTGCGACGGTCGCTGAACAGTAGAGCGCGTAGGAGGCGCCGCCAGCACCGCCGCCGCCGTGGCCGCCTCGACCGCCGGTGCCACCGTTGCCGCCACTGCCGCCGAGGCCGATCTCCGACGTACTGGCGTTGCCGCCCGGGGCGCCCGAGCCGCCGGAGCCGCCGGAGCCACCTTGGCCGCCTGCGCCGCCAGCACCGCCGTTGCCGCTGGTCAGCTCACAATTCTCGAGCCGGATACCCGTCGACGAAACAAGGAACACGGCGATCGACGATCCGCCGCCGCCTCCTCCCGTCGCGCCGGTTCCACCGCAGCCGCCGCCGCCACCACCGCCACCGCCATTGCCCTTGCCGCTGAGCCCACCGACGTTGTCGCAGATGTCTTGCCCGCCTGCGCCACCGCCGCCGCCGCCGCCGTTCCCGGGGCCGCCGGTGCTGCCGCTCCCGCCGGAACCAGTCACGAGGAAGTTGCCCACGAACGTGCTGCCGAGCCCACCACTGCCGTCGCCGCCCGGCGAACCCGTCGTACCGTTGGAGCCGCGAACGCCATCTCCCGAGCGACAACTGCCGAAGCACGCGCTGCACCCACCACCGCCAGCGCCACCAGACGTGCCGTTCGCGCCGGTCGCCCCCGCGCTTCCGGTAGCGCCGTTCCAGCCGCCGGCTCCGCCGTTACCTCCTGCCCTGCCGCAGTTCGACGCGCCGCCAGGCCCACCAGTACCACCCGAGTTGTTGTCACGGTCGCCGTTCACGCCGGGGTTGCCGTTGAAGCCGGCAAGACCCGTCGAGCCGGCGGTGCCCGCGGTTCCCGTTCCGCCGGCTCCAGCGATGACGTTGACCGAACGAAGCGTGAGGGCAGTGCAAGTCACGCAGTGCACCCCGTACGTGCTGACGCCTGCGCTCGTTGCATCCATCGCGCGAATGGTCATGTACCCCACGGTGGTCGGCAGAGAGATCGCCGCGCCCTGCATGGCGATGATGTTGCCGCCATTGATGGTGTTGCCGCGAACGGTGGTCGTGAACGAGCCGGCGCGAGACCACGTGGTCGCGTTGAAGCCGCCGAACACCGAGATGCCGTTTCGCAACGTGACCGTACCCGGGTCGGCGTACACGCCCTGCGCGACATACACGTGCGGTTTGGTCGCCGTGTTGGCCGCGTTGATGCCCGCCTGCACCGTGCGCTTGGGCGCCTGACGCGTGCCGGGCGCCGAATCGTCGCCCGCGGGATGCACGAAGATGGCGCGCGCTGCATCACCGTCGATGCCGTCGCAGTTGGTGTCGGTGGCGCTGTCGTCGGGGTCGTCGAGGCCGGTGGGAATGCACGCGTACTCGCAGCCATTGGCCGCGTTGCCGTCGAGGTCGGTGAAGCCCGGGTTGCACGTGAAGCCACACGAGCCGTTGCAGCTGCTCTGCGCGTTGTTGCGCGTAGGGCACGCGTTTCCGCACGCACCGCAGTGGCTCAGGCTGGTGTTGGTGTTGGTCTCGCAGCCGTTCATCACGTTGCTGTCGCAGTTGTCCCACGGCGCGTTGCACGACCCGATGCCGCACATGCCGTTGGTGCACGCCGGCGTACCGTTGGCCGTCATGCAGCGGGTGTTGCACATGCCGCAGTTGTTCACGTCGCTCTGCGTGTGCTGCTCGCAGCCCGACGCGTAGGTCTGGTCACAGTCCTGGTAGCCGGTGGTGCAGGTGGCGATGGTGCACTGCCCGGCCACGCACGCGTAGGTGTTGATGTTGCCGTTGTTCACGTTGCACACGCGGCCGCAGACGCCACAGTTGTTGGGGTCGGTCGCCAAGCCGAAGCCTTCGTCCGTCTGGCCGTTGCAGTTGTTGTCGACGCCGTCACACACCTCGGCGCCGGTGGGCGTGCACGGGTACTCGCAGCCGTTGGCGTCGATGCCGTCGGCGTTGGTCCACCCCGGCAGACAGTTCAAGATGCTGCACATGCCGGCGTTGCACGTGGGCACCGCGTTGGCGCGGATGCACGGGTTGTTGCAGGCGCCGCAGTGCTCGAGCGAGGTCGACTTGTCGAAGCCCTCGTCGGTCATGCCGTCGCAGTCGTTGTCGCGCTCGTCACACAGCTCGGTGTTGGGCGACCCGGCGATGCAGGTCTGGGGCGCGCCGTTGGCACAGTTGGACACCGTGCGGCGGCACTCACCGACACCACACGTGGTGTCGCCGAGGTTCTCGTCCGTCTGGCCGTTGCAGTCGTCGTCGCGGCCGTTGCAGCTCTCGGCGCTGGGCACGTGCGCGCTGCACGCGTCGTAGCCGTTGGGCGGCTTGCAGGTCTGTACGCCCATGCAGGTGCCGATGTTGTTCGTCTCGCTGCACGGCTTCTGCTGACCCGAGGTCGCAGCGGTGCACTCACAGGTGCCGGAAATGGGCTGGCACTGCTTGGTCACGTACTCGCCGTTGGTGTCGGTGGCGTCGGCGCAGCGGTAGCTCGAGGGGCACACGCCGTCGAAGCTGCAGTCACGCGCACAGACCTTGGCGCCGCCGATCTCCACGCACTTGTCGCCGGGGTACGGGCAGTCGACGTTGAGCGCGCACGACTGACAGAGGCCCGGGCGCTCGGGCACGCAGGCGAAGCGGTCGTTCACGGCCAGCGGCGTGCAGATGTCGCCCGACTTGCACTCCTGCGAGCAGCGGCGGAAGCACACCGTCGACTTGCCCGGGAGCTTGTCGCAGAGCGACGACTCACATTCCTCGTCGGCGTCACAGGCCTCACCTTCAGCCTTGAGCGTGTTCTGCACCGGAGCGCGGCCACAACCACAGCCGCTCGCAAACACACCAAGCGCGAGCGCGAGCAAAGAAAGACGAAGCATTTTGGGAGACTCCTGCGGCGGCCGGAGATGAGGGGAAAGTCCCCGCATCGTACACGCCCTGCCGCAGGGTGATGCGTTCGCGTCAGTTGGCGCGACGCGTCAACCTTCGAATCCGAATGTCACCTCGGAGCGAGCATTTCTTCGGCGCGGACCCATTGGTCGAACTGTTCGTCAGAGACGTGGCCTGATTTGACGGCTGCGGCCTTCAGCGTGGTGCCGTGGTGGTGGGCGTCGTGTGCGATGGCGGCGGCCTTCTCGTACCCGATGTGCGGCGCGAGCGCGGTCACCAGCATGAGCGACTGCTCGAGGTGCATGGCGATGCGCTGACGGTTCGCCTCGAGGCCCTCCACGCAGTGCTTCTGGAACGAGTCCATGCCTTCGGCGAGCAGGCGGCAGGACTGCAGCAGGTTGTGCACCACCAGCGGCCGGAACACGTTGAGCTGCAGGTGCCCCTGGGTACCGCCCATGGAAACGGCGACGTCGTTGGCGAGCACCTGGGTGGCGGCCATGGTCATCATCTCGGCCTGCGTGGGGTTCACCTTGCCGGGCATGATCGACGAGCCGGGCTCGTTCTCGGGCAGCGTCAACTCGCCGAGCCCCGCGCGCGGGCCAGACCCCAGCAGGCGCACGTCAGACGCGAACTTGAACAGGCTCACCGCGAGGCCCTTGAGCGCGGCGTGCGCGGCGACGAGGCCATCACACGAGCCGAGCGCTTCGAACTTGTTGCCGGCGGTGCGCACGTTCAAACCTGAGAGTTCCCTCAGCTTTGCGGCGACGGCGACGTCGTAGCCCTTCGGCGCGTTCAAGCCGGTGCCGACGGCGGTGCCCCCGAGCGCCAGCTCTTCGAGGTGCGGCAGCGCGGCTTCGAGGTGCTTCACCGCGTGGTCCAACTGCGCGGCCCAGCCCGAGAACTCCTGCCCGAGCGTGATGGGCGTGGCGTCCTGCAGGTGCGTGCGGCCGAGCTTCACGACGCCTTCGAACTGGCTGCTCTTCTTCCTGGTGGCGTCGGCGAGCGCGCGCGCGGCGGGAATCACGTTGCGGACGATGGCCCCGAGCGCCGCCAGGTGCATCGCCGTGGGGAACGCGTCGTTGCTCGACTGGCTGCGGTTCACGTCGTCGTTGGGGTGCACGAGCCGCTTCATGCCGCGCTCTCCACCGAGCAGCTCGGAGGCGCGGTTGGCCAGCACCTCGTTGACGTTCATGTTGCTCTGGGTGCCGCTGCCGGTCTGCCAGACCGAGAGCGGAAACTCGTCGAGGTGTTGGCCCTGGAGCACTTCGTCGGCGGCCTTCGCGATGGCGTCGGCCTTCTTCGCGTCGAGCTTCGCGAGGTCGACGTTCACCAGCGCAGCGGCCTTCTTCACGGTGACCAGCGCGGCGATGAGCTCGCGCGGCATCTTCTCGGTGGACACGTGGAAGAACTGCAGCGAGCGCTGGGTCTGCGCACCCCACAGGCGGTCTGCGGGCACGTCGATGGGGCCGAACGAATCCTTCTCCTGGCGGGTCTTCATGGGGTCCCAAGTAAAGCCGCGAGCCGCCTCGCACCACGCTTACGGAGGCGTCGGCCGGAAGCTCAGGCCATCGAGCGGATACACGAAGGACATGACCGCGCCCGGCCCGCCGTGCAGGTAGATGCTGGTCGAGAGCGGCCGCACGAGCGCGTATTCCACGCGGTGCCCTGCACCGTCGGGTGCCGCTGCGCGCTCTTCACCCAGCGATCGATCTTCTCGAAGTTGCCGAGGTCGTTGCGGGTGTCGTGCGAGATGCCGTCGACCACGATCTTCTGGGGCATCACTTCGACGTCGTGC
Organism: Archangium gephyra; assembly: GCA_003243425.1. Lineage (GTDB taxonomy): Bacteria > Myxococcota > Myxococcia > Myxococcales > Myxococcaceae > Archangium_A > Archangium_A gephyra_A. Next base: position 488,730 of record QFQP01000001.1, on the reverse strand, counting down.
CGGTGCACTTCGTCGTCGTCGAGGTTGCTGCCGGGGTTGGTGATGATGCGCACCACCACAAAATACTCCGAGGCTGGTGATGACGTCCGTCACTGCCGTTGGAACGCGAACCCGGCGGTTGCGGCCGTGATTCCCGGCGCGAGCTGCGTGAAGCGAAGCGCGTGCACCCCTGAAGCGCCGTTGCCTGGGCTCTGATCAGCGCAGCACGGTCGGCAGCGCGCCCAGTTGCTCGAGGCGCGCGTCACCGTCGATGCCGAGGCCGACGAAGCGCACCCCGGCCGACTTCGCCGCCTGGCGGTCGAACCGGGAGTCACCGACCATCACCGCGTCTGTCGGCGCCAGCGCCAGCTCGCGCAGCGCGAGCTGAAGAATGTCGGGGGCGGGCTTGGCGTTGGCGACGCGGTCCGACGTGCCCAACGAGTCGAACAGCCCGGAGAGGCCTGCGCGCGCGAGGATCTTCTCGGCGAGCGGCCCGACGGTGTTCGTCGCCAGCGCGGTCTTGACGCCGCCGGAGCGCAGCGCCGTGAGCAACGGCTTCGCGTCGGGGTTCACCCACATGGCGTCGAGGTGCTTCACGAACTCCGCCACGTAGAACGCGTCGAGCTCGGTCACCGACACGGTGAGCCCGAAAACGGGAATGTCAGCGGCCGTGCCCTGGCCGAAGGTGGGGAAGAACTCGTCGCGGGTAATGGGGCTGCCGCGAAAGCGAAGGCCCGCCGCTTCCACCACGCGAAACCAGACCTCCTCGCTCTTCACGAGGACTCCATCCATGTCGAACAACACTGCGCGCGTGTGCATCGCGTTGGCTTGTGCCGTTCGGGGGTGAAGAACTCAAGCGTTCGGCGTGCAGCGCAGGTACTCGAGCATCAACAGCAGCTCGTCGAGCGCGTCACCGTTCTTCATGCCGCGAACGTGCATCACGATGACGCGCCCGAGCATCACGCGAACGAAGAGCACGTGCAGCTGCTTCGGGTCACCCCACCAGGTGCGGCTGGTGATGCCGTCGCCGCGGTTCTCGTTCGCCTCGGCGAAGAAGCCCGGTTGCGTGCCCCGGGCGTCGCGCAGCCACCGCTGACTGGCGCCGAGCGCCGCTTCGAGATGCGCGTGCGCAGACACCTCGGAGATGACGTCTGCGCCCATCGTGGGGCCGTGCGCTTCGAGCACGTGGTCAGGCAACGGCGCCGGGTTGATGGACCAACCCGCGGGCGTCTTGAAGGTGCACGACATCGGCTGTGCCGGCGGTGGGGGCGTGGTGCGACAGCCCACCACCAGCGTCATGAGAAGCAGCGCGCGCGTCATCGGCCGGTTCGACGGAGGCGCGGCTGGTACGGTTCCCCACGCGATGGCTCACGACTTCAAGTTCTGCCCGAAGTGCGGTTCAGCGCTGACGACGAAGGAACACCACGGCCGCGAGCGCGCGGTGTGCACTTGCGGCTTCGTGCACTGGGGAAACCCGACGCCGGTGGTCGCGGCCATCATCGAGCACGAAGGGCAGATGCTGCTGGCGCGCGGCAAAGGCTGGCCCGAGAAGGTCTTCGCACTGGTGACGGGCTTCCTCGAGGCCGGTGAAACGCCGGAGGCGGGCGTGCTGCGCGAGGTGAAGGAAGAGACCAACCTCGACGGTGAAGTGGTCTCGCTCGTCGGCGTGTACCCGTTCGAGGTGCGCAACGAGCTCATCGTGGCCTTTCACGTGAAGACGCGCGGCGAGGTGAAGCTCAGCGACGAGCTCGAGGCCATCAAGCTGATTCCGAAAGAGAAGCTGAAGGCGTGGCCCTTCGGCACGGGGCTCGCGGTGCAGGCGTGGCTCGATCGCCACCGGGGTTGAGCTACACCGCGGGCCATGAACTTCGAGCCCAGCGCGAAGAGCCGTGACGTCCTCGAACGTGTGCAGCAGTTCATGCGCGACGAGATCGTGCCCATCGAGGCCAGGCACTGGGAGGAAGTGCGCGCCGCGAACCCCGATGGCGACTGGACGAAGTGGAAGGTGCTCCCGCGCGTCGAGGCGCTGAAGGACAAGGCGCGCAGGGCCGGGCTGTGGAACCTCTTTCTTCCCGAGGTGAGCGGGCTGTCGACGCTCGAGTACGCGCCGATCGCCGAAGCCACGGGCCGCAGCGTGATGGCCCCGGAGATCTTCAACTGCAATGCGCCCGACAGCGGAAACATGGAGGTGTTGTTCCGCTACGGCTCCGACGCACAGAAGAAGCGGTGGTTGGAGCCGTTGCTGGCCGGAGAGATCCGCTCGGTGTTCTGCATGACGGAGCCGGACGTCGCGTCGTCGGACGCGACGAACATGCGCGCCACGGCGGTGCTCGACGGGAACGAGGTCGTGCTCAACGGGACCAAGTGGTGGACGTCGGGCCTCGGCGACCCGCGGGCGAAGGTCGCCATCTTCCTCGCGCACACGCCCAACCCGTCAGCGAGCCGCCACGCGCAGCACTCGATGGTGCTGGTGCCGTTGGACAGCGCGGGCGTGACCATTCGGCGCATGTTGCCGGTGTTCGGTGACTACGACGCGCCCCATGGCCACGGCGAGGTGACGTTCGAGAACGTGCGCTTGCCCATCGACGCCATCATCGCGGGCCCGGGGCGCGGCTTCGAGATCGCGCAGGGCCGCCTGGGGCCGGGGCGCATTCACCACTGCATGCGGTGCATCGGCGCGGCCGAGCGCACGTTGGAGTTGATGATCGATCGCGCCGCGACGCGCACCGCGTTCGGCAAACCGCTGGTGAACCTGGGCGGGAACCGCGAGCGCATCGCGGACGCGCGCGTGGCGATCGATCAAGCGCGGCTGCTGACGCTGCACGCGGCGTGGAAGCTCGACGAGGTCGGTGCGCTCGGTGCGATGACGGAGATCGCGGCCATCAAGGTGGTCGCGCCGTCGATGCTGCAGAAGGTGGTCGACGACGCCATTCAGCTCCACGGTGGCGCAGGGCTGTCACACGACACGTTGCTGACCGCGTTCTACGCGCAGGCGCGGGCGCTGCGGCTCGCCGACGGGCCCGATGAAGTGCACAAGGGGCTCATCGCGAAGTTGGAGCTCGGCAAGCGCGGCCACGGAGGAAAGTGACCCTACGGAACGATCGCCTGAACGCCCTGCGACTCGCCGCCGCCGCGACCCAGCGCGCTCACCGCCCACGTGCCGCTCGTCACCTCGAAGTCGACCTGCGCCCCGCCCTTCACCGCGCGCAGCTCCCACTGACCGGGTGACAGCTGCCGGTACAGCAGGAACGAACGCACCGACATCGGCTGCGGGCTCGTCACCGAGAGCGACGAGCCGCTGACCGTCACGAATGGAACCGCGGGCGCCACCACCGCGTTGGCGCGCGGCAACGGCGGAGGCACCGCCGGCTTCGCGTACAGCGTGTCGCTCAACAGCGTCTTCACACCCTTGGTGTTCACGTCGATGAACTCGGCGCGGAAGTGCACGTCGCCCAGCGCATTCTGTGAACGGAGCGTGCGCGTGTTCTCCACCTGGAACTCGATCTCCGACACCGGCCAGTTCTGCTCACTGGGCAGCAGTCGATGAATCGCGTGCCCCGGGTACAGGTGACGGCCGTTGAGCCGCGCGGCCCACCACGCCGTCAGCACCGAGTACTGCTGCGCGGAGCTCTCTCGCCAGTAGAGCTGCGGCGTCACGTAGTCGACCCACTCGTTGTTCAGCCACGCGATGGCGTCACAGGAGATCGCGTCGTACGCGCTCAACCCCGGCACCGGCTGGCCCGACTTCCAGATGCCGAACGGAGAGATGCCGAAGCGCACGTGCGGGTGTTCGGCCTCGACGACCTCCATCACCTCGCGCACCAGCAGGTTCACGTTGTCGCGACGCCAGTCGGCCAGCGTCATCAACCCGCCGTCGGGCGCGAGCCGCACGCCCGCATCAGAGCGGTACGCGTTGTAGTTCGCGGTGTCGGGGAACGGCGTGCCCGATGAATCGGGGTACGGGTAGAAGTAGTCGTCGAAGTGAACGCCATCGACGTCGTAGTGGTCGAGCACGTCACGCACCACGTCGACCACGTGTTCACGAACCGCGTCGACGCCCGGGTTCATCACCACCGAGCCGTTGTACGAGACCGCCGACGCCGCGAGCGTGACCGCCACGTGGTTGGCCGCGTACTGCACCGGCGCTGAAGTGCGCGCGCGGTACGGGTTCATCCACGCGTGCACCTCGAGGCCGCGGGTGTGCGCGAGCGAGATGATCTCCTCGAGCGGGTCCCACCCCGGGTTCCGGCCCTGTTGATTCGAGAGGTAGCGGCTCCAGGGCTCGAGGTTCGAGGCGTAGAGCGCGTCACTCTCGGGGCGAATCTGGAAGAACAGCGCGTTCATGCCAGCGTCGGCCATCGAGTCGACGAGCTGGGTGAGCTCGGCGCGCCCGGCGTCGGCGCTCAGCGTGCGTGACGAGGGCCAGTCGAGGTTCTCGACCGAGGCGATCCACACGCCGCGCAGCTCGCGTTCATGCCCCACGGTGACCAGCGTGAGCGGCGTGCCGGCGTCTCCACCACCCGTGCCGCCGCCGGTCGAGGTGCCGCCGCCGGTGGCCGCACCACCGCCCGTCGCACTGCCAGCTCCGGCGCCGCCACCGACCGCCGAGCCACCCCCGGCACCGCCGCCGAGCGAGCCACCGTCTTCGTCGACCCCAGCGTCTTCAACGCGTCCGCCGTCTTCATCGACCGCGCCGTCGGGCAACGAGGGAATCGGCCCGCAGGCGACCAGGAGAGACGACAGGGCTACCGCGAGAGGCGAACGCATCGCTCGCGCACATAGTGCAAGTGCGGCCCCGCCCCCAAACGCTCAGGCCTGCAGACCGTCGAGAATGAGCGTCGTCAGCGCGGCCGGCACTTCCAGCGGGTTGCCGATGTCTTCTTCATGCAGCACCGCGAGCAGCAGGCGCTCGGCCGCGCCGACCACCGTGAGCGCGCTCACCGCCACGGGAATCGGCTTCAAGATTCCGTGCTTCTGCGCGATGCGCGTCATCTCGATGGCGTAGTGCGCCACCGTGGCGGCGATGTCGATGATGGGCTTGCGCGCGCCCTGCGCCGGCGCCCGGGACTCCTGGAGGTACAGGCGCACCGGCCCCGGGTGTTCCATGAGCAGCGTCGCCAGCACGTCGCCGATGCGCGCGTAGGCCTTGAACATCATGTCGCGCGACGACGCGGTCTCCAGTTCCTTGCAGCACTGCACCATCGCGTCGGTCAGCAGCACGCGGGTGGGCGTCATCAGCTCGTCGACCAGCGCGACCTGGTCTTCGTAGTACCGGTAGAAGCTGCCCTTCGCCATGCGGGCGGCCTTCATGATGTCGTCGACCGAGACGCCTTCGATGCCGCGCTCGAGGAACAACAACAGCGCCGCCTCACGAATGGTCTGCGCCTTCTTCTGACGGTTGAGGTCGCGAACCCCCCCGACCGGGCCCGGCCGCTTGAGGCTCTTCGTCGACGCCACTTCTTTCTGTGCTGCGCTCATGTCGCTCACTTCTTCTTCTTCGCGTTCTCTTCCGCGCGCCGGTTTCGCTCGAGCCGTTCGAGGCCGTCTTCGTGACCCACGAAGTTGGCCGCGCGTGCAGCCACCTCGGCCACCTTCCGCTTCAACCCGCCACCGTCGTAATGGAACTCGGGCGCATGTGACGCCCCGAAAGCGCCCAGGAAGCTGCGCGCCAATTCGCGCTCGTCATCGTCGGCATGAGGCGACAACACCCGCGCCACTTCCAGGTGTCCATTCGCGGCGGCCTTGAGCAGCGCCGTCTCGTCGGTGTCGTCGCGCCAACGGGCCTCGGCGCCGGCGTCGAGCAGCAGCTTCACCACCTCGAGCTGACCGCGCCCGGCGGCGATGATCAGCGGGGTGATCTTCCCGGCTCCGAGCTGATTCACGTCGGGCTTCGACGCAAGCAGGGCCTTCACCGCCGCCACATCTCCACTCTCAACTGCCTCGAGGAGCGTCATGACCGTTGATCAATCAACAGATCGACTCTCAGTGCTTGAGAATTCGGTGTCACGGCGACACCACCATGTCACCGGGGGCCTCGTGACATCAGCCCGCGGGCTGTGACAGAGGGGCCGCCCATGTCGAAGCTCCTGCTCGCCGTGGCGATTTTCAGCCTCCCGCTGCTGACCGGTTGTTCGTGTGAGCAGCGGCTCCGCAACGTGCCTCCGCCGGAAGAGCTGCCCGACGCGGGCCCGCCGCCGGTGCCTGAGCTGTGCAACGGCGTCGACGACAACGCTGACGGGCAGATCGACGAGGGCTTCCCCACCGTCACCTGCGGCGTGGGTGCGTGTACGCGCGAAATGCCCGGCTGCACCAACGGCGCGCCGACCGAGTGCATGCCGTTCAACCCGGGCGCCGAGACGTGCAATGGCATCGACGACGACTGCGACGGCATGACCGACGAAGAGCTGATGCCGTCGATGTGCGGCGTGGGTGAGTGCGCCACGGTGGCGCCTTCGTGCGTGGAAGGGACACCGGCGGTCTGCATGCCCACCACCGGCAACGCCGAGACCTGCAACGGCAAAGACGACGACTGTGACGGCACCGTCGACGAAGACCTGCTCACCAACGCCTCGGGCGACGTGCGCATCACCGAGAACCCGGCGTCGAGCGACTACGTCTACATCGGCCGCGGCAACAACGGCTTCGGCGTGGTGTGGCAGGACAAGCGCGACGGCGCCGACGGGCAGATCTACTTCACGGGGCTTTCGGCGACCGGCGCGCGGCTCAACGGCGCAGATCAGCGGGTGTCGAACACCAACGGCAGCTCGGTGCACCCCGCGGTGGCCTCGAGCGGCAACACCTGGGGCCTCGTCTACGCCGACGACGTGTCGGGCAACTTCGAGCTCTACTTCCGCAAGCTGAACCAGAACGGCTCACCGGCGGGCTCGGCGGTGAAGCTCACCAACGCCAACGGCCGCACCGACTGGCCCGACGTGGTGTGGACGGGCGCGAACTACGCGGTGGCCTACGACGACGACCGCGCGGGCGCGCAGAAGCACGACATCTACTTCCAGCGCCTCGACACCAACGGCACGCGGCTGGGCGGCGAGGTGCGCGTCACCACCGACGGCGCGCGGCAGTCGAGCCCGATTCTGAAGTGGAACGGCACCAACTTCGGCCTCGCGTGGACCGACTACCGCCACGGCAGCAACAACCGTGAAATCTACTTCCGCCGGCTGAACGCCGACGGCTCGCCGCTGGGTGGCGAGCTGCGCATCACCAACGACGGCGCCGACAGCGCGTGGCCCGACCTCGCGTGGAACGACGTCGACCGCGAATGGGCGCTGGTGTGGCACGACAACCGCGACGGCAACCAGGAGATCTACTTCGCGCGCGTGGGCGCCGACGGCGCGCGGCGTGGCACCGACACCCGCCTCACCAACGCGGCGGCGGCTTCGACCTACGCGTCCATCGACTGGAACGGCTTCCAGTACGGCGTGTCGTGGCAGGACGAGCGCAGCGGCAAGCCCGCGGTGTACTTCGCGCCGGTGAGCGCCCAGGGCGTGAAGAACGGCGCCGACCTGCGCCTGTCTTCGGGCAACGGCAACGCGGAGTTCACCACCGCGCTGTGGAACGGCTCGACGTTCGCGTTCTGCTGGCGCGACTCGCGCAACGCGCCCAACGACAACACCGAGATCTACTTCGCGCTCGTCGGCTGCGCGCCCTGACAGGCCGCCAGCGCCTTCTTCTCTTCGACCAGCTCGACGCCGGGCCACGACTCGCCGAGCGCCACGCTGGTCTTCAGCTCGGCGCAGCCCTCGTCGCGCGTCGCTTCGGTGGCGAGCAGCGCCCGCCCCAGGGTGCCGTGGAGCCGCGTGGCCATCGGGTCGCGCGACATCGGCGTGGTGACCGTCAAACCCCGGCGGGACAAGCGCACCGCCGTTTCGAGGTCGCGCTCGCGAAGCGCCAGCTCCGCGCGCAGGGCACAGAAGGTCATCGACGCGAGCGCCTGATCGCGCGCGAGCACCACCGGCTCGGCGAGCGAGAGCTCCTGCCGAGCCGCGCGCAGATCTCCTTCGTCGAGCGCGAACCGGGCGGCGCGGAGCTGGGTCTGCGCGGCCACCAGCCCTGCCTTTCCGGGGCGCGTGGCCTGGGCCGCCTTCATCCACCGCACGAGCGCTCCGCGGGTCTCGCGGTCACGCACCGGCGTGAGGTCGAACATGGTCTCGACCTCGAACAACATCGACACGTCGGGCTCCGTCGCCTGCCAATCGAACTCCTCGGCCAGCGCCTTGCGGAGCTGCTCCACGAGCGCGCGGTCGTTCATCGCCATCAACACCCACCCGTGAAGAATGAGCGCCGCCTTGACCGGCCGCGTCCCGAGCGAAGCCTGGAGTGAGCTGACGACACAGTCGGGCCTTCCCTCGAAGGTGCACAACGCCGCCTCGGTGAAGAGCAGGTCTGCGAACTCGACGCTGTCTCTGCCGACGAGCTGCACGCAGTGCGCGTCGATCGCCGGCTTCATCGCGCGGGCCTCGGCCAACCGCCCCATCTCGGTGAGGACCACGCAGGGGCGGGCCTCCATCTGCAGCGAGCGCGGGTGCTGGGGGCCGAAGAACTCGGCGCCTTCACGCGCCAGCCGCTGCGCGACGGGCAGCGCGCGCGCACCGAAGCCGTCGGTCGACAACGCGGCCTCCAGCGTGGTGAGCGAACGCAGGCGGTCCTCTGCCGATTGCGGCACGCGACCCCAGTGCTGCACCGCGCGTTCGACCTCGGAGATCGTGGTGTCGACGTCGCCCTGCTCGCTGGCGCGCGACGCGCGGATCTCCGCTTGCGCCGCCAGCAACTCGTCGCTCGGCCGCCGCGTCGCCATCTCGTCGAGCACGGCCTGCGCTTCGCCGCAGTGGGCCGCGTGCATCATGTTGATGCACTCGATGAACGCGGCCGTGAACGCCGTGCGGCCGATGAGCAGCGAATCACCGGTGCCGCGCGCGGCGTCGAGCGCCAGGCGAATCACCCGCTCGGCCTCGTCGTATTCACCCGCGTTGTTGCGCAGCCGGGCCTCGAGCCGCAGGGCATCGGCGACGCCCCACCGGTCCTGCGCCTTCTTCGCGCGCTCGACGGCGCGCTGCACGTGCTCGAGGGCCTCCGCGTAGCGGCCGGTGCGGCGCAGCGTCTCGGCTTCGAGCACCAGCGCCGCCGCCTCGCGAGACAACGAGCCCTCGGGCGCGGTCGAGGGAGGTGGCGGCCGTTCGCTCACGGTCTCGATGCGCGCGCAGTCGGCGGGCGGCGGCAGCATGCGCACCACCGGCAAGGCGCGGTTCGCGCTCTGCCCCGGCATCGACGCCAGCACCTGGGCTGCGATGTCGAGCTGCGACAACGCGTCGGCCAGGCAGAGCTGGGTGCGCGCGGTTTGAGTCGAGGTCCGCGCGCCTTCGCACGTCGACAGCCACGTCGCGTCAATCTGCCGGGCCACCTCGTCGAGGGCCGCGAGCACCACCTGCGAGGCCTCGGGGTCGGCAGCGAGGGCCACGGCGACCGCCGAGCGCTGTGCCGCCGTCCACACCCGTTCACGGCCGGCCAGCGGCGCGCACGACAGGCGCTTCGACCACAGCACCGCGCCCAGGGTCACGGCGATGAGCACCACGGCCGCGGCGACCCACTGCGGAGCCCGGGACCGTCGCGGCGTGAGCTGTGCTCGCAGCAGCGCGGCCACTTCGTCCATCGAAGCGAAGCGCCGAGCGGGGTCGAGCGACAGCCCGCGCTCGAGGAGCGGAAGCAGCCTCGAGGGGATGGCGCGCGGCGGTGCACGCCTTCGCCCTTCACGCACCGCGAGGCCGAGCGACTCGACCGAGGTGCCTTCGAACGGCCGCGCGCCACCGAGCGCCTCGTGGAGCGCGATGAAGAAGCCGAATTGATCCGTCGCCGGCGTGAGCGCGCCACCGTCGAACTGCTCGGGCGCCATGTACGCGGGCGTGCCCAGCAGGCGTCGCGGAGTGCCGGGCGCACCGGTGAGCGTCTCGACCACCGCGTCGCCGCCGACGCTGGCCAGCCCGAAGTCGGACACGCAGGCGCGGCCGTCGCTGGTGATCAACACGTTGGCGGGCTTCATGTCGCGGTGCACGAGCCCGGCCCGATGCGCAGCAGCCAGCCCGTCGGCGATCTGCACGAAGATCTTCAGCACCGCCTCCGTCGAGCGCGGCACCTCGAGCCAGCTGGCGAGGTTGCCTCCGTCGATGAACTCCATCGACAGAAAGCCCCAGCCTTCACGCAGCACCACGTCGTGAATGGTGATGACGTTGCGGTGCGACAGTCGCGCGACGGCCCGCGACTCGCGCAGCAACACCTGACTGGCGTCGTGCACCACCTTGAGCGCGACCTTGCGGCCCAGCACCGAGTCTTCTGCGGCGTAGACCCGGCCCACCGCGCCGCGGCCGACCTCACCGAGCACGCGGTAACGGTCCAACACCACCGGCACGTCTTTCACCGGAGACGAGAGCGTGCGCGACACCCGCAGACCGGTGAGCGCCGCGACGACCTGCCGGCAGCCTTCGCACCGTTCGACGTGCGCGACGACCCCCGCTCGTTCGGCCTCGCTCAGGGAGCCTTCATCGAAGCGGGTGAGCGTTTCTTCCGACGGGCAGGCCGACGCCATGGCCGCCGATGCTACCCAACCTCACAACGCGCGCTGGGCGTTCTGCAGCTTCGCGACCACACGGTCGAGGCCCTTGCCCCACTTCTTCACCGACTTCTTCTCGCACTTGCCCGAGAGCACCTTCTGGGCGTCGAGCGCCTTGTTCAGCGCCGCGTCGACCCACGCGCGCTCGGTGTTCTGCTTCGCGTCGCGCAGGGCATCTTCGAGCGACCCCAGGCGGCCCGAGAGCTTGCCCACGCACTCGTCGTCACCGTCCTCCACGCGCTCCTGCAGGTCTTCGAGCGACTCGTTGGCTTCGTCGAGCCAGCCACGCGCGGCGTCGACCTGCTGCTGGCTGGGCCCGGTCACCACCGGCGCGGCGGGCGTGTACGAGCCGCGCCCGTAGATCTCCCACTTCGCCTTGCTGGCCTTGGCGCGCAGCTCGGTGCCCTTGGGGAAGTTGAGGACGCCCTCGAAGAGCACGTCGGTCTTGAAGGGCGAGACCCACTTGATGACCTTCAGCTCATGGTCACCGGGCTCGATGTCGATGATGCGCGGCGCCTGCGCGACCCCACCGACCTGGGTGCCATCGAGGTTGAGCTGAAGGCCCTGAAACGCCCCGCAGTCTCCACACTGCACGGTGATGGCCGCGGGCTGCGCGAGGCCGACGGTGGAAGTGAGCAACACGACGGCAAGTGAAATGCGGAACATGGTTTCTCCTCAGCGGGTGGAAAGAAGCTTCGTGAAGTCGGCGGCGATGAACGTGTTGCGAAAGCGCGAGGCGTGACCGAACGCGTGCTGCGGGTTCACCAGGCGCGGCACGGCGGCCTTGGCGGCGTCGAGCTTGAGGAACTCGTTCTGAAACGAGTCGAGGATCGGCCCGAGCTGCGCGGCAGTGAGCCGTTGATGGCCGAGCGTGTTCCGCAAGACGTCGAGCCGCGTGTACTCGTTGCCGTTGGAGCGCAGCGCGTCGAGCAGCCCGCGAAAGGCGACCGCGTCCATCGGAGCCGGGTCGGAGCCGCAGCCGGGATCTTCACCGGTGCCACAGTCGCGACGGCGCGGGCGGGCGTCACGGCGTGACGGGCGCTCATCGTCATCGTCTTCGTCGTCTTCGTCTTCTCCGGTCAACGGCTGGAGCGCACGGCGGACCTTCGCAGCCAGCTTTCGGGGGCACTCGTCGGCGGCGAAGTCGATGACCGCACGCACCTGGCGTGGCGAGGGCCGCTCGTCTTCGAGCGCGGCCAGCTTACGGCTGAGCTTTCGTGAACAGTCGGCGTCGGAATCACTGACGGCTTCCTGCGCGGCTTCGACGGCGCGCCGCGCGCTGCGGGTTCCGGCCAGCGCCGTGGTCGACAACAGAATGAGGAGCGCTGCACCGCGCATGGGACGACTCCGTTCTTCGGGTTCGTCGCGAAGACACGGCGGCGATTTCGATGTCGCATCGGTGAAAAAGAAAAAGCCCGCCTCCGAGAGTGGAGACGGGCTTTCACGTCACGACGCGCGTGCGCTCAGCGGCAGTACCTGCAGTACGTGTCGCACTTGTTGGTGGTGCACGACGAGTCGCTGGGCGAGCAGCAGCTGTTGTCCTTGTTCGGGCCGTCGTCGCAGGTGCACGAGCCGTTGCGGCAGGTGTGCGCCTGGGTGCAGGTCTGCGAGCCGCCGCCACCGCCGGTGCCGCCGCCTTCGGGGGAACCGCAGCCGACGAAACCGAGCGAGAGAACGACGCCGAGGAGGATCTGCTTCATGTGTGGGTACTCCGGGTGAGGGTTGCCTTCGCGCCTCTGACACAGGGTGCTCAGCAATGTCGCAAAGATTGTGTCGCGAATGATTCTCAGCGGTTGAGAGCCCGGCGGCCGAACATGTCAGACCTCCCCGGTACAAGACGGCGCATGCGAACGAGCTGCCCCGCCACCGTGAATTGCCGCCGCGATGCCCAGCTGTTGTGGGCGCACCTCTTCGACCGGCGCATCGACTTCCGGCTCGAGGAAGACCCCGCCGAGTGGCTCGACGCTGACGGCCGCTTCGCCTTGCAGGCCCGGGAGGTCGCCACCTTCCGACGGCTGGTGGCCGAGGTCGACCGGCTCGGGGGCGAGGCCTTCGATTGCTACGACGACGTCGAGCGGCTGCGGCAGCTGCGCATGCTGTCGCCGGCCGGCAACGACCAGCTGCAATCGGCCGCCTGAGTTGCAATACATACTTTCGGTATGTATCTTTGACGCACCATGAAGATCACCTCGACCTATCCCGTGCTCGCAGTGACCGACGTCTCTTCCAGCCAGAAGTTCTTCGAGTCGCACTTCGGCTTCGAGCCGGCCTTCGTGTCCGACTGGTACGTGCACTTGAAGCACCCCAGCAACGCGAACGCGGCGGTGGCGCTGGTGCAGAAGAGCCACGAGACCATCCCCGCCTTGGGGCGCGTGGCGGCCAGCGGGTTGCTCATCAACTTCGAGGTCGAAGACGTCGACGCCGAGTACGCGCGGCTCTCGAAGAGCGCCGAGGTGTTGCTGCCGCTGCGCGACGAGGCGTTCGGTCAGCGGCACTTCATCGTGCGCGGGCCCGAGGGCGTGCTGGTCGACGTCATCAAGCCGATTCCTCCGTCGGCGGAGTTCTCGGCGCAGTATCTGGGCTGAATGGCGAAGCGCCCGAAGACCAACGCGGAGTGGACGGCAGAGACGACGGCTCGGCTGGTGCGGGTCGCCCGTCGTGAGTTCGCGCGACACGGCTACGCAGACGCTTCGGTCGACGCCATCGCCGCCGAGCTGGGGCTGACCAAGGGCGCCGTCTACTACCACTACGAGAACAAGCAGGCGCTGTTCGAGGCCGCGCTGCGCGACGTGCAGGCCGACGTGGTCAAGCGCATCGACGGCGACGCCACGGGCGATGCGGTGCAGGCGGTGAAGCGGGGGTGCGACGCGTTCCTGAGCATCGCGCTCGACGATGAAATGCGGCGCGTGGTGCTGACCGATGGGCCCGGCGTGCTGGGCTGGGCGAAGTGGCGCGCCATCGACGCGGAGTTCGGCCTCGGCACGCTCATCGCCGGGCTTCAGGCCTGCAAAGACGAAGGCCGGTTGCAGGGCGCCGACGTGAACACCGTCGCGCACCTCATCTCGGGTGCGCTCAACGAAGCGGTGTTCCTCATCGCCGATGCCGCCGACCGCGGTCAGTCACACCAACGCGCGAAGCGGAACGTGCAGTGGCTGCTCGATGCGGTGCTGCGCTGACATGTCGGTGCGCTGACCACTGAACACCTGTCTGTACCGTATTACTGCGGGCTCCTGACGAGGGGTTTCAGCGCGGCGCGCAGCTTCTTCCTCCGCTTCGATGCGTCGGCCTCGAAGAGCACCGGGCCGAGGAACGTGGTCGTCGGAAAGCGGCGTTCGAGCTCGTCGCGATTGAGCGAGATGGCGAGATCGCTGCCGGGCGTGGCCTGGCTGAGCACCACGGCGGCGACCTTCAACTTGCGTTCAGCAAGCGCGCGCAGCGAGAGCGTGGTGTGGTTCACCGTGCCGAGGCCCGCGCGCGCCACCAGCACCACGGGCAGCTTCACCGCTTCGATGAGGTCGATGACGTCGTGCTTTTCGGTGATGGGCACGAAGAGCCCGCCCGCACCTTCCACGATGCCCGGGCCGGGGCCGAGCGCCTGAAAGCCGCGCACCAGCTTCGAGAAGTCGATGCGCTTTCGTTCACGCGTCGCCGCGGCGAGTGGCGAGAGCGGCTCCTTCAATCGGTACAGACAGATGGACTCGAGCGGCTGCCAACTTCCCGCGGCTTCACGAAGCGCTTCACTGTCGCCGGTGCCACCGCTCTCACACGGCTTGAAGGCCCAGGGCTTCACCATCGACGCGAGCAACGCACACGACACTTCGGTCTTGCCCACGCCGGTATCGGTACCGGTGACGAAGAACCTCACGCTGCGACTTCCTTCGGCTGCTTGTTGATGAAAGTGCCGGCCGCGATGCAGGCGAGCAGCAGGAAGAGCGCGGCGAAGAACACCGCCGGCGAACGCTCGTGCGCTTCGACCTGCGGCGTGAACCGGCTCAACAGGAACGCCGTGCCGTTGTTGAGCATGTGACCGAAGGCGACGTTCACGATGCTGCCGTCGCGCCAGGCGAGCCAACCGATCCACCACCCCATGGCCATCGCCGCGAGGCCCTGGCGGATGTCGAAGTGGTACGCGCCGAAGAGAAGTGCCGTGGTGGCGATGCCGGCGACCGGGCCCCAACGTTGAATGAAGCGCGTCTGCAGGAGCCCGCGGAACATGAGCTCTTCTGCGATGCCGGGCGCGATGGCGCCGACCAGCAGCAGCATCGCGAAGAGCACCGGCGAGGCGTTGCGCGCGACCTCAGCGAAGCGCGTGAGGATGTCGGAGGCCTGCCGCAACGGCTCGAGGATGTAGGTCGCCAGCGAACCCGTCGCCAGCGTGCCCAGCCACGCGAGCACCACGCGGCCCAGGTGAAGCCGCGAGGCCTCCCACCGCACGCGCGCGAGCCAACCGTCAGGCCCAACGTCTTTGAGCAGCACCGGGAAGAAGCGCACCGAAATGAAGAGCGCGACCTGGGTGACGAAGGCCGAAGCCACGATGACGCGCGGCGAGGTCATCAGGTCGAGCGGCGACACCTTGATGCCCTGCCGCGCGTTGTTGAGCATCAGGCCGATGGCGATGACCACGCCGCTGCCGAGCACGAAGACCAGCGACAGCGCGAGCGTCACGAAGCTCTGCCACACGGTCGGCGGCGGAGGTTCTGGAGGTGCTGCTGGAACGACCGGCTCGACCGGCGGTGCTGCGCTCTCGCCCTGCTCTTCCATGTCGTGAGTGTGTATTCGTCGGGCGAACGCGACAATGACAACGTCATCGCTCGCTTCACGACGAAACCCGAACACGTTTCCGGCGGCGCTCATCGCTTCGACGTCTGGTGCGCGCCGGTGCGAACGAGCGTGATGCCGACGTCGTCCTGAAGACCACCGCTCGGGCATTCGAACCGGGTCGACCAGCGCGTCACATGCGTCAATCGCTTCACTGCGTCGAGCGCCGCCGGTTCGCGCGCCACGACGCGCTGTGCCGCATCGCCGCCACCCGACGTGCCGCCGTCGGCCACGACTCAATGAGCAATGACCCGCACTCGAAGACCCCTGCACGGTCTTGCGACCTCGTGCACTGGGCTTCGACGCGGGTCTCGAACTTCATTCGGTGACGGACGGAATCGCTTCGAGCAACGCGGTGATGATCAACCGGGCTTCGGTGTCGGTCAGCGAGAGCGGCGGCATCACCACGATGACGTTGCCCAGCGGGCGCAACAACACGTTGTGCTTCCGCGCCGCAAGGCAGGCCTTGAAGCCCATGCGCTCGCCGAACTCGTAGGCCGTGTGACCGTCACGCGCGAGCTCGATGCCGATCATCAAGCCGCGACGACGCACTTCCTTCACGTGCTTCAGCTTCGCGACGCGCTCGAGGCCATCGGCGAGCACCGCTTCCGCAGGAATCATGCGCTCCAGCGTTCGTTCGCTTTCGAACAGCGCGAGGTTCGCGAGCGCGACCGCGCAGGCGAGCGGGTTCCCGGTGTACGTGTGGCCGTGGAAGAAGGTCTTCGCTTCGTCGAAGCGGCCGAGGAACGCGGAATAGATGCGCTCGCTCGCCAACGTCGCGGCCAGTGGCAGGTAGCCGCCGGTCAGCCCCTTGGCGACACACATGAGGTCCGGCGTCACCGCTTCCTGCTCGCAGGCGAACATGGTGCCCGTGCGGCCGAAGCCCGTCGCCACTTCGTCGCAGATGAGCAGCACGTCGTACTTGCGGCAGAGCGCAGCTACACCCGAGAGCCAGCCTTCGGGCTGCATCAACATGCCCGCGGCGCCCTGCACCAGGGGCTCGACCACGAAGCCGGCGATGGTGTCGGCCTTCGCCGCGAACAGCGCTTCGACTTCTGCGAGCGACGATGGCAGCGACGTCGGCACCGCGATGCGCTCGACCGGGAAGAGCAGGTCGCGGAAGCGCTCGTGGAAGAGATCGACGCCACCCACCGAGACCGAGCCGATGGTGTCACCGTGGTACGCCTCTTTGAGCGCCACGAAGCGCCGCTTCTCGGTGCGGCCCGTGAGCTGCCAGTACTGGTACGCCATCTTCACGGCGATCTCGACCGAGGTGCTGCCCGAGTCTGAATAGAAGACGCGGGTGAGGCCTGCGGGTGCGAGGGCGACCAGTCTGGCGGCGAGTTCGATCGACGGAACCGACGCCTGACCGAGCAACGTGCAGTGCGCCACCTTGTCGAGCTGCGCGCGGATCGCTTCGTCGAGCTGCTTCTTGCGATGGCCGTGCACCGTCACCCACAGCGACGAGATGGCGTCGAGGTAGCGGCGGCCGTCGGTGTCGATGAGCCAGTTGCCCTCGGCTGATTCGATGATCAGCGGTTGATCCTCGAGCCAGCCCTGCATCTGCGTGAACGGGTGCCAGACGTGTCGCGCGTCGAGAGCGAGCAGCTCCGTGGTCGTCATGTGTCCTCCCTCTCCATGCGCAGCGCCGCCCTCCCTGGCCCTCCCACCGCTGTTGCAGGGACCTCGACGTGCAGTTCCTTCAACAGCAGCGCGACGTCTTCTTCGCTGTGCGCCGCGCTCACCGAGATGCGCAGGCGGCTCGTCCCCACGGGCACCGTCGGAGGCCGGATCGCCTTCACCAGCAACCTCTTCTCACGCAGCCGTTGACTGACGCCCATCGCCACCTCCGGGTCGCCGAGCACCACCGAGAACACCGCCGAGTCCGGCGCAAGCCCGAGGCCCTTTGCCAGCTGTTCAACCCGCGCCGAGAGACGCGCACGACGTGAAGGATCCTTCAGTTTCTCCAACGCCACCGTCGCGGCCACACACACGGCCGGCGGCAGCGCCGTGCTGAACACCAGCGACCGCGCCTTGTTGAACAGCACCTCGCGCACCGCGCTCGTGCAGCACACGTACGCACCGAACCCGCCGAGCGCCTTCGACAACGTGCCCACGTGAAAGTCGGGCTCGACACCTTCGAGCTCACACAGCCCGCGACCGTTCTCACCGAGCACGCCGGTGCCGTGCGCTTCGTCGACCATCAACGCGAGGCCGTACTGCTCGCACAACGCCCCGATCGACTTCAGCGGCGCGCGATCACCGTCCATCGAGAACACCGTGTCGGTCACCACCGCCCGCCGCCGCCCGGCATGCACACGAATCAACGCCTCGAGGTGCTCGACGTCGCGGTGGCGGTACACCACCACCTGCGCCCGCGAGAGCCGGCAGCCATCGATGAGGCTCGCGTGATTGAGCGCGTCCGAGAAGATCACGTCTCCGGGGCCGAACATCGCCGTGAGCACCCCGAGGTTCGCCGCGTAGCCGCTGTTGAACAGCAGCGCGGCCTCCGTGCCTTCGAACTGCGCGAGCGCACGTTCGAGCGCGTGGTGCGCTTCGGAATCACCGACCACCAGTCGAGAGGCACCGGCGCCCGCACCGTGCCGTTCGAGCGCCGCCCTGCCCGCCGCCACCACGTCGGCGTCGTTCGCCAGCCCGAGGTAGTCGTTCGACGAGAAGTTCAGGTACGCGCGCCCGGCCACACATACGCGCGGCCCCTGCGGCGTCTGCAGCGGTTCGAGGTGACGACGGAGCGCCTGCGCCTCGAGCGAAGCGAGCGCTTCCTTCGCCCAGCTGTCGGCGAGGCGCGGCATTACTGCGTCACGGGCGTGTCGACGTTCGGCTCGAGCGGCTTCACGCCGGCCTTCTCGAACAGCGCCATGTCCTGCTGGAACTCGGGGTTGCCGGTGGTCAGCAGCTTCTCGCCGAAGAACACCGAGTTCGCGCCGGCCATCATGCACAGCAGCTGCGCTTCTTCGTTCATCTGCTGACGGCCTGCTGACAGGCGCACCATCGACGCCGGCATCATGATGCGCGCGACCGCGATGGTGCGGATCATGTCGATGCTCTCCACGCGGACGTTCTGCGCGAGCGGCGTGCCTTCCACCGGCACCAGCGCGTTCACCGGCACCGATTCCGGGTGGTGCTCCTGGTTGGCCAGCTGCATCAACAGCCCGCAGCGCTCGTCGACCGACTCACCGAGGCCGATGATGCCGCCGCAGCACACGCCGATGCCCGCTTCCCGCACGCGCTGGAGCGTCTTGAGGCGGTCGTCGTAGGTGCGCGTCGAGATGATGTCGCCGTAGTGCTCGCGGCTGGTGTCGAGGTTGTGGTTGTACGCGTCGAGGCCCGCTTCCTTGAGCCGCTTGGCCTGGGTCTCGGTCAGCATGCCCAGCGTGCAGCACGCCTCCATGCCCATCGACTTCACGCCGCGCACCATGTCGAGCACGGAATCGAACTGCGGCCCGTCTTTGATTTCACGCCACGCCGCGCCCATGCAGAAGCGCGTCGCCCCCGCTTCACGCGCGGTCTTCGCGGCCTCGAGCACCTGCGGCACCGACATCAACTTGTCGGCCTTCACGCCCGTCTTGTAGCGGGCGGCCTGCGGGCAATACGCGCAGTCTTCCGAGCAGCCGCCGGTCTTGATCGACAACAGGCTGCACAGCTGCACCTTGTTGTCCTTCCACACCGCGCGGTGCACCGTCTGCGCGCGGTAGACGAGGTCGAGCAGCGGCAGCTCGTAGAGCGCCTTCACCTCGTCCAGCTTCCAGTCGTGGCGCAGCGGCACTTCGACCTGCGTCGGCGCGTGGTTGTGAGCGGTGTGGCCGTGGCCGGAGAACTCGGTAGACATGGGCGGCTCCTGAAACTGCGAGGAATTCCGCCGTCTTGCCGCCTTACACGGGCCTCGTCAACCCTCGACGTCGGTACGGTTGACGACGCTCCAGTCGCGCAGCATCGCCCGGGCGCGCGCGTCGGCTTCGGTCGGCGAGAGCCCCAGCCGCAGGCCGCAGGTCACCAGCGCCTTCTTGAAGTGGAAGCGCGCGTACAGCGGCAGCGTCAGCGCCCCCAGGAAACAGCCCAGCGCGATGCCGAAGGGCAACGGCTCGAAGTTCGGCAGCGCCCACTCGACGGCCACGCCCGCGCCGATGAGCATCGCCGCCGAGAACATCATGGTCATCGAGAAGCCGGGGCCGAGCGCGCTCAGGCAGCGGCGGAGCTCCTGGGTGATGACCGTGTCGTCGGGCGAACGAGCCGTGGGCGGCGCGAGGGGGAGCTCGAGCGACCGGGCGCTGGCGCGCTTGACCACTTCGTCGCGGTCGGGCCGGGTCATGCGGCCCCCCGCACCGACGTGAGGCCGCTGGGCGAGCTGCGCGGCGGCGCGCGAGACGCGTCGTCGTGCGCCGCCTGCAGGGCCGCGTCGATGGTGTCGAAGATCTGCTTGCCACACAGCATCTCGATGACGCCGAGCTCCTTGAGCAGCGAAGACACTTCGGCGTTCGACCCCACCAGCAGCACCCGCGCCTTCTTCGCGTTGAGCGTCTCGATGAGCGAACGCAGCGCGCCGGCGCCGGTGAGGTCCATCAACGGCACGCGGCGCAGGTCGAGCACCAGCGCGTGGCGTGGGTCATGTTCGGTCAACGCGTCGAGCTGGTCCGCCGAGGCGAAGAAGATGGCGCCCTGCACTTCGACGATGACCGTCGACTCGAGCGACGAGCCGATGGGCGCGCCCTGCTTCGAGCGCAGCCCCAGCTGCCGGTGCTGCAACACGAAGTGCACCAGCGCCACCACGAGGCCGGTGGCCACGCCTTCGACGAAGTCACCCACCAGAATCGAAACGGCAGTCACCACGAAGGCCAGCGCCTCGAAGCGCGACAGCCGCCACACGAAGAGCAGCTCGCGCCAGTTGATGAGCCGGTACCCGACCACCACCAGAATGCCCGCAAGGCCCGTGAGCGGCAGCGTGGCGACGAGCGGGCCGGCCACCAGCAACAGCGCCAACAGGGCCGCGGCGTGGGTAATCGACGTCAGCCGCGTCGTCGCCCCGGCCTGCACCGCCGCCATCGAGCGCACCACCGCGCCCGCCACCGGCATGCCGCCCACCAGGCTCGAGACCACGTTGGCGAGGCCCTGAGCCATCAGCTCCTGCTCGCTGCGGTGCCTGGGGCCCTTCGTCACGCCGTCGAGGCTCACCGCGCTCATCAACGAGTCGATGGACGCCAGCAACGCCAGCGCGAGCGCCTCGGGCACGAGGGCCTTGAGGTCGACGTCGTGGAACGCCGGCAGCGCGATGCGGAAATCGGTGAGCTCCACCGAGCCGACCGTCGGCATCTGCGCGCCGGTGACGAAGATGGCGCCGCTCACCAGCACGAGGCCGATGAGCGCGCCGGGCACGCGCGGCGAGAGCCTGGGAAGAAAGATGAAGCACACCATCACCACCACGCCGAGCACCAGCGAAGTGCCCTGGAAGCTCTGCAGCGCCGCGTGCGGGGCAATGTCCGACAGCAGCCGCACGTCGCGCGACAAGCCGAGCAGTCGCGGCAGCTGCGCGTCGAGCACCAGCACCCCGACCGCCGCGAGGAACCCGCCGACCACCGGGCGGGGCAGCGCCTGCACCAGCCGGCCCAGCTTCAGGGCCCCGAAGACGAACTGAAAGCAGCCGGCGAGGAAGGTGGCGACGAACAGGCCCTTCACCCCGAAGCGCGAGACGATCTCGAAGGTGAGCGGCGCCAGCGCGACTTCAGGCCCGCTGATCTGCAACTTCGCGCCGCCGACGAAGCCGCACAGCACGCCCGCGAGGATGCCGGTCATCAGCCCCGCGGCCGGCGGCAGCCCACATGCCATCGCCAGCGCGACGTTGAGCGGCAGCGCCACGAAGGCCACCGTCACGCCCGCCAGCACGTTGTTCATCACGCCTTTGGTGAACATCTCCCGCCACGACGACACCGTGTCGACGACGGCTTCTTTGAGCGAACCCCGAGTCGTTGCTGCTTCTGCTGCCATGCCGCAGCCCCAGTTCAAGGCGCGCACCAACCGCACCGTGCGAGCGCGCGGCTTGCGACGTGTCTGTCGAGTCCTACAGAGTGCGTCGGAATTTCCCGACAGGTGTCCCGAAAGGCCGACGCCTCCCCTCACAGCCGAGCTGGCACGACGCACGCAGCCGCACACACACGCCCATGAGACTGCTGACCCGACTCGTCCTCTCGCACTCGATGCCCATTCTGGTGATGGGCGCGGCGCTCGGCGTGATGCTGGTCTCGCTGCTGCGCATGACGGTGCTGCTGGGTGAGCTGCGCGAGCAGGAGCTCGGGGCGCTCAATGTGGGACAGGAGCTCCACCGCGCGGGGTGGAACATCGAAGTGGCCATGCGCCACAGCCTCGCGGCGTGTGAAGCCAACGCCCCGACGGAGGCGGTCGCCGAGACACTGAAGCAGAAGGCCGACGCGCTCGAGGCGTTGCTCGCGCGGCACAACGGCGTGGCGATGCCCGCCATGGTGAGCACCGCGCAGGGCTACGTAAAGCTCGCGCGCGACGTGCTCGCGTCGGATGACGCCTGCGGCGGCCTTCGTTCGATTGAGAACGTCAAGCGCCGTTGGCAGCTCGACGAAGCGCTGACCGACGCCTGGGTGCTCAGCACGTCCGAGCTCCACGGCGCCGTCGCGCGCAAAGACGACGAAGCGCGCAGGGTCGGCGCCGCGGCGTTGTCGGCGGGTCTGGCCAGCGCGGTCGGCGCGCTGCTGCTGGGCCTGCTGGTGGCGCAGCGGTTGTCGCGCCTGGTCACCGAGCCGCTGGGCGAGCTGGCGCGCGTGGCCAACCGTGTCGGTGGCGGTGACTTCTCGGCGCCGCCGCAGGTCCAAGGGCCCATCGAGGTGCGCACGCTGGGGGCGGAGCTGGATCGCATGCGTGAACGCCTCGCCGAACTCGACGCGCTCAAGCAGGGGTTCCTCGCGTCGGTGAGCCACGAGATGCGCACCCCCTTGTCGACGATTCGTGAGGCGCTCGCGCAGCTGGGAGACGGGCTCGGCGGGCCCCTCAACGAAAAGCAGCTGCGGCTGGTGTCGCTCGCGCGGCGGGCGTGCGAGCGCGAAATCAGAATGGTGTCGACGTTGCTCGACCTCTCGCGCCTGCGCGCCGGGGGCACGTTGCGCTTCCAGGCCGGCAGCTCCATCGACGAGGCGGTGCGCGAGGCCATCGCCAGTGAAAACGAGACCGCTGAACAGACCGGCGTGACGGTCGAGCTCGAGCTGCAGGGTGAAGCGCCACTCTCGATGATGGACGCCACCATGGTGGAGCGCGCGGTGGCCAACGTGGTGCGCAATGCCGTCGGCGTCTCGCGTCCGGGCCAGAAGGTGCGCGTGCAGCGCCAGCTGCAGTCCTCGCGCGCGGGCCGGCCCGGCTCGTGGGCGGTGGTGACCGTGCGCGACGAAGGCCCCGGCGTGCCCCCGGAGATTCGCCAGACCGTGTTCGACCCCTTCGTCACCAGCGCCGTCGCCAGGAGCCCCAAAGACGTCGGCGTGGGCCTCGGCCTGGCGCTGGCGCGCGAGGTGGCGCGGGCCCACGGCGGCGAGCTCGAGCTCGATGCGGCTCCCGGCCCGGGCGCCACCTTTCATCTCTGGTTGTCGCTCGACGCTTCAGCCCCTGCCCTGGAGGCCGTCGCTTGAGCGCAGCGCGCGTGTTGGTGGTCGATGACGAAGCGGATCTCTGCGAGCTGCTCGCGATGCGGCTCGAGTTTCACGGCTACGAGGTGCGCACCGAACGGTCGGTGGAAGGCGCGTTGGCCGCGCTGGGCCGGGAGCCGTTCGACGCGATGATCGTCGACCTCCGGCTGGGCACCGGCTCGGGCCTCGACGTGCTCGCCGAGGCCCAGCGCCGTTCGCTCGACGCGCCGGTCATCATTCTCACCGCGCACGGCAGCATCGAGACCGCCGTCGAGGCCACACGCAAGGGCGCGTACGGTTTTCTGACCAAGCCGTTCCACGATCACGAGCTGCTGGGCAAGGTCGCCAACGCCGTCGAGAGCGTGCGGCTCAAGCGCGAGTTGGTCGGGCTGCGCAAGATGATCGGCGGTGACGGCGTCGACCAGCAGCTGCTCGGCACCAGCGAGGCCATCACCCGCGTGCGCGAGATCATCACCCGCCTGGCGCCCTCCGACGCGACGGTGCTGGTGCTCGGCGAATCAGGCACCGGCAAGGAGCTCGCGGCGCGCATGCTGCACGCCGGCTCGCCCCGCAGCAGCGGCCCCTTTGTGGCCGTGAACTGTGCGGCCATGCCGGCCGAGCTGCTCGAGAGCGAGCTGTTCGGCCACGTCAAAGGCGCGTTCACCGGCGCCGCGCGCGACCGCGACGGCGTGTTCGCCGCGGCTACCGGGGGCACGCTGTTCCTCGATGAGGTCGGTGACGCGCCCGCGGCCGTGCAGGTGAAGCTGCTGCGCGTGCTGCAGGAGCGCCGCTTCACGCCGGTGGGCTCGACGAAGGAGCTGACCACCGACGTGCGCGTGGTCGCCGCGACCAACCGAGACCTGCGCGAGGAGGTCGGCGCCGGCCGCTTTCGGGAAGATCTCTTCTACCGGCTGCACGTGGTGCCGGTGCACATGCCGTCACTCACGCACCGGCCCGCCGACATCCCCGTGCTGGCGCGGCACTTCCTCACCCGCGCAGCCGCTCGCCATGAGCGGCCCGCGGCCGAGCTCTCGCCCGACGCGTTGCGCCTGCTGATGACGCACCCGTGGCCCGGCAACGTGCGCGAGCTGGCCAACGTGATGGAGGCCGCCGCCTTGCTCGCGCGAGGAACGCAGCTCGAAGCCGACGACGTGCGCGCCGTGCTGCCCGCAGGTCAGGCCGCGCCGAAGCCCGAGCTGCGCGACGCGTCGATACCGACCGACGGCCCGCTGCCACCGCTGAAGGAAGCCCGCGAGGCCTTCGAGCGCGCGTACCTCATCGAAGCGCTGCGACGGTCTGATGGGAACGTGTCGGCCGCGGCGCGGCTGGCCGGGCGAAATCGCACCGACCTGCACGACCTGCTGCGAAAGCACGGCCTGTCGTCGGCCGACTTCCGCGAGAGCTGACGTCAGTTACAGGTGCCGTTGCTGCAGGTGGCGCCGCCGTCGAGCACACAGCTGACGGCTTCGCAGTCACTGTCGGCGCAGTCGATCTGCTGGTCGCCGTCGTCGTCGGTGCCGTTGGCGCAGTCGACTTCCTTCTTCGCGCCCATGACGCACTGGCACGCGAGCCCGCCGTCGAGCTGACAGCTCGAACCCGCGCAGCTGTCTTCCTGACAGTCGCGCTTGCCGTTGCAGTCGTTGTCGACGTTGTCGGCGCAGCGCACCGAACCGACCTCGGCGATCTGCACGCCACCGTTGCAGCGGCACGCCTTCTGCGTCGTGCACTGGAAGTAGATCTCAGGCGGCGTACAGAACTGGCCGACGCAGTCGTCATCGAGGCAGTCGGCGTCGCCGTCCTGATCGTTGTCGACACCGTCGGTGCAGTCCTGCTCGAGCTGCCCGCCGTCGGGGCGGCACAGACACCCGTCGCGGCACGCCAGCCCGCTGCAGTCGGGGTCGAGGCAGTCGGTCTTGCCGTCCATCTCGTCGTCGAGGTTGTTGTCGCAGATGTTCTCGGCCTTCTGCATGTTGCGGCACTGGCAGCCCGCGCCGCAGATCTGCAGGTCACACGACGGGTCGTCGCAGTCGGTCAGGTTGTTGTCGTCGTCGTCGAAGCCGTTGAAGCAGTTGATCTCGACGCGGTTGACGCACAGCCCGCTCTGACAGGTCTGGTTCTGCGCGCAGGCCTTCTTGCACGCGCCGCAGTTGTTGATGTCGTTGCGGAGGTTGAAGACCTCGTCGATGCGGCCATCGCAGTTGTCGTCTTCACCGTTGCAGGTCTCGACGAGGTTGCGGTTGTCGATGAGACCGTCGCAATTATTGTCACGCCCGTCGCAGATTTCGTCACCGTCGGGCTTGCAGCACGCGGTTCGCGACGGACCCATGGCGCACACGAAGCCGTCGCCGCCGCAGTCAGCGTCGTTCGTGCAGCTGTACGACAGTGAATCGTTGAAGGTGACGCTGCACGCAAACCCGCCAATCATCGAAAGCAAGGCCACGAAGAGCGGGGAGCCGAGGAGCGAAAGGCGCGCGCGCATGAAGGCCGCGAAGGTGGTGGATGTGCGCTGAAAACTCAAGCGCCGAAGTAGGTCCATGAACTGCATCGCGTCTGGCTCCGAGCGCGGGCTAGGCTGCGCTCCAGTTTCGATTCCTTCGGAGTGTGCAATGCAGATTCGACTGCGCGGTGCCTTGCTGGTGCTCGCTGTGGTGGCTGGCTGTCAGTGTCCCAACCCTGTTCCTGATGACGACGGCGGCGTGGGAGGCGGCACCAATACCGGTGGCGGCACCATGGGTGGCGGGTCGGGCGGTGGTTCGGGTGGCGGCGACGTCGGCGGCGGCACCGGCGGTGGCTTCAACCTCGACGGCGGCGCCAACGACGCGGGCTGCTTCATCAACATCACCTGCGCGAGCGCCGGGAAGAACTGCGGCCCCATCAGCGATGGCTGCGGCAACCTCATCGACTGCGGCACCTGCGCGCTGCCCGAGACCTGCGGCGGCGGCGGAACGCCGTCGGTGTGTGGCGGCGCGTCGGGCTGTGTCCCCAAGACGTGTGCGGAGCTGGGCGCCGACTGCGGCCCCATGGCTGATCAGTGCGGCGGGCTCATCAACTGCGGCTCCTGCGCGCTGCCCGAGATCTGCGGCGGCGCCGGCGTGCCCGGGGTCTGCGGTCTGCTCGGCAGCAACCTGAACGACGCGGGGGCGTGCATCCCCACCACCTGCGCCATTCAAGGCGCGAGCTGCGGCACCATCGGTGATGGCTGCGGTGGCACGCTCAACTGCGGCACCTGCACCATGGGCAAGGTGTGCGGCGGCGGCGGTGTTCCGTACCAGTGTGGCGGCGGCAACTTCTGTACGCCGCTGACCTGCGCCTCGGTCGGCGCGACCTGCGGCAGCATCGGTGACGGCTGCGGCAACGCGATCTCGTGCGGCAGCTGCACCGCGCCCCAGGTCTGCGGCGGCGGCGGCGTGCCCAACCAGTGCGGCGGCGGCGTGACCTGCGTTCCCAAGACCTGCGCGCAGCTCAACGCCACCTGCGGTCAGGTGAACGACGGCTGCGGCACCATTCTCAACTGCGACGTCGGGAACCCGCCCTGCACCGGCGGTCAGGCGTGCGGCGCGGGCGGCGTGCCCAACCAGTGCGGTGGTCAGGTCGTCTGCCAGCCGAAGACCTGCGCGCAGCTCGGCGTGAACTGCGGTCAGGTCAGCAACGGCTGCGGCACGCTCATCAACTGCGGCTCGTGCTCGGGCGCTGAGAGCTGCGGCGGCGCGGGCACGGCCAACGTGTGCGGCGCGCCTCCGCCGTGTGTTCCCAAGACGTGCGCGCAGCAGGGCGCCAACTGTGGTCGCGTGGCCGATGGCTGCGGTGGCCTCACGGCAGACTGTGGCTCGTGCACGGCGCCCGACATCTGCGGCGGCGCCGGGACACCCTCGGTCTGCGGCTCGGTGCGCCCCGACGCCGGTCCCTGCGTCAACCTCTGCCCGAACCAGGTGGCGTGCCCGGGCAACCCCGACCGCACCACGCTCACCGGCGTCGTCGTCGCGCCCACCCAGGCCGACGCGGGCTACGGCGAGCCCGACCCCATTCCCAACGCGCTCATCTACGTGCCCAACAGCCCGCTCGCGAGCCTCGACGGCAGCGGCACGGTGACGTGCGACCAGTGCACCGACGGCGTGTCGGGCACGCCCATCACGTCGACCACCTCGGCCACCAACGGCAGCTTCCGGCTCACCAACGTGCCCTGCGGTGTCGACGTGCCCGTCGTCATTCAGCTCGGCAAGTGGCGGCGCGTGGTCACCGTGCCGGCGCCCGCGTGCTGCCAGAACACCGAGCTCACGCAGGAACAGACGCGCCTCCCGCGCAAGCAGGCCGAAGGCCACCCGTCAGACAACATTCCCCGCATCGCGGTGGTCACCGGCAGCGTCGACACCATCGAGTGCGTGCTCCCGAAGATCGGCATCGCGCCCGACCAGTTCTCGCTGCCCTCGGGCACCGGCCGCGTGAAGTTCTACAAGGACAATGGCGCCAACTTCGTGGGCGGCGCCAATACGTCCGCGGCCACGCTGTTCGACAACGTCAACGAAATGCGGAAGTACGACATGATCATCCTCGACTGTGTCGGCGGTGAGCAGCTCAAGACCACCGCGCGCCGCAACAACATGGTCGCGTACGCCAACGCCGGTGGCCGCATCTTCGCGTCGCACTTCGCCTACGTCTGGCTCGAAGGTCGCGCCGTCGACCCCAACGGCAACGCCATCACGCACAACATCTCGTTCAGCGGCACCGCCACCTGGAACCACGCCGGTGACCCGCCGAACCAGGACGCCTTCATCGACACCAGCTTCCCGAAGGGTCAGACCTTCGCCGACTGGGTGCAGCTGGTGAACGCGCAGGCCACCACGTCCACGCCGGCCACGCCGCGCATCCGCATCAACACCGTGCGTCGCGACACCAGCGCCATCATTCCGCCCGCCCAGCGCTGGGTGTACGGCAGCTCCGGCAGCACCACCGGCATTCCCTTCCAGTACACGTTCAACACGCCCACCACGGCGCCGCAGGCTGATCAGTGTGGTCGCGTGCTCTTCAGCGACTTCCACGTCATCAACGCCAGCGCGGCCAACGCCACGTGGCCCACGTACTGCGCGCGCTCGCCGATGAACCCGCAGGAAAAGGTCTTCGAGTACCTCATCTTCGACCTCTCTTCGTGCATCGCGCCTGACGTGCCGCCTCCGCAGATGTGTACGCCGCGCACCTGTGCGCAGCAGAACATCGCCTGCGGTCAGGCCTCCGACGGCTGTGGTGGCGTGCTCAACTGCGGCACCTGCACCTCGCCTGCGACCTGCGGCGGTGGCGGCGTCACCGGTCAGTGTGGTGTGCCGTGTACGCCGCGCACGTGCGCGCAGCTCGGCGCCAACTGCGGCCAGCAGGGTGACGGCTGCGGCGGCACGCTCAACTGCGGCACCTGCACTTCACCTCAGACCTGCGGCGGTGGTGGTACGCCCAACGTGTGTGGTGGTGGCGCGTGCGTACCGCAGACCTGCTCGACGCTCGGCTATGCCTGCGGTTCGTGGGGCAACGGCTGCGGCGGCGTGACGGCGAACTGCGGCAACTGCCCTGCCGGCCAGACCTGCGGCGGTGGTGGCGTGCCCGGCCAGTGCGGCGGCGGCATGTGCACCGCGCTCACCTGCGCTGATCAGGGCTTCAACTGCGGCACGCAGGGCAACGGCTGTGGCGGCACGCTCAACTGCGGCATGTGCACCGCGCCTCAGACCTGCGGCGGTGGCGGTACGCCGGGCGTCTGCGGCGGTGGCGGCATGTGCACGCCCACCACCTGCGCCGCGCAGAGCTTCAACTGCGGCTTGCAGGGCAACGGCTGCGGCGGCACCATCGACTGCGGCAACTGCCCGCCCGGCCTCATCTGCGGCGCTGACGGCCCCGGTCGCTGTGGTGCGGCGCAGTGCACGCCGCTGACCTGCGCGCAGCAGAACATCGCGTGCGGCCCTGCCGGCGATGGCTGCGGCAACATCATTCAGTGTGGTTCGTGCCAGGCCCCGCAGACCTGCGGCGGCGGCGGAACGCCGGGCCAGTGCGGCACGCCTTCGTGCACGCCCACCACCTGCGAGGCCCAGGGGTGGAACTGCGGGCAGGCCGCCAACGGCTGCGGCGGCACGCTCAACTGCGGCGTGTGCCCGCCCTCGCAGACCTGCGGCGGCGCGGGTGAGCCCAACAAGTGCGGCTCCATCGGCTGAGCCACTGAACTCGTAAGTCTTCGCGGCCCCTGCGCTTTTTCAGAAAGTGCAGGGGCCGTGTCGTTCGTGGCGGCGCCGCTTCGACGTCATTTCGAGCCTGACTTCTTCAGGCCTCGCCCCGAAAGGACCGGAACCATGAAGTACCTCACGATGCACAAGGTCGACGCCACGATGGAAAACGAAGTGCCTCCCGACGCCGCCATGCTCGAGCGCATGGGCGCGTTCATGGGCGAAGTCGGCAGCTCTGGGAAGCTGCTCGGAGGCGAGGGGCTGCGGCCGAGCAAGACGCGCACGCGCTTCACCTTCCGCGAGGGCGGCGTGCAGGAGGAAAGAGGCCCGTTCAAGGGCCGCAACGAGGTCATCGCCGGCGTGTTGTTGCTCAAGGTGAAGACGCACGAAGAAGCCGTGGCGTGGGTGAAGCGCTTTGCCGACGTGGTGGGCGACACTGAGATCGAGCTGGGGCCCGTCACCGAAGCGTGGGACCTGGGCTTCGGCCCGAAGCCCGCGGGCGCCCCGCTGCGCGTGCTGTGTCTGCAGAAGGCCACCGCGTTCACCGAGAGCGGCGCAGCGCTGCCCGCCGACAAGGCCGACGCGATGCGCGCGTTGCTGGTCGACATGAAGCGTGCGGGCGTGCTCGGTGGCGCGGCGCGCACGGCTCCGAGCAGCCAGGCGAGCCGGCTCTTCTACAGGGGCGGCAAGCGCACGGTGGTCGACGGCCCCTTCGCCGAATCGAAGGAGCTCATCGCTGGGTACGCGGTGATGAACCCGTCGGGCAAAGCCGAGGTGCTCGAGCTGAGCGACCGCTTCGCCGCCGTGCTGCAGACCGACCTCGAGAGCGACGCGTTTCCGGTGGAGCTCGTCGACCTCGAGAACGTCGAGAAGGGCACGCCGTGGTCGAAGGCGTGGTGAGCGCCCCCGCACTTGTCGGACCCGCGCGGTAGAAGCCGCGCATGGCGAAGACGAAGACACACTTCACGTGCCAGAGCTGCGGCTACCAGTCGGCGAAATGGCTGGGGCGCTGCAGCGAGTGCGGCACGTGGGGGTCCCTGGTGGAAGAGGTGGAGCTGTCCAACGCGAGCCAGTCACGGCCCGCGTGGGGCACGGGTGGCGGTCAGGGCAAGCCGGTGCTGCTCAAGGAAGTCGAGTCGGGGCACGAGGCGCGCCGGCTCACCGGCATCGCCGAGTTGGACCGTGTGCTCGGCGGCGGGGTGACGCTGGGCAGCCTGGTGCTGATCGGCGGCGACCCCGGCATCGGCAAGTCGACGTTGCTGTTGATGGCCGTCGACAAGCTGGCGCGCGATCGCCCGGCCCTCTACGTGTCGGGCGAAGAGTCGCTGCGGCAGACGCGCATGCGCGCCGAGCGGCTCGGGGTGACGAGCGAACAGCTGCACGTGTTCGCAGAGACCGACCTCGAGAAGGTGCTCAACGCCGCCGAGAAGCTGGCGCCCGGGTGCCTCATCATCGACTCCATTCAGACCATGTTCCTCGCGGAGCTCGGCAGCGCGCCGGGCAGCGTGGGTCAGGTGCGCGAGTGCGCAGGCCGGCTGATGGCGTACGCGAAGAAGACCGGCGTGCCGACGTTCATGGTCGGTCACGTGACGAAGGAAGGCTCGATTGCCGGGCCGCGCGTGCTCGAGCACATGGTGGACACGGTGCTGTACTTCGAAGGCGAGCGCGGGCACCCGTTCCGCATTCTGCGCGCGCACAAGAACCGCTTCGGCTCGACGAATGAGATCGGCGTGTTCGAAATGAAGGGCTCGGGCCTCGCCGAGGTTCCCGACCCGTCATCACTGTTCCTCGCTGAGAGGCCGAAGGGCGCGTCGGGCAGCGTGGTGACGTCCACGCTCAATGGCACGCGACCGATTCTGGTCGAGGTCCAGGCGCTGGTGGCTCCGACCGGCTACGGCACCGCACGACGTACGGCCATCGGCGTCGACTCGAACCGCGTGGCGTTGCTCGCGGCGGTGCTCGAGAAGAAGGAGGGGGTACAGCTCATCGGCTGCGACATCTTCGTGAACGTGGCCGGCGGCATGTCGCTGACCGAGCCGGCGAGCGACCTCGCGGTGTGCGCGGCGCTCGTTTCGTCACTGCAGAACCGACCGGTCGACGCGCAGACGTTGATTCTCGGTGAAGTCGGGCTGGCCGGTGAGGTGCGCGCCGTGGCGCAGGTCGAGCCGCGCATCGCCGAGGCCGCGAAGATGGGCTTTCGCCGCGTGATTCTTCCGAAAGGCAGCGCGCGAAGGCTCGAAGCACCGAAGCTCGAAGTGCTGGGCGTGGAGTCGCTGTCGGACGCGCTGGCGCTGCTCGCGTAGACCGTTTCTCAGATTTGGGAATGCGCTTCTCGCCGCTCTCTGCACGTGGCCTGGGGGCGGGCGGGTATGAGTCCTCCGAATGCGCCACCTCTCCATTGCGGTCGTGCTGTGCCTCCTTTCGGCGTGTGGGCCCGTCGAGCCGAAGTGCGAACCGTCGACCTGCACGGGCTGCTGCGACGCGAGCGGCGTGTGTCGAGCGGGACAGGAGAACGACGCGTGTGGCGCGGTGAATTCGTTCTGCGCGACGTGCGCTTCGGGGCAGCGTTGCGTGCTGAGTGCGTGCGTCGCTGACACGGGCTCGGGCGGCGGCGCTGCGACGGGTGGCGGTGACGGGTCGGGCGGTGGTTCTGCGACCGGCGGTGGCACTGCGACCGGCGGTGGCGCTGCGACCGGCGGTGGTTTCGCGACAGGTGGCGGTGACGGGTCAGGCGGTGGTTCCGCGACCGGCGGTGGTACTGCGACCGGCGGTGGTTCTGCGACCGGCGGTGGCGCTGCGACCGGCGGCGGCACTGCGACCGGCGGTGGCGCCGCGACCGGGGGCGGCACTGCGACCGGCGGTGGCACTGCGACCGGCGGCGGCACTGCGACCGGCGGTGGCGCCGCGACCGGCGGCGGCACTGCGACTGCGAGCAGCCCACGCATCTTGTCGCTCTCGGTTCTCCCTGCACGTCTTCACCGCAACGATCCCGGCGCATCGACCTTCAGCGCACTCGTCACCGACCCCGACGGACTTCAGGACGTCGTCGGTGGCCGTCTCGTCGACCCGGTGAGCGGCGGCACCTACGGCGTCTTCACCGCGTCTGGCGCTTCAGGCGCGTACACCTTTGCCCTCGACTGGCTGACGATGCAGGCCGTCCGTGGCGTGACCGCGGCTGGCGTCGACGGTCTCGAACGCGACTTCCGTGCGGAGTTCTTCGACCTCGCCGGCAACGTGGGCAGCGCCACGGTCACCATGCTGCTCCACTGCGGTTTGACCGGTTACGGCGTGTGCAACAACCAGTGCCGCCAATTGGGTACCGCGACCAACTGCTCCACCTGCGACGAAGCGGTGCCGGTGGGCGGCGTGTGCACGAACTACGAACCGCGTTGCCCCACCGGCCGCACGAACTGCAACGGCACCTGCGTCGACCTCCAGAACGACACCAACAACTGCGGCACCTGCGGCACCGTCGTGCCTTCGGGGCGCATCTGTCGCAACGGCGCGCCGGCGTGCGTGAACGCCGCCGAAACCTGGTGCCCGGCGCAGAACGTCTGCGCGAACCTGCAGACCAGCGCGTCGCACTGCGGGGCGTGCGGAACCACGGTCGCCGCGCCGCGCACCTGCGTCAACGGCGCTCCCAACTGCCCCAACGCCGGTGAGACCTTCTGTTCCACGCAGAACGTCTGCGCGAACCTGCAGACCAACAGCGCTCACTGCGGCAGGTGCGGCAACGCCATCACCCGGGGCTGCGTCGCCGGGGCCATCACGCCGCAGTGGTCGGTGGCCCACGACCCGGTGACCAGCGGCACGCCCGCGCCCGCCGGCCGCTTCTCGACGCGCATGGTCTACGACACGTCTCGCAGCGCGATGGTGCTGTTCGGCGGGCGCACCGATTCAGGCACGTACTTCAACGACACGTGGACCTGGAATGGCACCGCGTGGACACAACTGATGCCCGCCACGTCGCCCGCCGCGCGCAGCTTCCACGGCATGGCCTACGACACGGTGCGAAACCGCGTGGTGCTCTACGGCGGCTACAACGGCTCGGCGTACGTCACCGACCTGTGGGAGCTCGGCCCCACTGGCTGGGAGCTCCGCACGCAGGCCGGCACCCTCCCCGACCAGGCCGACGCCACGTCGCTGGTGTGGGACTCGGTTCGTCAGCGGGTCGTGGTCACGCGCCTGCGCACCGGCGCGCTCTGGGAGTGGGACGGCACCACCTGGACGGCGCGAACGTTCACCGGAACGCTGGTCGCCCCCAACGCCATCTCGGGCTTCGACCCCGTGCGCAACCGGCTGCAGCTCGTCGACAACACCGGCATGCGCGTGTTCAACAACAGCTGGAACCTCGCCGCGGGAGGCGGGCCGCAGCAGGCCACCGGTGACATCGCGTTCGACACCGTGCGCAACCGCAGCATCATCGTCGCGCTCGGGCCGGCAGGCACCACCACCAGTCAGACCTGGGAATGGAGCGGCTCGTCGTGGACGGCGATGAACACGCACCTGCCGACGCGGCCCAAAGCCGTCGGCGCGCCCGCCATCG
This sequence comes from Archangium gephyra, assembly GCA_003243425.1. Taxonomy (GTDB): domain Bacteria; phylum Myxococcota; class Myxococcia; order Myxococcales; family Myxococcaceae; genus Archangium_A; species Archangium_A gephyra_A. The sequence goes on along the minus strand of QFQP01000001.1, from coordinate 454,917 downwards.
CGTGGGACCCGGTTCGCCAGACGATGGTGCTCTTCGGTGGCCTCGACTGCCGCACGTCGACCACGCCGTGCACCGACGAGCGGCTCACCTGGGAATACCGGCAGTGAACCTCAGCGCTGCGCAGCGGCGAGTGACGCCGACGATTTTTCCCAGCCGGCGACCTCGGTCACCCGCCGCGTGAAGCGCTGCGAGAGCAGCGCGCCGAGCTCGTGCATCGGCATCGGCGGCGCCGCCTCACGAAGCGCTTCGGCCATCTCCATCGCGTTGCGGAACCGGGCGTTGGGGTTCTTGTCGAGCGCCTTCTCGATGACCTGCCACAACGGCGTCGGCAGCCCCTCAGGCCGCTCGAGCGCGTCGTTCACGATGGACTCCATGGTCTTCGTGTCGTCGCGCTGGTCGAACGCGCGTCGCGTCAGCAGCGCCTCGTACAGAATCAGGCCCATCGAGAACAAATCGCTGCGGCGGTCGATGCGCTCGGCGGTCGCCTGCTCGGGCGACATGTAGAGCGGCTTGCCCTTCACGATGCCCGGCAGCGTCACCGTGCGCTGGTCGCGCATCTTGGCCACGCCGAAGTCGAGCACCTTCACCCGCCCGTCGAAGCCCACCATCATGTTGTGCGGCGACAGATCGCGGTGCACCAGCTGCAACGACGCGCCGTCTTCGGTCTTCAGCTCGTGCGCGAAGTGCAGCCCCTCGAGCGCCTGAATCAGCACCGCGCTGACCAACGCCGGGGCCAGCGGTCCGTGCCGCCAGTAGATGACGTTGTCGAAGTCGACGCCGCGCACCAGCTCCATGGCCATGAAGTACGAGCCAGCCGAACTCCCGAAGTCGTAGAAGGTGACGAGGTTCGGGTGATTGAGGCGCATGCCCAGCTTCGCCTCGTCGAGGAACTGCTCGACGATCACCTTGTCGTCCGCCAGGCGCGGCAGAATGCGCTTGAGCGCCACCAGCCGCGAGATGCCCGCGGGGTTCACGGTGCGCGCCACCATCACCTGCGCCATGCCGCCGGTGCCGAGCGGGTGCAGCAGCTCGTACTTTCCGAAGCGCGCGCGCGGCCCGAGGTCGCCCGATTCAGACAGCGTCTCGAGCCGTTCGAGCGGCGTGTGCCCTTCAGACAACGCGAGAAACGACAGAATCGCGGTGTCGAGGATCTCTCCGACGGCTTCGACCAGCGCCAGCACGTGCTGCCCGCCGTCGCCGAACACGCCCGGCAACAGAAAGCCGATGCTGCCCAGCGTGGTGCTGCCCAACGTGAGCGCCGACACGAACACCGTGCGCTGACCACCGAGCGGCACCGCGCCCCGGTGATCCGCCCAGCTCGACGCGTCGAAATATTCGTTGCCCCATACGCGCGTCAGCACCGGGCCACCCGCGCCCAGCACCTGAACGAAGGCACCACGCGCGTGAATCATGCGCGCGCACTGCGAGAGGAACACGTCGAGCGCCGCCGACAGACCCAGCTGACGCTCGATGCAGTCTTCGAGCACCTCGTCGGCCAGCCGCTGCACCGAGACCAGGCCGCGGAGGAAGCGGACTTCCTCGTCGAGCGACTCGAACTTCAGCTGACCGGGCATCGCCACTACTTCTTCGACTCTGCGTTGTAGATGGCGTCGGCGATTCGGTAGGCGCTGCCCTCGAGCTGCTTGATGGCGTCCTGAATGCGCGCGGGCTCGTTGGTGCCCAGCTGCTTCTTGAGGTTCTCGAGGTCGCTCTTGATCTCGCCCTTGTCCTTGTCGCCCAGCAACGTGGCGTACTCCTCGAGCGACTTCTCGGTCGTGTAGATGAGCCCGTCGGCGTTGTTGCGCAGGTCGGCGAGCTCCTTCTTCTTCTTGTCGCCTTCGGTGTTCGACTGCGCGTCGGAGATCATCTGCTGGATCTCCTTCTCGGTCAGACCGGAGTTCGAGACGATTCGCACCTGCTGCACGCGGCCGGTGCCGAGGTCCTTCGCGGACACGTGCACCAGACCGTTGGCGTCGATGTCGAAGGTCACTTCGATCTGCGGCACGCCACGCGGCGCGGGGGGAATGCCCACCAGCTCGAAGCGCGCCAGCGTCTTGTTGTCGCTCGCCATCTCGCGCTCGCCCTGGAGCACGTGCACGCTCACCAGCGGCTGGTTGTCGGTGGCGGTCGAGAACACCTGCGACTTCTTGCAGGGAATCGTCGTGTTCTTCTCGATGATGCGGGTGCTGACGCCACCGGCCGTCTCGACGCCCAGCGACAGCGGCGTCACGTCGAGCAGCAGCACGTCCTTCACTTCGCCCTTGAGCACCGCGCCCTGAATGGCCGCGCCGATGGCGACCACCTCGTCGGGGTTGATGCCCTTGTGCGGCTCCTTGCCGAAGAACTCCTTCACCTTGCGCTGAATGGCCGGCATGCGCGTCATGCCGCCCACGAGCAGCACCTGATTGACCGCCGAGGCCTGCATGCCTGCGTCCTTGAGCGCGATGCGGCAGGGCTCGATGGAGCGCTCGACGAGATCCTTCACCAGCCCTTCGAAGGTGTTGCGGTCCAGCATCTCCTGCAGGTGCTTGGGCCCGGTCTGGTCGGCGGTGATGAACGGCAGGTTGATCTCGGTCTCGGTCGCGCTGGAAAGCTCGTGCTTGGCGCGCTCCGCCGCTTCCTTGAGGCGCTGCAGCGCCATGCGGTCCTTGCGGAGGTCGATGCCGTTGTTGGCGCCTTTGAAGCGGTCCGCGAGGAAATCGATGATGCGGTTGTCGAAGTCTTCGCCGCCCAGGTACGTGTCGCCGTTGGTCGACTTCACCTCGAACACGCCGGAGTTGAGCTCGAGAATCGAGATATCGAACGTGCCGCCGCCGAGGTCGTACACGGCGACCTTCTCGGTCTTGCCGTCGTCCTTCTTGTCGAGGCCGTAGGCGAGCGCCGCGGCGGTCGGCTCGTTGATGATGCGCAGCACGTTCAAGCCGGCGATGCGGCCCGCGTCCTTGGTGGCCTGGCGCTGACCGTCGTTGAAGTAGGCAGGAACGGTGATGACGGCTTCGGTCACCGGCTCACCGAGGTAGTCCTCGGCGGTCTGCTTCATCTTGGTGAGGATCATCGAAGAGACCTCGGGCGGGCTGTACTTCTTGCCGCGGATCTCCACCCACGCGTCGCCGTTGTCAGACGCCACCACGCGGTACGGCACCATGCTGCGCGCGCGCTGTGACTCCTTCGAATCGAAGGCGCGACCCATCAAACGCTTCACCGCGTAGATGGTGTTCTCGGGGTTGGTGACCGCCTGACGCTTGGCGATCTGCCCGACGAGGCGCTCATCACCTTCCGTGAAACCAACCATCGACGGCGTGGTGCGACTGCCCTCGCTGTTCGGAATGACGACGGGCTCACCGCCCTCCATCACCGCGACACACGAGTTGGTCGTACCGAGATCGATCCCGATGACTTTTGCCATGTCCCCCTCGAATTACGGCTGTCCGCTGTCCGGCGTGCCGGCGGGCGGTGTTTCCACAGTTGCAGGCGCGGTCGGCGTACGTGACACCACGACCAGCGCCGGGCGCACGAGCCTGTCGTTCAACGTGAACCCACGCAGAATTTCGGAGTGCACGTGGTTGGCCGGCATGTCCGACGTCTCCATGGCCGTCATCGCTTCATGACGGTTGGGGTCGAAGGCCTGACCCTTCGCCGAGAACGCCTTCACGCCGTGCTTGCCGAGCGTGTCTTCGAACAGCTTGCGCATCATCTCGACGCCCTTCTTCAAGCTCTCGTAGTCGCTGGGCGACTTCGCGGCGTCGAGCGCGCGATCGAAGTTGTCGAACACCGGCAGGAAGTCCTTGAGCAGCTTCTCGATGCCGAAGCGCTGAACCTCTTCCTTCTCCCGCTGCGCGCGCTTCTTGAAGTTCTCGAGGTCGGCGGCGGCACGCAGCATCTTCTCGTGCTCGTCCTTCAACTTGCCCATGAGCTCCCGGCCCTTGGCCGCAGAGAACTCGAGCTGGGCCTTCAGGTCGGCGATTTCAGCGTCGCGCGGATCACCGCTGGTGGGCGCCGCGACTTCCTGCGCCGGGGCTGCTTCTTCCTTCGAGCCACCGGTACGTTTTTCGACGGCCTTCAGGGCTTCCTGGAGCACGTCGTCACCGATGTCGGTGCTGAACGAGCCCTTGTCTTCGGGGTGTTTCACGCGAGCGAGTCAACCACAACACCGAGAAACGGTGACGGTGAAACGAGGGGCGACTCCTCGCAGCGACGATTTCAAGCCCAATAGATTTTCTCGAAGCGCTGCGAGACGCTGTGCGTCACCTCGTGAAACGCACGATGACCTTCCGACTCAACGGAGCGGAGTACGCCGTCTGGAGCGAGCCGGCCCCCGAAGCCGCGGCGCCGCCCAGACTGACACCTGCCGAGCGCGCGGTGCTCGAGCTGCTGCTGCGCGGCGCGAGCAACGCCGACATCGCCCGACAGCGGCGCAGCTCGGTGCGCACGGTGGCCAATCAAGTCGCCAGCGTGTTCAGGAAATACGGTGTGCATTCGCGGGCCGAGCTGGTGACGCGCACGTGAGCGGCGCCATCGGCGTGGTGGAAGCGGCGTGGCGCGTCGACCTCGACACGCAGCCCTGGCTCGAGGGCATTCTCGGCGCCTCGCGCGCAGACCTCGACGACGGCTTCGGCATGTGGGCCGCGCTGTACGACGCCAGCAGCGGAGCGCAGGTCACCTTCACTGAGATCGCCGGCCTGGGCATGACGGTGCAGCAGCTCGAGGCGATGCGTACGTTGATTCCCACCATTCCGTGGGACGCGGTGGAGCGCACCTTCATCAACAGCTCCATCGGCACGTTGTCCGAGTTGCTGGGCCGGCAGTTCCTCGAAGCGCTGCCGATGGGCCAGTACGTCGCGCGCAAGCACGGCATCCACGATGCGTTGGGCATCAACGCGCAAGACGTGACGGGCGTGGGCTGTGTGCTCGGTGTTCCCTTAAGCAAGCGACAACGCGCGGCGCGCGAGCTCCGCCCGCGGTGGAAACGCCTGGCTGCGCACGTGGCGGCGGCGTTCCGGTTGCGCAAACAGCTCACCCGCTTCGACGACGCGGTGATCGAACCCGGCGGCCTCGTCGCGCACGCCGAAGGTGACGCCAGGGAGCTCGCGGTGCGCACGGCGCTGCGGGCCGCAGCGGTCGCCATCGATCGCTCTCGTACGAGCGCGGCGCGCGGCGATGACCAGAACCTCGAACAGTGGAAGGTGATGGTCGACGGCCGCTGGAGCCTCGTGGACCACTTCGACCGCGATGGTCGCCGCTACTACGTCGCTCGCCGCAACACGCCGTCGCTCGGCGCCGATGGGCTCACGCTGCGTGAGCGTCAGGTCGCCAGCTTCGCGGCGCTGGGTCACGCCAACAAGCTCATCGCCTACGAGCTGGGTCTCTCGACGTCGACCGTCGCCACGCATCTGTCGAGCGCGGCCAGGAAGCTCGGGGGCAGCTCGCGCGTGGAGCTCATCGCGAAACTGCGGAGCGGGAAATGAACGTGCTGATGCTGACCCTGGTGTTGTGCGCAGAGCCTGTCGTGCACCTCGGCGAGGCGCCCCGCTACGCGCTCGCGGGTGACGCGGGCGTGGTGACGCTGCTGGTGCAAGCCGACATCGCGACCTCGCGGCTCGAGCTCAACGCAGGCACCCGCGTGCCAGAGCACACGCACGACTCGAGCGAGACCCTGGTGGTGCTCGAGGGCAGCGGCACGGTCACCCTCGACGGCGCGAAGTACGCCGTGACATCAGGAGACACGATTCACATTCCGAAGGGCGCCAGGCACGCCGCAGAGGCGACGACACGTTTCGTCGCCGTGCAGAACTACGCGCCAGCCGGGCCCGAACAGCGCTTCACCAGAGGCACCCGGCTGAAGTGAACGGGCGAACCGCTTCGCCTTCCGCGCCTCGTCGAACACCGGCGCCGCGCCACACGCGCGACGCCGCGTCACGTCGAGCGGTCACGCCTTCTTCTTGCCGATGGTCTTCTTGCCTGCGGCCTTCTTCGCACCGGCGGCGGGCTTCTTCGCCGTCGCCTTGCCGACGCTCTTCCTGGCCTTCTTCGGCGCGGGCTCGGCAGGCTCATCATCCATCTGCGGCGGTGGCGAGGGCGGCGTCGCCGAAGGAGCAGGCGGTTCGTTCTTCGTCTCGACCGGCTGATGAATGAACTCACCGACGCGCGTGCTGGCGAACTTCACGCCGTCTTCGACGACGTTGGCGACTTCATCGGCCGTCTTGCGCGCCCACACGCCCACGTTCTCGAGGCCTTCACGGAGCTTCTGCTGACGCTGCGGGTCCTGCACTTCGGTCAGCAGCTTCTGGGCTTCGGCCTTCACCTCGGTACCGAAGCGCTTGAAGTCGTCGCCCGTCTTCTTGAGGAAGGACTTCAGCTTCGCGTCCCACTGGCTGTCGTTCATGGTGACTCCTTGTACTCACGAGCCGTGATTCGATTCCATCGAAGTGCGTGGCGCTCGAAGCCACGACACCAACATGGTCACCCCGAGCGCGACCGCAACCACCGCGAGCGAGACGGCGACGGGAATGTGAATCACGTCGACCAGCAGCATCTTGGCGCCGACGAAGAACAGCACGCCGGCCAGGCCGTACTTGAGCAGGTGGAAGCGCTCGAGCAGGCCCGCGAGCGCGAAGAACAGCGAGCGCAGGCCGAGAATCGCCAGCACGTTCGACGTGAAGACGATGAAGGGATCTCGCGTGACCGCGAACACCGCGGGGATCGAGTCGACCGCGAACATCAGGTCGGCGGTCTCGACGGCCACCACCGCGAGGAACAGCGAGGTCACCATGGTGCGCCCGTTCACCTTGAGGAAGAACCGGTTCTCGCTCGGGCCGTGGTGCAACGGCAGCAGCTTCGTGGCCCACTTCACGACGCGGCCCTGGGTGGGGTCCTTCTCTTCTCCACCGCGCACCATCTGAATCGCGGTGACGATCAACAGCACGCCGAAGCCGTAGAGCACCCAGTGGAACTGCGTGACCAGCGCCGCGCCGAGCACGATGAACACCGCGCGCAGCACCAGCGCGCCGATGACGCCCCAGAAGAGCACCTTGTGACGCGCTTCATCAGGCACGCGGAAGCGCTGCAGAATCACGAGCATCACGAACAGGTTGTCGACAGAAAGTGCCTTCTCGAGGACATAACCCGTGGCGAATTCGAGGCCCTTGGTCGGCCCCTGCCAGAGCCAGACGACCACGCCGAAGAGGGCGGCGACGGTGATCCACACGCCGCTCCAGATCATCGCCTCCCGAAACTGCACGGCGTGCGAGCGACGGTGGAAGACGCCCAGGTCCAGTGCCAACATGCCCAGGACCAGAACGAGAAAAGCGACCCACGCTGCTGGACCTGCAATGGTGTCCATGACGTCGAGACATCACGACCTCCATACTTCGATGCCATCGATACTTTGGCGACAATTCTTCGGTTTGATGAAAGTGAGCGGCTGAGTGGCGCGGCTCGTTCGCCATTTCATCGAGGAGCCCCGGCCGTGCAGCTACCTGCCCGACGTGAAGGCCTCGCTGGAATACCGGCTGATGGTCGACGTGACGCCGCTGGAGCTCGAGGGCCTGATTCTGCGTGGCTGGCGGCGGTTCGGCCCGGCGTACTTCCGGCCCGCGTGCGGCGCGTGCAACCAGTGTGACTCGGTGCGCCTCGACGTGCATCGCTTTCAACCCACGGCCTCGCAGAAGCGCGCGTTGAAGCGCAGTCACCGGTTCCGCATGGAGCTCGGCCGGCCCCGCATCGACGCGGATCGTCTCGCGCTGCACTCGAAGTGGCACGGCACGCGTGAAGACGCGCGCGGGTGGGAACCCACCAACCTCACCGAAGACGAGTACGCCACGCAGTTCGCGTTCCCCTCGTCCACCGGTCGGGAAATGGCCTGGTACGACGGTGAACGGCTCGTCGCGCTCGGGCTCATCGACATCACGCCCAACTGCGTGAGCGCGGCGTACTTCTTCTACCACCCCGACATCGCGCGGCTCTCACCGGGCATCGGCAACGTCATGCGCTGCGTGGAGCTCGCGCGCGAGCTGGGTTGCCAACACATGTACCTCGGCTACCGCGTCGAGGACTGTGCGTCGCTCAAGTACAAGGGCTACTTCCAGCCGAACGAGATGCTGGAAGGCCGGCCGGCGATGCACGACACGCCGGTGTGGAACGAAGTGCCGGTGCGGCCGCTGCCGACCGCCCAGCAGACGCTCGACGAGGAGTGAGGCCTCAGAACGGCGCGTCGTCGTCGCTCGGCGGAGGAATGTGCGAGTCGTCGGGGCCGCCGCCGAAGTCGTCGCCGCCGCTGCTCCCGCCGCCACCACCACCGCCCTGCTGGCGCGCGATCTCCGCTTCGATGGACGCGAGGAGCTGGCGCTCCTTGTCGTGCCAGCGCGACTTGGCGGGGTCGGCCAGCGAGCGGCGCGCACCGTTGGCGTAGAACTCGAGGTCCTGCAGCGAGGCGCCGTAGACCGGCTGGCCTTTGCTGCGGCCGTAGTTGGGCAGCAGCATGCCGTCGCCACCACCACCACCGCCGCCTGACGCACGTGCCGGCGCGCTGCTGGCGCGTGACGACGCCGCCCGTGGCGCCGCAGCCATCGGCGCTGAACCGATGGTCATGGTGTCGAAGCTCACCGTGAAGCCCTCGCCGCTGCGCACCGCGCTGCCAACGCGAACCTGCTCGACGCGACCATCGTCGCGCGTCACGGACACCCAGACTGGAAATCGATCGCTCATGCCCGGGTTGTTTCGTGCCCACGCTGGAAAAACAAGCGCGACGGCTGACACACTCGCGCGCGTGCAAACCGACTCCATTCTCGTCGTCGATGACGAGGTCATCGTGCTCGACGTGCTCAAGGTGGCGCTCAAGAAGGCGGGCTTCACCGTCTTCACCGCGGCGTCGCTCTTCGAGGCCACCGAGCTGGTGAATACCCAGCGGTTTGCGTGCGCGCTCATCGACAAGAACCTGCCCGATGGCAGCGGGCTCGACCTCATTCGCGCCATTCGTTCCAGGCACTCCGACTGCACGTGTCTGGTGATGACCGCGTACCCCAACGCCGACTCGATTCTCGAAGCGCTGAAGCTCGGCGCCATCGACTACCTCGAGAAGCCGTTCCCGCACGTGTCCATCATTCAGGAGAAGGTGAAGGCCGCCGTCGAACGGCAGCGCCGGCTGGCAGCGTTGTCGGCGCGCGTCGCCGAGATGAACGCGCTCAAGGCCGCAGCCGAGGCCAGCACGCAGCCGCCGTCAGACCCCGCCATGCTGGCGAAGTACGACGCGCTCCACTTCCGCCATCAGCGGGCGCTGGCGATGCTGCGCGAAGTGAAGGCCGAGCTCGACACGTCGCACGCGTCACCCACGTTGTCGGCGCGGGTGACCTCGCTGCTCGAAGAGCTCAAGTAATCAGCGCGGGAGCGTGAACTCCACGCGGCGGTTGGCTTCACGGCCGGCGGGCGTGTCGTTCGGCTGCAGCGGCTTCTCGTCACCGAAGCCCACGGCGCGCAGGCGTTCGGCAGCGACGCCCTTCTTCACCAGGTACTCGCGAACCGCGTCCGCGCGCTGCTGCGAGAGCGTCTTGTTCTTCTCGGGCTTGCCGACGTTGTCGGTGTGACCTTCGATCTGCACGAGCTTGAGCTCGGCGTGCGACGCCAGCACCTGCGCGAGGTTGTCGAGCAGCGCGTTGCTCTTCTTCGCGATGCTCGCCTTGCCGTTGTCGAAGTACACGCGCTCGAGAATCTGCAGCTTCTCGGGCGTGATGACGACCAGCTGCTTCTTGTTCGCCGGGCAGCCGTGGTTCTCCTGCGTGCCCGCTTCGTTCCCGCAGTTGTCTTCGTGGTCCGCCACGCCGTCGGCGTCGGTGTCCTTCGCGGGGCAACCCCGCTCCTGCGCGATGCCGGGCACCGTCGCGCACGCGTCGCTCTCGTCGGGAACTCCGTCGGCGTCATTGTCGAACTCCGGGCAGCCGTCTTCGTCCTGGAAGTCGTCGCGGTCTTCGGCCTGCTCGACGCACGCATCGACGCGGTCCACCACGCCGTCGTTGTCGGTGTCGACGTCGGGGCAGCCACCGTTGTCCTTCACGCCCGCCACGTCGCGGCACCTGTCGTCGACGTCGGCGACGCCATCACCGTCGTTGTCGGGCTCCGGCGCGCCGTCTTCGTCTTGAAAGCCGTCGACGTCTTCAGCGTCGAGCGGAGCCTTGTCGGCGCTGTTCTTCACGCCGTCTCCGTCCTTGTCGAGGTCGGGGCAATTGGCCAGCTCGTACGGCTGACCTTCCACGCACGGGGGCTGCGTCAGCGCCTCGTTCGCGAAGGCCGCGCCGAAATACGCGCGCGCCACGGGGGTCGTCGGCTCGCCGAAGAAGCCGGGCCCCGCCGACGCGAACAGCTCCATGGGACCCACCGGCCAGCGAACGCCGAGCTGCCCTTCGACGCCCGGCATGCCCTGATTGCCGATGGGCGTGAAGGCGCGCACGCTGAACTCGCCGCGCGGGCCGCTCGTCGACACGCTGGTGACCGTCGCGCCGAGAAAGAGCTGATGGCCGGCGATGTCGGCCGGGCCGTTGCCGACCGGCGCGAAGGTGATGGGCGCGTAGTCGGTCTGCGGGCGGAACAAGAAGCCGAGCTCGGCTCCGAATTGCCACGTGTTGAACACCTTGCCGACCTGCACGCGCGGCGCGAGCTGGAAGCCACCGTTGGTCTGCGCCGCCAGCGGGAGCCCGACCGGAATTCCGGCGCCGAGACCGAAGGCCAGGGAGATGGGCGCGTTCCGCGGGAGCACGCTCACCTTCGCGTGGAGCCACGGGTTGCCCAGACCCGCCGACGCGAGCCCGAGCTGCGCCTGGCCCTCCTGGTAGAAATAGACGGGCACGTTGAGCCCGAGCTCGAGCCAGTCGAACACCCCGACGGCCGCGAACACCTGCAGGCCGAAGCGATGCTTGAGCAACGCGTCGGTCGCCGAGTTCTCGGCCGTGCGCAGGTTGCCGTACGAATAGAAGAGCGACGCGCCGCCGCGGAAACGCGACTGCGAGAGCGTGGTGCCGTTGCCGACGAACAGCGAGCCGCGCGCCGAGGGATCCAACCAGACCTGCTCGACGTCGGTCGCCGGAGCCTGCGCAAACGCGGTGGACGCGACCAGCAACAGCACGACGGTGAGACGATTCATTGGTGTGTTCCCTCGGTACGAATGGCTCACCTGTTACAGAAGCGAACCCGCGCCTTCAACCTTCAACGCCCGCGTCACAGGCGGGTTTCCAGCGTCGAGACCAGCGCGCGCAACGCGGCCTCACCGTCGCCATCACGCCACGTGTCGGCGAACTGGCGCACGGCGCGCTCCCCCTCACCCTCACCGGCCGCCAGGCGCCCGAGGGCGTGCGCGAGGCGAGCGCGCGGCCAGGCCAGTGACGTGAACTTCGGCGTCAACGCGCGCGCCTGAATCACCGCGTCTGATGGCCGCTCGAGCCACGCCGACGCCAGCGTGCGAATGAGCATCTGCGACGGCACCGCGGCCTGCGCGGGTCTCGCGGCGAGCGTGCGCGCGTCATCGAAGTGACCGGCGAACAGCGCGGCCTGCGCGGCGAGCTCCGACACTTCGGTGAAGCCCTGGCGTTCGAAGAGCCGCGCCGACTCGAGCGCAGCCTCGGGTTCGTCGGCGAGCAACTGCGCGCGAACGACGAGGGCGGGCGCGCCGGCCTTGTCGGGGCGACGGTTGGCGACCTCGCTGGCGAGCAGCGCCGCGCGGCGCGCGTGTTCGTGCTGCGCGTCGACGTCGTCACCTTCGGTGGCCTCGGCGAACGCGAGCTCTGCGCGGGCGGCGGCGAGCTGGAGCTCGACGTCGTCGAGCGCGCCTTCGCGGAGCCCCTGGAGTCTGGAGACCAGGGCCGCCGCTTCGGCGCGCGACGGCACCCGGTGCCAGACTGCGCGCTCCACGAGCGCGGTCCCCAACGCCTGTCGCCTCGTCAACTCGTCGACGGTGGAGACCTCGGCGCTGGTGATGTCGAGCAGCGCGGTGGCAGCGTCGAAGTCGGCGCGCGCCTTTTCGGCGTCGGGTTGATGTTGCGCAGAGAGTTGCAGGGCCGCTGCGGCCGCGCGACGCGCGTCGAGTGCGTCGGGCCTCGACTGCAGCGCGGCGCTCGAGAACGCGAGGGCTGACTCGGCGAACTTGAGAACCTCCGAATTGGCGAGCCCCGGTCGTGCGGCGCGCGCGGCAGCGACCTGCGCGAGCACGATTCGCGCGTCGGCGTCGCCCGGAGCTTCGTCGACGAGGCTGGCCGCGAGCGTGTCGGCGAAGTCGAGCGAACGGACGGCTTCGTCACCGCGACCGAGCGATTGAGACAGCGCCCCCAGGCGCGCCATCGCGCGCGCGACGCGCAGCCGTTCGTCGCGCGGCGCGCTCTGCAGGTCCGTGGTGCGCTCGTAGTGCCGGAGGGCCGCGTTGGTGACCTGCTCGAGCAGCGGTTCGACGCCCGGTTGCGGGCGAAGCCGGAGCGCGACGTCATCGAGGAAACGCCGGGCGAAGAGCCGCGCCCGGTCACGCTCTTCGCCGAAGCGCGCGACCGCCGACGACGCGACCACGACGAGAATGATGACCGCGGCGACCGCCATCAACGTCAGCCCGAGGTGCTTCTGCACGAAGCGCTTGAGCAGCAGCCACGGCGAATACTGAAACGAGCCGAGCCGCCGACCGGCGATGAACGCCTGCAGTTCGCGTTCGAACTGTTCGGCGGTGGTCACCCTGCCCGCGAGCGCGCTGCGACAGAGCCCGAGCAGATCTTCCGGAGCGCCGCGCACCGTGACCATGCCCATCACCGGCACCGGCAGCCCGGTGACGATTTCATGCAGCATCGCGCCCAGCGCGCGCACGTCGGCCGCGCAGTCGGCCTGGCTCGGAGCTGCGTCGTCGAGCTGCCCCCAGCCGAGCACGTAGACCTCGCCGAAGCGGCCCAGAGACACCTGACCGCAGTGCAGCTGGTGGTGCGCCACCTGACTCTCGTGCGCGCGACTCACGCAGCGGGCCACGGTGAGCAGCGCCGGGAGCGTGGCGAGACGTTCGCGGAGGGTGCGTGCGCGGGTGAGCGCAGCTGCGAGCGTGTCGGACGAGACCTGGCGCGACGTGACGTAGACGCCGCCGTTCGCGGCGCGACCGAGCTCGTACGCGGGGACCACCGCGGGGTGATCGAGCCGGCTGATGAGGCGCGTGGCGGCGATGAGCCGCGCGTCGCCTTCCGGGCCCTTCACCAACGGCTGCTTCCACGCCACGTCACGGCCGAGCACGGTGTCGTGCATCGCGACCACGCGCGCGAAGTCACCGCGACCGAGTTCTCTGGGAGGCGCGTCGGCGCGGGGCGCCGCGAAGTAGCGGTGCGGTTGTTCGGCGACGACGTCGGCCCGCGGCTTCTCTCGGGGAACTTCGAGCTCTCCGGCCTGCGCGGCGAGGCTGCGCACGCGCGCGGGGAGGAGCTCGAGGGTCTGTGCGGCGTCTCCGGCGCCTTCGGTCACCGCCCGGGCCGCCAGCCGTTCGAGCACCTGTGCGCGCGCGCGATCGAGAATGCCGCGCTCGACGACGAAGGCGCCCATCGTACGCCGCTCACCGGGTTGCGAGAGCTCACGCGCGAGCGCGAGCGCGTCGTCGGCAGACAGGTACCCGAGCTGAACGCCGAGCACCGCGAAGAGGAGAGCGGTCGGTCGGGTTTCGGCCGCGCTCATTGCGCACCTCGCAGTTGAGCATCGAGCGCACGAAGCCCGGCTTCGATTGCCGCCGCGTCGCCGACGGCGAGCGGGTGCTCGTTGGCGATGTTCCTCAGCGTCACCGCGACGGCGTCTTCGCGGCCCGCGGTGCGTCGCAACACCATCGCCGAGTGCCACACCAGCGGCTCCACGCACTCGAGCTCGAAGCACTTCGCCAGGTGCGCGCGCGCGAGCTGCGTGTTGCCCGCGAGCGCCTCGACCAACGCGCCATAGAGCGCGACTGCGCCAGGTGACCCGGGGCTCGTCTCGCGCGCCTTCTGACGAACCACGTCGTCGTGACCGGTGGCGAACGCCGCGGCGAGCACCGCCTCTTCGAACTCGGCGCTCACGTTCAGCGCCTCGATGCGCTGCGCCCACTGCCAGGCCGCCGTGACGTCGCCGTCGAGCAACGCGAGCTGGGTCGCGTCGAAGAGCTCGAAGTTGCGCGCGGGATCTGCGACGAGCAACTCCGCCAGCATTCGCCGGCCCTGCAGCAGCACGTCACGTCGTTCGGTCGCGTCTTCCCGGGGGTCGAGCGCTCGGGCCAACGTCACCAGCACCGTGGCGTGCGCGGCCTGAAGCTCCTTCGAGTCGTGCTGCGAACGCATGGTCTGCGCGAGGCGGGAGGCGTCACGCAACGTGGTCAGCGCCTCCGCGCGCTTCCCCGACGCGAACTGCGCCAACGAGAGGTTGTTCGATTCATCGAGCACCGCCGACGACGCGCGATCGTCGTGGGGTGCGGCACGACGAAACGCAAACGCCGCGTCACGGGCCCTCGCCGAGAGCGAGAGCGCGAGCGGAATGTCGCCGCGGGTGAAGCGCACCACCGCCAGGCGCGAGAGCACCAACGCATGCACCCGCAACGCCGCGGCGTCGTCGGGCGCGCGCGTCTTCAACGCGTCGGCGCGCGTCAGCAGGCTCTCGAGCTGCACGATGGCCGCCTCTTCCCTGCCTTCGTCGATGAGCAGGTCGGCGAGCCAGGTGTCATGTTCGATGACGGCGGCGCTCACCGCCACGTCGTCGGGGCGTTGCTGCTGCAGAGGGCCCAGCATGCGCATCGCCTGCTCGAGCGCCGACCGTGCGCGCTCACGCTGACCGACGCGCCACGCCTGATGGGCGACGTCGTTCCACGTGCGCGCGAGCAGGAGCCTGTCCGAGAACGCGCCTCGCTCCGGGTCCACGCCGGTGGAGAAGACTTCGAGCGCGCTGGACGACAGCTGACTCCAGACTTCGGCAGCGCCGGGCACGTTCGCGAGCGCTGGCGCCACGTCGGCGAGGAAGAACCGCGACATCGCGCGCGCCTCGTCGCGTTCGCGCCGCACGCCGACCGCAGAGACGATGGCCACCACCAACACGACGATGAACGTCGTCGCGCCCAGCAGCGCGAGCGCGCGGTACCGGCGATACGTGCGCCGCAGCACCTCGGCCGCGGAATAGTCGTAGGCCTTCACGCGCGCGCCCGAGAGCCACGCTTCGAGCTCACTGGCCAGCTCTCCTGCGTGCGCGTAGCGATGTTCGCGCTCCCACGAGAGCGCCTTCTCACACACCGCCACCAGCTCGGCCGGAGCCGCGGGCTCGAGGGCCTTCACCTTCGGTGGCGGGCCGCTGCGCACTTCGGCGAGCACCTCCCAGGGGCTGCGACCGACGTACGGCGCGCGGCCGGTGAGCAGCTCGAACAACATCGCCCCCAGCCCCCACACGTCGGAGCGCGCGTCGAGCGCGTCGCGATCTCCGTGGGCCTGTTCGGGTGACATGTACGACGGCGTGCCCACGGGCCCGAGGTCGCGGCCGCCGGTGAGATCCGGCGCGAGCTGCATGGGCGTCTTGCGCGTGCGGTCGGCCTTCCCCATGACCCGCGCCAGCCCCCAGTCCATCACGTAGGTCTCGCCGTGCGGCCCGAGCATCACGTTCTGCGGCTTCAGGTCGCGGTGCACCACGTCGCGATGATGCGCGGCGGCGACGGCACGACACGCGGTCAACAGGTCGGGCAGCAGCGCGAGCCGACCGGCGAGGTCGCCCGAGTCGGTGAAGGCCTGCGCCAGCGTGCGGCCGCGAACGCGACGCATCGTGTAGTACAGCGTGCCGTCGCGGCGGCGCCCCAGCTCGTACACGGGGACGATGGCGGGGTGCTCCAGCTGCCCAGTGACGCGGGCTTCACGGAGAAACCGCGCCTCGAGGTTGCGCACGTGCAGCGTGTCGAACTTCGGGTTCTGCGTGATGTCGCGGTGCAGCTCCTTGAGCGCGACGTCGCGGCCCAGAAAATGGTCTCTGGCCAGCACCACGCGCCCTGCCCCACCGCGACCCAACTCTTCGACGCGCCCGCGCGGGCCGGTGTCGAAGGTGTAGCGGCCCTTGGCTTCGGTGCCGATGTTCTCGGGCGTCTCGAGGCTATCGAAGGACATCGAGGTGTCGCTGCGCTGCGGTGTCTGCCCCGGCCGCAGCGTGGCGCTGATGCCTTCGAGGCTGTCGCGGGTCGCTTCGGGGAGGCTGTCGAGCGTGACCGCCGCGTCACCACCGTGCGCGGCGATGGCCTCGTCGACCAGCGCGCGCACCAGCTTCACCTGCCGCGCGTCGAGCAGGCCGCGCTCACGCAGCACGTCGACGAGCGACGCCCCGCGCTCGCGTTGCACGAGCCACTGCGCGCCCGCCGAGATGACTTCACTGGCTGGCGCAAAACCGAGCTGCTGCACGAAGAGCGCTTCGAGCAGGTCACGGTCTTTCGTCACGGGTGCGCACCGCCGTCATCGTGTTCGTCACCGTGCGCGTACTGGAGCTCCATCAGCTCCGCCTGGTGTCTGCACTGTTCGAGCGCTTCGAGTGCGCGGCGGTCGACGCCACCGTCGGCGCCGGCGAGCTGCGCGAGCCGTGCACATGCGGCGAGTTGCAACTCGAGCTCCGGAGGCCGGGTGCCTTTGCCACCGAGGGCCAGCGGTGTCCGCACGCGGCCGCCGCGCGCGCCTTCGATGGCCTTGCGCATCTTCTCGGCGCGCGGGGCGTGGGTTGAAGTCGCCGAGACCTGCTTCAAGTCGGCCAGCACCGCGTCGAAGCGTGCGTCATCAGGGCGCACACCGGCAGCGACGAGGTCGCGATACCTGAACTCGGCGCGCGCGACCGCTTCGGCGTCGTGGTCACGACACGCGGCCAACGAAAACCCCAGAATCAGAACCGCCAGCAGTCGCGACACAGCACCTCACTAGCGCAGCGTCGGGCAGCAGCTCCACCTGAGACACACCGTGGCCTCAGCTGCGACGGCGACGCGCGCGCAGCATGGCCAGCGCAGCCAGCACGGCCACCACCGACGTGCCGGGAACATCGGTGCACGAGCAGCCGCCACCATCGTCGGTGCCGCCGCCCCCGCCGAGCGGGCCGAACGGGTTGCCGGGATTGTGAAAACCACCGCTGCCACCGGCACCGCCGCCGACAGGACCACCGTCGGTGGGCGCCCCACCATCGGCGGTCACGCCTGCGTCGACCTCAACGCCCGCGTCGGGTGCGACGCCGCCGTCGCTTTCCACGCCCGCGTCGACGACACCGCCATCAGGCAGGGCGACCGGCGTGAGACCACCGACGGGCGGGTAGCCGACGATGACGACCTGTGCGGTGGGCCCGGCGCGCGAGCACGACGAACCGAAGTTGCTCAGGTTGGGGCGGCCCGCTTCGTTCCAGGCCGTCCACAGCATCGACGACATCACGGTGATGCCGTCGCCCCAGCGCCGCGCCGTCATGTCGCGGGTGCGGTTGTAGAGCTCGACGACCCCCGCGGCGCCGGCTTCGTCGGCCGCGATGAGCGTGGGCGCCAACCCGTTGCCGACGATGACGATGTCGAACACGTGGTTGCGCGGGTCGGCGATGCCCGCCGTGCCGTAGTAGCCGACGGCCGCATTGGTGATGGCGTTCATGCGCGTCGAGTTGTCGAACATGTCCGACTCCCAGCGCTCGTGAAGCCCGTCAGGGTCGAAGTTCTTCGTGTCGTGGAGGATGGAGAAGCTGTCGAACACGTAGTGCGACAAGACGAAGGACGTCTCGAGAATCTGCGTCTCGTTGCCGCTGCGGAAGGCCGCCACCAGCTCGACGTACTTGTCCTGCACACGCCAGGGCACGGTGCCGTTGGTGCGGGCGTACGTAGGCCCGAGCTGCGCGATGGCCTGCTGGTAGTCGCGCGGGTAGCCGGCGACGGGGCTGAAGTAGTCGATGTTGAGGTAGTGCCGCGGCGCCTCCATCGAGTCGGTCGAGCGCCAACGGTCGGGGTCACACGCCGAGTCCTGGAGGTCGAAGGTCTGCTTGCTGGTGTACCAGGCCCGCAGACAGTGATTCGCCGGCATGGCGTCCTGCATCTTCGAAGCGAGGCGGCGATGCCCGAGGAAGCCCCACGCCTGGGCGAACGACGGAACCACCGTGAGCACGACGAGCAGCGCGCGAAGCATCGTCACACCTTTGTGACCCGCCCGCCCGGCGTCGTCAATGCAGGTACTTGTCCGAATCGCCGCCGACGTTGCGTTTGCCGCCGTCGATGGACTTGAGGTGGGAGGCGCGCTTGTCGAGCGTGCGCTGCAGACGCCAGGAACCGAAGCGCTCAAGCAACGTGCCGGGGAAGCCCCAGCGCGCATAGGCGAAGGTGAACAGCAGCGCCCACCCTTCGGCGATGAGCAGATACGGCGAAGTGAACACCGCATTGAGCGAGGCGATGAACACGCCCAGCAGCGCGAAGGTCTTCCCGGTCACCGGGAAGCCGAAGATGTTCAGTTGGGCGCGCCACATGGCGCAGCCGAAGCCGACCCACGCAATGGCGCTCAAAACGCCGCCGCCGAAGAAGGGCGTGGCTTGAAGCGGAAGCACCAGCCCCAGCAACGTGGTGAGCACGCCCGACAGCAGAGTGGTGCCCAGCATGAAGCGCAGGAAACGCGTGCGTCCCCAGATGGCTTCCAGGTTGCCGCCGGTGTTCCAGAGAATGAGCGCCGAGAAGAGAACTGAACCGGTCTGCGGCGCTTCAGCCGGCAGCCAGGTGACCAACTGCCAGACCGCGCCGCTCCAGACGAGGCCTGGCATCAGGTACAGCACGACGCCGTTGTCGAAGAGGACCTTCCACAAGACCGAGGTGACGATGAGGAGTACCGCCAACACCGTCGACGCGTTCTTGAAGGGCGGGAGCCGGAACGAACCGCGCCCCATCTGCATGGAAGGCCGCACCACGAAAGACCCTTACTTCTGCTTGTAGAACAGCGTGACCGTCAGACAGTGGAACTCCTTGTCGGAGCTCTGAGTGATTTCCTTGTCGACGATTTCGACCGGGTTCTCCTTGAGCCAGCGCGTGATGTTTTCACCCATCACTTCGCGATCTCGAGCCAGCGTCGTGGAGAACACCTTGACGCCGGTGAATTGCGGAATTGCCATGTTGACTTTGCCTTCGCCCGAAGCGGGCGCTTCTTGAAGCCGGGGTCCCTCCCGGCTCCTACTGCGTTGAGTGCCGAACCCCCGCCCCCGTGCGGTGGCCGACATTCAACCGATCTGCCCGGTTTCCACTGCCCCGGCAACCGTTGAGGCCGGAAGGTGACCCGACAGACTTGTCGACGAATATCAACGAAGACCAGCGGCGCGGGCGCGGTAGGCCTCGCAGACCGACGGATCTTTGCAGGTGGGCCCGATGCCATCGGGGTGCGGCACGAAGGGCGTCTTGTCGCTCTCTTCGGTGCCACACAGGCTGCACTTGCGCTTGCGGTTCTTGCGCAACGAACGACGCTCTTCGGCGAGCTGCTTGGCCTTCTCACGCAGCGCCTTCGCATCGGGAACACTACCGGTACCGTTGGTCACAAAGCCTCCACGAGAACTGCGATGCCCTGCCCGCCGCCGATGCACGCGCTGCCGACGCCGTACTTCGCGCCGCGACGCTTGAGCTCATACAGAAGGTGAAGCGTGATGCGCGCGCCCGACGCCGCGAGCGGGTGGCCGATGGCGATAGCGCCGCCGTCGACGTTGGTGCGGTCGCGCGGCAGCCCGAGTTCCTTCTCGACGGCCAGGTACTGCGGCGCGAACGCCTCGTTCACCTCGAAGAGATCGATGTCGGAGAGCTTGAAGTCAGCGCGCTCCATCAACTTGCGAATGGCCGGCGCGGGGCCGATGCCCATGATGCGCGGGTCGCAGCCGCACGACGCCCAGTTGATGAGACGGCCGATGGGCTTGACGCCCTTCTTGTCGGCCCACGAGCGCGTCGACAGCAGCGCCGAGGCCGCACCGTCGTTGATGCCCGAGGCCGCGCCGGGGTGAATCACGCCGTCCTTCTTGAAGACCTTCGGCAGCTTCTTGAAGCCCTCGACGGTCGACTCGGGGCGCGGGTGCTCGTCTTTCGCGAACACCGTCGTCGCCTTCTTCGTCTTGATTTCGACGGGGGCGATTTCGGCGGTGAAGCGGCCGGCTTCGTGCGCGGCCTGGTAGCGCTGCTGGCTCAACACCGAGAACGCGTCGACCTCGTCCTGCGTGAGCTTGTAGTGCTCGGCGAGGTTCTCGGCGGTCATGCCCATGGGAATGTTCGGGTAGGTGTCGAACAGGCCCTGCGTCAGGGAGTCTTCGAGGCCCGACTTGCCGAGCGGAATGCCCCAGCGCGCCCCGCGCACGATGTGCGGCGCCTGGCTCATCGATTCGGTGCCGCCCGCGAGCACGAGGTTGGCCTGCTCGGTCAGCAGCATCTCGGCGGCGTTGGCGAAGGCCTGAAAGCCGGAACCACAGAGCCGGTTGACGCTGAGCGCGCCCACGTCGACGGGAATGCCGGACTTCAGCCCGATGTGACGCGCGAGGTAGATGGCGTCGGCGCTGGTCTGCATCACGTTGCCGTAGATGACGTGGTCGACCTCGCTGGCCGACAGCCCCGACTGCGCGATGGTGGCCTTCGCCGATTCGATGCCGAGATCGGTGGCCGAGAAGTCTTTGAGTGCACCGCCGAACGTGCCGATGGGCGTGCGCTTACCTGCGAGGAAAACGATTTCTTCGTGCTTCGATGCGCTCTTCATTTCTCTCTTTCAGGCGATGAGCCGGAACAAGGCGGCGGCGACCATGCCAAGCGCGCCAACGCTCCACAACAGTCCAACTGCATGCTCTTGACGTAACTCAGGTTTTCCCGATCCACCGAACCACGCGCGCGCGGCGTCGACGCGTTTTTCGAGCGTGTCGAGGCGTCGGGGCGCGCCGACCTCAGGCACGCGACGCACGTGCACCTTGAACAACCGCTCGGCCCCGGCGCCGTCGATGAAGCCCGACAGGTACGCGCCGGGCACTTCACGCGAAGGCCGTTTGAAGTTCGCGGTCACCACCCAGCCGCGCTCACTCTGCGTCCACAGCGTGAGGTGATCCTGTTCGTCGGGGCCGACGGTGAGCGAGGCAACCACCGGCTCCTTTTCGTGCACTCCGTCGATGAAAAGCACCTCGTCTTTGAGCGGGTATTTCTCGCTGTGGGCCCCCAGCAACACGAAGCCGAGCGTCTTGAGCTCGGCCCAGGTGTCTTCGAGCTCACCGGGAATGCGGGTGACGTCGGCTGGCGTCTCGAGCTCCACGCGCGCGCTGTCGGGCTTGAGGCAGAGCACCGCGCGCCACGCGAACACGCGCAGCAACACCACGGCGATGACGAGGAAGACGATGGGTTCGATCACGCGCGCACCTTCACCACGTCACTTCGTAGGTGCAGGCCTCGGCACCATGCTTTCGGCACTGCTGCTCGTCGAGATGCGCGACGTAGGAAGTCCGCTCGAAGCGCCGCGCGATGGCGGTGAGAATGCCGAGGTCGAAATCGCACGGGTATGGATTCTCGCAGCGCGACCGCACGCGGCGCGCGCCAACCTGCTCGAACCCGTAGTGGCCGATGCCTTCGCGCATGCTGCCGGTCTCCGGCTCGAAGAGCGGCCTGCCCTGCCGGCGGTGGTTGAGGTGGTACGCCACGTCGATGGACCGGATGCCGGTCTCGATGTCCTTCGCCCAGTCGGGAAACTGCGCGTTCTCGGGAAGCGTTTGCCGATGGCGAAGAGCACGTTGGCGCCGATGTGCTCGGAGATCTTCTGGAACGCGCGCAGCCACGCGGCCTGCGAATACCAGCCGTCGGGCGCCAGCTGCACCAGGTCGTCGGCGCCGAGCGAGCCGATGCCCTGCTCGACGAGGAACCGGCTCGGAATGCGGCGATCGAAGGCGAAGGCCGCGACCACCGACCACACGGTCTGGCCGTTCACTTCGACGTCTGGAGCGAACGGGACGAACTGCATCAGCTGATGCCCAACAGGCGCGGCACCTTCTCTTCGAGCAGGTCGATCTCTTCGCGCGTCTCGCCCAGGTACGAGAGCAGCTGGAGATCTTCGCGCTCCACGGCGCCGCCGTGAACGATCCACGCGCGCGTGCGCAGCAACCGGTACAGCTTGATGAGCTTGCGGTCCGAGACGAACACCTCGTCTTCACGCACGATGGTGCGGATGACGCGGCGGAACTCGCGCATCACCTCTTCGCGGAAGAACAGCTCGCGGTCCCGCGGCTCCTTGCGCGCCATCAACAGCGTCAGGTAGCGGTGCGCCTTGAGCAGGTCTTCGATGGTCGAAAGGCCCTCGGCCCACGGCTTCTGATTGAGGTCTTTGTTGGTCTGTGAGTCGAGGCCGGCGTCGAGCAATTCGACGAAGTGCGTCTCCTGCACCGAGCGGCACGCGGCCTTGAGCACGAAGCGGTCCTTGAGCGCGCCCAGCTCCGAGTGGTCGGGGATCTCGTTGGTGGCGGCGAACAGAATCTTGAGCTTCACGGGGACGGGCACCCCGTCCTGGTAGAACTTGCGCTCGTTGATGACGGTGAGCAGCGCGTTGAGGATCGCCGAGCTGGCCTTGAAGATCTCGTCGAGGAACGCGAGGCGCGCGGTCGGCAACTTGCCCTGCTCGCGGCGGATGTAACGGCCCGAGCGCAGCTCGTTGATGTCGATGGGGCCGAGCACTTCGGACGGCTCGGTGAAGCGCGTGAGCAGGTACTCGAACGAGTCGGTGCCTTCGATGCCGAGCGCTTCGCGGAACTTGACGACGAGATCGCTCTTGGCCGTACCCGGAGGGCCGACGAGCAACAGCGGCTCCTGCGCGACGGCGGCGACCAGCATGAGGTCGATGAGCGGCTGCTTGTCGATGAAGTGCCGGCCCAGCGCGAGGCGGAAGCGGTTCAAGCGCTCGCGCAACGACTGGGCTTCGGCCTGCAACTTGTCGAGCGGCAGTTCGCTCAACTTTTCAAGTGAATCAGCAGTCATGAGGTTCCTCCGACGTCGCGGTGCACACGTCGTCGCACGAGGTATTCGTCCTCGTCGAGGAAGCGGCGCGTCGTCTCATTCAAGGTCAGGTCGTCACCCACGTGGCCGAGCACGAGCGCATCGGCGAGATCGACGAGCGAGACGCACAGATGCGGGTTGGTGCTGTAGTTGTCGGTGGTCCACGGCAGCTGCTGCGACACGCGGAACAACCCGGGCAACGCGACTTCGGTGCTGGCGTGCGAGAGCGCCTGCGTGGTGGCGCGGGTCAGCTTCGAGCGCTCGGAGATGTTGAGGCCGGTCTCACGGCTCAAGCGCGCGAGCGCGTCGTCGATGATGGGCTGCGCCTGCGCAAAGGCGCCCAGGTACATGAAACCCGACGCGAGGCCGAGCCGCGCCTGCAGGGTCGCCGGGTCGTCGCCCTTGAGCACCGCGATGGCGCGCTGGAGCATGTCGCGCGCTTCGTCACGCAGCCCCACGCGGCGCAGGCTGCGCACGCCGGACACCAAAAGGCCGCCGACCTCCTCCATGCCCTCGAGGCCGACCGCGGCGATGGTGTTGCCGAGCTGAAGCACGAACTGCTTCACCAACGCCTCACGGCCGAAGTGGCCGGCCACGCGCAGCCCGTCTTCGAGGATCGCCGCGCGGTGGCGGGGCGAGAGCGGCTCGGCCAGCGCCATGAACTCGGACAGCAGCGGCAGCGCCTGGGCTTCGGGCAACAACGGCAGGTAGTCGAGCAGCGCGTCCATCAGGTGCGCGCGCTCGGGCTCGGGGCCGCGGCCCTTCACCAGGTGCTCCATGCGCGCGCGAATGGCGCGCAACAGCTCACCGGGCTCACGCACGGTGCGCAGCGACGCCAGCTCGTCGACCTTCGACTTCTCGCGCCGCAGGTAATCGCCGAACACCGCCACGCGTTCACGCGGTTCGATGACGAGGCTGCTCTGACGAACGCGGTCGACGCGGTAGCGCGCCGCGGTGTCGAGCTCGGTCAACGCCACGCTCACGTCGGGAGGCAGCGGGAGATCGGGCGCCGCGCCTTCGAGCGCCTGGTCGATGCGCGCGCTGTAGGCCCGCGTGAGGAAGCCGTGAATGGCGTCGTTCTTGTCGAGCGACTGCAGGGCCGCGTCGCGCAGCTGCCGAGCGCGATCCACGTGGGCCAGGCGCGCGAAGCCCCACGCGAACTCCAGCCACACGTAGGCCCGGGTGTTCTCGACGGGCGCCTCGAGCGTGCTGCGCTTGCGCGGCGTCTCTTCGAACGCCTTCAACAACGTCTCGAGCTGCGCGATGACCCGCAACGCGCGGTCCGTGCCCGCGCCGGCGGCGTTGGCCTGACCGGTGATGCGCATGAGCCGCGGCACGTCGCGATCGAGCGACAGACCGCTCTGCAGGCGAGCGAGCACGCGATCACGGCCGCGGGCCAGCCCGAGCGCGTCGCCGTTCGACAACTTCGAGATGGCGACGCGGCCGAGCCAGTAGCTGCGCACGTCGAGCCCGTCGCTGAAACGATCGAGAAACTGCGACCACTCCGGCGCGCGAGAGATGACCGACGCGTTCTGCTCTTCGGCGGCCACCAGCAACAACGGCACGGCGCCGCGCACCTGCTCGACGTTGGGCGTGGTCTGCGTGAGCAACGAGTCGAGCCGGACCGCCGACGTCGACGCCCAGCGCCGCGCGAACGGCACGTTCTCTTCGGCGGTCGCGTCCCACAGCGCGTGCGCCCACGCCATGCCCGAGTCACGCGGCCGCTGAACGCGCGAGTACATTTCGGCGAGGCGCGCCCAACCGGCACGCCGCGGCGCCGAGTCGGCCGAAGCATCGAGCTCGAGGAACGCGGCTTCTTCCTGCGCGACGATGGCCTCGGCCTCCGAGAGGCTGCTGGGCAGCTCGACCGTGGGCGCGACCGCGGGCCGGGGCTGCGTCTCGGCCGGCGGCTCTTCACGCGGCTGCGGCAGGCGCGGCTCGGTGTTGCGGCGCTGACGTGGGCGGTTGCGCACCGCGGGCTCGGCTTCGCGCTCGGTCGACGGCAGCAGGGCCGCGTCTTCCATCGCCACGAAGGGCTCGAAGTCGAACGTCGCCGAGCGCGCCCAGGTGGTGAGCACCTCGCTGGCGCCGTCGATGACGTAATCGACCCACTCGCTCAGCGGGCGAAACGCGGCCTCGAGCAGCGCGTGACGCGTGAAGCCCTTCGCCGTCGGCTCCAACCACGAGATGGAATCGGGGTCTGGCGCGAGCCAGGTGCGCAACCGGTCGCGGCGCAGCGGCGGCTCGACGGTCATCTCGACGGGCGCGAAGAGGTTCGGGAGTTCGAGCACCCGCGCGTACGCCTCGCCGGGCAACGCCATCGTGTTGGCTTCACGGCCGGGCCGCGTGCGCAGCACGACGAGCTGGCCGCTCACCACGAAGAGCACGTTGTCGAGCTGCGCTTCAGGCGTGGAACGAACGAGTGATTCGACGGCGCGGAGCCCGTCACGCACCACGAACAGCGTGGGTGATTCCGGCCGCGCCGCGCGGGCCAGCGAGAGCTGCACCTGCACGGGAGGCACGTCGCCCTGCGCTGCGTGCGTCGACGGCGCGGGCAGACCAATCGGCACCACGAGCGAATCGACGTCGATCCACTCGCCGTCGTTCAACCGCCACCACGCACCATCGCGCGGCATGAGAACGAGGCCGTCGTCGGGCGCTTCGAGCGAGGCGTGCAGCGGGTGCGCGAAACCGACCTCGGTCCACAGGCGTTCCTGGCCCGGCACGGTGGGCACGAACGCGCGCAGCCCGTCGAGACGATCCAACGCGCGCGAGAGCACGAACCACGGCGGCTCGACGACGCGCAGCAACGCGTGCGCATGCGGCGACTTCACGACGCGCAGCTCCTGACGGTCACACCCGAGGCGCAGCAGCTCGCCGGCGACGTCGAGCAACGAGCGCTCACCTTCGACGGCGAAGAGCACCAGCGGCAACGGGCCGTCGGGTTCACCGACCGCGGCCGGCGTCAGCACTTCGGCCCAGCACGCGACGTCACGCAGCTTCACCGACGCGTCACGCAGTTCGACGCCCGCGCCGGCGAGCGCCTTTCTCACCTTCGCGGTCACGGCGGCTTCTGGAGCGATTTCGACCGCGCCGTCTTTGGCGAAGCCCACGCGCGCGGCACCACGCTGAACGTCGGCGGGCACGAGGCCGCTGCGCATCGCGACCTGCAACGCCTCTTCGCTGGGGAAAACCAGGGCCTCCATGGAGCGCGCGGACTGTAGTGGAGCCGTTGCTGCACTGCTCCCTCAAAGCGGCGACACTGCCTCCATGAGCTGGCAACGTTTCCAGGACCTCACCTGTTCGGTTGATTCCCTCCAGATTTCGCTCGACGTGTCGCGAATGCGGTTCGACGACGCGTGGTGGAATGCGCAGCAGGCCGCGATGCAACGGGCCTTCGATGCCATGGCCGCGCTCGAAGGCGGCGCCATCGCCAACCCTGATGAGAAGCGTCAAGTCGGCCACTACTGGCTGCGCGCGCCGAAGCTGGCGACGCCGGAGCTCACGGCAGTCATCGAAGACGCGCTCTCGAAAGTGAAGGCCTTCGCCGCCGACGTACACGCAGGTCGCATCACCGCGCCCGGGTCGGTGAAGTTCACCAGGCTGCTGGTGGTCGGCATCGGTGGTTCGGCGCTCGGCCCGCAACTCGCCGCCGATGCGCTGGGCGGCGTGAACGACAAGCTGACGCCGTACTTCTTCGACAACACCGACCCCGACGGGTTCGACCGGGTGCTCGGCCAGCTCGCGGGGTCGCTCTCGCAGACGCTGGTGGTCGTCATCTCGAAGTCGGGCGGAACCAAAGAGACGCGCAACGGCATGCTCGAGGCCCAGGCCGCGTGGTCGAAGGCGGGCCTCGATTTCAGCAAGCACGCCGTCGCGGTGACGGGCGCCGGCAGCGAGCTCGACAAGGCCGCCGCGAACTGGCTGGGGCGCTTCCCGATGTGGGACTGGGTTGGCGGCCGCACGTCCGAAACCTCGGCCGTCGGGCTTCTCCCCGCAGCGCTCCAGGGCTTCGACATCGACGCGTTGCTCGAAGGCGCCCGGTTGATGGACGAAGCGACGCGCGTTCGTGATGCCAGGAAGAACCCGGCGGCGCTGCTGGCGCTCATGTGGCTGCACGGGAGCCGTGGCGTCGGCGCGAAAGACCTCGTGGTGCTGCCGTACAAAGACCGGCTGCTGCTCCTGAGCCGCTACCTGCAGCAGCTCGTCATGGAGTCGCTCGGCAAGGAGAAGGACCTCGACGGCAAGGTCGTCGAGCAGGGGCTGTCGGTCTACGGCAACAAGGGCTCGACGGATCAACACGCCTACGTGCAGCAACTGCGCGACGGCGTGCCCAACCACTTCGTGCTCTTCATCGAAGTGCTCAAGGAGCGCGCAGGGGCGGCCTTCGAGGTCGAACCGGGGGTGACGTCGGGCGACTACCTCACCGGCTTCCTGCTGGGCACGCGCGCCGCGCTCTCGGAGAAGAACCGTGAGTCCATCACCCTCACGTTGCCCGAGGTCTCGGCCAGGTCGCTGGGCGCGGTCATCGCGCTGTTCGAACGCACGGTCGGCTTCTACGGCTCGTTGATCAACGTGAACGCGTACCACCAGCCTGGCGTCGAGGCCGGCAAGAAGGCGGCCGAAGCCGTGCTGCAGGTGCAGAAGAAGATCGTCTCGGCGCTCACCGCCACCGCGCAACCCGTCGATGCACTGGCGAAGGCCGCCGGCGTCGATGACGTCGAGACCGCGTTCTTCGTGCTGCGTCACCTCGCCGCCAACGGCCGCGTGACGAGCGAGGGCTCCGGGGTCACCGCGCGCTTCGCCCGCTGACGGGCCCGTGCGTCACTTCTTGAGCTTGCGATACAGCGTGACGCGGTCGATGCCGAGCATGTCGGCCGCGCGCTGTTTGCTGCCGCCGACCGCAGCCAGCACATGACCGATGTGACGGCGCTCGAGCTCTGCGAGCGTCACCAGCGGCCAGCCTTCCTTGATGCCGCCCTTCGGCGCCGGTGGGCTCGCCACCGACTGCGGCAGATGCCACGCCTCGAGCCGCTGGCCGTCACAGGCCAGCACCGCGCGTTCGACCACGTTCTGCAGCTCGCGCACGTTGCCGGGCCAGGTGTGCCGCAACAACAACTCGGTCACTTCGGGGGCGATGGCTTGAATCGTCTTCCCGTGGCGCGCGCACGTCAGCGGCAGGAGGTGACGGAACAACAACAGCACGTCGTCACCGCGCTCACGCAGCGGGGGAATGTCGAGCCGCAACACGTCGAGCCGGAACAACAGGTCTTGCCGGAAGGTGCCGTCATCGACGCCCGCCTGGAGATCGCGATTGGTGGCGGCGACCACGCGCACGTCGACCTTCACCTCGCGGTTGGCGCCCACCGGCCGCACGGTGCGCTCCTGCAACACCCGCAACAGAGCGGTCTGCAGCGCGGGCGTCAGCTCACCGACCTCATCGAGGAACAAGGTGCCGCCGTCGGCTTCGCGGAACACCCCGAGGCGATCGTCCGAGGCGCCGGTGAACGCGCCGCGCACGTGCCCGAAGAGCTCCGATTCGAGCAGCGTGGAGGGAATCGCGCCGCAGTTGATGGCCACCATCGGCCCCTTCGCGCGTTTTCCAGCGGCGTGAAGCGCGCGCGCCACCAGCTCCTTGCCGGTGCCGCTCTCGCCCATCACCAGCACCGCGCCGTCGGCCGGGCCCAGGCGATCGATCAACCGGCGCAGCGCCGTCATCGACGCGTGCTCACCGAGCAGCCCGTGCGTCTCGTTGGTGCGTCGAATCTCGGTGCGAAGGCGCTCGAGCTCCTGCGACGTCTGGTGGTGGTCGAGCACGCGCTTGACGATCATCTGCAGCAGCGAGAGCTCGAAGGGCTTGGTGACGAAGTCGGCCGCGCCCGCGCGCAACGCCGCCACCGCCGTCTCGACCGAGGTGTGCGCCGTCATCACCACCACCGGCACGCGCTGCCCCTGCACCCGCTGGAGCTGCTGCGCCACCTCGAGGCCCGTCTGCCCCGACAGCTGGTAGTCCATGACCAGCAGGTGGAACGTTCGACGTTTCGCGGCTTCGAGCGCCACCAGCGGGTCCGAAGCCCACTCCGCCTCGAAACCGACCCGCTTCAGGTAGTTGCCCACCAGCCGCGCGATGTCTGGATCGTCGTCGACCACCAACACCGCAGGCGTGAACGTTTCGTTCTGCATCGCTCGATGCATATCGCAACGAGTCCGGCGCATCAACCTGTTGATTTCTAGGCAAAACGCGACTGGTTCCAGTCTTGCTGAAGAGGAGACCAGCAGTCAGCCAATCCCCCCTGGCGCAAGCAGCCGCTCGTACGGGGCTGACGGTTCCAGTTGCAGCACCGGATCGGGGGACCGGTGCTGCACTGGGCCGTGATGTTCTTGCGTCAGCGGGTGCGCACCAGCGCGTAGAGGGTTTCGGTGCGCAGAAAGAGGAACGCCGACTCGTCGCCGAGGGTGACGACGTTGCCTTCTGCGAGTTCGAGTTCGCCGGTGAGGGCGTTGCCGTTGACCAGGGTGCCGTTGGTCGACCCCAGGTCGCGCAGCCACGCCACGCGTTTCCAGCCGTCCCAGCGAATCTCGGCGTGCATCGACGAAACCGAGCCGTCGAACAGGCGCACGTCGGCGCCTTCACCACGACCGATGACCAGCGACCCTTCGGGCGCTTCGCGGCCGAGCGGCACCACGAGCCCGTCGTCGAGGCCCAGCATCAACGACAGCGCGTGGCGCGCGACCTGAGGCCGGCCTTCGGTCTCGATGGTGCGCGAGAGCTGCTTGTGCAGGTTCGCCGGCGAATCAGACGCCACCTGACGCTGTACGAGCGCGAGCGGGCCGACCTCCTGGAGCATGGCGTCGAGGGGAAACGACGCGAGCCGCTTGAGCGCCTCGATGGAGGTGGTGGTGACGGTGCTCACGCGAGCGTCGAGAGGTAGCGGGCGATGTCAGCCGATTCGGTGGCCGAGCGAATGGGATCTCTGGCGCGCTCTTCGGCGCTGCCCAGCCATCGCGTGACTTCACCGGGCAACGTGATGTGGCTGTCACGCGAGAAGCGCACGAGCCGCTGCGCTTCTTCATAGAAGAGCTTGAGCGACATCTTGTCGCCGGTGGGCATGCGCATCAGCTCCAGCAGGCACGTCTTCACCTTCTTCTCGGCGTCTTTCTTCTGATCACTCATCGCTGGGTTCCTTCTTTGCTTTCGATGAAGCCGTCGGCGAGTTGTTCGGCGATCACCGCCGAGAGATCACCGCTTCGGTCCTTGAAGACCGGGTCGTCGTCGGGCGCCCCGAGCCGCAGCTGAAACCCCGTCGCCGATTTGCGAATGGACCACACGCGGCCGTCGGCGTGCGTGAAGACGCGCCAGTCGTCGGCGAGCTGCGCGGGCAGCGCCAGACGTTCGGCTTCTTCGCCGCGATCGTCGGGCACCTGACGGCTGCGAAGAAAATCGCGCACCGCAAACAGGGTGTGCCGAGACGGAAAAGCGCTGGTGAGGAGGTCAATCAACGCCGGCTCGACCCCGAACAGGGCCTCCCGCGTGCAGTTCACTTCTGCGTATTCGTTCGGCGGCTGGAAGAGTTCGAGCTTCCCGGAATCGTGACGACCCCACTCGTCGGCCGCGTAGTGAACGGCGATGCCACCGAGCCGCACCACGAGCCACGCGGACGATTTCGTCCACTCGCGGGTGATGAACAGCTGCGCGCCGAGCGGCTTCTTCCACGGCGCCTTCGTGAACGCGTCCACCAGCAGGCGCTCGAAGCTCTGATGAACCGCGTCGACCGATTTCGCGTCACGCGCCACGCGGCGCCGCACGTCGAGCCTCATGGCCGCCGCCCGGTCGTCTGCGTCCCAACCTGACAACACGGCAAGCTGCGTCCACGGCGGCGGGAGCTCGACCTTCAACTTCTGCGGCAGTGACGCGGTCGCGATGGTTGCGACTTCGCGCCAGACGCAGTGTTCGAAACCGGCCGGCGCATTCGGGCTCGCGGTGACGCCACCGGTGAACACGCGCAGCACGCCGTGCGCTTCGTCGAGCAGATAGAACCACGCGAGATCACCGTTCCTGCCGAACGTCGCCGGAGTCGCGCGCTCGCGACCGTCACTCACCAGCTGTGCGTCACGAATGCGCTGCGCCGTCTTCGTCACGCCGTGCGTTCGCAGCGCGTCGAGAAGTTGTTGACCAAGCCCCTCAGGGTACGCGTCGAGCTGCCGGTAGAACCCGCGCCACGACGAGCCGTCGACCACCGCGACGATGCCGCGCGTGCCCATTGCGTCAGCCCTTGTTTTCGACGGCCGAACGTCCCGCGGCAGGCGCTTCGGTCTGCGCCGGAGGCCGCGCCGCGCCCTGCCCTTCCCGCTCGATGGTGATGGTGCCGAGATCTTCGGCCGTCACCGTGCCGCCCTTGAGCAGCGCTTCGACGATCGCCTTGTGCTGCTGCTCGTGCTCCATCGGCAGCGCGTCGGAGTCACTGTCGTATTTGACGATGACGTTCTTCTTCTTCGTCTGCGGGTCGATCTCGAGGCGGAGAATCAGCGTGGCCATGGGTCAGGTCTCCGAAGCGACGATTTCCTTCTTGGGCGTCGCCGGCAACAGGTGGGCGAGCGCTTCTTTGTCGAGCACCTTCTTCTCGAGCAGCAGCTCCCGCAGGGTCTGCACCAACGCCTTGTTCTCTTCGAGGAGCTTGCGCGCGCGCGCGCGTTGTTCCTCGAGCACCTTCGTCACCGCTTCTTCCATCGAGCGGAGCAGGAACTCGGATGCGGGGTCGTCGTGCGCGGCTTCGATGCGGCGAACGCCAACGGTGTCACCGCCCATGCCGAACTGCTCGACGAGCGCGCGGGCGATGTCGGTGGCGCGCTCGATGTCGGCCGCGCTGCCGATGGAGAGATCTTCGAAGAACAACAGCTCGGCTTCACGGCCGCCGAACAACGTGCAGATCTGATCGAGCAGCTGCGCCTGGGTCACCACGTAGCGATGCGCAGGGTCTGAATAGCTGACGAAGCCCAGCGCACCGGCGAGGTCACTGCGAATGCTGATGCGCTCGATGGGCGGCGAGTGCGGGCAGAACAAGGCGACGACCGCGTGACCCGACTCGTGGGTGGCGACGACCTTCTCTTCGCGCGGCGTGAGCGCCGGCCGCTCGGCCCAGGCGTTGAGCGCCTTCTCGACGTCTTCGATCTCGAGCGCGCCGGTCTTCTGTTCGCGCAGCCGCGCCCGCGCGAGCGCACGACACAGCGCCTGCAGATGGTCACCCGAGTACCGCGTGCTCTGGCCTTCGACCAGATCGCTCGTGCGCTTGACCGCGTATTCGAGCGCGCGGTCGGACAGCTGCAGCCCGAGCTTCTGGTCGTAGATGCGCAGAATCGCGCGGCGGTCTTCCGCGTTGGGGAACGGAATGTGGAGGTGGAATTCGAAGCGCCCGGGGCGCAGCAGCGCCGGGTCGAGCGACTCCACGAAGTTGGTGGTGCCGACGACGAACACCAGCTCGTCTTTCCGGAAGCCGTCCATCTCGGTGAGCAGCTGGTTGACCATCGAATGTTCGACGCCGCTCCCCTGGTAGGTGCCGCGCGCGGTGGCGAACGAGTCCAACTCGTCGAACACGATGATGGCCGGCGCCGCCTGACGCGCGCGCATGAAGACCTGGCGCAGGTTCTCTTCAGACTCGCCGACCCACTTCGACTTGAGCTCGGGGCCTGAAACGACGGTGACCGCGGCCCCCAGCGCAGTGGCCATCGCCTTGGCGAAGAGCGTCTTGCCGGTGCCCGGCGGGCCCCAGAAGATCATCCCCCGCGGCACGAGCCCTTCGATGCGCTTCATCGCCGCCTCGTCGTTGCTGGCGTCCTTGAGCGCGAGCACGTCGAGGATCTCCTTGCGAAGCCGCTCCTTCACCTTGGCGTAGCCGCCGATGTCGTGCTCGAGGTGCACGTCGGGCAGCGTGAGCTGGCCGGTCAACGTGGCCTGGCGCAGCTGGAGGTACGCGCTCTTCGGGTCGGCCGGGTAGTCCTCTCCGGTCAGCGCGGTGAGCAACCGGCGCAACCGCACCGCGTTCACGCCCGAGACGCTCTTGTAGAGCTGGTACGGCTTGAGGGTGCGGTCGCCCGACAGCTTGCGGCTCTCGCGCTGGGTGACGAGCTGACCGAGTCGTTCTCGCGGCACCCCCAGAAGAGACTCACGGCGGGGAAAAAGGTTCTCGATGACCTTCGGGAGCGGAAACGACGGGTCCTTGAAGCCCAGAAAACAGAGCTCGGGGTTCTCGTAGAGCAGCGGAATGACCTCGCGCGCGTCGCTGGTCAGGCCGCCGACCGACGTGGTCAGGAGGTCGAGGTGCGGCAACACCAGCACGCGCTCCGACACCGCGCCGCGGACCGCTTCACGCAAATAGAAGACGATGGTGGCGACCAGGCCCATACCCGGCTGCGGGGCCGGCATGTCCGCCAGCGGCCGGCCGTCGAGGTAGAGGAACTGCTTCCCCTCCGGCTTCAGCCGGTCGCGGATGCACTTGTAGAGATACGGTGTGAGTTCCTTCTCGGCCTCGACCAGCACCGGCAACCCACGGCGGAGCGACTCGGTGATGCGCGCCAGCTCGGTGGGGTACGCCGCTTCGACCGCTTGAAACGGCGTCAGCTCCTTCGGGAGCTTGTCTTCTTCAATGGAAATAGACACTTACACGCGCACCTTGATGGTGAGGTTGCCGTTGGGCTCCTCGTGGACCTCTTCGACCTGACCCAGCTCCGCCGCCCGTTGCTTCAGCGCGGTACCCGTGACGCGATTGACGACACCATCGAGCTCTTCGCGCACATCGCGAAGGTGACCTTCGAGGCGCTCCGTCACCTCGCGCCGGAGCGTCTCCTGTTCAGCGGCGGCCTCTCTTTCAAGGGCCTGCTTCGCCACTTCGCGCAGGTGGAGCTCGCGGGCCTGCACGTTGTCGCGATCTTCTTCGACCACGGCGTTGCGCTCGGTCTCGAGGTTCACCGACCGATGGCCCTCGGCGGTGACCGTCACCTCACCGCTCTCGAGGTTGATTTCTACAGTGATTCCGCCACCTTCCTTGCGACTGGCGGTGTTGCCCTCGCGCTCGAACCCGCGCTGCGCGAGCTCTGCGGCGAGCAGCTCGCGCATGCGCTCCTTCTCGAGAATGGGCAGCAGCTCGAGGGAGGAGGACACCCCGTCTTCGACCTGCACGTGGCGAGACAGGCTTTCCTTGACGCTGATCCGGTAGGCGCGAGACATGGCGGTAAAGCAGCCGACCACAGAGAAAAATCGACTGCAAAGTTCCTTTCCTGATCGGAACGCACAACTGCGCACCCGATGTTTCGATAACTCCACAGGAGCTTCCCAAATGTCAAAGATCACGCGCCCTTCGACCCGCCCGACGTTCAAGAACACCCTGCCCAAAGAAGTGGAGCAGCTCGCCGAGTCGAAGACGGCGACGGTCAAGAAGAACAAGGACGGCTCCGAGGTGCGGACGAAGAAGACGCCGACCGGTGGCAAGGAGCTGAAGACCACCAAGGGCAAGCTGCTGCAGTCGTCGACGCAGTACTCGACCACGCAGACCAACAAGCACGGCACGCAGACCGACCGCACCTACAACAAGAACGCGGATCACCTGGGTCGTGAGTCGTCGAGCTGGGAGAAGGTCACCACCTCGAGCAAGAACGGCAAGGACGTGGAAGCCGTACGTGTGCAGAGCCGCGACGTGTTCGGCGTCTCGAAGGAGACCAACCGCACCACGACGTCGAGCGAGCGCAACGGCACCCAGACCACGGCCATCAAGTCGAACTCGGCCGACTCGCGTGGCAACGCGCAGACCTCGCACGACACCACCACGGTCGCCGACGACGGGCGCTCGGTGACCACGCGCAACGACCGCGCCACCAACGGCACCGACCTCACCACGCGCTCGCAGACCGACTGGGACGGCAAGAAGTTCAGCCTGAGCGACGGCGCCGACTGGAACCGCACGCACTCGTTCGACAAGAGCTACCTGAACGAGCGCGACTACGACCCGTCGAAGATCACCGAGAAGTTCGACAAGGCCGCGGGGCCGTTCGGCAAGTTCTGGAAGGCGCTGGGCATCGACCAGACCTGGAGCAGCCAGGTGTCGCCCGACGCCATGAAGGAGCACACGCTCGTTCAGGGTGACCACGGCTCGGTCGGTACGCGCGTCGGCATCACCGGTGGCCAGTCGCTCACCGTGAACGGCGAAGGCGTGCAGGCGCAGTTCAACCGCGAAGCGACCGCCGGCATCTACGCGCAGTCGTCGGGCGAGGTGTCGGGCCGCTACGGCACCGCTTCGTACGACGCGAGCGCCAAGGCCGAAGCGACGGCCTACGTCGACGCGAACGGCACCATCGACAGCAACGGGCTGAACGCCGAAGTGAAGCTCGGCGCCCGCGCGAGTGTCGAAGCAGAGGTCACGGGCCGCGTGCAGAGCCAGAGCATCACGCTCGGCGGCCACGAGTTGCACGCCGCCGCGGAAGGCCACGCCAGGGTCTCGGCCGAAGTCGCCGCTGAAGCGACGGGCCGTGTGCAGATCACCCGCGACCCGCCCCGCGCCATCGCCTCGGGTGAGGCCGGTGTCTCGGCGGTCGCCAAGGCCGAAGCCGACATCACCGTCTCGGCGGGCCCGTTCGCGGTGCGCGCCAGCGGCTACGCGTCGGCCGGTGCAGAAGCGCGCGCCAGCGGCATCATCGGCTTCGAAGACGGCAAGCTGAAGATCGGCGGCAGCCTCGGTGCGGCGCTCGGCGTCGGCCTCGGCGGCTCGGTGAACGTGGAAATCGACGTGGAGCAGATCAAGGACATCGCCGTCGATACCGCGAAGCAGGTCGCGGACCAGAACGGCGACGGGAAGATCGGCTTCGACGACATCGGCGCGGGCATCCGGAACGCGACGCGCACGGCGCAGCAGGTCAGCGGTGCGGTGCAGCGCACGGCGACCAACGTGGCGCGCGCGGCGCACCGTGCGGCCGACCAGAACGGCGACGGCAAGCTCGGCCTCGACGACGTGACGGCCGGTGCGCGCAACGTGACCCGCGCGGCGACGGCGGCGGTCTCGAACGCGGCCACCGCGGTCACCAACACGGTTTCGAACGCCGCCAGCGCTGCGAAGAGCGTGGTGTCGGGCGCGGCCAGCAGGGTGGCCGGCTGGTTCGGCTGGTAAGCGACTTACAAAGACCTCTCCCCAAGGGAACTCCGCAACGGCCTTCAGCGCTGTTGCGGAGTTTCTGTTTTTCGGGCGACGGTCACGCATGGACTTCTTCGCGGAGCTCGCCGGGCGCTGGAACGCGGAACCCCGGAATCGCGCCACCGTCATCGCTGCCACGTTCGCCCATGCGCTCGCGCATGTGGGGCGCCGGCCCGAGGTCACAGGCGAGCAGTTGCGGCACTCAATGAAGTCCAACACGCAGTCACCGCGGATCTCGAGGCCCTGACGCGCGGCGAGAAGTCGTCACTCAAGAAGCTCTTCCTCGCGTTGATCATCGAGCGCGCCACGCGCGGTGGGGTGACCGGGCTCGTCGACGACGCCGCGCGCAGCGCGCTCGAATCGCTGAAGTGGGTGCCATGAGCGCGACCGCGGCGGCGCCGCAGCGGGTGGCCGGGCTCCCGCTTCGGGGGATACCGGCTCGATTCGGCCATTTGGCATGTCGCCGGTCTGTGCTTACGGCCTGACGGGGGTGACCGATGTTGAATCTTCTCGTGGTGGACGACGAACCGATGGACCGCACGGCGGTGCGACGCGCGCTCGCGGCGGCTGGCCTCAAGCATCTGGTGACGGAGGCCAGCGGCGGTGAAGAGGCGCTGCGGCTGTTGCGCGAAGGCACGCTGCCGCAGGAACGCCGCATGGTGCTGCTCGACATGGACATGCCTGGAATGCACGGGCTCGAGTTTCTTCGGCAGCTGCGGAAAGACGAGGCGTTGACGTCGACTCCGGTGCTGGTGCTTGCCACCCAGGCCAAGGAGGACACGCGCAAGCAGGCCCACGCGCTCAACTGCGCGGGCTACTTCGTCAAGCCGCACGAGTTCGAAGGCCTCACCGAGTTGATGCGCACCATCGAGCGCTATTGGTCGAACGCGTACTTCGCGCGCTGAAGCCGTTGGGAGCCACACGGCTCGAATCGGCCGGCACGTTTCAGGTCAGCGCGTCGACGGCGTGCACGAGGGTCGCGGCGGCGTTGAAGCCGCGCTCACCGAGCCGCTCCCAGTCACGCACGAGCCGCTGCGAGCGCTCGTAGTCGTCGTCGATGAAACGAACGTTGCGGTGCTGCTGGTCCCACTCGCGGAGCGTGGCGAGCGCGCGCCAGGTCGCAACCGACGCACGCCGCGCCTCGGTGCGCTCACGGAACGGAGCGTCGTTGGTCATCGAGCGCGTGAGCTCGTCGGCGCCGCGCGGTGTCGCGAAGAACGCCACCCCGACGTCGATGAGGAAGCTCGCGAGGTCGTGACGGTTCGCCGCGTGCAGCGCCTCGAGCAGCGAGCTCAACACCGCCTGCTGCGCCCGACCCATTCGCGCGATGGCGTCGACCGCCACGAGGTCGCGCCGCGAACGTTCTGCCGCCAGCCACGAACGCGCCAGCAGCACGCGCAGGTGTTCGAGCCACGGGGCGAGCGTCGTCACGTCGAAGACCGGCGCTTCGTCACGCGGCACGTTGCGCGCGAGAAAGGCGGCGTGCGCGATGGTGGTGAGTGGCCAGCGGCGAAACTCGAGCTGCGACGAGATGGCCACGTCACAACCGGAGCCGCGGAGTCGATCGACGAGCATCGCGAGCAACGCGTCTTCCGCGGGAGTGGGCGGCTCGGGCAGCACGAGCGGCGCCACGTCGGCCTCCGAGAGCGGCGTGGACAGCAACCACGAGAAGAGCCGGATGATGTTCGGCGTGAAGACCAGCGGCGGCGTGACGCGTTCCCAGGAGCGCTCGACCCAGCCACCGCTGCGTGCGAGCGAGAGCACGGTGCCGCGCGCCAGGGTGTCGGTCAGCAGTTCCCGCGCGGTGGGCCCCAGCCTCGTGGGCGGCGAGACCGGCGTGACCAGCAACCGCATGGCGTCGATGGGCGGAATGACACCCACCGCGACTCGCGCGAGCGTCAGCAGATTTCCCTCGGAGCGGGTGACGGCGACGGTCATCGACGGCGGAAAGCGTTGGCAGCCTGAGGCCACCCGTTGATGGTGAGTTGCCCGTTCACGAAGCGGAGCTCCACGGTGTTGGGCGTCGAGAAGCGCGCATCGTCCTGCGAATAGCGCGACGACAGGAAGTGCAGCGTCTGATTCGTCGAGCCGATCCACCGGCGGCGCGTCTCGGGCTTGTTCTGTTCGAAGCGGCCGTCGACGAGGAGGTCGACGTGCGAGAGGTCCACCTGACGGGCCTTCAATTCGGCCAGTGAATAGCCGGAGTAGATCATCACCGAGAGACCTGCGGCACGAACGCGGGCGCACAGCTCGGCGAGGGCTTCGTGTTGCTCGAACGGTTCACCACCGAGCACCGAAATGCCCTCGAGCGCGGGCACCGACAGAATGCGTTCGACCAGCGCGTCGACGTCATGCAACGCCCCGCCTTTGTCTGCCGAGAACATCTCGGGGTTGCAGCAACCGGGACAGCGCAGCGAGCAGCCTTGCACCCACAACGCGAAGCGACGGCCCGGCCCTTCAGCCTCGGTGTCGTTCACCATCTGTGCGACGCGCAGCTGCATTTACGGCCTCGAGAACTCCACGGTGGCGAACGAGGTGAGGAACTTCTCGATGGGCATGGAGAAGATGCCGTCATCGCGACCGTCGTAACCGGGCTCGCGCTCGCCCCACGGGTTGCGCAGCTGCACCAGCTTCTGGCCGTTCTTCTCTTCGACGCCGAGCAGCGTGTACGCGTGATCTGCCACGACGCCGCGCTCCGACGGATCCCACGGCTTGCTGAGCGCGACCACGCCGCCGCCGCCCTTCACCGCTTCGCTGATGCGCTTGAACGTCTCGTCGGCCTTCGACTCGCTGGTCACGCCGAAGAAGTCGGTCTTGTGACCGGTGAGCGCCTCGAGCGCGGTCGCCGACATGCCGCCTTCGATGGCGCCGAAGCCGCCCTTCCACTGCGCGTAGGCCTTCTCGAAGATCATCGGCCACAGCTCTTTGGTCTCGCGCGCGGCTGCGTACTCGAGCCGGCCGTGACGATTGGCGAACGTGCCGTCGATGGTGATGCTGACCGGCTTCGCCTTCGTGTCGTTGGCGTTCCGCTCGAAGAAGGTGACGGTGTAGCTGCCGTCGCGGTTGGTCTTCACCGCATTGGCCAGCAGCTGCGGGTTGCCCTTCGCGACGGCCGCGAGCGCCGAGATGAAATAGCAGTCACCGACCTGGCCCTGCAGCGCGTCGTCGGGGCTGAAACCGTTCACTGAAATCTGACCGTCGCGCTTGTCCCAGGTGACCTGGCCCGACTTCTGGCTGTCTTCGGTGAGTGCGGGGTTCTTGCGGAGCCGCTCGTCGCCGTTGTCGCCCGCGATCTTCGCGAGCGCCTTCATTTCGCCAGCGACGAAGGCCGCCAACTTCGCGCGGGCCGCGGGTTCGAAGGCCTGCTTCTGACGATCGACGAAGCCTGAGAGGTAGTGCGCCTCGACCTGGCTGAAGTGACCGTTCTTCGCGTCTTT
Source organism: Archangium gephyra (assembly GCA_003243425.1). Classification (GTDB taxonomy): domain Bacteria; phylum Myxococcota; class Myxococcia; order Myxococcales; family Myxococcaceae; genus Archangium_A; species Archangium_A gephyra_A. The sequence goes on along the minus strand of QFQP01000001.1, from coordinate 415,351 downwards.
GATGAGCGCGTCGACTTCCTTCGTCGTCACCTTGCCGTCGGTGAGCGTCTTGTCGATGCGAACACGGTACCGCTCGGCTTCACGTTCGATTTTCGAGGGCATGGGCAGCGGCAGTCGTAGCACGGCGCGCGCCGGGTACGCTTCCGGCCCATGTGGGTGGCGCAGCTCGGCGCGATTCTTCTGACGTTGGTGGCGCTCTACCTGTCGGGCATCGCCGTCGGCGCAGCGCTGCTGGGCGCAAAGCCCACGCGTCTGCATCTGGGCCTCACGCCGACGTTGTTCGGCCACACCTTCGGGAAACTCCGCGTCGAGCTGGGGCTGCTTCCGTTCGGCGGGTACGTGCAGTTCGGCGAGGCCGGTGAAACGTTCGAGGCGCTTTCACCTGCACGAAGGCTGCTGATCATCTTCGCGGGGCCGGTCACGTTGATCATCGTCGCGCTGCTGCTCGGCGACTCCGAGGCACAGTTTCCCGGCACCTTCGTGAAGCTCTTCGAGGCAGCGCTGCACCCGGCGACCGAAGGAGCGCGGCTGGCGCAACGGCTCATCACCCTGGTCGACCAAGCACCGCTTCAAGCCATGAACCGGCTCGCCTTCGCGTTCGCGGCGTTCAACCTGTTGCCGTTGCCGCCGCTCGCAGGGAGTCAGGCGCTGGAAGCGCTGACGGCCGGCCGCAAAGTGACGCTGCCGTCGTGGACGCGCGCGCTCGGCGCCATCGTGATGCTGACGGTGTCAGGCAGCTGGCTCTACGCGATGATCAGTCGGCGTTGATGGTGCACGGCTGCGAGCCGGTGTTCGCGCCCCAGCAGCTCTCGGGCGACGGAATGCACTGCCAACGCAAACCACCCTTGCACCACACCGCGCCTTCGCGTGACGCGTCACACGGAACGTCGGGCATCACGTCTTGCCAGGCCGTGCAGATCTTCACGCCTTCGGGCGGCGCGGGTGGTGAGCCAGCGGCAGGCAGACACGGCCCATCGACCACCGAGCTGAAGCAGGCGTCAGAAGTGCAGGTGAACGCCTGGCCGCTGCGACACACCGACGTGCCGCCGTACTTCTCGCTGCAGACGAACTTCGGCGGTTCGAACCCGCCGGCCTCGACTCCCGGACACAACGCGCCGGTACACGACACCATCGACACCGCCACCAACCCAACGAACGCAATTCGCATCACGCTTCGACACGCTTCGCTGCGGCCGTGGGACTTCACAACGACAACACCCCCGACGCCGCGCTCATCAACGCGAGGCGACGTTTGGTGACCGGGCTCGTTCCGTCGATGAGCGCCTTCGTTTCTTCCAGCACCCGCGCCAACGGAAACCGTTGAACCGAGCTGTCGTTGGTGGCGATGCCGCCCGATTCAGAGGGTCTCTAGCCGACCATCTCGTCGGTGGCGCCACTCAACAACGCATGCACCGCGCCGAAACCGAGCCGGCCGGCGACGTGACGGTCCTGGTAGCTGGGGTTGCCGCCGCGCACCACGTGACCGAGCACCGTTGCGCGAACTTCGAGCGTGGGCAGTTCTTCCTTCATGCGCTCTTCGGTCAGGCGCACCAGTCGCGTGCACGGCACGTTCACGCCTTCGGCCTTGATGATGAGAATGCGGCGCTTGCCGCGCGAAAAGCCGTTCTTGATGACCGAGCGCACGTCTTCGATGAGCTGATCTTCGGTCTTGCCCGACTCGCGGATCAGCACGGCATCAGCAGCCATCGCAATCGCGCTGGCCATCGCGAGGTAACCGCAATCACGGCCCATCACTTCGACCACGAACGCACGCCGATGCGCGCGCGCGGTGTCGCTGATGCGGTCGCACGCCTCGACGATGGTGTTGAGCGCGGTGTCGACGCCCAGCGAGGTCGACGTGCAGCCGATGTCGTTGTCGATCGAACCGGGAATGCCCATCACCTTCACGCCCTGCTCGTTGGCGAACAAATGCGCGCCGGTGAGCGAACCATTTCCACCGATGACGATGAGCCCTTCGGCGCCGAGCTTCTTCAATTGTTCGAGGGCCTGCTCTCGCCCGGCCTTCTCGCGAAAGCGCGCGCTGCGCGCCGAACCGATGAACGTGCCGCCCTGCCCGCCGGCGACGTCGAGCTCCACGTCGACGGACACCGCGCCGTCGCTCAACACCTTCGTCAATTCACGCAAGCGGCCGTCGATGAGCCCGTCGTAACCCTCGAGGCTGCCGAAGACCTGCAGGCCGCGACCGGCTCCGAGCTTGGCGATGGCGCGGAGCGCGGCGTTCATGCCCGGAGAGTCACCACCCGACGTCAGTACAACGATGCGTTTCATCGACGGCTCCTTGAGTGCGAGCACGGTACACCGCTGGTGCACGGCTGCTATACGAGAGCGTCTGACGCCATGTGTCGGTGGGGCCGGGGGGCTTGAACACACGTGAGGACTTCCATGAAGCGCGCGCTGCTGTCGTCGATTTCCGCTCTGGCGCTGGCTGCCTGCATTCCCACGCTGACGGGCGCGCCCTGTGGCGTTCCGGAAGACTGTCCCGGAGATCAAACCTGCGTCGCGCAGAAGTGCGTGATCGGCCCGCGCACCGGCGGCGGCGGCGGGAGCGAAACCGGCGGAGGGAGTGCCACGGGTGGTGGGTCGGGCGGCGGCAGTGCCACCGGTGGTGGTTCGGAGACCGGCGGCGGTACGGCGACAGGCGGCGGCAGCGCGACGGGAGGCGGCGCGGCCACGGGCGGCGGGTCGGCGCCCGACACGACGGCTCCGCTCGTCATCGCGACCACGCCGACCAACGCCAGCACCAGCGTGTCGGTCAACACGTCGCTCGACATCACTTTCAGCGAGCCGATGAACACCGCGACGGTGGTGTACGTGACGACCAACAACGTCACCTACGGCGCGCCGACGTGGAACGGCGACAACACGCGCATCACGCTCAAGCCGACGGCCGCGCTCCCGTTCAACACGATGTTGACGGTCACCGTCGGAGGGCAAGACGTGGCGGGCAACGGCATTTCGCCCGCGTACAGCTACACGTTCACCACCGAAGCGACGCCCGACACCACGCAGCCGACGCTCATCGAAACGCAGCCCACGGACGGTGGCGTCGGGGTGCCCGTGAGCACCGAACTGCTGTTCACCTTCAGCGAGCCGATGAACCCGGCGTCGGTGATGGTCGCGATTCCTTCGGTCGTCTTCGGAACGCCCACCTGGGCCGACAACAACACGCAGTTGTCCATCGCACCGAACGCGCCGCTGCAACCGTCGACGAGCTACCAGGTGACCGTCACCGGCAGTGACGTCGCCGGCAACATGCTCTCCGCGGGCACGGGCTTTTCGTTCACGACCGCAGCGCCGCCCGACACCACGGCGCCGACGCTGGTGAGCTCCGACCCGACGTCGAACGAAATGAACGTGCCGGTGACGCGGCGGCTGTCGCTCACGTTCAGCGAACCGATGAACACCTCGGCGTTGCAGGTGACCGTCGACCCCGACCCCGGCCTGGGCGCGCCGACGTGGAGCCTGGGCGACACGAAGGTGACGTTCGCGCAGACCGACGACTGGGACTTCTCGACGAGCGAGACGGTCACGCTTTCGGGGCTCGACCTCGCGGGCAACGCGTTGAGCACCACCTTCAAGTTCACCACCGAAGCGCCGCCCGACACGACGGCCCCGACGGTGACCTCGACCTCGCCGGATCTCGGCGCGACGGGCGTGCCCACGCAGACGGCCATCGAGTTCAACTTCAGCGAGCCGATGAACACCGCGTCTACGCAGGCGGCCTTCACGAGCACGCCGGCCATCGCCTGCAACTTCACGTGGAACGCAGCGCGCACGTTGATGGTGTGCAGCCACGGCACGCCGCTGAACGCGGGCGCCAGCTACACGGTGACGCTGGGCAACGGCGCCGTCGACGACGCGGGCCTGTCGATCGCCACGCCGTACGTGCTCACCTTCGTCACCGCGAGCGCCCCGGACGTCACCAACCCCACGGTGGTGTCGACTTCACCGACGAAGGGCGCCGTCGGCGCACCGCGCGCTCGCTTCGCAGGTATTCGGGGCTACCCCGCGCAGATCAGCGTGACGTTCAGTGAGCGCATGAGCCAGGCCTCGGTGCAGGGCGCGTTCTCCATCGTCTCGCCCACCGGCTTCAACGGCGGCACCTTCTCGTGGAGCGGAAACACGATGACCTACACCCCACCCGACTTCTTCGATTGGGGTCAGGTGGTGCAGGTGCGCATCAACACCGGAGCGACGGACCTCGCGGGCAACCCGCTGACCGACGCGCCGGTGACCTTCAGCTACCGCATTCGCCGGCGTGACACGGTGACGGTGACCAACAACGCCGCGAACGCAGCGCTCGACGGCTACATCTACGGCACGTCGAACTGCTCTTCGGCCACGGTGGCGACGGGCAGCAGCGTGACCTACGCGGGAGATCGCTACTTCAGCGCCACGCCGACGCTCAACGTGTACCGCGGGTACCTCACCTTCTCGCTGGCGAACATCACGCAGTACGCGAACGTCGACGTCGACTCGGCGTTTCTCTACCTCGACAAGCTGTACTGCAACGGCTCGCCCTTCACGGCCACGTTCGGAGGCAGCATCAACGCGTACCACGTGAACTACGGGCCGGCGCTCGACCTGGCGGACTGCAACATTCTGCCGATCAACAACCGGCAGTACACGGTGACCAATTCCGCCACGTACCCGAGCGTGCATTCGGCGAACGTGACGTCGGCGGTCGCCGAGGACGTCACCAATTTCGTGAACCGTGGGAGCCGTTCACAGTTCCAGCTGCGTACGCCGAACGCGGTGAGCGACAACGACACCACCGGCGACTACTGCTACTTCGGCACCTACAACAACGCGACGAGTACCAATCGCCCGTACTTGTCCGTCACCTTCACCTACGACTGAGCGTGCCTTCGGCTAAGCGGTTCGCATCGTGACTCGCGTCGGGGTGTTGATTGTCGTGTTGGCCGCGTCACTCGCGTTCGCGCAGAGCGACGGTGGGACGGGTGTACTGACGAAGGCGCCGACGGTGGTGCAGGCCGTCGAAGCCGTGTTTCCACCCGAGCTCATCGATGCAGGCGTGGCCGGCGACGTGACGATGGAGATCGATCTCGGCGTCGACGGTGCGGTCACCAATGCACGCGTCGTGAAGAGCGCGGGCGAACTGTTCGACGAAGCCGCGCTCACGGCCATTCGGCAGTTCGTGTTCACGCCCGCGGAGGTCGACGGAAAGCCGGCGGCGGTGCGGCTCGGCTACACGATGCACTTCCTCTATCGGCCGCCCGAGCCCGAGCTGGAGCCGGTCGACGCCGGCATGCCGGTGAACTTCCGCGGCGTGGTGGTCGAACGCGGCACCCGAAACCCGCTGGGTGGAGCGACGGTCGTCGTGCAGGGCCTCGAAGCATTCACCGACGACGAAGGCCGCTTCGAGCTCAACGACGTGCCCGAAGGAACGTGGCCGGTGGTGGTCGTCGCCAACGACTACGAGAAATACGAAGTCACCGAGACCTTCACGCCGGGCACGCGCACCGAGGTCACCTATTTCGTGCGCAAGAAGGTCTACGGCGCCTACGAGACGGTGGTTCGCGGCAAGAAAGAGAAGAAGGAAGTCACGCAGGTCTCGCTGTCGCGCGAAGAGATCAAACTCATCCCGGGTACCGCCGGCGATGCGTTCCGTGTCGTTCAGAATCTGCCCGGCGTGGCACGTGCGCCGTTCGGCATCGGCCTGCTGGTGGTGCGAGGCGGCAAGCCGTGGGACACGCGCACCTTCGTCGACGAAACCAACGTGCCGCAGCTGTTCCACTTCGGCGGGCTCTTCTCGACGTACAACGCGAATCTCCTCGAAGGCATCAACTTCCAGGCTGGCAACTTCAACGCCGACTACGGCCGCGTCATCGGAGCGGTCATCACCGCCGAAGGCCGCACGCCGTCGAAGCAGGGCATTCACGGGTACGTGGACATCAACGTGGTCGACGCCTCGGCGATGGTCGAAGCGCCCCTCGGTGAGAACTGGAGCTTCGCGCTGAGCGCGCGGCGCAGCTACATCGACGCGTTCCTGCCCGCGGTCTTGAAGCTGATCCCCGGCGCTGAAGACGCGGTGAGCTTCACGCTCGCGCCCCGCTACTGGGACTACCAGGCGCGCCTGGAATACCGACCGAAGAGCGGTCCCACGCGGTTCTTCGTGAGCTTCTTCGGTTCTTCTGACGCGCTGGTGCTGGCGTTGCCCAACCCGTCGATCGACCCAGAAGGCCGCGGCACTTTCGGCACTTCGATTCTGTACAACCGGCTGCTGGTCGGCGTGGACCACAAGTTCTCGCCGAATGTGAGCTTTCGCTCGCGTACATCGACGGGCTTCGACGAACTCTCACTCGCGGTCGGTGACGACATCTTCGCCAAGGGCACGCAGTTCCCCATTCGTACGCGCGACACGCTGACGTGGTCGATTCCCGAATGGCGGCTCGAGCTGTCGGGTGGCGTCGACATCGGGCTGATGCCCTACGTGGTCGAGATTCAGTCGCCGCCGCTGCCCAAGTTGAATCAGGTGCCCGACCCGTTTCAGGCCAAGAAACTGCAGTACGTGAAGGAGACGCCGTTCGCCTTCGAGCCCGGCGTGTTTGCGCAGGCGCTCTGGAAACCGTGGGAGCCGCTCAAGCTCATCGCGGGCGTGCGCACCGACTACAACTCACAGATGAACAAGGGCTGGGTCGACCCGCGCTTCGCGGCGTTCTGGCAACTGCACGAGCGCGTGGCGCTCAAGGGCGGCGTGGGCATCTACCACCAGACGCCCGACTACCGGACGGGCCAGCTCTCGCGCGGCTTCGGCAACCCGAACCTCGAGGCCGAAGGTTCACGGCAGTACATGCTCGGCGCCGAGGGCCGGATCATCGACGGCCTGACCGTGGATCTTCAGTTCTATTACAAGGACCTCTTCAACCAGGCGCGCGCCACGCTCGGAGAAACCAACGGCGAGGTGACCGGTGAAGTGACGGACCTGCGCTACACGAGCAACGGCCGCGGCCGCGCGTACGGCATGGAAGTGCTGCTGCGCTACGCGCTGACGAAGAACCTCTTCGGGTGGGTCGCGTACTCGCTCTCGCGCGTGGAGCGCGACTTCTACGGCGGCACGGTGTGGGGCGTTTCTCAGTACGACCAGCCGCACAACCTGGTGGCGCTGGCCAGCTACAAGTTGCCGTTGGACTTCATCGTGGGCGCGAAGATTCGCTACACCTCGGGCCCGCTCACCAGACCCAATCGCGGCGCCATCTACGACGCGAACGCGAACTACTTCTTCCCCATTCAAGACACGCAGTACTCGCGGCGACTGCCCGACTTCTTCCAGTTGGACGTACGCATCGACAAGCGCTTCGTGTTCCCCACGTGGATGTTCGCCATCTACCTCGACGTGCAGAACGTGACCAATCGCCAGAACGTCGAAGCGGTCATCAACAGCTACGACTACTCGGAGCAGGCGTATCTCACGGGCTTGCCGATTCTTCCGGTGCTGGGAGTGAGGGCCGAGTGGTGAAGCGCGCGCTCGTCATTCTCTGGGTGCTGTTCAGTGGCTGCGAGCCGGGCTTTCGCCCCGAGACGCTCATCGAGGACCTGCGGCTCCTCGGCATCAGCGCGTCGCCAGCTGACCTGCGGCCGGGTGAGACGTCGTCGCTGAGCGCGCTGGTGCTCGACCCCTCGCGTGCGCAACCGGGTACCGTGTTGTGGTTGGGCTGTGAGCCCGACCCGTACAACCAGAACCGCAGCGCGTGCGCCAACCCGGACATCTTGAATGATCCGTCGGCGCTCGGCGGCAGTTCGTTGCCGCCCGGCGTGAGCGTCATCGGCTTCAATGATCAGGCGCAGTACCGCGTGCCGGCGGGCCTCTTCGACGTGTTCGCGGCAGACGACCCGCGGCGCAAGGCGGGCACCGTGGGTCAGCTGGTCGCCTTCGCCGTCGCCGAGACCGTGAGCCCCGCCGCGACGCAGGAAGAACTCGAAGCGTTGTTCACGCGCGTGAAGAACGACGAGGTGAAGTCCATCGTCGCGCTCTTCCGCATCAACATCTTCGAAGGCGACGCGCGCAACACCAACCCCGTCATCGACGCGCTGACCGTTCGCGGCGAAGCGTGGCCTCAGAACGCGCACGTGTTGGTGAAGCCGGGTGAAGAAGTGCCGTTCGACATCGTCGCGCCCCACAGCAGCTTCGAGCCGTACGTGCAGACCACGCCCAGCGGCGACGAGGCGTTGAACGAACGCATTCTCACCGCCTGGTATTCGACTTCAGGCCGCTTCAGCGAAACGCGCACCGCGCTGCGGGAAGACGTGAAGACCGTGTTCACCGCGCCGGGCGGCAAAGACGAAAAAGACCCCGTTCCCGAGCGGCGCACCGGCGACCTCTACACGGTGTTCCGCGACACGCGCGGTGGGCAGTCGTGGCGTCAGTGGAAGTTCTTCGTGTGCGACGAGGCGCTGACCGAGCCGATCGTTTCGAACATCGAATGGCCCATGAACGTGAACGACCCCATCGTGCTGCGCGGGAGCTCGTTAGCGTCGGTGCTCGATGTCATCGTCGACGGCGTCGCGCTCGAGCGCGGCGTGTACAGCCCCACCAACGACACCTGGGAAGGCTACCTGGCTGCCGGGAGTACCGTCGGTAACGCGCGGGGCGAATTGCACAGCAAGACGTGTTCGCGCACTGCACTCGTTCCTTGAGCGGGCGGTGACGTCGGTATGTAAGCGGCTCCCACCCCTTTCCTGGGAGTTCCGCATGAATCGCCTTCGCACCGCTGCAGCTGCAGCGCTGGTGTTCGCTGGTTGTGCCACCACGTCGTCGTCGACCACCACCGCGACTGCTGAAACGAAGCCGGTGCTCGGCACCACCGAGCCCACGAAGCTCGCCATCACCAACGTCATTCCCTTCGACATCGCTGCCTGTGGCCCGCGCGAGCTGAACCTCACGCCGCTCACCAACGAAGTGCTCACCGGCGCGCTGCTCTCGTTGTCGCCCGCGTACCAGGAGTGCTTCGTCGACAAGAAGAACCGCGATGGTCAGCAGTTCGACTTGAAGGTGAAGGTCACCGCCGCAGACCTCGGCACCACCGTCGAATTCTCGGGCAACGGCGCGACGGCTTCGGGGAAGCAGTGCGTCGAAGCGGCCATCAAGCGGCTGACGTTGAAGCCCACGGGCGCGCCCATCGTCGCCGAGGTTCCGGTGGTCGCGGGCCCGCAGACGGTGTCGTTCGGTGAGAACGCGGCCAACGACATCGCCGGCAAGCTGCGCCTGGGTCAGCTCACGCAGTGCGTCTGCTACGAGAAGCTGGGCACCGTGGTGCCGCCCGCGCTGTCGGCTGACGTCGACGTGTCGTCGGACGGCAAGGCGAAGGTCAGCGTCGGCAAGGACGACGAGTTCTCGAATTGTCTGGCCGAACGGTTCAGCGCACTCGACCTCGGCAAGGAGCCGGTGAAGTTGAAGTGGCCGCTGCTGCTCAAGAACTCGTACGCCACCGACGTCGACCCCGGCGCCACGCCCGCGCTCAAGTTCCAGCAGCTCGACGGCATTCGTGCGCAGCGCACCGCCGACGTCATCATCGCCGCGGGCAAGCGCTACGCCTCGGCCGTCGAGTACGACGCGATGGCCAAGGACTACAAGCGCAAGCCGGCGAAGGGCGCGCTCGACAAGCTCAAGGCCAAGTGCTCCGAGGTCATCGCCGGCGACGACGCGCAGCTCGCGCAGGTGAAGTCGCTCATCGGCGTGCTCGAGAACAGCCAGAAGCTGGTGCAGGAAGAAAAGAAGAAAGACCCGGCCTGGGAGCAGGTCGAGGCCTCGCTGGCGCAGCAGCTCACGTCGTCGACCGGCGAGGTGGTGCGCATCGAGGCGCAGCGCAAGAATGACGAAGGCGCGTGCCCGAAGACGAAGTGAACGAATGAGCCTCTTTGCCGACATCGCCCAGCTGGAAGCCGAAGGCCGCCCCTTCGTCTTGTGCACGGTGATGTCGGTGCAGGGGTCGACCCCGCAGAAGCCGGGCTCGCGGCTGGTGGTGCTGGCCGACGCTTCTCTGCGCGGCACCATCGGCGGCGGGGCCATCGAGAAGCAGGTCGTCGACGCGGCGCTGGCGTTGCTCTCTTCGCAGACCGAAGAGACGAAGATGATCGAGACCCACCTCACGCACGACCTCGGCATGTGCTGCGGCGGCCGCATGACGGTGTTCCTCGAGAAGCACGGCGCGCCCGTCGCGTTGTTCATCTTCGGCGCGGGCCACGTGGCGAAGGAGCTGGCCACGCTCGCGCACCACGTGGGCTTTCAGGTCACGGTCGTCGACGAGCGGCCCGAGTGGCTCAACGCCGAGCGCTTTCCCTTCGCGGTGCGGCGACTCGAGCAGCCCGACGTGGTGGCCAGGGCACTGAGCGGCGGGCCTCACACGTATTGCTGTGTCACCACGCACGACCACCCGTTGGATCAAGCGTGCATCGAAGCGCTGGTGAAGACGCCGCTGGCCTACCTCGGGGTCATCGGCAGCAAACGCAAGGCGCTCATGTTCCGTCAGCGCATGACGGCCGCGGGCTTCAGTGACACCGAGGTGGCGCGCTTCGAGAGCCCCATGGGCGTCGACATCAGCGCGTTGACGCCGGCGGAGATCGCGGTGTCGATCGTCGGCCGGCTCATCGCGGTGCGACGCGCGCGCTGAACACGGTAGCTTCGCGTGGTGCGTCGGCTCCTCGCGGTCACGTCGGTGCTGTTGCTCGCGTGCCCGGCGCAGCCGCTGCCAGACGCTGCCGTCGAGCTCGACGCGGGCGTCGACGCGGGAACGCCAGACGCCGGTCGCCCCCCGCGAGATGCAGGCCTCGACGCGGGGCGCACCGGCGCGCCCGTCGAGGCGTGGTGTGCGCTCAAGACCCGCGCCGAATGTGAGCGCGCGCGGCGCTGTGGCCGGCTGACCGACGCAGGCCTCGCGGGGTGTCTGTTGGCCGGAGCGCACCCGTCCCGCTGCGATCAACTGGCGACGACGCTGGGCGTGCGGCAGTTCCGCGTACAGTACCTCGAGCGCGAGGCGCTGCGGTGTCTCGAGGGCTACGCGCGCGGCAGCTGTGAAGAGGTGCCCGATGGCTGTCAGAACGCGTTCATCGGCCTGAGCCCGCCCGGCGGTGCGTGCCTGCAGGCGCTCGACTGCGACGTGAGCGGCTTCTGCGACCTCGACGACCATCAGTGCCCGCATGCGTGCCGGGCGTGGGCACCGCGCGGCTCGAGCTGCGACAACGCGCGCAACCGCTGCGCACCCGACGACGCCTGTGACACCGACGATGCCGGCGCCCGACGGTGCCGTGAGAGGCCGGCGCAGGGCGCTCCGTGCATCGACTTCTCGGGCTGTGGCGAGGGCGCCATCTGCAGCAACGGCGCGTGCACGGCGATCTCGGTCAGTCTCGACGAGCCGTGTGGCGTCATCGACGGCTACCCGCTGTGCCCCGCCGAGTTCTTCTGCAGCACGCGCGATGGAGGCCCCGGCAGCTGCGAGCGCCGCGCGGGGCTGGGCGGCAGCTGCGTCGGACCGTCGGGCTGCCTGCCGAGCCTGCGCTGCTCGGGGCTCCTCACCGCCGGCACCTGTCTCATCAAGGCGTCGCTCGGGGAGCGCTGCGTCGACTTCTCCGACTGCGAAGACGGCCTCCATTGCCGCAACGCCACGCAGCGCTGCGAACGGCTCCCCACCGAAGGCCAGAGCTGCGCGTACGAAGACAGCGCCTACCGCTGCGCGCCGGGTCACGCGTGTGCGTATTCGGGTACTTCAGCCGACACGTGCGTGGCGTGGCAGAGCGTGGGTGGTGCGTGCAGCTATAGTGGGCAGTGCCTGTCGAACGACTGCGAGTCGGCCACCTTGCCGGACGGTGGTTTCGGTGGCACATGCGTGACGAGTTGCTCGCAGAGGGCCGACGGCGGGCCGTAGCTGGTCAGAACCACTTGAAGCCTCACCTTCCAGAACTCACGGTGGCGTTCGCGTGCCTCGGCGCGTTCGTGGCGTGCGGTTTCGCGCCGTCGCAGCGCATCGAGCCGCCGGACTCCGGGCGCATCGACGCAGGGCCGGTGCGCGACGCCGGCTACGACCTCGACGCCGGCATCCCTCCGCTCGAAGCATGCGCGCTGCTGAACGCCGCGCGTTGTGACGGGCTGGCGCGCTGCGGGCTCATCGCTGCCGACGAGACGGCGCGCGAGGCGTGCCTGCGGAGCTTCGAGGCGACCTGGTGTGGGCCCAGCACGTGGCCGCCGCACGTGACCGCCGGCGCGCTCCGCCTCGACTCGGCGCGGGCCATGGCGTGCGTGACCGCGCTCGAACGCCAGGTGTGCAGCAGCTGGCCGGCGATGCCCGACCCCTGCACCCGCTTCCTCCTCCCGCGCGTCTCGTTGGGTCAGCCGTGCTTCGACGGCTTCGACGAGTGCCTCGACGGCGTGTGCCGCGGCAACGCCTGCCCGCGCACCTGCCAGCCCCGCGCGGTCGAAGGCGAGGTCTGCAACGACGACCAGGAGTGCCGCTCCGGGCTGTCGTGCCGCGCGGGGCCGTTCTCGACCACGAGCGTGTGTTCGGCGCCGTCGAACGTCGGCGGCTACTGCACCGTCGACGACGACTGCGCGACGGGGCTGGGCTGCTCGCAGCTGCAGTGCAAGGTGCTGCCGTCGGCGGGCTCGAAGTGCCTCGACAACCGCTGCATCGACCTCGCGTACTGCGAGATCGACTCGACCGGCGGCGTGTGCGCGCCGCGCAAGACCGAAGGCGAGCCGTGCACCGGCGCGCAGTGCGCCACCGGCCTGGTGTGCGACGGAAAGAGCGGCACCTGCGTTCAGCAGTTGGCCGCGCTGCACGAGCGCTGCACGCCGGCGCAGCAATGCCCGGCCGGCGCCACCTGTACGCAGCTCGACGCCGACGGCGTGGGCACGTGCGCAGAGCCCGCGAGCGAAGGTGAAACGTGTCTGACCGACGGCGACTGCGAAGAGCACCTCGCCTGCGTGCTGGGCGACGGCGACGGCGGCAGCACCTGCGGGCGCCGCGGCGAGCCCGGCGCGATGTGTGTGTCGAACCAGCAGTGCCAGGTGAGCGCCGAGTGTGCGAACGCCACCTGCAGCGCGCTGCCGTTGCCCGGTGAGAACTGTGCTGCGACGCGGCGCTGCCGCTGGGGGTTGTGCCGTGACGTGGCCGGCAGCGACGGCGGCGCGGTGTGCGGCGCGTTGCTCAGCCCCGGCGCGAGCTGCCGCACCGACGCGGAGTGCATCTCGGCAAGCTGCAAAGACGGCCGCTGCCTCGCGCGCTGCGTGCCCTGACCGCCGTCAGGGCTTCCACCCGCCGGGCAAGGACAGCAGGTCCAGCCACGGGCCGCGGGAGACGCCGGCCATCGCGGCCACCATCTGCCGACGCACCCACGGCAGCCTCGTGGCGATGGGGAACGCGTAGTCGCGCACCGGCTGCAGCCACGGAAAGTCCGACTGGAAGAACGGCGTCAGCGCGCGGGTGATGAACTGGTACCAGCCGAGGTGCCAGCGGCGGTTGCGTGAGTAGGTGAAGAGCGCGTCGGTGACGTTCTCGCCGGTGCGCATCGCTTCAGACAGCACCCACGCGTCGAGCAGCGCGAGGTTGCAGCCCTGCCCCAGCTGCGGGCTCATCGCGTGCGCGGCGTCGCCCAGGTACACCACGCGCTCGGTGTTCCACGGCCACATCACCACGTCGTGGTACTCGCTGAAGAGCAGCGACTGCGGCGCCGCCAGCTGGTCGAGCACCGGCGCCGCTTCGGGCACCTCGGCGAGCACGCCCTGCTTCCACTCCGCGAAGTCGCCGGTGCGGAACGCGTGCTGCAGATCGCTGCGGAGCGAGAAGAAGAAGCTCACCATGCGCCCGCCGCCCGAAGGCCCGTGGCCGGTGGGCAGGAGCCCGATGAGCCGATGTGTGCCGCGCACCACCTGAAACAGACGGCCGGTGAAGCGATTGGCGTCGTCGGGAACGATGGCCCACAGCGCGCCCCACGGGTAGCGCTCGACGCTCTTCACGAACGCGGTGTCGTCGCGCAGTGAGCTGCGCGCGCCGTCGGCCACCACCACGAGGTCGTGCCTGCCGAGCTTCTTGCGCGTGCCGCGTTCGACGACGGCGTGCGTGCCGTCACGGAAGGTGTGCAGGTCTTCCACGTCGACGCCGTTGCAGACCGTGACGCCGGGCTCGGCGAGCGCGGCGCGGTACAGCACGTCGAACAGCACGCCACGGTGGAGGCCGACGCCGAAGAGCCCGGGCTGAAGCTGGCCGTACTCGAGCTCCATCACCTTGCGGCGCGCGGCGGTCTGCACGAACAGCTTGTCGATGACGTCGCCCTTCGAGACGACCTGCGCCTCGAGCCCCAGCGTGCGCAGCACCGCCATGCCGGTGGGCTGCAGCATGATGCCCGCGCCGAGCGTGCTGGGCTCGGGCACGCGCTCGTACACGGTGACGCGATGACCCTGCCTCGCCAGGAAGAGCGCCGATGCGCTGCCGACCGTACCGGTACCGACGACTGCGACCTCGAGCGTCTTCATTCGGGAATCAGGTCGGTTGCACGAAGTTGAGGCGGTAGCCGTCGGGGTCGGTGACCACCAGCTCACGCGTGTGCCACGGCTGCACTTCGGGCCCCGCGGTCGGCGCGCTCAATTTCTGCGCACGCTCCAGAATCACGTCGAGCCCGGTCTTCGACGTGAAGCACAGCAGCACGCCCCACCCGCGCTTGCCGTCGACGCGCACGCCCGTGGGAGCGCCGACCAGCATCACGTCGCCGCGCTCTTCCCAGCGCAGGTGAACGAAGGTGCCGTCGGCGCCGACGCGGGTGAAGCCGAGCCCTTCGTAGAAGTCGGCCGAGGCCTTTTGATCCAGCACCAGAAGCTTCGTGAAGAAGTGCAGCTCGCTGCTCATGGGCGTGGGCCCTTACTTCAGGAGCGCGTCGCGTACCGCCTCGAAGCGCGCGGAGGTCACGGTGCCGCGGCGCCACGCCAGAAAGATGGCGTTTCGCGCCGGCTTCCCGGGCTGCAGCGGGAGTTCTTTGACCTCGTTGCGCTGGAGCGAGGTGCGCACCAGATAGTCTGGGAGCACCGCCACGCCCACGCCACGTTTCACGAGCGCGAGCTGGAACTCGAGCGACGGCACCTGCACCACGGCCTCGGTCGCGGGCTTGCTGTTCCTGCCGAACGTCGCGCGCCACCAGGTGTCGTGCATGGGGCGATCGCTCGCGAAGGTGACCCACGGCAGCGCGCGCGCCGCGGCTTCGTCGAGATCGCGGCACGGCAGCTTCGGCGGAGCGACCGCCACCAGCGTCTCGCGCGTCAGCAACCGGCCTTCGATGCCGGGCAGCTCCGGCGGCCTGGCGAAGATGGCGAGGTCGAGCGCACCGTCGAGCAACGCGCGTTCGAGGAGCGAGGGCACCTCGAAGCGGAGCGAGAGCCGGAGCTGCGGTGCTCTGGCGAGGAGCTTCGGGAGTCGCGGCTCGAGCCATTCGTGCCCGAAGGTGCGCGGCGTTCCCAGGGTGACGAGGCCACGCAGCGAAGAGCGCCGCGCGCCCACTTCGCCAATGGCGTCAAAGATCGCCGACAGGTGCACCGCCGCGGTGTCGAGGAGTGAGCGACCTTCGTCGGTGAGCCGCACCCGGCGGCCGATGCGCTCGAACAACGCGAGCCCGACTTCCCCTTCGAGTGCCCGCACCTGCTGACTGACCGCAGACACCGACACCCCGCGCAGCTTCGCCGCTTCGGCAAACGTGGAAGACCGGGCCGCCACCACGAAGGTCTGCAGCCGCTCGAGATTCACGCTGTTCAGCATTGCTTCACAACGTAGCGCGTTTCTTTCGCTGCTCTACACAGCGCGACGACGGCAGAAGGACGGCATGAAGACCCTCAAGATCCTGATGCTGTTGACCAGTCACGCGCAGCTGGGTGCGAGCGGGAAGCCGACCGGCTTCTGGCTCGAAGAGCTCGCCACGCCCTATTACGTGTTCGTCGACGCGGGCGCCGAGGTGGCGCCGCGCCGGCCGACCCGCGGAGCACCACCGACACGCCCAGCGACGTGAAGCGCTTCGCCGCCGACGCCACCGCGCAGAAGAAGCTCGCCAACACCCTCGCGTTGCAGGGCGTCGACGTGACCCGGTTCGACGCCGTGTTCGTGGTGGGTGGCCACGGCACGATGTGGGACCTGCCCACCCCGGAGGTCGGCGCGAAGCTCAGCGCAGGGTGGAACGCCGGCAGGGTGCTCGCCGCCGTCTGCCACGGCCCCGCCGCGCTCGTCGAAGTGAAGGACCAGGCCGGCAGGCCGGTGGTGGCAGGGCGCAAGGTCGCCGCGTTCAGCAACGACGAAGAGAAGGCCGGCGGCCTCGAGAACGACGTGCCGTTTCTGCTCGAGACGAAGCTCACGTCGCTCGGCGCGAAGTACCAGAAGGCGCCGCGGTGGCAGTCGTTCACGGTGACCGATGGGCGCCTGGTGACCGGTCAGAACCCGGCGTCGTCGAAGGCCACGGCCGAGGCCGTGTTGAAGGCGCTGCGCTAAACCGGGTGCATGAACGAACAGGCGCTGCTCGACGCGTGGTGGGAACGGCCCGGCGACGAGACGCTCCGTGTGCTCGCCGACGCCTGGCTCGAAAGAACGAGAAGCGGGGGCTCTTCGTGCAGCTCTCGCTGACGAAGAACCGAACCCCGGCGCAGGAGAAGAAGTACCAGTCGCTGCTGCGGAAGAAGGGCGAGCTGGTGGGCCCTGCCCGGCCGTTTCTGCGCGAATACGCGTTCGGCCCCAAGGCATGGTGCACAAAGCGCGCTGTGAAGCCGACAAGCTGGTGGAGGGCCTCGAGCACCTCACTCGGTTGAACCCGGAGCTGATGTTGTGCGTCACCTCGCTCAAGAAGAAGGCGACCATCGACGCGGTCGCGAAGCTGGACCTCGCGCGGCTGCACTTCGTCACCTTCACCACGCACCTCATCGGGTCGATGGGCGGCTCGAACCGCACCGACAAGACCCTGGTCGGCGTGGCGCCGGCGTTCCGCGGCGTCAAGCACCTCGGCCTGCAGGCGCGTGGCTTCCTGCCCGACTGCTTCACCCCGCATGGCTGGCGCGGTTCGCCGATCACCTCGAAGGCCTCGAGTACTTCGAGCTCGCCACCACCCGCGCGCCGCAGAGCCCGACCGCGAGCCGCTGCCGCCGCTCGAGAAGTACGTCGACGTGGTGCTGACACACCGCGCGTTCAAGTCGCTGAAGGCGGTGGCCATCTCCGGTGCCAACGAAGCTGCGTTGCGGGCGCTCCCGAACATGGTGACCGTCATCGGCGGCGACTTGTTGCGGCACACGCCGAAGACCGCGCAGCAGCTGGCGGCGCTCAAGTCCCGCTGAGCGCGTTGGCGAAGAACTTCGAGTTCTTCGCCAGCTCTTCCATGTAGCCGCGCACGTCACGCTGGGCCTGCTCCGACAGCTTCCTGAAAGGAATCACGTGCTCGTCGGGCACGTAGCGGAAGGTGAAGTTGATGCGCCGTGTCTCGAAGTCACTGACGTGAATGTCGAAGGTATGGCCGCCCCTGGTGTCGACGCGCTGCACGCGGTGGAAGGTGCGCTTCTTCCACTGGTCGCCGCCGAAGATCTGCAGGCTGCCGTCGTCGAGCCACTGCTGCTCCACGACGCCGTCGCGGTCACCGGGCTTTCGACTGGCGACGAACTGGAACATCGCGCGCTCGCCCAGCGACAACGACGCGACGGGGCCCGGCTCGAAGTCTTTGTGTTCGCCCACGCGCGCGGTGTCGACCTTCTTGCCGTCGACGACGCTCGCTCCGTAGAAGTTCACGAGGCAGGTGTTGAGGTGCCAGCCCGCGGGCATGTCGTCGCCACGGAACATGCGGCGCGCGCGCTGCTCGATGATCTTCACCAGCTTCGCGAGCACCGGTGGAAACGGCTCGGCCTCGACGCAGCGATCGAGCAACCCCGCCGGCGGCCGGTAGTAGTCGAGGCACGCGAACTGCCAGTTGCCGAGCCAGTACACGGGCCGCAGCAATCGGCGCTGTTCTTCGCCTTCGGGCAGCGGGCGGTAGTCGGAGAAGCGGTTTTCCCAGATGGGCCGCAGCGTGCCGAGCCACGAGAGAATTTCGGCGCGGTCGGCGCGTGAGAGGAACCCCGCGTCGTAGTGCAGGCCCTGCGTGCGTTGCGGCTTGGTGCGGAGCGGGTACTTCGTTCGCATCGCCTTCCTCACCTAGCACGCGTGGTAGAGCGCGCAGCATGAGCGAACGGAACCTGTTGATGATTCCCGGGCCGATTGAGTTCGAGCCCGCCGTGTTGCGCGCCCTCGGAGAGAAGACGCGCAGCCACCTCGACCCGGTGTTCATGAAGGCCTTCGCCCGCGCCATCAAGAACCTGCGCACGGTGTTCGCGGCGCCGTCGGCGCAACCGTTCATCATCGCCGGCAGCGGCACGCTCGGCATGGAGATGTCGGTCGCGAACCTCATTCAGCCGGGCGACAAGGCGCTGGTGGTGAACACCGGCTATTTCTCGGATCGCATCGCCGCGATGCTCGCGCGGCACGGCGCCGAGGTGACGCAGGTGAAGGCGGAGCCCGGCGACGCGCCGAAGCTCGAAGAGGTCGAAGCGGCGCTCGCGAACGGCGGCTTCAAGGCGATGACCGTCACGCACGTCGACACGTCGACGGCGGTGCTGGCGCCGGTGCAGGCGTACGCAGCGGCGGCGCGGAAGCACGACGTGCTCGTCATCGTCGATGGCGTTTGCAGCGTCGGTGGTGAAGCGCTCGAGATGGAGGCGTGGGGCGTCGACGTGGCCTTCACCGCGTCGCAGAAGGCGCTGGGGTGCCCTCCGGGCCTCGCGGTGCTGCTGGCGGGCCCGCGCGCGATGGCGGCCTGGCGCGCGCGCTCGAAGCCGGTGGCGACGATGTACCTCGACTTCGCGGAGTGGCTGCCGATTCACGAGGCCTACGAAGCCGAGAAGCCCGCGTACTACGCGACGCCCGCGGTGAATCTCATCATGGCGCTCGACGTGAGCCTGCAGCAGCTGGTGGCAGAGACCATGCCGGCGCGCGTGGCGCGGCATCAGGCGGTGGCGAAGACCATGCGCTCGGCGTGGAAGAGGCTGGGCCTCGAGCTGCTGGCCAAGAGCGACGCGCTCGCGGCCAACACGCTGTCGGCCATCTACTACCCCGACGGGGTCGACGCGGCGCTGGTGAAGGACATCGGCGCAGAAGGCGTGACGGTCGCCGGTGACCTGCACCCCGCGTTGAAGACGAAGTACTTCCGCGTGGGGCACATGGGCGCGGTGTCGAAGAACGACGTGAGCGCGACGATTGGCGCCATCGAGCGCGCGCTCAAGCGCTGAGGGTCAGCGTCGCAACCATCGCTCCGACGCTGCATCGGCCGGAAAGTAGCTCTCGATGGTGAGCTCTTCTGCGGTCACGTCAAGCGGCGTGCCGATGGTGGTGAGCAAGGTGAACAGCCGCACCTCGTCGTCACCCCGGCGCAGATGAAGAACGCTCGCGGGCGCTTCATCACGCGCCGCGAGCTCGAGCTTCGCCACCCCGGGGTACTTCTTCACTTCGCGCAGCAACGCAGCGCGCGCTTCGTCGTGCGGATGCCGCGTACATTCGCGCTCCAGTCGCTGCAGCGTGAACGCGGCGACCTCGCCCCAGTTCACGAGCGCTGTCTTCAGACCGTCTGGGTGAAGCACCGCGCGCACCGCTTTCGCCATCGCCTTCGGGGTCTTCGAGAAGCGGCTCAACACGCGCGCTCCGTCATTCATCTTCAAGACGTTCCACGCGCGGTCGACCACCACGGCGCCCCAGGGCTCCTGCTGCGCGAGCACGAGGTCGATGGCGCGTCGCACTGCGGCCATCCGCGCGCTGTCGAGCCCTTCACTCGCGTACACCGCCGCGAAGCCGGCGTGACCGAGCAGTGAATTTCGCTCACGCAGCTCGAGCTCCAACGCGCTCGCGAGCACCAACACCATCTCGCGGCTCGGCTTCGCCTTGCCGGTCTCCAGACAGCTGAGGTGTCGCGTCGAGATCTCCGCGTCGTGCGCGAGCTGCTCCTGCGTGAGCCGCCGCGCGACGCCCCACTGCTTCAGACTCGGTCCGAACACGCGGTGACTGTACCGGCGCGAGGTCAGCGCTCCATGACCTCGGAGGTCATGGCGTTCATGAACCCGACTCCGCATGGTGTGCGCATGAGACTCGTCATCGCCGTGCTCGTATTCGTGGTGTTCACCGGTTGGTCCATCACCGTCGCCGTCGCCCACGGCCCCACGGGCTTTCTGTCGCTGGCCGCGCGCGAACCATGGGCGATGCAGATGTTGATCGACCTGGTGCTGGCGCTGTTGGTGGCGACTGCCTGGGTGCGGAGCGACGCGAAGCGACGTGGGCTGCCGTGGATTCCGTACGTCGCGCTCGCGCCGATTCTGGGGAGCCCGCCGGTGCTCGCGTACATCGTTCATCGCGAGCTCGTGGCGAGGAAGAAGCCTTGAGCAGCGCGCGCCCGCCGACTGCGCCCAATATAAATGAATGGACAGATGTTCAGTGCGACAAGGGACGACAGTCACACACCGGGACCCCAACCATGAAACTCGCCATCGGCATCGTCGGCTTCATCGCGTTCAGCGCCTGGACCATCCGCATCATGCTCGCCCACGGGGTCTTCGGGTTCCTGGAGCTCGCCGCGCGGGAAGCGTGGGGGGCGCAGCTGTTCGTCGACCTCGGAATCGCGTTGCTGTTCGCCGTCGCGTGGATTCACAGCGACGGAAAGAAGCGTGGCCTGCCATGGCTGCCCTACGCGCTGTTCACGCCCTTCATCGGCAGCCCCGTGCTGTTCGCGTACCTCATTCACCGCGAAGTCGTGGCGCTCAAGAAGCCCGCACCATCGAGCGCGCCCTGACGAGCGCGAAGCCCAGCAGGTTCTGCCCGCGCCACCTCGTCGGGTCGTGAATGAGCGGATTGTTCCGACCGAGCCCGACGCCCCAGATCCGATCTCGCGGCGCCGCCTCCACGAGAATCGCGTCACCCGTCGAGAGCAGAAACTCGCGCAGCGCCGATGACGAAGAGAACTTCGCGAAGGACCCGCGCGTGACCGACTCGAGCCGCGCCGCGCCCCACTTCGCGTCGTCGTAGTTGCGCACTTCACGGCCCAGCTTCTTCACTGCCCCGGGTTCGTGCGTCTGCAGAATCTTCGCGAGGGTGTGCTGATCACCGAACAGCCGCGCCTTCTCGGCCATCATGAACTGCTCCGCCGACGTGTATCGGACACCGTCGACTTCGAATTCACACCGCCACCACTGCGAGAAGCAGGCGTCAGACAAGCGGCCGTCTTCACGCGGCGTGTGGCCGTAGAACGGAAGGAAGGTGAACGATTCACCGCGACGAAGTGCGAGCAACAGCTGTTCGAGGTCGTGCATGCAGCCCTGATGGCACCAATAAAGTATTACTGACTTTATCAACATGCATCGGCTTCGTCGGCCACCTCGTCGCCGTTCGCGAAGCGAGTGTGATGGCGTCACCGACGAACGGCGAGAGCACATAGCGATCTCCCAACGTCACGCCGGTGAGTTCTGCGTTGCGAATGATGCTGCCGGCGATGGGTCGACCGCGCAGCACCGCGTCGCCCAGCGCGTAGCCCGTCGCCGACGGTGAGATTCCGAACACCAGCGGCCCCGAGTCGACGTCGCCTTCGCGATCGACACCGACCGGCCATTCACGAAGCTCACCGAGCCAGCCACCGACCGCGGTGTCACCGAACTTCGTCCACATGCGCTCCGATTGATCTGCCGCGAACGCTTCGTCGATCAACGGCAGATAGAACGAGTTCCACGCCGCCCCACTGCCGCGCGCCGGCTGACCGGGTGCGAACACCAGCACGCCATCGTCCAACCAGTGCTTCTTTACCTTCGCGAGCCACGCGTCGATGAGCTGCCGATGCCGAGACGAACCCACGCACGCGTCGTATTGAGCGATGCCCGCCATCGCGACCAAGTTGTGCGGCAGGTACGTCTCGGCGGGGTACGTCTCGAGCAGACCCCGCTCTGATTCCGAGAAGCGGCGCGCCAGCGCGTTCACGATTTCGTCGTGCAACGGCTCGTCACGTTCGCCTCCGAGCAGACAGCCGGCGTCCATCGCCAGCGCGACATGGCCGAGGTAGCCCACGTGCGCGTCCAGCGTGCCCAGCGTGGTGAGTGGGTCACTGCCCCACTGCTTCGTGTCGTAGGCACGCACTTCCGGCGAGGCGAGCAGGCGCGCCCAGTCACTCGCGTTGCGCGCGTAGGTCTCGCGACGCTCGGGGTGACGCACCGCCAGCTGCACCGACGACGCGACCGCTTCGGAGATGGCGATGAGCGTCCACTCGCCATCGAACGGGTGACCCGGTGCCAGCCCGGGCAACTGGTGACGTTGGATTCGTTCGGCGACGTAGGCGTAGCGCGACTCCGCGTCGTCGCGAGACGCGCAGGCCTCCACGCGAAGCACGGTGAGTGCCGAGACCACGAAGAAGAAGAAACCGGCGCGCCGCAGTCGTTTCATGACTGCAGCGTGAAACGGCTCGACCGCTCAGTGCGCGACGTGGCACCGAACGGTCGGAAGCGTGAGGCGAACGGTCCGTGGGTTACAGGACCTTGAGCGCGCGACGGTAATACGCCTGACGATCCGCCAGCCCGTTGTACCCGCCGTTGATGCGGCGCGTGACCTCGAGGAAGTTGCCCTGATCCGCGTAGCGGTTGAGCCCGCGCGAATTCCAGAACCACGCCGCGGTGCGGAAGCCGACGCTCGGCCGAGCCGCCATCTTCGGGTTCGCCTCGAGCGGCAGCCCCAGCGCACGGCCTGCAGCGCGGTAGTTCGAACGGCCCGTGAGCTGAATCGGCCCGCGGCCCTTGTAACGAACGCCATCACCCGGGTGGATGTTGCCGAGGTCGCGACGGCCTTCGTACGCCGCGCCCGATGCGATCTCCTCGAAGTAGCGCAGCGACACGCTCTCGTGCGCGAGCTGCGCGAGGAACATCGCCTTGCGCGGTTTGGTGTTGATCTTCGCCTCCGCCATCGCGCGGTTGAGCAACGGCAGGTACGCCTTCGCCTTCGAGAGCGGCAGCGTCGGCATGATCGAACGCAGCTGGCCAAGCGTGACGCCCCTGGTGAGCGCCTTCATCTTCTCGACCTGGTTGGCGCCCACGACGCCGTCGACCTTCATGCCCTGGCTGCGCTCGAACGCGCGCACCGCCTTGAGCGTCGACTTGTCGAAGAGCCCGTCGACCTTGCCGGGGTTGAAGCCGAGCTGCTTGAGCAGCTTCTCGCTGTTCTTCACCGCGCCGCTGCGCTCGTAGAGCTTCTGCGGCGCCGTCTTGCTGAGAATGAAGCTCTTCTGCAGCGCCCTCCACGTCCTGGCGTCGACGATGCCCGTGGCCTTGAGGCCCGACCTGCTCTGGAACGCCTTCAACGCGCCGGCGGTGCGCTCGTCGAACACGCCGCTGCTGCGCCTGGGGCTGAAGCCCGCGGCCACCAGGTGCTTCTGCACGTTGGCCACGTGCGCGCCCTTCGTGCCTTCACCGAACGGGGTCTGCGCGGCCTTCGCGGTCGCTCGGTCGGCCCGCGTCTGCGCGGTCGACGGCGCCACGCGACGACGCTCGGGAGGGTGCGACAACGCGCCCACTTCACGACGCAGCGAGGCGCGCGCGGTCTTCGAGAGCCACCCCTGACCGTCGGGCAGTTCTTTCTGATCAGCGCGGAAGGCCTTCACCGCTTCGGCGGTGCTCTTCGAATAGATGCCGTCGGCCTTGCCGACCTTGTAGCCAAGCTTCGCCAGGCGCTGCTCGAGCACCTTGATGTCCTTCGACTTCTCACCGACGGAGACGAAGAGGTCTTTGCCGTGCCGCTTGCGACGGTCGTACGTGTACTGGAGCTTCGCGGTGGTCTTCGCGTCGAGCTGACCGTTGGCGGTGAGCCCCCAGGAGGTCTGGAACTCCTTGAGCGCCGCGGTGAACGCCTTGGTGGGCGCACCGTCGACCTTGCCGGGGTTGAAGCCGAGCTTCTTGAGCTGCGTCTCGGCGCGCTTCACCTGAGCCTTCGTCGGCGCGGGAACGACCGGCGGCAGCACCGGAGTCGTCGGCGGCGGAACGGCGGGCGTCGTGGTCGGCGCGATACGCGTGGTCATGGGCGGATCATCGAACATGCGCCCGGCGATGTTTTGAGAGCACGGTGTCAACGCGCGTGACGAATCGCGGCGAATTTCACGGTGCTTTTCCCAGCGCTTTCTTCAGGCGCTCCAGGTGATGCGGTACGTCGCGCCCCTGCCGTCGTGCGACGCCACGTCGACCTTCAGGTCCTTCGCGCGGGTGTACGCGAGGCCTTCCGCGAACATGCCTCGGTAGAAGTGCGGCAGAACGCCGACGTCCGACACGTGAAGCTCGAAGTCTCCGGCGCCACGCTTGTGCGAGCTGATCTCCATGAAGTTCGTGCCTGCCGAGAGGTTCTTCGACATGCGCGGCATCGTCCGCTCCGGGCCGATGAGCCGCATCATCTGCATGATGGCCTTGCCGATCAGCGTCTGCGCGAACCCACGAAACGAGAGCACGCCGAGCAACGCTTCTGACTCGTCGAGCGGCGTCGAGGGAAAGAGCTCACGCTGCAGGTAGCGCATCGCCTTCTCCATCACCTCGACCGGGTAGATCGGCATCGTGTTGAACGGGTTGATGCCGTACTCGTCTCGCAGCACCGCGCGCTGAGCGTCGTTCAACCGTTCGCCCGGCCCGTGCTTGAACGTCGATTCGATGGCCACCGCGTAATACACGCGCTGTTTCATTTCGTTCCGCCGTCAGACGGCGCGTTGAACGGCTCGTCGCGGAGCGGATACTTCGAAGCGTCTGGCAGGTCGTAGTGCCACCACTCCATGGGGTTCTTCTTGAAGCCCGCGGCCTCCATCGTGGTGCGCAGCAGCTCGCGGTGGGCGAGCGCGGCCTTCGTGCCGCCCTGGAACTTGTGGTGCGCCTCCTTGCCGAAGAAGTCGTACGCCGACGGAAACTCGACGTCTTTGCCGTCGAGCGTGACGAGCCCGAGGTCGACTGCGCCGCCGCGGTTGTGGTTGCTGCCCTTCTTCGGTTCGGCGACGTACCCGGGCACCGGCATCACCTTCCACAGCTCGAACTGAACGTGATGCGGGCGGTAGCAATCGTAGAGACGAACGCGAAAGCCCTTGTCGCGAAGCACGTCGGCGGCGGCCTTCAACTGCTTCGCGCTGCGCTCGAGCAGCAGGCACCGCGCGCCGTCGGGGTACACCTGCTTCTTCATGAAGTTGTCGCTCGTCGCGTAACGCAGGTCGACGACGGCATCGGGAATGAGGCTCAGCACTTCGACCAGCGGCTCGGGCGCGGCGGCGAGCGACAACGACAGGAGAGCGGAGATCATCACGGGGTCTTCACGTAGCGCGTCGGGTCGGGCACGCCTGCTTCGACGAACCCCTTCCTCCGCAACAGGCACGAATCACAATGGCCACACGCCAACCCCTCCGGTGAGGGGTCGTAGCAGCTATGCGTCAACGAGTAGTCGACGCCCGCGGCCACCCCCTGCCTGATGATGTCGGCCTTGGTGAGCCCCGAGAGCGGCGCGTGCACCGTGAAGTTCGCGCCGGCGACGCCCGCGGCGGTGGCGATCTTCGCGAGCTGCTCGAAGGCGCGAATGAACTCGGGCCGGCAGTCGGGGTAGCCCGAGTAATCGACCGCGTTCACGCCGATGTAGAGGTCGGTGCTACCCACGACCTCGGCCAGCCCGAGCGCGAGGCCGAGGAACACCGTGTTGCGCGCAGGCACGTAGGTGACGGGAATGCCGGTGCCGAGGTCGCTGACGTCGTCATGCTTGGGCACGTCGACGTCGGCGGTGAGCGCTGAACCGCCGATGGAGCGCAGGTCCAACTTCACCACGCGGTGGTCCGTGACGCCGTTGGCCTTCGCCACCGCCTTCGCGCGCTCGAGCTCGACGATGTGACGCTGGCCGTAGTCGATGGAGAGACACACCGGCTCGAAGCCGTCACGCCGCGCGAAGCCCAGGCAGGTCGCGGAGTCGAGGCCGCCCGAGAGCAGCACCACCGCCTTCTTCTTCTGTTCCATGTGCCTGCTTTGCGTCAGCGGCGACCGCCCTGCAACTGGTAGCGCACCGTGCAACCCTGGCAATCAGACGCGCAGTCGGTGGTCTCGTCGTCGGAGTTCACCGAGCGCAGCGTCATCACCAGCTCGCCGCACAGGCGTACGCCGTCGAAGCCCTGGTCGGTTCGCGACGGCGCGGTGATGCCCGCGTCTTCGTTCGGCGCCGGCACCCCTCCGTCGAGCGGCTCGAGCGGGCACACGCTCATCAGGGCGTTGAACTGCGAGCGGCTCAGCACCGCGAAGTTCATGGTCTCGACCATGCGCACGCTGCACTGCGAGCACTGGTTGAACACGCGCGCCGCTTCACCTTCGCTCGAGAAGTACTGACCGTCGAAGGTGGCGGTGCGCGTGTAGTTGTTGAGCGTCACCCATGCGGCGTCGGTCTCGGGGTCGCGCGTGAGCACCAGGTCGAAGCTGAACGCGTCACCGCTCACCTCGGTGACGGCGCACTGCCCGTCGATGGGCACGAGCTGCACGTTCCAGCTGCCCATGGGCTCCCCGGGCGGAGGCGTGCGCGCACACGCAGCGAGGCAGCACACCGCCATCGCGGCGACGTGCTTCATCCGAGCGACTCGAGGGCCGCGAGCGCCACGGCGCGGAACGCCGCGCTGCCACGCAACACGTGGGCGAGGTCGACGCGCCGCGGGTCACCACCGCGCACCGAGTCGTCGAGGTGCGCGATGACGCGGGCCATGGCGAGCGACGCAGGGTACGCCTTGAACGCGCGCACGGCCGCGTCGGCGAAGTCGGGCACCGGCGCGAGCGCGCGCAACGCAGCGCCCGTCTCGCCGAGCGCCAGCGCGAAGGCGATGAGCGCAGGCAGCTCGGCCTGGCCGAAGACCGTGAGCGCCCCGGCGCCCAGCACGAGCTGCGATTCAGCCAGCCACGCTTCGACGCCACCCTGCACGTCGAGTGACACCGGCACGTCGGCTTCGAAGCCCGAGAGCGCCGCGCGGAGCACCGTGTTCAGGCGCGGCATCGAGTCTTCGGTGACGGGCAGCGCCGTCGCAGGCGCGGCGACGAAGCCGAAGCTCCACGGCAGCGAGCGCGGCTTGACGGCCGGCGCCGCCGAGGCAGTGCCCGAGAGCGCGGCGCCGAAACCATCGGCCAGCGTGGCGTCGCTCTCACGGCCCACGAGGCGCAGCGCTTCGGCGAACAACGTCCACCCGTCGACGTCGGTGACCGACTCGGCGAGCAGCCTGGGCCACGCGCGCACCGATAACGACGCGCCCTGCGTGGTCGGCGCCAGACGCTCCGCCAGCAGCCGCAACAGCGCGGGCGGCAGCGGCGCCTCGTCGAGCAGCTTCGAGCCGAGGCGCACCGCGAACGGCACCAGCTCGGTGCGCAGGTAGCCCTCGAGAATGCGCTCGAACTCTTCGCGCGAGTCGGCCACCTTCTCCGAGAGCGCGAACGCTTCACCGGTGAGCCCGAGCTGCTCGGCGAGCTTCACGCGACGGGCAATGAGCTCCGGCGTCTCGTCGAGCTGGCCCAGCAGCGTGTACGCGTCTTTCGTGCGGCCGAGCTGCTCGTAGGCGTTGGCCAGCGGCGCGCGCCAACGCACACCGGCCTCTTCACCCGCGAGGTCGACCAGCCGCTCGACCATCGACGCGAAGCGGCCGGCGTCACCGTCGCGGTAGAGCGCGACCAGCTCGCGCACGGCGGCCAGCTGGCTGCTGTCTTCGACCAGCGCGCGTTCGTAGGCGGCCTGCGCGAGCTGCGGCTCACCCAGCTTGTGGAGCAACAGCCCGCCGCGCTCGACGTGCAACACCGCGCGCGCCGACGGCGACGGCTCCAACGGCGCGAGCGCGAGCAGCGCGTCATGCGACTCCTGGAACCGGTTCTCGTCGCGGAACAACGTGGCCAGCGCGCGCAACATGGGCGCGCGGCGCGCCGGCACGAGGTCGGCCACGGCCTTGAAGAGTGATTCACGGCGCTCGGCAGGCAGCTCGGCTTCGTGCGCCAGCAACGCGACGAGCACCTCGACCGCGTTCACCTCGAGCGCGCGCTGCAGCAGCGGAATGGCGGCGCCACCTTCGACGAGCGGTTCGACTTCATCGAGCTGCTTGAAGTCGATGGCGAGGTCGATGAGCAGCCCGGTCGAACGCGACGGCGCGGCGGTGGCGAACGCGCGCAGCGCCTGCACGTCGCGCGCGTCACGGAGCATCGTCAGGTAGCGCTCGGCGGCCGGAGAATCGGGCGAGGCCTCGGCCTGCGCGCGCAGCGCTTCGCGGAGCTTCTGGGTGTCGTGCGCGGCCTCCGCGAGCGAGACCGCCTCGTCGAAACGACCGCCGCGCAACGCGGGCGTGAAGGCCACCTCCAGCGCGCGCTGCGCGGCTTCGAGCTCGAGGAAACGACGGCCAGCGTCGGTCGGCGAAACGACCCCGGGCGCCTCACGGAGCACGCGCTCGAGCACGTCGCGCGCGGCTTCGAGGTTGCCGCCTTCGCGCCACGCTTCGAGCGCCTGCAGCAGCATCGCCGCGCGGCCGGCGCCTTCGGTCTGCTCCGCCAGCTGGGTCAGCGCGCGGGCCAGCTCGTCGTGACGGTTGGTGGAGCGCGCGAGCTCGACGAGCAGCGTGAAGCCTTCGCGCGAGGGACGCGCGGCGAGCGATTCGCGGGTGAGCGCGATGGCGCGATCGACCTGACCCACCTCGCGGAAGTTGGCCGCCGCTTCGAGCAGGCGACGGGCGCGGTCCTGGGCGCCGAGCAACGCCGCGGAATCGAGCTGGATGCTGGCGAGGGCTTCACGATCGCCGAGGCGGCTGGCGATGCGCTCGAGCGCCACGAGCGCTTCACCGTAGCCGGGGGCCGAGGCACCCAACCGGCGGATGGACTCGAGCGGCGTGCGCGCGGCGACCCACTGCTCGCGCTTCTCGAACGACGCGGCGAGCTCGAGCTTCAGCTCGGCAGCGCGCTGATCATCAGGCGTCGAGACCGCGAGACGAACCAGCAGCTGCTCGGTGCGGTCGACGTCACCGCGGCTGCGCGCTTCGGCCAGCACGGCCTCGGCAGCGCCGAGATCGCTGGGGTCGGCCTCGTACGCCGCCTGACGCAGCTCGTAGGCGCGCTGCCCTTCTCCGAGCTCACGCTCGACGAGGTCGGCGGCGGCCATGAGCGCGCGCGTCGCCGCGTTGCCGCCGGTGGCCGCGGCGAACCGCTCATGCACGGCGACCAGCTCACCGAGGCGGCCCTGCGCCACGTACGCCTGCTTCGCCTTGTCGTAGAGCCCCTCGTCACCCGGGTGGCGCGTCAGCAACCATTCGAGCGCGTCCTGCGCCTGCTCCGGCTCGACGAGCGAGAGCGCGCGACGGTGCAGCGCTTCGGCTTCTTCACCCTTCGCGGTCGCCGCCAGCCGCATCGTGGTGCGGTACTGGCCGTTCGCGTCGCCGAGGTGCCCGTAGGCCTCGTTGAGCATCGAGAGCGCCTCGCGGCCGCGCTCGGAGTCAGGCTCGATGGCGTACGCGGCTTCGAAGGCGTCGACCGCGTCGTGCCACGCCTGCGACTCGGCGGCGGCGCGGCCCAGCCGCGTCCACACCACCAGGCGGGTGGCCGGCGGCAGCGTCGCGTCGGCCAGCTGCACGAGGCGGCGATCGAACGGCTGCGACGCACGCGCGCCGCCACCATCGGCCGCGAGCGTGGCCCGCGCTTCGAGCGCGTCGAGATCGTCGGGCACGAGCGCGAGGTACTCGTCCCACGCGGCGGCGGAGAGCAGCGGTTCGCCCCTGGCGAGGAGCTGCGCGCGCTGCTTGAGCAACGTCGAGGCCTCGCCCGGAACCGCCGACGCACGCAGCGAGAGCAGCTCGGCCTGACGGCGCGAATCACCTTCGGCCTGCTCGAGCAGCGACTGGAACGCCTCACGGTTCGCGGGCGCCGCTTCGAAGGCCTGCGCTTCGCAGACCTGCGCGCGCTCCACGGCACCGGCGCGGCGGAACGCAGCGGCGGCGTCGAGCCACAGCTGCGCGGAAAGTTCGCCCTGCGTCAGCTCGGCGCGGCGAGAGAGCACCGCGGCCAGAGACAGGTCGTCGCCCGATTCCTGCAGCCACGCCACGTGACGCTCGAACGACGCGTGCATCGGGTCTGCGGCGAGCAGCACGGCGTCGAAGTCGGCCGCGTCCTGGCGGTGCCCGAGCTCGAGCAGCAGGTCGGCCACGCGCGCGGTGAGCGTGAGGTCGTCGGGGTTGGCGGCGCGCGCGGCGAGCAACGCGGCGGCGGCGTCGTGCGGACGACCGGCCTTGTCCTTGTAGAGCGAGGCGGCCTTGAGCAGCAGCTCGGCGCGCTGCGCCGAGTCGTGCGAACGGAGCGCCGCGGCTTCGTAGTACGCGGCGACGTCGCCCACGCGGTCCTGGCGCTCGAGCAGCCCCAGGTAGAGCTGTTCGGCTTCACCGAGGCCCGGCATGCGCTGCAGCGCCTGCTGCAGGGCCGCTTCGGCCTGGTCGGGCGCGAGCATCGGCGCCGACGCCACATCGCCGCTGCCTTCGGCGGTGAGCCCGAGGTGCAGCCGCGCCAGCTGCACGAACGCCACGGCCTGCTCGGTCGAGGAGCCGAGCAAGGGCAGCACCCGCTCCTGCCAGTCGATTTCAGACTCGCGATCGCTGCGGCGGCGCGCGAGCGCCAGACCTTCGCGAGCCAGCGCGAGCGACGGCGTGAACTCCCACGCGCGCTCGAACGCAGCGGCGGCGCCGGTGAGGTCGAGCTTCGAGTCGCGCAGCAGCTCGCCGCGGTGAATGAGCTGCTGACCGGCCTCGCGCGTGCGGCCTTCTTCGGCGCAGAGGTCGGCCATCGCCGACAAGGTGCGCAGCGCATCGTCGATGCGGCCAGAGCCCTCGGCGAGGCGCGCCTCTTCGCCCCACGCGTCGAGCGCACCGTCGAGCTCGCCCGCGGTGAGCTGGAGCTGGGCGATCTCCTGCAGCTCGTTCATCAGCTCGGCGGTGCGGCCGCTGGCGCGCAGCAGCTCGGCGTGCTCGAGGCGGATCGGCAGCGCGTCGTCGGCCGCCTCCGCCGACTTCAGGTAGAGGCGCGAGGCGGCGTGCGTGTCACCGTGCGCGGCGTTCGCTTCACGCGCGAGCGCCAGCAGCAGCTCGGAGGTGCGCGGCGACTTCGAGAGCGTCTCGGCCCAGCGCGCGCGCAGCTCGAAGCCGGCACGCACGTCGCTCCGCGAAACGAGCGCGGCGAGCCGTTCGACGGCCTGACCATTGAGCGGGCGCTCGGTCACCACGCGGCGCAGCGTCGACTCGGCCAGCGCCACGTCGCCCACCTGCTCGGCGAGCTCGGCCAGCCGCAGCCACACGCGCTCGGCCACGTCGGGCGACTCGTGGAACGACAACGTGCCGGCGAGCGTGCGCTGCAGCGGGAGCGCCTCGCGAATGCCGCCGTGCAGATAGAGCGAATCGGCGAGGCGCTGGAGGTCTTCGCCCGTCGCGGCCTGCAGCGCGTGGGCACGACGCATGAGGCGCAGCGCGTTCCTCGAGTCTTCGAGCGTATCGGCGAGCGCCGCGGCTTCACGCAGCACGGCAGCAGCCTCGGCTTCGGGCAGGTGCGCCGACGCTTCTTCGAGCAGCTCGATGGCGGAGGCGTAGTCACCACGCGCGGAAACGAGCGCGGCGAGACGGCGGCGCGCGGGCACGTCGGCTTCGTCGATGGCGACGATGCGACGCAGCGCCGCTTCGCCGGGGCCCGCAGCGTCGAGCTTGTCCAGGTACAGCGACGCGAGCTCGACGTAGAGCGGCACCGACTGCTGCTTCGGCAGGTGCGCGGCCTCGTCCGCGAGCACCTCCGCGAGGCCTTCCCAGTCGGACGAGCGGCGCAGCGCACCGATGAGCCCGGCGGTCGCGCCGGGGTGCCGCGGCGCGAGCTCGAGGGCCCCCGACCACGACTCGATGGCGCCTTCGATGAAGCCGCGTGAGTCCTGCAGGTCGGCGCGCTCCAACAGCGCCTGCACGCGACGCGCGACGGGGCCCTGCTTCGAGGCCTCGAGCAGCGCTTCTTCGGCGCGCTTCGGGTCGCCGGCCTTGCGGGTGACCTCCGCGAGGCCGAACCAGGCTTCGGTGCGCTCCGCGGCGGGCAGCGGCAACTTCACCAGCGCTTCGAAGGCCTCGATGGCGCGCGGCGTGTCGTCGGCCAGCGCGCGGTTGCGCGCGATGGTGACCAGCCGCTCGGCGGCGGCGGTGACGACCACCGGGTCGGTGCTCGCGTGCTGCAGCACCTGCTTGAGCGCGGCGAGCTCGGCGGCCTCGTCGTTCGACTGGCGCGAGAGCTCGGCCAGCGCGCGGAGCAGCGGCACCGGGTTCGTCGAGAGCCGCGACGCCTCCGCGAGGTCACCCCGCGCCGAGATGAGATCGCCCGACACGCGGTGCAGCTCGGCGCGGCGCGTGAGCAGCTCTGCCCGCGCGTCGCCCGTCGCGTTGGTGATGAGCCGCGAGATGAGCTCGAGCCGCTCGCTCTGGTGCGTGTCGTCGTTGGGCAGCAGCGCGAGCAGGCGTGACGCGGCCCACTCGTGGTGCGGCTCGTCGGCCAGCATGGCGCGCAGCGCCTCGAGCGCCGAGGCGGTGCGGCCCAGCGACAATGCGCCCTCCGCGTACTCGCGGCGCGTCTCGTGACGAATGGTGCCGGTGAGCCGCGGCCACAGCTCGCCGAGGAGATCGATGAGCGGCTCGAGCGCGCCGGCGCGGCGGTGCAGCCTGGCCAGCTCGAGGTGCGCGTCGAGATCGTCGGGCTTGAGCGCGACGTACTTCGAGAACAGGCGGCGGGCCGCGTCGTAGTGACCGGCCTTCTGCGCCGCGAGCGCCGCGCGGTGCGTGAGGCCCGCGACGTCGAGCTCGAGGCCGGTCTCGTCGCGCGCTTCGGGCCCGGCGCTGAGCACCGCTTCGAAGTCGGCGAGCGCTTCACGCGGATTCGTCGTCTCAATCAACTCCGCGCGGCGGAAGCGCGCGGGGATGAAGCCGGGGTCCTTCTCGAGGGCCTGCGCGATGAAGGGCTGCTCGCGCGGCGTGTCGCGGGTGAGCGTCGCGGCGCGGAAGTACCAGCGCGCGGCTTCCCGTGGGTCGGTCGCCAGCATCGCGCGACGCCCGTAGAGGCGCGCGGCCTCGTTGCCGGCGCCACGCTCGATCTCGAGCTTCGCCATCGCCTCGAGCGCTTCGCCGGCCTTGGCGCCCGTGGGCGCGGCATCGAGCGCCGCGGTGAGACGGAGAATCGCGCCCTGCGTGTCGCCGTTCTCGAGCTGCAGCTGCGCCGACTTGAAGAACAGGGGCGCGGCGTCTTGCGCACGACCTGCCTGCAACAGCGCCTGCGCGCGGGCAGCCCAGAGGTCGGTCAGCTCGCGCGTCGCACGCTCTTCGACGTAGAGCGCTTCGAGGCGCGCGGCGAGGTCGTCGTCGAGGCGGCGCAGCGGGAACGCGAGCGCGTAGTTCTCACGCGCCGCGTCCTTGTCACCGAGCTGCTCGCACGCACGGCCGAGCCGCGCACGCACTTCGGCGAGCTTCTCGGGAGGCGCGTGACGCGGCAACAACGCCAGCGTGTCTTCGAGGGCGCGGCGCGCGTTGAGCGGGCGCTCGAGGCGCAGCGACAACGTGGCGAGCTCGAGCAGCCCGTTGACGTCGGGGAAGAGGCGCGTGGCCTTTTCCAGGGCGACGAGCGATTCGCCCGCGCGGCCCAGGCGCTGGTCGAGCACCTGGCTGAGTTCACGAAGCGCAGCGGCGGCCAGGCGCTTGTCACCCGCGTTTTCAGCGACCCGCGCGCGCTGTTCGAGCGCCCAGGCCAGGCCGGCCATGTCGGAGCGGCGACGCTCGAGCGCGGTGAGCTCACCGAGCACCGGCAAGTCGTCGGGCTCGATGCGCAGCACTTCGCGCGCGGCGCTGACGGCCGCGTCGAGGTCGAACGCGAGGTCGCGCGCCGCGACGATGAGCCGGCGGTAGTAACGAACGCGCTCCTTCGGGTCTTCCGCGAGCTGCGCGAGCGCCTGCAGGCACCGCGTGAGCTGACCGCCGTCGCGCTTGCTCTCGGCGAGCGCCAGCATGCCTTCGAGCGCGAGCCGGTTCTTCGGGTCGGCCTCGAGCGCCTGGCTGAGCAGCCGTTCGGCGCGGTCGGGCTGGTTGAGACGGCCGCGGTACAGCTCGCCGGCTTCCGCCCACAGCGCCGCGCGGCGCGTCGGTTCGTCGACGACCGCGGCGGCCTTCTCGCAGGCATCGGCGAGCTCGGCGGCTTTGCCCGACGCGCGGAAGTACGGCAGCAGCTCGTCGAGCGCGAGCTGGTCCTGCGGATCCAACGACAGGGCCGACTCGAGGTGTTCGCGCGCGCGCGCGGGTTCACCCAGCTTCGTCTTCAGCAGTCGCGCCAGCGCGTGGTGCGAGCTGTGCGCGGCCTTGCGAATCTCCTCGTTGCGGGGCGCCGGGCCGGCGAGCTCGACGGCCTGCTGGTAGCCGGCGACCGCTTCCTGCAGCTTGCCGAGCGACTCGGCGACGCGCGCCGACAGGTAGTGAGGCTCGGGTTCGCCGGGCAGCAGCGAGGCGGCTTCGTGGAAGCGCAGCAGCGCGTTCTCGGGCTGCTTGAGGCCGTTTTCCCAGACGAGGCCGGCGAGCACGTTGGCGCGGCCCACACGGTCGACTTCGTGGCGGCCCATGGCCACTTCGCGAACACGGTCGAGGGCCTTGATGGCGCGCAGCCACTCACCCGAGCGGTAGCAGAGCTCGCCCAGCTGGAAGAGCGCCTCGGGGTGATCCGGCGCGAGACGAAGCGCGGCTTCGCAATGCAGGCGCGCGCTGGCGAGATCGTCTTCGGTCTGCGCACACAGCCGCGCGAGCTGAACGTGGGCATCGGCGGCATCGGCCGGATCACGGGCGAGCGCTGCCAGTCGACGGTACGCACGAATGGCACCGGCACGGTCCTTCGCCTGATCAGACGCGCGCGCCAGGGCCTTGAGCGACGGCAGGTGATCCGGCTTGAGGCCGAGCAGCTCGTGCAGCGCCTTCACGGCCATCTGCGGCGAGTTGTCACGCGAGCTGCGCGCAGCCGCTTCGGCAGCGAAGAACGCGCCCGCTTCTTCCTGATTCTTGCGGGCCAGCGACGACAGCGCGAGGTACCGCTCGGACGCGCGCGCGAATTCACCACGGCGCTCACGCACCACGGCCTCGGCCCACAGCGCGGTCGCCGAACGGTCACGCCGGCGCTGCAGCGAGGCCGCGATGTCCAGCACCAGCTCGTGCGCCTGGAGGTCGGCCACCAACAACGTCAACAACCGCTCGACCGCGAAAGGGTGCGCTTCGGTCGCGTCACCGAGCCGCAGGTAGGCTTCGCGGGCCTGCGCCAGCTTGTTCTGCGCGAGCAGCTCTTCGGCGTCGGCGAACGCGCGCGCCCCTTCGAGCGCGAGCAGCAGTTCCTCATCAGGTGCGCCCGGCGGCGGCAGACCACCCGACGAGAAGCGCAGCCGCACGCCCTTCGAATTCACGACCGCTTCGGCGAGCCGCGCTTGATCGAGCGACGGCATCTTGTAGCCGCGCGACACTGCGGCCTGCTCGACGAGCTCGGGGAGAATGCGCGTGGTGAAGCCGTTGGCGCCGCGACGCTCGACGTCGGGCAACACACCCAGGCCCTTCACCGCTTCACTCACCAGCGCGCCGAGGCGCGAGGCCGGCGTGGCGCTGAACGAATAGAGCCGTACGTCGTACAGGTAGACGGCCAGCTTCTCGCCATCACCGTCGAAGGCGACCTTGAAGGTCACCGGCGTACGCTCGGGCCCACGCAGCCGCGCCTGCACCTCGAGGTGACCGGGGCGGAAGTGCAGCCGCACGTCGTCGAGCTCG
Source organism: Archangium gephyra (assembly GCA_003243425.1). Lineage (GTDB taxonomy): Bacteria > Myxococcota > Myxococcia > Myxococcales > Myxococcaceae > Archangium_A > Archangium_A gephyra_A. The sequence continues at coordinate 379,468 of QFQP01000001.1, read as the reverse complement.
GCCAGCTTCGCCGACACGGTGCGCACTTCGCGCTGCAGCACCTCGGCGTCGATGAAGAGCTCGAGGAACCCGAAGTCGAGCTTCTTCTTCTGGTACTTCGACGCGCCGCCCGAGAGGTTCATCGGGAAGGTCACGTCGGGAATCGAGAGCGCGAAGTCGGTGATGACCACGCCGGGCGCGAGCTTCTGCTCGGGGAAGCCGACGAACGCACGACGATCCACGAGCCGCAGTTCGGGCCCGACGACTTTCGTTGTACTGGCTGTGGATTCCTTCTCTGCCATGGGAAACGCGGGTGAGAGACGGTACCACCCGCTCGATCACCCCGGAATTTTTCGGTTAATCGTCGAGGTCGTCGACGTCGTGGTGGGGTTGCCCGGCCGGAATGGTCTCGCCGCCGAGGACACGTTCTTTCGTCGAAATCGTCCACACGTCGACGCCCGGGTCACCGTCGATGTTGCCGACACAGGCCATGGTGATTTCACCGTCGTGCAGACCGAGCGCCTGACGAACCGAAGCCGGCATCGCCTCGACGAGGCCGCGTTTCTGCGCCTGTTCCTGGGTGGGCTCGACCAGCTGGCCCGGCGCCACGATGTACGCGTAGCGGTTCATGCCCGGCTCAGCCGTGAACTTCAGCGCCTCGAAGTCGGTCGCGTAGCCACCTTCCCGAGCCTTCTGTGCGACGTAGAGCTGCTTGAGCACCTGTTTGCACTCAGCGGCCTTCGAGCGTGCGCCGAACTTCAGGAAGTTCGGGATGGAGACCAGACACATGCCGACTGCACACAGGAAGACGACGACGGCGATCATCACGAGAATCGCAACGACCGAACGCGACTTCTCGGGCGCTTCGATGGGCTGATTGGGCGACACCGCTGCGTACGCTAGACCGCACGCATGAAAACGCTCACCGAATACCTCTGGTACGAGACCGAGAATCGCCGCGAGCTGGTGCGCATCACCGACGAAGTCGAAGCCGCGGTGAAGAAGTCGGGCATCGCCGAAGGCATGGCCCTGGTGAGCGCGATGCACATCACCGCGGGCGTGTACGTGAACGACAACGAAGAGGGGCTCTTCCAGGACATCTGGAAGTGGCTCGAGCACCTCGCGCCCGACAAGCCGGACTACCAGCATCACCAGACCGGCGAAGACAACGCCGACGCGCACCTGAAGTCACTGCTGGTGCACCACCAGGTCATCGTGCCCGTGACCAAGGGGAAGCTGGACCTCGGCACCTGGCAGCAGATCTTCTACGCAGAGTTCGATGGCCAGCGGCGCAAGCGTGTCATCGTGAAGGTCATGGGCGCGTGACCGCGGGGCAGCACGCCACGTGACGAAACGTCGCACATCTGCCTACGAAGCGGCCTCCACCAACCACGCAGCACTCCGGGGGCAGTCATGTCAGTTCGTGATGTGAAGAACGCGTTTGCGCGTGTTGCGCAGGACCGAAAGATCGACGCGAAAGACGTCGACACCATCCTCACCTCGGCCGGCAACATCAGCGCCGACGAGCAGGCCGCCATCAAGGCCGAGGCCGACAAGTTCGCCGGCATGATGGACGCGGGCGCGAAGTCGAAGCTGCGCGAGAAGCTCGGTGAAATCGATTCGCTGCGCTCGTACGCCACGCAGCAGAACCGCCAGGTGCAGATCAGCGCCAGCCGCCTGAGCGCCGAGGCCGGCAAGCTGCTCACCGTCGGCAGCGACACGAAGAGCTTCGGTGGTTCGAAGATTCCCGACGCGGTGAAGCACCTCGTCAACGAGCAGCTCAAGAACGGCGCCATCGCGTACGACGTGCGCGAGCTCAAGCCCGACCCCGTCTACGACACCTCGCACGGCGAGCCGGAGCTGACCGTCGAAGGCAAGTTCAACCCGTACTCGCAGGAATCGGCCGCGCGCGATTCGCTGGCCTTCAGCCACACCGAGCTGACGCCCGCGAAGATCGAGCACGACATGAACACCGTGCAGACCTTCAATGTCATCACCGGCGTGAAGGACGACCGCGCGACGTACGAGAAGGTCACCCAGAAGGGCAACGGCCGCATCACCGAGCTGTACGACGAGGCGTCACACTCCGACACCTTCGCGCGCGGCCGCGGCGGTCAGAAGTACGCGTCGAACTTCGCGATCCTCGCCGACGGTTCGTTCCACGCGGTGCCGGCTTCGCGCCGCTCGAACGCCAACCCCGGGCTGATTCTGACGACGGCCTCGCTCGCGCGCGGCAAGCAGATGCTCTTCAACGGCCACATTCACATGGAGAACGGTGTGGTCACGTACATCGGCATGTCGGGCCGCCTGTGCAAGCTGAAGGAAGACGGCACGAAGTTCGTCGACCCGGTGGCGCTGGTGAAGGCATGGGGGTTCAAGACCTCGCCGGGCCTCACCGTCACCAACGAAGGCTGACGTTCACTGACGAAGCACCTCGACCGGCACCAGACTGCTGGTCGTGGTGCCGTTGCCGAGCTGCCCGTAGGTGTTGTCGCCCCAGCAGAGGGCGCGACCGTCGGTGGTGATGGCGCAGCTCGACGAACCACCGAGCAGAATCTGCTGCACCGTCGGCGAGCCACTCACCGGCACGAACGAGTACTGGTCCGTCGTGGTGCCATCGCCGAGGCGGCCAAAGTGGTTGGCGCCGGAGCACATCGGTCCGCTCGTCGTCGCCACGCACGCAAAGCCACGCGCGCTCACCCACGTCACCCCGGAGTTGATGAGCGTGACCGGCGTGTTGGCGGAGGTCGTCGTGAACAGGCCCCAACACTTCAACGCGCCGCCTTCGATGGCGCAGGTGTTGTACGCGCCCGTCGACACCATGGTGGCGTCGGTGATGCCCAGCGCCGCCACCGGCGTAGACGAGGTCATGTTGTTGCCGGTACCGAGCTGGCCGTAGCTGTTGGGGCCGATGCAGCGCACCTCGCCCGCGACGAGACCGCACACCGCGCTGTAGCCCACCGAGAGCTGCGTGACGCCCGAGAAGCCCGGCGGCGAATAGATGCCGTTCACCGGCTGCGCGCTGCCCACCATCGAGTACTCGGACGGGTTGCCCCAGCACTTCACGTGACCGCTCACCAGACCACACGAGAGACGATCGCCCATCGAGATCGCGGTGACGTTCGAGAGGTTGGGCACCAGCGTGGGCGTGTTGCGCGCCGTGCCCTGCGGGCCGCCCGCTTCGCCGAAGTAGTTCTGGCCGGTGCAGCGCACGGTGCCGTTCGTCATCAGCGCGCAGAGGTTGTAGCCCTCCATGGCGAGGTCGATGACACCAGTGGTCAGCCCGGGGTGGTCGACGGGAACGAGCGACGCGGTGCTGCCGTACCAGCCGCGACCCCAGCACTTCACGCCGCCGAACGAGGTGAGACCGCAGGTGCGATCGCTGCCCGTCGCGATGCGCGTGAACGCGTAGCAGCACGAGCTGCCGCAACGGCTGTAGCCCGGGTTGCAGGTGAAGTCGCAGCTGCCCGACGTACAGGCGGGCGTGGAGTTCGCCGGGCCCGCCGGGCACGTGGTGCAGCGCGTGCCGCACGTCGCGACCGCGGTGTCCGACACGCACGTGCTGCCGCACGCGTGGAAGCCCGTGTTGCAGGCGATGCCGCAGTTGGTGCCGTTGCACGTCGCGCTGCCGTTGGCCGGCGTTGCGCACGGCGTGCAGCTGGTGCCGCAGGTCGCGGGCGCGGAGTTCGATGCGCATGCACCACCGCACGCGTGGAAGTTCGTGTTGCACGAAACGCCGCACGACATGCCGTCACATGTCGCGCTGCCGTTGCTCGGCGCCTGACACGGCGAACATGAAGCACCGCACGTCGCCGTTGCGTTGTTGGAAACGCAGGCGCCGTTGCACTCGTGGAAGCCGGCGGCGCACTGCAGACCGCACGCCCCGTTGATGCACACCGCGGTGCCGTTCGCTGCGCCCGGGCAGGCCATACAGCGCGTGCCGCACGTCGCGGCGTCGGTGTCAGACACGCATGCATCGCCGCACCGGTGGAAGCCCATCGCGCACGCCACGCCGCACACGCCCTGAGAACACGTCGCGGTGGCGTTGGCTTCGGTGGGGCACGCTTCACAGCTCGAGCCACAGCTCGCGGTGGCGTCGTCACTCAGGCAGCGCTGGCCACACAGGTGCTGACCGGCTGGGCACGCGCAAGACCCTGACTGGCACGTCGAACCGCCCGGGCATTCGGCGTTGGCGCGACAGCCCGGCGTGCAACGCAGTGACTGCGGATCGCACGAATAGCCCTGCGGACACGAGCTCATCGAGCAGTCGGTCGGCAGCAGCTGACACGCGCCGCGATTGCAGACCGTGCCGTTGGTACACGAATTCCCGCAGCGGCCGCAGTTCGACGAATCGGTGAGCACGTCGAAGCAGTCATCGCCGCACTGCTGCAACGTCCCCGCGCAAAGCGACGCGCCCGACCCTCCGCCAGCGCCTCCGCCCGTCACTCCCGAACCGCCGCCGGTTGAGCCCGCGCCACCGCCGCTCGCTTGCGACGTGCAGCCCAACAGCGAGCACTGCTGACCGAACGCGCACGGTTGACACTGCGCACCACCGGAGCCGCAGGCAGAAGGAAGAATGCCGCTCTGACAGGTGCCGCTCGCGTCGCAGCACCCCGGGCACGTCGACGCGTCGCACTGCGGAGTTGTCGACGAGCAGGCGACGAACGCCAACGACAGGAGAACGAGGAGAGTGCGCATGAACAGCCTTGATGTGAGGGCGAGCCGCTACGTCGTGGAAGACACGGCAGGCTCGAAACGGGTGCAGTTCAGCGGTACTCGGGTTCTCGTGGACGAACTCATTGCCGAATACGATCTGCAGCCACACCCGGAAGGTGGCTACTTCCGTGAGACGTACCGTGCAGAAGCCACGATGCCAGGCACGAAGCGCTCGGTTTGCACCGCCATCTTCTATCTGTTGCCAGCGGGCCAACGCTCGCGGCTGCACCGCATCGATGCCGACGAACTCTGGCACTTCTATCGAGGCGACCCGCTCGAGGTGATTGAGCTGCGTGACGGCGCTGACGCGCGCGTGACCACGCTCTCGCCGATGAACCCGCAGCACGTGGTGAAGGCGGGAACGTGGTTCGGCGCCCTGCCCGCGCAGGGGTCGAAGTGGAGTCTGGTGGGGTGCACCGTTGCGCCGGCATTCGAGTTCTCGAAGTTCGAATTGGGCGTACGAGCCGAGCTGCTCGAACGGTTTCCCCTCGCGCGCACATTCATCGAGAGGCTGACGCCGTGACGCTCGGAATTCAGTTCGCGATGGCGGGCGAAGCGGCTCCGTTCCTTGCTCGCGGGGCTTTCACTCGCGTCGAGAGTGATCCGGTCTACGGCTTCGAGTTCCATCAGTCTGGTGAGGTGGTGGTCGCCGTTGCAGGCGCGCACCCGCGCTTCAAGGTCGATTCGATTGGCACGGTGCCGGCGGTGCTGTTGGCAGACCGATTGATCACGCGCTTCGGTGTGACGCGGCTGATCAACGCGGGGACTGCGGGCGGGTTCCAGTCTCGCGGCGGTGGAATCGCCGACGTGTATCTGGGAGCAGAAGCGGTCGTGTTTCATGACCGGCGCATTCCGCTCGACGGTTTCGAAGCGATGGGTCGCGGTCACTTCCCGGTGGAGTGCGATGTGGCGCTGGCGACGAAGTTGGGGCTGAAGACCGGCGTGGTGTCGACCGGAGATTCACTCGACTGCACCGACGAAGACGCGAAGCACTTGAGAGCGCTCGGCGCGTCGGTGAAGGAAATGGAAGCAGCGGGCATCGCGTGGGTGTGCGAGCGACACGGCGTTCCATTGGTGTTGCTGAAGTCGATTACCGACCTCGTCGACCACCACGCATCGACGGCTTCGCAGTTCGTGCAGAACTACGCGCTGGCGACTTCGAAGTTGGCGAACGCGCTGAGTGAAGTCGTCGTGCACTATTCGAAGTGGAGACCGTCATGACCGACGTGAAGTTGTTGGAGCGCGCGATACGGACGATTCCCGACTACCCGAAGAAGGGAATTCTGTTTCGCGACATCACGACGTTGCTGGGTGATGCGGTGGCGTTTCGTGAAGCGGTGAATGGCCTGGTGAGTGATTGGCGGGACGCGAAGGTCGACAAGGTCGCGGGGCTGGAAGCGCGCGGGTTCATTCTCGGTGGCGCGGTCGCAGCGGCGCTCGGCGTCGGGTTCGTGCCAATTCGGAAGAAGGGCAAGTTGCCGCATCAGACGATCCGCGTGAGCTACGCGCTCGAGTACGGAACCGACGAACTCGAGATGCATGTCGATGCGGTGTCGAGTGGCGAACGTGTGTTGATCATCGACGACTTGATCGCGACAGGAGGCACCGCGGGTGCAGCGATTGAACTGCTTCGTCGCAGTGGCGCTCACGTCGTCGGCGCAGGGTTCGTCATCGACCTGCCCGACCTCGGCGGCGCTGCGAAACTCGGCGTCGAAGTGAGGTCACTCATCGCGTTCGGCGGCCACTGAACTTCGATGAAGCTGCTGCGAAACGGCGGCCGGTCGGGAGAACGGCATGAATCGCGGATCGGTCGTGAGTGTGGCTGCGAGCGGGTGCAGTCAGTGCGGGCAGACGCAACCTCCGCCTGAAGTTCCACCGCCGGTTGACGAGATGACGCCCGATTCAGGGGCGGGTCGCGTCGACGCGGATTCGGTCGAGTTCGGTCTGACCCTCAATGATGCGACCAGCACGCAGCTTCACGTGGCCTGGCCCGCGGTGGTCACGCTGTACGGCCTGTGGACCGGCGACGAACCGGGTCTGGTCGCGTTCGAGCGGAGCGACGTTCGACTTCACGTCATCAACGAATCAGGTGCCGATGAATCGTGGCCATGGGTGCTCGCCGATGGAGCAAGCCGTTGGACGCTCACCCGCTGCGGAGATGGCTCAGGTGCAGCAGCGAGTTAACCATGGCCCGGTACGGCGACGCGCGATCAGGCCTGGGCGATTGCATGCACCAGTTACTCGTCAATGACGCCGCCACGGCGATGAGCGAGGCGTCAACGCGGACGCTTCAGAGTTTGTCCGCTGACACCGCCGTCTTTCCGCACCCAACCGCTCGTCGCTTCCAACGCGCGAGCGAACGGCAACGTCGCGTCGACGTCGTACTTTTCGACGTCCACCGGCACTTCGCCGCCGAACGCGAAGCCCTCGAGCGTCGGCACCAACTTGATGGCCCGCGTCGTCAGCCCTGCCCTCACCGCGCGCCGCATCGCCGTCGCGAACGCGGGATCGTGAAGCGCACTCGGCCTCAATGACTGCGCGTCATCACGCTGCAACGTAAACAACACCGTCGCTGGAACACCCTTCTTCACCAACCGCGTCAGCGCTTCGACATGCCCCGTCGCGCGCTCACTCACCGAGTCCGGGAAGTAGCCGACGCCATCCGGGTACACGAGGTGGCAGTTCTTCACCTCCACGTAGTGACTCGCGCCGCGCCGCTCGACCACGAAGTCGACGCGATGCCCGCGGCCATACGCACGCTCCGGATGCACGGCCGTCGCCTCATCGAGCCCCGGCAGCAACCCGCGCTTGAGCACCTCACCCACCAGCTTGTTCGGCAGCGACGTGTTCACGCCGAGCAACCGCCCATCCAGCTCCAACAATTCCCACGTCCACGGCAGCGCGCGACCCGGCGCTTCCGACAGCCACACGCGCGAATCGGGAATGACGATGCCCTCCATGCGCCCCGGGTTCACACAGTGCGCACGAACGACCTGACTGCCCACGCGCACTTCAGCGATGAAGCGCTCGTACCTTCTCACCAGCCGCCCTTCGACGAGCGGCCGGGACCAACTGTGAAGCAGCGTCACTGCAGCGTGCAGGTGCCGTTGTCGCAGACCGCAGCCTTCGCTTCACACGGGCCGCACGCGACGGCGGGAATCGGACCGCTGCACGAACGCTGCGCGCCCGTGAAGTCGGCCTCGTAGATCTTCGACTGCTCGGCGGCGATCGCGTCGTTGTTGCACAGACACGGCTTGCAGACTTCACCGAGGTACACGGCGACGCACTCCGAGTTCTTCGTGCAGCTCTGCTTGTAGTCCTTCGCCTCGAGGATCGTGGGCGTGCCACAGGCCGAGACGAACAACGCGATGACGACGGGGAAGAAGCGCATGGCACGCGCATCTGCTCGTCTTCGCAGTTCGTTGCAAGTCTTCAGGACCGCGGCCGACGGCGCTGCACACGCATCACGTTCGCCGCGTCACCGAGCGCCTTGCGGGCCTTCGCCGTTGTCGACGGAGCCGTCGATCGCCGCGACCTCCTCGAGATGTTCGATGGTCCTCTTGTGCTGACTGACGAGCGACGTCATCACGCCGCCTTCTCACACAGCGGCTGGGCCTTCTCGGTCTGCCCTTGATGCAACAAGGACTCACAGCGCAACGGGGGTGGGCCTGACAGCGTCGGGAAGTCGGGCTCCAACGCACAACTGACTGCTCCCGAACGCGTCTTGAATCGAGTGGGAGCAGCGCCATGACCGTCGATGGAGCACGTGAGCATCGATGTCGTCGCGCGCGCACAATCGACCACCGAAAGCGGCCTGTACCTTATTACTGCGGGCGTCTGAGCCGTGTGGGCGCAGGCGCACGTGGCGAGTGCGCCAGACCTGAGCGATACGACGCCTCTCACCTTCAGTCATCGGGGTCTTCGTGCACACGTCTTCGTCGTCGCTTCGCGCGCTGCTCGCGTGCGCGGTCGTTTGTTCCTTCTCGTCCTTCGCGGCTCAGACGCTGCGCGTGAGCGTCGATCAACACGGCGACTTCGTGATGATCGGCAACACCCTCGGCCAGGAATGCGCGTCTGGCACGCCCGCGCCCATCATCGGCACCGTCAGCGCTTGTGGGTCGAACACCGCCGACAGCGCGCCCGATCTGTTCTGGCGCTCCGATACGCCGGCGAGCGGCGACGCGATCGCCTTGCTCTCGCACAGCGACGCAGACGCGCGGAGCACCGCGATGCTCACGCTCCCCACGGGCGCGAGGGTGACGCACGCGTTCCTGTACTGGGCTGCGTACTCCGCCACGGCCAACGCCGACACGACGGTCACGCTCGACCGCGTCGGCGCTGGCGGCTTCAGCACCGTCGTCTCCGCCGGCAGCGCGTATCTGGCCTCGTCTCGATACCTCAGCTGGGCCGACGTGACGTCCGTCGTGCAGGCCAACGGAGCTGGGCCATATCGGCTCTCGGGCGTGACGGCAGACCCGCTCGCCAACGTCAACAGCTCGAACCTCTTCGCGGGCTGGTCACTCATCGTCTTCTACGAGCTGGCGACGGATCCGCTCCGCAACCTCACGTTGTTCGACGGCCTCGACGGCGTCGCGAGCAACATGCCCCAGACGGTCACGCTCAGCGGCTTCCTCGTTCCCGCCAGCGGCTTCAGCGGAACGCTGGGCGTGATGGCGTTCGACGGAGACAACCAGTCGACCGGCGACCAGCTCTTCTTCAATGGCGGCGCCGCGCTCTCCAACGCGCAGAACCCGGCCGACAATTTCTTCAACAGCACACGCTCACATCTCGGCGTTCCTATGTCGGTGGCAGGAGATCTCCCGCGGCTCACCGGTGGACCGCAGAGCATGTCGGGCGTCGATCTCGACGTGGTCGACGTGACCAGCAAGCTGACGGGAGGGCAGACCTCGGCCACGGTCCAGGTCACGACCGTCGGAGATGTGGTCTTCCTCGCCGGGTTCGTCACCTCGATCTCGACCTTCCGCCCTGACTTCTCGGACTTCACCAAGACCGTCGTCGACCTCAACGGTGGCTGGGTGCTCCCGGGTGACGTGCTCGAGTACACGCTGACGCTCACCAACAGCGGCAACGACACCGCGATCGACACGGTGCTCCGCGACGCGCTGCCCACCGGTGTGACCTACGCGCCCGGCTCGATTCAGATCGTGAGCGGCGCCAACGCCGGGCCGAAGACCGACGCGAGTGGCGATGATCAGGCCGAGTTCAACGCCGGCACCAACACCATCACCGTACGCGTGGGCACCGCCGCGAACGCGTCTCTGGGCGGTTCGCTGCCGGCTGCTGGCAGCACCGCGATCAAGTTCCGGGTCACCATCAGCGCGGGCTTCGTGGGGAGCCTGTCGAATCAGGCGAACGTGACGGCGGCGGGCCAGCTCGGGGCGCCGACGGCGACGACGAACTCCGATGGTGCGATGGGTCAGGGGCAGCAGCCGACGGTCATCGTGGTCGATGCGTGCGCGACCAACGCCGAGTGCGAGGGACGACGCCGCGCTGCTCGACCGCTCCAACGCCGAACGTGTGCGTCACCTGCCTCGAAAACTCGCACTGCAGCGGCGCGACGCCGAGCTGCGACCCGATGACGAACACCTGCGTCGCGTGTGCGAGCGACATGAGCTGCACCACGCCGACCACACCCGCGTGTCAGATGAGCGGGGCGTGTGCCGAGTGCTCCGCGACCAACGCGACCGTGTGCGCGGGGAACAAGCCGGTGTGCGTGACGTCGATGGGCTTCTGTGGCTGCAACGCCGATGGCGACTGCGGCGACGCGACGTCGGGCAGGCTCTGCGAAGGCGCCGTGTGCCAGGGCGGTTGCGCACTCGGTCGCAACGACTGCGCTGCAGACCAGTGGTGCGACGTGCGTGATGGCGGCATCGGCGCGTGCATCGAGCAGTGTGCGAGTGATTCGGACTGCACTGCGCAGCTGACGCATTGTGATGTCGGTGCGGTGCCGGCCTTCTGCGTCGAATGCACGAACGACGCGCAGTGTGCGGCGGGTTCGGTGTGTTCGCCGACGACGAAGACCTGCGTGGAATGCACGGCGACGAACACCAGCTCGTGCAGCGCGACCATGAACGGCGCGGCGTGTCTGGTATCGAACACCTGCGGCTGTGTGAGCGACGTCGACTGCGGTGACGTGAACAGCGGCCGCATCTGCGACGCGACGACGAGCAAGTGCACCGTCGGCTGTAGCGCGACGGGCAACGGCTGCCCGGCGATGCAGACGTGCTCGTCGGGCACGTGCGTGACCATCGTGGTCGACGCGGGTGTTGGAGTGGACGCCGGTGTCGAGATCGATGCTGGCGTCGAGGTGGACGCTGGCGTGATGAGCGACGCGGGGATGCCGACGGGCGGCCGTTCAGGCGCTGGTGGCGCTGGCGGCTCGATGATGATGGAGGAGCCGATGGGCGGTGGTGGCGAGGCGCCGAGCGCTCCGACCGGTTGCGGCTGCACGAGCGTCGATCCATCGCTGCTGATCGCCGCGCTCGGTTTGCTGCTGACTCGCCGAAGCTCGAGGTGACCGTGCTCTCTCTTCGCTGAGCGCACCCACCGGCTCTCGCTGCTGAACCGGGAGGCGTTCGACGGTGTCCGTCAGGCATGCCACGCAGCGAGCAACGCGCGGGTGCTTTCGTGCTCGGGGTTTTGCAGCACCTTCGACGGCAACCCGCTCTCGATGACCACACCGTGATCGAGCACACACACGTGCTCGACGGCCTTCGCGAGCTGGAGATCGTGCGTGACCACCACCTGCGTCACGCCGGTCGCATCGATGCGCTTCAAGGTCTGCAGCACTTCATTCTTCATCGATGGGTCGAGCGCGCTGGTCGGCTCGTCGTAGAGCAACACCCGCGGCTCCATCGCGAGTGCGCGCGCAATCGCCACGCGCTGCCTCTGCCCACCGGACAATTGTTCCGGATAGGCGTCGAGGCGCAGCTCGAGCCCGAGCTGACACAACAACTCCCGCGCACGCTGCTGAGCCACCGACGTCGATTCCTTCTTCACCTGCACCTGCGCGAGCACGCAGTTCTCGAGCGCGGTGAGGTGCGGAAACAACTCGAACGACTGGAACACCAGGCCCAACCGTTCACGCGCCCTGGCGATCGACGCACGGCGTTCCTGCGGAGACGACTCCTTCGTGCCGCGCACCACCACGCCGTCCACCTCGACCGTGCCGGTCTCGAACGACTCGAGGCCCATCACGCAGCGCAACATGGTCGACTTCCCTGCCCCGCTCCGCCCCAGCAACGCGGTCAACGTGCCCGCCGGTAGATCGAACGACATGCCGTCGAGCGTGGGCTTCGCGTTGCCCTGGTAGTGCCGCACGAGGTCCTTCACGACGAGCGTCATGCGGCCTCCCGGTGCAGGTGCTTGCCGAAGTGCTTCTCGGCCGCGCGCGCCAACCGCGCGAAGGGAAGCCCGAGCAGGAGATAGAACGCCGCGACCACCAACCCCAGACCCAGGTGATCACGCGTCGAGTTCGCGAGGTTCGTGTACGTCTTGGTCAACTCCGTGAGGGTGACGATCGAAACCAGCGAGCTGTCTTTGAGCAGCGCGATGAAGTCGTTGGTCATGGGCGGAATCGAAATGCGCAGCGCCTGGGGACCCACCACGTGGCGCAGGGTCTGCCACGTCGACAAGCCCAGCACCGACGAGGCTTCGAGCTGCCCACGCGGCACCGACTCGAGACCCGCGCGGTAGTTCTCTGCTTCCGCAGCCGCGTAGTTGAGCGCGAGCGCCACCACGCCGGCGACGAACGGGTGCAGCTTCAAGCCCAGCTCCGGGAGCCCGAAGTACACGACGGTGAGCTGAATCAGCAGCGGCGTGCCCCGGAAGAACTCGATGTACGCGATCGCCAACCACCGCACCGGAGCCGGACCGAACCGTCGCGCGAGCGCCAAGGAGACACCCAACAGCACGGCGAGCAACATCGCGCACACCGACACCGCGAGCGTGAGCGCGGCGCCCTTCACGAAGAGCGGCAACATCGCCGGGTAGCGCGACGTCAGCCGCTCGGTGAACGAGGGCAACTTGCCGACCGCCGCGCGCCAGCGCTCGAGCTCCACGGACGTTCCTGAGCTCGACTTCGAATCACCGAAGAGCCGCGCGGTCTCTGCGCTCCACACGCCCCATTTTTCGTAGAGCGCGCGGAGCGACCCGTCTTTCTCCATGACCTCGAGCGCGCCGTTCACCTGCGCGAGCAGCTCGTGATCATCGTGACGAAGCGCGACCGCGTACTGCACTTCACCGAACGAGCCCGGCACGCGTTCGAACGCGTCGTCGATGTCGCCGTAGTAGCGGGCGATCGGTTCATCGAGCAGCACCCCGTCGAGCCGACCCGACTTCAGATCGTCGTAGATCTCATTCGCGCCACCTTCGTAGGTGCGCACGTCGGCTTCGGCACGGTCGAGAATTCGCGACGCCATCGAACCGGGGAGCGTTCCCACCTTCCGACCCTTCAGCGCCTCGAGCGAGCGCGGCGCGTTGGTGTCGCCACGGCGAATCGTCAGCACTTCACCCGCCGCGAAGTACGGGCGCGACAACAGCACGATGCGGCGCTTCTCTTCCGCCACCTCGATGCCGTTGAGCGCGAGGTCGAAGTCGCCGCGCGCGAGGAGCTCGAGCAGTCGGTCCCACGGGCCCTGCACCGGCCGCGCCTGACGACCGAGCCGCTGCGCAATCAACGACGCGAGCTCGACCTCGAAGCCGACGAGGCGATTGGGGTCCATCGGGTCTTGAAAGACGTACGGCGCGCCGCCCTGCGCATCGGCTCCCCACGTCAACGGTTGTGCGGCGTGAGACGAAGCCGCGAGCACCACGATCAACGTCAGCGCACGAGCCATGAGCGCCGCGGAGCATGAAGAGCAGTGCGGCAATGTTCAACCGCCGTGCGCTACCATCGGCGCCATGTTGCCCCTGCTGCTCGTGCTGGCCGCTACGCCGAACTCCGCTCAGCTCGACGCACAGGAGGCCGTCAACGATGTCCTCGAGGCCCGCTTCGGAGCGCTGTGCACGGCCATCAAGACGTCCGGCGGTCGCGTGCCGTCGACGTTCGCGAAGCCGCCGGCGCTCCTCGAGCCCCGTCACGTTCGCTGGGTCAAGACGTGTTCGTTCCGCGCGCTCTCGTTGAGCAGCGGCACGAAGAGCAAGCAGGCGCACGTCTTGTGGGAGATCGACGGGCTCGCCGTCGACGGTGAACGCGTCACCGAACGTGGCGAAGCCGAAGCGACGCTCCGCAACGACGGGGCTGGTTGGGTCTTCACCGGGTTCACCGACACCTCGCGCGAAGTCGTTCGTCGGCCGCGCGCGCGCTTCACCGAGGTCGACGTGGGGCTCACCTTCCCCACCGCGCGCACCGGCCACCTGCTGCTGGGTGGTCTCGCGGTTCGCGACTTCAACAGCGACGACGTGCTCGACGTGGCCGCCACCGACGGCGCCGACGTGGTGGTCTTCACGCAGCGAGACGGCCGCTTCACGCCGAAGGTGATTTCGAGAGGTCACCCGCGCATGTGGACGTCGTCGGTCGTCGCTGCCGACTTCGACGCCGATGGAGACGTCGACCTCGTCGTCACCCACCACCCCGGCATGGTCGAGCTGTTCCGCAACGACGGGGGTGAGTTCACGCTCAACGGGGTCATCGGTGAGCGCGGCCAGTGGCACTCCGCGGTCACGGGAGATCTCGACGGTGACGGCCACCTCGACCTCGCGCTGCTGCCCTACCCGCTCGAAGGCACGCCGACGAACCCGCTCGAAGCGCACAACGGTTTTCCGCTCCAGCTCTACCGCGGCGACGGCGCGTTGAGGTTCACCCGCTGGCTCGCCGACGTGCCGTTCCCGAAGCGGTGGACGCTCGCAGCCGTCGTCGCCGACGTGCTCAATCAAGGCCGCCCGCAGCTCTACGTCGCCAATGACTACGGCTCCAATGACCTCTGGCGGTTCGAGAACGACGGCGGCGCCACCAACGTCGCGGCCAGTGCAGGCCTGGTCGACCCCGGCAACGGCATGAGCGCCGACGTGGCCGACTTCGACGGTGACGGCCGCGCCGACGTCTACGTCGCCAACATGTTCAGCAAGGCCGGCACCCGCGTGCTCGCGGCGACCAGAGGCCTGCGGCCCGAGCTCATGGACCGCGTGAAGAAGTTCGCGCGCGGCAACACGCTCTACCTCGCGCGTGATGGCGGCTTCGACGAGGTCGCCGTGGCCACCGGCGTCAATCGCGGGCTCTGGGCCTTCGGCAGCGTGATGACCGACGTCGATTCCGACGGGCGCCTCGATGTGGCGGTGGCCAACGGCTACCTGAGTCACCCGAATCGAAGAGACAGTTGAAGCGCATATTGGCGCCAGGTCGTGGCGCTCGCAGACAAGGAAATGAAAGACGCGAGAGCGGGCTACGCCCCGTCTGCCCTCGACGGCGCGACTGAATCGTTCAGCGGCTGGGAGCCCAAGAAGCTCTGGCTCACGCGCGACGGTCGCAGCGAAGAGTGCGCGTGGACCGACGGCTTCGACACGCGCACCGACGGGCGCAGCCTGGTGGCCACCGACATCGACGACGACGGCGACGTCGACCTGCTGCTGCTCAACCGCAACGCGCCGCGCCTGCAGCTGTTCCGCAACGACGGAGACTCAGGTCACGCCATTCGACTTCGCTTCGCCGAGCCGAACGTCAAGGTGAACGGTGACGAAGTGCTGTTGCAGCGCGGCTTCTCGAGCTCCACGCCCCCGGAGCTCATTCGCGGGCTCGGTGAGAACACCAGCAAGTGGGTCGACGTGACGTGGCGCGACGGCACGACGCAGCGGCTCGAGGCGAAGGAAGGCACGACGAGCATCACCAGGCAGACGGTGACCTTCACGCCCTTCAAGCCGCGGGTGACGCCAACGCGGCCGCCGTTCCCGTCGACGCTCGAGTCGTTGGGTCTCAAACCCGGCAAGCGCACGCTGGTGACCATCTTCCTCGCGGGCTGTGAGCCATGTCGCAGGGAAGCGCCGACGCTCAACACGCTCACCAAGCAGTTCGACGTGCTCGGTCTCGGTGTCGCCAACGACGACGTCGAGGCCTCGCGCATCGCGAGGTCGCTCGGCTTCTCGTTCACCGCGAAGGCGCTCCCTGACGCTGCTGCTGAGGCGCTGTCGACGAACGGCCGGCTCGACTTCCCGACCACGCTGGTGTTCGGCGCCGACGGCAAGCTCGAGCGCATCGTGACTGACGTGACGACCCTCCGCTGAGTTGTCGGGCGCGACCAACACCTGTCGGCTCGACCCTGCAGGCCGCACCCACGCGCCCCGAGAGAACGTCGGTGGCCCCGTGATTGCTCTGTCGGCGCGCTCCACCCACCAGGAGGCGTCACCTTGTTCCGCACCTCATTCCGCATCGCAGCCTTCACTCTCGCGTTGAGCCTGTCGGCATGTCAGCCGCAGGAAGAACAACTGCCTGACGGGGAAGATCAGTCGTACGTCGCGCCGACGGTCATCACGCAGGAGATCGGCCCTGAAGGCGGCGACCTCGTGGCGCCGGAAGACGGCCCGCTCGCCGGTGTGAAGCTGCACGTACCTGCGGGTGCGTTGAGCGCGAAGACCAACCTCACCGTCGACCTCTACTCCGACGAGGTGACGCTGCAGGGCGCCGCCGAGCGCGTGGGACCTCAGTTCATCATCGGCCCGGCCGACGTGACCTTCGCCGCGCCGGTGGAGCTGACGGTGCCGCTCGATGTTCGCAACGTCGCGCGCCACCTCCAGACCCACGAAGACTGCAAGGTGTGGTTCCGCACCGACGGTGACTGGCGGCGCCTCGAGCGCAAGACGAGCACCGAGAACACCGTCACCGTCGACGTGCCTTCACCGGGCAAGGCCGCCGCCGGCGTCATCTCGAAGCCGCGCACCCAGTTCTGCACCGCGGGCGCCGCCACCTGTCTTCGCGACCTCACGCTGCTGGTGCCCATCGCCCAGCCGTGCACCAACCCGAGCGGCTACTGCATCAGCAAGATCTCGACGCCCACGCGGCAGCCGCACGAAGACAAGCCCGCGTTCAACGTCGTCGGCCGCAACCTCTATTACGCGCACGTGCCCGCACGCGGGCAGCTGCAGATCATCCGCTACAACCTCGACAACGGGAGCGAGACGGTGATGGGCACCGTCGACCAGGCCTTCGGTCAGCCGCGCGACACGCCGATCGCCGTCGATGCAGACGGCGCCGCGTGGGTCGGCCTCGGTTCGTTCGGCAACGTGAAGATGAAGCCCAACACGCCGACGCTGCGGTTCGACTTCCCGAGCGCCACTTCGCCGAACCGCAGCGGTGACGGGGTGGTCTTCGCCGGCGGGAAGATCATTCGTCTCACGCGGGGTCAGGGCGCCTTCATGACCGACGGCGTGACCACGTTGCCCAAACCCGAAGGGCTCATCGGCGCGGGGTTCATCTCGTCACGGGGCGGGGCGGCCGGACAGCTCATGAACTTCAAGAGCGACGGCGTGACCAGCTTCTCGTTCAGCGCCGACCCCGTCACCACGCTGCACGCGCGCCTGCCCATGGGCTCGTTCCTCGATGCGGCCGCTTCGTTCGTGAACGGCGGCTCGGCGGTGCTGACGACGCGCGAAGAGCTGCAGTGGGTCACCGGCGCCGGCAACCTTCAGCGCTTCGAGGTGCCCGACGGGCAGTCGCTGCTCGCCTTCGACGGAGGCGACTTCGTGTGGACCACCTCGCTGGTCTCTCCGGAGATCACCATCGCCACGCCCACCGGCGGCGTGTCGGTGCTCCCGCTCACCGACGCAGCGCTGAACACCACCGAGTTCACGCGAATGCTGCCGCGGGCGATCATCGGTGTGCCGGGGCGCAATGAAGTCGTCGTTCAGGTGAACGGCGAACACCCCGTGCGCAAGCGTGAGTTCTACCTGATCCGCCGCGGCACCTAAGGCGCTCGGTACACGTCCACGCCGCCCACCACCGTCACCTGCACCTTCGCGTCGAGCAGCTTCTCCGGCGCGTCGGTCACGGGGTCGACGGGCAACACCACGAGGTCGGCGTCGAAGCCGGCCTCGAGCCTTCCGCGGCGCTTCTCGGCGAACGACGCCCAGGCGGCGCCGGTGGTGAAGCCGGCCAGCGCTTCTTCACCGCTGAGCGTCTGCTCCGGCATCCAGCCTTCTTTCGGAGCGCCGTTCGCGTCACGTCGCGTGCGCGCGGCGTAGAGGCCGAGCAGCGGGTTGGGCGATTCGACGGGGAAGTCGCTGCCGAAGGTCACGTGCGCGCCGGTCAGCAGCACCGATTTCCACGCGTACGCGAACTTCGTTCGTTCAGCGCCGAGCCGCGCTTCGGCCCATGGCATGTCTGACGTGGCGTGCGTCGGTTGAAAGCTGGCGATGAGGCCGTACTTCGCGAACTTCTCGACGTCTTCGGCGCGCAGCACTTGAGCGTGTTCGACGCGGTGCCGGTGCCTGGTCGGCTCGAGCTCCTTGAGCGTCTCCAGCACCAGCTCGTTGGTGAGGTCTCCAATCGCATGCACGGCGATCTGAAACCCGGCGTCGGCGAACGCACGCGCGCGCGCACGGAACGCGTCGGCGGTCAGCAGCAGGTGACCCTTCTGGGTCGGCGCGTCGGAATACGGCGCGTTCAACGCGGCCCCGCGGCTGCCGAGCGCACCGTCGAGCACCAGCTTCACGGCGCGCAGCTCCACGTGGCGGCCACCGAACGGGCCCAGCCCGATGAACTGCTCGGCGTCGTGCTCCGACTGTCCGTCGGCCATCACGTACAGACGTATCGGCAGCACGCCGAACATGTCCCACGACTGCAGCAGGCGCAGCGTTCGGAGATCCATGCCCGCGTCGTGAACCTGCGTGAGCCCCAGCCGTGCGCAGGTCTCGAGCGCGAGCTTCAGGCGCTGCTGCAGCTGCTCGTCGCCGGGCTGCGGCATCTTGACGGTGACCAAATCAATCGCGTTGTCGACGAGCACCCCCGTCGGCTCACCCTTCGCGTCGCGGAGAATCTGCCCGCCGGCCGGATCTTTCGACTTCGCCGAGAGGCCCGCGCGACGCAGCGCTTCCCCGTTCACCCACGCGGCGTGACCGTCGACGCGCGTGAGCACCACCGGTGTCGACGGAAACGCGACGTCGAGCGCCGTGCGGTTCGGGAACTCCTGCACCGCCCAGTCGTTCTGGTCCCACCCGCGGCCGACGAGCCACTCGTCTTGAAAGGCTGAACGCGGCGCGGCCTTCACCCGCGTGAGCACCTCTTCCGGGCTCCTGGTGCCTTCGAGCGAGACGACCGACAGCGCGCGGCCGAGCGCCGCGAGGTGACCGTGCGAGTCGACGAGCCCGGGCACGATGACCGAGTCGGGGAAGTCTTCGACGATGACGTCAGAGCCCGCGGCGTCGAGAACCTCCGCGCGCGACCCCACCGCCACGATGGTGCCGTGCTTCCACGCGACGGCCTGCGCCAACGGCTTGCCGGGGTCGTTGGTGTGAATGCGCTTCGCGGTGAACACGATGGTGGTGTCGGGCGTGCGCACGCGCTTCACGCAACCGGCGAACACCACCAGCAACGACGCAACGACGACCCTCACGGCAACGTCGGCGGCTGCGTGTACGTCGACTCGCCGGTGAGCGACTGGAGAAACGCGAGCAGCTGCGCGGTCTCCTTCTTCGAGAGCTTCTGCGGCTTGAGCAGCGGGTTGGCCTTGTTGCCCTTCACCATCAGGTCGACCGCCGCTTCGAGCGTCGCCGCGCTGCCGTCGTGGAAGTAAGGCGAGGTCAGCGCCACGTTGCGCAGGCTGGGCACCTTGAACTTGCCGGTGTCGGCGTCTTCCTTCGTGGCGTCCTTGCGGCCCGGGTCGTCACCGATGCCCGCGTTCTCGTACGCATAGTTGGTGAACAGCGGCGGCGTGTGACACGCCACGCAGCCCTTCGCCTGGAACACCTTGTAGCCGGCCTCCGCGTCCTTCGAGAGCGCGGCCTTGTCACCGTTCTGCGCGCGGTCCCAGGGCGAGTTGGCGTTGAGCAGCGTGCGGAAGAACACCGCGTACGCACGCGGCACGTTCTCTGGAGTCGCCGGCTCACCGAACGCGCGCTCGAAGCGCGCCTTGTATTGCGGCACCGCGTTGAGCGTCTTGACCACCTCCGCGGGGTCCGCGCCGAGCTGCCCCTTCCACGCCGCGTTCGAGACCGCTTCGAGCGTCGGCATGCGGCCGTCCCAATAGAACTGCGGGTGGAACCCGAGGTTGGTGATGGTGGGCGCGTTGCGCTTGTTCTTCGCGCCGCCGACCTTCACGTCGACCGCCTCGGGCGTGGTGTACGCGCGCTCGGGGAAGTGGCAACCCGCGCAGGCCATCGAGCCGTCCTTCGACGCGCGCTTGTCGAAGAACAACATCCACCCCAGCTCCGCGCGTTCGGCCGTCGTGGGGTTCTCGTCGGGCGAGTTCACGGCCGGCAGTCCCAGCGGCGGCGCGGGCAACGGCGGCGCGGGCGGCAATTCGACCTTCGGCTCCGGTGGCGGCGGCGCGGGGGCCGGAGCGGGTTCGGCTTTCGCGATGGGCTCGGGCTGAACCTGCGGCTGCGGGGTCGTGCAGGCCACCACGCTCAACGAAGCAACGAGAAGAAGTCGGCGCATGGCGCGATGGTGCTCCCGACGTCGCACGCGCGCATCTGAAAATTCTCAGAACGAGAAGCCGACACCTGCAGAAACCCGTTGTTCACCGAGCGGAATCACTTCGGCGAAGAGGTCGAAGCCCGCGGGCAGCCCGACGACCGCGCCCAGACCCAGCTGCACGTGAAACGCGTCGGTGCCCACCGTGTTGCGCCAGAACACCGGGCCGCCGAACACGCGACCCACGGCGTAGGGCGTGAAGCGCTGCCACAGTGTCCACCCCACGACCACGCCGCCGCGCACGTCGACGCCGACGTACTGCCAGTCACCGGCCTTCATCACCGACACGCCTGCAGACGCGCTCAGTTGAACGAACGGCGTGTACTCCCCCTGCTCGAGCAGGGTGCCGGCGACCGAGAAGCTGCCGACGCCACCAGGCGAGGTCTCGAACTCACCGAGCCTGCCGGCAAGCAGCGCCCCGCCGGCCCCGACGATGGTGATGGCGTCGCTCACGCGCCATTCGAACGAGCCCGACACTGCGAGCTGTTCGAGCCAGGGCGTGGAGCCATCGGTGAAGAGCAGCAGGGTGCGAAACGCGCCGAAGCTCGCGCCCACACGAAAGCGAGGCCCCTCGTCGTGGCCCTTGCCCTGGCACCGTTGAGCGAGCCCCGTCGGACCGACGGGAGGCGACACGCCTCAGGCGCGTGCGTCGCGCGGGAAGAACAGCGTCACCACCACGGCGGCCACGGTCAGCGGGGCGAAGAAGCGCATGAAGGTCAGCGTTGCACAGGTTCGGTGTCGATGACCGGCGCGCCCTGCTTCGAGTGCCTGGCCATGTCGCGCGCGATGAGACCGAACGCCACGCCGAGCAAGCCGATGTCGTCGAGCCAGCCGAACAGCGGCACCACGTCGGGGATCGCGTCGACCGGCAGCACCGCGTAGAGCACCGCGAGCACGCCCAGCACCTTCTTCCAGCGGGCAACGCGGGGGCTGCGAACGTAGCTGCCGACGTGAGCGATGTTCATGTGGGTCTCCTCATGACTGCCTACGCCGGATGCTCGAAACCATTTCCTGTCGGCCTGCCCGCTTGAGCAGACTCCCGCACACCATGGGCAAACGAGGCAAGAAGCGCTTCACCGACGTGACACGCGACGCGTGGACCTTCGAGGTCTTCCCGGAAGGCACGCTGAATCTGAAGAAGACCGGCCTCGCGAAAAAGACCGCCGACAAGGACGCGGTCGACAAGGAAATCGAGCGGCTGCAGACCGAGCTCTACGAATTACAGGTGCGCTACTGGCTCGAGAAGCGGCGCGCGGTGTTCGTCTTCGAAGGTTGGGACGCGGCGGGCAAAGGTGGCGCCATCAAGCGGCTGACCGCGTTGATGGACCCCCGCGGCTACAAGGTGTGGCCCATCGCCGCGCCAGGGGAAGAAGAGCGTTCGCACCACTACCTGTGGCGCTTCGCGACGCGCATGCCTCCGCGCGGCACCATCGCGGTGTTCGACCGCAGCTGGTACGGCCGCGTGCTCGTCGAGCGCATCGAGGGCTTCGCCACCGCGCGCGAGTGGCAGCGTGCGTACGACGAGATCAACGGCTTCGAGCACATGCACACCGAAGATCACGTGACGATGGTGAAGTTCTTCCTCCACATCGACCAGAAGACCCAGCTCGAGCGCTTCAAGGAGCGCGAGAAGGACCCCATCAAGAACTTCAAGATTGGCGCTGACGACTGGCGAAATCGCAAACGCTGGGACGAGTACATGGAGGCCTACCAGGACATGTTCGACCGCACGCACCGCCCCGACGCGCCGTGGATCATCGTGGCCGCGAACGACAAGCGTCAGGCCCGCTTGAAGGTGCTCACCGACGCCGTGAACGCCCTCGACAAGGGGTGATCAGCACGCAAAACCTGCATGATGAAGCGCGCTGTCGACACCGTTGATTCGCGCTCACGGTTCTCCGTGGAGTGGCGTTGCGAACGGGGCTGAATGACTGCATGAGGTCGCCGTCACTCCTGCCGTTCCCCTCCCGGAGAAAACCATGAAGAAGCTGGTCCTCGTTGCTGGTCTCACTGCGCTGCCTGCCTTCGCCGCGGGCTTCGAGCTCAAGGGCGACGCTGCCAAGGGCGCGACGCACTACAAGACGCTGTGCGTGTCGTGCCACGGCGAGAAGGGCGACGGCAACGGCCCTGCCGGCGCTGCGCTCACGCCGAAGCCCACCAATTTCACCGACGCGGCCAGCGCCGAGCGCCTCACCGATGAGTGGGTCTACAAGATGGTGAAGAACGGCGGCGCGGCCAACGGCAAGTCGCCCATGATGGTCGCCTGGGCTGGCGCGCTCAACGAGCAGCAGCTGCGCGACGTGTCGGCCTACGTGCTGACCTTCAAGCCGGCCAAGGCGGCGCCTGCACCTGCCGCCGACCCGAAGAAGGACGCCAAGAAGCCGGCGCCCGCTCCGAAGAAGTAAGGCCTCAGATCTTTCCCTCGAGCGCCATCTGCTCGAGCTGCGCGTCGCTGGGGAAACCGGTGACGCGCCAGCGTTCAGGCACGTCGCCGCTGGGCTGCATCAGCTCGCCCAGCGTGCGCCGCGCGACGTCGAACGTGGTGCTCCACACCTTGGCTGACGAAGCGGTGCCCGTCGGGCCCGGCCGCACGAAGTCGATGCGATCGGTCTGCGGCAACAGCGCCTCCAGCCCGTCTTGCCACGCGCAGGCGGTGAACACCTCGCCGCCGGGGCTGCGAAAGGCGCGCAACGTCGCCACCAGAATCTCGTGGCCGTTCGACTCGAGCAGCGCTTCGAGCACTTCTTTCTGCCGTGAGTACGCCGACGCCACCGTCTGCAGCGCGAGCAGCTTCAACTTCGCGTAGGCGCGGTGCCCCCTGGGCGGCAGCCAGGTCTCCCACGTGTCGTCGGCGGTGAGCCGGAAGGCGATGGCGCTGTGCGCGCGTGGCTCGAGCAACGCTTCTTCGGTCCACACCGCGACCTGCTCGAGGCCGTCGGCGTCGTCTTCGCCGGTGACGAACACCACGTCGTGCGTCGGCGCGATGGCGATGGGCCGGCCCTTCACGTTCAGCTTCGAGAAGAGCTCGGGCAACAACATGCGCGTGGCATCGAGCGTGTCGTGAAACGGAGAAATGAAGACGCCCGGCGCGCCTTCTTCGAAGGGCACGTCGGAGAGCGCCTTCAAGTTCGTCACCGAGCGGTCGAACAGCGCGTCGAACGACATCTCCCACGCGTCGAGCCGGTCGGGGCCAATCTCGGTGACGGAGGACGGCAGGTCGTACGCGAGGTGCGCGGCCAGCTCGTCGTTCACCACGCGGTTGGGCAACGTCACTTCGTCGATCGCCGCCTCGTCGGCCCCGAGCTCGAGCTCCGCCTGGCGGCGCACGGCCGAGAACCACGCGCGATCTCGAATGCGCGGCAGCACGCCTCGGAGCACCTGCTCGCGGGTGTTGGTGGTGTCACCACGAACCGAAGACCAGAAGCGGCGGTGCAGCACGCGCGGCCGCCCACCGGCCGGCGCTGCGTCCCACTCCGTGCGCGCGTGAACCAACGAGATGAACGACATTCCCTGCTCGCCATCACCAACCACGAGGCGCTGGTGCTTCTCGTCGAAGACGATCGGCCTCGCCTCACCACGTGCACGGAGCACATCTGCGCACACGCGCGAAAACTCATCCCAGGTGACTGTCATCGGCGCGCGGCAGCATGTCAGATCGCGCGCATCGTTGATTTGGAATTTGAGGCAGAAGACTCCGTCTCTAAAGTGCGCCCCGCTCAACCACCCCGAAAGGAAGTTTTCATGTTCCGCCTCGCGCTTCTCTCGTCGCTGCTCACCGCTTCGCTCGCGTTTGCCGGTTGGACCCAGGAAGGCGCCGGCTCGGCCACGTTCGACGCCAAGGGCACCGTCGGTCTCAAGATTCACGGCGAGGCCAGGAAGGTCGCCGTCGCCGACGACGGCAAGAACCTCTCGGTCACGGTGAAGATCGCCGACGTCGACACCGACAACGGCCTGCGCAACTCGCACATGGCCGAAGACATGGAAGCCACCAAGTACCCCGACATCGTGCTCACCGTGCCGCTCGCGGCCATCAAGCTGGAAGACGGCGCCGGCGGAACGGCGAAGGGCACGTTCACGCTCCACGGCAAGAGCAAGGAGGTGCCCTTCAAGTACACCGTCAGCTGCAAGGGCGCGTGCACCGTCGATGGCTCGGCCGACCTGAACCTGAAGGACTTCGACGTGAAGATCCGCAGCTACCTCGGGGTGACCGTGAAGCCCGACATCACCGTCGGCGCGAAGTTCACCATCAAAAAGTAACGAAGAATTTCGCCCCGAATCTGATTAGTGGAAAGGTACGCGGCCGTTGCTCCCACGAGGTGCAACGGCCGCAGCATTTTCTGCTGCGTCGCAAGGGAGGCCCCAGTGCCGTCGATGGTTCGTTGGCTGTTGTTGGTGTGCGTCGTCGCGCTCCCCGCGCAGGCGTACCCGTGGATGGTGAAACACGGCTACGGAAGCTGCGCGACCTGTCACGTCGACCCTTCCGGTTCCGGCCAGCTCACGCAGTACGGCCGCGCGCAGAGCGACATTCTCGTCAAGTGGCGCACCACGCCGCGCAAAGACGACGAAGAAGTGCCCAAGACGGCCAACTTCCTCTGGTTCGCCGAGCTGCCCGAGGTACTCAACCTCTCCGGCAACTTCCGCTACGGCTCGCTGATTCGTCCGCAGGCCGGGCCCACGTTCCTGGGTGGCATCTTCATTCCCCTGTTGATGGCAGCCGACCTCTACGTGACGGTCAACGCGGGGCCCGCGGTGTTCCACGTGACCACCGGCGTCGGCATTCGCAACGCAGGTCAGGCCGCGATTCTGCCGGCCTGTACGCCGGGCCTGGGTGAAACGTGTTCGGTGCAGTGGCTGATGCGTGAAGCGTGGGGCGGCATCAAGCTCGCCGACGACGCGGTGATGATTCGCGCCGGCCGCATGAACCTGCCGTTCGGCATACGCAACAACGAGCACCCCAGCTTCATTCGTGCGTACACCCGCACCGACGTGAACATCGCGCAGCAGTACGGCGTGGCCATCGCGTACAACTCCGACAAGCTGCGCGGCGAGGTGATGGGCATCGCCGGCAACTTCAACATCGCGCCCGACCTGTACCGCGAGCGCGGGTACTCGGCGTTCGCCGAATACGCGTTCACCAACAACGTGTACCTCGGCGCTTCGAGCCTCATCACCTACGCCGGCGCGGACTACACGACGACGCTGCCCACCACGCGGCACGCGCACGGTCTGTTCGGCCGCTTCGTGCCGACCGAGAAATTGGCGCTGCTGGCCGAGGCCGATTTCCTTGCGTGGCAGACGCCCGAGAAGCTCGACCGTCTGGGCTTCGCGGGCTTCGTGCAGGGTGACCTGAGCGTGATGCCCGGCCTGCACGTGATGCTCACCGGTGAAGCGGCCCACGACGGCACTGCGACGCAGGGCGCGAACTACGCGGGCTGGTTGTCGGCGGCCTGGTACTTCTTCAGCCACTGCGAGCTGCGCGTCGACAACATCTTCCGCCGCCGCGCGGTGCTGGGTGGCCCGGGGCAGTTCGAATACCAGCTGCTGGTGCAGCTCCACGCGTATCTCTGAAGAAGGTCACGAAACATGAAGCGCACGGTTCTCTTCGTCGGCCTCTTCGCGTTGCCCGCCTTCGCGAGCGACCCCTACCCCATCACCATTTCCAGCAAGTACGGCATCGACCCGCCGCCGCAGTCGTGCAGCCTGTGTCACACCGGCGGCATCACCGGCACCGGCACCGTGAATACGCCGTTCGGCACGGCGCTGCGCATGCGGGGCCTCGTGGCCGGCAACGTGACCTCGCTCGGCACTGCCCTCGACACGCTCGAGGCCGATGGCGCCGACAGCGACGGTGATGGCGTCACCGACATCGACGAGCTCAAGAACGGCACCGACCCCAACCGCCGTGACGCCACGCCCACCGATGGCGGCATGACCGGCACCGGTGGTGGTGGCGGCACCGACGTCGAAGTGCCGCCGCTCCAGCTCGGCGTCGGTTGCAGCGCGGCGCCCGCGGGCCTGGTGCTCGGCGCGCTGGCGATGCTGCTGACGCGACGCCGTCGCTGACTTGGTTCACTGCGGCACTGTAAGAAGTGCCGCATGAATCTCGACGATCTCAAGCAGCGCGTGCAGGCCGCCTTCGCCGACCGCGAGAAGGTGAAGGAACCGTTCTACGCAATGGCCGTTCGCGAGACGATGAACCTTGTCGACCGCGGTGTGCTGCGTGCCGCGCAGAAGGGCGCTGAAGGCTGGGAGGTCAACGCCTGGGTGAAGGAAGCCATCCTCCTCTTCTTCGCGATCAGCGAAATGAAGACGCTGGAGGTCCCGCCCTTCGAATTCCACGACAAGGTGCCGTTGAAGAAGGGCCTCGCGGAAGCTGGCGTGCGCGTGGTGCCTCCGGGCGTCGTTCGCTACGGCGCGTTCTGCGAGCGCGGCGTGGTGGTGATGCCCGGCTACGTGAATATCGGCGCGTGGGTCGGCTCGGGCACCATGGTCGACACCTGGGCGACGGTCGGCAGCTGCGCGCAGGTGGGCCGCAACGTTCATCTGTCTGGCGGTGTGGGGCTGGGCGGCGTGCTCGAGCCGTCGTCAGCGCGCCCCGTCATCGTGGAAGACGGCGCGTTCATCGGCAGCCGCTGCGTGGTGGTGGAAGGCGTGGTCGTCGAAGAAGAAGCGGTGCTCGGCGCCAACGTGGTGCTCACCGCCTCGACGCCCATCATCGACGTCACCGGCCCCGAAGAAGTGATTCACAAGGGCCGCGTGCCCGCGCGCAGCGTCGTCATCCCCGGTACGCGCGCGAAGAAGTTCCCGGCCGGCGAGTACAACCTTCCCTGCGCGTTGATCATCGGCAAGCGCTCGGCGTCGACTGATCAGAAGACCACGTTGAACGCGGCGCTCCGCGATTTCGCGGTGCAGGTGTGACGCTCGCTGAACGCGCGCTCGAACTGATTCGCATTCCCTCGGTCATCGGTGACGAGAAGGCCATCGCTGACCTCGTCGAAGCGTGGGCGCGCGCTCACTACAAACCCGAAGAGATCGTTCGCGTCTCGCACTCGCTGGTCATCGGCCGCCGCGACGATCCACGGCCTGCGTTGGCACTGGTCGGTCACCTCGACACGGTGCCCGCGCACCCCGACGGCAACGTGCCGCGCATCGAGGCTGACCGGCTCTTCGGGCTCGGCGCGTCAGACATGAAGGGCTCGCTCGCGGTGATGATGGCGCTCGCCGAAGCGCTGCCCCGCGACACGCTGCCGGTGAACCTGCTGCTCGTCTTCTACGAGCGCGAAGAAGGCCCGTTTCAGGAATCGGGCCTGGGGCCGCTGTTCGCGGCGGTGCCGGAGCTCTCGAAGCTCTCCTTCGCCATCGCCATGGAGCCGACCGATGGCGCCGTGCAGGTCGGCTGCGTTGGTTCACTGCACGCGAAGGTCACGTTCAGAGGTCAGGCCGCTCATTCGGCGCGCCCGTGGCAGGGCAAGAACGCGATTCATGCGGCGGGTTCGTTTCTTGCCGCTCTCGATGCGCGTGAACGTGTGTCCGTTCAGGTCGAGAACCACACGTTCTTCGAAGTGATGAGCGCGACCCTGGCGAGCGGCGGCCGTGCACGCAACGTCGTGGCTGATGCGTTCGAAGTGAACGTGAACTACCGCTTCGCACCCGGCAAGTCGCTCGAGACCGCCCAGCAGGACGTCATCTCGTTCGTGAAGGACCGCGCTGAAATTCGCTTCACCGACCTGTCGCCGAGCGGGCGGTTGTGCGGTTCGAACCCGTGGTTCCAGAAGCTCGAAAAGCGTACGCAGCGACCGGCTGAAGCGAAGCAGGCGTGGACCGACGTCGCGCGCTTCTCGGAGCTCGGTGTCGACGCGGTGAACTACGGCCCCGGCGAAACTGCGCAGGCACATCAACGAGGCGAAAGCGCGAGCGTGGCTGCATTGCAGCGTTCGTACGACGTGTTGTTCGACGTGCTCACAGGTCATTCATGAGTCGCTTCGTCGCGTTGTTGTCGCTGCTGATCATTTCGTGTGGTGGCACAGCAACGCCTGAGGAACGGAAGCCTCCGCCTCAGCTGTTCTCGCCGAGTTCGACGATCAAGAAGGTCGTCGTCGAGATCGACTACGGGCCCGACGCGCAGCCCTACGAAGGCGGAACGCTCTTCGACGCCAACGCAGAACGACTGTTTCGAGACACCGGCAAGACCTTCACCGTTCAGTCGCCAACGCCCATCGATGAGCCGACGAAGACCTCGCTCGATGTAAACGAGCTTCTGGAAATCGCCGCGCGTCATCGCGACGTGAAGAACAGTGACGCCACTGCCGGCTTCTACGTGTTGTTCGTGAACGCCAGGTTCAAAGACAGCGCCCTTCAGGTTCGTGACGACGTTCTCGGCGTCAGCATCGGCAACACCGGCGTCATCGCGATGTTCAAGCCGGTCATCGAATCGACGAAGTCGATCCTCACGCCGAACCTCGAACGCTTCGTGGAACAGACGACGCTCACCCACGAGTTCGGTCACGCGGTCGGGCTGGTGAACAACGGCGCGCCGGCCCTCGCCAATCACCACGACACCGAACACGGCGCCCACTGCAGCAGTGAGCAGTGCGTCATGTATTGGCAGAACGAAGGTGCGAGCGCGGCCATCGAGTTCGCGCGCAAGTACCTGACCTCGGGCAACGCGATCGTCTTCGACGCCGACTGTCTGGCCGACGTCGACGCGCTCAAGAAATGATCAGAGCGGAGTGAGCCGGCCCTTCGCGAGCCGCTCCACGAGATCGCCCACCGCATACGGCACCGAGAACGGACGATCGCGCGTTGCCGCGTGGTCGTGCTCGAAACCCAGCTTGTGCAACCACTCGTGCGCGAGGTGGCCAGCCACTTCTGCCGGCTCGTAACTGCCGCAGAAGCGCCGATTGGTGGTGATGGTGTCCGACGAAGGCGTCGTGTACCCGACCACCTTCCGCTGGAACCACGAGAAGTTCTCGAGCTTCAGGTTCAAGTCGACTTCGCCATCGGCCGCGTCGGTGAAGTTCTCTTTCGCGGCGCGAATCGATTCGTAGATCTCACGAGGGCTGCGCGCCTCGCCGGTGAACTTCGAACTCAGCACCGCGTCGCGGAACTCCCGGCTGTTGAGCACCTTCGCCATCAGGTCCGTGGCTTCACCGAGTTTCTGCTTCTCGGTCTGGGCGTAGCCGCTCACCGTGCCCAGCGAGACGCGCATGGGCGCAGAAGGCTCGAACACGTCGACGGGCCGTTGCGCACCCGGTGCCGATGGCGTGGGTGTCGGTCTCGATGCCGGCTGCTGCACGGGACGACGACCGAAGATCCGCGACAGCCATGATCCGATTCGCATTTCGAGAGTTCCCCGAGTGAAACGTGCGCCGTTGTGGGAGTTCTCGGGAGTTCTCAGCAGCGGTTCCCCGCTCTCGTTCGTCGAGAGAACAGTCGCCCCCCAACGGAAAGTCACACGATGTGGGTGCTAGGGTTTCACCCCGCATGTCCCTCACGAACCGCGTTGTGACGATTTCGTTTCTCGTCACCTCCCTTGCTGGCTGCCGCCTCGTCGACACTTCGCAACTCACTGCGTTTCGCTGCGCTGAAGGCGGCGTGTGCGCCGAGGGCAAGCAGTGCTGCAGCGACGGCATGTGTCGTGTCAGCTGCGACGGAAGTCCGGTCGGCGGCGGGGCCGGCACCGGCGGCGGCACGGCGTCAGGCGGGGGAACGACGGGCGGCGGCACCGGCGAGGCGTGTGGACCTTCGAATTGCATGGGGTGCTGCGACGGCAATCGCTGCGTGAATGGCAACACCGCGGCGTCGTGCGGCACCGCCGGCCAGGCCTGCTCGGTGTGCAGCGGCACCGACAGCTGCGTCGGCGGCGCGTGTGGCAGCTGCCTGTCGAGCTGCAGCACCGGCTGCTGTTCAGGCTCTGAATGTCTGCCGCGCAGCGCCAACACGTGCGGCACCAACAACGCGGCCTGCATGAGCTGCGGCATCGGGTCGGACACCTGCACCGATTCGGGCGCCTGCGCCTGTGGCACCGGCGCTCCGTGCGCGACGGGTCAACGCTGCGACCAGGGCCAGTGCGTGTGCGACGCGTCGAGCTGCACCGACGGCTGCTGCACGGCGACGGGAACGTGTCTGCGCGCCACCCAGCAAGACGCCTCGCAGTGCGGGCTCGCGGGCGCGGCCTGCGCCCCGTGTTCGCAACCGCCCGAAGCCAGCTGCACCAACCCCTACGACCGCACCGCGTACCGCGCGCCGGGCACCTGCAACCTCGGCACCTGCGCGTACACCACGCTGACCTTCACCTGCGCCTTCGGCTGCACCGGCGGCTCGTGCGAGAACGACATCTGCCAGGGGTGCCTCGTGCCTCCGCCCGCCACGTGCATCGGCGCCGTTCGCCGCAGCTACGAATCGCCCGGCGTGTGCGGTGACTCGGGCTGTTCCTTCACCCAGGTCGAGACCACGTGCGCGTTCGGCTGCAGCAACGGCGCGTGCAACCCCGACCCGTGCATGGGCGTGTACTGCGACGCGCCGCCCGCGCCGCGCTGCAACGGCACCTCGAGCATCACCTACACCGCGCCCGGCTCGTGCAGCCTCGGCGCGTGCACGTACATGGAGGTCACCACGCAGTGCCAGTTCGGCTGCGCGGCAGCCACCGGGCTGTGCGCCGGCGACCCGTGCGCCGGCATCACCTGCAACACCCCGCCGGTCTCGACCTGCAATGGCCCCGTACGTCGCAGCTACATTTCGCCCGGCGCGTGCACGAACGGCACCTGCGCGTACGTGCCGCAGGACATCAGCTGCGCCAGTGGGTGCAACGCCGGCCAGTGCCTCGGAGACCCCTGTGAAGGCGTCAGCTGCAACGCCGCGCCGGCGCCCATCTGTCTCAACGGCACCACGCGCCGCACCTACGCGAGCAGCGGCGCGTGCAGCGGAGGCTCGTGCGCCTACGCACCCAACGACACCTCATGCCCCTACGGCTGTGTGAACGGCGCGTGCCTGGCCGACCCGTGCTCGGGCGTGTCGTGTGACGCGCCTCCCGGCCCGACGTGTTCGAACGGCACCACGCGCCGCACGTATTCGGCCGCTGGCGTCTGCAGCAACGGCGCCTGCACGTACACCGCGACCGACGCCACCTGCTCGAGCGCCCCCGCCCCCAGCTGTGTCAGCGCCACCGTGCGTCGCAGCTACGCGGCCACCGGCACCTGCGCCGGAGGCAGCTGCTCGTACGTGCCCACCGACACCACGTGCCCCAACGGCTGCACCAACGGCGCCTGCAACACCGACCCGTGCACGGGCGTGACGTGCACGACGCCGCCCGCCGCGACCTGCGTCAACAGCACCACGCGCCGCACGTACGGCAGCCCGGGCACGTGTGGCGGTGGCTCGTGCAACTACCCGCAGCAGGACACGGCGTGTAACGCACCGCCGGCGCCGGTCTGCCTCAACGCGAACACGCTGCGCACCTACGCCACCTCGGGCACCTGCTCGGGAGGCGCGTGCAACTACACGACGACCGAGACCACCTGCGCCAACGGGTGCAGCAACGGCGCGTGCGCGGGTGACCCCTGCGCGGGCGTCAGCTGCAACATGCCGCCGGGGCCCACCTGCGCCAACGGCACCACCCGTCGCACGTTCGCGAGCTCGGGGACGTGCAGCGGCGGCTCGTGCACCTACGCGGCCAACGACACGGTCTGCAACGCGCCGCCCGCTCCCAGCTGTCTGAACGCCACCACACGGCGAACCTACGGAGCGACCGGCGCCTGCAGCAACGGCTCGTGCAGCTACGCGCCCAGCGATGCGAATTGCCCGTTCGGTTGTGCGGCCGGTGCGTGCAACCCCGACCCCTGCAGCGGCGTGGCGTGCAACAGCGCGCCTGCGGCTGATTGCGCGAACAGCTCGACGCGCCGCACGTATTCGGCTCCCGGCACCTGCGGCGGCGGCTCGTGCACCTATCCATCGACCCTCGCCGCCTGCAACACGCCGCCAGCGCCCGACTGCGCTGACGCCAACACCGTGCGCACGTACTCGGCGAGCGGCAGTTGCAGTGGTGGCGCGTGCAACTACCCGTCGTCGACTGCGGGCTGCAACACGCCACCGGCGCCGACGTGCGTGGGAAACACCGCGCGCACCTGGGCGACGCCCGGCGCCTGCGGCGGCGGCGCGTGTACGTATTCGCCGGTCGACACGGCGTGCTCGTTCGGCTGCACCGGCGGCGTCTGCAACGGAGATCCGTGCTCGGGCGTCTCGTGCAACTCGCCTCCGGCGTCGGTCTGCGAAAACGCGTGGCAGCTGCGCGTGTACCAGGCCGGCGGGTCGTGCAGTGGCGGCACCTGCAGCTACCCCTCGTCGCTCGCGTCGTGCGCGAACGGCTGCGCCAACGGCGCGTGCCAGCCGTGCAACTCGAGCACGTGCCCCGACGGCTGCTGCAGCGGCGGCATCTGCCGCATCGATGACACCAGCGCGTGCGGCTCGTTCGGTGGAACCTGCCGCTCGTGCACGTCGGGGCGCATCTGCAGTCAGGGCGCCTGCATCTGTCCAGGCCAGGAACCGTTCGCGACGGGCGACGCGCCGGGCAACGCGATTCCGATCTGCAACTTCAACGTGCAGTGAGCGCGACGCGCACCGGCGGTCTCAACGCCGCCGGGCGCGGGCCATCAACACCAGAAACAGCGGGCCGCCCAGCAGCGCGGTGACCACCCCGACCGGTGGCTCCGATTCGAAGACGCGGAACAGCAGCCGCGCCGAGAGGTCTGCGAGCATCAGAAACGCAGCGCCGAGCAGCGCGCTCGCAGGCACCGCCACGCGCTGATCAGCCCCGACCAGCAACCGCACCAGCTGAGGCACGAGCAACCCGACGAAGCCAACGAGCCCCGACAGCGACACCACCGCTGCCACCGCCGCCGAGGTCGTCACCAGCAACACGCGCCGTGTCCATTTCACGTCGACCCCGAGGCTCTGTGCGTCTTCTTCGCCGAGCGTGAGCAGATTGAGCCGCGGTGACAACGCGACGAACACGACGAGCGCCAGGGCCACCGCGACGGCGGTCGAAGCGAGCGCCGGCCACGTTTCATGACCGAGCGAACCCGCGAGCCAGAACAGAATCTCACCGAGCTTGTCGGGCGCGACCAGGGCCTTGATGAAGGTGATCGCCGCCAGGGCCATGGCGTTGAAGATGACGCCCGCGAGCAGCGGCGTGGTCGAAGGGTCGCCACCGGCGAGCCGGCCCACCAGCAGCACCAGCATCGTCGCGCCGAGCGCACCGGCGAGCGCGAAGCCAGACACCGCCGAGAGCCCGGGAATGAACGGGAGCGCCGAAAAGCCGAAGGCCAACGCCACCGTCGCGCCGAGCGCGGCACCACCCGAAACCCCGAGCACGAAGGGGTCGGCCAGCGGGTTCCTCAACAACGACTGCAACGTGGCGCCCGACGCCGCGAGCGCACACCCCACGAGCGCCGCCAACGTCACCCGCGGCAACCGCAGCGAAAAGAAGATGAGCTCGTCGGTGCTGCCGGCTTCGCCGAGCTTCGACCAGTCGAGGGTCTGCTCACCGAACGCCACCGACACCACGAACGCGACGACCATCACCGCGGCACACGCCAGCAACCTGCCGATGAACCGCGTCATTTCGCGCGAACGCCGAGCACGTTGGGAATGCGCCACTGCTTGGAGGGATCTCCAGCGAACAGCAGGTTGCGCGGGCCTCCGCCCAGGTGCAGCGAGAAGTCCTTCGTCGAAATCGAAAGGCTCGCTTCGGGCCCACCTTCGACGTGCATCGCCCGCTCGAGCTCGAGCGGCAGCACCAGCACGCGCTCGTTCCACGTCGCCATCTCCAGCGGGGTGCGGCTGAACAGGAAGAGCACGCGCCCCTTCGCGTCGACACCGACCGCCGCTTCGCTCCACGGCTGACCGTTCGGCTTCCAGACGCTCTCGCCACGGCCCTTCACCAGCCGCAGGTTCTGAACCACGAGCGCGTACTTCTCGGCCGTCTTCTTCGCGCTCGCCTCGTCGAGATCCAGCAACTGCACCTGCGCGAGGCCCTTCTCTTTCGGCATCGCCACCAGCGCCGATTGATACGTGCCGTTCCAGCTCTTGCGATGCACGGTGTCGCCGTGGCGCAGGTAGCCGACGTTGCTCGAGTAGTCGGTGTCGTACATGCCGGCGTTGATGGCGACGACGAAGCCCTTGTCCTCGCACCACTCCTTCGCGGTGCGCAGCGTGCCGGCGTTCTCACTCGCGAGCCCGAGGTCCAACGCGGCGCGCCTGCCGTCGACGCGCACCACGTGGAGCTTCCCGTCACCTGCGACGGGTCTGGTCTCGATGACGAAGCTCGCGTACTCCACGCCGTTGGCGACCGGGCGCCACTCGACGGGGCTGGCTGCGAGCAGCAGGAGCGTCAGCACTCACCACTCCGTCTGGGTGACCACGGGCAGCTGCAGCGCGCGCTCGCGATCGAGGTCGAGGTTGCCCACGTGCAGCGAGATGGGCGACTGCACCCACTTGTAGATGCTCTGCGTGAAGAGCCTGACGAACTTCTTCACGTGCGCCTCGACGACCTCGCCGCTGAGCTCGGGGAACATCGAGCGCACCGCCAGGGTGACGTCGGCCGGTCCCATCTTCTCGCCGGCGAAGAGGTGGAAGCAGGCGTCCAGCACCGGGAACGGCATCAGCTCGTCTTCACCGACCTGGTTGTGGGCGAGCTCCGGGCCGGCTGGCCGCGCCGTCACCGCGGCGATGCCCTCGTAGCCTCTGGTCTCTTGAACATACTGCAGCAGGTACATCACGACCGTCTTGGGGAGGTTCGAGATGACGGCCAGCGCGCCCATCAAGTCGCCACCGATGGTCGTGTAGCCCACCGCCTTCTCCGACATGTTGCCGGTCTGGAGGAACAGACCGCCAGACGAGTTCGCCCAGTTCCACATGCGCTGCGCACGAATGCGGGCCTGCACGTTCTGAATGGTGATGGGCGTGAGCGCGCGTTCACCGAGCATGGTCTTCGTCGCCTCCATCTCACGCTCGAACGCGTCGTCGATGGGAACGATCGAGAACTTCACGCCGAGCTCCCGGGCAATGAGGGCCGCAGCGTCGCGGGTGCCTTCGCTCGAGTAACGCGTCGGCATGTAGAACGTCTCGATGGGCACGCCCGAGCGCGAGGCCCAGCGGTGCGCGATGAGCAGCGTCATCAACGAGTCGCGGCCGCCCGACAAGGCGATGCCCAGACATTTGAAGCCGCGCGTCTTCTCGAAATAGTCGCCGATGCCCAGCGCCAACGCGTCGAGCAGGTCTTCGCAGTAGCGCTCGCGCGCCGTCGGCACCGCCTCGGCCGAAGGCAGAAAGAAGCTGCGACCCGGCACGGGTGGAAACGACAGCGCGGACCGATTGGTCTTGAAGTCGACGTTCAGCGTTGCAGCCGGCGTTTCTTTCGACGCCCAGGTCTTCCGGTCGTCGCGCCAGGTGGTGTTCTCGGTGCGAACGCGCAGCGTGCGCTCGAGGTCGACCACCACCGAGTCCCACACCTGTTCGAAGCGCCGCAGCGACATCGCCATGCGACCGTTCTGATTCACGAACCCGCCGCCGTCGAAGATGAGCCCGTCTTGCGCGCCCACCTGATTCACGTAGGCGATGGTGCACTGATTGTCGCCGGCGCGCGTCGACACCAGCTCGCGGCGCGTGCCTTCGACGCCGATGCGGAACGGAGAAGCAGACAGATTGCAGATCAACTCCGCGCCCGAATAGGCGCGGCGGCGCATGGGCCCGTCGGCCGACCAGATGTCTTCACACACCTCGACCGCCAGCACGCCGAAGTCGAACTGAAAGATGAAGTCACCCAACGGCACGCCACGATGCAGCTCGCGCATACCGGGGACTCCACGCGCGAACGTGCGGCCCTCGTAGAAGATGTTGTAGGTGGGCAGCTTTTCCTTCGGCACCAGGCCCTGGATCTTCCCGCCGGCGACCACCGCCGCGCAGTTGTAGCGAAGACCCTGGTGAGCCACCGTCACGCCCAGACACGAGACCATGGGGAGCGAGGCGGTGCTGCTGGCGAAGCGCTCCAGTTCGACCCACTGGCGGTCCACGAAGCGCTGCCACTGAACGAGATCTTCCTGCGGGTAACCACCGACGAGCTGCTCGGGGAAGAGCGCCACCGTGACGTGCTGCTGCGCCATTTCCTGCGCCATGGCGATGGCGCGATCGACGTTGCGGCCGAACGCGCCCACCGTGGTGTTCACTGCACCGAGACCCAGCTTCACGAGTCGCATGCGGCGACCCTACTCCCGCCTCACCCCGCTTCGAGGATGGACTTGAGCTTCGACAACGTGTCGCGCATCGCACGGCCGACGACGGGCTTCATCACCGCCATGAGCGCGCGTTGGAAGAAGGTGTTCGGCGTCACCGTCACCACGAAGCGCACCGCCGTTCCCATCGCCGTGGGCGACAACTCGAAGCTGTCGGTGGTCTCGAAGCTCGAACCCTCGCGGCTCGACTTCGACAGCTTGCGGCCCGGTTCGTAGGCCACCACTTCGAAGTGCTCTTCGATGCGCCCGCCCAGCGCACCGAACATGCGCGCGGTGTTCTTCAACTTCGTGCCCACGCCCATCGGCCCTTCACTCACCTGCTCGCACGACAGGTTCTGCTCCACGATGTGCACGTGGTTGGGGTGGTGCGCGAGGTAGGCGAAGACACGTTCAGGTGGCTGTCGAATCTCAGTCGTCGCTTCGAGTTGCATGCGGCCTCCGGTGAGGTGCGCAATTCAACGCAGCTGCAGCCCGGCGGGAAGTCGCGCGTCTCCTACGCGTCGCCTTCAGAGGTGTGCAAGGCCCGGTGTCGGCTGAGGACCGTCGGCCCCGCACCCGGGCGCACATCTCGAGCCTCCGGAATTGTGCGCCGATGAGAGCGACCCGCGGGGCCCGTGGGATGGACTCGCCCTGTGCGTGGTCTCGTAACGTTTCGCTCGCCCCACATCGCACGGGAGTACTCATGCACGGTCGTACGAGGGTTGGAGTTGCAGTCGCAGCGTTTTCGGTTCTCGCTTTCGCAGGGTGCGCTCCGCAGGACGAGCTGTCGCAGAACGAGCTGAGCGCTCCTGAAAGCACCATCGCCACAACCACGACGGAGACGAGCAGCAGCAGCAGCGAAGCGTTGCGCATCGACCTCAACCCCAACGCCATCGCCTACGACTACTTCAACTCGACGCACGTGCCGCACGGCATCACCGGAGACGAAGAGTTCGTCTTCGTCACGCAGCCACTCTCGGGCCGCGTCTCGGTCGTCGACCGTCTGCTCGGTCGTGAAATCGCCACCCTCACGCCGCCGCCCGGTGGCTGGTTGTTGCCCTTCGCGCTGCGCATGACCGACGACGGCAAGCTCGCGGTGCTCGACGCGGGCGGCTTCCCCAACCCCAACATTCCGTCGGTGGCGCGCATCTACGAATACGAGTTCCGCCGCAATCGCCGCACCCGCAAGTTCGAAGCCAACCTCACGCGCACCATCAGCTTCGCCGGCCTGCCCATCATCTTCGCGGAAGACCTCGAGGTGCTGCCCGGCGGCCGCTACGTGTTGTCGGAGTCGGTCATCGGTGCGCTGTGGGTCGTCAACGCCGACGGCTCCATCGCTCCGGGCATCATGCCCGACAGCCTCGCGCCCGGCGCCGCGGTGCCCAAGCTCGCGGGTTGCGCGTTCACCCCCGTCGTCATCGGCGGCGTCCCGTTCTCGACCGCGGGCAACTTCGCCCCTGGCGTGGGCGCGCTCGCCGTGCGCAACGGTCAGCTCTACCTGGGCAGCAGCTGCCGCGGGGGCGTCGCACGGGTTCCGGTGGCCAGCCTCACCGACCCGACGCGTTCGCCCGAACAGCGCGGCAACGACATCGTCGACGTGTCACCCCGCCCCATCGGCACCGCGTCGGAAGCGCTCAAGGGGTTCGCGTTCAACAAGTGGAACAACGACAACCGGCTGTACGTCACCGACACCATCGGCCGCCGCGTGCTGCGCATCAACCTCACCACCGGGGCGCGCGAGGTGCTCGCTGACGACGCGCAGCTCTTCGATTTCCCGGTGGCGGCCGCGTTCCTTCCTCCAGTGGCAGGCGTCAGCCCGCTGGTCGTCGCGTCTGACCAGGAATACCGCCTCGCCGCGCTCAACCCGCTGATCACCGAAGATCTCCTCCATCCGCCATTCGTGGTGGCGAAGATCTACGTCGTGCGGTGACGCGGCTGCTACTGTCAGCCCATTCGTATGCGTCCCCCCACCGAGCAGATTGAGTTTTCGCAGAGTGTCGAAGGGCTCTTCGTCAAGGGTCTTGCCGGCATGCTGACTTCAGACACCCGCAACGCGCTGCGCAGCGCGGGTCTCGACCTCGACAAGCCGCTTCGCCCCGGCTACCCGGCCGCCGATTTCCACCGCTGGGTCGAGATCGCCGCGCGCGCCCAGTTTCCCGACCAGACACAAGCAGAAGGCGTTCGCCGCATCGGCAATCGCGCCATCTCCGGTCTGGAAGACGGGTTGATCGGCAAGGCCATGGCCGCGGGTCTCAAGCTCATCGGGCCCAAGCGCGCGCTCCAGCGCGTCGACCGCATCTTCAAGAGCAACAACAACTACCAGAACGCGACGTTGCTCGAGCTCAACGAGACCAACGCCAAGGTGCAGATGTCCGACGTGTTCGGGCTGCCCTGGTACTACGTCGGAGTTTTCGAAGCCGCGGTGAGCGCCATCGGCGCGAAAGACGCGAAGGTTGAGCTGATGGCCTCGCCGCCGCCGGGCTGCGTACTCAACATCACCTGGACTCTCTGACGCGCGCTCGCGTCAGCCACGCTTTCCATACAGCCGTCGCAGTGCAGCACCCCGCCTTCGAAGTCTGGAGGCGGGCCCGTAGTCTTGTTGTCTTTCGATCGTCGTACACGGGGAGGAAGTCATGGAAGCATCGGAGATGCAGAAGACGATTTATGACGTGATGAACCTGGGGCGGCAGAACCGCATGCTCCATCAGTTCGCCGAAGACACACCGCTCGACGGCAAGCACGTCAAACTCGATGGCCGGCAGTTGTTGAGCTTCGGCTCGTGCTCGTACCTCGGCCTCGAGATGGACCCCCGGCTCCGAGAAGGCGTGCGCAAGGCCGTCGAGCGCTGGGGCACGCAGTTCTCTTCGTCGCGCGCGTACATGTCGGCGCCTCCGTATTCGGAGCTCGAAGAAAAGCTCTCGACCTTGTTCGGCGGTCACACCTTGTCGGTGAGCACCACCACGCTGGGTCACCTCTCGTGCATTCCGGTCATCTGCCACGAGAAGGACGCGATTCTGCTCGACCGCATGGTGCACCACTCGATTCAGATGGCGGCGACGCAGGCGCGCGCGCAGGGCACGCACGTCGAGCTCGTTCGTCACGGTGACTGGGCCACACTCGAGCGCCGCATCGCCGAGCTCACGCCCCAGCACCGCAAGGTCTGGTACATGATCGACGGCATCTTCAGCATGTTCGGAGATCTCCCAGACGTCGTGGAGTTCCGCCGGCTGATGGATCAGCACCCCAACCTCTGGCTGTACGTCGACGACGCGCACGGCATGAGCATCGCGGGCCAGCACGGTCGCGGCATGCACCTGAGCCGCATGGGGTGGCACCCGCGGCTCATCGTGGCCACGTCACTCAACAAGGCGTTCGCGGCCGGCGGTGGCTGCATCACCTTCCAGGACCCGGAGATGCGTGACCGCGTGCGCCTGTGCGGCGGCCCGCAGACCTTCAGCGGCCCGCTGCAGCCTCCGATGCTGGGCGCTGCGCTGGCGAGCGCCGACGTGCACCTGTCGCCGGAGATCACGCGGCTGCAGAACGAACTCAAGGAGGGCGTGCTGCACCTCAACGCCGAGCTGGTCGCCAACGACCTGCCGCTCTACGAGAACAACGAGACGCCCATTTTCTTCGTCAAGGGCGGGCCGTTGAAGATGTCGTACGCGCTCGTGCATCGGCTCGCGAAGGAGGGCTTCTTCCTCACCGTCGCGCAGTACCCGGCGGTGCCGCTCAAGCGCAGTGGCGTGCGCGTGTCGATTACGCGGCATCACAGCAAGCAGGACCTCACCGCGCTCGCGCAGGCCATGGGTCACCACTACCCGAAGGCGCTCGAAGACGTGGGCCTCACGCGGGAAGACGTGCTGCGTGAGTTCGACGTCGACCACGAAGCCCGTGAGCGCACGCGCATCGGCAAGCTGGCGCGGCTCTTCGACATGGGCGCCGTGCAGAAACCGGCGGCGCCGGTGAAGCGGGCTGATGAGGCAGCCGTGGAGCTCAAGCTCGAGACGTACACGACCATCAACGACATCAGCCCCGACGAGTGGAACTCGCTGCTGGGCAATCGCGCCAACTTCGATCACGCGACGCTGAAGTCCTTCGAGGAGATCTTCCGCAACCGCGCCGAGAAAGAGAGCAACTGGGGCTGGCACTACTTCATCGTGCGCAGCGGAAGCCTGCCAGTGGCAGCGACCTTCTTCACTGACGCGCTGTGGAAGGACGACATGCTGATGCGCGCCGAAGTGTCGGACCGCATCGAGCAGGCCCGCGTGCACGACCGGTATTTCCTCACGTCACGCGCGTTCGGCATGGGCACGCTGCTGAGCGAAGGCAACCACCTGTTCCTCGAGCGCAAAGGGCCGTGGCAGCAGGCCCTGGCGATGATCGTCGAGGCAGCCGCGAAGGCGCAGCGGTCGGTCGGCGCGACCAGCCTCGTCTTCCGCGACCTGCCCGAAGGTGACGCGGAGCTCGATGCCGCGTTCCTCGAGCATGGTCTGGTGAAGATGCCGATGCTCGCCGGCCACGTGGTGGACCTGACCCGGTGGAACACCGAAGACGAGTTCTTTGCCACGCTCGGCAGCCGCACGCGTCGTCGCGTTCGCTCGGAAGTGCAGGCCGTGCAGCAGCAGTTCACGCAGAAGCTGTTCCGTCACGGCATCGATGCGGCACCCACGGCCGAAGAGTTCGGGCACTACTACTCGCTCTACAAGCGCGTGAAGGACCGCAAGCGCCGCTTGAACACCTTCGATCTGCCGACGGACATCGTCGAGAAGTTGTGGGCCACGCCGGGCTGGGAGCTGCTGGCGCTGCATCTCTCGCCGGAAGCCGGTGGTCCGGCCGATGGTCGCGCCGTGGCGGTAGGCATCAGCTTCCGCGACGGCGATCGCATGGTGGCGGCCATCTGCGGGCTCGACGGTGAGCAGCGTGAAGTCAGCGTGTATCGCCAGCTGCTGTGGCGCATGTTGCTGCGCGCGAAGGAAGCCGGCGTGAAGACGCTCGAACTCGGAATGGACGCAGAGCGCGAGAAGCAGCGCCTTGGCGCCGAGCCGCGGGAGCAGTGTGCGTATGCGCAGCTGACCGACCACTACTCGGCGGAAATCATGTCGCAGATCGCCCAGGACGTTTCGCTGCAGGACCCGTCGACGCGGAAGGTCGCGTAGTCGAGCAGGGGTCGGTGCTTCGCCTGTAACCCCGAGCGGAGCACCGACGTAGTACCGCCATGCGCGCGATGTGGGCGGTTGTCGTGTTGGCGGGTTGTGGTGCTGAAACAGCCGCCGGTCGTGAGGAGCTGCTCGCCATCGCGCAGTCGGGTGCGTACACGTCGTGGCGCGCGGAACCCCGGGCACATCCGTCCACCGGTCCGCATGGCGGCACGGTTCGCACGTTCCTCAACGAACCGCTCTACGAGTCGCTGATGTCTGGCGCGACCGAGCATCCGCCCGGCTCCATTGCCGTGAAGGAGTTGTTCACGAACGGCGAGCGCGCGGGGTGGGCAGTCGACAAGAAGCGCGATGACGGCACGTGGGTCTTCTTCGAAGGCTTCGAGCCCAGCCTCGACCAGTACTATTTCGAAGGCACGGCGAACGGCTGCGCGAGCTGCCACGCCAGCGGCGTCGATTACCTGCTGGTGCCAGCGTCGAACTTTCCCTGAGGTCGGGCTGACGTGCCGCGGTCCTGGGCGGACCACGCGAACGACCCATGACTACGAAATTCTCCAGAGCAGCGGCATGCTGCGCGCCATGAAACAGGCTCTCCAGCTCGCAGCTTTCGCGGTCATCGTCTCGTCGTGTGGAGGCGGAATGGAAGAGCCTGATGCCGGCGGCTTCCCGCCCTTCATTCTCGTCGGCGGAGGCACCACCACTGGTGGTGGGTTCGGTGGCGGCTCAGCGACCGGCGGTGGCTCAGCGACCGGCGGTGGTTCGGCGACCGGCGGTGGTTCAGCGGCCGGCGGTGGTTCAGCGACCGGCGGTGGTTCAGCGACCGGAGGTGGTTCAGCGACCGGCGGTGGTCCTGCGACCGGCGGTGGTCCTGCGACCGGCGGTGGTTCGGCGACCGGCGGCGGCTCAGCGATCGGCGGCGGCCCAGCAACCGGTGGCGGCTCGGCGACCGGCGGCGGTTCGGCGACCGGGGGCGGTTCGGGTTCAGCGTCGTGCGCCAACATCGGCGGCACACGCGAGAACCAGGTCTGCGCCACGTGGCGCTGCGCACGCGCGAACATGAACGAAGGCACCTGGTCCGGAAACGTGGCGTCGTGCACTGCGGGCGACCTCGACGCCACCGGGCGCAACAACGCGCTCGGGCTGCTCAACGCCTACCGCTTCATCGCCCAGCTTCCAGCGGTGACGCTCGACGCCACGCGAAACGCGAAGGCCCAGCAGTGCGCGCTGATGATGGACGCCAACAACTCGCTCAGCCACCAGCCGCCTTCGACGTGGACCTGCTACTCGGCCGAGGGCGCGGAAGCCGCCGGCAAGTCAAACATCTCGACCGGTCGCGCGGTGAAGAGCATCGACATGTACATGTCGGACTTCGGCAGTGGAAATGCCGCGAGCCTCGGTCATCGGCGCTGGTTCCTCTCGAACTCACTCGGTCCCGTCGGCATCGGTGGCACCACCGGTTCTTCGTGCCACTGGGTCATCAGCGGCAGCGGCAACGCTGGCAAGCCGTATACGGCGTGGCCGCCCTCGGGCCCGGTGCCGCTCGACGCCATCAACATTCCCGGCGTCACCTCCGTCGACTCGACCGGCTGGTCGGTGCAGAGCTACTCCATCAACCTCGCGAACGCGGTCGTCACCGTGACCGACAACGGCACCAACATGCCGGTCACCGTGACCCAGCTGCTCCCGAACTACGGCAGCCCGTACGCCCTGCGCTTCAACCCCATGGGGTGGACTTCGCAAGCGGGTCACACGTACGACGTGGCCATCACGGGCATCTCGACGCCCATCAACTACTCCGTTCAGGTCGTGAGTTGCCCGGCGCTGCCGTAGTCAGTTCATCAGCCCTTCAGGCTTGCGCGGCTTGATGCTGCCGATGAGCGAGAGCAGCTCTTCGGTCACCACCGCCAGCCGCGCGGCGACATCGGTCTCGTTGAGCACTTCGAAGCGGCGCTGAGGGTCCTGCAGGAACGTGCTGGCGATGACGTCAGCCAACGCTCCGCCGCTCACCCGTGAGGCCACCTGCGCGACCCGCTTTCCGACCTCGGTCGGCACCCGGGCCACCAGCTCCACGACGGCGTTCTTGAGCGCATCATCGGTGCCCGGTTGAACGTCTTCGTCCTCCACGAGCTCGGCTTCGAACTCGCGGTACTGCCGCTGCGAGGGCAGCTCACGCTTGAGTCGCGCGCGCACCAGCCCCACGAGCACCAGATTGTACCGCCCGTCTTCGACCGCCTCGTGCATGCCGATGGT
Organism: Archangium gephyra; assembly: GCA_003243425.1. Taxonomy (GTDB): domain Bacteria; phylum Myxococcota; class Myxococcia; order Myxococcales; family Myxococcaceae; genus Archangium_A; species Archangium_A gephyra_A. The sequence continues at coordinate 335,462 of QFQP01000001.1, read as the reverse complement.
GCCGATGCACACCATCTCTTCGAGCGCGGGAGCGCCCGACAGCAGCGCCTCCTGCCCCGGCATCACCTGCGCGAGCGCGAACATGCCGTCGGTCTCGAGCGCGTCCTTCACCATCTCCCGGTAGCGCGGCTCGAAGATGTGGAGCGGCGCCGCGCTGCCCGGCAACAGCACCACCGGCGGTAACGGAAAGACCTTGAGCCGCTTCGCCGCGGTCCGGGCGCGCTCGATGCTGTCCGTCATGCGCTGGGCGTCGCAGCCTTCGCGCCGAAGCGCGCCCTGGCCCACGCGATGATGCCGGGAAGAATCGACAGGAAGATGATGCCGATGACGATGAGCTCGATGCGCTTCTTCACGAACTCGAACTGGCCCAGGAAATAGCCGGCCACCGTCATCGACGTGACCCACGAAATGCCACCGACGATGTTGAACGTCGCGAAGCGGCGGTACGGCATGCGCGCGGCGCCAGCGACCACCGGCACGAAAGTACGAACGATGGGCATGAAGCGCGCGAGGATGATCGCCTTGCCACCATGCTTCTCGTAGAACGCCTGCGCGGCCTTGAGGTGCTCCGGCTTGAGCAGCTTCGAGTCGGTGCGGGTGAACAGCGCCGGGCCCAGCTTCGAACCGATGTAGTAACTGAGCGCGTCGCCGATGATGGCCGCGGGGATCAACAGCGCCTGCAACGCGAAGATGTCGAGCGTGCCTTCGCCCGCGAACAGCCCTGCCATGAACAGCAGCGAGTCACCTGGCAGGAAGAAGACGAGCGCACCGGTCTCGAGGAAGACGATGAGCGTCAGGCCCGGGTAGCCGAAGGTCTGAATCAGGTACGTCGGGTCGATGTACTCTTTGAGGTGACGAAGCGTTTCCATGATCGCGGCTGGCCGTAGCGCAAAGCCCGAAAACACGAAAGCCCCGGAGTTTCCCCCGGGGCCTTCGGAAACCACCCGCGTGGAGCAGGTGATCAGCGCATCGCAGTTTCGGTCTTCTTACCGTCGCTGCCACCCGCCGCCATGGTGGCGAACGAGATGTTGCCGTAACCGGCAGACGCGCAGCTGAACATCACCTTCTTGATGATGCGGAACTGCACCTGCTTGTCGGCCTGGATGTTCACGTCGCCCTTGAAGGCGCCCGAGTCACCAGCCTGATTGTGCAGATCTTCGAACTGCTTCTTCATCTCGCGGAGCTTCTCTTCGAGCGCCGGGATGTTGAGGTAGTCCTCACGAGCGAGGTCTTCCACGCGGCCGATGACGGCGCCGGAGACCACGACTTCCTGCTGCGAAACCTGCACGACCGGGGCGAGCGTGAGCTCTTCGGTGTGCGCGGCCTCGGGCAACTGGATGTCCTTCGACATCGAAAGGAGCTCACCGGTCGCCGAGAAGTTGGCGATGAGGAAGAGCACCAGGATGACGAACATGTCGACGAGGGGCGTCACGTTGAGGTCGGAGAACACCGACTTCTTCCCGTGAAGACCGTGGCCGAACACCTTGGAGTGTTCGAGCCGTTTTCCGAACCGCTTGCCTGGAGCAACGATTGCCATGACTTGTTTCCTTTAGCTCGCCGAGGCCGGCGAAACCGACACGGACGGGAACAGGGGATTGGAGCCATCCTGAACCACGGTGTCGATGAGGCGAACCAGGTCTTCGTACTTCACGTTGTCTTCAGTCGAGAGGGTGATGGCCGACTGATCCGGCTGCTGCGTCTTGAGCTCCCTGAGGCGAGCCATCAACTTTTCGATCTCGATGCGGTTGCTCGAGTCGCGCGTGATCGGAATCGGATCAAGCTGCGAACCACCCACCGTGATCTTCAGGTCCTTCTCGGTGATGAGAAGGGTGATGGGCTGCAACTGAGTCGGAGGCGGCTCCTGCTCGCTGCTGCTCTGACCTGCCTGCGAAACCTGCAAACGACCCAGCTGCGTCCACACAGCCGTCATGATCAGGAAAACGATCGTAACGGCCATCAGATCGATGAAGGGCACCAGATTGATGGTGGTGTCGAGCGGCTTCTTGCCACCCTTACCGCCACCGCCCATGTCCATACCACCGGCCATGAAACTCTCCCGTCAACGCCCCCACGTGGAGGGCTCGTTGTTTCTGCAAAAGACAGCCGATGGAGGCGCAGGTTCCCCTGCCCCGCCCATTCAGCAGAAGTACGACGAGGGGAGGATTACTCCTCGGCCGCCGCGGGAACGGTCATGTTCTTGAACTTGTCGCGGTTCTGCACGATCAGGTTCAGCACGGAGACCGACGACTCGTTGATGTCGTTGATCAGGCTCTGCGTACGGCCGTTGAGCACCGAGAACGCGATGAGGAGCGGGATCGAGGCGATGAGGCCGAACTGGGTGCAGTTCATGGCTTCACCGATCGAACCGGCGAGGATGGTCGCGCGGTCGGCAGGCGAGGCGTGCGCAACGGCCTTGAACGAGCCGATGAGGCCGTGCACCGTACCGAAGAGGCCGATGAGCATGGCGGCGTTGCCGAGCATCGCGAGGTAACCCGTGCGGGCCTCGAGACGCGGGGTCTCACGCAGCGACGCCTCGTCGAGGGCCGCCTGAACTTCTTCCTGGCCCTTCGGAACGTTCATCAGGCCCGACTTCACGACGTTCGTGAGCGGCGTGGGCTTCTGACCGGCGACGTAGTTGATCGCCTTGTCCAGGTCACCCGCGTAAATGTGCTTCTTCAGACCGCGGATGAAGCCGTCCTTGTTGATGGCGGCGGTGCCGAACAGCACGATCAGACGCTCGACGGTGATGGCAAGACCGACCACGAACACGAACGCGATCGGGTACATCGGCCAGCCACCTTCGTTCCACGAAGCGGCGATACCCGCGAAAAAGCCCTCTTCTCCACCTTCGGCAGCGGCCTCGGCCGCCAGAATGCTCAGCTGTCCAAGCGTCATTGTGTGTTGCCTTTCGGGAATGCCCTTTGAGCTTCCGGATCACTGGTGCCGGAAAAGCGGGCGCACCATAGGCCCCGTCAAAAAGGGGTGTCAAGGCAACCGACACGTGCGCACCACACTTCCAACCGCTTGGAGCCGCTTGAGTTTTCTTAACCCGAAGCTCCCGTGCTAGTCGGCGCGCTGATGAGCCGCAAACGCATCGGTGAGTTGCTCCTCGAGCGCAAAGCGATCACGCAGGAGCAGCTGGACGCGGGCCTCGCGGCGCAGAAGCGCACCCGTCAACGGCTCGGCGTGACGCTCGTGCAGCAGGGGCTCATTTCTGAAGTACAGCTGGCACAGGCGCTGGCTCTGTCTCTGGGCTTCGGCACCGTCGATCTCGCGCAGGTGCAGGTCGACTGGAGCGCGGTGCACATGCTGCGCGATCGCTTCTGCGAAACGCACGAGCTGTTTCCCTTCGCCATCGACGGCAAGGGCACGACCCACAAGCGGTTGCTGGTGGCGATGAGCGATCCGCTCAACCAGCCGGCCATCGACGAAATCGAGTTCACCACCGGCCAGAAGGTCGCGCCCTACGTCTCGACGCACAGCCAGGTGCGTACGGCCATTCTCCGCTACTACCACAAGCACTCCCCGGCCGACGCCGCCGCCAGGGCCAGGCAGATCGCCGCGATGCCGCCCAGGCAGATCAAGCCACCGCCCCCGCCGGCAGACGACGACGACGCGCCGATGGTGATGGGCGAGGAGATCATCTCGGCGATGAACGTGATGCCCGAGGCCCCCGCGAAGAAGAAAGACGCGGTGTCGAAGGATCTCGACTTTCTCTTCGGTGGCCGCGACGAAGAACGCGAAGGCGAGCAGCTCGAGCGCCGCTTCTGGGCGCTCCTGCGCATCATGCAGCGCAAGGGGCTGCTGACCCGCGACGAGTTCCTCGCGGAGCTCGACAACGAGCGCTGACCGCTACACCGGCTGCAACATCGGCAGCTTCAGCGTGAACGTGGTGCCCTTGCCGGGCTCGCTGCTCACGCTGATGGAGCCGCCGTGATTCTCGACGATGCCCTGAACGATCGACAGCCCGAGCCCCGTGCCCTTGCCGTCGGGCTTGGTGGTGAAGAACGGCTCGAAGATGCGCGCTTGCGTGTCTGGCGCCATGCCCAGCCCCGTGTCGGTGACCGACACGATGGCCTGATCATCTCGATGCGAGGTGCGCACGGTGATGGAGCCACCGGTCGGCGTGGCGTGACACGCGTTGGTGATGAGGTTCACGAACACCTGCACCAGGTTCTGCCGAATCGCGTGGAAGGTGGGCACCGGTGACAGCTCACGGTGCAGCTTGATGCCGTGCTTCTGAATGATCAGGTCGCAGAAGCCGATCGACTTCTCGACCACGGCGTTCAAGTCGATGGCTTCGGGCTTGTCGTGCGCCGGTCGCGCGTAGCTCACGAGGTCGCGCGTGAAGCGCAGCACCCGCTCGGAGTTGTCGACGATGCGTTTGTACTTGTCGACGTCGGCCGGGTCGGCCGCGGGGTTCATCTGCGCGCGCCGCCACAAGGCATCGGCGTAGGTCGACACCGCGGTCATCGGGTTGTTGATCTCGTGAACCACCGACGCAGCCAGCTGCCCGAGCGAGGCGAGCTTCTCGGCCTGGATCACGCGGCGCTCGAGTTCGCGCGTGCGCGTCAGGTCGCCACCGATGGCCATCACGCCTTCCACTTCACCCGACTGGCTCAGCACCGCCGAGGTACTGAACGTCACTCGGCGTTCCTGACCATTGCGCGCGATGAGCGCCGTCTCCACGCCGGTGACCGGCTGGCCCTTGAGCGCCGCCCCGAAGACGCGCAGCAGCTTCAGGCGATCGGTCTCGCCAAGCAGCTGATCGACGTCGGAGCCCAGCACCTCGGCCTTGCTACGACCGGTGAGCTGCACGAGCGCGTTGTTGAAGACCACGACCTTGCCGTCGCGATCGACGACGAGGATCAGCGCGTTGGCGTTCTCGAGGAGTTCCTCGAGGTACTTCCGCATGAACGTCAGCTCGTCGATGAGCTTGGCGTTTCGCACCGCCACCGAGACCTGATTGGCGAGCTGAATGAGAATGCGCTCGTCACTGAGCGCGTCTGCGCTCAGCCCTGCGGGGTACTCGATGTTGATGGCGCCGAAGAGCTGACCCGAAGCCACGAGCGGCGCGGCGATGCCCCGCACCGACCCCTGGAACAGGAGCGGCAGGTCTCCCGCCGTCACCAACACCTTGCCGCCCGGCAGGCCGCGCGTGTCGAGGTGCGTCTTCTCGACCATCGAGCGGCGCAGGTGGAACACGTCGCGCTGGCCCTCGTGCATGCGGCCTTCCGCGTAGAGCGAGGTGAGGTTGCAGGTGTGCGGATCGACGATGCGCACGCAGAACGCGCGGCCCGGAAAGAGCCCCTTCACCCCGCGCGCGACCGTGGCGACGAGCTCTTCTTCGCTCGTGGCCCCCGCGACGTTGCGGCCGATCTCCAACAACGCGGTCTCGACGCGCGCCTGCTCGAGCAACGCGCGGCCGGCAGCGGCGAGAGAGTCGAGCATCGGTGAGAGCTGCTTGGCCACCACCGCGACGGTCTGCCCGCGACGCGAGACGTTGAGCGTCACCTGCTGACCCGACTTGCACGAAACCTCGAGCTCCACGCCGCGCCCGTCGGGCGGCACATGGAGCGTCGAAGTCTCCATGTAATCGTGCAGCAGGTTGCCCTGCACCTCGGTCGCGCCGCACAACACTTCGAAGGCCGAGTTGCAGGTGACGATGCGCAGCGCGAGGTCGCACAAGGCGGCGGGCGCATCGACCATGTCGAAGAACGCCTGAAACGCGTCAGCCGCCGGGCCGCTCGCGCCGAACGGTCGCACGTTCGAATCAGTCTTCATGCGAGGCCGCCTTGTCGAGGTCGACGATCTTCGAGCTGCCCACGTAGGCCTTGGTCTCGTAGCGGGTGATCTTGCCGATCTTCTTCACGATCTCCGCCATGCGCTCGGCCTCGCGATGAATGATGTCGACCGGGCGGAACGTCGGTTCGGTTTCCTTGATCTTCCGCTTCAACAACTCGGCGTACCCCATGACGGAAGTAAGAGGCTGGTTGAGCTCGTGCGCAGCCGTGCCGGCGAGCGCCACGATGACCGCGTTCTTCTCGCTCTCGAGCAGGCGCGCTTCGGCGTCGGTCAGCTTGCGTTCGAGCGAAATGCGGTCGCGCAGGTCGGTGAACAGCCCCACCGTCGCGTTCTCGCGCGTGCCCTCGTAGATGATCGACGCCGCGAGGTTGACCGGAATGCGCTCACCCGTGCGCGAGATGATCTCCACCCGGCTCGACGACAGCCGGCCCGGGCCGCCGAACTCACCGGAGCGCAGCTTCTTCATCAGCACGCGCGAGAGCCCGTCGGGGTACAGCTGGGTGACGTGCAATTTCCCGATGACGTCTTCGGCGCGGTAACCACAGATGGCCTCGGCGGCCTTGTTGAAGAGGATGATGTTCCCCTTCATGTCGGCCGCGATGATGGCGTCGACGGAGCTGTCGATGAGGCGCTCGAGGAAATCGGTCGTCGAACGCAGCTCGTCGGCCATCTGCCGCTGCAGCGTGACGTCGCGCATGGTGAGGATCGCGACCCCGTCGCCGGCATCACCCTTCAGCTGCGCCGCCGACACCGACAACGTCAACTTCCGCCCCGAGTTGGTGTTGGCGTGAATGTCGATGTCGTTGCGCGTGTGCCCGCGCGAGACCGCGAACAGCACGTCGAGCAGCAGCGCTTCGTCGTTGGGGTTGGTGAGCGTGTTGATGTGCTTGCCCTCGGCTTCGGCGTCGCTCACGTCGAGCAGCGCCTGACCGGCCGGGTTCAACGACAGCACGCAGGCGCGCGCATCGACGATGGCCACGCCGTCCGAGAGATGATCGAAGTACGCGGCGTAGCGCTTCATCTCCGCCACGCGCTCTTCGGCGGCGATGCGCGCCGACTTCTCCTTCTCGCGCTGACCACGAATGCGCTCGAGCTGACGCACGTTGCGGAACGCGATGGCCGTGGCGTGCGCGGCGGTGGTGAGGAACTCCACTTCGCGCGGATTGAAGGGACCGCCGTCAGAACGACGCAGCAGCAAGATGCCCTGTACCTGCCCGCGCACCGCCAGTGGCAACGCCGCGAGGTTGCGAATGCCACGCGCGGCGACGGTGGCCTTCACGTCTTCCATCATCGGGTGTGAGGGTGCGTCTTCGACGATGACCGGCTTGCCCGTGCGCAGCACCTCGCGGACCTCCGGGTACCGCGCGAGGTCGATCTTGTGGTCCTTGAGGCCGGCGTCGTCGCTCGCCGCGATGATGGTGCCTTCGCCGCGCTCGCCATCGACGACCACCAGCGCGACGCGGTCGATGTTCAGTTCTTCCGCGAGGCGGCGGGTGACGTCGTGGAACAGCTCGTTGACGTCGGACGCTTCGGCGTAGCGCGCGGTGAGCTCGAGCAGCACCTGCAAATCACGCTGGCGCTGCTGCGCCTCCTTGAACATCGCGAGCCGTTCGCGCAGGTGCAGCACGCGGGGCACCAGCTCGGTGTCGATGGAGCCCGGCGCGACCACCTCGAGCACGACGGCGTCGACCGTGGCCTGCGGCGCGGTGATGCCCAGCACGGCGGCGCGCGGCGCGAGGTCGTGAAGGGAGTGCCGCGATTGCTCGGCGCCCGGAGCCGCGAGATCGATGATCGCGAGATCCAGCTCGCTGTTCAGCGTGTCAGTGACGGGGACGTCGGCCTTCTCGAGCAACGCGACGATCCGCGCGCGGGACGGACTATCGGCCGGCAGAACGGCAACAGGCCTGTGGGCGGGGGAGGACACCGGAGCCGGTTCTAGCGCGGAACCTGCTCCTCGCCCACGACGAGCTGATCAGCGCTGGCCTGGTAACGACAGCACCTCCGACGACAGACACGCGCCCCGGTTCACTCGAACCGCAGGGCCGTAATCGGGTCCATCCGGCTCGCCTTGAGCGCGGGGTACAGGCCGAAGCCTACGCCGACCAGCCCACTGAACACCGTCGCGACGATGACCACGTCGGTGCGCACGTAGAGAGACCACCCGAAGCTGCTCGAGAGTTGCTGGGCGATCAGCACCCCGGCGACGACGCCGATGAGACCGCCCAGCAACGAGAGCGTGAGCGCCTCGGCCAGGAACTGCGCCAGCACCTGACCCGGCGTAGCGCCGACCGCCATGCGAATTCCGATTTCGCGCGTTCGCTCCGTCACGCTCACCAGCATGATGTTCATGATTCCGATGCCGCCGACGAGCAGCGACACCGCGGCGATGCTCGCCAGCAACGACGACAACGTGCTGGCGCCTTCCTGCTGAGCGCTCGCCACCTCCGCCAGGTTGCGGATGTTGAAGTCATCTTCGGCACCGGGCGCGATGCGGTGGCGCTCGCGCAACAGCGCCGCGACCTGGTTCATCGCCGTGGGCACCAGGTCGGAGCTCACCGCGCTCACGAGAATCGGCCCCGGGAGGTACTGACCCAGCGCGGGGCTCAGGCGGGACAGGTACGTCGAGAGGGGAACGATGGCGGTGTCGTCATTGTCCTGGCCCATGGAGCTCTGGCCCTTCTTTTCGAGCACGCCGACGACCTGAAACGGCACGCCCTTGACCCGCACCAGTTGACCAATCGAGTCGCGCGCAGAGCCGAACAACTTCTCGGCGACGGTGGCGCCGAGCACCACGACCTTCGCCCCTGAATCGACGTCCGACTCGGTGATCAACGCGCCAGCAGATGCGCTCCATTGGCGAATCCGAAAGAAGTCCGGCGTGGTGCCGCGCACGCTCGTGGCCCAGTTCTGCTCTTCGCTCTGCAGCTGCGCACTGGTGCGGAGGTCAGGCGCCGCCGCGGACACCACGGTGAGTTCGGTGGCGATGGCCTTCAAGTCGTCGCGGGTCAGCGTGGGCTGGGTACCGAACCCACCCCGCGCGCCGCCCGACATGCTCGAGCCCGGCATCACGATGAGCAGGTTGGTGCCCATCGACGCGAACGAATCTTCGACGCGCTTCCGCGCACCTTCGCCGATGGACACCATGGCGATGACGGCGGCCACGCCGATGATGATGCCGAGCACGGTGAGGAAGCTGCGCAGCAAGTTGCGCTTGAGTGCATTCAAGGCGAGACGAAGTGTCTGCAGCGGCCCCATCACGCGGCTCCCGATTGTTGCGGGTTCTGTTTGACGTCGCTGATCAGACGACCGTCCTTCATGGTGATGACCCGTCGTGCCCAGGCGGCCATGTCGGGCTCGTGCGTCACCAGCACCACCGTCATGCCCTCGTCGGCGAGCCTGGTGAGCAGCGTCATCACTTCGATGCTGGTCTTCGAGTCGAGTGCGCCCGTCGGCTCGTCGGCGAGCAGCAGCGGAGGTCGATTCACGAGCGCGCGGGCGATGGCCACCCGCTGCTGCTGACCGCCCGACAACTGGTTCGGGAGATGATCGATGCGCTGACCCAGCCCCACGCGCACCAACGATTCCCTCGCGCGCGCGGCCCGCGCTGCCGCCGACTTCACGCCGCCATACAGAAGCGGAAGCTCGACGTTCTCGAGCGCGGTGGTTCGTGAGAGCAGGTTGAAGCTCTGGAACACGAAGCCCAGCGTGCGGTTGCGGATCTTCGCGAGCTGCGCGCGATCTCTGGTGGCGATCTCTTCACCATCGAGTCGGTAGCTGCCGGACGACGGGCGGTCGAGGCAGCCGATGATGTTCATCATCGTGCTCTTGCCGGAGCCCGAGGACCCCATGATGGCGACGAACTCGCCGCGTTCGACGCGCAGACTCACGCCGTCGAGCGCGCGCACTTCGTTGTCGCCGAGGTTGTAGATGCGCCGCACGTCGTCGAGTTCGATGAGCGCCATGACGTCACAGAATCCTTCCCATGCCGGGCGGACCCCCGGGAGGACCGTCACCACCGCGTCCGGCGCCGCCTGGCGTCGCCCCCAGCTTGTCGGTCACCACCACGTCGCCTTCGTGGAGACCGTTGACGACTTCGGTGAATGAGCCATCGGTGATGCCGGTGACGACCGCGACCCGCTCGGGGCGGCCTTCACGAAGCACCGTCACCGCGCGCGCGCCCGGCGGGAGCGCAGGCACGCCGTCCATCTTTCTGGGCGCACCGGGCGGAGGTTCGAGCCGGAAACGCAGCGCCGCGTTGGGCACCTTCACCACGTCAGTTGCTTCCTGGGTGACGAAGGTGACGTTGGCGGTCATGCCCGGGCGAAGCAGCAGCTCGGGGTTTTCGACGTCGATGATGGCCGGGTAGGTCACGACGTTCGAGACCACCGTGGCCGCGTAGCGAATCTGCCGCACCTTGCCGACGAACCGGCGGTTGGGGAACGCGTCGACGGTGAAGCTCGCCTCGCCGCCTTCCTTCAGCTTGCCGACGTCGGCTTCGGCGACGCTGGTCTCGACCTGCATGCGCGTGAGGTTCTCGGCGATGGTGAAGAGCGTCGGCGACTGCAGCGAGGCGGCGACGGTCTGACCGACGTCGACTGCACGGCTGATCACCGTTCCGTCGATCGGCGAGGTGACCGTGGTGTAGGCGATGTTCACCTGAGCCTGCTGACGTTGGGCCCGGGCTTGCGCGAGCGCGGCCTCTGCCGACTCGATGCCGGCTTTCGCGACTTGATACGCGGCGTCGGCGGTGTCGAGTTCTGCTCTGGCCACGAAGTCCTTCTTCGAGAGCTCCTGCGTGCGCTCGAACGCCCGCTGCGCCTCGATGGCCTGGGCCTTCGCCTTCGTCACGTTGGCCTGCGCGGCGCGCTCGTTCGCGGTGGCTTGCGAGAGGGCAGCGGTGAACAACTCCGGGTCGAGCCTGGCCAGCACGTCACCCTTCTTGACCGGGCTGTTGAAGTCGGCCGACAGCGACTGAATGCGGCCCGACACCTGCGTACCGACCTGCACGGTGACCAACGCCGACAACGTGCCGGTCGCGGTGACGCGCGACACGATGTCTCCGCGGTTCACGTTCGCGGTCAGGAACTGGGGGTTCTCCGGTGCAGCGCCAGAGCGCTTCCACACGAAGAAGCCGGCGAACACGGCCACGACCACCACCCCGATGAACAGCGCGCGTTTCATGTCGAGCGTCTCCCTTTCCGTCTCGACAGGCAGACAGGCGACGACGTCGAAACGTGAGCGAAAACATCAACGCCCCACTCCGGCTGGGAGTGAGGCGTCGGGCACTTCGTCAGCGTGAAGGGCGCTCAGAAGCCGTACGGGTAGTACTGCTGCGGAGGCGGCGGTTGGGCCTGGTGGTAGCCGTTGCCGTAACCGACCCACACCCACTGCTGGCGCGTCTCGTAGTGACCGGCCGTGTACTCGGTGCGGTAGTAGCCCTGCGAACAGCGCTGCTGCCAACCGCCGCGACCGCCGCCACGACCCCAACGGCCGCGACCCCGGCCACCACGGTCGTAGTCACACGTGCCGTTCACCCACACCTGGTAGGCGTTGCCCTGCACCCACTGCTGCGTGGTGCGCAGCTCGTAGCGGCCGGACTGGAAGGTCTGCCCCTGCGGGGCGTACTGCGGCATCGGACCGCAGTCTCGTGCGTTGGCTGCCGTCGCGCCGAGCATCACCACCGCCGCCGCAATGCCGAGGAGTGTGTTGTTCATGTCGCCACCGACGGTAACGCTCGCCAAAAGATTCATGTCTGCGCAGTAGGTTGCGCAAACCATGAGCTACCGCCGTGAAGAGGTGAAAGCGCCGCGCGTTTCGGGCCTCGCGTTGAAGGCCTTCGTCGCCGCGCTCGAGAGCCCCGTCGGCTCCGTGTTGCTGGACACGCTGGTGAAGGACAGCGGCATCGAACGGTGGCGTGAGACGAGCCCGGGAGACGCGCCTCCGCTGCAGCACCCGTTGCCACACCCTGCTTCTTCGGGAGCTGCGGGGCCGGCGTTCGCGCAGGCCGCTTCGGCGATCGCATCGACGCAGGCGCCGGGTGAGCGTCAGAGCATCGCTGCGTTCGTGAAGGCGTACGCCGGCGGCGCGGACCCATCGGCGATCGTTCGCCGCATTCACGACGCGATCGATCGTCTCGACACGCGCGATGAGCGCCTCGGCCTCTTCATTTCGCGAAAGCCCGACGAGGTGCTCGCGGCCGCGGAGGCGTCGTCGAAGCGCCACCGCGAGGGCAAACCGTTGAGCGTGCTCGATGGCGTACCCGTGGTGCTGAAGGACGAAGTCGATCTCGCTGGGTACCAGACCACGCTGGGAACCCGGTTCCGCAAAGACGTCGCCACCCACGACTCAGCGGTCGCGGCGCGCTTGAAGGCGGCCGGCGCGGTGATCCTCGGCAAAGCGAACATGAACGAGATCGGCATCAACCCCATCGGCTTGAACCCGTGGCACGGCGCGGCGCGCAACCCGTGGAACCGCGCGCACATCACCGGCGGGAGCTCGAGCGCGTCGGGGGCGGTCGTGGCAGCCGGGCTCTCTCCCATCAGCATCGGGGCGGATGGCGGCGGCTCGATTCGAATTCCCGCCGCGCTCTGCGGCATCGTCGGGCTCAAGGCCACGTGGGGCCGCATTCCCGAGACCGGAGTTCCGCCGCTGTGCTGGAACGTCGGGCACGTCGGCCCCATGGGGCTGACCGTCGACGACGTCGCGGCGACGTACGCAGTGCTGGCAGGCGCCGATGCACACGACCTCGTCTCGCAGTTGCAGCCGGCTCCACATCTCGACGGGCTCGCGCTGACTTCACTGGCTGGAGTTCGCGTCGGCGTGTGCCGCGCGTGGTTCGAAGACGCCGACGCCGACGTGGTCGCGAAGTCGAAGGCCGCGCTCGACTCACTCGTGCGCGCCGGGGCCACCGTGGTCGAGATCGACGGGCCTGATCTCAACACCGTGCTGTGGACGCACTCGTGTCTCATCTTGAGTGAGATGGCCAACGCGATGCGTGAGCAGATCAAGACCGACGTCACGCGCTTCGGGTTCGATTCGCGCACCAACCTCGCCATCGGTCAGCACTTCAGTGGCACCGACTATGTGCACGCGCTTCGTCACCGCCACGCGATGACGCGCGACTGGCTGAAGGTCCTCTCGAGCTGCGACGTGTTCGCGACGCCGACGACCGCCATCACCGCGCCGCCGATTCCCGAGAAGACGTTGCCTGATGGTGAATCGAACCTGCCGGTCGTCGACGCGTTGATGCGCTTCATCCGCATCGCGAACCTCACCGGCTTCCCGGCGCTCAGCGTGCCCGCGGGCTTCGACGAGAAGGGCCTGCCGGTCGGCTTCCACCTGATGGGCCGGCCCTATGAAGAGCCGTTGCTCCTGCGCCTGGGTCGCGTCGTGGAACGCGACGTCGAGGTGCGAACGCCGCGTGAGCACGCGAAGGTGCTGACGTGAAGACCTTCGTCACCACCGGTTGCGCGCAGTTCGGTCACGCCGAGTTCACGCTCACCTTCCGCAAAGACCCGCCGGTGCCGGGGCTCGAGAACACGTTGCTCGGCTACTTCGAAGCGTCGGTCTCGGCCGGGAAGCGCTTCAAAGCCGGCGAAACGGTGCAGCTCGGCTGGGCGACCCTGCGGCTCACGCAGCGCACCGATGGCACGCTGGGCGTGCTCGAGCCCGACCTCGCCCACGAGCTCAAGTGGGTCGAAGGCGTCGATCAATCGCTCGTTGAAACCTGGCGGCAGAAGGAGGTGCTCTCGAGCCTCGGGCTCCTCGAGTGCGCCGACTTTCCACGACAGGCGCTTCACGCGGTGGTGTGTACGCAGGCCTTCGACACGCCCTCGAAGATGCTGGGCCGCACCGACGCGCATGGGCAGACCGACTCGGGCTGGTTCGTGGGCTGCTTCGACGATGATCATGATCACCAGCGCGAAGACGCGCTCACCGTGATGCCGCTGGTGGAAATCGCCACACGCGCACCGTTGCTCACGCAGTTCTTCGCGTTGCCAGCCGGCACCGACCTCGTCATCGCGCCGGGTGGAATACAGGTCTTCATCGACGGTGAGGCTCGCGAACCACGGTCTGGCTCGTACCTCGAAGCGCTCGCACACCCGCGTTGAAGTCGCTCGACATAAGAGGCGCACTGGGAAAGCCTGCGCGCCTCTTTTTCTGATCAAGGAAAACAACGACCCCATGGCCCAGATCACGATTCGCGATCTCGCGACGAACGAAGACATCGTCATCCCACCCGAGGGTTACATCTTCGGTCGTGTCGGTGGTGACGCCGACATTCAGCTCGAGGACAACACCATCTCGCGTCGTCAGGGGCGGGTGTCGCTCAAGGGCGGCATGTGGTTGTTCGAGACGCTCGCGGTTCCGCAGGGCTCGCGGCCTCCACGCCCGGTTCAGCTGCAGGACGGTTCGACCTTCGCCATCGGGGCTGCCGAGTTCGAGGTCGTCCAGGTCGAGCTCGATCAGGAAGAAGAAGAGGAGTTCGACGCCGGCGCGCAGACCATCGCCCCCGGCAAGGGCACCGCGAAGCCGGTCGCCGCCAGGAAGGCGCCTCCTGCTCCGTCGAACGCCAAGACCGCCGCTGCGGCGCCAGCGCCCAAGAAGCCCGCCCAGTCTGCGTCGCGCGCGGTGGCGAACGCCGCAGCCGGCGCGCCTGCCGACGACGAGCCGTTCCGCTTCGACCCCAAGGCCTTGATGGCCGGCGCCGCGAAGGGCGTCGCCTACTACATGGTCAACGTGCCGAAGCTGCTGGTGAACCCCATCGGCACGGTCAAGAAGACCATCGAAGAGCAGCCCAACGAGCCGCTCGGGCAGATGGGCCTGGTCGGGTACGCGCTGCCGGCGCTGCTGGCGACGGGCTTCCTGTCGAGCTGGGCGGCGTTCCTCGCGGCGCTCATCGGCCCGGGGCACACGTTCCAGCTCATGCTGCTGATTCCGGTGGTGCCGGCCATCAGCGGCGTGATCGGCGCCATCATCACCGGCTTCGTCTTCCACCCGGTGATGAAGTGGATCATCAACTTCCTCAAGGGTGAGTCGGACGCGCGGTCCCGTTCGAACTACTTCCTGCAGTTGATGACGGTGAACATCGTGCTCGCGGTGCCGAGCGCGCTGGGCGTCATCCTCGCGGCATTGCCGGTGCCGTTCATCGGTCTGCTGGGACCGCTGCTCAGCGTCGTCGCCACGCTCGCGGCGCTCTACGTCTATTACCAGTGGTTCAACTTCTTCAAAGTCGTCGACTGGTTCAAGAAGGTGCTCCTCGTGCTCGGCGCGCTCGCGGTGCTGGGCGCTGCGTGGGGCTTCATTTCGGGCCTGCTGGCGACCATTCGCGGCCTTGGCAGCGGCGGCAGCACGCCTTCCGCTGAAGTGGCCGACGTAGGTGACGCGCCCGAGACCGATCTCGGTGAGATGCCGACCGACCCCGACGAGCTCAAGGCGTGGACGGCCAAGCGCCAGGCCGCGTTGATGGCCAAGGCGCAGGCGGATCAGAAGAAGGCGATGGACGCGGTGAAGGCCGCTCAGGACAACGCGAACGCCGCCGCGAAGGACGCGGAAGACGACGCGAAGGAAGACACCAGGGCCGCGCCGCCTCCCGAGAAGGTCGAGAAGACCGAGAAGCCGAACGTGGTCGCTTCCCCCGAGCCGACGCGCGAGCCGGTGAAGGAGACGCCGCCCACGCCGAAGGAAGACGTGAAGGCTGCGCCGGTCGCCGCCAGCAGCGCGTACGGCACGTTCGCCCGCCGCCGTGACGCGGTCGAGAAAACGTTCGAAGCCGACCCCACGTTGCTGCAGAAGAGCGCCGAGCTGCAGAGCCTGTACGCCGAGTACCTCGACGAGGCCTACGAGCTCGACAAGAAGTACGGCAAGGAGACGCAGAAGAAGCCGGAGCGACGTCTGTTGAACCAGCGCCTGCGCGACGCGGAGCTGTACCAGAAGACCGGCAAGACGGTTGATCAGCTGGCCGGCAAGCTGGGCATCAAGTAGCCGCCAGTCGAGGGAAGAACCCGGGCGCGACTCGAGAGGGTCGCGCCTCTTTTTTTTGCGGCGGCGTACCCTCCGCAGGGTCTGCGGACACGCCCACGTCATTCGAATCAACGGGTCAGACGGTTCTGCACGGCATGTGTGCAATTCACCGAACGGGTCGACGGGTTCTCCGTGACGAACACATCGATTCGGCTGACGGGCCGACCCGGTCGTTCAACGGAACCGGGGTCTGTGTCAGCAGCTCAGCGGCCCGAGTGGCCGAGCGGTCGGCTGAGTTGACCGGCCTCCCGGTATCCGAGCAGGACCGCGAACACGCCTCGGAGCAGGTCGTACCGTCGAGAGACCAGGGCGGCGGAGCGTTCGCCCAGCTCGGCAGCATCACTGGAGCGGCTCCGGGCTGCTCATGAGCGCCAACGCGGTCTCGGCGGCGTGCCGGGCCTCCTCGGGGACGCCGGGAGACAGGAAGGCCTCGAACAGCTCGGCGAGCCGGACCACGTCACGGAGGTTGTCGTCGAGGCCCCGACCCCGGCGATGCGTTCGAAGCGGCGGGCGTTTACGAGCCCAGGCGCGACCAGCGCGGTACCGACGGCCATGAGGTCTCGCCGCCAACTGGACTGCGCCCTCGGGACCCCTGTCGGCGGCGAGGCGTGATTGCTCGAAGGTGCGCAGACAGAGTTCGGGCACCATCGAACTGCTTCAGGTCGATGCCGCGGTACCCGCGGGCGAGCTCGGCGCGGTACCGCTCCAGCGCGTTGAGCGCGGCGTGACACTTCTTCGCGTCCAGCGGGTCGAAGGAGAGCCGGCGAACGTCACCCTTCGCCACCGCGAGCAGCGGTCTTTGCGTTTCACTTCGTGCGGCGGTCCGGCAGGTAGCCGTGCGCGCGCAGCCACCCGTCGGTCTGGTAGCGCGGCTTGTCCTGCGGGCGCCACGCGTTCTCGGCGACGAATTCGCTCCACAGGCTGGTGGCGGGCGCCTGCTGACGACGGTCGTTGTTCTCTTCGATGCGCTGCTCGTTCATGGGGCGGCTCCGTAAAGGTGAAACAGGTGGCTACGGGCCTGATCAAACGTGCGGCAGGTGCGTCGTCAAAAATTCAGTCGAGCTTCGGCACCAGCGTGGCGCGAACCACGATGCCTTCTTTGACGTGAATCGCGCGCTTCTCGCGACCGCAGCTCCACGTGTCGGGGATCGACTTGAGCGTCCACCCGGTGCCGGTGAGCAGCTCGGGCACCCACTTCGGTCGCGCTTCACCCACGAAATCACCGCAGCCCATCGACCACAGGTGCGCGTCGGCCGGGTCGATCTTCACGATGGCGTGCACGGCGGTGCCGGCTTCGATCTCGTAGAGGTGCCAGGCGACGTCTTTCGGCTCGCTGGGGAACGCCACGTAGTCGCGCAGAAAGGTGATGCGCTCCTTCGCCGTGGCGAACCTCGTCGACCGCGTCTCGGTGCTCGCGGCGCCTTTGCTGCACGCAGCCAGACAGAGCGCGGCCAGCGCGACTCTCACTGCTTCACTTCGATGCACGACAGACCGTTGGCTGGCGCGCAGTTCTGGCCGATGAGGCACCCGCCTCCGCCCTGGAAGTCGACGCAGCGAATCGAGCGGCAGTCGCTGTCGTTCACGCAAGCGCGACGGCTCACGCTGCACTCACCGCCCGAGCACGTCTCCTGCGCGCAATCATCGTCGACCTGACACGAGCAGAAGCCGGTCTCGTCGCCTTCGTCGACCGCGCACCGCCCCGCACACGAGCCGCTGGTCTGGCCCGGCAACTTCACGCAGGTGCCGCCGCGCCGGCAGTCGGTGTCTGACGTGCACGGCAACGCGGGGTTGGTGGGGCACGACGGGTTGCTGCGCGAACAGGCCCATTGGCTGACGACCACGATGACGTCCTGGCAGGCGTAGCCGCGCGGGCACGACTGGCCAGAGCCACAGTCGGCGCCGCAGTAGCTGTTGCCGGGGTTGCGCGTGTCGATGAGGCAGTAGTTGGGCCCGGAGCCACAGACCGACGTGCCGCCGCCGAACGCGCAGTTGTCGCAGTAGGGGCGCAGACGCGTGTCGTAGTCGTCGTAGCAATGCGCGCGGGGGTAACCGGCGTCGGGCTGGGCGCCGCAGGTCTCACCGAAACGGCAGAACGTCTCGTCGGCGCAGAAGTCGGGGTCGCACACGCCGATGGTGCAGCGCGCGAGCTCTTCGGGCGTGGTGCCAGTGCAGGCGCACGCGGTCTCTCCACAGCGGCAGCTGGTGCCCGCGCAGTCACCGTTGGTGCGGCAGCCGGCGACGCAACGTGAAGCGGCGAGGTCGCACACTTCGCCCAGGGTGCACTGCAGGTCTGACGAGCAACGGCCGCGCGGAATGCACTGACCGCTCGCGGTGTCGCAGTAGGTGGTGGCGTCGGCGCAATCGAGGTTGGTCACGCAGCCGCTGCGGTCCTGACAGAAGCCGATGGCGTTGCAGAACTGCGAGCCGGGGCACGCTTGATCGGTCCGGCAGTAGCAGACGCCGGTCTCCGCCTCGCAGCGGAAGGCCGACGCAGGTGAACCACAGTCGGCATCTTCGCGGCAGGCCTTTTCGCCAAGGCGGGTGTCGCGACAGCCCGCCAGCATCGTCAACGCAGCGCCCACGAAGAGCGCCCGGGAAGTGAACGTCATGGAGTGAAGCCGTTGCTGACGGCGAGCGTGTAGCTCGACCACGTGAGGCCAGAGAGAGAGTCGTAGGTCCACTGGTTGTAGGCGAAGCGTGGTGAGCGGCTGCTGTAGATGACGACCAGCAACTGGTTGCCCTGCTCTTCGCGGTTCAACTTGTCGACGGCAGCTTGCGGCACCACAACCTGCGTCTCGGTGCCGGGAAGCACGATGCTCCACACCGGCACGTTGCCCGTGGGCGTGGGCCTCAGGATCTGCACGTGGTGAAGATCAGGTGAAGGCCCGGGGGCCATC
Source organism: Archangium gephyra (assembly GCA_003243425.1). Lineage (GTDB taxonomy): Bacteria > Myxococcota > Myxococcia > Myxococcales > Myxococcaceae > Archangium_A > Archangium_A gephyra_A. The sequence goes on along the minus strand of QFQP01000001.1, from coordinate 316,737 downwards.
GTCCACGAGACGGTGCCGGTGAAAGTCGTGAGTGGCGCGGTGATGTTCGGGGCGGGCAACAGCGGGCCGATGGTCACGCCCGTCGCCAGGTTCCCGGGCTGGCGCCGGAAGTAATAGCTCACCGGGTAGGCCAGCGAGCCCGACGACTCGTTCAAGAAAATGAAGTTGCTGCCGTCGAGCCTCGGGAAGTGGGGGAACGACAGCGTCGTGCCCGCAGACGACACGAGCGAGCCGTTGCCGTTCATGCCGGTGTTGGTGTTGTTCGGGTTGGGAATGAAGCCCTCGGCACCGAGCTCGAGCCACGCATAGACGCGATTGACCCCCGGCTCAGGGCCGAGAACGCCTTCGAAGGTGAGCGGCGAGTCGATGGTGATGGGCACCGTCAGATCGAGTTGCGTGTCGATGATGATGTCGCGCCCGGTGGCCGGGTTGTCGGCCGAGGTGGTGACGCCGCGGCGCACGCCCATGGCGACCGGCGTGAAGAGCGCTCCGCGCGAAATGCCGAGCACGGCGTACACCGCGCGAAGGCCGGCGCCGGTGTACACGAGGTATTCGCCGCCCTCCTGAGCGATGCGCCACTTCTCCTGCGAGCGATCCCGCAGATTGCCGAAGGGGGGGCCTTCGTAGAGTGACGTCTGGGCGACGAACACCCGGGCTTCGAGCGACTCGCCGGGCATCAGGGCACGCGGGGCTTTGAAGCCCGCGACTCGGCCGGAGATCATCGAGGCGGGAACTCCCATCTGCCCGCCACCAGAGCCGGGCTCTCCACCGCCCGTGCGCGCGATGAACACCGTCAGGTTCTCGGCGTTGACGCCCGTGACCGTCGCCGACTCGTAGAAGTCCTTGAAGACGGTGACGAGCTCGGCCTTCACCAGCGTGGTGTCGCTGAAGGTGATCTGCCCGCGGTGATCGGTCACGCCCTGGAACGGCGTGGTGGGGTCGAGACCGATCATCACCTTCGCGTTGGGCACCGGCGCGCCGTAGGAGCCCTGCGTCGACTCGAGCACGGTGACGTTGAGCGTGCCCACCATCGGCCCGCCCGACAGCCCGCCCGAGATGCTGCGCGGATCGAAGTACGAGAAGCCGCCGGGCAGCGTGTCGCTCTCACCGAGGCGTTCGACCTTCACGTCGACCACGCCCACGCTCGCTTTCGGCGTGCGGCAGGTGACGGTGTGCGAGTCGATGAACTTGAAGTCCTTGGCGACGTTGGCGCCGAAGCGGATGAGCATCGACTCGCCGAAGCCGGAGCCGAGCACCGTCACCAGGGTGTTGCCCGCGATGGCGCCACGCTCGGGCTGCACGCGGCCGATGCTGAGCGGCTCGCGGAAGGTGAACGCGTCTTCGAGCACCGCGTCGTTCTCACGGTCGGTCGCGTCGACGACGCGAAGGTCACTCGCCGCGCCGCCGCTGCCCGCAGGCGTGGTGAGCGAGAGCGCGGTCTCAGAACCGACGGTGACGCTGGGCGCCGCGAACGTGCCGACCACGACTTCAGCGGAAGACGGAATCGCTGCGCCGACCACCGACACGGCCGTGCCGCCAGCGACAGGACCGCTGTTGGGAGTCGCCGACGTGAGGCTCACGCGCCACGTCGCGCCTCCCGTCAACGTCGCCGACGAGCCGCCGCTGACCACGACGTCGGAAATGCGAGGCGCCGCACCACGCGCAGGCACAGTGACTTCAGCCGTCGAGAACGTGCGCGCCCCGACGGTCGCGGCGACGCCACCGACGGTGACGTTGAGCGCGCCCGAGTCGAGCGCCTGACCGGTGAGGGTCACCGTTTCCCCCGCGCGGACCACATGCGGCGTGAGCGCGAACACCGCGAACGAACCCGCGGTGTCCACATACGAGAAGCCCCGCCGCGTGGTCCACGTACCGCCGGGTGAGGTGACGGTGACATCGACGGCTCCAGCGGTGCCCGCGGGCGACTCGACGGTGAGGCGCGCATCGCTCACCACGGTGAGGTTCGCGCCCGCGTTGGCGCCGAAGGTCACTGCAGTCGCGCCCGTGAAGCCGGTGCCGTTCAACGTCACCGTGGTACCGCCAGCGACCGCGCCGGTGACCGGCGAAATCGACGTGATGCGAACGTCGGGCAGATACGCGTAGGCGCGCCGCTGATTCGAGGCGCCGTTCTTGTTGTAGACGACCAGGTCGACCGGGCCGGCAGCCACGCCGCGCGGAACGACGGCCTTCACTTCGGTGGCCGAGACGAACGTGACCTTCGGCGAAGAGAACGCACCGAAGTTCACCTGCGTGTCGTTGGTGAAGCCGTTGCCGTTCAACGTGACTTCATTGCCACCCGCGAGCGGGCCTTCACGTGGCGAGAACGTGGTGACGACCAGCTCGTCGAAGTACGTGAAGCAGTTGTTGCAGAGGTAGTCGCCGTTCGGGTTCTGCATGGTGACCGAGGCGCCACCCGTCGCTCCGGGCGGCGTGCGGAACTCGATCGTGTTGTCGTCGATGATCTGGAAGTCCTGCACCTGATTGCCGCCGATGCGCAGCGTGCTCAGCGGCCGCGCCTGCGAACCGGTGCCCGCGAAGTCGCGCAGGAAGCCCGAGCCCTCGAGCAGCACCGGCGTACCTCCGGCGGTCGCTCCGCGCGGAGGCAGCAGGCGGGTGATCTTCAGCTCGGGAGGCGGACCGGCGTCTTCGGTGCCTGCGTCAACGGGGTCGACACCTGCGTCGAACCCAGCGTCTTCGACCTGGGGCCCCGCGTCCACCACGCCACCATCAGGCCTCGGTTGCGGTCGAGGGCAACCGGCCAACGCCAACGCCAGCGCAGCGAGGAACAGCGGCGAGAGTGACGTTCTCATGGGAACTCCACGTTCAGCGTGTACGAGTTGGCGATGCGCTCGGTGTCACCCACCACGCGCACGACGACAGACGTTCCACCCAGCGACGAGGCCGGGGCGGTGATGCTGGGCACGGCATCGGCGCTGCAACCGAGCTGCGTGGTGCCGTCGCTCTTGAATACGCACAGGCGCAGCAGGCCGGCGCCCGCGGTGTAGTTGATGAGCGACACGCGAACGTTGGTGGCGGTGCCCGGCACGGTCGCGCGGAACCAGTCTTGATCCTGCGGGCAGACGCGGCCGTCGACCTGGCGCGAGGTGTTCAACATGGTGGCCTGCGCGACGGCGTCGTTGGGCTCGAGCGCGTCGTCGTCACACGGCGTGCCGCGCGACTTGAGGAAGTTGACGTCGTACGGCTGGAACGGGTCGATGGTGCTGACCACCACGAAGTACGTGGCCGGCGCCGGCGCGACGTAGCTCACGAGGAAGCGGCCGCCGGAAACCGTGCGGCCCGTCGCGTCTTTCACCACCGTCGAGAAGTTGTTCTCGCTGAACGGGTCGGCGTCGACGTTCACGCCGAGCTGGTCACCACGCGCGAGCGCGATGGAGAACCAGTCGACGTCTGCAGAGCACAACGTCAGGTCGCGATACGCCCCTTCGCTCACACCGAACGCTTTGGTCTCGTCATTGTTGGGCTCGTAACGGTCGGGCTGGCACTCGCGAGCGAGGCAACGACCGCTCGGAACATCGCAGCGTTGATTGGCCGCGCAGTTGTCGTCACTGCGGCACGAAGGCGACTTCGGCAGGCACGCGCCGGTCTGAACGAGACACACCAGCGGCACCGAACAATCGCGATCGGTGTAGCAGCGCGAGCCGGCCGAGCAGTTGCCCGCGGCGTCGCACGAGAGCCCGGGCCCACAGTCGGCGTCAGAGCCACACTGCGAGCACTTCTCCTCGATGCAGCGCGTGCCCGCCGGGCAGATGTCGGCCTGCGTATCGACCGTGCAGCGCGGCTGACAGGCGCGCGAGCCGGTGTTGCAGATCTCTCCGGCGGAGCAGTCGTCGCTCGTCGAGCAGCCGAGGTCTTCCTCGCACACCGACGTCACCTGGTTGCAGCGCTCGCCCTGCGGGCAACCGGGGCACAGCGAGACCTGCGAACGCGGCTGACAGAGCCCCTGCTTGCACCACGAGCCCAGCTGACAATCTTCGTTCTGCGCGCACTGCGTGCCCCACCCGTCGCGCAGCTGACACAGCCGCGTCTCGGAGTTGCACGTCTCCTTCAAGCTGCACTGACCCGACGTCGAACACTGCGCGCAGAAGCTCTCGGCGGTGCACACCAGGCCGGCGTCACATTCCGAGCGCGTGCTGCACTCGGGCTCCCGGCCGGCGTCGACCTCGGGCTTCGCGGGAGGACACGCCGTCAACGCGAGCGCCACCACCAACGCGACGCGCTTCACGGCAGCACCGTCACTTCGCCGCTGGGCCAGGTCACGTCAGCGACCTCCCAGATTTCGTCTTTCGTCGTCAGCGTGCGCGTGGCTTCGGCCTTGAGCACGCCGAACAGGTACACGCGCACCGTCACCTTGCTGGCCGGGTTCGGCGAGAGCAGCGTGTTCTGGAACACCGCCAGCACGCGATACGTGGAATCGACGGGGTTCACGTAACCGAACACCTCCGGTCCGTAGCCGGTGAGCGCGTCGCGCACGAACTCCGGGTCGTCGGTGGTGTCCATGAGCAGGCCCCAGTCGGGCGTGCGGTTTTGGTAGAAGCAGTCGTCGGGCGCGGTGAACAACGGCGAGTCGACGGTGCGCAGCACGTGGAGATCGACGTCGGTCGTCGCGTTGTCCCAGAACATCTCGACGAGCAATTTCTGAGCGGGCGAAGCGACGATGGTGGCGCGCGCCGGCTGGCACGACTTGGCGCCCGTCGAGTCAGTCACGTCGAGCTGCACTTCGTACGAGCCGGGCACCGCGGGGTCGAGCGTCATCGAGGTCGAGGCGTCGGTCGGCGCGGCGATGGTGGTCATCGACGACAGCGGTTTGCTGCGGAGCGTCCACTGGTAGGAGATCGGCTCATCGCCGTCGGGATCGGACGAGCCCGTGCCATCGAGCGTCACCGTCTGCCCGGGGGCGGCGTTGCTGAGCGTCGGGATCACGGCGATCGGCGCGCGGTTCACGGTCGCCGTGATGGGCACCACGAGCTCGCGCTGATCAGGATCGGTCGTCGACAACGTGATGCCGCCCGTCAACGTGCCTTCCGAGCCAGCGGGCACCGTCACGCGCACGGTGATCTGAATCTCCCCGGGCAGCCCGTTCGCGCCTTCACTCTCGACGACGGCGGGCGTGCGCGTGGACCCCACGAACGTGAACGCCGGCGACGAGCCCTCGGTGAAGCCGATCTGGTTGATGACGAGATCAGCGGTGCCCCTGCTCTGAATCGAGAGCAGCAGCACCGTCGAGCCACACTCCGCGACGCGGCCGAAGTCGAGCATCGCGGGTTCCACGGCGACGATGGCGCGCGTGCTACCAACGCCGGTGAGCGTGATGGTGACGTTCGGGTTGTCTGCGTCGTCACTCTCGAAGGTGAGCGTGTCTTCGTACGCCTGCTCGGCCTGCGGGGTGAACACCACGACGATGTTCTCGGTGACGCCGCCTTCGATTTCCGCCGGCTTGTTGGTGATGCGGAAGATGCCGTCGTCTTTGGCCAGCGCGATGTTGGAGATGGTCAGCTTCGCGCGGCCCAGGCTGGTGAGCGGGATCTCGATGCTCTTCTCGTTGAGCACGGGGATGGTCCCGAAGTCGACGGTGGTCGAAGGCGGCAGCAGCTGCGGCCGGACCTGCGAGACCATTTCACGGGGACAGGCGCTGAGCGCCGCGACGATGACCAGACTCCACGCCGCGCGCATCACGGGCCCTTCCCTTCTTCGTAGTACTGCAGCTCGATGACCGCGGTGAGGCCCGGCACCGATTCGCCGGTGAAGAACACCAGGTTGCCGCCTTCTTCGTAGACCCAGCCGTCGGGCTCGCCCTGCTTCGGGGTGCACACCAGCTCGACCGCGTCAGCGGCCTGACCTTCACAGAACGCGCGATCGACGGTGGCGCACGACGCGAGCTGCTCGGCGGAGATGTTGCACGGGTAGCGCACGTGCACTTCGAGCGTCTGCAGGTTGGGTTTGGTCTGCAGCACGAACTTGCGTTTCAGACCGACGGCGTTGCGCGCCAGCTTGCCGAGCGTCGCCGAGAAGTTGCCGTCGCAGATGGACCCGACTTCGCCGCCGGTGAGGTCCGACAGCGCCTTGTAGCGGGTGCCCGGCGTCGCGCCGCAGGTGTTGGAAGGCGTGTCGCCCATGATGGCGGCGGTGGTCACCATGCCGTCGTTGCCGACGTTCTTCACCGTCTCGAAGTACCGGTAGAAATAGCGAACGTCCTGGCTCGAGCGGTCTTCTTCGTCGGTGACGAAGATCAAATAGAGGTACGCGTCGCGACGAAGAAAGGGGAACTCGGTGTCGGTGTCGCACTTCGCCTGGCACACCGCGCGGCCGTCACTCGGGCACGCCTGCTTGCACTGCTGCACCTGCGCGGCGTTCGCTTCTTTCTGAAGATCGAGCGACATGCGCGCGGCTTCGAGGCCCACTTCGTACGGCGAGCCGTTGGCACCGACGCGGATGTTGCTGGCGAAGGCGGCGGCGACGTTGGGCGTCGAGTTCTGCAGCACCTTCGGCGAACCGACGAACTTCCCGGCTTCCTTGAAGATGTCGGTGGTCGTCACCGCGATGCGGTAGTCGATGGAGTTCTTCGTGAACTCGGTGATGAACGACTGGAAGTTGCGCGCCAGGTTCTCCTGCCGGGGGGCCATCGAGCCGGAGTTGTCGACCACCCAGAGCACGTCGATCTTCGACGCCGCCTGCTGATCGTAGGTGTCCACGCGCACATCAGGCGGCAAGGTGCGCTGGAGGCGATCAGGGCCACAGTTGCAGCCGGACGCCGCGACGACGAGGAACAAGGCTGAGATGAGCGGGCGCAAAGCCATGTGGGTATAGCAAGCGACGCACCGCGCTGAGGAGACCAGAAGCCCTGCTACTTCAAAGGCTTGGCGCTAATGGCCCTTCCTCATTGACTTGGTTTCATGCGGCTTCTATGGCGCGCCCGCCATGGCCTCACTTCGCGACATCCGCAAGCGCATCAAGTCGGTCAAGAACACCCGCCAGATCACCAAGGCCATGAAGATGGTCTCGGCGGCCAAGCTCCGTCGCGCGCAGGAGAACGTGGTCGCCTCGCGCCCGTTCGCGCAGACGCTCGACGCGGTGATGTCGACGCTCATGGGCCGCGCCGAGCCCGGCTCGCTCTCGCACCCGCTGCTCACCCGCCGCGACGTGGTGAAGAAGGTCGACCTCCTGGTCATCACCTCGGACCGTGGTCTGGCCGGCGGCTTCAACGCCAACATCAACCGCCGCGCGCTCAAGTGGGTGGCTGATCAGCAGGCGCAGGGCATCGAGGTTCACGTGACGACCGTTGGCCGCAAGGGCAACGAGTTCCTCCGTGGCCGCGGCGTCACCATTCGCAAGGACAACCCGGGCCTGCTGCAGAAGCTCGGCTTCGCGTCGGCCGACCTCATCGCCAGGGAACTCAGCCACCGCTTCCTCACCGGCGAGACCGACGCGGTCTACATGATGTTCAACGAGTTCGTTTCGGCCATCGCGCAGGTGCCGACGACCTCGCAGCTGCTGCCCTTCGAAGCGAAGGTGGGCGAGTCGAAGTCGGGTGAGGCGCAGGTCGACTACAAGTACGAGCCCAACCCGCAGGCGGTGCTCGAGGCGCTCGTGCCGCAGGCCGTGTCAGTGAAGATCTACCGCGCGCTGCTCGAGAGCTTCGCGGCGGAGCACGCCGCGCGCATGACCGCGATGGAGAACGCCACGCGCAACGCCGGCGACATGATCGGCTCGCTGACGCTGTTCTACAACCGCTCGCGTCAGGCGCAGATCACCAAGGAGCTCGTGGAGATCGTGTCGGGCGCCGAAGCGCTCAAGGGCTAGGCACTCGCCCGGGTCGGCTTCACCGAAGCGCTCCACGTCTTCGAACGTGGGGCGCTTTTTCATTTCAGCGCAGGAACGGTCAAAACGGGCGCACCGTCGCTCGCTACCTGTCGGGCATGTTCATTCGACAGCAGTGGTACGCGGCGCTGCCTTCGGTTCGCTTGAAGTCGAAGCCTGTGGCGATCACCCGCTTCGGCACGAAGCTGGTGCTGTGGCGTGACGCGAGGGGCAACGCGGTGTGCATGGTCGACCGCTGCGCGCATCGCCTCGCGCAGCTGAGCCGTGGTCGTGTGCGCGACGGCTGTCTCGAATGCCCGTACCACGGGCTGCGCTACGACTCGGAAGCGCCGGTCTTCCGCTTCGCGTGCAGCCCCTCCCGCTCCGTGAAGCGCGCGGCCTCATCTGGGTGTGGAATGGCGAGCCACGCGACGAGTTGCCTGACCTGCCGTGGAACGACGCGCTCGACGCCGAGTTGAACACCAGCGACCTCGCGTGCGCGCTGGAAGCCGAGTTCGACGTGCCGTTTCAACGGGTGATGGAGAACGCCACCGACTTCCTGCATCTGCCCGTCGTGCATCGAACGACGATGCCGGTGCGACCGCCGCTGAAGAACTTCGAGTGTCACGTCGAGGGTGTTCACGTGCGCGTGCGCGGAGAAATGACCGGCGTGCGCGGCACCATGCACCTCGTCGCGCCGTTCGTGATGCTGAACACCTTCGGCGAGAAGATTCGATTTCTGGCCATCGCCACGCCGATCGACGCGACGCACACCTGGCTCTACGCGCGCTACGTGCAGGACTTCGTGACGCTCCCGCTGCTCGGCCGCGCGGAGACGTGGCTCACCGGCATGTTCGACTACCGGCTGCTGCAGACGCTGCAAGACGCGCCGGTGTGGCGTTCACAGCAGTACGAAGACCCGGGCGTGTTGAAACCCTGTCACCTGCTCCACGGAGACGCGGGCGTGGCCGCGTACTTCCAGCTTCACGAACGACTGCTGCGAGAAGGCCATGAAGCGAGCCATCGAATTCATCGAGAAGAACCTGCTGACGCCCTTCTCGCTCGATGACGTGGCGGCCGCCGAGGGCCTGTCCACGTACCACCTGCATCGCGTGTTCGCGGCGACCTTCGGCCGCTCCATCAAGACCTACGTGCGCAAGCGCCGCCTCACCGAAGCCGCGCGACTGCTGCGCACCACGACGCGTGGCGTGCTCGACATCGCGCTCGAGTGTCAGTTCGAAAGTCAGGCCTCGTTCACGCGTGCGTTCCGGGCGCTGTTCAATCAACCGCCTGCTTCGTTTCGTCGTGAAGGGCCGGCGCACGGTCGACTTCATCTGGGCCACGTGGCTGCCCGGGAGCGGCTTCAACAAGTCAGCGCGGCCCGACTTCGAGCGCTTCTCGCTGCCGGAAATCGGGTCGGACGACGCAGAAATTCAGCTGTGGGTTTCCGTCGACTCAAGGTGAGGACTCGTCGACCCGCTGCGTGAAGTACCCGCACTCCAGCACCGGCTGAGGCGGGTACTTCGGCGGCGTACCCTGTTGACACATCAGGAAATGAGACCGTGGCGTCTTCACGTCGCGCTTGTGAACGCACGCGTGACAGCGACTGGTTTCGAAGGGAATTCGCTCAGGAATCATTGCTCGTGGGTGAAGGGAAACACCGCCGCATTGGAATTGAATGTGAAAAATCGCACTCGTTACTGAACGTGCATGCTGACGATGTTGCTGTTGCTCGCTGTCGTTCAAACGCCGCCGCCGTTGGTGAGTGCTGACGCAGACCCGAACCTGGCTGAAATCGGGTTCGCGCCGTTTCCCTCCGAAGGCCCGCCGCCAACGCCGCCAGCAGAGCCCCGACAGACGCCGAGGCCGGTGGTGGTGAACGCGCCGCCGCCCGCCGACGTGACGCCGGTGGCTCCGGTCGAGAACGAAGTGCGCGCCGCGCCGCAGGAAGACAAGCACGCAGCGCCGACATGGCAGGTCGCAGCGTTGGCGACGGCCATCGTGCCGCTCAACATCAGCGGGGCGCCGTTCGTGTTCGGCATGCGTGGTGAGCTCGACATCTTCCGCGTCGGAGCGCAGTTCTCGTTCGACCGCGGCGGGGTGACGCCCTTCACGATGAGCCAGACCAACGAGTGGACCGGCCTGCTCGGCTACTCGTTGGTGAACCACAAGTACGCGCGTGTTCGCCTGCAAGGCGGCATGAGCGCGCTGAGCGGCGACGGCATCACCGCTCGCTTCGGCCCTTCCGCCGGTCTCACCGCGCGCGCGGGACTTCCGTTCATCGGCGCCGAGGTGGGCGCCATCTTCACGCCGGCAGGTGGCATGCGTCAGCTCGACGCGCGCGCAGAAGTGGTGCTGCGCGGCGGGGTGTTCGAACTGCACGGCGGCTACCGCGTTCGCTTCTACGACGCGACCGACGCGGGGACCTTGTCGACGCTCTTCGCGACGACGCCGGTCGCGGGCCCGTCAATCGCGCTCGGCCTCACCTTCTGAGAGGCCGTACTTCTTCAGCTTGTCGTGAAGCGTGGCGCGCCCGATGCGCAGTTGCCGCGCGGCCTCGCTGACGTTCCCCCTCGCGCCGTCCATCGCAGAGACGATGAGGCCGCGCTCCATCGCTTCGAGCTTCTCTTTCAAGCCAGCAGTCGGTTCTGAAGGCACCTGCGTCGGAACCGACGAGAGGTCGAGCGCACCATCGACGCTGAGCGCAACGGCAGACTCGATGACGTTCTCGAGCTCGCGCACGTTGCCCGGCCACGACCAGGTCGTCAGTCGTTCGATGAAGTCGTTGGTGAGCTGAAGGTTGGCGACGCCGAAGCTCTTCGCCGCGCGCTGAAGAAAATGCCGCGCGAGCACGGGCAGGTCTTCCGGGCGTTCACGCAACGACGGCACGTGGAGATGCACGACCTTCAGTCGGTAATAGAGGTCTTCACGAAAGCGCCCGGCCTTCACGTCGTTCGCGAGGTCGCGATGCGTGGCGGCGAGCAGTCGAACGTCGACCTTCACCGGCTTGTCTTCACCGACCGGCCGCACTTCGCCTTCCTGCAGCACGCGCAGCAGCTTCGCCTGTACCGACGCGCCGAGCTCTCCGACCTCGTCCAGCAACAAGGTGCCGCCGTCGGCTTCGCGGAAGAGGCCGCGACGTGCGCGAATCGCACCGGTGAAGGCGCCCTTCGCGTGGCCGAACAGCTCCGCTTCGGCGAGCTCCTCGGTCAGCGACGCGCAGTTGAAGCGGACGAACGGAGCCTCCGCGCGACGCGACGCGAGCACGATTGATTCCGCCACGCGCTCCTTGCCGGTGCCCGATTCGCCGGTGATGAGCACCGTCACGTCACGTGGTGCGACGCGCGTGACGAGCTCGGCGAGTCGCGACATCGCCGGCGACACGAAGACCAGGCTCCGCAACATCGCCACTTCGCCGTGCAGCCGCGAGTTCTCCTTGTTGAGCCGCGCGTTGCCGAGCGCACGACGAACGACGGCGACCACTTCATCGAGCTCGAACGGCTTCTTGAAGTAGTCCCACGCGCCGCGCTTCATCGCCTCGACCGCGAGCCGTTCGTTGCCGTGCGCGGTCACGAGAATGACGGGCGGTCGTGGCTCCGGCTGCTGACGAACGCGGTCGAGGAGCCCGAGGCCGTCGAGCTCCGGCATGCGCACGTCACTGATGATCAAATCGACGCCCTCGAGCCTGGTCAGCGCGTCCTGACCGTTGGTGGCCTCGGTGATTCGCAGCCCTTCGTCTTCGAGCAGGTTCTTGAGCGTGAACCGCACACCGGCGTCGTCGTCGACGATGAGCACCAACGGCGCGGGCATGTCAGGCGGCCTGCTTCTTCCACTCGAGCGAGTACTCGGCGGTCTTCACGTCGATCGCCTTGCCGCACACCGTCGCGTCGTAGCCGACGTTGCGGAGCACGGCCTCGAGCACGCCCTCGTGGTACGCGACGGGTTGCATGGCGTCGTTCATCACGATGCTGCCCGACGAATCAGTCTTCGGCGTGTAGCTGCGCGACCGGTAGGTCACGACGGTCGTGTAGCCGGTCTGCGCTTGAGACAGCAGCCGGGCTGGCCCCGCGAGCGAGACGACCCCGAAGAACACGCGGCCTGCGGGCGTTCGCGCGAAGGCGTCGACGGTCGCAGCGCCGCACGCGCGAATCGCCAGCTCGACGGAACCGAGCTTCGGCTCGAGGAGGTCGGCGGCGGCGAACATCAGCTTGAGAAAGTCGGCGATGGGGTACGAGAAGATGTCGCGATACTTCGCATCGGGAGGCAGCACGGCCCGCACTCTGGTGACGGCCCCTGCGCCCAGCTCTCGATTCACGAGCGCCAGCAGCTCGTTGAACATCGTTCCGCGACCGCGGTCGGTCGATTCACAGACTGCGACGCGTGCGGCCACTTCGGAAGGGTCGACGGGCATCAGGCACTTTCAGGTGCTTCGGGGAGTGACAGCGCGGCGACTGTACCGCCTCCGTCACGCGGCACGAGCGTGACGTCTCCTCCGTGCTGTCGGGCGACGAGGCGCGAGACCGTCAGCCCCAGACCGCTGCCCTGGTCCTTCGTGGTGTGGCCCGGCTGAAAGACGCGCTCGACGTCGGCGATGCCCGGCCCCCTGTCCATCACCGAGACGCGCGCGCCACGGCCCTCGCGACCGACGACCAGGTCGACGACACCGCCGTTCGCCGTGACGTCGAGTGCGTTCTGCACGAGGTTGATCAACACCTGCTTCAACTTCCTGGCGTCGGCCTTCACTTCGACGTCGGGCCGCGCGTCGAGCCGGAAGCTCACGTTGCGTTCGACGCTCACGCCCTCGTGAAGCGCGATGACCTCTTCGACCAGTGACGCCAGCCTCACCGGCGCCACGTCGAGCGGAACGACCGGCCGCGTGTAGGTGAGGAACGACTCGAGGATCTCCTGCATGCGGTCGACTTCGCGCCGCAGCACCTCGATGCGCTCCCTGGTCTTGCCCTCGACGTCGCGGTCGACGAGCGCGGCGAGGCCCTTCACCGACGCGAGAGGGTTCTTGAGCTCGTGCGCGATCTCCGCCGCCAACGTCGTCAGGGTGCGCGTGGTCTCGACGTGCGTGCGCAGCACCTCTTCGCGCGCGTCGATGGCGGTCTGAATGGCCGAACGGAACCCGAAGCGGATGACCCAGCCCACGGCCATCGCCCACGAGAGGCCGACCACGCCGAAGAACGTGCGCGAGAACAGCAACGTGTCGGTGTCGGAGCTGCGCGCGCCACCTCCGAACGCTTGAGGAATGAGCGTCGGCAACAGCCCGGCGTGCGCGACGTACGCGAGCCCCAGGAGCAGCACCGACGCCGTCGTGGCGAACACCGCCCCGAACTCGAAGCGGACGAACAACGCCAGGAACACCGTGACCAGCGGGAGCATCACGAGCATGGGACTGTCGACTCCGCCCGACGCGGTGAGCACCACGACGAGCAACAGCGCCGGCACCGGCAGCAACGACGACAGCCGCGTGCGCGCGATGCCGTACCGGCGCGCGCGGAGGAACTCGTACAACAGCCGCGACAACGCGATGCAGACCGCGCCGATGACGGCGAAGCGACGCCACGGCGCCGGGTCCCACGCGAGCAGCGCGATCACGCTCAAGAAGAGGAACGGCGCGAAGTACAGCCGCAGCTTCAGACCGCGACGGAACAGGTCGTCCATCGCTGCCGACTCGAGTGACTGAACGCTCAAACTCTCGGCTTTCACGAGCGAAAGCGTGTGCTGGTCGAAGCGCTCATGTCACCTGTCGGATTTCCGACACCATTCGTCGGAGCGCCGACACGTCGTCAGCTGCGTCAGAGGGAACCGCCGCTGGCACGCGCGATGCTCTGGCCACCGCGCATGAACGCCCTCGTCTCGATGGCCTTCCGCAACGTGCTCCGGAATCGCCGGCGCACGCTCATCACGCTCGCGGCGTTGACGGTCGGCGTCACCGCCGTGGGCACCATTCGCGGAATCCTCAACGGCCTGCAGGAGACCATCGTCAACAGCACCATCGAGAGCGCGCTCGGCTCGCTGCAGGTTCATCGCACCGGCTACCTCGCCAACGTGTTGTCGACGCCGCTCTCGCTCGACTTCGAGTGGAACGAGGCGCTGCGCGACAAGGTGAAGTCGGTCAAGGGCGTCACCGCGGTGGCGCCGAGAATTCAGTTCGCGGGCTCGCTCACCCTCGACGCCGAGGAGACCCCGGAGGCGTTGTTCTTCGCCGCGAGCGCGGTCGACCCGGCGTTGGAACCCGCGGTGACGCCGCGGCGCACCCAGCTCTTCACCGACGGCACCACGTTCGACGAGGAACACGTGGTGCTCGGCGATTCGCTCGCGAGCGCGTTCGGAGCGAAGCCCGGCACGCGGGTGATTCTGCTCGCGCCGGACCGTGACGGCTCGCTCAACGGCGAGCTCGCGCAGGTGGGCGGTGCGATGCGCGCCATCATGCCCGGAGAAATGAAGGTCGCCGTGGTGCCGCTCGGGCTCGCGCAGAAGTTGTTGCGAATGGAAGGCCGGGTGACCGAGGTCGCGGTCGCCATCGACGACCTGTCGCAGCTCGACCGAATCGCGCGGGAGCTGCGAGCGACACTCGGCCCCGGTTTCGAGGTGCACGGCTGGAGCGAGCTCGCCCCTGAACGGCAGACCATCATGAAGCTGCAGAGCGCGGTGACGAGCATCATCTCGTTCGTGTTCCTGATGCTCATGCTGCTGGGCGTCGCCAACACCATGATGATGAGCGTGCTGGAGCGCACGCGCGAGGTCGGCACCATGATGGCCGTCGGGCTCACGCGCGGCAGCGTGATGACGTTGTTCCTGCTCGAGGCGCTGGTGATGGGGGCGCTCGGCTCGGCCGCCGGCTTGAGCATCACCGCAGTGCTGGTCTTCGCGCTCTCACGCAACGGACTTCACGTGACGCCTCCGAACGCCACCATGCCGCTCGACGTATTTCCCTTCATCACGCTGCCGTACACCGCGTTCACGCTGCTCGCGGCGGTGCTCGGCTCGGTGCTGTTCGCGCTCTACCCCGCGTGGCGCGCGAGTCGGTTCCGCCCGGTTCAAGCCCTCGCTGGCCGCTGAAAGACCGCCATGCTGCTTCGACTCGCCATTCGCAACGTGACGCGCTCCCGCAGCCGCTCCGCGCTCACCATCGCCGCGTTGTTCTTCGGGGTGACGATGAGCCTGGTGTTGTCGGCCTTCGTGATGGGCGTCGGTGAATCACTGGTCTCGGAGGCCATCGAGTCGCGCGTGGGCGCCATTCAGGTGCACCGCACCGGCTACTTCGAGAAGCGCGATCGCCAGCCACTCACCTTCAACCTTCCGCAGAGCCAGGCCTTCGAGAAGAAGTTGCTCGCGGTGCCGCACGTGAGAGCGGTGAGCCCGCGCATCACGTTCTCGGGAATGCTCACCAACGGCAGCCGCGGCACCATCGCGGTGGTGACGGCCATCGACGCCAGGTCGGTCGATGCGGTGCTGCCGCGGCTCGACCTGTATCTGGTGGGCAAGAAGCTGACCGAGGACGACCGGAACGGTGCGCAGGTCGGCGTCGAGCTCTCGCGCGCGCTCGACTTGAAAGAGGGCGTGCCGTTGATGCTGTCGGCGCAGGGGCTCGGAGGCCGCGACAACGCGATGGACCTCGAGCCGCGAGGAACGTTGAACGGCCAGAGCCCGCTCGAAAGCAAGCGCAATGCGACGGTGCCGCTGGCCTTCGCGCAGTCACTGCTCGGCATGGAAGGCCTCGTCACCGAGTACGTGGTGGCGGTCGACGACCCCTCGAAGCTCGATGCGGCGGCCAGCGGTCTGCGCGAAGCGCTCGGCGACGAGTTCGAGGTCGACACCTGGGAAATGCTGCGCCCCGGGCTGCGCGACGCGCGACTGATTCAGCGCGCGATCCTCGGAGGCGTCAGCTTCATCTTCCTGATCATCGCGCTGTTCGGCGTGGCCAACACGCTGCTGATGAGCGTGATGGAGCGCACGAAGGAGATCGGAACCCTGATGGCCGTGGGCATGACGCGCGCCAACGTGGCGTTGATGTTCATGCTCGAGGCGCTGGTGCAGGCGGTGTTCGGCAGCGTCATCGGCCTCGTCATCGCGCTCATCGTCGTGCAGTTCGCGCGCAGCGGCGGCGGCTTCGCGATTCCGATGGGGAACGCCGGCGGCTACCTGCGCGTGATCCCGACGCTGCTGCCGATCGTCCCCATCATCGTCGTCACCTCGGCGTGTCTCGGCAGCATGCTCGCCGCGTTCTCACCGGCGTTGCGCGCCTCGCGGCTGCGCCCCGTCGAAGCCCTCTCTTCCACCTGAAAGGAACTCGCCATGACCGCCCTCGTGTTGATGCTGGTGCTGTCCGCGGAACCACCTCCCCTCAAGGAGGTGCTCGACAAGTACGACGCGCTGATGGCGCCGCCGACGTTCAAGGCCGTCGGCACGATGACGGCGCATCGCGATGACGGCACCACGCGCGCGTACAAGATGACGTTCCTCAAGGGCTCCGACGACAAGTCGCGCGTCTACTTCTCGGAACCCGCTGCCGTTCGCGGCCAGGAGATGCTGCGCAACGGCGACAACTTCTGGGTCTACATGCCGAACCTCAAGCGCGCCCTGCGCCTCGCGTCGCGCGACAACTTTCAGGGCGGCGACTTCAACAACGCCGACGTGCTCCGCGCGAACTACGGCAAGGACTACGACGGCACCGTGAAGGACGACGGCGAGCTGTGGCGCGTGGAGCTGAAGGCGAAGCACGCCGGCGCGGCGTACGACTCGATCAGGCTGTGGGTGAAGAAGAGCCCGCTCGGCGTTCCCGTTCGCGGCGAGTACTTCACGGCGAGCGGCAAGCTGCTGCGCTCGGCCACCTTCACCGACGAGAAAGACTTCGGCAACGGTCTGGTGCGCCCCGCGAAGACGGTGATGAAGAACGAGATCGCCACCGAGCGCTACAGCGAGCTCACCTGGGAGTCGCTCGACGTGAAGGCCACGGTCACTGACACGAAGTTCGGCCTCACCGACCTGGGGCACTGAGTCATGAGCCCGCTGCTGCTCGCGCTGTTGGTTCAAGGGCAGGTCGTGCAGACGACGGGCTACGTCGACTCGCGCACCACCGGCGCGTGGACGCAGTTCGACGGCACGCCGGGCCTCACCGAGCTCGCGGAAGGCAACGTGCAGCTGAAGGTCACACCGCACGAGAAGGTGAAGTTCGTCAGCGACACGTCGTTGTTCTGGCAGGGCGCGTGGCTGATTCAGGGCGGTGAACGCGAGCTGCCGAACTACCGGCCGACGATCGTGGTGAGCGAGCTGTACGCGGACCTCCCGCTGCAGGAGCACTTCCGGATTCTGGTGGGCAAGAAGCGAATCGTCTGGGGGTCGGGGCTCGCGTTCAACCCGACCGACGTTCTCAACCCGCCAAAAGACCCGACGGACCCCACGTTTCAACGCGCGGGCTCGTGGCTCGCAGAAGCGGAATGGGGCTTCGAGAAGATCGCCTTGTCAGCGGTCATCGCCGGGCGCGCCACACAACAGTTCGCGGGGCTCCCCACGGCGCTGGTGTGGGACAAGAACGACCGCGCAGATCACTGGGCGTTCACGGCGCGCCTGTACCTGCTGCTGGCCGACATCGACCTCAACCTCATCTACGCGTTCACCAATCAGTACAACGACGCGTTCTCGAACAAGTCGCGCGGAGGAGTCTCGGTGTCGCGCGTGTTCGGCCAGCTCGAGGTGCACGGCGAGGCGATGCTGTACTCGGGCTCGTCGCGCATCACGGTGAACCCCTCGTGTGCGGCCCGAGGGTGCGCGATCGCTGAACGCAGGGATCTCGACGCGAGCTACGTGAACGCGCAGGCGCTCGTCGGAGCGCGCTGGCAGTTCGACAGCGGCGCGTTCGTCTCGGCGGAGTACTACTTCAACGGCGAAGGGCAGCCGTACGGCGACTTCAAGAACCTGGCGACGCTCGCGCTCTCGAACCCCGCGCTCGCGCAGCAGGCGATTCTGGGCACCGTCGACCCCGGCACGCCGCAGAAGTTCACGCTCAACGCGTTTCGCCGTCACTACCTCGCGACGCAGGTCTCGGTGCCGCAGCTCTGGGACGACTGGACACTCGGCGGCGCGGCGATTGTGGGGCTCGACGACCTGTCGATGCAGTTGGTGCCGCAGGTGCAGTGGATGCCGTGGGAATGGCTGCAGCTCACGGCGGCCGCGTACATCCCCATCGCGGGGCTCGAGCGCGAAGGCGTCGAAGTGAACGGCACGCACTACGGGCAGTTCACGCTCTCACCGTTTCAAACGCGGCTGATGTTCCAGGCGCGCGCGTTCTTCTGAAGGAGGCAGCACATGGCGCTGATCAGCTTGAAGGACATCAAGAAGTCGTACCGGCTCGGCCAGACCGAGGTGCCCGCCTTGCAGGGCGTGAACCTCGAAGTGGAGGCCGGCGAGTTCACGGTGGTCATGGGGCCGTCGGGGTCGGGCAAGACGACGCTGCTCAACATCGTGGGGCTGCTCGATCGCGCCGATTCGGGCTCATTCAAGTTGAGCGGTGAAGAGCTCGCGGGGCGCGACTTCAACGACATGGCCGCGCTGCGAAACCGGAAGATCGGCTTCATCTTCCAGAGCTTCAACCTCATTCCCGTGCTCGACGTGCGCGAGAACATCGAGTTCCCGTGCCTGCTGCGGAAGGAAGACAGGAAGGCGCTCGCCCAGCGGGTCGAGCTGCTCGCCGAAGAAGTCGGCCTCACCCGAGTGCTCAAACACCGGCCCGATGAATTGAGCGGCGGTCAGCGGCAGCGCGTGGCGATCGCGCGGGCCCTGGTGACGCAGCCCGAAATCGTGCTCGCCGATGAACCGACGGCGAACCTCGACTCGGCGACCAGCGAACAGATTCTGCAGTTGATGGAGCGCATGAACGCCACCCACGGCGTCACGTTCCTCTTTTCTACGCACGACCCGCGCATCATGAAGCGCGCCAAACGCGTGGTGCTGATGGCTGACGGACGGCTGGTCGACGGCGCCGAAGCGGCAAAACGTGAGACCGGCGTGCTGTCAGGTCTCGATCATTCTTGACGACAGGTGATGCGTCGGGCACAACTCGCCCCGCTTCACGCAGGTCACGCCCAAGTAGCTCAGTTGGTAGAGCAGGGGATTGAAAATCCCCGTGTCGGTGGTTCGATTCCGCCCTTGGGCACAGACGAATAAGTCAGCAATGACGGGTACTTCGGAGATTCCGAGGTACCCGTTGGTGTTTCTGGGGGTCGACTGCATGTGGCGGGTTCTGGTGGTGCTTGGAGTGGTGTCGACGGGCTGCGTGACGCCGTCTGGCGCGAGCTCGTCGCTGGGCGCGGTACGGCGCGACTTTCTGACGTTCACGCCCGGATCGACGGAAGCACCGACACGCTGGCGCGTGGTGGAAGCCGATGCGTTCACGCTGATCAGCGACCTCCCGGTGGAGCAGTTGAAGGAAGCGGCGCAGGCCATCGCGCAGTCGTACGCGGGCATCAAGGCGATGTTCGGCAAGCTGCCCGAAGCCATCGACGCGCCGCCCACCATCGTGGCGCTCGCCGATGACATGGAGTTCCAGAAGGTCTTCGGCAGCAAGGTCAACGGCATCACCATGAGCAACGAGAAGGGCTCGTGGATCTTCGTGTACGGCGCGCCGTACCGCTGGTTCGACCGACCGGTGCTCACGCAGAACCTCAAGACCTCGGTGCTGCAGCACGAGCTCGCGCACGCCGTGTTGCGGAGCTACTTCGCCGTGCAGCCGCGCTGGTTCGCCGAAGGCATGGCGCAGTACCTCGAGACCAACCAGTGGCTCGACGCGCAGACCGTGTCGCTCGGTGAACCGAACCTCGAGGCGTACAGCGCGTATCGCGGCATTCGCTCCGTCGGCGTGGCCGACCTGCAGACCTGGGGCTTCATCGGCGAACAGGAGTTGCGCGACCTCACCAGCGCGGGCCTCTACGGCGAGTCGTGGGCGTTCGTGCACTGGGCCATCACCAACGAACCCGACCGCTTCGTTCAGTACATGTACCTGCTGACGAAGGGCGACGTGAACGCGGCGTGGAAGCAGACGTTCGGACCGATTCAACCGAGCATCGACACCGCAGTCTTTCAGTACATGAAGAACGGTCAGCACAGTCTCGCGGCGGTGAAGGTGCCCGCGGCGCCCGCGCAGACGGTGACCATCGCAGCGGTGAGCGAAAAGAGCGCGCAGCGTCTCGAGGCGATGCTCGAGCAACTCGAGAAGAAGCCGCGCTGACGTCACGGTGCGCCAGCGCGCGCAGCCCACGCGGAACCCAGGTACGCGTGGTGACGGGCGAGCACCGCGACGTGCTGGCCGGTATGAAAGCCTCATGGCACAGACCGGCTACGTGCATGGCAGCACCGACGATCGCGAAGTCGCGCGACTCGAGAAGCAGGCGGACTTCACGGCGTCGTTCACGTTCTCGACGCTCGAGGTACACGACGGTCACCGCGTGCTGGACCTCGCGACCGGGGTCGGCGCGATGGGTTCACGACTGCAGACGCGGTGGCCGAACGCGCACGTCGTCGGGGTCGACTTGTCGCGTACGCAGCTCGGCGCCGCGCGGAAGAATCACCCGGCCCTGCCCGTGCTGCGTGCCGACGCCACGCGCCTGCCCTTCGACGACTCGACGTTCGACCGCGTGCACTGCAGCTGGTTGCTCGAGCACGTGCCGTCGCCCGTGGCGGTGTTGCGTGAAGTGCGGCGCGTGCTGAAGCGTGGCGGCTTCTGTCAATTCGTCGAGGTCGACAACGCGACCTTCGGCACCACGCCGCCGACCGAGTCGGTGTTCGAGCTGATGCGACGGCTGAACGCCGCACAATTCGCAGCCGGCGGAGATCCGTACATCGGCGAGCGCATTCATCGCGCGTTCGCAGGCGCGGGCTTTCGGCGCTTCGAGATTACGAAACATCCGCTGCGGGGTTCGTCGGCAAATCCCACGTTCTTTCAAGCGTGCATCGACGAGTTCGCGGAGATCTTCGAAGGCCTCGACGAATCACTCGGCGCGGCTTCGGCCCAGTTGATCAGTGACGCGATTGCCGAGCTGCGTGCGCTCCCCGCGCAGCCGAACGCGCAGTTCCGCTACACGCCGGTCATCACCCGCGCGTGGAAGTGAGGCGGTTCTGCGGAGCTGTGTCAGCGCGTCACATTCTCACCGCCGCAACTCCGCGAAATCGCCTCGCGTACGCGGTGTGCATTGCAGCCAGGGCATGTACGCGCTGCTCGCCCTCACACTGGCCTCCGCCCCCTGCCCGTCGGGCGCTCCCCTCGAAGGCGGCCAGCACCGCCGGTTGGAACTGAGCACCGGCGTGGCGCACACGTGGTGCCGCGGCCGCTTCGATCGCGTCGTGTTCTACGTGCACGGGTATCGCGACACGGTCGACTCAGCGTTCGAACAGCACCAGCTGGCGAAGCAGTTCGCTGAATCGCGGTCTCCTGCGTTGTTCGTCGCCGTCGACGCGCCGGCGGGTGACGAAGAAGGCGTGTCGTTTCCAGATCTCGATGCCCTGAGCGCTGAGCTGTCGCGCGCGTTGAAGTTGACCTTGCCGAACCGCACCACGTTGATGGGCCACAGCGGTGCGCACCGAACGCTGCGTGCGTGGCTGAGTTCAGCGCGCGCGACCGACGTGGTGCTGCTCGACGGCTTCTACGGTGACGGTGCGACGTGGACGAAGTGGCTCGAGCGCCCGGGGACCTCGCTCCGCCTCGTCGGGCAGGCCACGTGGGACGCGGGCGAGGCGTGGCGCTCCGCGCTGCCGAACCCGCTCAGGAAGAAGGTCACGCACGTTCGTGCCGGTGTCACCCACATGGAGATCGTCACCGCGGGTGACTGGATTCCCCGAATTCTGCACACAGCACTGGTCGACGAGAGCTGATCAGTCCGGAGGCACTTTCATCATCTTCTTCTTCGGCTTCCCCTTGACCGTTGGCTTGATGGATTTCGGCGGTGCCCCGGGAGGCGGCGCCTCGACGACCTCAGCGATGCCCGCGTCGACCTCTCCGCCGGCGTCGAGGGCCACGCTGGCGTCGACGGCCTCCACACCAGCGTCGAACTCGACGGCGGCGTCAGGAACATCAGCGACCACTGCGCGTGGTTGGAGCGCCCAGATCGCGCCAGTGAGCGCGAGCGCCGTCACCGCAGCGACGCCCACGAACACGCTCCGCGAGGCCGACAACAACGTCCTGGCGCGGGCCGCCGTCGCGGGGCGCCTGTCAGGCGACTGCTCGGTGAGCCGCGCGATGAGGCGATTCAACTTCGTCGGCGGGAGCGGCCTTTCTCCGGGCACGCCGCGCGCGAGCGCTTCGTGAAGCACGACACCCAGCGAGTAGAGATCACTGCGCGCGTCGGTCTTTCCCCAACGCTGCTCCGGCGCCATGTAGCGGAGCGAGCCGAGCACTGCCGCCGATTCAGTGAGCGTGTTCGCGCCATCGAGCCGCGCCACGCCGAAGTCACACAGCTTCGGACCCGTCGACGACAGCAAGATGTTGCTGGGCTTCACGTCGCGATGAACGAAGCCGCGCGAGTGAACGTGCTCCAGCGCGTCCAGCATCGACTTCGCGAGCGCGATGGCCTCGGTCTCGAGCAGAGGTCCCGACTCGAGCCGCTTGCGGAGATCGACGCCGTCGACGTGCTCCATCGCGTACCAACAGAAGCTGCGCTCTTCGCCCTCGGCGAGCATGCGCACCACGGCGGGATGCTGCAGTGCTTCCAGCGCGCGCGCTTCACGTCGAAAGCGCTCACGCAGGGCAGGCTCCGCGGCGAGCAAGGGCGCAAGCACCTTCACCGCCACCCGAGAATCGTCAGGAGCGCGCGCGTCGTAGACCGTGCCCATGCCACCGCTGCCGATGCGCTTCTGCAGCCGGTAGCCGCCGAGCGACTCACCGCTCAAGTCGACTTCTGGCCACAAGCGCGCCTGACCCGGCGCGGTTTCGACGCGCGTGAGGTCCACCGCCACGCCGCAGCCGGAGCACGTCACCGCTTCGGTCGGCGCAGCGCGCGGCAAGGGCGTTCGACAACTCGGGCACAGGAAGTTCACGGAACCTCCACGCCGTATTCCTGGAGCTTCCGGTCGAGCGTCGGCCGCGAGATGCCCAGCAACTCGCAGGCCTGTGCCTTCACGCCGCGCGCGCGCTGCAGCGCGAGAACGATCTGCTCCTTCTCGAGTGCAGCGATGCGCTCGGCGAGCGTCCCCGAGCGTCCGCGCGGGGTGGAGCCGGCGACGACCTCCGGCGGAAGATCTGCGAGTGAAACCGGTGAATCGTCGACCTTCAGCACCACCGCACGTTCGATGGCGTTCGCGAGTTGCCTCACGTTGCCGGGCCACGAGTACGCCACCAGCGCGCGCTCGGCCTCGGCGCTCAACGCGTGACGACCGTGCCTCGCGAGCATCGTCCGCGCGAGGGGAACCACGTCTTCCTGCCGCGAACGAAGCGGCTCCAGTGCCACGCGCACCACGTTGATGCGCCAGAAGAGATCTTCGCGGAACCGAGCGTTGGCGATCTCCTTCTCGAGCTCACGATTCGTCGCGCACACCAGGCGAACGTCGACGCTCGTCGGAGCACGGGCACCGAGCCGCCACACGAGTCGCTCCTCCAACACGCGCAGCAACTTCACCTGCAGCTCGAGCGGCAGTTCACCGATTTCGTCGAGGAACAACGTGCCGCCGTCGGCGCGTTCGAACACGCCGGCGTGCTGCGCCGCCGCTCCGGTGAAGGCGCCCCTCTCGTGACCGAACAGCTCCGACTCGGCGAGCTCACGCGGCAGCGCGCCGCAGTTGATGGCGACGAACGGCCCGCTCGCGCGACGGCTCTCGCGATGAACGAGGCGCGCGAGCACTTCTTTTCCCGAACCGCTTTCGCCGGTGAGCAACACCGTGCTCGCAGAAGGCGCCACCTGCTTCACCACCCGCACCGCCTCACGCATCGACGCGCTCTCGGCGACGACCGATTCGGGTTGCGCGACCGCCACAGACTTCACCGGCTGCAGCGAGGGCGCCGCGGCGCTCGCCAACACCGAGGCCAGCGCGAGCTCCTGCGAATCGAAGGGGCTGGCGCGCGAGGCGAACAACACACCGCCGAAGTTCATCGGAGCGCAGAGCACGAACGCGGGCGTGCGCAGGACGCGTGTGGTGTGTTCATCGCGCATGGCCCGCGACTGAGACGCTTCGACCGCGAGCGTGCGGCGTTGTTTGAGCGCGAGCTCGGCCAGCGAGGTGTTCACCGACAACACCGCGCCAGCCGGCACCGCGACCCACGGCCGCCACACCCCTTCCGCACTTCGTGACACGACGAACGCGTCGTCACACCCGAGCGCTTCGAGCGCTGCGCGCGCGAGTCGCGACGCCGCTTCATCGGGCGACGCAGAGAGCCCCGCTTCCAGCATCAACCGCCCTGCGCGCGCGAACGCAGCCTCCTGAGGTTCAGCGGCCTCGGTGGGGTTCGACAGCGCAGCGGCGCTGGTGATCAACGTCGAGTCACCGTCGCGCGCCAGCAACGCCTCGACGTCGGGCGAGAAGACGACGAGCGTCTCACCGATGCCCACGGCGTCGTTCGGCTGCAGCACGCGCCGCGTGACGCGCTCTCCGTTCACCCACGTGCCGTTGCGCGAGCCGAGGTCGACCACTTCGACCTGACCGTCGCGGTTCTCGAAGGCGCAGTGCTCGCGCGAGACCTTCTCGTCGATGAGTTGCAGGTCACAGTGCGCGCCGCGGCCCACCAGCACGCGTTGTCGAACTTCCCGCGTCACACCTCGACGCGGGCCGAACAAAACCGAGAAGCGTGGAACCTGTGCGCTCACGTGGGAGAGGACGTCACGCGACGTGACGGCGGGTAACACGACGTTACGCCAGCCGAGCGCTCCCGTCCCCGCCGGCTGGAGCAACTCCGCGAAATCGCCCCCGATTCAGGGGTCGGTCCGGCACGTACGGCGCCTGCACTGCCCGCGGGCATGCTTGCGCTCATCGCTGTGACTGTCCTCTCGTCCACGCCGTGTCCTCCCGGTGAATCGCTCGAAGGTGGTGCTCATCGACGCCTCGAGACGTCGCGTGGTGCCGTGCACCTCTGGTGCCGGGGGGAGTTCGACAGCGTCGTCTTCTACGTGCACGGGTACCGCGACACGGTGGGCTCGGCGTTCGCCACGCACCGGCTGGCCTGGCAGTTCGCGGCCTCGAAGAAGGCGGCGCTGTTCATCGCCGTCGCTGCGCCTTCGGGCCCGGGCGAGAAGGTGGTGTTCGACGAGCTCGACGCGCTGGTCGACGAGTTGTCGGCGACGCTGCAGCTGGCGCTCCCGGAGCAGACGACGCTCGTCGGCCACAGCGGAGGCAACCGGACGTTGCGGGCCTGGTTGCGGTCGGCGCGCGCGACCGACGTGGTGCTGCTCGACGGGTTCTACGGCGACCCGAGCGCGTGGACGCGCTGGCTCAGCGCGCGGCCCGATGCAGCACTGCGAATGGTGGGCGAACACACGCGGCAGCGCGCCGACCGCTGGCGTGCCGGATTGCCGAGGCCGCTGCGCGTTCGCGTGACGCTGCTGCCTGCCAACGCGTCACACATGCAGATCGTCACCGCCGGCGAATGGATACCGGCCATGGTGGCCCGCTCGCGCTAGAAGCGCAGGCATGCGCTTGCTCGCCGCTGCAGTGACCGTTGCGCTCGCGACCGCCTGCGGGCCTTCGGAGCTCAAGGTGTCGATGAAGTCCGACAACAACTCGGGCCAGGTCGGCTTCGCCACCATCGAGGATCTCGGCGAGGACATTCGCGTCGTCATCGAGACCACGGTGCCCATCACCGGGGCCTCACCGCAGCTGGCGCACATTCACGAAGGCAGCTGTGGAGAGATCGGCATCATCCGCGCGGGCCTCTCGCTGCTCGAGAAGACCGGTGACAAGACCTTCGGCAGTACGTCGGTGGTGAAGATGACGTTCAAAGATCTCAAAGAAGGCGACTTCAACATCAACGCGCACGACTCGAGTGATCCGTCGATCTACGTGTCGTGTGGAGAAATTCCGAAACCATGAGTGCTCCGTGGAAGACCGCGCTGCTGACCGGCGCTTCGAGTGGACTGGGACGAGGACTGGCGACGTGGCTGGCGAAGCGTGGCGTGAAGGTCTACGCCGCCGCGCGCCGGCTCGACGCGCTCGAGGCGTTGCAGAAGGAAGCGGGCGACAACATCGTGCCGCTCAAGCTCGATGTCTCGCAGGCCGACGCGACGTTCGAGAAGGTGCAACAGCTCGACGCGGAGGTCGGCGGCTTCGACCTCGTCATCGCCAACGCGGGTGTCGGTGAGGAGACCCGGCCCAGGAAGATCCGCTGGGCGTCGGTGAAGTCGATGATCGACGTGAACGTCACCGGCGCGACGGCCACGCTGTGCGCCGTGATGCCCGCGATGGTCGAGCGAAAGCGCGGCCACCTCGTCGGCATCAGCTCGCTCGCCGGCTTCATTCCCCTGCCGCAGAACTCGACGTACTGCGCGACCAAGGCCTACCTCGGCATGTTCCTCGAGAGCGTTCGCCTCGATGTCGCGCGCTACGGCATTCACGTCACCAGCATTCATCCCGGCTTCGTGAAGAGCGAGATGACCGCGAAGAACAAGCCGGGCTCGATGCCGTTTCTGCTCGAGACCGACGACGCGGTGGAGCGCATGGGCCGCGCGATGGTGCGACGCGCGAAGGTGTTCGCGTTCCCCTGGCAGCTCAGCGGCACCATCGGCGCGGCGTCGATGATGCCGGGGCCGCTCAAGGCGGCGATTCTGCAGAGGCTGCGGTGACGGCGTGCAAGCGCTTCACACCACAGAGAGCGGAAGCAGGCCCGGCTACACGGGGTCGAGCGTGGCAATCGGCTTCTTCGTGGTGAGCAGGAAGCGAATCACCAGGGCCACCGCGACCACGGTGAGGCCGACCGACAGGCCCCACCACACACCGACGATGCCGTAGCTGCCGCGCACCCCGAACCACCAGGCGATGGGCAGACCGACGAGCCAGTGCCCCGCCATGTTCGCCCAGAAGGTGAACGTGGTGTCGCCGGTGCCGCGCAACGCACCCGCGCCGACGGCCTGAACACCGTCGGAGATCTGGAACATCGCCACCACCACGAACAACGCGACGACGGTCTCGATGACCTGCGCGTCTTCCGACATCATCGACGCCATGGCCCGGGGGAACGCGACGAACAGCATCGCCGCGAACGCCATGAAGACCGCCGCGCTGCCGAAGGCCACGATGCCGGAGCGCCGTGCGCCGCCGGTGTCCTGGCGGCCGATGCTCCAACCGACGCGCGTCGACGCGGCGCTGCCGATGCCCGCCGCCACACAGAACGTGAGGCTCGCCCAGTTGAGCGCGACCTGGTGCGCGGCGCCGGGGGCTTCGCCGAGCTGACCAGAGAACACGCCGGCCAGCGAGAACACGCCCGACTCAGCGATGAAGTGCAGCCCGATGGGCACGCCGATGCGGAGCGCCTGGAGCACCTCGGCCGCCGCGAACTTCCGCCTGGTGCCTTGTGGGGCACGACCGAGCGCGAGCACCAGCGCGCCGAACTGAAGCCACGTGCAGATGACGGTCGCCAGTGATGCGCCAGCCACGCCCATGCCGAGGCCGAAGACGAAGCCCACGTCGAGCACCACGTTGGCGACGTTCGCGAACACCATGGCCCAGAACGTTGCCGCGACCTTGCCGACGCCCGTGAGGTAGCTGCGCGCAGCGACGAAGAGCAGCAGGCCGAGCACGCCCGGCAAGCGCCACCACATGTACTCGCGCGCGCCCTGCGCCACCGTTGGCGTGACGCCGAAATGCTCGAGAAAGAAGGGAATGATGCCGATGGGAATCATCACCACCAGGCTGGTCAGCACCGCGAGCCACACGCCTTGCCAGAAGTAGTTGCGCGCGCGCACATGCTGCCCGGCACCGACCGCCTGCGACACCAGCGGGTCGAGCGCGAACATCACGCCCATGCCGAAGAAGCTGAAGGTGAAGGTCAACGAATTGCCGAGCCCGGCGCCGGCCTGCGCCGCGGCGGACAGACGGCCGAGCACCGCGGTGTCGACCATGCCCATCGACGCCTGACCGGCCTGCGCGAGCGCGAGCGGCAGAGCGAGTTTCCACAGTTCGCGGAGTTCGATGCGATCGGGTGACTCACTGCGCGCGCTCATGCCGCGCGGACGGGTAACGCGTCGCGGGTCTGACTTCCAGCATCAGGAAAGGCACGGGGTCGAAAACGCCTCTCTGTCGCTCGGTGACGTGAGCGCGGACGATGCGCACATGGACGTCATCCTCGAACTCGAGGGCCGCGTACGCATCGAACGGCAGCACCGCACGTACGTCGCGACGTGGCTCCGACTCAACGGGCCGCACTACCGCGAGGCGTGCACCGCGATGTTGGACGACGTGAAGAAGCGTGGCGGGCTCGAGTGCTACGTGTCCGACCCGAGCGGGGCGCGCGACATCCAGAATCAGGAAGACATCTTCTTCGCGACCGCCGTCGTGAAGGAGCTCATCGACCGGGGTTGCAGACGCTTCATCGTGGTCAGCCCGCGCAGCGCGGTGACGAAGCTGGCGACCAACCGCATGGGCCGCGTGGTGGACGACGCCGGCGTCGAGCGAGTGATGGTCGAGACCATCGACGAAGCGCTTCAGCTCGCCGGTCTCTCCAACGCGAGCGAGAGTTCGACCATGCGCCCGCAGTGAATGCAGTTGAAGCGCGCGGGCCACCCGCCGAGGTCTGCGGGCACGTCGATGTCTTTGCTGCACTTGGGGCACCGCATCGACTGGGCGTCGAGCCGCGCCCTGATGCGCCACGAGAAGTAGCCGACCAGCGGCCCCAGCGCCAACGCGATGGGCAACGAGCAGAGGTGAATGTGCGGCGCGGGCACCACCAGAAGAATGAAGTTCGAGATGAACAACGCGATGAAGCCGACCCACAAGAATCGCCACGACGCGAGGCCCATACGCTCGCGAAGACCGAGGTGACGAACCTGCAGCGTCACCACCTCACCGGGCCGCGCTGAATCCATCACGCCGACTCGAACCTGCGTAGGCACTGAGAACTTCTGAGTCACGGCGCGACGGGTAACCGAAATTCGCGGAAAATTCAGGGCGATCTGTAAAGCGCGCTCGCCGGGGCGTCAGAAAACGAGAACCCACATATGGGCGACAAACGGCCCATGACCTCGACGCTCAATGTTGGTGCTCGTTCTTCTGCAGTGACGCAGTTGCAGCAGCAGCTGGCGAAGCTTGGCCACTACAAGGCGAAGGTCGACGGTGACTACGGCCCGGTCACGAAGAAGGCGGTGGCCTCGTTCGAAAAGAAGGCCGGTCTGAAGGCGGATGGTGTCGCTGACGGCAAGACGCGTGACGCGCTGGCGAAGGCCGCAAAGCCGTCGGTGCCCTCGCTGAAGGTCGGCTCGTCGGGCCCGAAGGTGAAGGCGCTGCAGCAGCACCTCAAGACGCTGGGCTTCTACAAGTCGACCGTCGACGGCAGCTATGGCCCGGTGACCAAGGCCGCGGTGCAGGCCTTCGAGAAGAAGCACGGTTGGACGCCTGATGGCATCGCTGGCAGCCGCGTGCAGGAGACCGCCGAGAAGGAGGCGAAGGCCAAACCGAAGCCCTCCTGGCAGACGGTGAAGGCGCCGCCCAGCGACTACCGCGTGGTCTCGTTCCGCGGCGTGAAGGTCAACGTTCGCACCCGCGTGATGGTCGAGCGCGCCGAGTCGTACATGAAGGCCATGGGCTTGAGCTCGAAGCTGAGCATCACGCAGGGCAGCTTCAGCAACGGCGTGTCGGCCAGCGCGGGCACGCACGACGGCGGTGGCGCGCTCGACATCAGCATTCGGGGCTACTCGGCGGCCAACGCAGACAAGATCGTCAAGGCGATGCGCATGGCGGGCTTCGCGGCATGGCGCCGTGGCGTGAACGACACCTTCTCGCCGCACATTCACGCCATCGCCATCGGTGACAAGCGCGCCACGCAGGTCGCGAAGAACCAGGTGACCGAGTACTTCCGCGGCGGCGACGGCCTCGTGGGCAGCAAGAGGGACATTCACCTCACGGCGACCGGTCACAACATCGGCCGGCCGGTGCCGAACTGGGCGAAGTGAGCCCTGGCCCACGCGGCGGTGCGCTTGACCTGCTCGTCGACTGACGTGGCGGTGAGGCCGAAGCGCTTCACGAAGCGTGCGTCGTCGATGATGAACGGCACGTCCCACTGGTAGGCCATTTCAGCGACCTCGCGCATGAACGGCGAGACGACGCCGGTGGCCTTCAACAACCAGCGCGGCATGCGCGCGGTCCGGGCGTCGATGCCCAGCTCGCGGCCCAGTCGCGTGGTGAGCTCTCTCGAGCTGACGGCTGGGGCGGTCGGCAGGTGCCAGATGCCGGTCGCGTCGGGGTGTGCACCCAGCGTGGCGAGCGCCACCGCGATGTCGTCGGCGTAGGTGTACGAGTGCGGCAGCTCGGGGTCGCCCATGCACTCACCCGCCTTGCCGTTCGCCAGTCGCGTGAAGAAGCGGTCGCTCCAGGCCGAGAACTGAAGGGCGGGCCCGAAGAAGTCACTCGCGCGGCCGATGCTCACCGGTATGTCCGCGGCCAACCTGAGCGCTTCGAGCTTCACGCGCAATGCGCCCTTCTTGCTGCACGGGTTTCGCGGCGCGTCTTCGGTCATCGGGCCGCCGGGCTTTCCGTACATGTAGAGGCAGTCGAGCGCGACGAGCCGCGCGTTGGCCTTCGCCGCTCCGTGGAGCGCGCCGCGCGCGATGGGCAGCAGCTGCGTGGGCCACTGGTGGTACGGCGGGTTCATGCAGTCGTAGACGACGGTCGCGCCGCGCGTGGCTTCTTCGGCGAAGGCGAGCTCGGTGATGTCTCCGCTCACCGTGCCCTTGCCGCCGCTGCGTTGAACGACGCGGACCTGGTGGCCCTTGTCACGGAGCAGCTGCGCGAGACGTGAGCCGATCTGCCCTGCACCGGGAACGACGTGGAGTTCGTTGGTCACGTCCAATTCATGCGCCTTGCGTCAGCGCAACGAAACGCCCAACGTGACAAGGAATGATTGCATCTGCGCAAGACGAGCGGTGGGACGACGTGCGGCTATTTCTCGCGGCGTTTCGGCACCGGACGCTCGGTGTCGCGGCGGCGAAGCTCGGGCTCGACACCTCGACCCTCAGCCGGCGCCTCACGGCGTTCGAAGCGTCGCTGGGCAGAAAGCTGTTTCAACGCTCCCGAGAAGGGCTGACGCCGACCCACGCCGGCGAGCAGCTGCTGCCAGCCGCAGAAGCCATGGAAGCGGCGCATGCGCGACTGAGCCGAGACTCGTCCTCCGTCGAAACCGAGGCTGCGGGCGTGGTGCGCGTGAGCGTGGCGCCGGGAATGGCAGACGCGTTCATCGCGCCGGCGCTCGCCAGGTTCCGCAGCCGGCACCCACGCATCACCATCGAGCTCGACGCGTCGACACGCCCCATCGACCTCACGCGGCGAGAAGCAGAGATCGCCGTTCGCTCCGTCGCGCCGCGCGGCGCCGACCTGCTGGTGACGAAGCTCGGAACCGGGCGGTGGCTCGCGGCCGGCTCACGCGCGCTGGTGAAGAAGCTGGGGCCGCTCCGCGCATGGGCAGACGCGCCGTGGATCCACTGGGACCACGACCTCGCGGCGTTCCCCGCGCAGCGTTGGCTCGCAGAACACACCTCCGGTGCCGCGATTGCGCTGCGCACCAGTCTGTTCTCGTCGCAGCTCATCGCGGCCGCCAGCGGCGTGGGGCTGGTGCTCGTTCCCGAGCCGTACGCGCGGCACTTCAAGCTCGTACCGGTGCCGTTGTCTTCGAAGCTCCGTGAAGCCGCGCAACGTCTGCCGGTCGATTCGCTATGGCTGGTCGGTCATCAGGCGCTGCGCGATGTGCCGCGCGTGGCGGCGGTGTGGAGGTTCCTCAACGACGAACTGCGGCACTCCATGACCTAGCGTCGCGCCATGCGACGCGAAGGCTGCGGGGCGGCGGCGTTCGAAGGTGATGCGGCGTGTTCCGAATGTGGCCGGGAGTTGCTGGCGAAGACCGCAGCCGCTGCCCCGGGAACGCTCCGCTGCCAATCATCGGCGTGGTGCTCTTCGTTCTCGCCGACGGCAAGGGCCTGAGCTGGCCCTTCATCGCGTTCCCGCTGCTGTGGGCGCTCGAGAACGAGGCGCGAACGTTCACCGGCGACCGCTGACCGCGGGCTTTCGACCGCTCGACGGCGTGACACCCATCACGTGCTCGTCACGTTCGATGCTCGCACTCATGCGAACTGTGCTGGCAGCCGTCGTCATCTCCGCGTTGTGGGCCGCGACGCTGCACCTCTTCTTCCGTGTCGAGCCGTCCGAGCTGGTGACGCCGCTCACCGAAGCGCTTCGTGTCGCGCCACGAGCGCCGCTCAATCGCAGCAATCCCGAGTGGGACCTGATGGCGCGCACCTTCACGGTGCTCGCCTTCGTTCGTCAGGCGACGACCCGGCCCGATTTGCTCGCCGACGTCGACGTGATTCTCGACGAGACGCTCGTGATGGACGCCGCGCGCCCCGACGCGTTCGTGATGCCGTACTTCCACGACAAGAAGTTCGTCGACGCCAACACCACCAGCCTCTTCGTCGACGGCGAGATCGCGTTGATGCTCGCGGCGCGGCTGCGCGCTGGCGACGTCGCGCGCTTTCGCGAACCGCTGCGCACCCGAATCGCGCGGCTCACCGCTGCGATGCAGCGCGGACCGATGCTGTCGGCCGAGAGCTACCCCGACGAAGCGTGGACCTACTGCAACACCGTGGCGCTCGCGGCGACGCGGCTGGCTGATGAAGTCGACGGTACGGACCACTCCGCGCTCCGTCGCGCGTGGGTCGAGCACGCGAAGCGGCACCTCGTCGACGCAAAGAGCGGCCTGCTCATCTCTTCGTTCACCTGGCGCGGTGAGGCGCTCGACGGCCCGGAGGGTTCGACGCTCTTCCTGGCCGCGCACATGTTGCAGCTGATCGACGCTGACTTCGCGAAGCAGCAATACGACCTCGCCAAGGCGCAGCTCGGCGGTCGGCTCTTCGGGTTCGGTTGGTCGGCGGAATGGCCGAAGACCTGGAAGAGCTCCGACGACATCGACAGTGGCCCCACGATTCCCATCGTCGACGCGAATGCAGGCGCCAGTGGTCTCGCGCTCGTCGGTGCGGCTGCGTTCGGTGACGACGAGTGGCTTCGAGAGCTGATGACGAGCCTCCGCTTCGCCGCTTTTCCCATCACCAAGAATGGCCGCCTGCGCTTTGCCGCGGGCAACACGCTGGCCGACGCGGTGCTGCTCTACGCCGCGGTGCTCTCCACCGAAGGAGCCGCTTCATGATGCGCATCGCACTCGGCGGAATCGGATTCTTCCTGCTGCTGCATCTGTGCGGCTTCCGGGAAGACGTGGGCTTTCTGTCGGGCACGGTGCCGACGACCG
The DNA here is from genome assembly GCA_003243425.1 of Archangium gephyra. GTDB lineage: Bacteria > Myxococcota > Myxococcia > Myxococcales > Myxococcaceae > Archangium_A > Archangium_A gephyra_A. Next base: position 283,502 of record QFQP01000001.1, on the reverse strand, counting down.
CCCTCTCGCTGCTCTGCGGCCTCGCCTACGCCGGCAGTTGGTTCTTCGCGGTGCTCGTCACGCCGGTGTTGCTGCTGACGGCTTTGACGACGCGCAGGTGGCCGTCTACGCCGCGGCCATGAGCCGACGAGACGTGCGCGCGATTCAACGCGCCTTTCCGCAGATTCACGCGGCCTGTCATTCCCATCACCACACGCTCGAGCACGGCGAGGCCGACATTCTCTCGCACCTCGACCTCGTGCTCGGAGCGCGCGTCGAAGCGCTCGCCGAGCACCTGGCGCTGACGCGCTCGTCCCTCGACGAAGCGCTGCAGCGACTCGAGAAGAAGGGCCTCGTGGTGCGCAGCAGATCGGCGCGAGATCGCCGGCACGTGGTCGTGAAGCTCACCGAAGCGGGCGACGCGGCCGGCGAAGAAGACATGCTCGACGACGCGCACCTCGAAGAAGCGCTCGCGCAGCTCACCGCCGCCGAGCGTCGACGCGTGGTCGAAGGCCTCACCTTGCTCGCTGGAGCCTGCGCCCGCATCACGCATTGATGTGCGCGGAGGTGCGTCGGGCAGATTGTCGATCGCCAGATGCGGGGTGCGCCGTATCGTTCGGCTTCTCGATGAAGTTGTTCAGGCGTTTCGGGGCCCTCTTCATTCTGTTGTTGGCGACCAGCGCGCTCGCGCAAGAGCGAGGCTTTCGTGCGCATCGCTACGAAGGCAGCACTGTCGGCAGCTGGCTCTTCATGCTCGAGCGCCCCTGGTATTCGCTGACGAGCTACGGCGCGGTGGGCATCACCGCTGACTATTCACACACCGCGCTGATTCCGGGGGTGGCGACGGGGCGCGGTCAGCTCGCGCCGATTCTCGAACATGCGTTGGTCGGTCACGTGGGGCTCGCGGGCTCGCTGTTCGATCGCTTCCGCCTCAGCGCGAGTCTGCCGGTGACGTTGCTCGAGCGGGGCACGCCTGAACCGGTCAGCGGCGCCGCCCCGATGACGAGCATCGTCGGCATCGGAGATCCACGTGTGCAGGTGATGGTGAGGCTCTTCGGGCAGGCCGAGCGAGACGCGTTCTCACTGCACCTGGGCGCCGACGTGTGGATTCCCATCGGGGCCGCGGCCACGCACCAGGGCGACGTGGGGCTTCGCGTGTTGCCGCGCGCGGTGATGGCCGGTGCGTTCGGCGCCGGGCGTTGGACCGTCGACCTCGGCTTTCTCTACCGCCCCTACGCGTCGATCGGCCCGCCGCAGCTGCAGATGATCGCTGCGCCCGAAGCGCGGGCGGGTGTGGCGCTCGGCGTCGCGCTGCTCGACGACTCCATCTACCTCGGCCCGGAAGCGCAGTTTTCGGTGCAGGTCGCAGGTCAGAACGCCTTCACCACCGCGGGCATGAACCTCGAGCTGCTCGGTGGCCTGCACTTCCACATCGCCGACACGGTGATGCTCGGTGTGGCCGGTGGCACCTCGTTGTTCGGCATGGCCGGAAGCCCCGACGCGCGCGGCATCGTGCGCATCGCGTGGGTGCCGCGCCGAAACAGCGACGGTGACGCGCTGCCCAACGTGCTCGACGCGTGCCCCGACGTCGCAGGAACGCGGGAAGCGCGCGGCTGCGCGGCGACGATGGCCGTCATCGACGACGCGGATCTCGACGGGGTGAAAGACGCAGCCGACCGTTGTCCGTTCGAGCCTGAAACGACGAACGGCGTTCGCGATGAGGACGGCTGCCCCGAGTACGCGCTGCAAAAGAGCGCTCCACTGGCGCGACTGCTGGCGACGCAGCCCGTGGCGCCGGTCGACGCGGGTGCACCCGTGGTGTTCGCCGCCGGCGACGCAGACGGCGACGGGTTGATCGACGACGTCGACCGCTGCCCCGTCGAGAAGGAGGACTTCGACGGCTTCGAAGACGAAGACGGCTGCCCTGAAGTCGACAACGACGAAGACCTCATCGCCGACGCGACCGACAAGTGCCCTGAGGTCGCCGAAGCCATCAACGGCACCAACGACGACGATGGCTGCCCAGACGTCGCGCCCGACGGAGACAACGACGGTGGCCGACGCTCTCGACCGCTGCCCGTTCGAGCCCGAGACCATCGACGGACATCGCGACGACGACGGGTGCCCCGAGTACCTGCTGCCGTCGACACCGGCGCTGGTTCAGATGCTCGAAGCGCCGCCGCGGGTCGTGCTCTCTGAACCCGAGCGCGCCGCGCTGCCGCCTGCGCTCGTTCTGCCTCCGAGCGACGCAGACCGAGACGGCGTCATCGACGACGAAGACCGCTGCCCGGTCACCGCAGAAGACAAGGACGGCTTCGAGGACGAGGACGGCTGCCCTGAGGCCGACAACGACGAGGACCTCGTCGCCGACGCCACCGACCAGTGCCCGGACGTGGCGGAGACCCCCAACGCCTTCAAAGACGACGACGGATGCCCCGACGAAGACCCCGACGCTGACGGTGACGGGCTGGGCTTCGAAGCCGATCGCTGTCCCCTCGAGCCTGGCGACAAGACCGACGGCTGCCCGCGCGAACCCAAGCCGGCGTTGGCGCTGCCCGGCTTTGCGCTGCCGCTGGTGGTCGCTGCGGCGCCGACGGTCGAAGCGCCGCAACCTGCAGCAGCGCCCGCCGGCGACCTCGACGAAGACGGTCAGAGCGACGACGTCGATTCGTGCCCGATGTCGAAAGAAGACGGCGACGGCTTCGAAGATGAAGACGGGTGCCCGGAGCCCGACAACGACAGCGACGGCATCCCCGACTCGAAGGACAAGTGCCCCTACGAGGCGGAGGTCATCAACGGCGTGAAGGACGACGACGGCTGCCCCGACAAGGGCGAGGTCATCGTGCACGTCACCGAGAACGCGGTCGTCATCGACAAGGTCGTGCAGTTCAAGCCCGCGTCCGCCACTCTGGCGCCGAGCGCGTCTTCGCTGCTCAAGCAGCTCGCCGCCACGCTCAAGGCTGCGCGCGCGTTGTCGGTCGAGATTCAGGGCCACACCGACGACGTCGGCCGCGCCACCGCCAACATCACGCTGTCGCAGAAGCGCGCGGAAGCCATCAAGACCTTCCTGACAAAAGCTGGAGTCGACGGGAGTCGCCTCGTGGCGAAGGGCTACGGCCCCACCAGACCGCGCGCGTCCAACAAGACCGCCAAAGGCCGTGAGCAGAACCGGCGTGTCGAATTCCTGATTCTCGGAGAAGCGAAATGAAGCGATTGCTCTCGTCTCTGATGTTGTTGGCGATGCCCGGCGCGGCGCTGGCCGCAGACCCGTGCGGCGGCGTGAAGCTCGAAGCCGGCTCGGTGCGGCTCGGCAAACCGGTGACCGAAGAATGGGCGAAGACCAACGATGGCAAGGCGTGCCTGGCCGACGTGGTGAAGGAGATCGAGCGCCATCGGCTCGTTCGCGCCGTGACCGTCGCCGCGCTGGTGAGCGACGCCGAGCGCGCGAGTGGCAAGGGCCTCGCGTCGGCGAAGGCGGTCGCCGAGACGCTGGTCGCCGCGGGCCTGCCGAAGAACCGGGTGTTCGCGCTCGCGCCCGCGCCGCAGCGGAATGATCAACTCGGCATCTCGCTGCGCTTCGTCGAGCGCGCGCCGGAAGACGTGGTGGCGCGCGTCGCGGCTGCCGGCGGCTCGGTGTTCCTCGGCCCGGACGAAGCGACGTTGAAGCCCGCCGAGGCCGGCATGCCGGTGCTGGTGAACGAGCTCATCAAGACGGGGCCGAACGCGCGCATCACCATTCACCTCAAGGACGGCAGCGGGCTCGAGGTGAAGCCGGAATCACTCGTGCGCATGCCGGTGCTGCAGATCGCCAACGGTGAGCGCCAGGTGAAGGTCGAGGTGCTGAGCGGCGGAATCACCGCCGACGTTCGCAAGGCCACGCAGCAGTCACGCTTCGAAGCCTCCAGCCGGGTGTCGGTCGCGTCCGTGCGCGGCACGCAGTTCCGCTTCGGCGTCGAAGAAGACGGCGACACGCGCCTGGAGACGCTGGAGGGCCTCGTGGCGCTCACGCCGTCGAATGACCCCGACGCCAGGCCCGTCGAGGTGCCCGCAGGCCAGGGCGCGGTCGTGAAGCCAGACGGCAAGACGTCGGAGCCGAAGCCGCTGCCGCAGGCGCCTCTGGTCACCGCGCCGTTGAAGGGTGCGCTCGGCAACGACGCACGCCTCGAGTGGCAGCCGGTGACCGACGCCGTCAGCTACACCATCGAAGTCGCGCGCGACGCCGACTTCCTCGTCGAAGGCCGTTCTCAGACCGTGCTGGCCGCGAACACGCTCTCGTGGCCCGAGCCGCTGCCGCGCGGCAAGTGGTTCTGGCGGGTCACCAGCGTGAATGGTGACGGCTTCTCGGGGCCCTCGTCGAAGGTCTACGCGTTCACGGTGGCGAAGTGACCGACACCCGGCCGCGCCGCGACAGGGTCGGCGTCGCCGCGCTGCTCGCTGCCGTGGCGGCGTGGCTGGGTCGTGAGTCGCTCGCCTGGGGCCTCACCTCGGCCCTGCCACAGCTGGGCTACCCACTGCTGCGTCTGTTCGTACAGGCCGGCTCCGTGCTGCTCGCGGTGTTCGCGATGGTCCGGCTGCGCCGCGCGATCCTCCACGTCGTCAGCGCTGCGACCGCTCGTCTCGATGCGCTCGAGGCACGCCTCGAGAAGATGCGCGGTGGTGGCGCGGTGCGTGCGGTGGTCGTCGGCGGTGTGGTCGGCGTGTCGATGGTCGTGGCCATCGAAGTGCTGCACCTGGGCACGTGGCTCGAGACGCGCACCCTCGACCTCTTCTTCCGCCTGCGGTTTCCCGAGCGCTCTCAGGTCGAGCTCGCCACCGGCCGTGAGCTGCCGTCGGCCAACAAGCAGGACGACGTGGTGGTGCTCGCGCTCGACGACCAGACCATCAGTCATCTCGGGTGGCCGATGCCGCGCGTGTATTACGCGCGCCTGCTCGACGCGGTGGCGATCGCCAGGCCCGCGAGCGTCACCGTCGACGTCTCGCTCATCGACCCGTCACGGGATCACCCGGAGTGGGACGCCGCCATCGGCGAATCAGCCAGGCGCGCGGGCAACGTGGGCTTCACGTTCACCTTGAACCGCGCCACCGCTGAAACACGGCCGGTCACCTCCGAGAGCTCGCGGCGCGCCTTCGAGCGAAACCTCGTGCCGTGGCACGACTCAGCGGCGTTGCTGCCCGAATACGCGGAGCTCATCGGTGGTGACGCTGCGCCGCAGCCGGTGCTTGCGCCGATCGCCGACGGGGCCAGCTTCGTCGCCATGGCCAACGTGCTGCTCGACGGCGGTGACGATGTGCTGCGTCACTCTCTGCTCGCCGCGCGCCTCGGTCACGAGCTGTACCCCTCACTCTCCTTGCGCATCGCTTCGCAGGCGTTGTCGGTGCCGCTCGGCGACATCCACATCTTCCCCGGCTCGCACGTCGACGTCGGCGGCAAGCGGCGCGTGCCCATCGACCAACTCGGGCGTACGCGCGTTCGCTATCAGGGCCGTCACGACACGCGCGGCGAAGGGCCATTCCGCTACGTGTCGATCTGGTCGCTCATTCGCGCGGACTCCATCGTCACCCTCACCGGCAACCCGCTGGGTGACGACCAGAAGTTCGTGGTCGATGACGCGACGGTGGTGACGCTCGACGGCGCGCCGACCACCGTCGCGGCGCTCGACCCGTCGAAGCTCGCCGTCGGCGCGGTCATCGCGGGGCGAGCGCACTACTCGCCCGAACCCGGTCGCATTATCGAGCTGACGCTGAAGACCGACGCTGCCGTCGCGGAGCCCGACTTCGAGCTCATCGACGAACAGACGCTGCGCTTCACGACGACCGTCGGTTCACTCGCGGTCAATCGTGGAGACGCGTCGTCACTCGCCGGCAAACACGTGCTCGTCGGCTCGACCGCGCTGGCCGCCGCCGACCTCCGCTCGAGCCCGCTGGGTGAGATCCCCGGCGTCGAACACCACGCGACGATGCTCGCGAACCTGCTCCACGACGACTTCTTCACCGAGTCGACGCACGCCACGAACGCCGGCGTCATCATCGGTGGCGCGCTGCTGGCTGGCGTCATCGGCGTCGCGTTCGAAGGTGGGCTCGGGCTGTTGCTCACCGCGTTGCTGACGCTGCTGACGGTGAGCGCCTCGTACCTGCTGTCCCTGGGCGGCTTCTATCTGCCGGTCGTCGGCCCCACGGCGTCGGTCGGCATCACGTGGCTCGGCTGTGTGCTGCTCAACGCGCGCAGCACCGCGAACGCCCGCAAGAAGGCCGAGAACGAACGCGCCTTCGTGCGCCAGACGTTCGGCCGCTACTTGACCGAGCAGGTCGTGCAGCAGCTGCTCGACTCGCCCGACGGCCTCAAGCTCGGAGGCCAGCGCGACTTCGTCACCATCATGATGACCGACCTGCGTGGCTTCACGAGCATGTGCGGGAGCATGGAACCCGAGAACGTGGTGAAGCTGCTCAACCACTACCTCGAGGCGATGACACGCATCATCACGAAGTACGGCGGCACCATCGACGAGTTCATCGGTGACGCCATTCTCGTGGTCTTCGGCGCGCCCCTGCCGCTCGAGAACGAAGAGCTGCGCGCGGCGGCGTGCGCCATCGAGATGCTCAACGCGATGCCCGACGTGAACGCGTGGAACAAGGCCCACGGGCTGCCCGAGGTCGAGATGGGCATCGGCATTCACAGCGGCGAGGTCGTGCTCGGCAACATCGGCAGCGAGCTGCGCGCGAAGTACGGCATCGTCGGCGCGACCATCAACCTCACCTCGCGCGTCGAGTCGTTCACCGTCGGTGGTCAGGTGCTGCTCAGTGAAGCCACCCGTGAGCGCTGCGGTGATGCGCTCGGCATCGGCGCGACGCAGGTGGTCTCTCCCAAAGGCGTGAAGGGCACGCTCACCATTCACGAAGCGCTCAGCGTCGGGGCGCCGTTCAACGTCAAGCTCTCGTCGGCCGACGAGACCCTCTCGCCGCCACGGGTGCCCATCGAGGTCCGCTACGGCGTGGTGAAGGGCAAGGCGGTGTCCGAGCTCACGCACGTCGGTCACGTCGAGGCGCTCTCGGAACAGAGCTTCGAGCTCCGCGTCGACGAAGTGCTGCCGTCGCTCACCGACCTGCAGCTGCGCATCGTCGATGGCGCGGCGCTGCGCCCCGGCGACGTGTACGGAAAGGTCCTGAGGTCTGAGGTGCGGAAGAACGTCGTCTATCTGCGGCTCACGTCGGTGCCGCCGGAAGTGAAGCCCGTGCTCGAAGCTGCGCGCGGCGCCTCTCCCGAGAAGGCTGCGGTGCCTGACTCCGCGTTGGTGTCTGCATGAAACATGTCCTCCTCCTGGGTCTCGGGCTGTGGCTCGCGGGCTGTCCGCTCGCGAGCGGCGATTGCAGCGACGGCCGTACCAATGGCCTCGAGACCGACCGTGATTGTGGCGGCTCGGTGTGCCAGCCCTGCGGCGCCGATGCCGTGTGCCTCGTCGACGGCGACTGTGCGAGCGCGCAGTGCGTTCTCAACCGCTGCGCGGGCGCGAGCTGCGTCGACGGGGTTCGCAACGGTGACGAGACGGGCGTCGACTGCGGTGGCGCGTGCGGTTCGTGCGACGGCTTCGATGGTGGTCCGGTCGCGCGCTGTGACGACGATGTTCGCAACGGCGACGAGAGCGACGTCGACTGCGGCGGAGACTGCGCGCCCTGCTCTCCCGGCCGAGCGTGCTTCGTTTCCGACGACTGCGAGGTCGGTCACTGCTTCGACGGGCTCTGCGTGACGGAGCTCCCCGGTGGCTGCGGCGCGCCCCTGCTCGCGTGCGGTCAGCAGTGCGTCGACCCGTCGTTCGACCGAATGAACTGCGGCGGGTGTGGCGTCACCTGCACCGGCGAACAACTGTGCGCGGGCGGCATGTGCACCAATCTCTGCCTCGGAGGCACCGCGCCGTGTGGTTCGGCGTGCTTCGATTTCGCGAGCGATCCCCAGCACTGCGGCTCGTGCACCAACGTGTGCGGCGCTGGAGAGCTGTGTCTTTCAGGCGAGTGCATTCTTCCGTGCGGTCCGAATCAGGTGCCGTGCGGCGGCAGCTGCGTGAGCCTCGACCGCGACCCGCTCCACTGCGGCCTGTGCGGCCGTACGTGCGCGCCGGGCTCGGGGTGCGTCGCGGGGCAATGTGTCACCGGCTGTGCGGCGCCGCTCACGTTGTGCAACGCAGGCACGCTGTGCGTCGACACCCGCAACGACCCGTCGCACTGCGGTGGCTGCAACCAGAACTGCCCGGCCCCGGGCGCGACGTCACGTCTGTGCTCGAACTCCGCGTGCACGCCCGGTGAGTGCTTCCCCGGGTTCGTCGACTGCAACATGGACCCGCTCGACGGTTGTGAAGCCCAGCCCATGGGCAATGACGGGCTCAACTGCGGTCAGTGCGGCCGCTCGTGTGGCGGCAACGAGCAATGCAACAGCGGCCTGTGCTGCAACACGGCGCTGCCACCGGGCAGCTACCAGACGACCTGCTCGAACTGCCTCGCGTGTGAAGGCGTTCTCTCGTGCACGTGTCTCGACCAGACGATGGCGCCGCAGCAGACGAGCATCACGCTCTCGCCGCCCTGCGCCCCCGGCTACTTCAACTGCGATGGAGCGCTGACATGCGGCCCCTGCTGATTCTTCTCGCGCTCACGTTGGCCGGTTGCCGTTTCACGGCGAGCCCGAACACGTGCAGCGATGGCGTGCGCAACGGCGAAGAGAGCGACGTCGATTGCGGCGGCCCCAGGTGTGCGCCGTGCGCGTTGGAGTCGGCGTGCGTCGTGTCGACAGACTGCGCGTCGGGGCTCTGTGCGCGAAAGACCTGCTCACCCGGTGCGTGCGCAGACGGCGTGATGAACGGCACCGAGACCGACGTCGACTGCGGCGGGGCGTGTCAGGGTTGTCGGGCGACGCAGCGCTGCGGTGACGACGACGACTGCGAAGACGCGCGCTGCCTGGGCGGAACGTGCGCGCCCCCGCGTTGTGACGATCAACGCGAGAACGGCCTCGAGACCGACGTCGACTGCGGCGGGCCCACCTGCGCGCCATGCGGGCTCAACGGCGGCTGCCTTCGCAACGCGGACTGCACGTCGGGCCCCTGTCTCGACGGTACGTGCGTGATGGGCGGCGCGACGGGTTGTCCTCCGCCGCTTCGCGTGTGCGGCCAGTTCTGCCTCGACCCGCGCCATGACCCGATGAACTGCGGCACCTGCGGTCAGGCGTGCGCGATGAACCAGTGGTGCGTGAACGGTGCGTGTGCGGCCGCATGCCCGCTGGGCACGACGGCGTGTGGTGACCGCTGCCTCAACACGCAGGTCGACCCGCTCAACTGCGGCATGTGCGGTCAACCGTGCGCGCCCGGTCAGAGGTGCGCGAACGGGTCGTGCCAGCCGCTCTGCGCTCCGAACCAGACGATGTGCAATGGCGAGTGCGTGTCGACGTCGAGCGACGTTCTTCACTGCGGCATGTGCAATCGGCCGTGCTTCCCGGGCGAGGTCTGCGCCGCCGGCGCGTGCGGTGTGTCGTGTGAACCGGTGCACACCGCGTGTGACGGCGGCTCGAGCTGCGCCGACACCGACAACGACCCCGAGAACTGCGGAGCGTGCGGCAACGCGTGCCCACCCGCGGTGAACTCGGTGCGCGTGTGTGAGTTCGGGCAGTGCAAACACGGCGTGTGCTTCCCGAACTTCGGCGACTGCAACGGCAACCGCGCCGACGGGTGCGAGGCGAACCTGCTCACCGACGATCTGCACTGCGGGCGCTGCGGCAACCCGTGCTTCGGCGGGTGCCAGAACGGTTTGTGTCCCTGAGCGGAGGCGTCGGGGCGGGCGGCGAGCTCAGCATCCGGCCACGACGCCCTCGCGGCTCACTCCCAGCCGACGCGATTCCGGCCTGCGCGCTTCGCCGCGTAGAGCGCCTCGTCCGCGCGCTGCATGAACTGCTCGAGGGTCTCGCCCTCGCGGTACATGGTGCCGCCCATGGTGGTGGTGATGCGAATGCCCTGATCATTCCCGGGGTGCGGCATCGCGTTGACCGCGGCGCGCAGCACTTCAGCCCGCATCTTCGCGGCCGACTCGTTGAGGTCGGCGAGCAGAACGACGAACTCGTCACCACCGATGCGACAGGGGAGGTCCGTCTTGCGAACGCCCTGCGCGAGGATCTTCCCGACGCCACGCAACACGAAGTCGCCGACTGCGTGCCCCAGGGTGTCGTTCACCGGCTTGAAGTGGTCGAGGTCCATCGCGAGCAGCGCGAGCCCGCTGCCGATGGCCTTCGACCGCGCCATGAACACCGGGAGCTCCGAATCGAACGCGCGTCGATTGAACAGCCCGGTGAGTTGATCAGTGCGCGCGGTCTCTTCTTCCTGGTTCAGGCGCTGCCGCGTGAACTCGAGCTTCTTGATGGTGTCCTGCAGCTCGGTGTTCCGGCGGCGCAGGTCGGAGATGAGATTGCGCTCGGCATCGACGAGGAACGCGCACGCGCGTCGCAGCAACGTGAAGATCGCCCGCGGGTGACTGTCGAGCAGCGCGTTGATGCTCGACTGGTCGATGACCTGCATGCGGGTCGGCGCGGTGGCGACGATGCTCGCGCTGCGGCGATGCCCGGCGTTGATGAACGAGAGTTCACCGAAGTAGCTGCCCGGCTCGTACGTGCGCACGGCCTTCCCGGTGCCGATGCGCGCTTCGCAGCGGCCCTCGAGCAGGAAGAACATCGAATCGCCGGGCTCACCTTCGGCGACGATGACCTCATCGACGGCCGCGGTGCGCTCACGCCCGGCCTCGAAGATGGCGTTGACTTCGACCTCTGAGAACGCGTGCAGCGGAGAGTCTGGCGGGAAGGCCGGCATGAGCTGCGACTCACCGCGCGTCAGCGTGGGAGTGGACTTGCAGCGGGCCGATTGCCGACGGCGCGCCGCAAGGTCGAATTACGGAATCTGCAGGAACTGATCGGCGCCCGCCGCGCCCTTCTCGGGCTCGTGGTCCTCGGGCTCGGTGCCCTTCTTGAACCACAACGTCATCGAGTTCTTCATGCCCGACGCGATGCGACCGGTCTTCTTGTCGATGCGGCGCTGAATGAGCCCCAGCGACGGCGGCGGCGAGAACTCGGGCTGGTTGCGACCCTCGAGCGCCTTGCTCATGTACGCCAGCCAGATGGGCAGCGCGGCGCGGCCACCGGTCTCGTAGCGACCGAGCGGGTGCGGGTTCAAGTCGTAGCCAACCCAGGCGCTGGTCACGAGGTCACGCGTGAACGCGGTGAACCACGCGTCGAACGAGTCGTTGGTCGTACCGGTCTTGCCGGCCGCCGGCTTGCCCAGGCGCTGCGCCGGAGCGCCCGTGCCGCCCTGCACCACGCCACGCATCAGGTCGGTCACCAGGTACGCGGTCTCGCGCGAGAGCACCTGCTCACCGGGCTCGAACAGGCGCGCGTAACCCGCGGCCACACGGTCCTGCAGCGAGGCCCACGCGTCGTCGTACGAGGTGTGGTCTTCGACCATGCGGCCGAAGCGGTCTTCGACCTTGCGCACGAAGTACGTCGGCTTCTTGAGCCCGAGCCGGTTGATGGTCGCGTACACCTGCACCAGCTCGTACGGGTACACGCAGGAGCTGCCGAGCGCCGCCGAGTAGTCGGGGTTGAGCGGCGTGGAGAAGCCCAGACCGTGCGCAAAGTCGTTGATGGCCTTGATGCCCACGACCTCGTTCTTGTTGCCCAGGTAGCGCGCGAGCTCGATGAAGGTCTTCACCGCGGGAATGTTCATCGAGTTGACGAGCGCCTCCTTCAAGAGCACCTCGCCCTTGAAGCCTTCGTCGTAGTTCGCGGGCTTCCAGCGGTTCTGATTCTCGGGGTCGTCGTAGACGATGGGCGAATCGAGCAGCACGGTGCCTTCGGTCCACCCCATCTTCTCGAGCGCGCCCGCGTAGACGATGGGCTTGAACGAGCTGCCCGGCTGACGGCACGCCTGGAACGCGCGGTTGAACTCGTTGGCGTCGAAGTCGTAGCCACCGACCATCGCCGACAGGTACTGCCGGTGCGGGTCGATGGAGACGATCGCCGCCTGCGGCTCGGGCTCCTGCTCGAGGCGAACCACGGGCACCCCTTCCGGGACCTCCGCGGCCAGTGAATCGCTCCACGCTTCACGATCGTCGGTCAGCTCCTTCTTTTCCTTGATGGCGCGAACCACGACGACGTCGCCGACCTTGAGCGGGCCGACGTTGTTGATCAGCACCGACGGGTAGTAGCGCTCGCCGTTGACTTCGCGCGCCCAGCGCATGCCGAGCGCAGGCAGCTTGGCGATCTTCCCGCCGATGTTGATGTCGGCCACCGACTTGTCCTTCGCGATGGTCTGAACGACGCCGACGTAATAGCGGCCGGGGGTGATCTCCTGGCCCTCCATCACCTTCTTGCTCTTCTCGATGAAGGCGGTCATCGCCTTGCCCTCGAGCTGCATCACCGGCCCGCGGTAGCCCTGGCGCTTGTCGACGGCGAGCAGGCCACGCAGCGTGGCTTCCTGCGCCGCGCGCTGCTTCTCGGAATCCATCGTGGTGAAGACCTTGAGGCCCGAGTTGAGCAACGCGGGGTTGCCGTAGCGGTTGACGATGTCGCGGCGCGTCTCTTCGGTGAAGTACGGCGCGAACTGATGAAACACGTCTTCGACCGGGTACACGCTCACCTCGGAGGCCGACGCTTCGTCGAACTCGGCCCTGGTGATCATGCCCTTCGACATCATCTGGCCCAGCACGTACTGACGGCGTGCCCTGGCCTTGGCCGCGTCGCGGAAGGGCGAATAGTTCGACGGCGCCTGCGGCAGCCCGGCGAGCAACGCCATCTCGGCCAGTGTCAGGTCCTTCACGTCTTTGCGGTAGTAGTTCTCGGCCGCGCTCTGCACGCCGTAGCTGTGGTGACCCAGGTACACGTTGTTCAGGTACAGATAGAGAATCTGCTCCTTGGTCAGCTCGCTCTCGAGGCGGCGCGCCAGCAGCGCTTCACGAATCTTGCGCTTGATGGTCTTGGCGGTGGACTCCTTGTAGCCCTCGGTGCTGATCAGCACGGCCTTGGCGGTCTGCTGGGTGATGGTCGAACCGCCCTGCACCTTGCCCTTGCCGGTGGCCTTCTTGAGCACCGTCTTCACCGCCGCGCGGCCGGTACCGATGACGTCGATGCCGAAGTGGTCGAAGAAGTCTGCGTCTTCGGCGGCGATGAAGGCCTGCACCAGACGCTTGGGAATGCGCTCGTAGGGCACGACCTTGCGGCGCTCGTTGTAGAACTCACCGGCGAGCACGCCGTCGACCGTGTAGACCTCGGTGAGAATCGGCGGGCGGTACTCGTCGACCTTCGGAATGTCGGGCAGGCCGTCGGCGTACTTCCAGTACACGAAGCCGTAGCCCATGACCGCGGCCGTGGCCCCCGTGAGCAGCAGAAAGCCGAGCAGCTTGAACGGCAGCTTCCACCATCGCTTCTTGGGCACGTTGACCAACTGCAGTTTCCCTTCACTCATGTGGAAGGAGCCTCGAGTCCAGCGCGCACGAGCACATCGATGAGCTCCTCCGGCAACTTCGCTTCAACAACCGTGCGCTTGCCGCCATCCGGGTGTGGAAATTCCAACCGGGTGGAGTGCAGGAACAAGCGCTTCAAGCCCCAGTTCGCCTTCACCTCTCGGTTGAACGCGAAATCCCCATGCTTCGGGTCCCCCGCGACGGGGTGGCCGATCGCCGCGAAATGTCGCCGAATCTGGTGCGTCCGGCCAGTTTCAATCGTGCACGCCAGGTAGGCCGCGTGGCTGTTCTGACACAGCACTTCCCAACGGGTGCGGGCCTCCTGCATGTTGACCCCGCGGCGCTCGCGGCTCTCGGCGGTCTGCTGGTGTTCGGCCAGCGGCAGGTCGATGAGCCCGTTCTTCGCGTTCATCTTCCCCTTCACCAGCACCAGGTACTTCTTCCTCGCGGTGTGGCGCGTGAAGACGTCGGTGAAGTGCACCATCGCGGGTCTTCTCTTGGCCACGATGATGACGCCCGACGTTTCGCGATCGAGCCTGTGCGCGGGGCTCGCGGCGAACCCGTTCCGTTCGGCCTTCGGGCCCAGGTAGGCGCGCACCACGTCGACCACCGTGCCGCCGGTGATGCCTGAACCGGTGTGGGCCGCCATGCCCGACGGCTTGTTCAGCACGAGGATCCAGTCGTCTTCGAGCAGCACGTCGAGCTTCGACACGTCGACCGGCGGAGGCGGCGCCGCCTTGCGCTCGCGGTCACCCAGCAGCTTCATTTCTTCGCCCCGCACGGTGATGACGTCACCGGCGGCGAGCTCCTGTTCGGGCTTCGCGCGCTTGCCGTTCACGCGAATCTTCTTCACGCGAATCATCTTGAAGAGGTGGCTGAACGGCACGTTGGCCAACGTCTTCTTCAGGAACTTGTCGAGGCGGACCCCGTTGTGGTCCTCGGTCACGCGGTACTCGAGCATCGCCAGGGCTCTATCGGACCGAGAAACACAGTGAAAGTGCCGATGGCTCGGGTAGAAGCCGCCGCCATGGCAAAGCAGGTCAGCATCGAGGAGTTGCTCAAGTCGGGCTCGAAGCAGTGGAACCAGCTCCGCAAGGACGGGAAGGTGCCGTTGGACCACACCGGAGCCACGTTCCCTCAGCTCTTTTCAGCGAACGCCGACCTGTCGAGCCTCACGCTCGTGGGCACCGAGTGGGAAAAGTGTGACCTCTCGAAGGTGAGCTTCAAGGAAGCTGACCTCTCGAACGCCTACTTCCACGGCGGCCGCCTGCAGGACTGTGACTTCCGCGGCGCGAAGCTCGACGGCGCGACCTTCGAGCGCCTGAAGCTGCTGCGTTGCGACTTCACCGGCGCCACCGGCCTCGAAGAGCTCGAGTTCGACGACTGCGACATGGACCGGGTGACCGGCCTCGACGGCGAAGACGCGCCGCCGCCGCCGCCTCCTCCTGCGGTCGGCGTGACCAGCTTCACCCGCGAACAGCGCGCCGCCGTCATGGGCCTCAAGAGCGACGCGCCCGAGAGCGACCTGCCGCCGTTCCGCCCCGGCGATGCGCCCGGCACCATCCTCTTCCGCGGCTTGAAGCACGTCGCCAACCCCTTCCCGTGGGTGCTCGACGTTCCGGGCCTCCGCCCTCCGCTGCCCGTGCGCATGCCCCCCGGCACCAGCCTCGAGCACCTGTACCGTGAAGCAGTGAAGACGCGCCTCGAAGGCCGTCGCCCGGTGCCGGACATGCAGGCCGTCGCCAAGGCGAAGGAAGTCGTCGCCAACGGCGGCGGTGACGTGGCGGTGGCCGTCATGTACCTGCGCGAAGTCGGCGAAGAAGTCGTGCCGTCGGAAGCGGCGATCGACGGGCTCAACGCCGACCTGCGTGAAGGCGTCGAAGTGGAAGACGCGACGGCCGACATCGACCCGCGCATCACCGGCGCCTTGTTGGAGCTCAAGGCTTCGGCCGAAGCCCTCGACCTCATCGGCGAGCTGCGCATGAAGCTGGCGGCCTGTCAGCTGTTCAGCTCGCTGCTCGAGGCCGGCTTCGCGCCCGACAACAACTGGGAAGAAGCGGTCGACTCCCAGGAGGCCAGCCAGGACCTGGCGCACATCGCCAGCAACGGCAACCGCTCGATTCTGGGCGACGCGTTCAAGTCGTTCGCCGAGCTGCCTGACGAAGTGCGCATGCGCCGGCTGGCGTACCTCGCCGAAGCGACCGCGCACGTCGAGGCGATGTCGAACGGCTCGCCGGCCTGAGTCTCGAAGTTCCCTCTCCGCTTCGAGGAGAGGGTCACGGTGAGGCGCTCAGGGCCTTCTTCACGAAGTGCCCGGCGTCTGCCGCTTTTCTGAAACTGAAGGTCCGCGGTTCGACGTTGCTCAAGAACGAGAGCAACCGTCGCCGCACCTCGAGTCTGGGCAGCGCCACTTCGGCCACGTCGAAGCACTGCGACATCGCGAGCTGCACCGCCTCGAGCGGTGAGAGCGCCAGCATTTCTTCGTGTGGAGCCTTGTGAAGCGCGACGAAATATTTCGCGCGCACGAGCCCCGGCGCTCCGGCGTGTTCGAAGTCGGAGCGGAACGGCGAGCCGCTCACCCGGCCGTCGGGGAACAGCAGCACCACCTCGTCGGTGAGCAGCGTGAGACCGGCCTCCACGCTCAGGCGTGACAACGTCGACTTGCCGTCGCCGCTCTTGCCGCAGGCCACGAGCGCGGCGTCGCCCGCCTTCACCGCCGACGCGTGAATGAGCACCGCGCCCTGCGCCGTGGCGCACAGGTACCAGGCCAGTCGCAGCACGAGCTCGCCGCGATAGAGGCCGTCTTCGACCTGCACCGCGAGGCTGGCTTCGTCGTCGCGACGGAACACGCAGTCTCCGAGCGGCGCGCTGATGGCCGTGCCGTCGAGCGTGTCGTGACGCCGCACCGTGAGCGCCGGCTCGCCGTGCGTCTCGAATTGGCGCCAGTACACGCGCCCGGTCGCCAGCTCGCAGATCGACCGGTCGACGCGCAGCACGCGCTCACCACAGGTCAGGTCCACGAAGCCGTTCATCGCCGTGCATGCTCGCGCAACGCACGCCCGTGGTCGCGGGTTTCCGACGCAGCGCGACAACCACGTTCAGCAACCAATCTGCGTGACGGTGCGACAACTCCATATGAGCACGATCAACCGAACGAACAGCAGCGACTCGATCCTCAAGGCGCAGAAGCAGCACGAGAACGTCGAGCGCGTGAAGTCGAAGGTGACCGAACCGGGCTTCAAACAGAGCTCGCAGTTCTCGCGCGACGAAGCCCGGTCGATGCGGAACACGCAGGAGGCGCTCGGTGCGCGGCGCAGTGAAGAGATCAGCGAGCAGCTGCAGGCCGACCAACAGGCCGCGCAGGAAGAGAACGTGCACACCGTGGTGCCGGGCGACACGCTCTGGGCCATCGCGCGCGCCAACGGCGTTCCGCTCCAGCAGCTCATCGAGGCCAACCCGCAGATTCAGAACCCCGACCTCATCTTTCCGGGGCAGCGCATCAACATTCCCGCGGGTGGAACCCGGCCGCCGAGCACCGGCGACACGCAGCAGCCCCCTTCCGCCGGCGCCGAGCCGCCGACCGCCGGTGCCGACGCGCCTCCGAGCACCGGTGACGTCACGGGCGTCGACGCCATCGGCCCGAACTCGACCTTGAACGAGCGCGCACAGGCCGCCATGCGCTACTTCGAGAGCCAGGGTTGGTCGAAGGAGCAGGCCGCCGGCATCGTGGCGAACCTCATCTACGAATCGGGTGGTCAGCTCAATCACCGCCAGCAGCAGTTCGGCGGCGGGCCCGGCTTCGGGCTCGCGCAGTGGGAGGGCCCGCGTCAGGCCGACTTCAAGCGCGTCATGGGCGTCGACATTCGTGAGTCGACGTTCGAACAGCAGCTCGCCTTCGTGCAGTGGGAGCTGCAGAACACCGAGTCACGCGCCGGCAATTCGCTGCGGGGCGCGACCACGGCCTCCGACGCGGCCAACATCTTCCTGCGACAGTTCGAGCGTCCGCGCGACCCGAACGCCTCGCAGGCAGAACGCACCCGGCTGGCCGAGCGGTTGTTCAGCGGTCAGGCCATCTGACGGCGTTCTCGTCGTCGACGTGCAGCAGGCGCGGCTCGTGTTTGAGCGCCTGCTTTTCCTTGAGCCAGCCCCACGCGGCGATGACCACCCGCGCGCCAGGCTTGAGAAGTTGCGCCGCCGCACCGCCGACCTCGAGCTCGCCCGCCGAGGTGTGGCGCCTCACCGAACACGACAACCGCGCTCCCGACTCGAGGCAGTACACCTCGACCTTCTCGTGCTCGAGCAGCCCCGCGGCGTCGAAGAGCTGCGGTGCCAGCTTGAGGCCGTCGGCGAGCGAGAGCTCGGCGCGGGTGACGGTGACGCCGTGCAGTTGCGCCAGCAGCATGAGTCGTTGCGCTTTCACGCGATGCAGTCTCGCACGGCGCTTCGAGCGGTCGCTCAGGCGAAGAGCTCCATCTGCACCTGCTCGTGCACGGCGCGCGCGAACAGCCCCTGTTTGCGCAGCTCGACCGCGAGTTCGTCCGAGAAGCCGTGAAGGGTGATGACCTCACGTGCGCCGCTGCGACGGGCGTATTCACAGAGTGAATTGAAGTCGGCGTGGTCGCTGATGGGGAACGCGAGATCGGCGCCGCAGCGCCGCGCGCCCCACGGTTCGACGGCCCACCCGGTGAGCGCCGCCAGTGACTTCCTGGGCACGTCGACCAGCGAGCTGCCGCGGCGGTACGGCGGGAAGAGCCCGACCTCACCGTCTTCGAAGTGACCTTCGAAGCGTCGCGCGCCGACCGCCATGCCGAGTGACTCGTAGACCAGCGCGACGTCATGAACCGTCGGGTGTGCACGCACCGGGAGCCCGCGTGCGGCGAGTTGGCGAACCGTCTCCTGCGACTTGCCCAGCGAGTACGCGAGGAGAATGGGCCTGATGCCCTGCGCCAGTTGCCGCCTCGCCCAGTCGGCGACCTGGTCGTAGAGCTGCGCGCGCGGAGGAAAGCGGTACTTCGGGTGGCCGAAGGTCGACTCGATGATGAGCGTCTCGCAGTCGAGCACCGGGGCTGGCGCGGCCGTGAGCGCAGGCTCGAGCGAAACGTCGCCGGTGTAGACGACGCGATGACCGTCGCCGCGGGTGACGCGCACCTGCGCCGAGCCGAAGACGTGGCCGGCCGAAAAGCACTCGAGCTGCAGGCCGCCGAGTTCGAGCCGTTCGCCGTACGCCAGCGGGGTGGTGGCCTCGAGCTGCCCGAGCCGGTGCTGCATGAGCGCGAGCGTCTCGGCGGTGGCGATCACGCGATCGTGCCGGGCGATGTGGTCGCTGTGCGCGTGGCTCACGAAGGCGACGGGGGAGCGCGTGCGCGCGTCGAACCAGAGCGGCGTGCCTTGCAGCACGAGACCTCCGCGACGCAGCTCGACGGGCATGCGCGTCTCAATAGTCGAGAGTGAGAAGTGGTGTCTTCGTGCTCGTCCGGGGCGAGAGACGACGCTCAGCCCGAACAGTCAGACGCGGCGCACGGTTGGCGATGGCGCGAGCGGTGCTCAGTCACCTTCACGTCGGCGGCACGGTGGAGCGGTGAGGGGTGCGACGGTCCGACAGGTCGAAGGCGCGCGGAGTGGTATTGGGCCCCCACTCCGTGCGCCTCCCTGGGTTTCAGGGACTGCAAGCGTTTTCGCAGACCGCGCCGAGGTCTGAACCGGGCTGACAACCACAGCCCGGGAATACCGTATCGCAGTCCACTCGCTCTCCCGTGCAGGCGAGCATCACGGTTCCATGCCCGACGCACTGCGTGGTGACTTGCGGCGCGAGCCACCTGCGTTTTTGCTGCTGGCGCTTCTCACACTTCACTTCCATAGGCGGACACTCCCTGTCGTGGCATCGGCGGCGATCACCGTCACACCGGCGCCGAAGTCGCCCAACGCCACGAAGCGATTGGGCATTTGATTGGACAAACCACCGTTTCGCACCGGCCGCAGTTCCGAAACGTTGAACTGCGGACTGGTGCCACCCACCGGAGAATCGAATGCACCGGCGCGCTGATACAGAATCCACGCGCCGTTGTTGGTAGCGCCGCCCTCGCCGACGAGGAGATCAGGCTTGCCGTCGCCGTTGAGATCTCCCGACGTCACGTTCGCTCCAAACCCCCCGATTCCCTGAATGTTCTCGGTAGCTGCACCCGATGCAGCGCCAGACGTGCCCCAATTCGAGTAGCGATAGACGCGCGACTCATTCGGGTAGCCGACGTAAAGGTCGGCGAGGTCGACGCGCTGGACGGGCCCGGCGCCCCAGAGCGAAGCGCCGAAGCCAACGACGATTGAGTTCGACGCGAAGGGAGCCTGGGAAAGCACCTGGATGCCGCCATCGAACGCGCCGAGTGGCGCAACGCTGGACGAGGCCGTGATCTGCGCAGCACCGTACAGAGCGACGCGGCTCACGTTGGCGCGAGGAATCGAGACGACCAGTTCCGGGGCGACGCCTCCGTCAGACAACGTGCGACCCGTGACCCCGGGCAACGTTGCGACGCCGAGCCGATTCAGACCGAGACCGTTCGAACTGTTGGCAGGGTTCGCCGCCACCAGATACTCACCTTCGATGACCCAGTTTGCCGACGTCACGGGGATGAACTGCTGGCCGGACATGAACGCGGCCTGCCACGCCGCGTACGACCTGCCCTTGAAGATGTAGATGCGCCCGCGGCCTGAACCGTAAAGGTGTGCCGGCAGCGCGACTTCTCGCAAGCCATCGCCGTCGAGATCTCCAATGAGGCTCGCCGTCCACCCGATGGTGTTGGACACGTCGCCGCGGATCTCAATCGACCGGGTGATGCCAGCCGTCGAACCGAAGAAGACGAACGCACGACCCGTCGTTGAATAGCCGCGCTGGCCAATCACGATGTCGGCCATGCCCGTCGTCGTGGCGTCTGCCGCGTCGTCGCCGACGTTGCCACCCGTGGAGACGTCACTGCCGAAGAAGGTTCCAATACCGTCAGGCGGAGCAAGCTGCGTGCAGCCCGCAGCGCACGTGGTCTGCGAGGTCAGCGCCGCGCTTCCCTGGAATACGTAGACGGCACCAACGCCGTTGAGGCTCGGCGCAGAGATGAGAATGTCGTTCTCGGCGGAGCCCGTCACGTTCGAAGCCGCGGTCACCGTCTGACCAAAATCGGTGGGGGCGTTCGCCACAGTCAGCGTGACCACCGTCCACGGGTTCGCCACGGACGTAGGCGCCGCGAACGTCGAGTAATTCCCCACTTCGTCCCGCGCGCGCACTGCGATGAAATACGTATTGAGCGGCGGCAGCGTCAGCGCCTTGGTGATGTTGCCCGACTGCCAGGGCTCCACCGTCTCCTGCTTCGAGGACGACCCGAAGTAGTCGGCCTCCGCCACCATCGCGTTGTTCGCCGGAACAGACGAGGTGGTCCAACGGATGTCGTAACCCGCCGCCTGAGCGCCGCCGGTCAATCCACCACTCGCGGTGTCGGTACCGTCATCGAAGACTGCGCTCCACTGCACGTCGACCGTCGCCGCACGAGCCGAGGTCAGATTCCGCGTCACCGTGGGCACCGCTGGAGCGATCACGTCGACCAACGCGGAGTGCGTGCTCGTGTACGTGTTCCCGGCGGGCGACGTCACGCGAATGACCAGCGAGGTCGCCGTGTCGTCAAGCCGATGAGCCAGCTTCATCATCGGCAGCGAGGGCGTGAACGGCGCAGTGTCCACCGTCACCGCCGGAGACAACAACGTCGCGCCTTCAAAGACCTCGAGCCTCGCCTTGAACGCGCCGACGTTCGCTCCATCGATGCCACTGATTGCGAGTTGGAACTGCGCGTCGGCGGCGGTGGCGTCCAGATCGCCGAAGACCAGGTCTGCGGCCGTCGCGGTCTCGACGCGCCGATTTCCGGTCGCCGCACCGAACACCAGCGCCGCGTCTTTGGCCACGGGCACCGCCGTCATCGCCTGAGCAGACCGGCGGAGCGTCAGCCCCCCGGCGACGCTCGGCGCCTTCAGGCTCACCGTGAAGCTCCGATGCGTGAACTGCCCGGCGCCGTTGTCGATGGTTACCGTGTAGAGCGAGTCTTCGGGGAAGGCCTGCGCGGGGAACGTCACGACGCCCCCAACGCCGGTGACGACCGGGCTCCCGCCGGGCGTCGTCGAAGCGCCACCGGGGTAGAGGTACGCGTTCTTCCCTGCACCGCAGTCACTCGTGACGGCTTTGATGGCCACCGTCGCGTTGGGAGGCGTCGGCCCCTGCTCGGGCAGTGAAGCGCCCGCGCGGTTCAGCCAACTGCCCTGCGAGTTGGTGATGATGGGCCCGGTCGCGTCGAAGTCGAGGTTGCATGACGTGCTGTTCACCGTGAAGGTGACGCCCGCGGAGGTGCAGGTGTTGCCGACGTCGTCGGCGACGGTGGCCGTGATGGTCTGCGCACCATTCGGATAGGTGACGGTCGCCTCGGCCAGCGTCCCTGCGGAGTTCACCGAGAGGAGGTTGTTGGTGATGCCAGCGACGGTCGAGGTCACCGTTACAGCAGCGCCCGCGGGCGCCCCTGTCACGGCGACGGTCGTCACGATGTTCTTCTCGGCGCGGTTGTCGTTCGGGACCGGCTGGGTGATGGCACATGTGGGCGCGACGAGGTCGACACGAACGTTCCTCGCGGCAGCGGTGGTGGCGTTGCCCGACTGGTCCGTGCACACCGCCCCGATGGTGTACGCGGCGTCGCCAGAGAGCGCGTAGATCGAGGACGCAGTGTTGAGGTTCGGCGTCACCACTCGGGCAGCCTGCCCCGTGAAAGTCAGCGACACCCCGTTCATGCCCACGTCAGAAGCAGTCCCCACCTGCACGTTGAGATTGCCGCCGGGCACCTGCGCGATGCCTAACGTCGTCTGGCTCGGTGAGTCGATGCTGCACACCGGCGCCACTGGATCGACGCGGAAGACGAAAGACGACGGGTCGTTAGTCGTCAGGTACAGGTTCTTGTTACCGATGACGTCGGTGAGCTCCACGAAGAGGTTGAGGTCCTGCTCGGTTGCGTAGGCACCGGTGAGCGTCACTGTCGCCACGTCGTTCATGAAGGTGGTGTTCGAAGGACGCACAGCGCCGGGCGAACCGTTCACGACGTCACGAATCACCACACCATTAGTTGTCGAGAGCGCAGCGGCGCTCATGTCGCCACAGCCCAGTGAGAACTGCAGCCGCGGAGCCTGACCGGCGAGTTCGGAGATATTGAGGCGGCTGTCCGTGGGGGTGGTGTCCTGGGGCAGCGCGCGCGTAATCGCGCGCAGGCAGGGCCGCGTACCATCGACGATGACATGCACCGGCGCCGACGCAGGGGCCGGGGTCAGGCCAGAGTTGGCGACGATGATTTTGATGTCGTACTCACCCTCCGGGAAGGTGAAGCCGCTCGAGGGGCTGGTGATGGCCTGACGCAGCAGGTACCAGTTCGCGCCGCACTCGCCACCCGGCGTGAGCGGGCCCATGCCGTCGTTTGCCTGGGTGATGCACACGTCGACGCGGCCGCCCATGGGGACGCGCGCCGAGAACGCCAGCGTGCGCTGAACTCCGGGAATTCCCGCGGCGGTGTCCTGAGCTGCAGTGAGCAGCGCTGCGGGCTGGCCGGTCGGCACGATGGGGTTGGTGATGGCCGGGCCATCGAGGTCGACCGTCACGCGAACCACCGCGGAGCTCACCCCCGCATCGTTGGGGTTGGCCACTACGCCGCGATAGCGGGCGTCTCCGTTGGTCATGGTGAGCGGGGCAAAGTCTGCAACGCCAGCGGCGTTCACGACGACCGAGCCGACCTGCTGCTCGGCGCCCACGCCGCCATCTGCGGCGATGTCGCTGCGGAAGAGCGTGACCGTCTGACCTGCGCACACAGCGTCACTCCGGGTTTGGAACGAATAGGTCCCTCCGTTGAGTTGTGCAGGCGTCAACAACGCCGAGCCGGTCGCGGGGCGCGTGAACACCAGACCGCAGCCCGTCAGGTCGACGCTGACGGTGAGGGTGACCGAGCTGCGATTGCCGTTGGTGTCCTCCACGCTGACCAACAGTTCGTAGGTGCCGTCACCGCCGAAGGGCGCCTCGAGGCTTGCCATGCCGTTGCTGACCAGGCCAGTGCCGACCACCAGGCCATCGCGCGCGACGGTGGCGATCGACCCATCGTCAGCGCTGGTCGCGAGGGTGATCTGGAGCGGCGATTCTGTCACCACGCCCACTGCGCCACCGTCGCTGTTCATGGGCGAGATCACCGTCAGGCTGGGCGGCGTAAAGTTGAGCGAGAACATGCCGCTGGCGGTGCCCACGTTGCCGGAGGCGTCGATGCAGGTGAGCGTGACGGTGTGGGTCCCCGTGCTCTGCGGCAGGGTGAAGCGGGCGCTGAGTTCTCCACTGACCGGTGAAATTCCCGGCTGCGTCTGGTCGTCGACCTTGAGCTCGCAGAGCACGCCGTCCGGCGCGGTGCCCATGACGTCGAGCTGAAAACCGGACATCGTCGAGCTCGCGTCGTCGGCCGGGCCGAAGGTGCCGCTCGTCGTCACAGCGACCGCAGGACCCGAGCGCGCCACGCGAATACGACCGACGGCCGAAGCGCCAGCCATGCCGACGACCTGTCCGTCGCGCACCAGCTCCGCCACGAACTCGTACTGGTCGTCAGCAGGGTTGGGGTCGTTGAGGGTCACCATGGCGGCGTTGTTCGTGAAGCTGGTCAGCGCGCCGACCTCGGTGTTGCCCCGCTTGATGCGCACCTGAACGCCGCTCACGCAGGTCGCTGCCACCCGCACCTGAATCGCGCCCGACAACTCGCCGCTATTGAGCGTGCCATTCGCGTCGATGTCCTGCGGGAAGGAAACGGAGGTCACCGTCGGCGTCGCGCAAGTGGTGCTCCGCACCGTGACCGTCTGCTTTCCGGTCTGCGAGCATGAGCCCTGCGCGATGGCAGCCGAAATCTCCTGTTCGCCGCTCGCCGAGGTGACGCCAGTGAACGTCGCCCGATTGCCGCTCACCTCGCCGGTGAAGGTGGCGCTGCCGATCTTCAACGAGGCCGCTTCGAAATCGAACGCGGCGCCATCCGCCGTGCGCGCGACGATGGACACGTCGAACGGGGCATCGACCGTCGCTCCGGCGACAGGCTGCTCGAAGGTGACCACCGCGTCGGCGCAGGTGACCGGCGGCTGTTGATCGCACGCGCAGCCGTTGATGACCATCGCCACGCCAGACAGCGCAACCGCCAACCGCAACATGTTCCCGCGAACCATGGGCGCTCCCATCTCTGCTTTGTGTCTGGTGCCTGACTTCTGATTCACAGCACCAGAACCTGTTTGTCGGCCAATAAACCAATGAAATCCAAGGTGTCGCGCTGGGCCACGGCGTCGTCGACGTCGAACTCGCTCACCAGCACCTGCACGATGTCGGCGATCGACCGGCGGCCATCGATGAGCTCTACGATGCGTTCGGCGACTTCCGACACGGCACCGTCACCCGCCTCGAAGCTGTGGAGCCGCTCATCAGGCGTCGCGGCGACCCACCGGCCGCCGACACGCTGCAACGCCGTCTCATCGTGCACCTTCGGCACGACATTCAACGACACGCTGCGCTGATTGGAGTTCCCCACCATGTGCGACACGGCAGGAGACCGGCTCCCCCGCCCGTAACCGGTTGGTGTAGCCGCGAGCTGACGCCCAAACAAGGCGCGTTTAGAGACGAGTCCCGAGGGCCACGAAGAGCGCCGTCAGGTACACGAGGGACGCCAGAAAGAGCTGCCGGGCCCAGACCGCGCCCAGCTTTCGACGCCAACCGATGATGGCGAACGTCAGGTAGCCCACGCTGCTCACGAGCGCGACCACGAGGTACGCCGTGCCGGCAAGCCCGGTGAAATACGGCAGCACCGCCGCGACCAGCTGCAACACCGAGTAGACGACCGCGTGCCACCGCGCGGCGTCGTCACCCTTTTCGAGCGGCAGGCTCAAGAGGCCCGCAGCCTGGTACTCGTGCTTGCGGAACAGCGCGATGGCGATGAAGTGAGGCAGCTGCCACGCGAAGAGAATCGCGAAGAGCGCCAGGCCCGAGGCATCGATGGCGTTCGTCGCGGCCGTCCAGCCCATCAACGGAGGGAGCGCTCCGGGCAACGCGCCGACCTGCATCGCCCAGTGCGTGCGCGACTTCATCGGCGTGTAGACGAACACGTAGCTGACCAGCGCCAGCACCCCGAGCGCGCAGGTCAACGGGTTGACCAGCCACAACATCGGCAGCGAGAAACCGGTGAGGAGCGACGCGAAGAGCACTGCCGCCATCGGAGACACGCGACCGGTGGGCAGCGGGCGCCGCGCCGTACGGGCCATGAAACGGTCCGACTCACGCTCGAAGACGCAGTTGAGCGTGTTGGCAGCGGCGATGGTGCCGGCCGTGCCCACGATCGCGAACAACCAGGTGCGCAGGTCGAGCGAACGGTTCGAAAGCCACATGCCGCCGACGGCCGTGAACAACACGAGCCCCGAAAGCCGCGGCTTGGTCAGCGTGAGGAAATCAGCCAGCAGCGCACCGGGGTTGCGCGCCTGCGCGTCGACTTCCATCTGAAGCGGTTCTGCCCTCACGACGGAGGGCCACCTAACGCGAGGTGAGCGGCGTGACAAGCCGCCCACCCGGGCGTCGTCACAACCCGCGCATCTCGTCGGCGCACGGGTCCTTGGGCGCCATCTTCAAGAAGGCCTGCGCGATGCTCCGGGCCTTTTCCTTCTCCTTGGGGTCCTTCGCGAGGAGGCGGGCGTAGTGGCAGTACGGCGCGGGGTTTTCCTTGTCGGCGTTGAGCGCCTTCTCGTAGGTCGAGTTGGCGTTGTCCTTCTCGCCCTTGAGCTCGTAGGTCTGCGCGAGGTCGTCGTAGGCCACGGCCGCCATCGACGGGTCGGCGTAGTACTCCTCCGACGCGCGCTTGAGGTTCTCGACGGCCTTCGCATAGTCCTTCTTGTCGTCGCGGTAGAGCTTGCCGAGCAGGTAGCGCGCTTCGGGGTTCTTTGTCTTGGGGTCCGACAGGGCCTTCTCGAGCGTTCCGCGCGCGGCGTCGTACTTCTTCTGCTTGTACTGAACCTGACCGAGCATCGAGAGCAGCTTGGGGCTGGCGGGCACGAGCGTGAGCGCCTTCGTGAGCGCCTCTTCGGCCGCCGGTTCGCCGCCTTCCTTGCGGGTCAGCACCTTGGCGAGCTCCACGTGGAAGTGCGAGGCCTGCGGGTTGGCTTCGATGGCCTTGCGGATCTCCGCCGCCGCTTCGTCGAGCTTGTTCTCGTACGCGAGACGACGGCCACGAATGAGCAGCAGCTCGGGGTTGTTGCGGTCCTGCGAGAGGCCTTCGGTCTCGGCGGCCGCGATGTCCTTCTTCGCCTGCGCCTCGTCGGCCTTCACGCCGGTGCAGTCTTCGAGCGTCTTCTGGAAGGCCTTGTCGGTGTAGAGCGGAATGTCGCGCGACACGCGGCTGATCAGCAGCGCCCTGGTGAACGCGTTGGTCGCGAGCTGACGAGGCGAGGCATTGTCGGTCATCGCCGCGAGCTCCTTCACGCTCTTGGCAGCGGTGCAGTACCCGTTGCCCGGGTTCTCCTGGTCGAGAATCAGGTTCGCGGTGCCGATGAGGCCGTCGGGGTGACCGCGGCCGTACTTGAGCGCGTTGTTGAACGCCGAGAGCGCCTGGAGGTCGGCGCCGCGACGGCGGTGCAGCTGGCCCAGCGCGACGTACACGCGCGGGTCGTCGGGAGCGATGGCCTGCGCGTGCTCGAGCGCGTCCTTCGCCGCTTCGAGATCACCGCTGTTGGTCTGCAGGATGCCGCGCGTCAGGTAGTAGAGGCTGACGTTCTTCTTTTCGGCTTCGGCCGCGGCGATGCGCGTGTCGATCGCCTTGAGACCCTCGGCGGTCTTGCCGCTGTAGAAGTCGAACATCGCCTCCGCGGCGTGCAGGTAGGCCGAGGCTTCCTTGCCGGCGAGGCCCGCCTGGATGTTCTTCTCGGCGTTCTCGCGGTTCGACTCGTCGTGAATGTGTTCGCCCCAACGAATCGTGTACGCGTAGGCGAGCAGGCCACGCGCGTTGCGGTTGGTGTTGGCGTCGCCGTCGAGGGCCAGCGCGCTCTCGGCCTTCGAGATGGCGTCGATGTAGCCCTTGTAGGTGTCCTTCTTGATCTCAGCGGTCGCTTCGCGAATCAGGTTGTTCGACTCGCGGATCAACTTCGCGCGGTACTGGCCGTAGCCCAGGTACCCGGCAGCGCCGAGCGGCACGGCGAAGAGGAGCACGAAGAAGACGGCCTTCGACGCTCCGCCACCCTTCTTCGTCGGGCGCGGGCGCACATCGGACGTCTCGACGTCGTCATCACCATCGTCTTCGTAGTCACGACGAGGCGCCGGCGCGGGCCGGGCGATGGGCTGCGACGGGCGGGCACCGGCCTGACGCGGCGCCTGACGACCGGGTTGAGAGACGACGCCAGCGCGCGGAGCGACCGGCTGCTGAACGCCGGAGGTCGCCGTGGCACCGGCCGGCGGCGTGGTCACGGGCTGGAGCACGGGCGGCGCCGCGACGGGCTGTGGAGGCGGCGGCGGCGGTTCGGGCGCGGCGGGCTTCGGAACGGGGACACCGTTCTTCTGCATCAACTCGAGCGTCTCACCGTCGGCGGGATCTGCCTCGAACGCCTTGAGGAGGTTGTCCTTGCCGGTCGCGTCGCCGCTCTTCATCTGCAGCGAGCCCATCATGCGCAGCGCCGACTTGTCGGCAGGCGCGACCTGCAGAGCCCCCTGAAGCTCTTCGATGGCTTTCTTGTCTTTGCCCTGCTCCGCGTACACACGCGCGAGGAGGACACGCGGGTCAGCAACCGAAGGATGCGCTTTCACGCCCTTCTTGCAGACCACCATCGCTTCCATGAAGCGACCCATGCCGAGGTAGGCCTCCGCGAGAGGCTTGTAGGCCTCTGATGCGGGGTCAGTAGCAAAGGCATGTTCGAGTTTGGCGAGCTCGGCCGGGCTCAACGTCTTCGTCGCAGGAGGCATCGGAAAGGGCGCAGTTTTTTGCACTGCCGACCTCCCGCGTCAAATGTCAAAGCGGTCGCTTTTTGATCGTTGACATGAACTGCCCAACAGACGTAGTCAGCCGCCCGCCCGCTGCGACGTCGGGACCCCTTACGGGGGTGTAGCTCAGTTGGGAGAGCGTCGCGTTCGCAATGCGAAGGTCATCGGTTCGATCCCGTTCACCTCCACAACGCAGCAGGTAAGAAATAAGAAGCCCCGCTCCTTGAAAAGGGAGCGGGGCTTCGACTTTCAGGGCGCCTTTCGGAGCCGAGCTCAGGCCACGGGGCCGGCGAGCAGCTGCTCGAGCGGGCTCAACGGCTGGCGCTGTTCTTCTTTCTCGGTAGCGACGGGCGCGGCCTCGAGCTGCGGCGCCTCGGCCTGGGCCTCGGATTCCACGGTGGCGTCGGGCTTCTTCTTGGCGCCCGCGCCGCTGCGGCAGGTGCGGCACCACGGCTGGTTGCGAATGGCGCCGTCGGCCATCTTGCGAAGACCGAACATGGCCAGCGGCTTCATCGACCGGCACTTGAGGCACATCATGGTGATGAGCACTTCATTGCCGTCAGCGTCGAAGACGGCCGACTTGCGGCGCTTGCGAGCTTCTTTCGGCTGGCCTTCCCCGTCGGTGGCGGGCTTCTTCGGCTCCGCCGGCGTCAACATCGGGGTCACTTTGTAGAGCACCTGGTTACCCTCGTTCCGGGCCGATTTTTCGGCCTCGGATCAATTTCTAACCAGATGACGGGCACTTGAAAAGCACCCTGTCACGTATTGTCACGTCACGGCATTTTGAGTGACGGATCAGCCACGTTCGACGCAGCGCAGGTCTCGCCGTTGTCGACGAAGGTGATGCGACCGGGTTTGGGCGCCTTGAAGACTTCCTTCTTTGCCTGCCAGTGGTTGATGAGATCGTCCCGCACGTTGCTGCCCTTGTTGTCAGCGAGATCGACCTGCGAGGGGTCGATGGTCGCCAGCACCGGCGCGAGCCCGTCGCCGCCGCGCGCGAGGAAATCGGGCATCGCGACTCTGTAGCGCCTGGACGGATCGATCTTCTTTCCGCCCGGCAGCGTGAACCCGCGCAGACGGTCGGGCACCACGCAGCGCGAGAGCTTCACGTCGAGCCCGGAGACCTGAAACACGCCCTTCTTCGAGCCGTAGGCGGCGGTGAGCAGGCGCTCCAACTGCTCGCCGGTCACGTCGAGCGTCGCCACCGCGTTGTCGAAGGGAATCACCTCGTAGACGGCGCCGTAGGTCAACGGGCCGGCGTGGAGATCTGCGCGCAGACCACCGGGGTTGAGCAGCGCGATGTCGGTCTTCGCCAGCGCGCGCAGGGAGTCGGCGAGGAAATCGCCCAGCTCACTCTCGGCTTCGTAGGCGCGGCCCAGCGTGGCCGGCACGGTGAGCCCCAGCTGCTTCTGCTGCAGTTCGACGACCGCCTGCTGGGCCGGCTGCATGGCCTGAACGACCGTCTGATCAGGGCGAATCGTGAACCCGCGGTATTTCGCCTGCACCGGCGTGACCTGATCAGCGCGTGCCTTGAGCTTCTTGGGGTCGCAGCTCCTGGTCTCGACGTCCCACGTCTCGCAGATCTCGACCGCGGCGTTGATCAACGTGCGCTGCGGGATGACCTTCCTGGTCGCGGGGTCGATGAACAACTCGACGGTGCCGAAATAGCGGCCGAGGGCCCAGCTCTCGATGATGGGCGTGCCCTTGACGAAGTGCGCGACGCGCGCGTGCGTGTGGCCGGCCACCACCGCGTCGAGCGTGCCTTCCGGCAGCCCCTTCATCATCTCGAAGATCTCTCCGGCATCGAGATCGCAGCTCGAGAGATCTTCGTGATGCGAGCCGTCTTCGCAGCGGCCGCCGGCGTGCACGACGGCGAACACCAGGTCGGCGCCCTTTTCACGAAGGCGCGTGGCAGCCGCCAGCGCTTCGGAGCCCAGCGGTCGGAACTTGAGCGACTGCACGTTGATGGGCAGCGTGACCGTGGGCGTCTGCGGCGTGGTCAGACCGACGATGCCGATCTTCAGGCCGTGCCGTTCGATCATCACCGTGCCGTCGCTGGGCAACCAGGCCGGGCGCGCGCCGTTGGCCGCTTCGTAGATGTTGGTCGACAGCAGCGGGAACTTCGACTGGGCGATGCGCGCCTTGAGCGCACCGAACGGATCCATCGTGGCCTGCGTGGCGGCGGAAATGGGGCCCACCGGGCCGTAGTCGAACTCGTGATTGCCGATGGCCGCGGCGTCGTAGCCGAGCT
Source organism: Archangium gephyra (assembly GCA_003243425.1). Classification (GTDB taxonomy): domain Bacteria; phylum Myxococcota; class Myxococcia; order Myxococcales; family Myxococcaceae; genus Archangium_A; species Archangium_A gephyra_A. The sequence goes on along the minus strand of QFQP01000001.1, from coordinate 252,771 downwards.
GATTGAAGGCCTCGATGACCACGGCGCCTTCGGTGAGGTTCGACACCAGCGTGCCCTGGAAGATGTCACCCGCGTCGAGCAGCACCACGCCCCCCAGGTTCTCGGCGCGCAGCGCGTTCACGTAGGCCGCGAAGGTCGCGAGGCCTCCGTAGCGGATTTCGCCGCGGGGGAAGGCCTCGGTGCGGCTGTTCACCCAGCCGTGAATGTCATTGGTGCCGACGACGGTGATGCGAATGGCCTGGTTCGACTTCGCGAGCGTGGCGGGCTGACCGTTGTTGTCCAGCGGTGCCGGGACTGCAGGGTGCTCCGCTTCCCGGGTGGTCTGGCAATTCAACAGCAGGGCACACAACGCGATGACGAATCTCTTCATGAGCGAGGCCGGCGAATCCACCACAGCAGCAACAGCGCCGGAAGCGTGACGAGAGCGCCCGTCGAGCAGCCCAGGTCGTCGGGCTTAGCCGAGGGGCCGGGCGAGATGGCGCCGCCGCCGCCAGACGCGGCACCCGAACCCGCGTCGCGACCGATGACGCTGCCGCCGTCCCTGCCCACGCCGCCGTCGGCCGAGAGGTGCGTGACGATGTCGGCCAGCGACACCAGCTTGTAGTTGGCCATCACGCCGTCGTGCACGAGCAGCGCGCCGTCGGGGTAGCCGGTCAACGCGTCGGCGACGGCGAGGTGCTGCGGCAGCTGAACGAACGTGCCCGCGTCGGGCGCGCGGAACTTCAACGCGCCGGCCGACGCGTAGCCATTCGACGTCAGCGCGCTGACGAACACGGTGCCTTCCGCCGGAGCGGTGGTGAAGATGAAGAGGTCGTTGGAGACGCGGAACAGGTCGATGCCGCCGAGCGTGCCGCCCAGGAGCCCACCGTTGAAGGGAATGGCGGTGACGATGCCGCCGTCGGGCTCGACGATGACGACACCCTCGGTGGGAATGGCGGCATAGAGCCGCTCGGTGGCGTCGTCGAAGGCGAGACCGCTGGGCACTCCGGGCAATTGGCGATCGGTGAGCGCGGTGGCGACCAGCGCCCCGCCGTCGCGTGACAAGGCGTACTGACGCAGCAGGTTGCCGGCGTTGAACGACATGAGAAGGCCGCCATCAGCCAGGGTGCCGAGCGCGATCTGCCCGGGCGTCGACGCGACGATGTTCGACGGCGTTTCGGGCGTCAGCCCCGCGCCGGGCACCGTGCGGTACAGCAGAATTCCTCCCGCCGGCGACGTCGCCACCACCAGGGACCCGCGAACGTCGACCGAGTTCACGATGCCCACCGGCAGGTTGCCGACCGAGCTGCCGTTGAGGTTGAAGAGGTAGAGCCCCTGCTGCGCGGTGTCGGAGCCGATGATGAGGCTGCTCGTCAACGCGGGGTCGCCCGCCTGCGCAGAGGGAATGCTGAGCGTCTGCGCGCGCCAGGGCACGACGGTCTGCGCGAGGACGTTGGTGGCGACGAACAGGGACAGGAGAGCGGTCTTCATGGGTCCTCCAGAACTCAGGGCGGGCACGCGCGGTTGGTGCAGGTATTTCCACTGGCGCAGGTACGGCCCGCGCAATCGACGTCTTCACAGTCGGGCTCACCGTCGCCGTCGTCGTCGAGCCCGTTGTTGCACGCGGTCTCAGGCTGGAAACAGCCACGAGCCCCACCGTCGGGCGTGGTGCCGGCGTCGGGCGAAAGCACGCCGCAACGCGGCTCCGGCGCCATACCGGTGGCGCACACCTGGCCCTGGCAATTCGCGTCGTCACAGTCGGTGAGGCCGTCCTGGTCGTTGTCGACGCCGTCGGAACACTGCGACTCGTCGCAACGTGAGGCGCGGCACACCGTGCCCGTCGTGCACACCGTGCCGCAAGCGCCGCAGTTCGCCGGGTCTACCGTGAGGTCGAAGCCATCGTCGACGGCGCCATCGCAGTCGTTGTCGAGCAGGTCGCACGTCTCGGTGGACGGCATGAGGTTCGACACGCACGTCAGCTGACCCAATTCACACACCCGCGCTCCCGGAGCACAGACGCCGAGGGCCGTGGTGGCACACGCTTCGCCCTCTTCAGGGAAGGTCTCGTCGACGCGGCCGTCACAGTTGTCGTCAGCGCCGTTGCACAGTTCGTCGGGCACGCACTCGCCTTCGCGGAAGCACTGCGAAGCGCCTTCGAAGCGGTCGATGCACTCGAAGCCGGGGCCACAGTCTTCGGCGGTCACGCACGAGTAGCGGGCCGACGGGTTGACCTGCACACAGGCCGCGAGCAGCAGCACGAACGAGATGACGCGGGTGCGCATGACTAGAAGGAACCTCCGACCGAAACGCCGGCGCCGTCGGCACTGGCAGTGGGCGTGACCTGCACGGAGCGCGTGCCGTCGACGATGCCCGAGATGATGGCGCCCACGGCGGCGGCCCCGGCGACGCCGAAGGCGATGTTGGCGACCAGGGCGTTGCGGTTCTGCTCGAGCGCCTGCTTGCGCGTACCCGCGTAGACCGCAGTATCGGGGTCGTAGCCCGTGCGCAGCGCCTCTTCCTGGCCGCGGGAGATGAGCCCGAAGGTGAGCCCGGCGCCGCCCGCCGCGATGGCCACGCCGCCGAGCACGAAGGTGAGCGCCGACAACTTCAGCGGCGCGGCTTCGGGTGTCTCGTCTTTCTTCGTGAGCTTCGGCACCACCTGCGCGTCGGGGAGCTCGCCGGGCTTGAGCAGGAGCTTGATGAACTCCTTCGTCTCCTGGTTGGGCTCGACGTTCAGCAGGCGCGTGACCGAGAGGTACTTGTTCCGCTCGAGCTTCACTTCGTACTTGCCGGGCTTGAGCGAGAGCTTCACCGGCGGGGTGCCGATGAACTCACCGTTCAAGGTGACCTGGGCGTCGGCGAGGTTCGAGTCGACGATGAGTGTGCCGCGCGCTTCACGCTCGCCGCGAAGCAGCGGAGGAATGGCCTGCTCGACGTCTTTTTGAAATCGGCGCGCGGCGATGAGGATGGGGCGGTCGACGTCGGCGATGACGTCGAGCGTGTCGACATCGACGAGCCACAGCTTGAGCAGGTAGTTCTTCTCGTCGCGCGAGAGCTTGCCGACGACGGCGCGCCGTACGCCGACACCGGTGAGTTCCTGCGCGACGCACGCCGTGTTGCCGCCACATTTTCGCAGCGACTCGTAGCGGCGTGCGTCGAGCTTGCCGCGCAGCGCCTCGGGGGTGACGACGTCGTACTTCTGGGCCTGAGCTTCGGTGACGAGCGCGCGCGTGACCTGGGCGCCGAGGCCCATCATCAGGTCGGGAGCGTCGACTTCGACGACCGCGAGCTTCGGCGCAGCAGCCAGCGTCAACGCCATGAGGACGGAGTGCATCACGCCGTGCACCTTACCCGCCGGAAAGCGCGCGTCGAATGGTCGACGTGGAATGCGAATTCGTGAGAAGCGGCGGTGGCGTGGCACGCCCCGAAGACGAGCTCGACCAGCTGCGGCCCGACGAAGCGGGCATCGTGCGGCTCCGCTACACCGTGGAGCCGAACTACGCGGGGTGGCGGCTCGACAAGTATCTCTGCGAGAAGATCCGCCGCGCGTCGCGCACTCGGGTGCAGGAGATCATCGAGAACGACGTGGTGTACGAGCGCAAGTTGAAGCCCTCGACGCCGGTGTGGCCGGGGCTGACGTTCGAGGTGCGGCGGCGCGTTCGTGAAGAGCCGACGGTGCCGCACATGGACGCGCTCACCCAGGTGTTCATGGACGACGCGCTGCTGGTGCTCGACAAGCCGCCGGGCCTGCCGATTCACCCGACCGCGCGGTACCACCACAACACGCTCGTCGAGCAGGTGAAGAAGAAGTACGGCGAGGGCTTTCGCGCCGACCCTGCGCATCGGCTGGACCGTGAGACCTCGGGCCTCGTGGTGTGCGGGCGCACGCTCGAGGCCTGTCAGCGGCTGATGAAGGCGTTTCACGACGGCAAGGTGAACAAGGAATACGTCGCGGTGGTCGAGGGCTGGCCGGAACACGACGAGTTCGTGGTCGATGCGCCGATCGCCGAAGGCACCGAGCTGATCAGAATCGCCGTGCGGATTGATGAGTCAGGGCGTTCGGCGCGCACCAGATTCGTGGTGCAGAAACGCTTCGAGCGCGACGGCGCGAAGTTCGCGGTGCTGCGGTGCCTGCCGGAGACCGGGCGCCAGCACCAGATTCGCATTCACGCCCAGCACGTCGGCTTTCCGCTCGTGGGCGACAAGATGTACGGGCCCGACCCGGGCTACTTCGACCGCTTCAGCAAGAAGCAATTGGAGCCCGAGGCGTGGGTGAAGTTGCGACTGCCTCGTCAGGCGCTGCACGCAGCCACGCTCGAGTTGCCGCACCCGACGACGCGCGAGCGCGTCAAGTTCGAGGCGCCGCTGGCGAAGGACCTGCGCGACTTCATCGACGGAAAGCCCGTCAGTGGAATGGGAGCGGCAGCTGCGGACGCCGCTGAATGAGCTGAGTTTTCAGGAACTCGAGCCAGTCGTCGGTCTTCAGCAGTGAGTGGGTGATGACCATCGAGAACCAGCCGAGCGCCTGGAGCGTGTTGCGCTGCTCCGCGTCGCGGGTCATGCGTTCCTGCTGGGAGTGCCAGATGGTGCTGTCGGTGTGCAGCGCGATTCGATGTTGGGGCCACGCGAAGTCGGCGCGAATCACGGCGCGCTCGTTGAGGTCTTTGATCACGAACTGACGACGTGAATCGTCGAGGCCGAACCGTCGAAGCGCTCGCCAGGTCTTCACTTCGAGCGCTGATTCGGTGGAGCCGTCACGGCGAAGTCGAACGAGTTTCGAGAGCGTTGCGATGCCCGGGTGACCGCGCGGTTCGAGCGTGGCGAGGTAGCTGTCGAGCCAGTCACCGAGTCGTTTGCAACGCACGTACGCAGAGTCGAGCGCGAATTCGAGACGCTCTTCGTCGAGAACACTGGCCAGATCTACGAAGGTGCGAGCGAGCGTGGTGACACGAAGGCCACGAGACGTGAACGAAGGAACGCGGTCGCGAAGGTGATGCGCGACGATGCCGTCGACGCGGACCCGCCGGCCGGGAGGAACGGAGATCTCGATGGGGAACGGTGCGCGGTCCATCAGCGATTCGAGTGACAGGACGTAGCCAGCGCTCGAATACGACAACGCTGCGCCCGGCCCGGCCAGCAACAACGCTGCACTCGCGCGTTGAAACCAGCCGTCGTGAACCGCTGCCGACCGATATGCGCCGTTGAGAAGCGGCACCCACTCATGTCGTCGCAGTCGCGTTCGAATGAACCCGTCTGAGGCCCCAAGCAAGAGCGCCTGCGCTCTCGAAATCACGCCGAACTGCTTCCGCATCGCCGCCGCCACGCCGTCCATGCGGCGCTCATACGACGCAGCACTGACATGTTCGGGCTCGCCTGAAGGGTGGGCGGGGCTGGCGGGGTCAGTTGCTCGAGCTGGAACCGCGCTGGCGTCTCAGCACGACACAGAATGAGCCTTCGTCGGGTTCAGATGACGATTTACGCACCGTATCGACGAAGAGTGACATCTGAACCCTCCACGACGCGTGCGTGACCTGGCGACAAACTGAGCGAGGTGGAGGGACCGTTGGCGAAGCGCAACACGACCGCGAACTCAGCCGACCGTTTCCATTCAGGCGTTTTCAAAAGCTGACCATCAACCCGGCATTCGCCGACGGGTACGCAAACCACGTCCACTCCGGGGCGATGCCGTCGCCATCAGCGTCGTAATCGAGACCGGTGAACGTGAAGTCGCCGCTCGCGATGATCGCCAGCGCCCGGTTCAACTTGAACTTCAACTGCACCCGCGGAGCCATGGTCAGGATGAACGCCGTCTGCTGCTGGTCGTACAGCTGACGCAGCAGTCCGGGACCGATCTCCACGCCAAGGCCGAACTGAAACCGCCACACCTCGGCGGCCACGCGGTAGCCGATGCGCACCTGACCGCCGGCTTCGTTCGCCGCCATCGGCCGCGCATCAGAGGTCCATTCACCGAGCGCGAGCAGGTGAAACTGCCCCGCGAGGCGGCCACCGGCGAAGTTCAAGAACGTGGAGGTCAGCGGCTCGATGTCGAGGCGCACCTGCCACTTCGGCCCCGCGCCACGCATCGACAGGATGCCGCCGGTGCCACCGAAGCTGACGCCCAACCCGACGTCTGACGGGCGCGCGGTGTCGATGGTCTTCGCGACCAGCGGGCCACCCTTCTGCGCCACCATCACCGACGAGTGAATCGGCGAGAGCGTGCTCAACTGCACGACCTGACGCGCGCCGTCACGGAGCGTCACCCGGCCGCCGTAGCCCTGCCCGCCCTTGAACACGCGAACGCCGTACGCCCCCGGAGCCAGCGCCACTTCCCTCGCGCCGCCAAGCGTCTCGACGATGACCTGATCTCGCGACAGGTCGGTCACCAGCGTGCGGTCGGCTTCGGGCAGCACCAGCACCGCGGACGGCTTGAGCAACGTGGCGAGCACCAGCTCACCCTGCCCCGACAACTTGAAGTCGTAGTTGGGGTGCTGCGCGCCCACGGCCAGCATCGCCGTGGAGCTCACGGTGCGGTCGTACGCGTATTTGTACGCCTCCGAGAGCGTCACCAGCTTGTCGCCGGATGCGTCGGCCGCGCCGCGGAGCCCGGAGATGAAGTTGTGGGTGAAGTAGCTGCCCATCACCTCGCTCGACTCGAGCGACGACTCATCGGCCGCGCTGGAGGTGATGAACGCTTCACCCGTGGCCTGCAGCGTGTCAGCAAGGCGAATGGTGAAGCTGTCGACGGGTTTCCCGCCCTTCTCACGAAGACCGGCGCCGCTGCGGCACGCGTCGACCACCACCAGGCGCACGTCGGCACCGGTGCCCGCGAGCAGCGCCTTCAACCGCGCGTAGGCGAGCTTCTCGTTGCCCAGCTCGATCGACTCACCGTCGGAGTGGCCGGAAAAATAGAAGTACACGACGGTGCGCACGTCGGGCGACTTGCGGAAGTGACTGACGCGATCGCGCGCTTCACCAATCGCCCGCTCGACGCTGCCGACGCGCTGCCCCTGCAGCAGCATCACGTCGTCGGCCTGCACGTCACCCAGCTCGACGAGCACGCGCGCCATCTTCCCGGCGTCGCTCTCGGCGTAGCGCAGCGGCGGCATCTCACCGGTGCCGGCGTTGTTGCCGACGATGATGGCGATGCGGCGGGTCTCAGCGGAGGCCAGCGTCGCGAGGAGCAGGAACGCCAGCTGCGCCACTCGCTTCACGTGGTTCACGGTGCGACCTTACGAAACTCACGCGCGACGAATCGCGCCCCCTTGAGCGAAGGGTTCTTCGCGTCGGACTTCAGGGCCGCTTCGACCTGCGCAGCCGTCAGAGGTTCATCGGAGAACACCGCGACCACGCGCTCGGTGCCCAGGGTGTCGTCGAGCTCGACCGCGCCCGGGAGTTCGAGCTTGGTCTTCGCTTCGACCGGCTGGCTCGAGTTCGCGTTGAACGGCGCGTAGACCGAGAACACGCCGGCGCCGTCGTGCGAGGCGACCATCACGTACTTGCTGCCCGCGGGGTTCACCACGAAGCGGATCTTGTCGTTGGGCTGCAGCGGCGTATCGCCACCCACGGCGAACGCGCCACCGTTGCCGCGCTGCGCGTACACCTCGAGCGTGGGCTGCCCCTTGATGCCGACGTAGAGGTCGTCTTCGGTCTGCGTGCCCGGGCCGGAGACCGCGACCACGCCGAGCGCCGCCGCGACACCGACCACCGGAATGAGGAACTTGAGCTTGAAGCGCTCGAAGAAGCCCTGGCGCTCAGCGGCGACCCGGGCCTCGACCTTGGGCAGCGTGCGCGCGAACACGAACTGCTCGAAGCGCTGCTTGTCTTCGTTCAGCTCCTGCCAGCGCTGCTTGCACTCGCCGCAGCCGTCGAGGTGGTGCCTGGCGGCGTTGGCGTCGTCGGCCGACAGCGCCGAGAGCAGCAGCAGGTCGATGGTCTCGCTGGAGAGATGCCCACGGGCGTTCATGCGACACCATCCCGATTGATGAACTTGCGAGAGCGCTCCACGAATTCCTGGAGGCGGTTGATGACGGTGCGACGCGAGATACCGAGCGTCTTCGCGACCTGCTCCTGCTCGAGCCCGTCGACGTAATAGAGGACGGCCACGTCCTGCAGCTTCTCGGGCGCGCGGCGAATGATGCGCAGCGCGGTGTCACGGTCGACCATGCCGAGCTCGGGGCTGCCGACGCCGCCGTCGGTCTCGGGCATCTCGTCCGGGGCGGTGGGCTCGGCCTGCCGCGACCGGTCACGAATCTGGTTCAGGCAGTAGTTCGTGGAGATCCGGTAGATCCACGCCAACGCCGTCGCGTCATCCGGAGCGCTTTCGATGTGTTTGAGCACGCGCACAAAGACCTCCTGCGTAGCGTCTTCGGCGAGGGCGTCGTCTTTCAGCAGACGGCGACAGCGCGAGAAGATCGCCGTACCGAATTTTCGGTACAGGGTCGAAACCCGTTCGCTGCTGTGGACCCCGTTCGTCGACACCGTGTGCAGGCTTTCTTCGTCTCGTGGCTTTACTGGCGCTTGAAAACGAACCCTACCTACACGGTCCCACCTGATCGACCAACACCGCACGACAGGTGCGAGCACTTTCGATACGAGGCCCCGCATGTGCGGAGTCTTCGGCATCTTCGGTCATGACGAGGCAGCTCACCTGACGTACCTGGGCCTGCACGCGCTGCAACACCGCGGGCAGGAATCGGCGGGCATCGTGGCCAGCGACGGCGCGCGGCTCAAGTCGTACCGGGCCATGGGGCTGGTCGCCGACGTGTTCACCGAGCCGATTCTCAACGAATTGCCCGGGCGCGCTGCGATTGGTCACGTGCGGTACTCCACGGCGGGTGGCAGCCATGTACGCAACGCGCAGCCCTACCAGGTGAGTTTTGCTGGCGGGCAGATGGCGATCGCGCACAACGGCAACTTCGTGAACGCCGACGAAGCGCGCAAAGGCCTCGAAGAGGCCGGCGCCATCTTCCAGAGCGATTCCGACACCGAGACGGTCATTCACTACATCGCGCGCAGCAGGGCCGGGGCCTTCGAGGCGCGGGTGGTCGACGCGCTCAGCCAGCTCGACGGCGCGGCGTCGATGGTGTTCCTCACCGAAAAGAAGCTGGTGGCGGTGCGCGACGCGGTCGGCTTCCGGCCGCTGGTGCTGGGCCGCGTGAAGAACGCCTACGTCATCGCCAGTGAGACCACGGCGCTCGACCTCATCGAGGCCGAGCTGCTGCGAGAGATCGAACCCGGCGAGATGGTGGTCATCGACGAAGGTGGCCTGCGCTCGAGCTTCCCCTTCCTCAAGAAGGAGAAGAAGCGGTGCGTGTTCGAGTACGTCTACTTCGCGCGCCCCGACTCGAAGCTGTTCGGCGACTCGGTGTTCCAGGTGCGCAAGCGCCTGGGCGCGCAGCTGGCCAGAGAGCAGCCGGTGCAGGCCGACGTGGTCATCGCGGTTCCCGACTCCGGGGTGCCGGCGGCGCTCGGCTATGCAGAGGCGGCGGGCATTCCCTTCGATGTCGGTCTCATTCGCAGCCATTACGTGGGCCGCACGTTCATCGAACCGCAGCAGTCCATTCGTCACTTCGGTGTGAAATTGAAGCTGGCGCCGGTGCGCTCGACGCTCGAAGGCAAGCGCGTGGTGGTGGTCGACGACTCCATCGTGCGCGGCACCACGTCGCGGAAGATCGTGAAGATGCTGCAGTCGGCCGGCGCGCGCGAAGTGCACCTGCGCATCTCGAGCCCGCCGACCTCGTGGCCGTGCTTCTACGGCATCGACACCCCGAGCCGGCAGGAGCTGATCGCCGCGTCGCACTCCACCGAGGAGATCGCGCGCTACGTGACGGCCGACTCGCTCGGGTACCTGTCGCTCGAAGGGCTGACGCGGGCTGCCGGTGATGAATCGGGTCAGTCGTTCTGTACCGCGTGCTTCTCGGGCAAGTACCCCACGCCGGGCCTCGCGCGCGTCAGCTGAGCGCTCCGCGTGGCTGCTGGACCCGAACGTGACGGACAGCGGCGTGTGGCGAGGCGGTTCTGCACGGTGAGGCGTGCCGGCACACTTCACTTTCCTGAATGTGACCCTTTGGGCGCGCGGCATCACTGTTGCTCAGGACGCGAGCACCCATGAACCGCATGCTCGCCCCGCTGGTGCTGACGTCCATCGCTCTGTTGTCGGCTTGTGAACCGCCCGAAGACCCCGCCTACACACGCTGCGTGACGGAGCGGAGGTCGTACTGCGAACGGCTCTTCGCGTGCGTGCAGCTGGGCGGGCTGTCGGTCAGCGTGAACTACGAGGACGAGACCAGCTGCGAGACCGCAGAGACGAAGAAGTGCGAGACGGTCACCAGCGCGAACGCGTGCAGCGGTGGGACCTCGACGTACTCCGCGAAGAAGCATGATCAGTGCATCGCTGATCAGAAGACGCAGAGTTGCTCGGGGTTCGCCGACCGGCCCACGAGCTGCGAGTCGTACTGCTGCACGACCGGCGACAGCAGTTGCTGAGTTGAAACGGCACAGATGGCACGCGGGGCAGTCGTCCTTACGAGGGCGACCATGCAGCCAGACATCACGCTCAGGAAGGCCGACCTCGACCTGCTCAACAAGCTCGTTGAGCAAGCTGCCAGCGATGACGCGAAAGCGTTGCTGCTGGAGCGGCTGGAGAACGAACTCGCTCGTGCGCGCATCGTCGACGACACGGGGCCGCTCCCGGGTGTCGTCACACTTGGCTCACGCGTGACCTTCGAGACGCAGGAGAGCGGCAAGACGCGCGAGGTGGTGCTGGTGCTCCCCGAAGACGCGAACCTCGAAGAGAACCTGTCGGTGCTCACGCCCATGGGCTGTTCGTTGCTGGGGTTGCGTGTGAACGACGTCTTCACCTGGAACGAGCGCGGCAAGCAGTGGCGCATCAAAGTGTTGTCGGTCGAACAACCATGAACGACGAGGACGAACCCGTGACCACGCTGACCCGCGATGCGCTGTTCCCCGACGTGCTGCCCGCGCCTTCACGGTGGATCTCAGTCGCCACGGCCGCCGACGCCATCCATGAGCGACCGGAAGACGTTCAACTCCAGCTGCGCACGCTGCTCGAGCGCTTCGGCCCCGAGCTCGACCCCGTCGAAGATCTCGAGGCCTGGGCCCTGCGGCAGCTGCTGCGTTCGCTGGTGAAGTAATTCCTTCGAATTTCTCAAAGCCTTAACCGCGCGTAGCCGCACGGGAATTCGTCCACTTTTCAAACCTCCCCGAGTCGGTGGATTCGTCAGCCACACCAACTCAAGGGGGCAGTGAACACATGGGCATCATCGTTCTTCTCATCGGTCTTGCAGTTCTCGGTTTCGGCGTCTTTCAGCACATGAAGGGCAAGCGCATTCTCGCTGCGCCCTTCAAGGGCACGGGCGATCTCGCCAAGAGCCCGGTCAGCGATGATCCCAAGGGAGCGATGTCGACCGAAGGCAAGGTCGTGCCGCCCGCCGAGACGTTCTTCTCGCCTGCGAGCAAGACGCCCTGCCTCGCGTACGAGCTGAAGATCGAGCGCCTGTACGAAAAGACGGAGACGACCCAGGACGGCACCAAGACGGTGAAGGGCAGCGAGACGCTGACCACGGTCACCGGCGTCGCGATCGTCGGCCTCGACGACGGCTCGGGCGTGTTCCACGTCGACTTCAGCAAGGGCGCCGACTTCGACAACATGAAGGACGGCTTCAAGAAGGAAGTGAACGGTCACTCCGGTTCGTCGCACATCATGTTCGGTGAGTACGCCTACGACGTTCCCGTCATCGGCAGCGACAAGGGCTGGACCACGGGCTTCAAGGCCACCGAGAAGTACGTGCCGGTCGAGGGCTCGCTGTTCGTGCTCGGCAAGGTCGAGAGCGGCAAGCTGGTCAAGCCGGGTTGGCGCAGCCTGATGGCGTCGTCGAAGGGCCGTGACGGTCTGCTCGGCAGCATTCAGAAGAAGAAGAAGTTCAGCTTCATCGGCGGTGGCATCGCGGCGGTCGCGGCGATTCCCCTGATGCTGTTCGGGCCGAGCCTGCCCAGCGGCGGCGGTTCGTCGTACTGCAAGTCGGCCATCTCGGGCGCGTAGGCAAAGTGCAGCGACACCGTGAACAGCGAGGCCGGTGAGAGCTACACGTGGACCATCACCGAAGCGGGCAAGTACGAGGTGCACGTCAAGGCGCCCAAGAAGAAGGTGCAGTTCTACCCGGAGCTCGTGGTGCTCGACGCGAAGGGTGAAGAAGTGGCGATGGAGTACTCGACCGAAGAGGCCGCGTCGGGTGGCCAGAAGATCGGCAAGGAGCTCGAGCTCGCGGCCGGCGTCTACACGGTGAAGGTGCGCAACAACGGCTACCTGCCCAAGGGCGGCTACTCGTTCGACATGGAGCTGAAGTCGCTCAACCCCAAGGCGCCCGCGGCGGCTCCGGCGGCTGAAGAGAAGAAGGAAGCGGCGGCCGAAGACCAGGAGAAGACGGGCATGGTCGACGACGTCGACGCCGACGAAGCGGTCGCCGATGCGGACGACGTGGAAGAAGCGGCGCCGGTGGCGAAGAAGGTCGCTGCCGCCAGGCCCGCGCCGAAGGTTGCGGCGAAGACCGCGCCGGTGGCGAAGAAGACCGCTGCGCCGAGCCGTTCGTCGAACAAGAACCTGGCCGACTGATTTAGTTTCCAAGGAAACCAAAAAACCGGGAAGTGCCCGACGGGGAGTGCGGCTCGCGACGGTCGCACTCCCCGTCGTCTCTTCTTCAGGGTGTGCGCACGGGCAATTGCTCGAACCGTGAACGAGACGCTGGTCTGTCGAATTTCGGTGTCGCCGGCCTGGGCGGTTCGCTCGACCTCCTTCGCGGCCGTGCGCAGCTGCTGGATGCCCAGTCACACGGTGTCAGCGTTCGACGCGTGCGAGCGGTCGCGGAAGCAGGCTGGCGCGCTCACCGCTGGTCGACGGTACGCGAGAGTCTTCACGGCGCCGCGACCACGAGAGAAACACCGGAATCGCCGGAGTTCAGCGTGGCGCGCGGCGGGTCGACGGCGAGTTCGGTCAACGTTCGACCGTCGGCTGCCGTGAGCACGTAGCGGCCCTTCGGCAGCGAGAGTTGCCAGGTGCTGCGCGAGCGCATGAACGGCGCGACGTGGAATTCGCGTTTGCTGCTCAGCTTGAGTGACACCAGCAAGGTGGGATCCGCCGTGATGGTCCACGACACGCCGCCGCTGGTGCTGGCCACCGGCGACGTCGCGAACGTGCCCAGCGGCCCACCGCCCTCGCCTGCGGACACGATGTAGGTGCCTCGCGGCAGATACGCAGCACCACTCCCAATCAACCGCGCGCTGGGAGCGGTTGATTGAGCGTCCAGAAGCACCAGTGGTTCGGCCGAACCCATGCCTCGCTGAAACGCCGTGAAGTCGAGGGACACGCGGTCGAGCAGCTTCTTGTCGACGCGAAGTGCGTGCGTGCCTTCGTCCCACTCGAGCGCGCCGGTGACCGAGACCTTGCCCTTCCTCGTCGTGAACCTGCCGAGGCGGCTGAGTTCGTAACTGTCGTCGGCGAAGAACACGGTGGCGTCGTCTTCGAAGCGCACGACGTCTTTCACCGTGAACACCTGCTTCGCGCCGCCGCTCGAGAGATCGCCGACGGCGAAATCGACGCGCGTGTACTTCGACGTATCGAAGGTGATGCCGCGCGGGGTCACCACGAGTGACTTCGACTTCACGCCATCAGCGCCCACCGTGAACGAGCCATAGGCGCCGACGCGAAAGTCACCGTGTGGAACGAACACCGTCACCGGCTTCGTCAGCTCGATCGCATCGTCGACGCGCACCAGCAACTTCGCGCCACTCGCGAGTGGAGACGCGTCGACGTTCACCTTCGTGAGCTTGCCGAGGTCGAAACCGAGCGACGACGTGAGCGCGCTCGTGACGTCACTCACCGCGTCGTTCACCTTGAAGCGACCGAGCTGGTGACCACCGGTCGTCACCCGATACGCGCCCGGCTCGAGCGTGAACGTGGTCGACGTCGAGAAGCTCTTCACGCGCGTGTTGCCCGCGAACAGCGCCACTTCGACCTGTGACGGCGGCTCGCTGAGTGACGATGGATCGATGGTGACTTCGGCCGAGGTCGAGAGCGCCGCCAGCAGCATCAGCACGTGCATGCGAACGACCCTGACATGAAGGTCGACAACCGCCGCGACGCGACTTCGACTAAGCGACACCTCATGGTTTCCAAGCTCTTCAACCCTGCCCGCTGGCGCCCCGTCGAAGGCTTCAAGTTCAAAGACCTCACGTTCCACCGCTCGGTGGATCACGGCACCGTGCGCATCGCGTTCAACCGCCCGGAGGTTCGCAACGCGTTCCGACCGCGCACCGTCGACGAACTCTTCAAGGCCTTCGAAGCCACGCGCTTCATGACCGACGTCGGCGTGGTGCTGCTCACCGGCAACGGTCCGTCACCGAAAGACGGAGGCTGGGCGTTCTGCAGCGGTGGCGATCAGCGCATTCGCGGCAAGGACGGCTACCAGTACACCGAAGAAGACAAAGACCTCGATCCAGCTGGCCTGGGGCGTCTGCACATTCTCGAAGTGCAGCGGCAGATTCGCTTCATGCCCAAGGCCGTCATCGCCGTGGTGCCGGGTTGGGCGGTCGGTGGTGGTCACTCGCTGCACGTGGTCTGCGACATGACCATCGCGTCGAAGGAGCACGCGATCTTCAAGCAGACCGATGCCGACGTGGCGTCGTTCGATTCGGGCTACGGCAGCGCGTTGCTCGCGCGTCAGGTCGGGCAGAAGAAGGCGCGTGAGATCTTCTTCGTCGGCGCGAATCACTCGGCGGAACAGGCCGCGGCGATGGGCATGGTGAACGCGGTAGTGCCGCACGAGCAGCTCGAAGAGTTCGCGCTCGAGTGGGCCGCGGAGATCAACACCAAGTCTCCGACCGCCATCAAGATGTTGAAGTACGGCATGAACCTCCCCGACGACGGCATGGTCGGTCAGCAGCTGTTCGCCGGTGAAGCGACGCGCCTCGCCTACGGCACCGACGAAGCGAAAGAAGGCCGCGACGCCTTCGTGAACAAGCGCAAGCGCGACTTCAAGAAGACGCCCTGGTCGTACTGAGAGAGTCGAATGCTCGAGCGGCTCTTTCGCGCAGCCGATCGCCGCAAGTGGACGCTGGCGCTCGCCATCGCCACGCCGGTGTGGATCGCGTTGATGCGCATGCTGCTCGAGCGCTACCTCTCGCTGGGTGACGTACCGCTGCGGCGCCCGGCGTTTCCGTGGTTCGCGCACATCGTCACCTTCTATTTGACGATGTCGGTGACGCTGTCGGCGGTGCTGGTGGTGTTGGGACGGCTGCAGTGGAAGCAGGCGATGAATCAGGTCGGCATGGGGCTCGCGCTCGGGTGCCTGCCGCCGATCATCGACACGCTGGTGCTGGGCCGCGGGAAGTTCGCGTACGAGTACGCGCCGAGCTCGTTTCCGTGGCTGCTGTCGGGGCCGAACTCGGTGCTGCCTCCGGGTGAGACGACGACGTTGTGGCTCACCATCGCGTTGATGACCTTCGCGGTGTGGCGCGCCTCGAAGAGCGTGCTGCGGACGTTCGCCACGACCGTCACCACGTACGCGCTGGTGTTGATCTTCCTCGTGGGAATTCCCGCCGGCTCACAGTGGCTGAGTGCGCGCACGGCGATGGCGCCGAGTGATTGGCGAAACGCGCTGTTCGGTGTCGCTGCGATGTTCGGCGTCGTCACGCTGCTTGGTCAGTGGAAGCGCGTCGTCACCCGCGTGCCGCAGGTGTTGCTGCCGATGTTGTTCGTCGCGCTCGGAGCTGCGCAGCGCGGCGTGTTCGATGGTCCGGCGACGCTCGCCGCGGTGATGGTGGCGCTGTTGGGCATCGGCTTTACGCTCGCGAACGACTGGTACGACCGGCGGGAAGACGAAGCCGCGGGCCGTACGACGACGCTCGATGAGAACGCTGCCGAGTGGCTCGCGCTGGTGCCGCTGGTGTTCGTCGCTCACGTGCTCGCCACGCGTGTGGAGCTCGGGCTCGCACTCGTCGGCTTCGCGGTGGTGTCTTTCGCGTATCACGCAGATCCTCTGCGCCTGAAGTGCGTGTTCCCGCTCTCGTACAAGACGGAAGGCTTTCTCGGCGGGCTGTGCTTCTTCGCTGGGCTCGTCGCTGCAACTGATCAGCAGCCGTCGACGCAGTCGTTGTGGATCGCGTTGTTGGTGACGATCGGCACGCCCATCGCGCTGGTGTTCAAAGACCTCAAAGACGTCGAGGCCGACGCGCAGGCCGGTGTGAAGACCGCGTTCGTGGTCGGCGAGAAGCGCGGTGTTTCGCGGCTCACGTTGCGCCGAATCGCAGCGGCCGGGCTCACACTGAGTCTGGTGCTGGTGAGCGTGTGGTCCGGTCAGCTGGCGTTGATCGCGGTCGCCCTCGCGGCTCCGACGGCACTGATCTTCGTGAAGAATGAAACACGCGCCGTCATCGCCGCGACGTTGCTCGCCGAGGTGCTTCTCGCTGCGAGCGTCGCCGCGAAGTTGAGCGCGTGATGGGCCTGTGCATCGTCGTCAGCTTTTCGCTGGTGCAGCTCGCGACGCTGATCGGGCTGGGCGCAATGGTGACTCGCGTGGCGCGCGTGAAGGCGTCGTGGGTCGCGATGGGTTGGTGCGGTTTCGCGGTGTTCCTCGTCGCCGCCGAACTCGCGCACGTGTTCTTTCCGCTCGGTCACTGGTTCGGCCCGGCGATGGCGGTGCTCGGCGCGTTCGGTTGGAAGTACGCGTTTGAACGTCGGCCGCGTCACGCAGCGCTGCTCCTGTTGCCGGTGGTGGCGCTCTCGTTCGCCGCGCTGGCGCCGGTGTTCGCGCGGGACAACGGGCTCTATTTCATTCAGTCCACGCTGTGGCTGCGCGACTTCGCGGCGGTGCCCGGGCTGGGAAATCTGCACCCGTGTCTCGGGGCCAATCACGCATACTTCGCGTGGGTCGCAGCGTGGGCCGTGGGGCCAGTTCACGAGCAGCCATGGCTCGTCGCCAACGTGGCGTTGCTCACCCTCGCCTGTGCGCCGGGAATTCTGGCGGTCGCGAAGTGGCGGAAGCCGAATGTGTCCGAGGCAGTGGGCATCGTGCTGCTCGGCCCGCTGTTCGACGTGGCGCTCTCGGGTCAGCTGTCGAGCCCGGTCGCCGACATCGGGCTCGCGTGCGTACAGACCGCGTTGACGCTGTGGTTCATCGAAGCGTGCACGCGCGAAGTCGAGCGCAACGAAGCGATGCTGGCGGCGTTCGTGGCCGTCGCCTTCGCGACCCTGAAGCTCGCGGGCGCGTACCAGGCGGTCGTGGTGTGGGGTTTCATGGTCTTCGCCCTTCGGCGTCAACCGCGCGCTGTCGTGATCACGATGCTGGTCAGCGTGTCGTTGATCATTCCGTGGCTCGTGAACGGGCTCATCAGCACCGGCTATCCGCTCTACCCCACACCGGCCTTCGGGCTTCCCGTGACGTGGCGCGTGCCGGAAGAAGTCGCGCGTGCGTACCTCAACGTCAGCTCGGCGCAGCATCACGCGCTGGTGCTCTACGACCGCTCCGGTGTGTTGCGCGGTGACTGGCCGCTGTTCTGGCTGGAGCGCACCTGGGTCGACAACCGCACCTTTCTGATTCCGGCCGTGCTCTGGCTGACGGGGCTCGTCGCGTCACTGCTTCGACGTGACCGTGCGTTGCTCCGCTTCAGCCTCGGCATGGGCGCGGCACTGGCGCTGTGGTTCGTGGTGAGCCCCGAGCTTCGTTTCGCGCAGCTCACGCTGTGGGGCGCTGGAGCAGGCACGCTGGCGATGTTGCTACGTACGCGAACGCTGCTCTTCGGCGTGGTGAGTGCGGCGATCATCGGCTGGGCCTTCGTTGAAGCGCCGCTCCCGCGACTGACCTTCGCGCTGCCCGCGGCGCCGGCGTGGAACTCGCGCACCTTCACGCTGAAGTCGGGCGATGAACTGAAGCTCGGCGATGGCAACTTCGATTGCTACGAGTTGCCGTGCGCGTTGTGCCCCTACGAGAGCCTGCGCCTGCGAGAACCCGGCAATCTCGCCGCAGGCTTTCAGCGAGATCCCGCCGACACCGAGTTCTTCGAATGCGGCGGGCTCTCCGCGCCGTGACTCAGCGCGCGAGCCGATTCACGCCACCACGCGCCACGCGCAGCTCGTACGTCGAGCCCGTGGAGTACTGGTACGCCACGTAGAAGATCGGCGTGCTCGACTGCGCCACCGCGACCGTCGGCGACCACGCGTTCGCGCTCGCGTACGTCTCGAGGATGGTGCGCCGCCAATTGAACGGCCGGTGACACTCGGTCGGGCAGTAGGCGAGCTTGAGCCGGTGCTGGCCGCCGCCCGGCTCCTCGGTGGTGTACGCGAGATACTGCCCATCACCATTCGAGAACGCGTCGATGGAGCCCTCGAGCACGCTGTCGCGATCGAGCACGAAGCGCGAGAAGTGGCTCGAGAACGCGCCCATGTCGGTGCCGGTGACGCTCACATAGAGGTTGTCGCCCTTGAAGTAGGCGAGGTTGAGCTCGGTGACGCTGGCCACGAAGGAGTACGCCGCGTTGCCCGCGCCGGTGACGATGGCGTCGGGTGACACGAGGTACGTGCTGTACGACTCGCCCGACGTGCCGGTGACCACCAGCGTCGGCGTGCCCCAGGTGCTGCCGTAGTTGGTCGACTCGGCGGTGTAGACGTAGCGCACGCCCGACGTGGTCTGCCGCCAGGTGAGGAGCGCGCGCGCGCCATCGAGCTTCACCACCTCGAGCCCGTCGATGGTGGTGTTGGCTCCTGCGGTGGGCACCGCGAACGACGTGCCCAGCGTGTAGGTCGTGCCGTCCGTCGTGTAGGCGCTGCGAATCACGTCGGTCGCGGCGTTCACGTAGGCCACCAGCACGCGCGAGTTGTTCACGTCGGCCCTGGCCGAGATGAAGTCGGCGCTGAGCGTGTTGTCGACCACCACTTCGCTGGCGACGGTGCCGGTGAGGTCAGAGAAGAAGCGCGCGCGCACGCCGGCCAGCGACGACAGCCGGTAGAAGAGGAACGCGCGGTTGCCGAAGCCCACCAGCGCACGCGCCGCAGTGGTCGTCGAGGTCACCCACGAATACGGCGACCAGCTCACCCCGCCGTTGCTCGTACGGTACACGGTGAGGTCGTAGGTACCGCTCGCCTTGAGGCCCCACGGAGGCAGGAGCAGCGCGTTCTGGTTGTAGGCCACGATGCCCGCGCTCGAAGACAGCACGCCGGTGGTGCTGGTAGCGCCGGTGAGCACCGTGGACACCGTCGACGGCTGCGCGTGCCACACGTTGCCGTCGTTGCCCGGCATGCCCTGCGCGTCGATGGCGCGAATCGAGAAGTACTGCGGTGTCGCAGCGGACGGAACGTCGTACGAAACGACGCTCGCGTAGTTGAAGTCGGTGAACGGCGAGAGCAGCGAAGCGCCCTGCGCGACCTGGTAGCGGTCGATGCCCGACACCGGTGTCCACGACAGGCGGCTGGTGGTGAGCCCCGGCTCGCCCACGCTGCGCACCGACGGCAGCGCGGGCACCATCAAGGTGAGCGAGGTGCCGGTGGCGTCGGTGAAGGCCACGGCGACGTCTTCGGAGTTTTCACCCGCCAGCACCGCGGCGATGCCGTCTGAGGCGCCGCGCGCCAGGCGCGTTCGGTCGGCGGCGCTGAAGTTCACGCCTTCGTCGCGCGACTCGAGCAGCATCAGTTCGTTCGAGGTGTTGCGGTACAGCGCGTACACGTTGCGCGAGCCCGCCCACACCCTGGGCGCCTGGCTGAGGTCGGCGTCGGTGGCGAGCGACACGGCCGACAGGAAGCCCGTCGACGCGGCCAGCTTGCGGCGGAAGTACAGCGCGTTGGGGCTCGCGGTGTAGACGAGGTAGCTCTGCGTGGCTTCCGGGAGCGACACGCACGCGAGGTCGTAGCTGCTGAAGGTGTTGCCCGCGCCCGAGCCGCTGAGCACGGTGCTCAGCGACGCTTCGCCACCGGCCACGTTCGCGGTGTTCTGGTTGAAGAAGTAGTGCGTGAGCGCCTGCAGCGTCGACCCGTTCTTCCACGCGTGCACGAGGCTGTAGTTGCCGCCGCACGACTTGAGCTGCGTCACGCTGCTGCTGGGCAGCGTGTAGTAGGCCGCGGACGCCAGGGTGACCGACGCGCCCGACGCGTTCGAATAGGCGATGCGCAGGTCGGCGCTGGCGTTGTTGCGGTAGTACACGCCCACGCGCGCACCGTTGGTGATGAGGCCCAGGCCCGTTCCCGCGGCGGCGAAGTTGGCGTCGGTCGCCAGCGAGGCGTTCGTCACCTGCGCCCACGACGTGCCCGAGTTCGTCGAACGGTAGACCTTCACCTCACTGGTGGCGACGTCGGCCGGGGTGCCCGCGGTGGTCACGATGACCGCGTCGTCGACGAAGCCGATGCGGCCGACCTGCCGCTCACCTCCGAAGCCGTCGTCGAGCGGGTTGAAGCGCCAGGTCAGACCCCGGTCGTTCGACACGGCGATCTTCAGGTTGCCGGTCGCGTTGGTCCAGTTGGCGTCGCGCTCGGAATAGGTGACGTAGATGTCGTCGCCCCGGGTGGCGATGTCGAAGGGCTGCACCGAGTAGGCGCTGTTGAACGGCACGGCGATGCGGCGGAAGCCCACGGCGCCGGCGATGGTGGTGCTCAGCGGCGAAGCGTTGGTGGCGCTGTCGACCGCGCGCACCGCGAAGACCTGATCGCGACGATTGGGGAGATTGAGCACCCAGCCGTCGCTCCTGGTGCCGTCGACCTCGGCGCACTTCGCAGCCGCGCTCGAGACGCCGCACCACAGCTCGTAGCGGAGAATGCCCGACGCGTCGGTGACGGGATCCCAGAAGAGCCGCGCGCCGCGATTGTCGAAGTCGACGGAATAGAAGCGAGGCACCGCGGGCGCCGTGGTGTCGACGGTGACGCTGGCCTCGACGGGAGCGCTCGCGTTGCCGACGTCGTCGACGAACTGCGCGAACAGCCGTTTCCGCCCCGGCGACGAGAACGTGTACGTGGTGGTGCTCGGCGTCGCCGAATACGCGAGCGACGTGAACGGCCCGCGCGAGCTCTCCGAGAGCCCCCAGCTGGTCGCGTCGTCGGCGCTGCCGGTGATGACGGGGGCGGTCACGTTGGTGAAGCCGTTGGCCTGCGGGCTGTCGATGGCAATGACGGCGCCGGTGGGCGCCTGCGTGTCGAGCGTCATCGAGGTGCCCGTCATCGAGCCCACGTTGAGCGCCTGGTCGCGCACGCACGCGTTGATGGCCGTGAGGCCGTCTTGATTGGGCAACGTGAAGTCGACGGTGCCCGAGTAGCGCTGCCACTGGAGGCTCGCGCCCGCGTTGCAGGTGACCAAGCCGGCGACGATGGCCATGTCGACCGGCGCGCCGCCGCAGCCGCTGATGGTGACGGGAATCTTGGTGGCCGCGGTCTTGCCGTTCACCGTCGACGGCGAACCGTCGCGGCGGCGACCGGTGGCGGTGACGACGCAACCGGTGGGCGCGGTGCCGTCGAAGGTGATGCTCGTCGACGGCGCCCAGCCTCCCGAGACCGCGCCGCCGAACACGTTGCCGGCCGCGTCGCGGAAGCAGCCCCGAAGTTCACGAACGCCTTCAGCGCCGCCGGCGACGGTGGTCAGCACTTCGCCGTTGGGCGGCATCGCCGTGTACCCGCTCGAGGGGCACGTCGTGAGCGACCCAGTGCCGAGGAAGTATTCGGTCGCGCCCGAAACGCGGAGGCCCACGCGCACGTCGGTGGTCGCGGTGAGCGCGCGGCTGGTGGTGACACCGTCGGCGAGCGTGCCGGTGACGTCGATGGTGCCGCTGGGCGGCGTGCTGTCGACGGTGACGGTGGCGGGAACGATGGTGCTGTTGCCGGCGCGGTCGCGGAAGCGCACGTAGATGGTGGCAGCCCGTCTCCCGAGTTCGAGAGCGTGAAGCCGACCGTGCCACCGCCCGGCATCGCCATGGGGCCGACGGTGCCGCTCCCCGAGAAGCTGCTCGACTCAGACAGCGTGAGGCCGGTGGTCGGGGACAAGTCACCTGCGCTCGAAGCCACGGCGACCGTCACGCCCAGCACGCGCGTGGTCGCCGGCGTAATCGTGGCGGTCGCCGGCGTGGGAGCCGTGAGGTCGTAGGTGATGTTCGCGGTCACCGGCGTCGACTCGTTGCCGGCCGAGTCGCGGAACACCACGTAGACGGTCTTCGAGCCTTCGCCGTTGCTCAGGAACCAGCTGACCGTCGGCGAGAGCTCCTGAAACGCGGCCTGGGTGAGCTCGATGCCGTTGGTGTTCGCCATCTTGAAGGTCACGCCGCCGCCGTTGGGCTCGGCCGGCGCGGTGAGCGACACGTTGACCACGCTCGAGTTGGTGAAGCCGTCGACGGTCGCCTCGGCGCCCCGCGCGATGTTCACCGTGCCCGACGGCACTGCGGTGTCGACCACGATGGTGTCCGAGACCACGGCGATCGCGTTGCCCGCGGCGTCGATGAGCTGCGCGTAGACGGTCACCGGTGCGTCGCCCGCGGCGCGCGTGAAGGTGCCGCTGGCCACCCACGGCGAGGTCGTGCCCGTCGTCAGCAGGCCGTTGGCACCGACAGCGGAAGACGTGGACAACCGCATCTGCGCGACGCCGCTGAGCGCATCGACGCCGGTGAGGGTGAAGGGGAGCGAGGCGCCGTTCCTCGTGAACTTCGTGGCGCCGCGCGTGCCCGTGGCCACCAGCGAGAAGCTCGGCGCCGACGGCGGCGTGTCGTCGAGCGTGACCTGCGCGGTGACGACCGAGGTGTTGCCCGCCCGGTCCTTGAAGCGCACGTACACGGTGTGCACGCCGTCACCGTTGCTCAGCGTGAAGGGAATCTGCCCCGAGCCCGGCATGGGCATCGGCCCCACGGTGCCCGCGGCGGTGAAGCTGGGGTTCTCGGACACGGTCACGGCTTCGGTGGCCGACAGATCGCTGGCCGACGACGCCACGTTCACCGTCACCGAGGTGCTGGGTGAGATCGCCGGCGTCACGTTGGCCGACACCGGTGAAGGCGCGGTCACGTCGTAGGTGATGGTGGTGTTGAGCGGCGCGCTGAGATTTCCGGCGGTGTCGCGGAACTGCGCGTGAATCGTCTTGAGGCCGTCGCTCGCGGCGCCGAGGTGCCAGCTGACCACCGGCAGCGCGGCCTGGAACTGCGCGGCGTCGAGGTCAGGCCCCGCGGCGTTCGCGAGCTTCACCTGCACGCTGCCGCCATCGGGTTCGGCGCCGACCGCGACCTGCACGTCGACGAAGAGTTGATTCGTGTAGCCATCGGCCGTCGCGCCGGGGCCGCGCAGCGCAGTGATGGCGCCAGAAGGCACCGCGCGGTCGACCACGACGACGTCGCTGACGATGGCGCTCGCGTTGCCTGCGTTGTCGATGACCTGCGCGTAGACGGTCTGCACGCCGTCGGTGGTGACCGCGCGGTTGAACACCGCGTCGCTCTGGTACGGCAGCGTGGGGGTCGTCAGCAGCCCGCCGGTCGCAGCGCCGGTGCCCGACAGGCGCATGCCCGAAACGCCCGACAGCGTGTCCTGCGCCAACACGCGCAGCGGCAGCGTCACGTTCGAGTTGGTGAACTTGAGCCCCGCGCCCGAGACGCCGGTGGAGTCGAGCTCGAGCGAAGGCGCGGCCGGCGGCGTGGTGTCGAGCGTGATGCTGCTGCTCAACGTCGGCCCCACGGTGCCGGTGTTGTCCTTGAGCTGCACGTAGAGCGTCTTCACGCCTTCGGTGCCGGTCAGGGTGATGGGCCGGTTGTTCTGGAAGGTCACGAAGTTCACGCCGGTGAAGGCCTGGTCTTCGCTGATGCGCATCTCGGTGGCGTTGGCGGTGTTGGTGAAGACCACCGTCACGTTCGCGGTGCGCGTGAAGGTCGGGGGGTTGTCGGGGTCGAGATCGTCGATGAGAAAATCGCCGCTCTGCGGCGCGAGCACGGTGTTCGACACGTTGACGCTCGGCGCGTCGACGCGCACCGTGAGCGACGCGCGGAAGTAGCCCTGCTTCGAGAGCGTCAGCGTGTAGTCGCCGTAGGGCACGCTGGTGATGAGGTACTGCGCGCGCGACGACACCATGCCCACCGCAGCGGCGGCCCCGTAGCCCACGGGCGCGAGTGACGCGGTGATGCCGTCAGCGGGAGCACCGTCGGCGGTCTCGACCGTGCCGCGCACCGAGCCACGCAGCAGCTCGAGCGTGATGGTGTCGGCGGTCATCAGGCCATCGGGCTCGACGGTGATGGTGCGCGAGGGGAGCGGGTCTGCGTACTGCGCGAGCTGCGCGCGGAGCGTGTGCGTGCCCGCCACCACGCCGGTGAGCACGTACTTGCCGTCGGCATCGGTGGTGGTCGTCGCGCCCGTCGACAACGTCACCGTCGCGCCTTGCGCCGCGGTCGTGGGCTGCCCGTCGCGCTCGACGAGCACCACGCCGCTGATGGTCGCGGGCCGAATCGACAACACGATGGGCGACATGCGCAGGTCGACGGTCTGACCTTCGGCGACCACCACGTTCTCGAGCGTGGCTTCGGCGTACCAGGGGTGCCGCGCCACCAGCCGCTACGTTCCCGAGGTCACCGGTGCATCGAAGTTGCCGTCGGCGTCGGCCACCGCGGCCGTGAGCGGAGAGGTCGACGAGGGCAGGAAGAACTGCAGTGACGTGCCCGCCACCGCGCCACCGGCGCCATTGGTGACGCGGCCACGAATGAAGCCACTCGCGCGTTCATCTTGAAGAAAGAGCGGCTCGAGCACGCCCACGTCGACCGCTTCACCCGACTTCACGCGAACGTTGGGCACCACCAGCGGCGCGAAGCCGTCGATGCGCACGTCCAGGGCGTAGAGCCCCGGCAGCACCTCGGGAAAACGGAACGCGCCGTTCGCTTCGGGGTTGACGGTGAGCTTCTGACCATTGGTGTCGACCAGCACCACCGCGTGGCCCGCGCCGTCGATGGGTGAGGTGTCGACGATGCCGACGAGCGAGCCCTGCCGCGGCGCCTCCGGCAACTCGAGATCGAGGACGCACGAAGACAGCCACAACGCGTCGAACACGGCGTGTACGCGATTGAGCGACGTTGGGTGATTCCCCCGGGTGAGCGTCGAGCACCGTAGTACAGCGTGGGGCCGTGAAGCGTCGTCTGCTCATCACTGCTGCGGTGTTGCTTGGGCTGGCGCTCGTCGGGTTCGGCGCAGCGTCGGTCGACCGCTGCGGTGCATGGCCGAAGCAGGAGCCGGCGCTCTCGTTCATCTCACGGGGTCAGGGCGCGTTGAAGGCCGGCGCCGCGCGCGTCGATTTCACGCTGCCCTTCCCAGTGCCTGCCGGCGGTTACGGGCCGTTTCCGGGCTCGGTGACGTCAGCGTTGGCGCCGGTTTCCGCGCGCGCGCTGGTGCTCGACGTCGGTGCGCAGCGCCTGGGCCTGGTGCTGCTCGACGTGTTGCTGGTGACGCCTCAGCTGCGCGACGCCATCGGGAAGGAGCAG
The DNA here is from genome assembly GCA_003243425.1 of Archangium gephyra. Taxonomy (GTDB): domain Bacteria; phylum Myxococcota; class Myxococcia; order Myxococcales; family Myxococcaceae; genus Archangium_A; species Archangium_A gephyra_A. The sequence goes on along the minus strand of QFQP01000001.1, from coordinate 227,316 downwards.
CCCTTCCCCACATGGGTGCTTGCCACGCACACGCACTCCGGGCCCGGCGCGTACGCCCCGTCGGCCGCCGAAGAATACGGAGCGCTCGGCCGCTACGACCAGGCCGTCGAGGCCGCGCTGGTGACGAACGCGCGGGAGGCCTTGAGCGCCGCGAGCCAACGACTCGCCTTCGCCAGGCTGGAGGTCGGCGACACGGTGACCGAGGGAATCACCGTCGCGCGCTCGGGGCCTGAGGCCGACCGCCGCGTTCTGCGTCTTCGCTTCGACGGTGAGCGCGGGCCGCTCGCGCAGCTGCTGGTCATCTCGGCGCACCCCACGACCGTCGGTCGCAAGCCCGCGGGCCTTCACCCCGACTGGCCGGGGCTGCTGGCCGCGAAGTTCGAAGAGAACGGCGGCCCGGTGACGCTGGTGCTCCAGGGCGCGGCCGGCAACGCGAGCATCAACCGCGAGGCGCTGCCGACGCCCGAAGCGGTGGCCACGAAGCTCGAAGCGCTGGTGAAGATGATGCCCACGCGCACGCAGCCCGAGGTCCTCGACGCGGCGTGGAGCGAAGTACACGTCTCGCTGCCCCGCCCCGACGCACGCAACGTGGTGCCCTCGCTCGTGCGGCCCGTCGTCGAGAACGCGGTGTGCGACGACGCGGAAGACCTCGCGGTGCTGCACGGCCTGACGCTGGGTGAAGCGACCCTGCTCTTCGTGCCGGTCGAGCCTTCGTACGCCGCGGGCCGCGTGCTCGAGCAGCAGGCGCACGTGCGGCGCGTGGTGTCGCTGGCCGACGGCTACGCGGGCTACGTGGAGACCGACGAGGCCGCGCGCGCGGGAACGGGTGAGGCGAAACGGCAGCTGTTTCCTCCGGAGCTGCTGCAGCGGCTCACGGAGGGCGCGCAGCTGGCCGGGGTCACTTCTCGCTAGGCGGCGCCTTCGCGGAGGCGAGGTTGATCTTCGAGTTCTTCTTGCGCTTCTTGAAGAGCAGCACGGTCTTGCCGAGCGTCTGCGCCACTTCGGCGCCGGTACCGTTCACCAGCGCCTCGATGGCGCCTTCGCGGCCTTCGCGTTCGTCGGCGATCTTCACCTTGATGAGCTCGTGGTCTTTGAGCGCCTGTTCGGTCGCCGCAATGACGCCTTCGGTGACGCCGTCAGAGCCGACCTGCACGACGACGGTGAGGTGATGACCGAGCGCGCGCAGCTGGCTCTTCTGTTTTCCGTTGAGAGGCATGGCGGCCCCCTTACTTCATCGTGCGCAATTCGCGCGAGGCGTCGATGTGCTTGGGGTCGAGCGCGACGCACTTCTTGAAGTTGGCGAGGGCGGTCTTGTGGTCGCCGTTGAGCTTCGCGACGAAGCCGAGGAAGTAATAGGCGTTGGCCACGTTGGGGTTCTTCGAGACGCAGAGGTGGATGTCGCGCAGCACGTCGGGCGTGGCGGCCTTGCGGTCGGTGGCGAGCAGGAACTTCGCGTAGCCGCGCCACGCGTAGAACTCACCTTCGTCGGGGTTATCGGCGATGGCGCTCTCGAGCATCTTGAGGGCCTCGGGGTACTTGCGCGCCTTCACCATGATGGTGCCCTTCTGGAAGCAGTCCTCGGCGCGGAGGATTTTTTCGATGTCGACCTTCGAGCCACTGCCACCGGCGGCGAGCTCGGCCGTGTAGTCCTCGCGCAGCACCGGGTCGGAGAGCGTGCGGTTGGCTTCGCTGATGAGCGCGAAGATGTCGGCGCGCACCTTCGCGACCTCCGGCGGCGCGTTCTGCGGAACGGTGTCGGGGTGAAAGCTGCGGGCGGCCTTGAGGTAGGCCACCTTCACCTGGTTGGCGTCGGCGTCTTTCTTGAGGCCGAGCACCTCGAAGTAGGTCTGCTTCTTCATCGTTTCGAAGAGCGCGGTGAGCCCCTTGAGGTCTTCGGGCACCGGCGCCGACGCGAGCCCCGACGGTGAAGAGCGCACCGTCGACGGCGAGCTGACGACGGGGCGCATGACCGCTGGTGCCGCCCGGGCCACGGTCGAGGGCGACGAGGCGACGGCCGAGACGCTCGACGTCACCGGCGGTGGCCGAACGGTCGGAGGCGCTCCACCGGGAGGCTTCGCACCCGGCGGCGGCGCGGCGATGGTGGGTGGCGCTCCGCCCGGGTACGGCGAGGCGGGCTTCGCAGGTGCGGGGGCCACCGGCGGCGGCGCGACGACGGGTCGCGGCGGTGCCGCACCGGCAGGCGGCGGCGCAGGCACCACGGGGCGGGCCGGCGGCGCGACGGGCGGCACGCCGCGGGGTGGCGACGGAGGACGACCCGGGCTCGCAGACACCGGCACGTCGGCGAACGACACCAACTCGAGCGGGTGCAGCATGAACGCGGTGCGAAGAATGACCTCGGCTTCGGCGGGCACGTCGCGGGCCAGCTGCGCGAGCGAGCGCACACCGTCGAAGTAGTTGAGCGCGCGCGTCTCCTGCGGTGTCAGGCGCACGTCGGCGAGCTGCACGCGGCCACCGGCCTTCATGACCGGCAGGTCCCACGCGCGCGCGAGGCGGCGGCGGAGCTCCGGCTGCGGCAGCTTGCGGAGCGCGTCGGCGTAGAGCGCCCAGCGATTGCCCAGGGGCATCGACCGCGCCGCCGGCAGCTCTTCAGCCACGAAGGTGAACGAGCCCTGCTCGTTGATGAGCAACCGCATCAACAGCGCCGTCGCGCGCTGCCCCAGCTGCGTGAACACCGCGTTGGGGTTGACGAGCCCCAGCCCGAAGAGCGCGCCCAGCAGGTCGCCTCCGAAGCGCGGGGCTTCCCGTTGCGCCTGCGCGAGCTGCTCCGGCGAGGCGAGCCGCTGCTGCGTGAGGAAGGTGGCGAGGCTGTCGTCGGGGTGCGACGAGTCGAGGAACTCCGGGTTGCCGCGCTTGAAGTGCACCAGCAGCTCGCGGTCGTAGGTGGTGACCGTGAGCCTGCCGGTGAGCTCTCCAGACGCAGCGAGGTAATAGAGGCGGGGCGCGCCGTGCTGCTCGAGTGAGCCGCTGGCGGGCAGCGCGGCGTCGCCCTTCGGCGTGGGCGGGGGCTGCGCGGCCGGCCGCGGCGGCGCCACCGGCGGCGACGGTGCTTCGGAGATGTCGTCGACCGGCACCACCGGCCGCGCGGGCGCGGGGGCGACGGGGCGCGGCGCGATGTGCGGCGGTGGCGCGGCCGCTCCCATGGGCGCCGAGAGGAAGTCGGCCACCGACGGCGAGGACTTCACGGGCGCGCCGGGGACCGGGGCCGGTGGCCGGCCCTGCGCGCCGAACTGCGAGGGGTTGAAGGCGCGCTGCTGCTGTTGCTGCGAGCGCGCTCCGGGACCGGCGACAGGGCCACCGGCCGGCGCGCGGGCACCGGGGCCAGGCATGGGCGCGCGCGCCCCGGGGCCAGCCACGGGCGCTCCAGCGGTGACGCCCGACGGAGACGACAGCGGCGCGCTCGGCCCACCGGGCAAGGCAGCGGGCATCGCCACCCTGCCCCACTCGGCGTCGAGGTCGTCGCCGGGCACCACCGTCTCGCCCCAGACTTCTCGGGGGAAGATCATGCGCAGGCCGGGCACGCGGCCGGGAAACACGTAGTTCTGGCCGTCGGTCGACACCTGCAGCCGCCCGCCGATGACGCCGTTGTCGATGAGCAGCTCGACGCTGGGCGGCGAAAGCGGCCCGTACACCTGGCCCTTGTCGTTGCGCACCCAGACCTGAAGCGAGTCACTCATTCGGGGAGCGGGAAACTAGTGCACCTTGGAGCGTTGGGGACCTTCTTCGTTCGGGCAGATCCGCGATATTGCGCGTTGTCATGACCGTCAAAGGCATCCGCAGTGCGCTGACGCAGGCCCGGCAGGACGGGAAGGTCACCGAGACCGAGGTCGATCAGATCGTGCTCAAGGCGCGCTCGGGCTGGGGGCTCACCGCTTCTGAACGCACCGAGTTGATCAAGGCCGCCGACAGCTTCGATGACCCGGCCAAGCAGCGGTTGATGCGACACCTCTCGGCGATGGGCCAGCAGAACGCGTGGGTCAACGTGCAGGCCGGTGGGCTCGCGCAGATCGAAGGCCGCTACGCGATCGTCACCGTGGGCGTGGCCGGCCTCTCGGCGAAGGTGGGTCTGTTCGACAACTGCTTCTCGCTCAAGGGCACCGCACAGGCCGACGGGCTGATGAAGGTCGCCATTGAGGGCAAGCAGCTCTCGGTGCAGGTCAAGAAGGGCGAGACCGCGGCGCAGGTGCTCGAGAAATTGAAAGCACAGCTGCCCTCGAAGGTGACGGGCGTGGTGCTGTCGGGCGACGTGCAGCCGTACGAAATGGCGTCGTTCAAGGGCCAGGCCGCGAAGGCCAGCGACGACGCGGCGCACCTGATGCTCTTCAAGCCCGAGTCACTCGGTTTGAAGCCCGGTGAAGTGCCGCTGAAGGTCGTCGTCACCGGCTACGGCGCGTTCATGGGCATCACCGACAACCCGTCGGCGAACATGGCGCAGAAGCTGTCGGAGGCCGGCGTGAAGGGCGCCATCGTGGAGTACCGGCGGCTCGACGTGACGACCGATGCCGTCGATGCCTTCGTGGCTGAGATGAAGAAGTCGCCGCCCGACGTGATTCTGTCGATGGGCGTCACGCACGGGCAGTCGCAGGTCGAAGAGCGGCCTGAAAACCACCTCGGCGCGGCGCCTGACGGCAACAACGTGATGATGAAGGACCGCGAGGTTCGCCCGGGCGGCGCGCGCGAGCTGAAGACCGACCTGCCCGTCGACGTCATCGAGAACTCGCTGCGCGGGTACGGCGATCAGCGCGCGGTGCACACCAGCCGGAGCGACGGCGCGTACGAGCCGGACCGCAGCGCCTACCTGTGCAACTACCTCGGGTACAACCTCGCGACCGAGTTCGCGGGCGTCGATTCGACGACGGCGGGCTTCATTCACATCACGCCAGACACGCCGGTCGACCAGATGCACACGGTTCTTCAGGCAGTGACCGCACGCCAGCTGGATTGGCGGCGCGAACAGCCGCGCTCGTGACGTAAGAGAGCGCCGTGAAGACGACGTCAGCACCCGCGAACGCCTGGGAAGTCCGCATGCGCTGGGGTGACCGCGCGCTCGAAGCGGAGGTCATCGACGGTCGCGGCAAGAAGGCCATCACGCTGGGCGAGCGGCCAGAAGACACCTTCGTCATCGCGCAGGGCGCCCGCATCGAGCTGGCGTGGACGCCGGCGGGCCTCGACGTGAAGTTCGCGCTGGGCATCACGGGCACGGTCTCGCTTCAGGGCGACCAGCCGAAGCCGCTGGGCCAACTGGTCGACCGCGGCGTCATCAAGGAAGTCGAAGGTTCGTACGTGTTCTCGGTGAAGCCGGGCGATGCGATCGAATTTCACGTCGCGGGGCAGACCATCGACGTGCGTACGGCGAAGGGCCGTATCGCGCGGCTGCAGTTGGACCTGGTGGCGACGATCTTCCTGGTCGGTGGGCTCGCGTTGCTCGTCGCGTGGCTCATCGCGACGTTCCGCGGAATGACGGGGCTTCACCTGCTCGACTGAAACAGGGCGGCAGGGAGGGCGACGGCGTGCGTGATGAACTCGCAGAACCGGTTCCGAGCGGAATTCTCACCTTCCACGCAGTCGCGCTGGGTTCGCACGTCTCAGCGAAAGAGTGCGCCAACCAACGCGGCTCGGCGCTCGACCTGCGGCGGAATTTCCAGTCATCGCCACTCTGGAAATCGGTCACCAACCTGCGGTGGCTCTACAAATGGCCGGGCATGAAAGGTCGCGCCCTCGGCTTCACGTGGCGACCGTCGCCGCTGTACGCGCCGAAGACGCTGCGCGATCTGTTCTCACCGACGCTCGGCAAATGGGAAGACCCGTGGGGCTGCGACGCGCGTGGAGTCCTCGTCTTCTCGATCTCGCACGAAGACCTCGCGTACACGCGACCTCCCGAAGGCTGGGACGTGATCGTCGAAGAGCGCGAAGGCGAACCGGTCGCGCCGGAAGTCGCAGCGTTCCTCCGAACGCCGCCGTGATTCACACGGACAGTCGGTGAGGGACATGGCCTTGCCGCCCAGCAACCGGCTCCGCAAGCTCAAGAATTACTGGAGCGTCAGCATCAACATGCAGTTCAAGATGATCTTCCGCTTCGAAAACGAACGAGCGAGTGAAGTCGCCATCGTCGATTACCACTGAGGAGCTTTCATGAAGTCTCGTAGCCGTGCGCCGACGCATCCCGGCGTCATTCTCAGGAAGATCATCGAAGAGACCGACGGGCTCACGCAGGACAAGCTTGCGCACGAGATCGGCGCGTCCTTGCAGACCGTCAATCTCATCGTGAATGGAAAGCGCGCGGTCACTGCATCAGTCGCGCTCCGCCTCGCGAAGCGCTTCGACATGACGCCGCAGTTCTGGCTCAACATGCAGAACGCCGTCGACCTGCACGCCGCGAGTCTCGAACCGGCAGCTTCGTAAGGTCAGCTCAGCTGTCTTGCCCCGCGAAGTATTGCTGAAGCAGCGGCGTCACCCACTCGATGAACGCGCGCACGCGCTTGGCGAGAAACCTTCGCTGCGGGTACACCAGCTTCGCGTGCCGACCTGACTCGGCTCGAAACCGCGGGAGAATTTCGACGAGTTCCGCGCTCTTCAAGGACTGCCGAATTCCAACCGCGGGTTCTGCGCGATACCAAGCCCGGCAAGCGCGGCCGCTTTGTAGCCATCGATTGAACCGACGGTGATCGCGCTCTTCATCGCGATGTGACGCGTCTTCTCACCGTCGAAGTATTCGAACGTGTCGGGCCGCGCCGCGAACGAGTTCGCGAACCGAACGAGCCGGTGATGCTTCAAGTCGTCGACGTTATTCGGCCGGCCGAATTTCGCGAGATACGCAGGGCTGGCGACATTGACGCTCTTCACCTCGCCGAGATTGAGTCGATGGCGTTCAGACCCGGCTCGACAGGCCCGCCGCGCACGGTGAGATCGATGCCTTCACGAATGCGGTCGACCTTCCGGTCTGCACCGACGATCTCCACTTCAATCTCAGGGTGCTTCGCGAAGAACCTCGGCAACTGCGGAATCACCACGTCGCGCGCGAGTGAGCTCGCCATGTCCACGCGGATCTTTCCGGTGAGCTGCGTCGAGCCGACTTGAAACATCGACTCCAGGTCGTCGAGGTCGGTGAGCAGGTCTTTGCAGCGCTCGAGGAACGCGGCGCCCTCCGTGGTGAGCGCGACAGTGCGCGTGGTGCGGTTGAGCAACTTCGCGGACACCAACTCTTCGAGGTCCTGAAACGTCGTCGTGGCCGTCGCCTTCGGAATTCCCAGCTGCTCAGCCGCGCGCGTGAAGCTCTGCAGCTCGGCGACCTTCACGAAGACCTTCATTGCGACGTGGCGATCCATCATTCGCTCCTGACGAATACTCAATTCGATTTAGGCCCACTTATCGGCCTGAGCGAACTTTCTATTTCACGGTCACCATGACGAACAAAGACGCCGCGTACATCATCACTGGCCCGACTTCGGGCTACGGCCTCGCCACCGCTCGCGAGCTGGCGAAGTCGGGAACCGTGGTCCTCGTGGGCCGCAGTCGCGCGAAGTTGGACGCGCTGAAGGCGTCACTCGGTTCGCACGCCATCGCCGTCGTCTGCGACTTGTCTGACGTCGCCAGTGCGAAGCGCGCAGCCGAAGAGATCATCGCCATGAAGCTGCCCATCGCCGGCGTGCTCAACAACGCGGGCATTCGCGAAGCCGTCCCCACGAAGAGCAAGCAGGGCTGGGACAATTCGTTCGCGACAAATCACCTCGGGCCGTTCGTGTTCACCGAGACGTTGTCGCCGTACCTGCGCGATGGAGCGCGCGTCGCATTCGTCGTCTCCGCGGTCGAAGAGCCGGAACGAAAGCCCGCGAAGGCCGCCGGCTTCCGTGGCGGACGCTGGATCTCCGCAGAAGCGAGCGCACGTGGAGAGTGGCTCGCGGGAAGCTCGACGAACGCAGGCTTCGATTCGTACGCGACCACGAAGCAGGCCGGTCTCGCCGCGGCCATCGAGCTCGCGAAAGAGAATCCGCGGCTGCGCATTCAGGCCATCGAACCCGGCTTCAATCCCAGCACCGGTCTCGGCCGTGAGGCGCCGTGGCTCGCGCGAATGATCGCCACCGCGCTCACGCCGATTCTTCCGTTCTTCATCAAGGGCGCGAGCACCTCGTCACGCGCGGCAAAGATGATGTCGCGCGTGCTCAGCACCGAATCGAACGAGACCGGCGTGTACTTCGACGAGAAGCGTCAACCGATGCAGGGCTCCGCGCAGATTCGCGACCCGAACTTCACGAACCGCGTGGTCGCAGAGACACGAGCGTTCCTGAACACGCCTCAAGGGTGATAGACGCGCGAGAAATTTCGGATCTCTGTTCTGTCACATCAGTCGAACGCGACTCCAAGTCGCATGCGATAAGTCGAGTAATAATTCGACCCACCATCGCCGCAGTTCGCCACGCCTACGACTTGATTCGAATCATTGATGTCAGTCGCAGACTGAATGATGCAGTCAATTCCTGCATCACGCATCAAGTCATCCAGCAAGACAGTGCGCCCTCTCGCCCAAGCTATTCCCCAACCGATGGCGCGCGTCGCGCGATTCTCTTCCTGCGCGAGGCCTACGGCAACGTTGGAATTATTGATCTTCCAGAAGGTCGACCTGTCTCCAACGGGAACGACGGCCTCATTGTATTGCTTTCCCCAGAAGACGGTCGCGCGAATCGCGGGGTCGACTCGTTCCCCGACGATGACGTTGGATTCGTTGATATCCAACGGGGCACAAGCACCCGCCACATAGTCGTTAATCTGCTCTTTCCCGTCCCTCCAAACGCGGATGGCCTTCCTCGGGAACGTCGGACCAATGCCAATACCATCCTCATTGAAGTCGACGATGTAGCCGTTTGTGCCTTCTCGCGGCCAGACGCCACCGTCAGGGCCGATGACTTCGTACAGTTCTCCATCCCATGTTCCCCAGTGTCGCAACGAGATCCACCCGGACTGTGTCGCTGAGTAGACCGTGAAATACTCGAGTCTCTGAACAACACTGCCATCGAGTCCCCGCCTGTACGAGTACGGCTCAACGGACGGATCTTCGGCGCGATGCCAATACGTATCGTCGTCAAGAAGAAGGTACGTTCGCTGCTCGAGAGCAACTCGAATGAGCCCGCCGTCGCTCAACGCAAGAACATCATCACGAATCCATCCACCATCCGGTTCGCAGCCAACGAGTGCCGTTCCGTGGCTATTGATGCGTGGTCGCCGCGGGCTGCCCTCGCCAGGGCAGATTTCCTCGAATGAAAGCACTCGCCATGAAATCGCGCCTCCATCAGCCCAGCCCTCAGGCGGCGTGACATCGAGCACATGCAGCGAGCCGTCACCAGCATCTACAATGGCTGCGTCAGTCACTGACGCATCCACGATGCTCGCGTCGACTCCCGAATCTTGTCCTTGCTGAGTGACGCACGAGCACGACGAAACCAACAGCGCAACCAAGCCAGCGCATCTCATGGCTCAAACCAGCGGACGCTGCTTTCCAGAATGCTGTTCAACTGAAGGAAAAAGCCTCTGTAGCCAGAAAGTAAAGGCGTACCGAGCCACTCGGTGTTGGCTGGGCGCGGGGGAGTCCACGAGTTCCTCAGATGCAGCGCACGGTCCATCGAAAAGATGGCAGGTGTTGAGTTCCAAAGACGGTCTTCGATTCCTCCACCCAACAAGACCGTGCGATTCCACCTGTCGAATGTGATGCTGTTGGCGAAAAGCCCCTCACCCAGACGTCGCGCCGATGGCGTCGGCAAAGGAGGAGTGAGCGTCGATGGGCCTCGCGCTATCCACGTGCCCCCCGTGCGGACGCATGTGCCGTTCATCGTGCCGCTTGCGCTCGTCGTATACACGAGGCTGAAGCCCTCACCTGTATCGTCGGGCACAACGCCGACACCGTGCGCTCCGTAGCCGATGCCGAGCCCTGGGACGCCACACGTGGCGTCGATTGTCATCTCGGCCTGAAGCACGACGACCGGAGATTCGACAACACGAGGTGACGATTGCCACGCCTCGTCGAACTTCGAGCGGTAGACGGTGATTGCGTACGCATCATTCGCTGAGTCCGACCACTGCGTAGCCGTGGTCCACACTGTGCAACTCCAGCTCGGCGTTTCGTCGCAACGAATCGCAACGTGGTTCAGCCGGAATGAGTGGTTCGGCAGCGCATTGAGAACAACGCGAGACACCGGAGTTTCAGTCCCGGGGCTCGTCGTCTTTCCCATGAAGAGCAGCGCAGCTTCGTGACGATTAAGAGCGAAAAGACCGGAGTCAATTCGTTTCATGACGGCCGCTACGGCGCCGTAGTCCGCGCCATTTCCGCCTTGCTGTCCGGTAAAGGTTGCTGCGAACAATGGTGCATCGTCCGACTCCACACGATACCCAGTGTGTTCTTCGATATCGGAATACAGACCAAGATATGCAGATTCAGAATCATAACAACCCACAAGCAGTTCTACGCGATTATTGGAGTCTCCCGGATACGTGCCAAAATCAAAGCCGGAAAGGGCCGGGCAAACCTCGTCGCCCTCGCGCACGGGCGCGAATGAAGATGACACCGTCGGCCAACCGTCCACATTGAGCTCTGCTCGACCGAGAGAATACTGACCAGCGCCGCCGTGCCTCCCGCGCCACAGTCCGACGCCGCTAGCCAAACGCTCGAGACTGACACCCGGGGGTGCGAGCAGCGCGATGCCATTGACAGGGCTTTTCTCAAGCGGCCGGCCTCGAAGCACGGGGAGCAGATCTGTCGAATGCGAAATGCCTTCCACCACCAGTCGCTGCGCCTGCTGTTGCGCAACCGTCAGCGACTCGGCCGGCGGCCACGCAGAAGTGGCTACGTTGTGAAAAACAATTCCGGCAACAAGTGGGGTCGCCAATGAGGTTCCTGCTGAAATGCTTGTTGCGGCAGTCGAAGTGTTTGTTGCAACCAGGACATCCTGTGCTGGCGCGTACACTTCGACTTCCGGACCAAAGTTGGTTCGAACCCACCGTCCGTCATCGATTTTCGTGCCGCCTACGGTGATGACGTCGGGGATGTTGCCGGGCGGATAATTCACCGCGTTGCTTTCATTTCCTGCAGCAGCGACCACAACGGCGCCTCTTTTGAGTATCTGCTCGACTTGCATTTCGATGAAGCCAGACAAGCTGTCGCCACCCAGACTCATGTTCACGATGTCGCCGGGGACCAAAAGGTTGCTCACGCGTTGGAGAGCGTTCGCTACAGCCATGCCTCCGCCGCCATCACAGATCGTGACACCGAATGCGCTCACCCGACCGGCCGCCTTCACAAAATACACTTGGAGCGGAGATTGCTGAGCTGACGAATATGGGCCAACCAACAGACTCGCGACATTCGTGCCATGCGCGGATCCTGATTCAGAGACAGCGCATGAAGGCAACGCCGGGTTCGGATCTTCAATGTTCAGCGCGAGTCCCGCGAACGCGGTGTGCGCGGACACGCTCGTATCGAGGACAAACACCGATGGACGCTGAGTATTGTCATAAGCCGGCCAGCGGAACCGATGGTCAATGGGCGCGACGCCTCGAGTGGGCTCCTGATCGATGCGGTCCAAAGCCCATTGACTCGCAGAGTCAGCAGTTCGAATACCCTCGCCTCTGAACATCGGCTGGTTCTCTACAAACCGCACTCGATTGTCCTGCGACAACAGTTGCGCATTGGTCGCAGTGGTTTTTATTGCAAACGCCAGCGGCCCAGAACTGTAGGTCGCCTCGAGTTCTCCGTTAACGGCCTGTGTCAACTGTGTGGCGAGCACCACGACGGAACCAGGAGCGACCAACGCCTCGTCGATGACAACGAACCAACGGTCAGGATCTGCCGCAGGCCGATTGAAGAACTTCTGACCGTTCATCGGCGTGCGGCCACCACACCCGGCGTTGCTCTGAACGCCTTTGAAACGCGCCCACGCAGTCACCCTCGAGAGTTGCTCGAAACCAGGCACGCGCAATTCCATACGTTGGGTATGAATTGCACTGGGGTTGCCGCCTTGCATCGCGACACATTCTTGTAGAAGGAATGCGTTGTACTCGGGCACGTACTTATACGAGCACGTGTTGTCGGTCTCACCTTCTTGTTCAATGACAGCGTTCCCGATGCCGTAGCCATCGAGGTTGACGCCATGAAGGTCAATGCGAACCGGTGCCTTCAATAAGCGCTGTGCTGGGAGTTGAATCACGACGCTGTCTCGGGGCACGTCCGGCTTGTCGGTGAGGTCCGCGCTTCGGAGCGCGATGAAGGGGTCTTCACAGCGAACAAAGGGGTCCGGATACAGCCGCTGACCATCAGCAAGCGAAACCATCGGAAGAATCAAACCAACACAGACGAAACGCAAGCAATTCATGCACGCCTCCCATCACGAGGCGACAACCTAGCCACAGCTCGGTGTGCGTGCGCAAGTGACGACTCTGACGCAACCGACTGAATCGCCGACTGCTTCAAGACATCCGAAATGCGACGCCGCACGCTTCGATCACGCGTGCGGCACCCGTCCGCAGCTCACGCCTTCACGGCATGCACCGTGACCGCATGACCATCGAGGTCGAGCGTCTCGCCCTTCGCCGCGTCGCCGACTTCCAACGACACCGCGAGCACCTCGTCTTTGATCTTCGCGTCCCACTCCAACAGGCACGCCTGCACGGCCTTGTCGTCGGTGGCGAGCGTCACCCGAATGCGGTCGGCCACCTCGAAGCCGAGGTCCTTCCGCATGCGCTGAATGCGCGAGACGAACTCACGCATCAGGCCTTCACGCTCGAGCGCTTCGGTCACCGTGGTGTCCAGCGCCACCGTCAAGTCACCTTCGCTCTGCACCACGACCTCACCGCGCGCGGTGCGGGTGACGAGCACGTCTTCCTTCGTGAGGTCGACGCCCTGCACGTTCACCACGCCGCCACCATCGAGCGTCGCCCACTGCTCGCGCGTGAAGGCTGCGATCTCCGCGCCGGCCTCCTTCAACTTCGGGCCCATGCGCTTGCCGAGCGTCTTGAAGTTTGGCTTGAACGACAGCGTCGCCAGCGACGCATCGTCCTTCAGCGTCACCACGTTCTTCACGTTGAGCTCGTCGATGATCAGCTCACGGTGATCGTCGATGGCCTTCCGGATGGCGTCAGACGTCGACACCACCGTCATCGTCTGCAGCGGCTGCCGCGTCTTCAACTTGTGCTTCTCGCGCAGCACGCGGCCCAGCGTCACCGCACGACGCGCGGCATCCATCTGCTGCTCGACGTGCAGGTCGGTCTTCGCCGCGTCGGGCATCGGGTAGTCGCACAGGTGCACGCTGTCTTCACCGGGCCTGGCCACGCCGGGCTGCACCACGAGGTGCTGGTACACGCCTTCGGAAATGAACGGCAGCACCGGCGCCAGCACCTTCGAGAACTCCACGAGCACTTCGTAGAGCGTGGCGTACGCCGAGGCCTTGTCGGCGGCGTCATCGCTCTTCCAGAAGCGGCGGCGCGAACGGCGGATGTACCAGTTCGTCAGGTGGTCGATGAACGCGAGCATCGGCGGCACGACCTTGTCGAGGTAGTAGCCCTCCATCTGCGTGTTCACTTCGCGGATGAGCGTCTGCAGCACCGACAACACCCAGCGGTCGAGCTCGGGGCGGTCCTTGAACGCAGGCGCCGCCGCGAGGCCGGTCTTCGGGCTCCAGCCGTCGACGTTCGCGTAGGTGGTGAAGAAGCTCCACGCGTTCTGGAGCGGAATCAGAACGGTGCGCACCACTTCCTTCACGCCGGCTTCCGAGAAGCGGAGCGGGTCGGCACGAACCACCGGCGAGTTGATCAAGTACGCACGCAACGCGTCGGCGCCGTGCTTCTCGATGACCTCGTTGGGGTCCGGGTAGTTCTTGAGCCGCTTGCTCATCTTCTCGCCGTTCTCAGCGAGCACCAGGCCGTTGACGATGACGTTCTTGAACGGCGCCTTGTCGAACAGCGCCGTCGACAGCACGAGCAGCGTGTAGAACCAGCCGCGCGTCTGGTCCAAACCCTCGGCGATGAACTGCGCCGGGAACGCGCTCTCGAACGCTTCCTTGTTCTCGAACGGGTAGTGCACCTGCGCGTACGGCATCGAGCCCGACTCGAACCAGCAGTCGAACACGTCGCCGATCATCTTGAGCTTCTTGCCGTCCTTCTCGAACGTGAGGTGACCGATCTTGTGGGGGTGAAGATCGTCGACCTTCGCGCCGGTGAGCTGCTCCAGCTCGGCGACGGAACCCACGCAGTGCATCACCTTGCCGTCGTCGCTCGCCCAGATGGGGATCGGCGTGCCCCAGAAACGTGACCGCGAGATCGACCAGTCGCGCGCTTCCTTGAGCCAGTTCTCGAAGCGCTTCTCGCCGACGAAGCCGGGCACCCAGTGAATGCCGCGGTTGTTCTCGACCATGCGGTCGCGCAGCCCCTCGACCTTCACGTACCAGGACGGCGTGGCCTTGTAGATGAGCGGCGTGCCCGAGCGATAACAGAACGGGTACGCGTGGCGGATCTGCGAGTGCTTGAACACCCGGCCCGCGGCCTTGAGGTCGTGAATGATGGGCTTGTCGGCCTCTTTGACGTTGAGGCCTTTGTACGGCGGCACCTCGTCGGTGAAGTTGCCTTCGGCGTCGACCGGGTCGACCAGCTCGATGCCCGCAGCCTTGCACGCGTTGTAGTCGTCTTCGCCGTACGCGGGCGCCATGTGCACGAGGCCGGTACCGTCGGTGATGGTCACGTGACCCGAGGCGATGACCTTGAACGCGTTCTTCTGGTTCTTGAAGAACTCGAAGAGCGGCACGTACTCGGCGCCGACCAGCTCGTTGCCCTTGAGCGTGCCGACCACCCTGGCCGTGTCACCGAAGTGATTGGCCACGAGCGCCTGCGCGACGACGTAGCGAACGCCGTCTTCGTGCTCGACGATGACGTAGTCGAGGTCGGGGTTCACGGCGACGGCGAGGTTGCTGGGCAGCGTCCACGGTGTGGTCGTCCAGATGAGCAGCGTGGCGTCTTTGCCCTGAAGCGGCGCCTTCAACGGCATGCGCACCGTGAGCGCGGGGTCGTCGACGTCGCGGTAGTCGAGGCCGGCTTCGAAGTTCGACAGCGCGGTCGACAGCCGCCACGAGTACGGCATCACGCGGTGGCCCTTGGTGACGAGGCCCTTCTTCCAGAGCTCGGCGAAGACCCACCAGACGCTCTCCATGAAGGAGACGTCCATCGTCTTGTAGTCGTTGTCGAAGTCGACCCAACGGCCGACGCGGGTCACGGTGCGGCGCCACTCGTCGACGTACTTGAGAACGGAGGCGCGGCAGGTCTCGTTGAACGTGTCGACGCCGAGCGCGCGGATGGACGCGGGGCCCGAGAGGTTGAGCGCCTTCTCGACCTCCATCTCGATGGGCAGGCCGTGGGTGTCCCAGCCGAAGCGGCGCTCGACGCGGTAGCCGCGCATGGTCCAGTAGCGGGGAACGATGTCCTTGAGCGTCGAGGCGACGAGGTGGCCGTAGTGCGGGAGGCCGGTCGCGAACGGAGGGCCGTCGTAGAACACGAAGTTCGGGGCCGACGCGCGCTGTTCGACGCTGCGCGGGAAGGCGCGGAGCTTCTCCCAGAGGTCGATGACCTTCTTTTCTTCCTGCGCGAACTGACCTTCCGACGAGATGGACTGAAAGGAAGCCATGGAGGCGCTCTCGTCGCGCGCGGCGGGCCGAAGGTCAACTGTCGGTTTGTGGCACCCCGGCACCGCGTCGGTCGCGCTTGCGCCCCACGTGAGGCAGGTTGGTCGCGGTTGCTCGCGTTTTCGCCGCACTTTCTCTCGGAGCTGAGAGCGGAACGCTCGATGCATCGTTATCGGGTCCCACCATCGAAAAGGAGTTTCCCGATGACCGACACCACCAACGAATTCGAAGCCGAATACGCGCTCCACCCCGACGCGCATCTGCGTGACGAAGAAGAGGCCGACACCATGGGCGCAACTTCACCTCCGAGGCGGCACCATGGCGGGCCTTCGGTGCGCCGCACCTTCCGTCGTACGGAGCGGCGCTCGCTCATTCGCCAGTCGGTGCGCGGCGCGGTTTCGAGCCTCACCGCTTCGACCGTCATGGGCGGGCTGCTCTTCGCGGCCCAGAAGCTGGGCCTGCTGGGTGAAGACCCGCCGACCAAGCTCACGCGCAAGACGCTCGAGCACCTCGACTTGAAGCCGCGGAACGAAGACCTCACGCTCGCCACCGTCGGCCTCCACATGGGCTACGGCGCGATGGTCGGTGCGGTGTCGGGCCCGCTGCTCGAGCGCATTCCCAACCGTTCGCTGCGCGTGCTGGGAGGCGTCGCCACGGGCGCGGCCGTGTGGGTCGTCAGCTACGCCGGTTGGATTCCCGCGCTGGGGTGGATGCGTTCGCCGCAGGACGACGTGCCGTCTTCACGGCCGTGGGTGATGCTGGGCGCGCACCTGGTGTTCGGCGGCGTGCTCGGCGCGTCGTTGCCCGCCGCGGAGCACGTGCACGAGCTCGACCTCGACGATGATCCACACGTCGAGGCCATCGGCCTGGAATGATCAGCGGGCCGCGAGCTCCAGCACCAGCGAGCCGAAGTAGCCCTCGGCGTACGGAATGAGGTTGCCGTGCTTGTCGAACACGCTGGAGTCCTCGACGCGCAGCGTGTCGACGAGGCCGGTCTCACGCACCACTTCGATGGCCAGACCGTCGTCGGCCAGCCGCACCTCGAGTGAGCGGTCGCCGACCTTGAGCCCGTGCATGTCGTAGCCGCGCTCGAACATCGACCCGCGGCTCGCCGACAAAAGCACCCGATGCGCCACGCGCAGCACCTCGCCAGCCACGCACATCTGCATGCGGAGCACGTCGCGGCGCGCGGCCACGCGTTCAGGATCGTTGGGGACCTCTGAGATTTCGCGGGCACATTCCGGCGCCGCCAACTGCTCTCTCAATTCGTCGCTCCAGCGCATGGCGTTCCGCTCCCACCGCGGCCAAGCGGGCTCGCAGCGGCGCCAGATTTATGATCGTCCCGACACGTGTGCGTGGAGCCGGCGGCGGCGTGTTCTTTCGGTGCCTCGGCTTCGGGCCGCGTCACCGAACCGGAGCGGTGATGTGAGTAGTTGCGGGGATGAAACTCCTGCTCCTGCCCCTCGTCGTGCTGCTGTTCTCGCCGGTGACACCACCTGAAGTCGAAGCGACGTGCGAGGCGCCCAGCGCCATCGGCGACGAGGCGTCGAAATGTAAGAACAAGTGCAACTCGAAGTGTGAGGGCGCTCAGAACAAGTCGAAGTGCGTGGCCGAGTGCCGTCGCGCGTGTGACAAATGAGGGGTTCCCATTTCCGCGACTCGGGTTCGCGCGGCTGAAGCTGACTCGCGGGGCAGAACTCGGCAGAAGCGCCGCCCATGTTCCGACCCGCCCTCGCCGTCGTGTGCTGCAGCGCCGCCGTCGCCTTCGCCGACCCGGAAGTCGTCATCGATTGCCCGGCGGGCATGCACTTCGTCGAGAACAAGGGCTGCGTGGCCAACCTCGCGCCGAAGTGCCCGGGCGGCACGAAGTTCGAGAACGGCAAGTGCGTGGCCATCGTCGACACCTCGTGCCCCGCGGGCATGCACTTCGTGGCGGGCACCGGCTGCGTCGCGAAGGCCACTGCCAAGGCCAGCACCAGCACCCCGCCGCCGCCTCCTCCGCAGCCGGTCGCTGAACCGCAGCCCGCGCCCGCCGCGAAGGGCAAGAAGGGCGGCACGTTCTCAGGGAACATCTTCTCGGACCGCTTGCAGGCGACGTGTTCCAACCTGCACTTCGAGGTTCAAGGTGCGCCGCGGTTGACCGGCGTGCGCGCGCAGCTGCTGGTCGACGGGCTGCGCTTGAGCGACGAGCAGCTGCTCGACATCGGCGACGTCAAGCACATCGAAGGCGTGGTGAAGGGCAAGCGCGTCGACCTGAAGATCCAGCAGGCGGTGTTCGGCACGCGCTACACGCTCAACGTCGACGGCGAAGAGTGCCGCCTCGGCAAATAATCAACGCCAGTGGCGCAGCGGCACCGAAGCCGAGCGCGCTTCTCGTTCGAGCTCCCGCACCACGCGTTCTGCTTCGCGGCGCGCTTCGGTGGCGCGGAACGCATCGGCTCGCTGCGTCGCGCTGGCGGTTCCGCGCTCACACTTTCGGGTCGTGCTGCTCGAACGATCTGAAAAACGCGCGCCCTGCCCCGGGGAAAGCACCGTGACTCCAGCGCGGTGACCGACGACGGTGCCACCTCGCGGCGACCACACGTCGACGTTGGTCATCGCCTCGGCGGTGGCGGTGGCGCAGACCTCGCGCGTCGCCTCGCGGATGACCTGCTCGGCTTCACGCTCACGACGCTGAGCGGCAGCCAGCTCGTTGCGCGCGACCGTGAATCGCCCTCGCCACCACGCGCTGTCGGCGTCGCGGGTTCCACCGTCGGGCAACACCAGCGCCCGCGCGTCGTCGTCGATGCGCGAATAGCCGTCGCCCGACATCTGCTTTGCGTTGGAAGGCGCGTTTCGCGGTTCGTCCACGTGAACCACACCGTTCGCGTCGGTCCACATCACGAGGCCGCCCGCTTGCGCGAGGCTCAGCAATACGAGCGCGGTAAGCACGCGCGCGCCAACGGTCGCCGCTCGCGCGCTATTCACGCCCGCCCGGGGCGGGGGAGCACCCGCATAGATAAATGAATGGACAGCCGTTCAGTGGGGCGCTGTGTGCGCGCACGCACACGCGTTCAGGCTTCGGGGACCCAGTGGAGATCGACCTCGTAGCGATGACCGTTCTGCGTGTTCTCGGCGCGGTCGATGACGGCCACGTACTTCACCAGCGAGCAGCAGTACCTGGTCACGCCGGCCCACGCGTCGGCGGTGCCCTCGGGGAACGGCAGCGGGTAGCTCACCGCGAACTTGCCGCTGTCGGGGCCGGTCTTCTCGTACTCGACGATCGCGCCCTTCAACGCCACGCCGACGATGGTCTTCATGTTCGCGAACACCGTGTGCGGCGTGGGGCTGCTCAACGCCACCGCGATGTTGATGAGCCCGCCGACGATGGGGCCGAATTGATCCCGCCCCATGCGGAAGTTGATCTCGGACATCTGCTCTTTGCTGGCGACCTTCACCAGCGCTTCGATCATGCCCTGAAAGAGCCGCCCGTCGTGCCACGAGCTGGTCGACGGCTCGTCCCACATCGCGGCGACCTCGCCGCTCATGTGAGAACGCGCGCCCTCCGCGAGGCCCAGCTGCGTCGCTGCGCGTTTGAAGCCGGTCACCAACAACGCGCTCACCTGAAAAGGCGTCTCAGCCATCGGCGTTGATATGGCACGAATCGGGGCTGGCGTTCGTCACCCGTCACCGGACTAGCGTCGTCGACGATGGCTCGCGACACGATTGCTCCGACTCAGCCGGCGACGCCCAGTGCACCCTCGCTCGTCGACACCGCGGTTCCCGCCCTCGACGCCCTGGGCAGCGACGTTCGGCTCGAGCTGGAAGAGCTGATCGGCCGTGGCGGCATGGGCGAAGTGCGGCTGGTGCGTGACGTGAAGCTCGGGCGTCAGCTGGCGATGAAGACGTCCACCACCAGCGACGACGAGGCCACCCACCGCTTCGTGCGTGAAGCACGGGTGCAGGGGCAGCTCGAACACCCGGGCATCGTGCCGGTGCACGAGCTGGGGCTCGATGCCGACGGCCGCCCGTTCTTCACCATGAAGCGCGTGCGCGGCATCACGCTGGGTGAAGTGCTGCGCGACCCCACGTTTCCCCGCCGGAGGTTGCTCACGTTTCTGCAGATGCTCGCGCGCACGCTCGACTTCGCGCACGCACGCGGCGTCGTGCACCGCGACGTCAAGCCCGCCAACGTGATGCTCGGCGACTTCGGCGAGGTGTACCTGCTCGACTGGGGCCTCGCGAAGCTCGACGCACAGGAAGACACGCCCGTGAAACGCGAAGGTGAGAGTCGGCCCGGGGTCACCGTCGCCGGCGCCGTCATGGGCACGCCGGGCTACATGGCGCCCGAGCAGGCCAGCGGGAGGCCGGCGACCCCCGCCAGCGACGTGTGGGCGCTGGGGGTGATGCTCTACGAGTCGCTCACCAGCACGAAGCTCATCGACGAGAAGACGTTCATCGACTCCATCGTCGCCACGCAGAAGCTCGAGAACCCCTCGCCGCGCGCCAGGAAAGACGACGTGTCGCCGGAGCTCGATGCGCTGTGTGTGGCGGCGCTCGCGCAAGACGCGACGCGGCGGCCCACCGCGCGCGAGTTCGCCGAGAAGCTCGACGCGATTCTCGCCGGTGAGCGCGACCTCGAGCTGCGCGTGTCGCTGGCCGAGCGCCACGTGCAGAAGGCCGAAGTGGCGGCCGCGCGCGCGTTGCAGAACGGGTCGCTCGACGCCCGCCGCGAAGCGTTGCGTGAAGTCGGTCAGGCCCTCGCGCTTGACCCGGGGCTCTCGAAGGCGCACGACCTCTTCGGCCGCCTGCTCGCGGTCGCGCCCACCGAGCTGCCGCCGGAGGTGAAGCACGAGCTCGACGAGGCGCAGCGCGACAACGCGCGCGTGGGCATTCGCAACGGCCTGCTCGCCAACCTGTCGACCGGGCTGCTCCTCGTGCCCACGGTCTTCTGGGTTCGCGACTGGCGCATGTTCTCGGCGACCATCGCGCTGTGGCTCGCCTCGACCGGCCTCATCGCGCTCATCAGCCGCAAGAAGGTCGCCACGCGCGCCGACCGTCTGCTGGGCATCGGCGTGGTGACACTCTTCAACACCTCCCTGGCGCTCATCTCGGGGCCGTTCGTCATTCTTCCTGCGGTGGCCACCGCGTACGCGATGAGCATGGCGCTGTGGGTACCGAAAAAAGGACCGCATGTACGCCACGACGCTGCAGGGCCTCTCGCTCATCGTTCCGCTGGTGCTCAGTCACGTGGGCGTGCTGCCGAAGTTCTACGAGCAGGTGGAAGGCGGCGTGTTGATGCGCGCCTTGATGCTCGACCTCGGAACGCCCCTCTGGGCACCGGCGACGTTGATCACCCTGCTCGCCACCATCGCCTCGTCGACGATGGCCATGGTGCGCACGCGACAGGAGCTCGAAGACGCGCGCCGCCAGCTGTCACTGCAACGGTGGAACCTCGAACAGCTGCGCGCCGCCGCACCCACGCGGGTCACAAACGACACGCGTTGAAAGCGACTTCAGGTCGTTAGCGTTCGAGCACGATGGCTCGAGACACGATCCCTCCGACGCAGGCTACGCCCAGCAGTCGGTCGTTCGTCGACCCTCAAGTCCCCTCGCTCCATTCGCTCGCCCACGCCTCGCAACTGGTGCGCGGAGATCTGCTCGGTCGCGGAGGCATGGGTGAAGTGCACCTGGCGCGTGACCCGCGGCTGGGCCGGCAGCTGGCGCTGAAGACGTCGACCACCTCGCAGGGCGACGCCATTCAACGCTTCGTGCGCGAGGCGCGCGTGCAGGGTCAGCTCGAGCACCCCGGCATCGTTCCGGTGCACGAGCTGGGAGTCGATGAAGCGGGCCGGCCGTTCTTCACCATGAAGCGCGTGCGCGGCACGACGTTGACCGAGGCGATGCGCGACGGTTCGGTGCCGCGGCGGCGGCTGCTGACGGTGCTGCAGACCATCGCCCTCACGCTCGACTTCGTGCACACGCGCGGCGTGATTCACCGCGACGTGAAGCCGGCCAACGTGATGCTCGGCGACTTCGGCGAGGTGTACCTGCTCGACTGGGGCCTCGCGAAGGTGGGCGCCGTCGAAGACGAAGTGACCACCCCGGTGAAGGGGGAGAGCCAGGCGGGCATGACCGTCGCGGGCGCGGTGCTGGGCACGCCCGGCTACATGTCTCCCGAGCAGGCGCGTGGTGAGCCTGCGACGCCAGCCAGCGACATCTGGGCGCTGGGCGTCATGTTCTACGAAGTGCTGACCGGTCAGCGGCTCATCGAAGGCAACGAAGCGCTGGTGGTGCTGTTCGCGACCCAGGCGCTGAGCAACCCGTCTCCCCGCGCGAAGAATGATCAGGTCTCACCGGAGCTCGATGCGCTGTGTCTGGCGACGCTCGCACAAGACGCGACGGCGAGGCCCACGGCGCGTGAGTTCAGCGAACGGCTGGAGGCGATCCTCGCCGGCGAGCGTGACACCGAGTTGCGCTCGAACCTCGCCGAGCGTCACGTCGCCAACGCTGAAGCGGCGGCCGACCGTGCGATCGCCGAACAGTCGCTCGAGGCGCGGCGCGAGGCCCTGCGCGAAGTCGGTCAGGCGCTCGCGTTGGACCCCGCCCTTCCCCGCGCGCACGACGTGTTCGCACGGCTGCTGGCCGCCGCGCCCGCGGAGCTGCCGCACGAAGTGCACGCCGACCTCGAGAAGTTCCAGACCGACAACGAGCGGCTGGGCATTCGCAATGGTTTCACCGCGAACGTGTTCACCGGCCTGTTGCTCACCCCTTCGGTGCTGTGGGTGCGCGACTGGGCGCTGTTCTTCACGATGATGACGCTGTGGCTGGCGTCGATCTCGGTGTCGGCCTGGCTGGTGAGGCGCCCGCGGTTGACCCGCTTCAGCCGCACGCTGGGGCTGGCCACCGCCACGTCGGTCAACGCCTGCGTCGCGCTGATCGCCGGGCCGCTGACGCTGGTGCCGGCCATCGCCACCGCCTACGCGATGAGCGTCTCGCTCTGGCTCCCGAAGAAGGAGCGCACGCTGGGCGTGGTGATGCAGCTGGCGTCGGTGTTCGTGCCGCTGCTGCTGAGCGCGTTCGGCGTGCTGCCGCGCTTCTACGAGCCGATGAACGACGGCATGTTCCTGCACCCGGTCATGGTGGAGATCAGCCCGAAGTACTGGGTCATCGCGATGGCGGGCTCCGTCACCGGCATCCTCCTGGCGTCGGTGCAGTCGATGGCGCGCGTGCGGAAAGACCTGAAGGACGCCCGCGCCTCGCTGGCGCTGCAGCGGTGGAACCTCGAGCAGCTGCGCTCAGCCGCGCCGCGCAGCCCGGTGCTGACGGCGGCGGCGATGCCGATGGTCAACGTTCCGTCGACCAAACCCCACGTGCCGCAGCCCGAGGCGCCGGGAACGTTGCCGCCGCTGAGGTGAAGCGCCTGCGGGGCGACGTGACCTCCATGAAGAGCCGCTCGGCGCCGTGAGCGGCTATACCGCCCGGCCATGGCTCGCATCCTCGTCATCGACGACAACGACACCATGCGTGAAGGCATGGCGGTCACGCTCAAGAAGGCCGGTCACGAAGTGCTCGCGTTCCGCAACGGCACCGACGGGCTGACGGCGTTCAAGAGCAGGGGCGCCGACCTCATCGTCACCGACCTGAAGATGGACGGCCTCAACGGTCACGACGTGGTGCGCGAAGCGAAGGCCCACGACCCCAACGTGGTGCTGATCATGGTCAGCGGTCACGGCAACATTCCCGAAGCGGTGCAGGCGATGCAGCTGGGCGCCTCGAACTTCATGGAAAAGGGGTTCACGCCCGACGAGCTGCGCGCGAAGGTCACCGCGGCGCTCGAGCTGGCGGCGGTGAAGGCGCGCGTGCAGAAGCTCGAGGCCACCACCGAGGCGCTATCGAAGGACCTGAGCCAGCGCTCCGGCGTCACCCTGGTGGGTGACAGCGCCCCGGTGCAGAAGCTGCTCGCCCAGGTGAAGCGCGCGGCCGCGACCGACGCGACGGTGCTCGTGCACGGCGAGTCAGGCACCGGCAAGGAGCTCATCGCCCGGATGCTGCACGACATGTCTCCGCGCGCGGCGGGGCCGTTCATCGTCACCCACTGCGCAGCGCTCGCCGAGACGCTGCTCGAGAGCGAGCTCTTCGGTCACGAGCGCGGCGCGTTCACCGGCGCGGTGAAGAAGAAGCTCGGGCGCTTCGAGCTGGCCGACGAGGGCACCATCTTCCTCGACGAGATCGGCGAGATCTCGGCGTCGGTGCAGACCAAGCTGCTGCGCGTGCTGCAGGAGCGCGAGATTCAGCGCGTGGGCGGCGAGGGGACCAAAAAGGTGAACGTGCGCGTCATCTGCGCGACGCACCGCGACCTGAAGGCCGAAGTGGCCGCCGGCCGTTTCCGCGAAGACCTCTACTACCGCCTGCACGTGGTGCCGCTCGAGCTGCCGGCGCTGCGTGAACGCCCCGAAGACATCGGCACGCTGGCGCGCCACTTCGTGGCCAAGCACGCCCCGCGCATCAACGTGCGCGTGAAGACCCTGTCGGCGTCGGCGATCTCGGCGCTGTGCCGCTACGCGTGGCCCGGCAACGTGCGCGAGCTCGAGAACGCCATCGAGCAGTCGCTGGTGTTCGCCGAAGGCATCGAGCTCGACGAGCGCGACCTGCCGGCGTTCCTGCAGTCGGCGACCGCGCGCGCCAGTCACGTGGAAGGCGCGCTGCCGGTGCCGCACGGCGATCGCCCGCTGCCCGACATTCTCGAAGACCTCGAGCGGCAGCTCATCGAGCGTGCGTACGAGAAGGCGAAGAAGGTGAAGACCGAGACCGCGCGGCTGCTCGGCATCAAGACCAGCGCGCTCTATTACAAGCTCGAGAAGTACGGGTTCATTCAGAAGGGCGAACGCCCGCCTGACGAGGCGTGATGTCGAACGTCGTGCGCTTCGAAGAGGTGGCGACGGTCGGTGGCCGTCGCCTCGCCATCGCCACCCTGAACTCGCCGGCCACGCTCAACGCGCTCTCGCTCGAGATGATCCGCGCGTTGACGCCTGCGCTCGTAGCCTGGTCGCGCGACCAATCCATTTCGGCCGTGGTGCTGCAGGGCGCCGGCGAGAAGGCGTTCTGCGCGGGCGGCGACATCCGCGACCTGTACGACTCGATTCGCAACGACGACCCGTCGTACGCGCGCGCCTTCTTCTCGGAGGAGTACGCGCTCGACCACCTGATTCACACCTACCCGAAGCCGTTCATCTGCTGGGCGCACGGCATCGTGATGGGCGGCGGGCTGGGGTTGATGGCGGGCGCGTCACACCGCGTGGTCACCAGCCAGAGCCGCATCGCCATGCCGGAGATCAACATCGGCCTGTTCCCCGACGTCGGCGGGAGCTGGATTCTCCGGCGCATGCCGGGGCGCGTGGGCCTGTTCCTCGCGCTGACCGCCGCTGCGTTGAACGCCGCCGACGCGCGCTTCGTGGGCCTCGCCGACTTCCACGTCGAGAACGTGAGCCGCGACGCGGTGTTGCAGGACCTCTTGCAGACCGACGACGTCTTCGCGGCCCTCGAGAAGCACACCTCGACCACGGTCATCGACTCGAACGTGCGGCGGCACTTCGACCTCATCAACGAGCTGATGGCAGGCGATGACCTCACGGCGATCGCGACGCGTTTGCAGAACCTCACCACCGACGACGCGTGGCTCAACGCCGCGAAGAGCGCCTTCCTCAAGGGGTCTCCCACGTCGGCGGCGCTGGCCTTCGAGCTGTGGAAGCGCGCCGAAGGCATGGAGCTCGCCGACGTCTTCCGCATGGAGTTCGACGTCGCCATTCAGAGCTGCCGCCACCACGACTTCCCCGAAGGCGTGCGCGCGCTGCTCGTGGACAAGGACAAGAAGCCACGCTGGCAGCCGGCATCACTGCAAGAAATCTCGCCGCAGTACGTCGAGGAATTCTTCGTGAAAACCGACGGTGATCATCCGCTCGCCACGCTCGGAAAACGCATATGACGCGCCCCATGAAGACCACTCCCGGACAACGCTTTCGCGCGGCGGTGAAGGAAGAGAAGCCGCTGCAGGTCATCGGCGCCATCAACGCGCAGCACGCGCTCCTCGCGCAGCGCGCTGGTTACAAGGCCATCTACCTCTCGGGTGGCGGGCTGGCGGCCGGTTCGCTCGGCATTCCCGACCTCGGCATCACCAACCTCGAAGACCTGCTCATCGACATTCGCCGCATCACCGGCGTGACCGACCTGCCGCTGCTGGTCGACGTCGACACCGGCTTCGGCCCCAGCGCGTTCAACGTGGCGCGCACCACGCGTGACGTCATCAAGGCCGGCGCGGCGGCGATGCACATCGAAGATCAGGTCGGCGCCAAGCGCTGCGGTCACCGCCCCGGCAAGGAGATCGTCACCCAGGAAGAGATGGTGGACCGCGTGAAGGCCGCCGTCGACGCGCGCACCGACGAGAGCTTCGTCATCATGGCCCGCACCGACGCGCTGGCCGTGGAGGGCCCCGACCGCGCCATCGAACGTGCGCTCGCGTGCGTCGAGGCCGGCGCCGACATGATCTTCGCCGAAGCGTTGACCACGTTGGAGCTGTACCGCCGCTTCTCAGACGCGGTGAAGGTGCCGATTCTCGCCAACATCACCGAGTTCGGTCAGACGCCGCTGTTCACCACCACGGAGCTGGCGGAGGCCGGCGCGAGCATCGTGCTGTACCCGCTGTCTGCGTTCCGCGCGATGAACAAGGCCGCCGACAACGTGTACCGGGCGATTCGTCGTGACGGCACGCAGAAGAACGTCGTCGACACCATGCAGACGCGCGCAGAACTCTACGAAGTCATCGGCTACCACGCGTTCGAGCAGAAGCTCGACGCCCTGTTCGGGAAAGGAAAGAAGTGAATGAGCACTGAACCTGTCGTCAAGAAGGCCAAGAAGTCCGTCGCGCTCTCGGGTGTCGAGGCCGGCAACACCGCGCTGTGCACCGTCGGCCACTCCGGCAACGACCTGCACTACCGCGGCTACGACATTCTCGATCTCGCCGAGAAGACCGAGTTCGAAGAGGTCGCGCACCTGCTGGTGCACGGCACGCTGCCCAACCGCGCCGAGCTGGCCGCGTACAAGAAGAAGCTCTTCGCGCTGCGTGGTCTGCCGCAGGCCGTGAAGAACGCGCTCGAGCAGCTGCCGGCTTCCGCCCACCCGATGGACGTGATGCGCACCGGCGTGTCGGTGCTCGGCTGCAACGAGCCCGAGAAGGACGACCACAACCTGCCCGGCGCGCGTGACATCGCCGACAAGCTGATGGCCTCGCTCGGCTCGATGCTCCTGTACTGGTACCACTTCGCGCACAACGGCCGTCGCATCGAGGTCGAGACCGACGACGACAGCATCGGTGGTCACTTCCTCCACCTGCTGCACGGCAAGAAGCCGCCCGCGGAGTGGGTGCGCGCCATGCACACGAGCCTCAACCTCTACGCCGAGCACGAGTTCAACGCCTCGACGTTCACCTGCCGCGTGGTCGCGGGCACGGGCTCCGACATGTACTCGGCGATCTGCGGCGGCATCGGCGCGCTGCGTGGCCCGAAGCACGGCGGCGCCAACGAGGTCGCCTTCGAGGTGCAGAAGCGTTACGCGAACCCCGACGAGGCCGAGGCCGACATCAAGGCCCGCGTCGAAAAGAAGGAGGTCGTCATCGGCTTCGGTCACCCCGTGTACACGGTGAGCGACCCGCGCAACGTGGTCATCAAGTCGGTCGCCAAATCGCTCTCGGCGCGCGAAGGCTCGATGAAGATGTACGACGTGGCCGAACGCATCGAGTCGGTGATGTGGAACATCAAGAAGATGTTCCCGAACCTCGATTGGTTCAGCGCCGTCAGCTACCACATGATGGGTGTGCCGACCGCGATGTTCACCCCGCTGTTCGTCATCGCGCGCACGTCGGGTTGGAGCGCGCACATCATCGAGCAGCGCATCGACAACAAGATCATCCGCCCCAGCGCGCACTACACGGGGCCTGAAGACCGTCCCTTCGTCGCCATCGAAAACCGCCCGTAAGGAAGCACCATGAGCTCACACATCAACACCACGAATCGTCCCCCGTTCGACGGCGTCATCGTCGACATCGTCGACTACGTCCTCAAGAACGAGACGCCCAGCGCGCTCGCGCTCGAGACCGCGCGCAACTGCCTCATCGACACGCTCGGCTGTGGCCTGGAAGCGCTGGAGTACCCGGCGTGCACCAAGCTGCTCGGCCCCGTCGTGCCCGGCACGGTGGTGCCCAACGGCGCCAAGGTGCCCGGCACCAACTACCAGCTCGACCCCATTCAGGCCGCGTTCAACCTCGGCGTGATGGTGCGCTGGCTCGACTTCAACGACACGTGGCTGGCCGCGGAGTGGGGCCACCCGTCGGACAACCTCGGCGGCATTCTGGCCGTCGCCGACTGGGTCTCGCGCAACAACCTCGCCAACGGCAAGCCGGCGCTGACGATGAAAGACGTGCTCATCGCCATGGTGCAGGCGCACGAGATTCAGGGCTGCATCGCGCTCGAGAACTCGTTCAACAAGGTCGGCCTCGACCACGTGATTCTGGTGAAGGTCGCCAGCACGGCGGTGTGTGGTCGCCTGCTGGGGCTCTCGCGTGACGAGCTGCTCAACGCGGTCTCGCTGGCGTGGGTCGACGGTCAGAGCCTGCGCACGTACCGCCACGCGCCCAACACCGGTTCGCGCAAGTCGTGGGCCGCGGGTGACGCGACGTCGCGCGCGGTGCGCCTGGGCCTGATGGCGAAGACGGGTGAGATGGGCTACCCGAGCGCGCTCACGGCGAAGACGTGGGGCTTCTACGACGTGTCCTTCAAGGGCAATCAGTTCAAGTTCCAGCGCCCGTATGGCTCGTACGTGATGGAGAACGTGCTCTTCAAGATCTCTTTCCCCGCGGAGTTCCACTCGCAGACCGCCGTCGAAGCGGCGATGACGCTGCACGGAGAGCTCGGCAAGCGCGGCAAGACCGCGGCAGACATCAAGAGCGTGAGCATCCGCACGCACGAGGCCTGCATTCGCATCATCGACAAGAAGGGCCCGCTGGCGAACCCGGCCGATCGCGACCACTGCATTCAGTACATGGTCGCGGTGCCGCTGATTCACGGCCGCCTCACGGCCGCTGACTACGAAGACAACGTCGCGTCGGACCCGCGCATCGACGCGCTGCGCGAGAAGATCGTGTGCGTCGAAGAGCCGTCGTTCACGAAGGACTACCACGACCCCGAGAAGCGCTCGATCGCCAACGCGATGACGGTCACGCTCAACGACGGCACGGTGTTGCCGGAGATCGCCGTCGAGTACCCGATTGGTCACAAGCGCCGCCGCGCCGAAGGCATTCCGGTGCTGGTCGAGAAGTTCAAGACCAACCTGAACCGCCGGTTCGCGGCCAAACAGCAGAAGACGATCCTCGACCTGTCGCTCGACGAGAAGACGCTGCAAGCGACGCCGGTCAACGCGTACGTCGACGCGTACGTCGTTCCGTAATCACCCGTCGTACGTCAGGGGCGTGGTGGTGCGAAACCGCCCGCCCCTGATAGGTGGCTCTCCATGTCGGAGAGCCCCACCTTCACTCGCGAAAAACTCGAGCTGCCGGAAGGCCACAAGAGGCTTCTGCTGCACTCGTGCTGCGCACCCTGCTCGGGCGAAGTCATGGAGGCCATTCAGGCCTCGGGCATCGAGTACTCGATCTTCTTCTACAACCCGAACATCCACCCGCTGAAGGAGTACGAGCTCCGCAAGCAGGAGAACATCCGCTTCGCCGAGAAGAACGGCATCGAGTTCATCGACGCCGACTACGACACCGACAACTGGTTCCAGCGCGCGAAGGGCATGGAGAACGAACCGGAGCGCGGCATTCGCTGCACCATGTGCTTCGACATGCGCTTCGACCGCACCGCGCTGTATGCGCACGAGCACGGCTTCACTGCCATCTCGAGCTCGCTGGGCATTTCGCGGCTCAAGAACATGGAGCAGATCAACGACTGTGGTCGCCGCTCGGCCAGCAAGTACCCGGGCATGGTGTACTGGGACTACAACTGGCGGAAGAAGGGCGGCTCTTCGCGCATGGTCGAGATCTCGAAGCGCGAGCAGTTCTACCAGCAGGAATATTGCGGCTGCGTCTACTCGCTGCGTGACTCCAATCGCGCCCGTGTCGAAGCGGGGCGCGACCTCATCAAGCTGGGCGTGAAGTACTACGGCAAAGACGACGCGAACGGCTGAGCGCAGCTGGCGATCAGCCGCCCGCTCTTGAAAGACCCGCAGGGTTGCGAAACACCCCACCTCTGCGTCCGTAAGCACCCGGAAACATGCGTCAGCGCGGTAGGCACACCTGATGCTCAGCGAGCCGCCATGGCTGCTTCCGATCACCGCCGAGTCCTCGTTGTCGACGACGATGCCAACTTTCTCAAGGTGTGCCTGACGGTCCTGCGTCGGGTGGGCTTCGAAGTGGAGGGCGTGGAAGACGCCAACGAGGCGCTCAAGCGCATCGAAGGCACCCGCTACGACTGTGTCGTCTCGGACCTCCAGATGCCCGACATGACGGGTCTTCGGCTGCTCGAATCGGCCCGCCGGGTCGACCCTGACGTGCCCATGGTGCTGATGACGGGCGCGCCGAGCATCGAGTCGGCCATCGACGCCATCGACCTCGGCGTACGCAAGTACCTGCAGAAGCCCTTCGACGTCGACGTGTTCGTGAACACGGTGACCAGCGTGGCGAGCCGCCGCACGACCAGCGGTGAACGTGCGGTGCAGTCGCCCCGGCTCGACCGCGCGCTCGAAGGGCTGTGGATGGCCTTCCAGCCCATCGTGGAGTTCAGCCAGAAGCGGCCGCTCGCCTACGAGGCGCTGATGCGCACCAACGCGCCCGACGTGAAGGGCCCGGGCGAAATGCTGCAGCTCGCAGAGTCGACGGGGCGCATTCACGAGCTCGGCCGCCGCGTGCGTCAGCAGATCGCGGGCGTGCTCGACAACTTCATGCCGGAGGCGGACATCTTCGTGAACCTCCACCCCGCCGACCTCGAAGACTCCGAGCTCTACGACCTCAAGTCGCCGCTCACGCGTCACGCCAGGAAGGTGGTGCTGGAGATCACCGAGCGCGCCTCGGTGAACCATGACGCGCAGCTCACCGAGCGCATCATGGCGCTGCGGGGCGTGGGCTACCGCATCGCGGTCGACGATCTCGGGGCGGGTTACTCGGGGCTCACCACGCTGGCCCTCGTGCAGCCCGAGTTCGTGAAGATCGACGGTGCGCTGGTGCGCAACATCGACAGCTCGAGCGTCAACCAGCTCATCGTCACCGCGGTGTGCGACCTCTCGCGCGAATTGAACGTGCGCGTGGTCGCCGAGTGCATCGAGACCCACAAGGAGCTGGCCACGCTCCGCGCGCTGGGCGTCGACCTGATGCAGGGCTACCTGTTCGCCAAACCCACGCCGCAGTTCGTGCAGATCGACTTCACGAAGTTCGAGTCACAGCCCACCGGGCAGCAGCCGTGAACCGACCGCGACGAGCTTTCCCTGGTGGAAGGCGCGCGTGCCGAAGTGAGGTGTCGGAAAACCGACGGGCAGCGGCCATTCCGGCGGCGTGACCGGGCGCCCCGGCAGCGGAGCCCCACTTCGTACAGCGCCCAGTTCAGCGTCGCTGAGCACGAGCGACGGCAACCATGGCAACGCCGCGCGCCCGGTGATCAGCGGCGTTTCACGGGACCACGGGCCGATGTGGGTTCTCACCAACGTCTTCAGGTGCGCGCCGCAGCCCAGCTTGCGACCGAGGTCCGTGGCGAAACTGCGCACGTAATAGCCGCCCCGCACCACGAGCTCGAACCGCGTGGCATCGAGCCGCTTCACCGCGTGGCAGTACACCTGCTGCGCCGGCAACTTCACGTCTTCACCGCGGTGGGCGCGTACGTACGCCCGTTCACCGTCGACGCGCTTGTTGCTGGTGGCCGGAGGAACCTGATCAGTCCAGCCGAGGAATGAAGGGAGCAGCGCTTCGATCTGATCAACCGTTGGCTGTTGATCAGTCCGCAGCACGGCGCGGCCACCGGCGTCACCGGTGTCGGTCTCCACGCCGAACACCACTTCGGCGACGTACGTCTTGGGCGCCTCGTGGAGGCCCTCGAAGACGCGGTTGGCGGAGCCCACCAGCAGCAGCACCAGCCCTTCCGCGAAGGGGTCCAGCACGCCGCCGTGGGAGACCTTCAAGGGCCAGGGGCCGGCGTGCTCCTGCCGGAACCGGTCGACCAGCGAGGTGCTCGTAGCGCCCACCGGCTTCCATGCACACCAGATCGCCGAGGGAGGTCGCTTCATGTGTCGTTCCTGCCGCGTTCTCGGCGGCCAGCCGCTTGCCTTCGCTGCGCGCTTGTCTCGTCCGGCTGAACTGCCAGCCCGATTCCCTGCGAGCGCTGGTCTTCTATGACGCGTTCTCGGCGGCCAACCGCTTCGCTTCGCTACGCGCTTGTCTCGTCCGGCTGAACTGCCAGCCGGATTCCCTGCGAGCGCTGGTCTTCTATGACGCGTTCTCGGCGGCCAACCGCTTCGCTTCGCTGCGCGCTTGTCTCGTCCGGCTGAACTGCCAGCCGGATTCCCTGCGAGCGCTTCTCAGAAAACCGTGAACGCCCCACAAATCCACCTGCACTCTGTGTCCTACACCTTTGCAAGAGGCTGGAATCGCGCTGTTTTACCTCGTACGCCTTGGCATCGCCGTTGCTCAAGGGAAACACCGTCATGAACCGCTTCGTCGCCGTCCTCGCTGCCTGCCTCCTCGCCCTTCCGGCGTGGGCGGCGTCTGCGTTGGACGGCCTGCGCGGCAACAGCCGGGTGCTTCGTGAGCAGGTGACGTCGCTTCGTTCTCAGCAGCTGACGCAGCGTAACGAGCTGTCGGTGCTCTCGTCGCGCATCGAGACGCTCAAGGCCAACCAGAAGGGCAAGCTGCTGCCCGGCGGTGAGCTCGACGCGGCGCTCAAGCGCAGCCAGGAAATCTCGGGCGCGTTGTCGGAGCTCAGCCAGAAGGTGTCCGGCCGGGAAGCGGAGCTCGAGAACGCCAACCTCGCGCTGCTCGACGGCCTGTCGGCCGAGCTGGCCCGGGCGCGTGCCAACTTCGACCGCGAGACCAACCGCGAGAAGCGCGCGGCGTTGATCAACGACATGCGCAAGCTGCGCGCCGAGCGTGAAGCGCTCCGCCAGACCTTGCCGGCCGCGCGCCTGCCCACGCTCGACACCGTCAAGCCGAGCGACGACCCCGAAGAGCTCCTCGAGCAGGCCGACCTGCTGCGCGACAACGAAGAGAAGCTGCGCCGCGAGCTGAAGTCGCTCGAAGGCCGCATCGCCGAGCGCCGCGAAGAAGCCGAGCTCGACCGCCGCGTGCAGCGCTTCATGGGCGAAGAGTCGATGTTCGACGATTCAGATCGCCGCCTGCGCATTCAGCGCACCACCACCACCTCCATCACTCCGCCCTTCTCCGACGGCGCGGCGTCCAACGTCGGCAACGGCGCCACCGGGCAGCCTGCAACGCCACCGGTGTTCGGCAGCAACACCGACACCACCGCGGGCACGGGTGGTTCGTTCTCGGGCACGCCGCTGGGCTCCTCGGCCGAGGCCACGCAGGGCAACACGCGCGGCCCCGATGGTCCTCCGCAGAGCGGCAGCGACTTCGGCGTGAACAAGGGCCTCGACTCGTCGAACATCCGCGTCACCAACGTGTCGGACGCGCGGCCGCAGGTCGGTGGTGCGCGCGCCATCACCGGCGGCAACGACGACGACCTCGACGACCTCGAAGTCGAGCGCACGCGCCTCAAGGGCCTGGCGGATCAGCTCAAGAAGAAGGCCGACGAGCTCCAGAAGCGCGCCAGCACGCTGAAGTAACTTCTACAGCCCCACCCCGACCAGGAACTTCACCGTGGCCTCGAGGCTCACGTCCTGATTCGGCTGCCGGCCGGTCGCGCGCGAGATGATGGTGAAGTTCTCAGCGCGCACGTGCTGCGAGATGTCTTCACCGGGCAGATCGAGCGTCAACGTCGGGTTGGGCGCCTTGAGACCCAGCATGTCGATGCCGGTCTTGCGGGCGATGACCGTCTCGGTGTCGCCGCTCTTCACCGCGAACTCCAGCGTCTCCAGAAACGCGAAGTCCTGATCGGTCGGCGAGACGATGCGAATGGCGAACGAGGTGCACTTCGTCTCCTTCACCATCTCGCGGCGGGCGTCGTTGTTCTTGAAGTCCTGGTTCTGGTCGAAGTTGATGTTCGAGAACGAACCCAGCTGCGGGAAGACGTTGAGAACACCGCCCAGGGGGCTGCCCTGAATCGTGGCCTCGCCCTTGAGCTGCGTGGTGAAGGTGAAGTTGCCGCAGCCCGAGAGGACCAGCG
The DNA here is from genome assembly GCA_003243425.1 of Archangium gephyra. GTDB lineage: Bacteria > Myxococcota > Myxococcia > Myxococcales > Myxococcaceae > Archangium_A > Archangium_A gephyra_A. The sequence goes on along the minus strand of QFQP01000001.1, from coordinate 193,298 downwards.
CGAACACAGCAAAGAATCGACGCATGCCTCGCAACTGTAACGGTGCGCACCTGCCTTGGCTAAGTTCCGCCGGCCTTGGTGCGACATGCCCTCACGTTGAGCGCGCTTCTCTCGTTCTCGGCGGCGGCCGCCGAGTTCAAGGCGCATGGGCGGTTGTGGCTCGGGCCGGGCTTCGACTCCAACGCGCGCCGTGAGTTCGTGTCGTCGAACGTTGCCACGCAGCCCGACGCGTTCCTGTTCGGGCTGGGGCAACTCGAAGGAATGCTGACGTTCGCCGACCGCTTCCGGGTGGTGGGCGGGTACGACGTGGGGGCGCGCAAGTTCATCCTGCTGCCGACGGAAGACACCATCGTTCAGTCGGCGCAGCTGGAAGGCACGGTCGCGTTCGCGCGGTACTTCGCGTTCGGCGTCTCGGGGCGTGTGCGAGACCGTCGCGGCGCGGCGCGCGACTACACCGACCTGCAGGGTGGCGCGGTGCTCGACTTCTTCCCCGACCCGAAGGTGGAAGTCCGCGCGGCGATCAACGCGCACCGGTTCCTCTTCTACAACCGCTTCGCCTACAGCTTCTGGGGGCCCGACGGCTGGGTGTCGGCGCGCTACCGCTTCGACCGGCGGCACTCGGTGTCGGTGATGGGTGGGTTCAACCCGCGCACGTACAACAGCGACGCGCGCGTGCGGCCGGGGCCCGAGGGTTCAGAAGTTCCGCCGGCCAGAGTTCGCCAGGACAGCGTGTTCATGGCCAGCGCGAGCTATTCGTTCCGCGGCCCGTTTCACTTCTCGTTCAGCTACGGCTACTACGACCAGACCTCGAACTCGTTCGGCGAGACGATTCGCCGGCATCGCTTGAGCGCCACCGGCGGGTTCATGTTGCCGTGGAAGCTGACGGTGCTGGCGAGCATCACGTGGCAGCCGTCGATCTTCCCTGACGGCGTGTACCTCGCGCCGGATCTCACGGTCGTGGAAGACGACGAGACGGTGTCGTCGGCGACGCTGAAGATCATGCGGCCGATCACCAGCTGGCTCGACGTCGACGTGCGGTACGCCGGGTATCTGGGCATCTTCCCCGACAACGCGTTCACGTATTGGCGACACGTGTTCAGCGTGGGCCTCTCCGCGAGCTTCTGAAGACGCGGCTCAGCGCGCCTCGGCGGCCACCAGCACCCGGCGGCCGGTGAAGGGGTTGATGGCCCACCGCGCACCACGCGCGTCGGTCGCCGGCGCACGGCCCACCAGCGCGTCGAAGCGCTCGTGAATGCGCGCATCGAGCGAGCGGAACGCCTGCTGCTGCTCGAGCTCCGCCAGCTCGGCCCCCGAGAGTTTGAGGAACGCGCACTGACCGCCACGCAGCGTCACCCGCTCACCGAAACGAATGCCCTGGTAGCCGGCGAAGTTGAGCTCACCCACGCCGCCAAAGTCGGCCGCGCTGGCGAAGAGCAACGCCAGCGCTGGGCTGGTCTCACGAAACGAGTCTTCCGACGCGTAGCACTGCACCGTGACGCGGCCTTCTTCGAGCGTGACCTTGAAGAACTCGTGCGGCGCGCAGATGACCTCACCGAGCATCGCGAGCAGCGCTTCGGGCGTCTCCTGCAGCACTTCGTCGAGCTGCGGCTGACCGGTGAACTGAAACGGAGTGGTGAGCCACTCCTCGACGTTCTGCTGCGGGACGGACAGCGAACCGAACATCACGACGTCGAATGCCATGGACGGCCTCCTTCAGACTTGCCGCTGCGACAGGCAGCAACGGAAGTGTGGCGCTGAGAAGTCGTGCCGCAAATTTTCGACGACACGTCGGCTTTCAGGAACGCGGTGAGTGAGGGGCTCGGCGCTGTGCACCACGCGGGCTGGCGCCTCGGCTTCCGGCAAGGTCATCCACATTGAAGAGCTCAGGTCCCTCTTGTGGAAGACGATCGCGCGTCGAGCGCCGCGATTCGGGGCACACGTCACGCACGCTTCGCGAAACGCGCGCTACTGGCCAGTGCTTCGGGCCGGGTCCGCTCCCAAACTCACCGCCAGTTGGGTCGCGAAGTCGCGGGGCCAGCTCGCGACGAGCACGTCGAGCGACTCGTTCACACACCGCCACCCGCGGAGCCGCAGTTCGCTCCTCGAAGCGGTTCGTCCTTCGCCACTCCCGACAGTCGACACGTCCTATGAAGTCGTCGACCGGAGAGAGGCGCGACGTCAGCTCTCGCATCGTCTCGCGCGCGTGCGGTTCTTCGGCAGCTCCACACGCGCGCTGCCCCTGCCCTGCGCGGCACGCGTGCACGCGCGCATCAGATGATCTCCCGATGCAGCCGCGTCTGTTCTTCGTCGGTCATCACGTTCCTCACAGCGGGTACGGCAGCGTCATCGACAACACGGTGACGAGCACGAGCACCAAAGGCGTCAGCACGATGAACACCAGAAACGTGTAGCCCATGACATCGCGCGCCTTCAGGCCGAACAGCCCCAGCACCGGCAGCATCCAGAACGGCTGCACGAGGTTCGCGAGCGCTTCGCCGAGGTCGTAGACGGCGACCATCCACCCGAGGTGCACCTTCAGGTCGTGCGCGGCCTGCATCACGTACGGCGCTTCGATGACCCACTTGCTGCCGCCCGACGGAACGAACACGCCGAGCAACGCCGAGTACGTGGCGACGAGTGCGGGATACGTCTCGCGCGTGGAGATGCTCACGAAGAAGCCGGCGATCGCCTCGTTCAGGTGCGTCTTCACGATCAGCGCCGCGAGCCCCGCGTAGAGCGGAAACTGCAGAAGCACGCCCCACACGCCGGGCGTGGCCTCCTTCACCGAGCGCATCAAACGCGCGGGTGTCCAGTGCAACGCCGCTCCGAGCGTGAGGAAGGCGAGGTTGAGCGTGTTCAGGTTCAACGCGTTGAGCGGCTCTTTCGAGGTCGCGAAGGTGATGACGAGATACGCGCCCGCGAGCGCCACGAAGAGCATCGAGAGGTACGGCCGGTACTCGAGCCACTCACCGGGCGTGCCGCGGCCCTTCGGCTCGTCGACTTCGAGCGGTGACCGGCCGAGCTCCACACCGAGCATCGCCGCGGTCTTCGCGCGACGAGCGCTCGGCGCCGCGAAGTACATGAGCGCGGTGATGACGACGATCTCCACCACCACGCTCACCAGCGACTGCCAGAGAAAGATGGTGCTGGTGAGCGGAATGACGCCGCCGGGCACCTGATCGCCCGAGCCCGCGACGATGTCGCGAATCGCCGGCTGCAGTGACGAAGCGGTCGCCATCTGAAGTGCGGCAGAACCTGAAAGGCCCTGCGCCCAGATGCTGCCCAGCCCCAGGAACGCGCTCGCACAGACGGCGCGGTAGTCGACGGAAGGAACGCGCCTCGCCACTTCGCGCGCGAGCATCGCGGAGAAGATGAGCGAGAAGCCCCAGTTGAACCAGCTCGAGCACATCGCGAGGAAGGCGACCCAGGCGACGGCGGCGCGCGGGCTCGACGTCACCGACGCCAGCTTCACGATGAGCCGGTACACCGGCCGCGTGGTCGCCACGACCGAGCCGGTGATGATCACCAGCGCCATCTGCAGCGTGAAGGGAATCAACTCCCAGAAGCCGTTGCCCCAGATGGTGGCGACTTCCTTCACGTCTCCCAGCTTCACGAGCGCCGCGACCACCACGATGACCGTGGCCAGCAGCGCGAACACGAACGCGTCGGGGATCCACCGTTCGGCCCACGCGGTGAATCGCGCAGCCAGCTTCGCGAAGAAGCCCTCGGGCGGCTCGCTCGACACCGGAGCCGACGACGACATCGAAGACGGAAGGTCTGCGCCCGACATGCGCAGCACCGTAACGCGCGCTCAGCGCTTGAGGGCGGGATCGACGAGCGCGCGGAACTCCCTGGTGCCCGTCGTGGGCCACACCACCAGCGTGCCGCTCTGCGCGACCACCACGTTCATGAGGTCGGGTGAGATGATCATCGACTCGATCTTCGTCGACTGCTCGTAGTCGTCGCGTTTGGCGAGCAGCATCAGCTTCTCGCCGCGCATCGCGTCGACGAGCACGATGGACCTGACGTTCTCGACCTGCATCACCACGAACGTCCCGTCGTCGGACACCGCGTGGGCCCACAACGGCCTGCGGTGGCGCTTGTCGTCGAGCAGCGGCAGCTCCCACTTGACGGTGCCATCGAACGCGACACGGCGGAGCGCGCCGGACGAGTCGTAGAGGATCGCGTCGGTCTTCGAGAACCAGCTCACGCTGCCGTGGTGGGTGAGCTGCCCCAGCATGTCGCCGGTGGCTGCGTCGAAGAAGAAGTTGCCTGCGCGCACGGCCCCACCGTCACGCGAGAACTGCACCGTGCCCGCCTTCACCGGGGTCGACCAGCGCGTGATGCCTCGGCGGAAGTCGACCAGGCTCAGCTCGCCGCCGTCAGCGAAGGCGATGAGCTCTTCGCGCAGATCGAACCATGCGGTGCCGGTGAAGTCGTGCGACCACGTCGTCACGGCGTCACGGTAGGCGACCAGGCGGCTCGCACCATTCGCGAGACTCGTGAAAGCCACGAGCGTGCCGTCGTCGAGCAGCGCCCTCGGGCACGCGCGGCCTTCGTACGAAGCGAGCTCGGTCTTGTCGGGCAGCGAGAGCACGCGCAACGCGCCGTCTCGACCGACGGCCACCCGGGAAAAGTCTGCGTTCGGCAGGGCGCACTCGTCCATGCCGGAGTACTTCGAGAGCAGCGCGCCGCTCAGCGGATCCCACACGCGGTCTTCCGCCACCTGGCCATCCACGTGAACCCACAGATGGCGATCATCGATGAAGCGCATCCACCTCGGGGCTTGTGACTGCGCCGGGAAGTCGCGCGCAAGCTGCGCCCTTTCGAAGGAACGTTGCGAACAGGAACTCATCGTCACGAGCGCTGCGAGGCACAATCGATTCATGCACCCAACATCGCCGTGGCGAACGATTCCTTACATGAATCAATCAATCTATAATCAATAACCGCCAGTCAATAACCCATGAAACTCGAAGACCACGGCGCTGCGCTGCACCCCGACGTCGCAGACGTGACGGCGCTGAGCGCGGTGCTGGCGCGACTGACGCCCGCAGCAGGTCTCCGGCTCCATGCGGTGCCGGGGCTCGAAGACCTCGTCGGCAGGCAGAGCGTGCTCGCCAGCATCGCGGCGGACGTCATCGGGCGCGCCGCGCGGCCCGTGCGCGCTGTGTTCTTCGACAAGACGGCTGAGTCGAATTGGTCACTCGACTGGCACCAGGACCGCGTCATCGCGGTGCGCGCCCGCATCGAAACGCCGGGTTTCGGCCCGTGGACGGTGAAGGCAGGCCTGCACCACGTGGCGCCGCCATTCGACCTGCTCGCGCGCATGGTGACGCTGCGCGTGCATCTCGACGACGTGCCGCCGGGCAACGCGCCGCTGCGCATCGCTCCGGGTTCACATCGCCTGGGCCGCATCGCAGAGGCCGACGTTCCCCAGGTCGTCGCGCGCTGCGGGAGCTTCACCTGTCTGGCGAAGCGCGGTGACGTCTGGGCGTACGCCACGCCGATTCTCCACGCGTCGTCGCCAACGACTTCTTCCGGTCACCGGCGCGTGCTTCAGCTCGACTACTCAGCAGACCGACTGCCCGGCGCACTCGAGTGGCTCGGCGTCTGAGCGGAACGCGCCTATTAATAAGGTAGGCCCGCAAATCTGTGCGGCGGTGTGCGCAGCTCACGCCATCGCGTTCAGCTCCTCGAACGTCCTCGGGAGTGTCCCTGCCTTCGCCCAACGCTCGATCGCCGTCGCCAGCGCGCGCGTGCGCGGGTGATCTTCAAGCTTCAGGGCGTGAGCGACGGCAGCGCTCGCGCGCGTCACGTCGCCGCAGAGCACTTCACACATCGCGAGGTTCGACCACACGGACGATTCGGTGGGCATGCGCGCGGTCGCGCGGCGGTTGATGTCGCGCGCTTCTTCGTGGAGACCGGCGAGCAGGCACGCCAGCGAAGACTCGCTGACCACGTCGAGCATGTCCCCGTGCAGGCGCTCCGCTTTCCGCCACGCGGCGAGCGAACGTTCCCATTCACCGAGCGCTTGCCAGCCCTTCGCGGCCATCCACAACGTCTTCCAGTTGGGGTGCCGCTCGTAGTGCGCCTCGAGCGTGGCGGCGGCGCCGGCGACTGAAGCCCGTTGCGCGTCGCCGACGAGAGCTCCGCGCCGGTCGGCGAGCGGCATGTGCGGCGCGACGATGGCCATGGCCGGCCCAGAGACGTCGGGCTCGGTCGCCAGCCACTTCGTCAGCTCCTCACGACGCGCAATGAAGTCCGGAGGTCCGTCGAGTTGCATGAGCAACGCAGCGATGCGACGCGTTTCACTCCACTCGCCTGCCTCGGCGGCGCTCTGCGCGTACTGAAAGAAGATCGACGCGCCGATGTGCGGAGGCGTGCGGCTTCGATCGCGCTCGAGTTCCTTCGCCGCGCGCCGCACCGCCGCCCGACGTCGAGAAGTCAGCGCGCGCTTTTCGACCTCCGAGGTCGACGCGTCGGACCACGCACGGAACGCCGTCGCCAGGTCCATCCACGCAGCGGGGTAGTCCGGCCATGAGCTGGCCAGGCGCGTGAACCACCACTCGGCAGCGCCGAAGTTGCGCGCACGCACGTGGTCGGCGCCCTGCTGGCCCCACTCGACGCTGCGCTTCGGCGTCAGAAATCGCGGCCCTGAGACCGCCCGGCACTCGAAGCACGCCCAGCCATCGACCGCTCGCGAAGGCACCGCGACCTCGACGCGCTCATCGGGCAGACGGCTGACCAGCAGCGCTTCTTCCATCGCCTCACCGCACCGCGGACACAGCGCCGCCAACACGCCTTCAGGCGCCGCGGCCTCGAGCACGAGCGCTTCGTCGGCGCGCAACCGGAACACGCGCTGACCATCGAAACGTTCGACCGGCGCGTCTTCCTTCTTGAACCACCTCAGAAACCCCATGACCCGCCGCTCTTCCCGCTTCGCATGGAGAGGGAGAATAGGCTGCCGACGCCATGTCGCGCCTCGCACTGCTGGGTCTTCTCGTCGTCGCTCCCCTCGCCCAGGCGCAACACACGAGTGACGACGACCTCGCCAGGGCCTTCGACCCGCCGAAGGAACTCAAGATCTTCGAACCCGAGCACAACGTGCCCGCACCTCCGCCGCTCGAAGACGCCGACGAGAAGACGCGCGCGGCCTTCGAGCCCGGCTTCGCGGCGGCGAAGGCTGCGCTCGAGTCAGGTGACGCGGCGGGCGCACGGGAACAACTCACGCTCCTCGAGCTGAGCGCATTCATGCTCGGCGGGCCGGAGCGGCTGCGCGTCAATCAGCTCCAGCGCGCAGCGGCGTTGGCGTTGAACGATCGCAAGGCACTGGCGGCACTCGACGCGAAGTGGCTCGCGGCCTGCGGCCCCAACGACGTCGCCACCTGCCGCGCGAGCGCCCTCGAGGCGATGGCCGCGTACGACAAGGCCGGGGCCGAGAAGTTCCGAAGCGCCGACGCGTGCGTGACGACGGCAGAGAAGTCGCCAGGAAAGCCCGGCCCCGCGTGCCTGAGCGGCGCGCTCGCGTTGTACCGCAAGACCGAAGACACCCTGATGATCGCCCGCATCGACCTGGTGAACGCGCTCGCGCTCGCCGCCGACCCGAAGCAGAGCAAGGCCGCGAAGAAGGCGCTGACGAAGCTCGGTGAGACCACCGACGGTCGCAACGGCCACGTGCGTCAGGCGGCCTACGACGCCCGCGCGAAACTCGAGCTCGCCGAAGGCAGCTTCAAAGACGCCGCGAAGACCGCGTTGCTCGGCGCTGAAGCGTTCGGGACCACGCTGCCGCTCGAACAGCGCTACTGGTCGCGCACGCAGATGGTCGACGTGGCCTGTGCTGCCTACGACAGGGAAAAGGGCGTCGATGCGTGCCGCCAACTCGAGAAGCAGGTCGTCGGGTACTACGTGTTTCACGACTTCTCGAAGGAGCACCTGGAAGACCGACAGCTGATCGGCCACGAGAAGCTGGTGCAGGTGAACGAGCACTACTCGATCCTGATCAAGGACTGCCTCGCGCTGGAGATCCGCGAGATCGCCGACAAGGCGCAGGTCTCGTACCTGGTGAACTGGCTCGTTCTCACCGACGGGCACGTCGACAACTTCCACTCCGTCACCACGGCCCAGGAGCAGAGCCGCTTCGTGACCTGCCTGCGCGAGCAGTTCGGTTACTGGCGTTACCCGACCCACGAGAGCGGCCCGCAGCGCATCAAGCAGGGCTTCTCGGTGAAGAGCACCATGCGCGCCACCGAAGAGACCGAGCCGGAGTGAGTCACCTCGACTGCCGGCCGATGGAGAGGCCGACGGTTCCGCCGAAGCCGAAGGGCGCCGTCGGGTTCCACACGAACGCGAGCTCGAGGTTGAAGCGCACGCTGCCCAGGCGCGCGCCGTCGGGAACAGGGTTCGTCGAGAAGCCCAGCGTCAGCGGCACCACGAGCGCGGGCCTGATGCCCCCGAGCTGAGTGGGGATGAAGTTGAGCGACAGCGCGGCTCCGACGCCTGCGCCGAGCGAAAAGAAGTCCCAGGTGCAGTCGAAGCTGGGCACGAGCTGAACCCAGTTGGTCTGGAACGCGGTGGACGCGCGCAGCGCGCCGTACGCCGAGACCTTCCGGTTGAACTGCACGCCGACGTCGGCGGCGACGCCCACCGGCCCCACGTGGAAGGTCGGCAAGAGAAACCCGCCCGAGCTGAAGCCACCGATGAACGTGCGCAGCCGCGGGCCGTGCGCTTCGACCTCCGGGCGCCTTCCGCGGTCTTCTTGCGCCACCGCCACGCCCGACAACAACGACACCACCAGCCACACGCGCATCACGAACCTTCGAAAACGAAGACGCCGGCCCCACTTCGAGAAGTGAGCACCGGCGTCACGTGAGCAGCAACACAAAGCTCAGCCTGCGAGCTCGCTCCACAACAACAGGTCGCCCTTCTGCTGGTACGACTTGTCGGCGAACGCCGCGTAGAAGTCTTCGAGCACCGCGTCGAAATCGGGGTAGCGCGAGTCTTTCCGGTCCTGCGTCATCTTGTCGAAGATGGGGTCCAACTTCGCCGGCGCGTCTGAGTTCACTTCCGACGGCAGCGGGCTGCGGCGGCCGGGAATCTGACCGGTCAGCATCTCGTACAAGAGAATGCCCAGGCCGTAGACGTCGCTCGAGGGGCCCGCGTCCTTCGCGCGCGCGATGAGCTCGGGGCTCATGTAGCCCATGCCACCGGTGCCCACGAAGACCTGCGGCATGCCCTTGCTCTGGTCGACCTCGATGACGCGCGAGAGCCCGAAGTCGCCCAGCTTCGCGTTGCCCCAGGCGTCGAACAGAATGTTCTCGGGCTTGATGTTGTGGTGCGTGAGGCCCTGCTGGTGCGAGGCGCGCAACGCGTAGGCCAGCTGCAGGAAGTAGCGAATGGCCTGCGGCACCGGAATGCCCTTGCCGCTCGAGGCGTCGAGCTTCTCGCGCAGGTTGCCGCGGCACAGCTCCATCACGAAGTACGGGCGCGCCACGTCGGTGTTCTGGTCGAGCACCTGCACGATGCCGGGGTGACGCACCTGCGCCTGCGCGCACAGCTCCTTCTTGAGGCGCTTGATGACCTCACCGCGCTGCAGAAACGAGAAGTAGCCGAAGATGTCCTTGAGCTCCTTCACGCACACGTCGAGGCCGAGCGCGTTGTGCTTGCCCTTGAAGACGGTGCCCAGCGGGCCGGTACCGAGCTGATCTGCCTTCTGGTAGCGCAGGTCGAGGTCCTGGCCCTTGGGCGCGGGCGGCGCGCTCATCATTCCCGACGGGCTCGAGACCGCGGCGGTCAACGGCAACGGCGCGGGCGGAGGCGGCGGGTTGCCGTAACCTCCTCCACGAACTTCCGGAGCGGTGACCTGCGGGAACGAGTCGTCTTGCGGTTTGCGGCGCGGGGGCTGGGGCATGGGGGAAGGCTCCACAACGATGTCTGAAGCAGGAAGCGAGATGGGCGGCGGCGGCACCACCGGCGCTGACGCCGACGTGGGCTCGTCGTCGAGCGGGAGCGGCGGAGGCGCGCCGTCTTCGACGATCTGATCCGCGAAGAACTCGCCGATCTCCCCGCCGAACCGCTCGCCGTCTTGATCCTGGGCGATGCGCTCGCCCTGCTCGGTGAGCTTGAGCTGCGCCTCGCGGTCCATCGCGATGTAGTGGAACTTGCGGAGAAAGAAGAAGTAGCTGTCGAAGTCGAGAGACACCTGGTTCTCGAGCGACATCTTCACGTCGGCCAGCTTGTTCGACCGGCCGTTACGTCCGTTCTCTTTGAGGCTCTTCAAGATGAAGAGCGCATCTCCGCTGACCTTGTCGCGAGTCGTGGCTGTCACGAGCTGACTTCCCTTTCACTTGAGGCGCAGCAACTGCTTCACGGTGTCCATCACCTCGGCGAAGCGCACCGGCTTCTTGAGGAAGACGTTCACACCCAGCTTCATCGCCTTCTCACGCGCGTCCTGGCCGCCGGCCGAGATGGCCACGACGGGGATCTGCGCCAACGCAGGCGTCGCGCGCATCTTCTCGAGCAGCTGAAAGCCGTCGAGCACCGGCATGTAGAGGTCGGTCATCACCAGCGAGAAGGGGCTCTCGACCAGCATCGTCAGCGCGGCGTGGCCGTCGGCTGCGAAGTGAACCTCGAGGGAGTTCGGGCCTTTGAACTCGCTCGCGGCGAGCTTCTTCAGCACGTAGCTGTACATCTCGATGATGTGCGGGTTGTCCTCGACGATGAGCACGCGCACGCCCTGCGGGGGAGTCACGGTCGAGCCGGCCTGGATCTGCTCGGTGCTCATCGGAGGAGCGAGGGTTTATTCGATTGTGGTGCGAGAGTGAAAGTTTGATCAGCGTGGTAAGTCGCCGGGTCTTCGGACCAACCCATGCGCCATCTCCCGGGAACCCTCACGCTTCTCGTATTGGCCGCGTCGTGCGGCGATCCATCCATCGGCGGCACTTGCGCCGCGACGGACGATGTCACCTGTAAGTCGACCTCGGAGACGTTCGACTGCGTCGCCGGCAAGTGGGCCGCCGCGCCGTGCGCCGGGCCTCAGGGCTGCGTCGACACGCCGGCCTACAACTGCGACCTCTCTCGCGCGACGGTGGGCTCCGCGTGCCCCGCGTGGGCCGAAGCACGGCAGGCCTGTCAGAATCTGCCGCCGGCGGTGCTCATCTGCAGCGGTGGCAGGTGGCAACAACTGCAGCAGTGCAACGGCACCTGCAGCACGCAGCGCGGCGCGCCCGAGTGCCTGAACGCCAACACCGGCGGCGGCAGCGGAATGGGCGGTGGCGCGGCGACCGGCGGTGGCTCGCAGACGGGTGGCGGGGCCGCGACCGGGGGCGGCTCCGCGACGGGCGGAGGGAGCGGCACCGGCGGCGGCTCCACGACCGGCGGAGGTTCAGCCACGGGCGGCGGCGCGGCGAGCGGCGGAGGCGGCGGCTCGGGCAGCTGCGGCCCTTCGAACTGCGCGGGGTGCTGTAGCAACGGTCAGTGCTTCCCTGCACCGCTCAACACCACCAACGACTACTGCGGCACCGGCGGCAACGCGTGCGTGAGCTGCACAGCCGCGGGTCGGGCCTGCAACGCGACCACCGCCACGTGTGACCCCGTGCCCTGCAACCCGGCCAGCTGTCCCAACGGCTGCTGCGCCAACGGCCAGTGCTTCCCGCCTCCGCTCAACGGCACCAGCGACTACTGCGGCAACGGCGGCAACGCGTGCCGCAACTGCACGAACCTCGGCCTCGTCTGCAACGCCGCGTACACCTGCGCGCTGCCCAACACCGGCGGCGGTTCCGGCACCGGCGGCGGCGCAGCGACCGGCGGCGGCTCGGCGACGGGCGGCGGCTCGGCGACGGGCGGCGGCTCGGCAACAGGCGGCGGCTCGGCAACGGGCGGCGGCGCGGGCACCGGTGGCGGCTCAGCGACGGACCCCTGTCAGGGCGTGCCCGTGGGCGGCGAATGCCTGTCCTCTTCTCTCGTGCGCTACTGCTCGGTGCCCACCGGCGCGGGGACGCCTTCGGTGCAGGTGTACGCGTGCCCGGGCGGCAGCAGCTGTCAGGCCACCGGAGCCGGCGCGGCGTGCATTCAGACCGGCGCCTGCCGCCAGGGCGACACGCGCTGCAGCAGCGCGACCACCGCGCAGACCTGCAACAGCAGCGGCAACTGGGGCAGCAACCAGTCATGCGGCGGCAGCTGTGTGGCCAGCTCGGTCGGCGCCACCTGCACGGCCTCGCTCACCAAAGTGCCGCTCACCGGCACGCTCCGCTACGAGCAGCGCAGCCCGTTCCCCGCGCTCGCGCCGACCGACTGGGGCGCGGTCACCGCCTCGCCGGCGCGCAACGTGCTCGTGGTCTCGCTGCGGGGCACCAGCGTCGTCGACGTCACCGTCACCGACGGCAACGGTGGCTACACCATCGACGTGCCCTCGACGCCGGGCGCCAGCGACGTGGTGACCTTCTACACCGTGGGCGGCGACGGCTTCGGTGGGCGCTACGAGGTCGCCAACCCCAGCTTCTCGCAGGGTGGTGAGTACTCGCCGGGCCAGCAGGGCCAGGCGCGCACCTGGGGTTGGAGCAAGCAGGTCAGCGCCCTGACCAACGGCGGCACCACCACCATCACCACGGCCGAAGGGTCGGGCGCGCTCAACATGTACGACCTGCTGCAGAGCCTCTGGTCGAGCTCGGTGGCCAGCAACCAGGGCCGGCAGGGGCTCACCATGCGCATGTGGCTGCAGCTGGGCGTCACCTGGAGCTGCGGCGCGTGCTTCAGCGAGGTCGGTGGCGAGTACGACTCGGAGATCTGGATGCCGGGCGACTCACAGAACCAGGGCTACTGGAGCGACTACACCATCGCCCACGAGCTGGGGCACTGGCAGCAGGCCAGCTACGGCGTGGCGCCCAACGAAGGCGGCCCGCACTACCTGGGTTGCCCCACGTTCCCCGGGCAGGCCTGGAGCGAGGGCTACGCGACGTGGCACTCCGCGGCCGTGAGGAGCCGCTCGCTGCTCGAAGACAAGCAGGGAGGCGGGATGTTCTATTTCGACATCGGCACGCGGCAGTACGAGCCGGGCTTCGGCGCCATCAACGGGCCGGGCGGCACCAACCTCCTGGCCCAGGTCGACGAGAACGCGGTGGCTGCGATGCTCTGGCACGTGTCGAACTCCCGCCCGACGGGCACGCGGGAAATCTTCAACGCGCTCACCGGCCGGCACATGACCACCACGCCGTGGCCGCGGCAGTACACGCGCCACACGTGGGACGTGGGCCAGAACTGCAACAAGACGAACGTGGTGAACACCGGTGAATCGTCGCCGCACCTCGCCGACCTCTTCGACGCGCTGTCGTGTGGCGGGAGCCCGGCGCAGAGCAACCGCATGCCGGCCGCGACGATTCTCGCCTCGTGCAGCTCGCCCACCACCTCGACCAACGGTGCGTACTACCCGTACCCCACCAACGCGCCCATCTGCCGCTCGGGCTTCTGCTACGGCTGCGTGTCGGGCTCGACGTGCACCGCGGGCAATACGACTGCGGCCTGTGGAACCAACGGCGTGCGCTGCGTGGCCTGCAGCGGCACCCAGACGTGCCTCAACGGAGTGTGCCAGTGATGAAGACCATCTCGTGTCTCGTGGTGCTGATGCTCGCTGTGTCGTGTGCGAATGCGAAGCCGGCGCCGAGTGAAGAGCCGAAGCTGAACACCACCTCGCAGCTGCAGTCGCCGGTGAAGGTGACGTGGGAAGAGGTCTCGCGCAGCGAAGGTGAAGCGGTGGTGCTGGCGAAGGTCGAGCGCGTGCTCAAGCTCGACCTGCCGTTCCTGGTGCAGGTGACGGTGCCGGAAGGCGTGACCGTGAAGCAGGGCCGCGAGCGGCTCGAGCTGCTGCCGAACAATGAAGCGGTGCTGGTCACCGAGCGCTTCGTCTTTGTGTACGCCACGCCACCGAAAGAAGACGCGCACCTCAAGCTCGACGGTGACGGCGCGGGCATGGGCTTCCACTACGACGTGCCGTACCGCTTCGGTCGCGCCGCGCCGGCCGACGTCGACCCCGCGGCCACGGGCCCGGCCGCTGAAGTCGGCGGCAAGAACCGCGGCGCCACGGTGCCGCTCAAGTAGCCCCGCGGGCCAGTTCCCTTCACGTCGTTCTGGAAATGTACGAACTCGTCTTCGTTGACGAGTCGTTCATCACCGTCGAGGGTGCGCGCCCCCCATGGCGAACGACTTCGCGAACTACCCCAACATCAGCAACCCCGAGTGCACGTGGACCCCGCTGCGCGAATGGGGCGGCCTGCCGAACGTGAAGTGGTGCGAAGAGACGCTGTGCGGCGTCATCGCCGAGCCCGCCAACACCTGGAGCAACCTCGCGTACCTGGTGGTCGCGGCGTTCCTCTTCTTCTACACGCGGAAGGACTCGAGCCGAACGCTGCGCTTCTGGGCGCCGGTCGCGTTCTGGGTCGGCATCACGTCGGGCATCTACCACGCGAGCGTGACCTTCGTGATGCAGGTGCTCGACTTCTGGGGCATGTACTTCTTCTTCGGGCTCGTGCTGCTGCTGAACCTGCTGCGCCTGGGCGTGGTGAAGGCCGACACGTTCTTCCGCACGCTCTACATTTCGATCTTCTCGCTGACCGCGTTCACGGTGCTGGTGGCCAGGCTGCACCTGCCGATTCAAGGCATCGTGGTCATCATGATCGCCGCCACGCTGCTCACCGAGATGCTCGCCTCGCGCCGCTCCGCGACGCCGGTGAACCACAAGTGGCTCGCGGGCTGTCTGCTCTTCATCGGCGTGGCCATCGGCTTCTCGGGCTCCGATGCGTCGGGCCTGCGCTGCGACCCGCACGACCACGTGTTCCAGGGGCACGCCATCTGGCACGTGCTCGGCTCCATCGCGATCGTGCTCGCGCACTTCCACTACCGGCAGTTCGTGGCGCTCTTCCGATAATTGTTCCGCCACACCGGAATACGCACGCCTACGACGAGCATCAGATTCGCCGCGCCAGCACCGCACGGACAATGACGGCCCTCTTCTCCCTCGCTCGGGGCCTCCTCCATGCGTCTTCCGATTCTTGCCTGCGCGCTCGGCGCGCTGCTGGCTGCGCTCAGCGCGTGCAACCCGCGGCCCCCGGTGGTCGGTGGCTGCGAGTTCACCTACGAATGTGAAGCGGGCTCGGTCTGCCGTGACGGCCGCTGTGAAGTCGTCGCGCTCCCCGACCCCGGCAGCGACGGCGGCACCACGCGGCCCACAGACGCCGGCCCCACGCCTCCGCGCGACGGCGGCATGGTCACCCTCGACGGCGGTTCCTCCGACGGCGGCATGTCGAGCGACGCAGGTACGCGGCTCACCTTCGCGCCGGGCTCGTACCGCCGCTGCTCCGATGACCTCGAGTGCGCCATCTTCGGCGGCAACTGCGTGGTCGAGCTCTCGCTGAGCCGCCCGACCGACGGCGGCGTCGACCGGGTCGCCATCTCGGCCATCGACCCGTCATTCGCCGCGGGCCAGGGCATCTGCACGCTGCCGTGCACGAGCGACCCGCGCATCTGTGACTCCATCACCGTCACCAGCCCGACGGGGGCGTCTGCGCCGTTCAGCTGCCAGGTGGTCTACGCCGCACAGAGCCCGTACCCCGAGACGGCGCCGGCCTTCCCCTTCGACACCCAGCTCGATGCCACCGCGATGGCGCGCGGCGTGCCGTTCGCGTCGGTGTGCCGCCCGCCGTTCCAGCACGCGCTCACCCACAGCGAACAGTTCTGCGCGCCGTGCACCGAAGACCTGCAGTGCGGCAGCACCGGCGCCTGCTTCTACGAGCGCTCGGCCGCCACGCCACGCTCGGGCACCTGCGTCGAGGCGTGCAGCGCTTCGAACCCCTGCCAGTTCGGCTTCACCTGCGGCACCCTGCCCGGCTCGAGCAGCGCGGCGACGTACTGCCTTCCTTCCGCCGGCACCTGTGGCCGCTGCCGTGACGCCGACGGAGACCTGCGCGGCGTGGGCCGCTGCGGCGCCATCACCGAGCCCAACACCGCGGTCGACTGCGACGACGCCAACCCGCGCGCGTACTTCGACGCCGCCAACCCAAACCACGCGTTCCCCGCGGCGTGCGGCAACACCGACGTCAACTGCAACGGCAAGTCAGACGAGGCCGAACAGCTCGGCGGCAGCGACCACTGCGCGGCCTGTGGCGACGTGTGCGTGGGCCGCGCCGGTGACATCGCCAACGCGCGCAGGGCGTGCCTGCCGCGCACCACCAGCAACACCTTCGCCTGCGTCGCCGACTGTGACCCCGGCTACGCCGACTGCGACGGCGACATCAGCAACGGCTGTGAAGCGCAACTCGGCAGCAACGCCATCTGGGCGGAAGACGCCGACGGCGACGGCCGCGGCTCGATGACCAACTTCCGCTACGTGTGCACCGGCGCGCAGCCCACGGGCTGGGTGCAGAACCGGCTCGACTGCAACGACACCGCGCCCGGCATCTACGGGGGCAACGCGAGCCTCACCGCAGGGCCGGAGCTGTGTGACGGCCTCGACAACAACTGCAACGGCGTGGTCGACGACCCGGGCGCCATCGTCGACGAGTTCACCGCCTGCAACACGGGCCGTGCGGGGGTGTGCGCGGCGGGCACGCAGCGCTGTCAGACGATGGCGGCGACCGCTGACGCCGGCGCGACCGCGAGCTTGCGCTGCGTGGGCACGCTCGACCCCGCGGTGCAGGCCAGCGTGCCCGAGACCTGCGACGGCCTCGACAACAACTGCGTGGGCGGGGTGGACGACGGGCTCGACTACTACGCGTCGCAGGGCCAGCAGAACCCTCACGGTCACGGCGCCCCGGTCGAGTGCCCGGTCGCGGGCGGCAAGGGCATCTGCGCGAAGGGCGCGTACGCGTGCACGGTGGTGAACACGCCGCTCATCGACGGCGGCACCCGCGTCAGCGGCACCTGGACGTGCGCGCCCAACCTGCCGCAGAGCGTCGACCTCATCGACGACGACGGCATCGATTCGAACTGCGACGGCACCGACGGTGACCTGAGCAACGCCATCTTCGTGCGGCCGGCCGTCGGCAACGGCGCCGGTGAGCGCGACGGCAAGGACACCAACCCCGGCACCGCGCAGCTGCCGGTGGCCACCATCAACCGCGCGCTGCAGCTCGCGTGCGTGAACGCGCCCTGCAAGGACATCTTCGTCGCCAGCGGTGAATACGAGAGCCAGAGCGCCATCGCGGTGAAGACCTTCGCCGACGCCGGCGTGCTGCCCGACGGTGGCGTCTTTCCGCCAGCGCGCATCTACGGGGGCTTCCGCACCACCGTGGCCTGCGACGACGTGACCTGCACCACCACCTGGGTGCGCGCGCCGAACGAGACCACCGTGCTGCGCCGCCTGGCGCCAGCGCCCGACACCGCCGCCGGCTTTCCGTACGGTCAGAGCTACGCCGCCGTCGAAGCGGCTGCCGGCGTGGGCCCGCTGTCGCTGCGGCTCGATGGCGTGCAGCTCGAGGTGCTCGCCCCGGACCCTTCGGAGGTCACCGCGGGAGGCAAGTCAGCGCCGACGCAGATCGGCCTTGCGTGCCCGGCGCGTGGCTGCGGCACCCTGGAGTTCCGCAACGTGCAGGTGACGGTGGCCAGCGCGATCGGCGGCACCAACGGCATCGCAGCGGCGGGGCCCGTGCTCGGGGCGACGGGCACCGAGTACAACGGAAAGGACGGGTGCCTCCACGGAGAGGACTGCGCCGGCCAGCAGTGGCAGTACTGGGGCGGCTTCTGGATGGTGTACCCGCAGGCGGATCTCAACGGCGTCATCACCAACATGCGCTGGGACCAGATGCCCGGTCGCCCGCCTGCAACGTGCCCGGCCAATGACAACGCCAACGGTGGCTCGAGTGGCGGCGTCGCGCGCCTGAACCCGGACGCGCCGGTCGGAACCTCGCACCTCAACACCGGCCTTCAAGGCGAGCCCGCAGGCACCGGCGGGCACGGCGGCCGCGTGATCGCCGACTGGGACCCACCGCTTCCGCCGATCCTCGGGAGCCCCTCCACGCGGCCGATTTCCCGCCTGGTGCCGGGTCGAGGCGCCAATGGCGCGGGCGGCGCGGGCGCGTTCTACGTGGGCAGCCACGCGTTCCGCATGCGGCTGGCGAGCAACGCGTTGTCCCCGGTGCACAGCCTCACCGTCGACGGCGCCGACCCGGGGCGGTCTGGAGGCGGCGGTGGTGGCGGCGGCGGCTGCAACTCGTTCCAGGCGAACCCGGCGTTCTACGGCTTCTGCGCCATCGGCGTGGGCGAGCGCGGCGGTGGCGGCGGCGCCGGAGGTTGCGGCGGTTGGGCGGGCCACAACGGCGGCGACGGCGGCAACAGCATCGGGCTGCTGCTGACCTCCGGCACCACCGCGAATACGCGCGTGAGCATCTCGGGCGCGTTCAGGCTCAACGTGGGCAGCGCGGGGCGAGGCGGCGCCGGCGCACGTGGCGGCATCGCGGCGCCCGGCGGCTACGGCGGGTTGTTCACCTACGCCAGCGTGCCTGAATACAACGGCGCGCACGGCGGCGACGGTGGCGGCGGCGGCGGCGGCGTGGGCGGCGTGGGTGGCAGCGTGGTCGGCATCTTCCGCGCCTGCCAGCGCGGGAGCGCGAACGCCGGGGCCTGCGGCATCTCACTGCCGCCCATTCTCACCAACGCGCCGGGCCAGTTCATCACGCTGGGCTCGCCGGGCACCGGCGGCGCTGGCGGTGAAGGCGGCGGCACCACGGCCAAGAGCGTCGACACCCGCGGTCGCAGCGACGAAGACCGGCCGCGAAACAACGGCGGCAGCGGGCAGCCCGGCCGTGATGGCGCGCCCAGTGAGCTCGTCTCGTTCAGCCAGGTGCTGCCGTGAAGAGACTGACGCTCGCAATGCTCGCGCTGGCGGCCTGCTCGAAGACCACCAGCAACCTCGCGTCGACGGCGCCGGTGGTGCCCAGCTCGCAGCTGGTGTTGCTCGACGCCTCGGGCTGTCTGCTCGACGCCGACTGCAACCCGGGCCTCTTCTGTTTCCAGAACCGCTGCACCTTCGAGTGCGCCGCCGACCGGCCGTGCGCCACGGGTGAGACCTGTTCACCCAACGGCCGGTGTCTGTCTGACGCCAAAGCCTCGCTCACGTGGATGGGCACGGGTGAACGCGCCGTCGCCTGGGACGAAGCGCAGGCCGCCGCCGCGCCCGCCGAAATTCCCGTCGCGGTGCGCTCGCCGCCACCGCAGCAGGTCGAGGTCACCGCGGGAGCGCCCTTCGTCGAGGTGACGCTCGAGACCTCGGCCGCGTTGCCTGACGGCGCGCTGCTGTACCGCGTGGCCCTGGAAGGCGCGCCGGGCACGCCGCAGAGCCTGCGGGCGACCGGCAGCACCACGTTCACGCTCACCGTTCCCACCGGCACCGCGGGCACGCTCGACGCCACGCCCACGGTGCAGCGCGCCAACATCGTCACTTCGGTCGGCGCGTTCTCGCTCTCGCTGGTGCCGCGCCGTGGCGTCGACGGGCTCTACGCGGGTGACGTCGCGGTGCGTGAGTTCGGTGGCTCGGCGGTGCCGCTGCAGTTCGGCCTGCGCATCGTGCCCGCCGACGCGACCTTCGAGACCGCGCAGGAACGCTTTCTCATGCTGCCCGCCTCGCCGCAGGCGCTCTTCTCGCCCATCGCCAGCAGCACCGAAGTGTGGGTCGAGCGCCCGCTGGAATGGGACGCGCAGGCCGAGGTGTGGTTCGCGCGCTACGCGGCGCCCTTCGCGCTCGGTGGCAATTCGCAGTTCGCGAAAGACGGCGTGGTGCGCACGCTGCGCATCGAGCTGTCCGGCATGGAAGACGGCCGCCTCGAGGGCGCGGTGGCCGACCGCTGGCTCGGGCTCTACGCCACGCGCAGCGCCGATGGGGTGCCCACGCCGGCGACGGTGGGGCTCACAGGTCAGCTCACCGCCACGCGCGTGCAGCCGCTGCCAGCCGCCGCGCGCACGCCGGTGCAGGGCTCGGGCACCGCGATGGCTCCCTCGCTCGGGGCGCCGCTGGCCATCACCCAGTGCACGGCGAGCGTCTATTCGGGCCTCGTCAACGGCACCGGCGGCATCACCGACGCGGGGCTGCCGTTCGGTCCGTGCCCGGGCATGAGCTCGCCCGCCGCGTTCAGCAGCGCCGCGAGCGAAGACAAGGCCAGCTGTGCGTTGGCGTTGGCCGACAAGGCGCTCTCGGGCCCCTCGACGGCGGCGCAGGTGCTGGCCTTTCTCGACGAGAACACGCCCAACCCCGGCAACCTCGCCTTCACCGAGTTCCTCACCAGGTGCGCGGCGCGCGACGGCTACTGCGTGCCCTCGCCCGAGCTGTTGTGCGCAGGGCAGTTGCTGGCCCACGCGTACCAGACGCAGGGCGCGGAGCTGACGCAGGCCGGCGCGTTGCTCGAGCGCTACCAGCGCGTCGCGCGTGAGGGCTACCTCGGCCGCCAGCTCGCCGCCTTTCAGGTCGACACCACCACCCGCCTCGAGTGGCTGCGCACCAGCGAAGCGCCGCTGTTCCTCGCCTCGGAGCTGAAGGCCTACAACGAAGACATTCTCAATCGCTGGAAGACGCAGGTGCTCGACGCGCACTTCGACGTGCTGCGCGCGCAGTTCGCGCCCGCGGGCCTCGAGGTGCTGGGCCGGCAGCCCACCGACCCCACGGCGTTGTCGGTGCGTGGGCAGATGCTCCTCGAGCAGGCGCAGACCTGGCAGGGCGCGATGGAGGCGCTGCAGATCGCCTCGACGCGGTGGAACTCGCTGTACCAGGACACCGCCAGCCGCGGCTCGGCCACGGCGCTGGTGCGCTCGCGCATGCTGGACCTCTACCTCTCGGCGGCGGTGCTCTCGCAGTTGAACCGCGCGTCGGGCGCGTCGGCGAACAGCTCCATCTTCGGCAGCGGGTTCGCGGCGCTGCTGCGGTCGCTCGAGCAGCTCTCGCTGCCCTTCGATTCACTCATCTTCATGCGCGACGCCGAGGTGGTGGTGAACCGCTCGGTCGACCCGTCGAGCAGCGCCAACACCCTGTTGGCAGACCGCCGTGAGCTCGCGGCCCGTGCGGTGCTCGACGCGCAGGACTCGGTGGACCGCGTGCTCGACGACGCGCGCGCCACCGAGATCAACGCGCAGGTGCTGACCGACCGGATGATCACCCAGGCCGAAGAGCTGCGCTCCGAGCTCGTGCAGATCTGCGGCCTGCCGCGCGGCTGCTCGACGACTGACTTCGCCGCGCGCCCCGAATGCGCGGTGAACGTGAACGTCGGTGGCTGCGGCTTCGTGCGAGACCCGGGCGGCGCGGTCGGTTCGCTCGACGACATCGCCGCGCAGCCCAGCATCAGCCAGGCGGGCCAGGCGATCCTCGCGTTCCGCCAGTCGTTGCTCGAGCAGCAGATCGCGCAGGAAGAGTTCCGCGCCAACCAGGAGCGCGCGCAGATCGAGCTCGACGCCGCCGACGCCTTCGCGCGGAAGATCGACGCCTGGGACCGCCAGCGCCGCGCGGTGAACACCGAAGTGCAGGCGCTGCTCGACGAGATGACCGCGCTCAACCTCGAGGCCATGGCGACCGAGATCGCCGAGCTCAAGGGCATGCAGGCCCGCCGCGCCGCCGCCTACGCCGTGCAGGAGGCCGCGGTGAAGCAGTGGTCGGCCATTCGCTACGCCGGCGTCACCGCCGACATGAAGCAGATGACGAGCATCAACGCGCTCAACCAGACGGGCGCGTGGCTCACCCGCTCGGCCGACGAGATCGACCACGTCGCCGCCACCATCGCCGACGGCTACCCCAAGGCCGTCGGTCTCTCGAACGACGTCAGCTTCGCCGGCCGCTTCATCATCGGCATGTCGACCTTCGGCGTGACCTCGGGGCTGCGCGCCGCCGCCACCGCGCTCGACACGGCCGCCGCCAGCGTCGAGCTCTCGCTCACCGAGAGCCAGGCCCGCCGCGACGCACAGCTCGAGGAGCTCGCCGACCTCGCCGACCTCGAGGTGCGCGCCACCGAGAACGAGCTGGCGAACATGACCAACAACCTGCGCATTCACGCGCTGCGCACCGAAGCGCAGGTGGCGCAACGCGAGGCGCTCATCGACGCGCTCCGCCGCAACCTGGAGCTCGACCTCGCGCGTGACCGTGACCTCGTGGAGCTGCGCGACCGCCGCGACAAGGTGCGCCTGCGCCTGACCGATTCGACCGCGCTGCAGGCCGCGGTGGCCCGCGCCGAGGTGGTCGCCACCCGCCACCTGCTCGAGTACTTCGAGGTCGTTCAGCGCGCCCAGCTGCTGCAGGGCCGCTACGCCGCGCTGTCGGCGCGCCTCGAGAACCTCAACGAGCTCATCGCCAGCCCGGCGGTCATCTTCGCCTTCGCCAACCGGCTGGCCCGCGCCGAGTCGCGCGTCGAACGTGCGCGCACGCTGCTCTTCGATTGGCTGGTGGCGCTCGAGTACTACGCGGTGCGCCCGTTCATCGACCAGCGCCTGGCGATTCTGCTCGCGCGCAACCCGTCTCAGCTCGAGGCCATCGCCAACGAGCTGGTGCGCCTGCAGAACGCGTGCGGCGGCAACGTGAACACCGCGGTCGCCGAGGTCTCGCTGCGCGACGACCTGCTCGAAGTGGGCTTCGACACCCAGACCATGACGCGCGCCGAGCGGTTCCGCGAAGTGCTCCGGCGCGGCAACGTGCCCATCGACACCCGCGTGCGCTACTCGACCGACCAGCGCATCGGCGACCTGCTGCGCGCGCGCAAGGTGCTGGCGGCGACCTTCACCCTGAGCCTCGACGAGTTCGCCAACCTGGCGCAGACCTGCAACGCCAAGGTGGCCTCGCTCGACGTGCAGCTGGTCGGTGAAGGTCTGGGCAACGCGCGGCCGACGGTCAGCGTGCTCTACGACGGCACCAGCACCCTGCGCAGCTGTCAGCCCAACATCCGCGAGCTGGTCTCGAGCCTCGACCCGGGCACCAGCAGCTTCGGGGCGCTCACGCGCTTCCGCACGCAGGGCCGCAGCGTGTCGCCGGTGGCCAGCATCAACGGCTTCGGGCGCGACGATTCCGCCAACCGGGGCCTCGAAGGCCTGCCGCTGGCGTCGACCTACACGGTGCTCATCGACCCCGAGGCCGGCGAGAACGCGAAGGTCGACTGGTCGCGGCTCGACGACGTGAAGCTCAAGGTCACCTGGGCCTACCAGGACCTCTTCCCCGTGGGGCAGTGCCAATGAAGCGCGCGCTGATGGTCATCGCGGTCACGCTCGCCGGCTGCTCCGACACCGGCACGTCACCGCCGCCTCCGAAGGCGAAGCTGAACACCGCGCTCACCGTGGCCTCGCAGAGCGGCTGCCGGTTGGACGACGACTGCGTCGACGGCACGTTCTGTTTTCAGAGCGCGTGCGTCGCCGAGTGCGACGACGACACCGGGTGTCCTTCGGGGTCGCGCTGCTCGGCGCGCGCGCGGTGTGAGGCGGGGAGCACCCCTGACGCGGGCGTCGACGCGCCCGCCCTCGCCGAGGACGTGGGCGGCATCTCCATCACCGGCTGGCCTGCAGACAACGTGCTGCGCGTGGGGCCCGCCGCGCCCTTCGTCGAGCTGCGGCTGACCACCTCGGCGCCGGTGCCTGGCGGGCGGCTGCTCTATTCGGTGCAGCTGCAGCACGGCGCGCGCACCGTGGCCCGCGCGGAAGGCAGCACCGCCTTTGCGCTCGCGATTCCCACCGGCGCTGCAGGCGGTGACGCGCCCACCACGCAGGTGCTCGAGCTCGTCACGCCGATGGAGCGCCGCACGTTGTTCCTGGTGCCCGCCCGGCCGCGCGCCGGCCGCTACACCGGCACCTTCACGCCGCCCGTCTTCGGTGGCGCGGGGCTGCCGCTGGAGTTTGCGCTCGAGACCGAGCCCGCCGACGTGTTCTCGCTCGACGACGCGCAGCGGGCGTGGCTGTGGTTGCCGGCGACGCCCGACGCGCTGGTGTCGCTGGCCGGTGCCGACGTCACCACCACGTGGGTGCGCAGACCGCTGACGTGGGACGCAGACATCGACGCGTGGGTGGCGCTCTTCGCCGAAGACATCGCGCCGTCGCGCTACTTCGGGGCCGACCGCTTTCCGCGCTCGTCGCGTGCGGTGCGTGTGGAGATCTCGCAAGAAGACGACGGCACCTTGACCGGCGCCATCGCCGATCGCTGGCGCGGGCTGTTCGACCAACGCAACGCCGACGGCGTTCGCACCGCGGGCGTGGCCACCGTGTCGGGCTCGTTCCGCGTCAGCCGCGTGGCGGCGCGCCCGCCCGGCACCACCGTGCGCGACGGGCTCTTCATGCCCACGCAGCCGCCCCAGCAGCCGCGGCCCTCGCTCGCGCAGTGCACCGACGCGGTGTTCGCCGTGGCGCCCGCCGCCGGCCAGCCCGACGGGCCCTGCAAGGACATCGGCAACGCCAGCACCTTCGCCAACGCCGAGCCGTCACGCCGCGCCACCTGCGCGCTGGGCGCCGCCGGCAAGGTGCTGTCGGGGCAGACGGTGGGAAAGCTGCTCAACGCGCTGCTCGACCCGTCGGTGCCTGACCCGCAGGGCCTCGACTTCAAGAGCTTCATCGAGGCCTGCGCGAGCGATTCGAACCCGCTGTGCAAGCCCACGCCCGAGCTGCTGTGTGTGCGCGCGCTGGTCGCCTCGGCGTCGCTCGACGTCGACCCCGCGAGCGCCGACGTCGAACGGCTCTCCGAGGCCTACGACGCCACCACCCGCGAGGCGTTCCTCGGCCGTCAGCTGGCGGCCTTCCAGGTCGACACGCAGACGCGGCTCAAGTGGCTGCAGGCCTCCGAAGCGCCGGCGTTCCTCGCCTCGACGTTGCGCGACTACAACATGGAGATCCTCTCGAGCTGGCGCGGCAAGGTGCTCGACGCGCACCTCGCGGGCGTCGACGGCCAGCTCGACGCTGCGGGCCTCGCGGTGTTGACGCGCGCGCCCACGAACCCGGTCGCCATCTCGAACCGGCAGGCGTTGCTGCTCGACCTCTCGAACTCGTGGCGCGCCTCGATGGACGCGCTGGTGCTGCTGACCACGCGGTGGAACGTGCTGCTGCAGGACGCCTCGTCTCGCGCGGCCGCGGCGCAGGAGATCCGCGTCACCGCGCAGCGGCTCTACGTCACCGCGGCCATCTTGCAGGAGCTGGCGCGTGAGGCAGGCGCGGGCTACCTCGCGAGCAGCTTCGGCGCCGGCTTCTCGGTGCTGCTCAAGGAGCTCAACCGCCTCGCCCTGCCCTTCGACGTGCTGCTCTTCGCGCGTGACGCGGAGGTCGTCACCTCGCGCTCGGTCGACCCGGGCATGACCGGCCGCTCGCTGTTGTCGGAGCGCGAAGCGCTCGCCCGGGCCGCCGTGCGTGACGCCGCCGCCAGCATCGACGTGGTGCTGGCCGAGGCCCAGCAGACCGCCATCGACCAGGTGGCGCTCGAGGCGCGCTACGAAGACCAGCTGCTCTCGCTGCGCAACGAGCTCATCTCGCTGTGTGGGCTGCCCGCAGGCTGCACCGCCGCCGAGATCGGCAACGTGCCCGAATGCGCGGTGGCCACCGCCGCCGGCCGCTGCGGCTTCATCGTCAACCGCGACGGCACCGGCACCGCCACGCCCGCCTCGTCGGAGGCCGGCGGCGCGCTGCTCGAGCTCCAGGCCGCGGCCCTGGCCACGCAGGAAGCCGAGGCGCGGCTGTCGGCGCAGGTCAGTCAGGCCAACCTGCTGGGCGCCACCGCCGACGCCTTCGCGCGCAAGGTGCTCTCGTGGGACCAGCAGCGGCGCGCGGTCAACACCGAGGTCAACGCGCTGCTCGCGGAGATCGCGGTGCTCAACAACGAGCGCATCGACCTCGCCGTCGCCGACGTGCGGGCGCAGCAGAACGTGCGTCAGGCCGCCTACGCCCGGCAGGAGGCCAACATCGCCACGTGGGACAAGATCCGCGCCGACGGCATCGAGTCGGACCTGAAGAAGATGCAGAACATCAACGCGCTGAACATCACCTCGGCCGCGTTGAACCTCACCGCCGACCGCACCGACGACATGGCGGAGATCCTCCGCGACGCGCTCCCGGAGCAGATCGGCACCACGCTCGACCCATCGTTCACCATTCGCCTCGGCGTGCGCTTCCCCGCGTGGATCGCCAGCTCCGCCCTGCTGGTGACCTCCAACGTGCTGGAGGCCACCGCGTCGTCGATGCGCGTCGACCTCGAGCACGCGCAGGCGCTGCGTGAAGCCCAGCTCACCAACCTCGAGCAGCTGCCCGACCTCGACTCGCTGGCCACCGAGGCCGACCTCTCGGAGTTCGAGAAGAACATCGAGGTCGCGAACCTCACCAACGAGAAGCAGATCAACGCGCTCAAGGCGTTGCTCGACGGCCTGCGCCGCAACCTCGGGCTCGACCTCGCGCACGACCGCGATCTCCAGCAGTTGAGCGACCGCCGCGACGCGTGGCGGCTCGCGCTGGTCGACGTGTTCCGGCTCCAGTACGGCGTGCAGCAGGCGATGGTGACCGCGCGGCAGCGCGAGGTCGCGTACTACGAGGTCGTGCAGCGCGCGCAGCTGCTCGAGGGCCGCTACCGCTCGTTGTCGGCGCGCTTCTCGAACCTCGAGAGCCTGCTGGGCAGCCCCGACGTGGTCTTCAGCTTCGCCAACCGTATGTCCCGCGCCGAGAGCCGCATGGACCGTGCGCGCCGCGCGCTCGAAGACTGGCTGGTCGCGCTCGAGTACTACGCGGTGCGCCCCTTCGTGGACCAGCGCCTCGCCATTCTGCTCGCGCGCAACCCCGCGCAGCTCGAGGCCATCGCCAACGAGTTCCTCCGCCTGCAGCGCGCGTGCGGCGGGCCCGTCACCATCGAGACCGTCGAGCTCTCGCTGCGCGACGACGTGCTGGGCATGAACTTCGAGACCACCGCGTCTGCGTCGGAGCGGTTCCGCGCGCTGATGGCGCGGGCCCAGCGGCCGGTGAACCGCAACACGCCGCTCAGCGCGGGTGTCACCGTCGGCGCGCGCCTCGACCAGGGCGACGTGTGGTCGGCGAACTTCCCCCTCGACCTCGAGCGCTTCGCCAACCTCGGCCGCACCTGCAACGCGAAGCTCGAATCGGTCGCGGTGCAGCTGGTCGGTGAAGGCTTCTCGGGCCAGCCGGTGGTCTCGGTGCTTCACGACGGCAACGGTCAGCTGCGCTCGTGCCAGCCGGGCATCAACACCCTGGTGCAGGCACTCGGGCCCAACACCACCAGCTTCGCCGACGTCACGCCCTTCAAGACGCCGGGCCGCGCGGTGGCGCCCATCGCCTCGGTGAACGGGTTCGGGCCCATGCAGACGTGGAACACCACGCTCGAAGGTCAGCCACTGGCCGCCGGGTACACGGTGCTCATCGACCTCACGCACCCGTCGAACGTCGCGCAGCCGTGGGACCGGCTCGACGACGTGCGGTTGCAGTTCCGCTACTCGTACCAGGACGTCTTTCCAGAACGGCAGTGCCAGTGATGTCGCGACGACTTCTCGCAGCAGTGGCCGTCATCTCGACGTGCGCCGCAGCGCAGGTAGACACCAACGCGCTCTCGCTCCGCGGCAGCCGCGTGGAAGGCACGGCGGTGTTGCCGTCGGCCCGTCTGCTGGATCGCGCGTGGGAAATCAGCGTCGGCTACGGCCACGACGGCGCACCGGTGCGTGTGCAGGAACGCACAGATGCTGTGCGTGGAAGCACACTGACGCAGCAGACCCGCTGGGTCGACGCGCGCAACCTCGCGTGGGTGCACCTGGCCGTCAGCCCCCTGCGCCGCTTCGAATTGAACGCGTCGTTGCCGGTGTTGCTGACGCAGACCACCAACCCCCTGGGCAACACCGCCGCGCCGCTGGCGGGTACGCCGGCGCTCGGTGACGTGGTGCTGGGGCTGCGCTTCGCGCTGCTCGAGCCCCGGCGCTTCGACGAAGCCGGCCTGCAGTGGACGCTCCAGGGCAACGTCATCGCCCCCACCGGCAACGAAGCCGCGGCCTTCGGTGAATCGGTCACCCGCGTCGACGCGTCGACCACCGTGACCTGGCAGAGCGGTGCCGCGTGGAACGTCACCGCGCACGCCGGCTGGCAGCTGGGCCGTCAGCTGCAGCTGGGAGATCAACTCTTCGGCCAGCGGCTGGTGTTCGGCGGCGCCTTCGCCTACCGCCTCTCGGAGTTTCAGCTCCACGCCGACGTGCTCTCGAACGTGGCGCTGGGAGAAGCCGCGGCGCAGACCGAGCCGGGTCGTGGCTCCCTCGAGCTGTTGGGCGGCGTGCGGTGGATGCGTGAGTACTTCTTCGCCGACGTGATGGCGGGCGGCGCGCCCATCGACAACGGGGTGACTCCATTGTGGCGATTGCAGTTGGCGATCGGTGCGCGCGGTCTGTTCGACAAGCCTGCGGCTCCGGCGGTCGAGCTCGACACGGACCGTGACGGAATTCAGGGCGAGGCCGACACGTGCCCGAACCGCGCGGAAGACTTCGACGGCTTCGAAGACGAAGACGGTTGCCCCGACATCGACGACGACCGCGACGGAATTCCCGATGCGCGCGATGCGTGTCAGCACCAGCCCGAAGACAAAGACGGCATCGCCGACGCTGACGGCTGCCCCGAGACCGATGCCGACGCCGACGGTGTGCCAGACGAGAAGGACCGGTGCCCCCTGGCCGCGGAAGACTTCGATGGCTTCGAAGACGATGACGGGTGCCCCGAGGCCGGCAGCGTGAACCCGGCCGTCACCTTCCGCGCGATCTCGCTGGCCGAGCAGACCGTGTTCTTCGAGCTGGGCAACGCGAAGCCCGACGCCAGCGGCACGGCGACGGTGCGTGAAGTCGCGAAGCTGCTGCTCAAACAGGAAGGCAACCTGGTGCTCACCGGCCACGCCGATGAATCAGGCGCCGAGTCGCGCAACGACGAGCTGTCGATGCAGCGCGCAGAGGCCGTGAAGGCGCTGCTCATCGAAGCCGGCGTTCCTGCCGCCCGCCTCACCACGCGTGGCGCCGGCCGCCGCGAGCCGGTGACGCGCGCGCAGGGCTTCGGGCACTCGCTCAATCGTGCGGTGACCTTCGACTGGGCGAAGTAAGCAGCGGCGCATGGCCGACAAGCAGCTGCTCGAAATGCGCGTCGAAGATCTGCGCGAGCTCATCGCCGAACAGGGCGACGACGAGCGCGCCAACCGGTACTACGACCTCGCCGACGCGCTGGAGCGCCTGGGCCGCATCGAAGAAGCCGCGCGCGCCACGATGATCGCCGCGCAGCGCTGCCAGCAGCACGGTCAGAACGCGCGCGCCGCGATGCTGGCGCAGCGCGCCTTCCGCCTCGACATGTCGATGAAGGAGCAGGCGCTCGAGGTGTGGCGCGCGTGCTCCGGCCTCGAAGACGACGACTTCTTTCAGTGACCGCGGCGACGTCGCGCGAGCCACCCCACCGCGAGGAAGAGCAGCGACGCAGCACCGTCAGCGCTGGCGCAGCCGCACCCACCGGGCGGGTTCATGCCGGTGCCACCGTCGGGTGAAGTGCCAGCATCGGAGGTCGAACCTGCGTCATGAATTCCCGCGTCTTCCACGCCCGCGTCGAAACCTGCGTCATGAATGCCGGCGTCGCTCACCCCCGCGTCGAGGCCTGCGTCGGCAACGCCTGCGTCATGGACTCCGGCGTCGATTCCCGCATCGTCCGCACCTGCGTCATGAATCGCGGCGTGCACGGTGATCTGCACCGTCGCCGGCGCTGAGTTCACCGTGCCGTCGTTGGCGACGAACTGGAAGCTGTCGACGCCCGAGAAGCCGGGGCCCGGCGCATACGTGGCGCTCGCACCGTTCACCATCATCTGGCCGTGCATCGGCTGGGTCGAGACCGTGAACGTGAGCTGATCAGCGTCGACGTCACTGCCGGTGAGCATCGTGGTGACGGGCGTATTGAAATTCGTCTCGAGCACCTGCCCCATGGCCACGGGCGCATCATTCACCGGCGTCACCGTGATGTTGACCTGCTTGAGCACCGACACCACACCGCTGACTTCATTGAAGACGAACGAATCGGTGCCGTGGAAGTCGGCCGCGGGCGTGTACGTGAAGTTCGGCGAGGTACCGCTGAGCATTCCGTTGGCGGGCATCGTCAACGGCGTTCCCGCGTCGACGACGCTGACGGCCGTGTCTTCGTCGGTCGTCACCGTTTGAGCGACCGCCAGCGGCGCGTCGTCGACGAGGAAGCGCGTGAAGACGCGGCTGGTCTGGTGCACGCCTTGTTCGTCCCACCCATTCCAGGTGACGAGACAGCGGCCTTCGATGCAGGCGACGCCTGGTGAATGCGAGATGCGCGACGGCTCGACGATGAGCGGCGTCGCGTCGAGCCGCGTACCGGCGGTGTCGATGCGCGCCGCCAACACCTGCTCGGTGCCGACGCCCTGCACCGCCCGCCACGTCGCGACCCAGCTGCGGCCCGACCACGCCAGCGCGTTGGTGGCGGTGAGGTTGCTGCTCACGACGACCGACGTCGCGTCGACGACGTCGCCGTCGTTCCCGATGCGCCGCGCGGCGAGCGCGGACCCTTCGCGATAGATGACGAGGTACCCGTCAGGCCCTGCGGCGAGGTTGACCGAGAACGTCTGGAAGCCCGCGACCGGTGAAATCACCTTCGGCGTCGCGTCGAGCACTGCGCCCGCAGCGCTCACTCTCATGGCTTTGATGCCGCTCGCTTCACCGACCACGAGGTAGTGCTCGCCGCCCCAGGCGACGGCCGCTGACTGACCGACCGCCGTCAACTCGATCGGCGTGGCGTCGAGCACCACGCCCGCGCCGCTCACGCGCACACCGCGCGTCACGCCGGCACTCGCGTGGCTCCAGACCACGAGGAACTCGGAGCCGTTCGACGCCACCCGCAGCGGCGCGCCGAGGTTGTTGGCGACGATTGGAATCGGCGTGGTGTCGAGCACCTGCCCTGCTGCACTCACGCGCGTGGCCACGCCCGTTCCACCACCGACGGTGACGAGCCAGGTCGTACCGTTCCACGCGACGTGCGTGAACGCACCGTTGGTACCCGGTAGCGGAATGCCCATGGGGTCGAGCACGGCGCCCGTCGCGCTCACGCGCGCTGCGTAGTTGAGGTTCGGCCCGCGCGTGTCGGACCACGCCAGCAGGAAGTTGGACCCACCCGCGCTCACCGACGGCGGTCCCTGCAGGTTGACGCCCATGTTCACCTGGAACGGCGCGCCCATGGCGTCACCGGTCTGCGTCGAGGCGTAGAGGTCTTTGGTGCCGACGCCTTCGGTCCACGCCACGAGGTACCCGGTGCCGGAGCTGGCCACGCTGGCTTCGGCCTGCAGGGTCGACGCCAGACGGTGCGAGCGCGGCGCAGCGTCGAGCACGATGCCCGACGCCGAGAGCCGATTCGAGTTGGTCTCGTAGATGTCGTTGGTGACGTGGGACGTCCACGCGATGACGGCCTCCGAACCCTGCGTGGCGAGGCGCGGACCGACCTGATCATTGGTGCGCGTTGAGACCGCGAAGTCCTGCGCGATGCGCACACCCGACGGCGACACACGAGCCGCGTAGATGTCCTCGGTCGCGTTGCGGCGGTCCTGCCAGGCCACGAAGTACTGCGTGTTGGCCCACGTGACGTCGGGGCGGGAGCGCGTGTCGTTGAAACTCGAGATGGTGTTCACCGGCGAGAGCGTCAGATCGGCTGCCAGCGCCCGCGCCTGAATCTCGGCGCCGGTGCTCCAGGTGACGAGAAAGCCGCTGCCGTTCGACGCCACGCTGGCTTCCACCTCCGAGGCGCTCGTCTGCACGAGCGCGACCGGCGCTGCGTCCACCAACGCACCGGCCGTCGACACGCGCGCACCGAAGACGTCACCGTTGCTCCAGACCACGAGGTGATGCGTGCCGTTCCATGTGACGTCAGGAGAAACGTCGCCGGCCGGAAGCGAGGCGATCACCAGCGGGGAGGCGTCGAGCATCGAGGTGTCGGCGGCGATGCGCCAGGCCACGATGCGCGTCTGCGTGGGCATCTGCAGATTCGTCTCCTGCCACACTGCGAGCAGGTGCGTGCCGTTCCACGAGAGGCGGGGCCGCGACGGCGCCCACTGCGCGTTGCGCGGCACCGTGAAGCCGTTCACATCGAGGAGCGCCCCGGCCGCACTGATGCGCGCACCACGAATCGTCATCGGGTACCCGGCGCCGGAGTTGTCGTGCCACAGCATCAGGTAGTGCTGGCCCGCCCACACGAGGTCGGAACGTGTCGAGAGCCCTGACCGCGGAACGGTGACCGGAGCATCGACGCCCTGCTCCGGCTCGAGAATCGGGTCGAGCACCGCGGGATACTCGGAGTTCGCGACGACGTTCGCCGGCACCTCGAGCGAGATGAGGCCGTTGACGAAGCGCGCGGGAATGGCGGTCTGCTGCTTCTTCGCGTCGACCCACGTCGCGTGGCCGTAGCGCACCAACTTCTCGCCGGCCTTGAAGTGCAGACCGCGCTTCGTGGTGGCGACGAGCGCTGCGTCGACGGGAATCGTCACCGTGACCACACCTTCCGGCTTCGACTCGAACCGCCAGCGCTGCTCGATGCCTTCATCTCCGCTCGAGAACTCTTCGACGCAGTTCGAACGCACGATGCGCAGGCCGCCGCGCTGATCATTTCCCACGTCGGTGAGCTGATCAGCGCCGTTCACGACGGCTGATCCGAACTTCAGCATCGAACCTTCGAACGGCGTGAACGCCACACCGCGCGGGCTCCACTCGGCAGACCAGCGCGCGTCACGCGAGGCCCACACGTCACCTTCATGCCGCCACGCGAAGTGCACCTGCTTCACCACCGCATCGAAATCGATGCTCGTCGGAGCCGCTGCGACCTCGAGCGGCTTCGCGTTCTGCGTGCACGACACCAACACCACGGCCATCAGCAACGACCACCGCACCATGCCGACCTCCCAACGTGAGCCGCGCACTCTATGAGACGCGTCGAGGCGACCGTCAGGGCTTCGCGGAACTATCGTCCACGCCGCATGCTCGACCTGCTCAGAGACCTCGAAGCGATTGAACTTCACGCCGTTCGCACCGCAACGCTGGTTCGGTTGCAAAACCGCTTCCCCGGCCGGGTCATCAGCTGTGTCGAAGACGACAACTTCCTCGTGGGCGCGTGGGCGACCGGAACGAAAGAGACCACCGTCGAATCGCCGACCGCGACGATCGACGTCATCAAGCTCCACGGAGAACGCGGCGACGCCGGCTGGCACCTCTTCAGTGGTCACGAGCGGCTCGTGTGGCGCGAACACACCTTCGACGTGCTGACGCTGCAGTTGCCCTCGCAGATGTGTGACAGCAAGCGCGTCTCGTTCATCATCGGGCCCTCGCTGGCGCTCAACACCGGGCTGTTCGTGGAAGTCGAAGAGTGGAACCGCCGCGTGCACGGTGAGGTGCTGGTGTTCTCGGCGGGCCACTTTCGCAAAGACGACGCGCTCCAGAAGTCCATCGACGCCACGCGCTTTGAAGATCTCGTGCTGCCCGACGCGCTCGTCACCTCGCTGCGCGGCGACGTGCAGCAGTTCCTCGCCAGCAAAGACATGTACGGGCGTCGGGGGCGGCGTGGAAACGCGGCGTGCTCCTGCTCGGCCCGCCCGGCAACGGGAAGACCCACGCCATCAAGGCCATCATCAACGAGAGCCACCTGCCGTGCGTGTACGTGAAGTCCTTCACAGGCCGGTACACCGACCCGGCTGACTCCATCGCGCAGGTCTTCGAGCGCGCGCGCTCGCTGGCGCCCTGCATCGTGGTGCTCGAAGACCTCGACGCGTTGATCAACGACACCAACCGCTCGTTCCTGCTCAACGAGCTCGACGGCTTCGCGGCCAACCACGGCCTCGTCACCATCGCCAGCTCCAACCACCCGGAGCGCCTCGACCCGAGCCTCCTGCACCGCCCCAGCCGCTTCGATCGCAAGTACCGCTTCGAGCTGCCCGACCTCGCGCTGCGTTCGCGCTACCTGCACCAGTGGTCCAGGCGCCTGCCTACACCTGCCGCGAAGCACGCCCTCGACCGGGCCGCGACGCTGACCGAGGGGTTCACCTTCGCGTACCTCAAGGAGACCGGGCTCTCGACACAGATGCAGCTGGCCAGCGAGGGTCAGACCCGTTCGGCCGGCGACGTGCTGCTCTCGGTGATTGAAGGCCTCAAGCAGGAGATCGCCAGCCCTCCCGTGGAACGCCCCGCGCCCGCCGCGCCGCTGGTGCCTCCGTGTGCCGAGTTCTGATCCAGAACCCGGCGGTGGCCGCGCGCAAACTCTGCGTCGCGCTGATCATTTCGGCGCTTCGTAAGGCGAGGAATTCGTTGACCCTCGGCGGTGATGCTTCTACGTACGCGCCGCCATGTCGGAGCCCCTCTTCACTGCGGAAGAACAGAAAAAGTTCGACGCAGGCATCGCCGAGCTGCTCTCCCATTACCCGTCTGATCGAAAGAGCGCCGCGATGTTGCCCGCGCTGCGCTTGCTGCAATCGATCAAGACCTGGTTGCCGCCGGAAGGCATGCAACTGGTAGCGAAGCACCTCGAGACGACGGTCGAAGCCGCGTACGAAGTCGCGACCTTCTACGTGATGTTCCACGTCAAGAAGCCCGGCAAGTACGTCATCGACGTGTGCACCAACCTCGCCTGCGCGCTGCGCGGCGCCGAGGGAATGCTCAAGTACCTCGAAGACAAGCTGCACACGACCGCCGGCGAGAACGGCGAAAAGTACTTCCTGCGTGAGACCGAGTGCCTCGCGTCGTGCGGCACCGCGCCCTGCCTGCAGATCAACGAAGACCACTACGAGAATCTCGACAAGGCGGCGGTCGACAAGCTGCTCGCGGAGAAGCTGTCATGAGCGTGCTCGCTGAGAAGGTCATCACCCGCGACTGGCACAAGGGCGCCAACCACACGCTCGACGGCTACAAGAAGAACGGTGGCTACGAGCAGCTGAAAAAAGCGCTCACCATGCAGCCGGCGGCCATCACCGACGAGGTGAAGAAGTCGGGCCTGCGCGGTCGTGGCGGCGCCGGTTTCCCCACGGGTCTCAAGTGGTCCTTCGTGCCGTCGCTCGAGAAGAACACCAAGCCGCGCTACCTCGCGATCAACGCCGACGAGTCGGAGCCCGGCACCGCGAAGGACCGCTTCATCCTCGAGAACGACCCGCACCTGCTGCTCGAGGGCATCGGCATCGCCTGCTACGCGCTGGGCGCGCACAGCTGCTACATCTACGCGCGCGGCGAGTTCAAACACCCTTCTGCCGTGCTCGATAAGGCCATCGCCGAGGCGTACGCGGCGGGCATCTTCGGCAAGAAGCTGATGGGCACCGACTACGAGCTGAACGTGTTCCAGGTGCGTGGCGCCGGCGCGTACATCTGCGGTGAAGAGACCGCGCTGCTCGAGTCGCTCGAAGGCAAGAAGGGCTGGCCCCGCCTCAAGCCGCCGTTCCCCGCGGTCGTCGGCCTCTTCGGCTGCCCCACGGTGGTGAACAACGTCGAGACCATCGCCTCGCTGCCCCGCATCTTCGAGAAGGGCGCCGACTGGTTCATGAAGCTGGGCACGGGCAAGTCGGGCGGTACGCGGCTGGTCACGCTGTCTGGCGCGGTGAACCGCCCCGGCACCTACGAGGTGGGCATGGACACCTCAATGCGCGAGCTCATCTACGACAAGGCCTACGGTCAGGGCCTGCCGGAAGGGCGCACCGTCAAGGCGTGCATTCCCGGTGGGTCGTCGGCGCCGGTGCTCACCGGTGACGAGCTCGACGTGAAGCTGGAGTTCGACGCCTTCAAGCCGCTGCAGTCGATGGCCGGCTCCGGCGGCGTGATGATCATGGACGACACCACCTGTGTCGTTCGTTCGCTCTGGCGCGTGGCGCGCTTCTACGCCGAAGAGTCGTGCGGCCAGTGCACGCCGTGCCGCGAAGGCCAGCCGTGGATGGCGCGCATCATCCGCAAGATCGAAGAAGGCCGCGGTGAAATGGCCGACCTCGACGTGTTGATGAACGTCGCCTCGGCCATCGCGCCGTACCCGCCCATCGGTCTGGGCAACACCATCTGCGCGCTCGGTGACGCCGGTGCGTTGCCGGTGCAGAGCTTCGTGCAGAAGTTCCGCAAGGACTTCGAAGACCACATCACCCAGGGTCGCTGCCCGCATGGCGACAAACCGTGGGGTCACTTCGGGGAGTTCAAGTGAGCGCCGAACAGGTTCTGTTCTGGGTCTTCGCGGTGTCCACCATCGCCTCGGCCTCGGCGGTCGTCTTCACGCGCAACCCCATCGCCTCGGCGATGTCGCTGGTCGCCACCTTCTTCTTCCTCTCGGGCATCTACGTGCTGCTGTGGGCGCACACCATCGCCGCGCTGCAGGTGCTCGTGTACGCCGGCGCCATCATGGTGCTGTTCCTGTTCGTCATCATGCTGCTGTCGCTGTCTGACCACGGCCCGGTGATGACCTTCACGCCGTCGCGCATCGCGGGCGGCGCCGCGGTGGTGGCGCTGTTCGTGGCCCTGGCCGCGGTGTTCCGCAAGCTGCCGGCCGACCCGCTCAACTGGACCGGTGACGCCGCGCGCCTCAAGAGCTTCGGCACCATTCAGCACCTCGGCGAGGTCATGTACACGCAGTGGCTCTTCCCGTTCGAAGCGGTCTCGCTGCTGCTGCTGGTCGCCATTCTCGGCGCCGTCGTGGTCGCCAAGCCGCGCATCTAAGGGACGACTTTCGATGATCGAGACGATCTCAACGACGCATTACCTCGTGCTCGCGGCGGCGCTGTTCTGCCTGGGCATGTTCGGCGTGCTGGTGCGGCGCAACGCACTGGTGGTGTTCATGTGCATCGAGCTGATGCTCAACGCCGCCAACCTCACGTTCCTGGCCTTCGCCCGTCAGCGCGGCGACGACCTGGGTCACCTGAGCGCCTTCTTCATCATCGCCGTCGCGGCCGCTGAAGCCGCGGTGGGCCTCGCCATCGTCATCTCGGTGTTCCGTGCTCGCGGCACGGTGAACATCGAGGAAATCCAGTCGATGAAGCACTGAGGAAACACGACCGTGGAATCACTCCAGTCCTTCTTTCAGACGGCCCCCGTCGACCCCACGCAGGCGGGTTCGATGTTGTGGCTCATCATCGCGCTCCCGCTCGTCGGCGCGTTCATCAGCGGTGTGTTCGGCAAGGTCATCGGCCGCGCCAACGTGCACCTGATCACCATCGGCGCGGTGGCGGGCAGCTTCCTGCTCTCGCTGCTCGTGTTCTGGACCATCAACGACTACCGCTCGTCGGCGCCGTCGGCCTTCGGCGGCATTCAGTACGCCGTCGGAGCTGACTTCGGCACCTGGTTCCAGGCCGGCAGCTTCCGCGTGAACTTCGGCCTCATGGCCGACCACCTGTCCGGCACCATGCTGCTGGTCATCACCGGCGTCGGTCTGCTCATTCACATCTACGCGTCGTCGTACATGAGCCACGACGCGGGCTACTGGCGCTTCTTCGCGTACCTGAACCTCTTCGTCGCCGCGATGCTCACCCTGGTGCTGGGTGACTCGCTCCCGCTGCTGTTCGTCGGCTGGGAAGGCGTCGGCATGTGCAGCTACCTGCTCATCGGCTTCTGGTACGACGACCCGCAGAAGGCCTTGGCCGGCCGCAAGGCGTTCATCACCAACCGCATCGGCGACTTCGGCTTCCTCATCGCGTCGTTCCTGGTGGTGCTGACCGTCGAGAGCATCGTCTCGCTCCCGGCCTCGAAGCTGAACCGCGCGGGCATGACGGGCGAGACCGTGTCGGCGCGCTACGGCGGCGCGGTGGTCGAGAAGGGCCCGCTCTCGTTCCAGGTGCTGGAAGAGACCGCGAAGGTGCTCCCCAACATCCTCGACGAGAAGATCGCCAAAGGCCCGCTGGAAGGCGTCACCTACGGCGTGGCGCTCACCATCATCCTGCTGTGCTTCCTGCTCGGCGCGGCCGGTAAGTCGGCGCAGATCCCGCTGTACGTCTGGTTGCCTGACGCCATGGCCGGCCCCACGCCCGTGTCCGCCCTCATCCACGCGGCCACCATGGTGACCTCGGGCATCTACCTCTTCTCGCGCGTGAGCTACTTCGTGGTGCTCTCGCCGACGGCGATGATCGTCATCTCGCTCATCGGCGCGGCCACCTCGCTCGTCGCGGCGCTCATCGCCTTCAGCCAGCGCGGCATGAAGAAGATCCTCGCCTACTCGACGGTCTCGCAGCTGGGCCTCATGTTCCTGGGCATCGGCGTGGGCGCGTTCTGGGCGGCCTTCCTCCACGTGCTCACGCACGCGTTCTTCAAGGCCTGCCTGTTCCTGGGCGCCGGCTCGGTCATGCACGGCAACGCCGAAGAAGAAGACATCTTCAAGCTGGGCGGTCTGCGCAAAGAAATGCCGGTGACGTGGGCGACCTTCCTGGTCTCGACCTTCGCCATCACCGGCATCGTGCCGCTCTCGGGCTTCTTCTCGAAGGACGCCATTCTGCACGCGGCGCACACGCAGCACATCGCCGGGTACCACGGGCTGCAGACGCTCGCGTGGATCATGGGCACCGCGACCGCCGCCTGCACCGCGTTCTACATGATGCGCTGCTACCTCGTGGCCTTCGAAGGTGAGCGCGCGAAGGACGCCCGCATTCCCCACGCGCACGAATCGGCTCCGGCGATGACCGGCCCGCTCGTCGTGCTCGCGGTGCTCGCGGTCGTGGCGCTGGTGCACGGCCTGCCCATCATGCACGTGCAGCGTGGTGGCACCACCGTCACCCAGACGCTGATGGAGAACTTCCTCGACCCCGTGTTCCGCACCACCAACGATCTCGTGGCGCAGAAGCAGTTCCTCGAGGTGCCCGCGGAGCATGGGTCGATGCTCTTCCCGTGGCTGCAGGCGTGGGTCATCGCCATCGTCTCGGGCGGCGCGGCGTTCTTCATCTACCGCAAGTTCCTGCCCGGCGGCGGGTCGCTCAAGGCGCTCGAGCCGTTGCGCAAGTTCAGCTTCAACAAGTTCTACGTCGATGAGATCTACGACTTCCTCATCATCAAGCCCATCGGCTTCCTGGCGCGCATCTTCCACCGCGTCATCGATGCGGTGTTCATCGACAGCGTGCTCGTGCACGGCACCGCGTGGGTCACTGCGCGTACCGGCGCGGTGCTCCGCTACTTCCAGACTGGCGACGCCCAGATGTACGCGGCGGTGATGGCACTGGCTGCGGCCGGCGGCATCGTGTGGGCCATCTTCAAGGTGATGCCGTGAATTCCATCTACGACTCACGCATTCTGAACCTCGTCATCTTCTTCCCCCTGCTGGTGGCGGGCGTCATCGCGCTGCTGCCGAAGGGCGAGAAGGGGCAGATTCGTGCGCTCACGTTCGCCGGCATGATCGGCAGCCTGCTGACCACCGTGTGGGCGTGGCTCCGCTTCGACTCGAAGTCGCCCGTCGAGTTCCAGCTCGAGTACCGCCTCGAGTGGCTCAGCGACGTGGGGGTCAGCTACCACGTGGGCGTCGACGGCCTGGGCATCGCGCTGGTGCTGCTGACCGGCGTGCTCGGCCCGCTCGTCGTGCTCTCGTCGTGGACCTTCGTCGACGAGCGCGTGAAGGACTTCCACATCGCGCTGCTGGTGCTCCAGACGGCGACGTTCGGCGCGTTCTGCGCCATCGACTCGCTGCTGTTCTTCATGTTCTTCGAGGCCGTCCTCATCCCGATGTACCTGCTCATCGGTGTCTGGGGCTCCGAAGAGCGCCAGAAGGCGGCGGTGAAGTTCTTCCTCTACACGATGGTCGGCTCGGTGCTGATGCTGCTGGCCCTCTTCGCCGTGTACTTCCTGGCGGCGCCGGCCGGCTCGCGCAGCTTCGACTACTCGACGATGTACAACGGCATGCTCTCGGCGAGCCGTGAGCTGGCCGCGTACCTGAAGGCCAACCCCTCGGGTGACGGCGCGGGCCTGACGCCCACCGCGCTCGCGCTCTTCAAGTACGGCCCCTGGTTGTTCCTGGCCTTCGCGCTCGCGTTCGCCATCAAGGTGCCGATGTTCCCCCTGCACACCTGGTTGCCCGACGCGCACGTGCAGGCGCCGGTCGCCGGTTCGATGATGCTGGCCGGCGTGATGCTCAAGCTCGGCACCTACGGCTTCTGGCGCTTCGCCATTCCGCTCTTCCCGGTGCAGGCGCGGCAGTACCAGACGTTCTTCGCGGTGCTGGCCGTCATCGGCATCGTCTACGGCGCGTTGATGTGCCTCGCGCAGCGCGACATCAAGAAGCTCATCGCCTACTCGTCGGTCAGCCACCTCGGCTACTGCATGCTCGGCATCTTCGCCTTCACGGTCGAAGGCGCGACGGGCTCGGCGTACCAGATGCTGAACCACGGCGTGTCGACGGGCGCGCTCTTCCTCCTCTTCGGCTTCATGTACGAGCGCCGCCACGCACGTCTGATGAGCGACTACGGCGGTCTCGCGAAGGTCGTGCCGGTGTACACAGCGTTCTTCCTCATCGTGACCTTCTCGAGCATCGCGGTGCCCGGCACCAACGGCTTCGTGGGCGAGTTCCTCGTGCTGCTCGGCACCATCAAGTCGAACCTGCCGCTGGGCTTCGGCGTCATCGCGGCCACCGCCGTGGTGCTGGGCGCGGCCTACATGCTGTGGATGGTGCAGAAGGTCTTCTTCGGTCAGATCACCCACCAGGAGAACCACGCGCTCAAGGACCTCAGCGGTCGCGAGCTCGCGGCGGCCATTCCCTTCCTGGTGATGATCGTCGTCATGGGTCTGCGGCCGCAGCCCTTCCTCGACGTGCTCAACCCCGCCAGCGAGCGCTTCGTGGCGCGCGCCAACTACGCCGCCGGCGGCAACGACGACTCGCGGGTGCGCGTCGGCGTGCGGGAACTCCCGAAGGCGCTGGCCCAGGTCGCACCGCAGCAGGCGGTGCCCCAGCCGCTGCAGCCCAACCGCCCCGAACTCGTCCGGCCCTCACGGCCCATGATCATCAAGCCGGCGCAGCCTCAGCTGCTGCCTGCCAATCCCTGACGGTGCATTCGTGAACATCCCCAATTTCACGTTCTCCGAGTTCTTCCCGGTCCTCCCGGCAGGCGTGCTGCTGCTGGGCGGCGTGGTGCTGATGCTGTCGGAGGTCTTCCTGACCACCGCGCAGCGCACCTACCAGGCGATCCTCGCGGCGTTCATCACGGCGGTCGCAGGCTCCGTCGCCTTCAACAACGCCTTCGAGCCCGCGCGCCTCGCGCTGCAGGGCTACGTGGTGCTCGACCCGTTCTCGCAGTGGACGACCGTGCTGGTGTGCCTCGGCACCTTCCTCGCGGTGTTCCTGTCGTCGGGCTTCCTGAAGCACCGCAACGCCGAGCGCGGCGAGTTCTACGCGCTGCTGCTCTTCGCCGCCGCGGGCATGAGCCTGCTGTCGATGTCGGCGGAGTTCATCTCGCTGTTCATCAACCTCGAGGTCATGTCGGTCGCGACCTACGCGCTGACGGCGTTCCTGCGCCGCGGCCCGCGCCCGTCGGAGGCCGGCTTCAAGTACTTCATTCTCGGCGCCTTCGCGGCGGCCCTGCTGCTGTACGGCGCGGCGCTGCTGTACGGAGCCACCGGCGCCACCAAGCTCATCGAGATCGGCGCGGCGCTGCCGTCGGCCTTCGCCTCGCAGCCCGGCCTCGTCTACGCGGGCATCGGCCTCGTGCTGGTCGGCTTCGCGTTCAAGATCGCCGCGGTGCCGTTCCACATGTGGACACCCGACGTCTACGAAGGCGCGCCCACGCCCGTCACCGCGCTCATGA
Organism: Archangium gephyra; assembly: GCA_003243425.1. GTDB lineage: Bacteria > Myxococcota > Myxococcia > Myxococcales > Myxococcaceae > Archangium_A > Archangium_A gephyra_A. The sequence goes on along the minus strand of QFQP01000001.1, from coordinate 151,597 downwards.
GCGCCGGCGTGAAGGCGGCGGCGTTCGTGGCGCTGGTGCGCGTGTTCCTGTTCCTGGTGAAGGGCATCGACCCGCAGATTCCGTTCGCGGTCTTCAGCACGCTGGCGCTGCTGACCATGGTGGGCGGCAACCTCATGGCGCTGCCGCAGCGCAACGTGAAGCGCATGCTGGCGTACTCGTCGATCGCCCACGCCGGCTACATGCTGCTGGGCGTCGCCGCGCTCTTCGCGCCGAAGGCCGTCGACGCGAGCGCGAAGGTCGGGCTGCTCACCTCCACGCCGTTGACCGGCATGATGCCCGACGTGGCGCCGCTCGTTTTCAAGGGCCTGCTCTTCTACGTGCTCGGCTACACGGTCACGTCGCTCGGCGCGTTCGGCACCATCGCCGCGCTCGAGCGCCGTGAAGACGAGACGCGTGGCAACACCTGGGACCTGGAGCGCTTCGCCGGTCTCGCGCAGCGTCAGCCCGGCTGGGCGCTGGCCATGGCGGCCTTCATGCTGTCGTTGGGTGGCGTGCCGCCCACGGTGGGCTTCCTGGGCAAGCTCTTCCTCTTCAGCGCCGCCGTCGACGCGGGCCTGTTGGGCCTCGCGGTGGTCGGCATTCTGTCGAGCGTCGCCGGCGTGTACTTCTACCTGCGGGTGGTGGTGTACATGTTCATGCGCCCCGCCCCGGCCGACGCGCCCGCGCCCTTCCGTCACTGGACGACGGAGTTCGCGCTGGTCGCTTCGTCGATCGCGGTCGTCGCGTTCGGTGTCATTCCGGGGCCCGTCACCGAGTGGTTCAGCCGCGCGGGAATGGTCTTCGGAAACTGAGCCGGCGCTCACCCACCCGGTGAGCAAGGTCGCTCAAGTCGGGCTCGCGCTTCAGCACGCGCACGGGCCCGACGCACAGCACTGCCATCACCAACAAAAGGCGGCCCGGCGTTCCTTGCGGAGCACCGGGCCGCGGGTCTTCTGAACTTCAACTCGACAGGCGTTGAAGTGGTGGGGGGGAACCACTTCAACCGTCGACTGCCGAGCCGCGGTGATTCAAAACACGGTGTGTGCCAGCGCCCATTCCCGAGACTTTTCAGACAGTTACGAATCGTCTCGGCGGCCGCCTTGCAACCGCGCCATTGCAGCGATGCAACCGGTCATGCAGCGCCGAAAAGAAGGCGACTCGGCGCATGAAAGCGCCGAGTCGCGGGTCTTCTTTGAGACTCAGAACCGAACGGGTCGGCGAAACAGTGGGGGGGAACTCTTTCGCCATTCGTCCGTCGGCGAAGTCGCAGCAAAGCGAACGCTGTGCCAGCACTGGAAACCAGCAATTCAGCGAGGTTCGCTCGCCATACACAGTCAGCCATTTCACCTCTGAAACGCAGCCGGATTTCAGAAATGAAATGAAATCGTCGATCAGCTCTGCGGTTCGTCGCTGGAGGTCTTGAGGCCCAGGCGCTTCATCTTGCGCCACAACGTCGTCGCAGAGACGCCGAGCACCTCGGCCACCCGCGACAGGTCGTGCGGCGACTGCTCGAGCGCCGCCATGATGGCGCGGCGCTCCGCGTCGGACACCGCGTCAGCCAGCGACTGAATGGGCCCGCCACTGACCACGGCGCCACCGGAGGCCGGCACCTGCACCATGCGCACTTCGCGGGTCGACCGGCGCAGCGGGAAGTCTTCCGGCGTCAGCTCGTCGTTCTCGGCGAGGGCCGCGGCCTGCTCGACGAGGTTCTCGAGCTCGCGCACGTTGCCGGGGAAGTTGTAGCTCTGCAGGTGCTCGATGGCGCCGGGCGTGAGGTGCCGCGGGCGTCGGCTGCGCGCGTTGGCCTTGTCGAGGAAGTGCCCGGCGAGCAGCGGCACGTCTTCAAGGCGCTCACGCAGCGGCGGCACCACCAGCGTCACCACCGCCAGCCGGTAGTACAGGTCTTGCCGGAAGCGCTTGTCGTTCACTTCGCCTTCGATGTTGCGGTTGGTCGCTGCCACCGTGCGCACGTCGACTTTGATCGACGCGTTCTCGCCGACGCGGCGCAGCTCGCCTTCCTGCAGCACGCGCAGCAGCTTCGACTGGAACGCGGGCGCAGTCTCCGTCACCTCGTCGATGAAGATGGTGCCCTTGTCGGCCTCCTCGAAGAGCCCGCGGCGCGCCTTGACCGCGCCGGTGAAGGCACCGCGCGCGTGACCGAAGAGCTCCGACTCGAGCAACGTTTCGGTGATGGCCGCGCAGTTCACCGGCACGAAGGGCGAGCGTGAACGGTTCGAGAGCGCGTGAATGGCGCGCGCCACCAGCTCCTTGCCCGTACCCGATTCGCCCTGCACCAGCACCGTCGCCTCCGAGCTGGCGACGCGGGAGATGCGGGTGGTCAAGTCGCGCATGGCCTGCGAACGGCCCACCAGCGCTGACAACCCGTGGCGCTGCTTGAACTCCCCGGCGATGACGTCGACCGCAGAGACGAGGTGCTGATGCTCGAGGCCCTTGTCGACGCGGTGAATGAGCTCGCCGTCTTTGAAGGGCTTGGTGATGTAGTCGTAGGCGCCGCGGCGCATCGCCTCGACGGCGGTCTCGATGCTGCCGTAGGCGGTCATCACGATGACCGCCAGCCGCGGCGCAATGTCGATGGCGCGTTTGAGCAGCGTGAGGCCGTCCATCGGCTCCATCTTGAGGTCGGTGAGCAACAGGTCGACCTGGTGGTCCTGCAACCAGGCCAGCGCCTCTTCACCGCTGCCGGCTTCGTCGACCGTGTAGCCCTCGGCGCGCAACAACAGCGCGGTGGTGGCCCGCATGTTTCGTTGGTCGTCGACGACGAGAATGCGGCCTTTGCGCGGAGCGGGAGCGTCGGTCATCGGAGACTGAGTACCTAACACGGCCATTTCACGCGCCGCCGCGTCCGTTGTGGGGTCATGGAAGCCCCGGAGGCTCAGCCACCGCGCAGCACGCGCTCGTCACCGACGCGCAGCGTGAGCCGCTCGCGATCGAAATACTCAGCGAGCGGGATGAGGAACTTGCGGCTCACGCCGGTCAGCTCCTTGAACTGCTGGGTCGACAGTCGCGGGTTGGTCTCGAAGTACGCGCGCATGCGGGCCTCGAGGGCGGCGATGGCGCGCCTGGCGAAGAAGAGGTCACCGGAGCGCACCAACACACCCTGCTCCACCAGCCCCTGGGCGACCGACGACACCCGCGCCTCGGGGAACTTGAGCATCGCCGCCAGCTCCGCGGGGGTCGGCGGCATCAGCCCGCGTGCTTCGAGCAACGACAGCAGCTGCGCCTGCAGCGCGGCGGTCTGTTCCGTCCACGCGCGGCCACGGCCGGGCAACCGCAACACCTCTTCCACCACCTCGATGCGCTGTCTTTCGAGCAGCGCCGCGACGACACGAGCGAACACGCGCTCCGGTGGGCTGCCGAGCCGCTCTCGCAACTCTTCGCGAGGTACGCCCGCGCGCTCGGGGTGCGCGCCGTGGAACGCCTCCAACCGCGCGAGGGCCCGCGCCTCGAGGCCCGCGAAGACCTCCGCCGCGAGGTAGCGGCGCGCGTCACGGTCGACGAGCACCACGCGCCCCTTCGCGCCGATGCGCTCGAGCGCCCTGACGACTTCCTTCTGGGGCGCCTGGGCCTGGGCGAACAACGCCGCCCCCTCGAGTCCCGAGTAGCCCGCTTCAGACAACAGGAGGTGCAGGCGGTCTTCGAGCGGTGCGTCAGCGAGGGCCTGCACCCGCGCGGCCGCGCCACCACGGCGACGCGGCGGGTTGAGCTGCAACACGCGGCCGCCGGCGAGGGTGGCGCCGCGCCCGGCGATGGCGCGGGTGCCACGAACGATGAAGCGCTGCCCCGGCAACGCAGCCAGCGGCGCCGCCGTACGAAGCTGCGCGAAGCACCGTTCACCGGGCCGCAGCGCGTCGACGTCGAGCAACTTCACGACCGCCTCGACCTGCGCGGTGCCCAGGGTGATGAGCCTTCGCGAACGGCGCGGAAGAGCGGCCTCGACCGACGGCAGCAACGACAGTTCGACATCGAGCACGCGCGCTTCGGGCAGCTCACCGGCGCGCACCAGCGCCTGACCGCGATGCACCTGTGCGACCTCGAGGTCGGGGAGGTTGATGGCCACCCGCTGCCCGGGGCCAACCGAGTCGACGGCCTTGCCGTGCACCTGAAGACCGCGCACGCGCAGAGGCGCGGCAAGGCCCGGCAGCAACGCCACACCGTCAGAGGTCGAGAGGCGGCCACTCCACACCGTGCCGGTGACGACCACGCCGAACCCCTTCACCGTGAACGCGCGATCGATGGGGCAGAACAGCGGTGCCTCGGGCGAGCGCGCGCCCGACGGCGACGACTCGAGGTCGGTGGCGAGGCGTGAGAGCTCGGCGCGGAGCGCATCGAGCCCCTCGCCCGTCTTCGCGCTCACCGGGATCAACGCCGCGGTCTCGAAGCAGCCGCCAGCGACGAGGGCGCGGAGATCTGCTTCGAGCAGCTCGAGCCAACCATCTCCCAGGCCGGGCAGCAGGTCGGCCTTGGTGACGACCAGTACGCCGCGCCGAACGCCGAGCAGACTGCAGATGTCGAGGTGCTCGCGCGTCTGCGGCATCACCCCTTCGTCGGCCGACACCACGAGCAACGCGATGTCGACGCCACCAGCGCCGGCGGCCATGGCCTTGACGAAGCGCTCGTGACCGGGAACGTCGATGACGCCGAGCGTGCGACCGTCGGGCAAGGCGAGCTGCGCGAACCCCAGCTCGAGCGTGATGCCGCGACGCTTCTCTTCAGGGAGCCGGTCGGTGTCGACGCCCGTGAGCGCCTTCACCAGCGAGGTCTTGCCGTGGTCGACGTGACCCGCGGTGCCGACGATCATTTCTTCCGCTTCACCGCGCGGCGCTCACCGGTGTCGAAGCGGCCGTCGTCGACGACGTCTTTGTAGTCCCACGGGAAGACGAAGAAGTCGTCGGAGGTGATGGCCGCGAAATCGGGCTCGAACCGTCCGGGCCGGGCGATGAGCGCGGCCGACTTCGTGGCCTTCACGCCGGCGTTCTTCGCGAGGCGAATGGCGAACTCGATGGTGTCGCCCGAGCTGGCCACGTCGTCGACGATGAGCACGCGCTTACCGGCGAGCTCGAGCGGAACGTCGTCGCGCGCGGTCTCGTTGCGAGAGGCCTCACGGCTGCGCTCGGTGACGCGCACCGGGAAGAACTCGACCTTGAGCGCAGACGCGATGGCCCCGCCCACGAACACGCCGCCGTGCACCAGGCCGATGACCGCGTCGGGCTTGAACTTCGCGCTCGCCGCGCGCGCCAACAGCTGCACCTGGCGATCGAACTCGCCCCACGTCAGCTCCCGAAGCGCCTGCTTGCGGTTGCTGAAGTCCTTCGCGGGAAGGCCAGCGGGCACCGTGGGAATGCCACCGGCCGCAGAGAACACGTCTTCTTCAGGAGGTCGCCGAGTCACGGTGCGCTGCTTCGCCGGGGTCGTCTTTCGCGTCGCCACACGAAGGGGAATAGGCCAAATGCGCGCGGGTGCTGAGCGGAAACGCACGACGCGCTTCGTCACGTGGCCGTCGCACGGCTTCGAGGCCGACGGTCAGCGCTGCTCTGCCCGTGACACCCGTCTCCAGCCACGCGCCGTGCGCACGCTCACCGACGCTTCGGCGCGGTCGAGCTGCAGCAGGTGCAGCCAACCGTTCTCCACCAGGCTCCGGACCACCGCATGGCGAGCGACGACGCCGTCGATGGCCTCGCGCGGCGCTTCGATGAACACGCTCAGCCGCAGCGGCTCGTGCATCCACCTCGAGCCGTCGTGCAACGACTGCAGCGGGAGGCCGATGCGCAGGTCACCGCCGTTGCCTTCGAAGACCCCGAGGTGACCGCCCACCACGTTGTGCAGCACCTTGTTGCCGCTGCCCAGGCGGTCCGGGTCGACGGTCGACGCGTAGTACTGGAAGTTGATCCAATGGGTCACGACCATCGGCGCGGTCATGATGAGCTCGAGCACCTTGAACTCGGGGTCGTCTTCGAAGCGGTAGTCGTGGAGGAACGCGCGACCATCGAGTGACGCGTGCGAGGTGCGCTCTCGCGGCGCCACGATGAAGGCCGCGTTGTTGGCGAGGCCCCACTCGGGCCGCACCTCGCTCCAGTCGTGCGCCCGGTCCCGCGCGGCGCGCGCGAGCGCCTCGTCGGTGGGCGGGGCCCCGGCCACCCGGCGCGACCGCTCGCGCCGCGTGTCACGGGCCGCGGTACGGAGCCGGTCCTCGAGCTTCGCCAGCAACGCAGGCGCGAAGGCCGCGACGCCCGCGTCGTCGAACACCGTCACCTCGTCGGTGGTGGTGTCGTGCACGGCGCCCAGGAACCGTGTGGCGTCGGGAATGGTGATGCCCCGCCACGCGAGCCCCGCGCGGACCCGCGGGTCGTTCAACAGCTCCGCGGCGACCCGCGCGTTGAGCCGCCCCGATTGGCCGCAGCAGGCGCCGCAATCGAGGCCCGCGGCGTGCGCGTTGTTGCGCGTCGAGCTCTCGTGGCCGACCAGCAGCACCAGCCTGGCGAAGCCGCGCGTCAGCCCCATCGCCCGGAGCACGCCGTCGGCCAGCTGAACCCGCGCTTCGGGCGCGACCTCCGAGCCGTCGATGTTCGTCACCAGGCTGGGCGCGTGAGACCCGGTGCTGCGCTCGGGGTGGCTCCGCGTGGTCTCGCGGAACAGCCGGGTGGCGTACCCCAGGCCGACCGCTTCGACGAACGAGAACATGCCCAGCCCGCCGGTGCGCAGTGAAGCCAGGGCCTGTGCGCTCCGCCGCGCGGTCCGGCGGCGGTGCACCTCGGTGTCCGGCATCGACGTCTCGGTGGCGTTGAACTTCGCGGCGAGCAGCCCCGGCAGCTGGGGCCGCGGCGGCCCTCCACCCTCGGGGGTGTACTGCAGCGGCATGCCGAAGAAGCCGGCGAAGCCCTTCGTCTCCACGTCGCCGGTGCCCTCCAGCGCACGACGGAACGCCTCCGAGCGTACGTCGATGCAGAACACCGCCTGAAAACTGGTGTGCTCCACGGGCCTGGCGGCGAACCCTGCCTCGAGGTGCTCGACCACCTTCTCCTGAAAGGCGATTTCAGCGGCCGACTGGAGCAGCCAGTCGTCACGCCGCGCCTCGGCGTGCTGATGCGCAGCGTCCCAACGGCCCATGGCCAGCCGCCATTCGTCTGCGAGCCGCGGCGCAAACCTGCGGAAGGCGAGCAGCTCCCACGCGACACGAATCGCCAGCAGCGCCTCGACTTCGCTGTGCTGGCGCCCTTCGAGGCGCGCCGTCCACCGCTCGTAGGCGCACCACGACGCCCAGCCGTTGACGTCGAACAGCACGCTGGACAGGTACCGGGCCTGCTGCTGCGCGGGCACGTCGAGGGTCTCGAGGGCCAGGGCGACGAGCGCCTCGGGCGCATCGGGCAGCGCTTCCAGTTCGGCGGTCAGCCCGTCCCAGTTGGTGAGAATGGAGGGCCCGTCCTCCGTCGAGGCCAGACGCTGCCAGCTCGCGTACATGCCGCCGGTCCGGTCCATGGGGAAGGTCGCCTGGCCGTCGTCGAAGTACGAGGCCGCGAACTGGCTGATGTTGCTCACCATCACCTCGCGCCACGAAGGCCCGGGCGGCGCGTGAAGCCGGTCCACCACGTCGATGACCGACTCCCGGCGGCGCGGCTCCGTCGGGTGGTCGTCGCGCAACAACCACTGCAGGGGCGCGGCGCGGCCGGTCACTCCGGCACGTGCTTTGGCTTCCACGAGGTGCTCGGTGCGCAGAGCGCCGCTGCGGGCCAGCTCGGCGTACCAGCCGCGCGGCTTGAGCAGGGTGACGCCACCCAACGCGCTCAGCTCGACGGCCACGTCGGCGATGGGCCGGTCGATCTGCTCCCACAACGGGTTGACGGCGATGAACCGGTCCAGCGGCCAGGTCGGAGCGACGCGCGCACACACGGCCGCCATGAGAGACGAGACGGCCCCGGGGATCTGCTGCGGCGCCACAGCGCGGTGCGCCGAGCTCATGAGCGCACCTCCGCCTGGTCGTTGCGCGACGTGCGCGCACCCACCGCCGGGTCATGCGGTGGCCACAGCGCGAAGGTCAGTCGCGTGAACCACTCGTCGAGTGAGAAGCCGTTGAACAGCCGGGGGCGAAGCCACCTCGCCACCGCAGACTGAGGCCGCGCCTGCAAGCTCGCCTGCAGCGCGAAGAGCCCCACGAACGCCACCAGCGCCGCGCCCCAGCCGAAGGTGAACTCGGGGCCGTGCGGCTCTCGCGGGCCGAGCACCCAGTGCAGCGCCACCAGCACGGAAGACACGCCGAACACCGGCGCCAGCGCGCGCAGCGCCGTCGCCCTGCCCCACGACCACGCCAACGCGGCGCTGGGGCTGACACCCATCGCGAGGACCGCCGTAGTCACCGCCCACTCCGCCGTGAAGAGCCCCGGACGAAGCAGCCTGGTGACCGCCATGACGACGCCCCACAGACCGAGCAGCACCGCCACTGCGACGCCCGTATTGCCGGCGGTGCGCCTCGAGGGCGGCCCCAGCTCGAGCCACGTCTGCACCGTGGTGCCGGCACTCAGAAAGGCGTGCGCCTTGTACGCCGAGTGCGCCAGCAGGTGGAGCACCGCGAACTCCCAGGCGCCCAGCGCGCACTGCACCAGCATGAAGCCCATCTGCGCGATGGTCGACCACGCCAACGCCACCTTGACGCTGACGCGGGTCATCATCGTCAAGGCGCCGATGACCACGGTCGCGAGGCCGAAGGCCAGCAGCAGCCCCTGCGCGAGCGTCGCGCGCAGCAGCATCGGCGAGAGCTGAATGAGCACGTAGCCACCCAGGTTGACCACGCCAGCGTGCAGGAGCGCCGACACCGGCGTGGGCGCCTCCATCACCTGCGTCAACCAACCATGAAACGGCAGCTGGGCCGACTTGAGGACCACGGTGCCGACGATGAGCACCATGCCGAGGTGAACCTCGACGGGCAGCCGGTCGTACGACGCGGCCGCGGCCAGCGCATCGCTCACGAAGAACGAGCCCACCGCGTTGCCGATGAGCACGGTTCCGACCACCAGCAGCGCGTCGGCGGCCCGACTGAGGATGAACTTCTTGTGCGCCGCGACGATGGCGCCCCGGCGCTGCGGGTAGAAGGTCAGCAGCTGGTGCAGCGCCACGCTGACGAGGAACCACGCCAGCACCAGCAGCCCGAAGTGGTTGCTGACGACGAGGAGCGAGGCGCCGGCGAGCGTGGTCAGCAGGCTCCGCTCATAGCGGCGCAAACCAGCTTCGCCCGCGAGGTAGCGCTGCGAATAGCGCGCGACGACCCAGCCCAGACAGGTGACGAGCGAGAGCATCAGGCACGCCGTGAGGTCGACGCGCACGAAGCCTCCCAGCACGACCGAGGGCTGGAGCGGCGCGAGGAACGTCGCCAGCACACGCACCGCCGTGAGCGCGAGCGCCGCCCCCGAAACCCACGCGGTGACCACGCTCGCCGTCGCCAGCGGTCGCGCACGCGTCGGGAGCAGCGCGCTCACCAGCAGCGCGACGGGAACGAGGGCGCTCGAAGCCCAGATGAAGGAGTCAGGTGTTGAGGTCGGCATCGGGTCTCCAGAAGAGAAGGCGTGAGGTGTCAGGGGTTGCACTGGGGGCACCGCTCCGGGTCGGCTGCGGCAGCAGCGCGCGGGCGGGAGTCACGAAACGGGCAGGCGACGCAGCCGAACTCGTCGGCGAGCGCCTCGGTGGTCGGCGAGCCGCAGCACCGGCACGGGTTGCCGGGAATGACGCGGGCCCTGCCGAAGCCCGGCGCGGCGCAGCGCGGGCATAACGTCTGGAGCCGCTGCAGCAGGTCTTCGGCCGCGCGGGTGATGAGCGCCATGCGCGACGGGTGCACGTGCGCGCGGAGGTCGTTCTCGACGAACACGGTGCCGTTCGCGCTGCGGCGGCGCGCGCCCTGAAAGGCGGCCTCGAGCTCGGGCCACGTCGCCAGCCCCCGGGTTGCGCGCGCACCGTGAGGGCCGTCGGGGCGAACCACCACCGCGTGCGACGGAAAGCGGCAGCGGCGCACGGCGTCGACCAGCTCGGGCTCCGTTCGCACCAGCTGGTGGTGATGCACCGAAGGGGCCGACGCGGCGCCGGTGACGCGCAGTCGTCGGCGCGCATCGACCCAGGTGACCAGCTCGACGTCGACCGCGCCGACGCCGAAGGGCCCGGGCACGAAGGCGCCTTCACTGCCGAGCCCGAACTCGAGCCGCGCCAGCCGCGACGCCCAGCAGGCCTTGCCGTGCGCAGCGTCTGCCTGCGTGCCGCGGCGGGGAAACTCGCGGGTGAAGGTGCCGAACCAGTCGGTGTTCAGCCCGCGGGCGACCACGAGCCGAATGGACAACGCGTCGCGAAAGAGCGGCGCCAGCGCACGCTCCTTGCCGTGCTGGGTGAGCAGCGCTGCGGTGACGTCGAAGTACGGGTGGGCGCTCATTGCGGCGCCCACTGCGCCGGAGGCCGGAGCAGCGCCTCGAGCATCGGGTCTTCGAAAGCCGCCACGAACCGGGGCGCGCTCTCACCGGCGCGCATGACGGAGAACTGGTTGCGCGTGCGGTTGAGCCACACCGCGTCCACCCGGGGCCTGCGCTCTGCCCGCATCGCCGAGAGCTCACGCTCCACGGCGGCCACCGCCGAGAGGAACGTGTCAGGCAACACGTCGTCGTGACCCTCGCCGCACACCAGAATGCGCTCCACCAGGAGCCGCTCGACGGCGTGCTCGAGGTCGACGCGCAGCACCGTGGTGCCGTGCGCGCGGCCGAGCCGGTGAATCTGAATCGCCGCCGTGGCGCGGTGCAGCGGCCCCCACCACAGGCGGGAACGCACGACGGGCGAGATGATCATCGCGACAGGCAGAGGCGTCACATCGAAGGCGGGTTCGGTCATCGCGCGGCTCCGGGGCAGGTGCGCGGCTTCTACGGACCGTGACAGTTCTCTTCTATGACCCAATTTCGCTACAAACGTTCTCGAATGAAGAACGACAAGGCCGTGAAGCGGGTCGCGCTCAACTTCCACCACCTGCAGTACTTCTGGGCGGTCGCCCGCAACGGGAACCTCACGCGGGCCGCCGAGCAGCTGCGCGTGGCCCCCTCGGCGCTGTCGTCGCAAATCAAACAGCTGCAGGACCAGCTCGACGCCGAGCTCTTCGAGCGGGCGGGCCGGAGGCTGGTGCTCACCGAAGCCGGGAAGCTGGTGCAGGCCTACGCCGAGGAGATCTTCGCGTCGGGGGAAGAACTGGTCTCCACGCTCAAGGCGCGCCGCCGCCGCAACCAGCTCTTTCACGTGGGGGCCGTGGCCACGCTCTCACGGAACTTTCAGCGCTCGTTCCTCAGGCCGATCGTCGGCAGGGCCAACGTGCGCCTGCGCATCACCTCCGGCAGCGCCGAGGAGCTGCTGCGACGCCTGGAAGCGCACGACCTGGACATGGTGCTCGCCAACCAGCCCGCCCCCGCCACCGGCGCGCTGCGCTCTCACCTGCTGGCGCGCCAACCGGCCAGCCTGGTGTCGACGCGCCGCGCGGCCCGCTTCAGGTTCCCGCACGACCTGCACCACGCGCCGATGATTCTGCCGGGGCCGTCGAGCGTGCTCCGCGCCGACTTCGAGGCCGTGTGCGCCAACTTCGAAGTGCGCCCACGCGTGGTCGCCGAAATCGACGACATGGCCACCATTCGCCTGGTCGCGCTCGACACCGACGCCATCGCGCTCGTACCGTCGGTGGTCGTTCGTGAAGAGCTGCGGCGCGGGGCGCTCTTCGAGATGTCCGAAGTGCCGAAGCTCTCCGAAGGCTTCTTCGCCATCACGCTCGACCGGAAGTACCAACACCCGTTGGTCAGCCCGCTGTTGAACCGCGACGAACAGGAGCTGCTGGCGGTGCCCGACGCCGAGAGCTGAACCGACGCTCAGGGCGCGCAACTGTCGACCGCGACGGGGCCGCTCGACGCGGGGACCAGCAGCGTCGCCGTGCGGCAGGTCTGCCCCGCGGCGCACGTCGATGAATCTCCACACGCCTCGAAGCACGCGCGCCCGAGCCCCGGCGACGGGGCCTGCAACGTTCCGCACGCGCCACTTCGACACTCGGCGTCGGTGACACACGCTTCACCGCCGCGCTTGACGCCCACCGTTCGCGGAGCGCAGCGCTGAACCAACGCCGCGTCATCGACCGCGCCTCGCTGCAGGCTGCACACCCCGGCATCGCACGCGTCGTCATTCACACACGTGACGCCCACGCAGGACCGTCGCGTGGCGACGACGTCGTCAGCCGAGTTCGCCACCCCATCGCGCCCGCGGGAAACGAGGAACACCCGCGGCGCACACTCGAGCGTCACACCGGCGTCGGCGCTGCACTCCGAGACGGAGCCGCAGAACGTCGCGCACGCACCGCTGCGCCGCACCCCGCGCGAGTCATCGAGCACGCAGAAGTTGCTGCGGCACTCGCCGTCGGCCGAGCACGGCGCGCCACCTTCGCCGCTGCCCGAAGGAGGGCTGCACGTGGCGCTGAACTCCGGCGCGGTCGGCGACGACACGATGCGCGCGCGGCACGTCAGCCCCGCGTCGTAGCGCTCGCAGTCAGCGGCGCTCTCACACGCCGGCCGGCAGCCGCGCATCTGGCCTGAGATGCCGTAGGCGGTGGTGAGCGTGAACTCGCCGTCGCACACGCCAGCGTCGGCACAATCGTCGTCGCGCTCGCACGCGGTGAAGCAGAAAGAGGGCGCGCCGGGCGCGAGCGGGTCGCCGACGCAGGCACCGCTGCGGCACTGCCGGTTCGCGGCCAGCACGCCGCCGTCGCTCGGCGGCTGCGACGAACACGGCGCGACGACACCGCCGTCGCCCGGGGGGAACTGGCAGACCCCCGACACCAGGTCGAGCGCCTGCGGGTCGTCCCACGGCTGACAACTCAGCCCGGCGCGACAGGCGCCGTCACGCGCACAGCGCGCTCCGAAGCCGGTGTCGGGCAGGCACACGCCATATTCACGGCCCGCGAAGTCACCGACGAACGCCGTGCACACCTCGCCCGCCGAGCACGCGCCCGAGGTCAGCGGGTCGCAATACGCGCGGCACAGCGCGAGCGTCGCGGTCTCGGGCATGCAACGGAGGTCGGGGCGGCAGTTGCTGCCCGCGCTGCTACGAACACACGGCTCACGCAGCGCGCGTTGCCCGGCTTGCGGTACGAAACACACGCCCAACGGGCCGCTCGCTTCGAACACCAACGAGGTCGACGCCGAATACGAGAGCCCGTGGCAGAGCTGCCCGCCCTCACATTCCGGCGCGTAGACCGCACACGCCTGAAGACACGTCGGCGTGGAGCCGACGTTCACGCAGACCAACCCCGCCCCGCAGGCCGTGCCACCCGGGCAGGGCGCGTTGAGTGACGCACCGACGCAGAGATTCCCGGAGCTGCAGATGAAGCCCTGGCCGCAATGCGCGTCGGCGGTGCACGCCACGCACGTGCCGCTCGTCGAGCAATGCGGCTGCCCCGGAGGCTGACAGTCACTGTCACCCGCGCACGCCACGCACCGTCGCAGCCCGCGATGACAGACCGGCGTGTCGCCCGCGCAGTCGTCGTTCGAACCGCACTCCGCACACGAGAACGTGGTCGCGTCGCACAAGCCGCTCCCGCAATCGTCGTCGGTGGAGCACCCGCGAAAACGGCACCGGCCGGTCACGCAGCGCTCGCCCAGACCGCACTCGAGATCATCGGCGCAGGGCACGTCGTGCTGGCACACGCGCTGACGGCACACGGCGTCGAGCGCCACGCAGTCGTCGGCGGTGGAACACGCCACGGGGAGCGCACCTGCATCGACCGGTGGAGGTGCGGTGGGTGGGGGACTGCATGCCAGCATGACCACCACGCCGCTGACGAGGAGCCGTCTCACGCCGGGCGGGAGCCTACTTCTTCGGCTTGAGCGAGCGCGCGGCGCGAAGGCGCTTCACCGCCGTCGGCCCCACGCCGTGCCTCGCCAGCAGCGCCGCGTCGCTCAGCTTCAACACCTGCGCGAGGCGCGTGTAGCCCCCGTGCAGCAGCGCGTTCGTCGCCGGGCGCCCGATTTCACGCGGAAAATCGTGAGCAACTTCCTTCTTCACGCGCAGAAGTTCCGCACCGCGGCTTCCAACACCTCAGCGGCGCGATGCAGCTCGTCGACGGGCACGTACTCGCCGGTCTGATGCGCGACCGTGATGTCGCCGGGGCCGAACACGACCGGCACCGCGCCCAGCGCCGCGAGCTGCGGCCCCTCCGTGCCGAACGACACGGTGTCGACGGCGCGGCCCGTCTGCGCGGCGATGAACTGCACCACGTCGGCCGACGACTCGGTGTCGAAGCCACGGTCCATGCGCAACGGGCGAATCGACGCCTCGAAGCCCGGCTCTTCCGCGCGGCATTCGGCGATGAGCGCCTCGACCTTCTGCAGTACGACCTCCACGGGCTGCGTGGGCAACGGGCGCCACTCGAGCGTCAGCCGCATGTGGCCGGGGATGACGTTCTTGGCCTTGCCACCGTTCGCCATGCCCACGTTGAGCGTGCTGAACGCGGGCACGAAATCGGAGTGCACGTGCGCGCGCAGCTCACCCTGCGCATAGCGCTCGAGCTTGGTGAGCAGCCGCGCGCCACGGAAGATCGCCGACGCGCCGGTGTCGGGGTACGCCGAGTGACCTTCTTTCCCGAGCACGTCGATTTCTGCGAGGCAGTAGCCCTTGTTGGCGCGAATGGGCCGCAGCGACGTGGGCTCGCCGATGATGGCGCGGCGCGTGCGGCCGATGTTGGCCTCGACGAGCTTCTTGGCGCCGACGCAGCCGAGCTCTTCGTCGGCGGTGAAGGCCAGCAACAACGGGCGCGTGGTCTGCCCGTGCGTCTTCTCGGCGGCGGTGAGCGCGCAGGCGATGAAGGCCTTGGTGTCGCACGAGCCGCGGCCGTACAGCTTGCCGTCGCGCTCGGTGAGGTTCAGCGCTTCGGTCCACTCGGGGTCGAAGGGCACGCAGTCGGTGTGACCGACGAGCGCGAGCTCGGGCAGGCCTTCGCCACGGCGCGCGAGCAGGTTGGCTTTTTCGACGCCCGCGCTGTCGCGATAGCTCTGTCGTTCGCAGACAAAATTCAACGCGCGGAGCTTTCGCTCCAGCGCGTCGACCATGGGCAGATTGGAGCGGGTGGAGGTCGAGTCGATGGCCACCAGTTCGCGGAGCAACGTCACCAGGCCCGAAGACATGGTGACGTGCTTAGCACTTCGACTGCTTCGTTCAGGGTGAGAACGAGCCGAGCAGCAGCTCACGCGAATCGAGCGACAGCGCCACCGCACCAAGCGCCACGGTCTGCGTGCCGATGATGCCGACCGTGGAGGCTGAGCCGTCGAGATATTCGAACGACGCCGCGCCCTGGTACTGGAAGAAGTACGTCGTTCCCGAGCCGGGCCTCGAGGCCACGCACAGCTCCATTGCACCGCTGCGGATGCTGGCGGAGCAGCGCCCTTCGTTGAGCTTGCGCACCATGCCGGCGTTCTCGTCGATGATGTGCATGACGACCGAGTCGCTGGGCACCGCGACCTGACCGAACCTGGTCAGGGTGTCGCCCTGGAACGCGCGCGCAGACAGCGACGGCGACTGCGTCAGCGGAATGTCGAGCGGACGCGTGGGGCCGTCGCCCAGAATCGCGCGCCACTTCGAGGTGCTCTGTTGCGAGTACACGAGCAGCGGGCCGACGACGTTGAAGGCCTGCGTACCGGTGTCGGTGTCGACGGGCGCAGCGGTGCCGGCGGTGACGAGGCGCACCTTGCGACCCGCAGCGGCGCCACCTTCGAGGCCGAAGGCGCGCGTGGGCGAGAGCCAGTTCACGTTCCAGCCGTTCATGCTGGTGTCGAGGTCCACCGTCGACGCCGAGGGAGGCACCGCGTCTTCGCGCAGGCCACTCACGCCGCCGCCCGCCGCGTACGTGTAGATCATGCGGGTGCCCGTCGTGTTGTAGCGAAGCGTGGTGACGTCATTGGGCAGCGGGTAGCGCGTGCCGTCGGTCGCCTTCGCGCAGAACGTCACGCCGGAGGCCACGACCTTGAAGCACGGGTACTCACCCGAGGCGTTCAAGCTCGAGGTGTTCAGCCCGTTGTTGACGACCGAGAAGCCAGACACCGCGACCGCCGCCATCGTCGACGCGGGAGACAGCAACTTGAGCTGGCAGGTCACCGCACAGTCCGTGTACGCCCACGCGGTCGGCGTCGTGTTCAAGGTGCCGGTCACGTTGGTGAACGCGTCTTCGAGGTCGATGAGCGGCGTGACGAGCCGGTAATCGGTCGACCCTTCGCGCACGAAGAAGCGGTCGTTCGACTGCGACACGATGTGCGTCGACACGCCGGTCGACGGGAACGTCACCGCGGCCATCGGGTTGGCGAGCGGAATGCGGCGCAGCGTGCTGCCGCCCATGGGGTTGCGCACCACGAAGAGCGTCGACTCGTCAGTCGAGAACACGAAGGAGGACAGCGGGTCGACGTCGTTGAACACCGAGATGGCGCCAGTCGCCATTTCGTAGACGAACACCGCGTTGGCGGCAGACCAGGCCGCGTACTTGCCGTTTCGCGAGATGATCGGGCTGGAATACGCGCCCGACGCGAGGAAGCGCAGCTCGCCGGTGATGGCGTGCACCAGCGCCAGGCGGTTGTCGGAGCCGTCATCGATGTTGGTGATGCCCCACGCGTGGTTGTCGAACCCCAGCCCGAAGCCCGTGCTCACGCTCATGGGCGCGTTGCTGCGGAAGATGGTGCGGTAGAACGACAGCTGCGCGCCGGGCAGCTGCGTGACCTGCCCCTCACGAACCGTCACGCGGCCCAGGCTCAGCTTCGGGTGCGACGGCGCGGTGGCGATGACCTCCCACTCACCGACCGGCGCCATCAACGTGTACGTGCCGTTGGCCGACGGCGCGCCGGTCACCGAGGTGCCCAGCACCGAGAGCTGAATGTTGCGCGGGTCACGCGGGCCGCGGAACGTGATGGTGCCCTGAATGGTGCCCGTCTTCGGCGGGTCGTCCATCAACGTGAGCTGCAGGTCGGGATTCACGCCGCGCACCACCGTCACCGCCGCGTTGATGGAGCGCGTGAACGGCTCTTCGCCGATCTTCGCGATGACCGTCTGATTCCCCGTCGGCACGTCGACCAGCGAGAACGCGCCGACGCCGTCGGTCACCGACGAGACGCTGGTGCCCGGCACCCACACCGTCACGCCCGCCGCCGGCATGCCGCCGAACGTGGCCACGCCCTTCAACTGACCGACCGGCGTCAAGCGCAGCTCGCCCACGTCCTTCGTGCCGTCGGCCGCGACGCCGATGCCCACGCGACCTTCGCGCGTGTCACGCACCTCGACGCTGACGACGTACGCACCGTTCTTGATCTTCGAGAACGTGAACGAGCCGTTCACCTCGGTGCGCGTGCCGACCGTCTCGGGGCCCGTGGCGATGACCGACAGGTTGCCCGCTTCGCTGCCGTCGGCGAACACCACGCGCCCGGTCACCGTGGCTGCAGAGGCCTTGAACGCCAACACCGGCTCCGGAGCCGCCGTGCCGCCGTTGCTGATGGTCGTGGCGGTGCTGAGCTCTTCGACGTCGGCGTCACGCAGCGTGGCGCGCACCACGTATTCACCGTCGGGCAAGCCCGCGAACGTGAACGCACCTTCGGAGTTGGTCACCGTGGCCGCGCTCGCCGCGCCGTACGCGAACACCGCGACGCCGGCGCTCGAACCGCCTTCGACGGTCACGCGACCGGTGATCTTCCCGGCCGGACCGCACGCAAACAGCCCCAGCGCCAACGCGAGGCACGTGAATCGCATCTTCGTCATGTGAGTTTCCCCTCCGATGAACTGCTCTTGAAATTGTCGACGGTACCCAACCCGTCAGACAAGTGTGTGCATCACTGCTTCGAACCGCCTGGCGACGTCGAGCTGCGCGGCGTGCCGGCCCTCGTTGACGATGGTGCGCCCGTTCACGACCACCTCTCGCACGGCCGAAGAAGGCGCGCCCAGCAACACGCGCGCGTCGCTCACCCCCAGCAACGTGGGGTGCTGCAGGTCGAGGCCCACGAAATCGGCACGACTGCCGGGCAGCAGCGTACCCGGCGCGAGGCCGAGGCTGCGATCTCCGGCCAGCGTGAGCGTGTCGAGCAGCCGCCTGGCGACGCCGTCGGGTTCACCCCGACCGGGGTCGAGCACGTTGCGACGCAGCCGGAGCAGTCGCAGGTGGCCTTCGAGCATCTGCGCTTCTTCCAGCATGCCGATGTGCGCGTGACTGTCGGAGCCGAGGCTCACGTGCGCGCCGGCCGCGAGCAGCTCGTCGGCCTTCACGATGCCGTCGCCCAGATTCCGCTCGGTCGAAGGGCAGGCACAGACGGTGGCGCGCGCGCGGCCGAGGGCGGCGACCTCCGCGTCGTGCAGATGAATCGCGTGCACGGCGGTGAAGCGCTCGGTCAGCAACCCTTCACGCTCGAGCAGCTGCACGGGCGTCACGCCGTACTCGGCTTCGCAGGCGCGAAGCTCCGCGGGCTGCTCCGACACGTGCATGTGCAATGGGCCGTGCGTCCACTCGCGGGAGATGGTCGACAACCACGTTTTCGGCACCGCGCGCACCGAGTGCGGCGCGAGGCCCACCGTCACCAGCGCGTCGCGCTTCGTCAGCGCCGCCAGCTCGTGCGTGCGGCCCAGGTACGTGTCGACGTCTTTCTCGATGAAGCGCCGCTGCCGCGGATTGGGAGCCAGCCCGAAGCCCGCGCGCGCATAGCCGACCCGCAGCAGCACCATGCGCAGGCCGACGTCACGCGCCGCAGCGATGACCTGGCGGGCCAGCAGGTGCACGTCGTCGTAGGGCGTGCCGTCGGGCTGGTGATGCAGGTAGTGGAACTCACCGACGGTGGTGACGCCCGCGAGCGCCATCTCGAGAAAGCACTGCCGGCTGACGTCGTAGAGCTGCTCCGGTGAGAGCGCGGTGGCGGCGGCGTACATCGCCTCACGCCAGCTCCAGAAATCGTCGCGCTCGTGGCCCGCAGCCAGAAACTCGGTGCGGCCGCGCAGCACGCGTTGAAACGCATGCGAGTGACCGTTCACGAAACCGGGCACCACGATTCGCCCCGGCATCGGCACGTCGACCACGTCACCAACCTGGGCGTCGGCCGGCAGCACCACGCCGTCGTCACTGACGAGCAGCGAAACGCCGCGCCGTACGACGCCGCCGACGACGACTGCCTCGGGCCGGAAACGGGTGGTCATGCCGGGTAGTACGGCCTCAACATCAGGAAGACGACGACGCCGGTCACCGACACGTAGAGCCAGATGGGCCAGAGCACGCGCGTCACCTTCTTGTGGCGCTCGAACGCCTTCTTCCACGCGAACCAGAACGCGGTGAGCGACAGGGGAACGATGCCGATGCTCAGCAACACGTGCGAGGCGAGCAGCGCCAGGTAGAGCGTGCGAACGGCACCGGCGCCGCCGAACTTCGTGTCGCCGTGAACCGCGTGGTACGCGAGGTAGCCGACCAGAAAGAGCGCCGACGCCGCGAACGCTGCGACCATCAGGAAGCGGTGAACGTCAGGCCGGCCGCGCTTGACGGCGACCCAGCCCGCCACCAGCAACGTCGCCGCCGTCGCGTTCAGGCAGGCGTTGACCGCCGGCATGAAGCGCAGGTTGACGTCGCTGCCCTGCAGCCCGCCGTGGAACAGCAGCAGCCAGCTCAACAACGCCAGCGCCGCGACGGAAACGACGCCGTTGAAGATGAAGAACGTGCGGTCGCTGGACGGTACACCCGGTGACGCAGAAGCCATGGCGAGCCCTCTTACACCTGAGAACTGCAGTTCCCATGTGAGGGATTGACCACATTGATCTTTTCCGCTGGTCACCGAAACTACTCACTCCACGCAGGACAACTGCAGCGGGGTGGCCGATGCGTATCACTTCTCTCCTTGGGGCCTGCGCGGCACTGATTTTCGCGCACACCGCCTGGGCCGATGACCTCACCTGCACGCAGTCACGCTCGACGGTTTCGCTCGAGCGGAGGCTTCGTCAGCTCTACCTGGATCTCCTCGGCCGTCCCCCGACGCTCGAAGAGTACCGCTTCACCCAGATGAAGGGTGACATCCTCGACGACGACATCGCCGAGTTGATGACGCGAGAAGCGTTCTACGGCCGCCTCAAGGGGTACCACCGCGGGTTGCTGCGCGCGAACATCAGCGCGTCCATCAACAACAACTCCGACACGCGGCTGCAGGTCTCGACGGACTTCTTGAAGCCGCTCGAGCTCCGCGGCAACCCGTCACGTTCGCTGCGTGGCCGCAACGGCACCGGCTGCGACCACTTCATTCTGCAGGACGACTGCAACGCCGCGAGCGAAGACCCGCATCTCGAAGGGCCCAACAAGCGCTGCCGTGACGAGCGCGGTGTGCCGCTGCCGGTCTCGGTCAACTACAACCCCGACAACTACGCGTGCGCGCAGATCGCCCTGCCCGCCGGTGCACCGAACGACTGCCAGAGCGCGATCGCCGGTGGCACCGTCGCCAACCCCGACGGCGGTGCGCGCATCGCCGTGCAGGACAAGGAGCTCTTCTACTGCGACGCGCGCCGAGAGCTGGCTGACGGCGGCTTCAAGCTCTACCTGTGCAAGCCCAACTCGACGCTGGTGAACCAGGGCCTGACCGAAGAGGTGCTCGATGGTGACGGGCGCATCGTCGCCTTCCGCAACCCGGCACCTCCGGCCGGCGCGACGACGCGCCTCGACCGCTGCACGCTCAACCTCGTCGAGACCAACGGCGTGCGTGGCCGCTACGCGTTCCAGAACGGCTGCGTACAGAAGGAAGGCGTGGTGATGACGCAGGCCCCGCACTGGGACCTCGCCAACACGGCGTCGAACACCCAGGTCGCGATGTGCGCCATCGAAGCGCAGAACAACGACGTGAACCCGTGGACCATGGAGGCCTGCGACTCGCGCTTCCAGGGTGACCGCACCTGCGGGTGTGGCGTGGCGTCGCGCCGCTGCGAGAACAACACCGGCCTCATGCACAGCCAGCGCGTGGCCGCCGTCAACGAAGAGCCGCTGCAGGTCATCGACTCGGTCATTCGCCGCGACGAGAGCTACTTCAACATTCTCACCACGCGCCGCAGCTTCGTGAACGGGCCGCTCTCGCAGCTGTACCGCAACAACCAGAGCCCGGCCGTGTGGGTCGCCACCGCGCCTACGCGCCGTGACCTGGTGCCCGACGTGCCGCTCGACAAGACCGACCAGTGGGTCGAGTACACGCGCGACGAATACGCCTCTGGCGTGCTCACCACCGCCGCGTGGCTCTACCGCTTCCCCACGCAGCGCTCGCGCGTCAGCCAGTTCTGGGACGTCTTCCTCTGCAAGCACTTCGCGCCGCCGGCCGGGGCCGTGGTGCCGCCGCCCGAAGACAGCTGCAACCGCGACAACAACCTCGCCACGCGCTGCGGCTGCTCGTACTGCCACGCCACCATCGAGCCCGTCGGCGCGCACTGGGGCCGCTTCGGTGAGCGCAACGCGCAGTACCTCGACCCCAACGTGTTCCCCAAGGTCTCGGCCAAGTGCCGCGACTGCGCGCTCGCCGGCAACACCGGCTGCGACAACGAGTGCGGCAACTACGTGATGCAGGCCTTCGACGGTGAAGGCGCCAGCTCACTCGGTCTGCTGCGCACCTATCTGTACCGCACGCAGGAAGAAGAGCCGAACATCGTCGGCGGCCCGAAGCTGCTCGTCGAGCGCATGCTGCAGACCGGCGACCTCGAGAAGTGCGCGGTGCGCAACGTGTGGAACCACCTGCTGGGCCGCCCGATGACCACGGAAGAAGAGCGGCTCTACCTGCCCACGCTCGTCGATTCGTTCGCCATGAGTAACCACAACATCAAGCACCTGATGGTGCAGATCGTGTCTACCGACGCGTACCGGAGGGTCGACTGATGCGAGTCGTCATCACTGCAGCTCTGGCGTTGTGCGTGGCGGCCTGCAGCAAGGGCCCTGGCGCGACTCAAGACACGCCCGGCGCGCTCAACCCCGTCGAGCTCCCCTCGGAGCACCCGAACATCAACCCGCTGCCCGACCCCGAAGCCAACGGTGGTCATGCCGGCCGCGCGCCGCGCCGCCTCTCGGTGCCCCAGCTGAAGGAGAGCATCATCACCACCACGGGCCGCCAGTGGTCGCAGATCGACAACCTCGCCGGCTCGCTCGGTCAGGCTGATTTCGCGATCACCGTGTCGGACTCCACCGAGGCCAACCTGGTGTTCGCCAAGTTCCTCGAAGACGGCGCGCGTGAGGTCTGCATGGCGACGGCGAAGGCCGACCTCACGCTCAACAAGGACAAGCGCGTGTTGTCACCCGAGCTCAACGACGGCGTGACCGACTTCACGACCATCGACGACGCCACCATCGGCAAGAACCTGCAGACGCTCTCGACGCGCTTCTGGGGGTCGCCCTTCGAGGCCGACGAGCTCGCGGCGTGGACGCTCACGTTCAAGAAGGTCGCGGCGCGCGCGGCCTCGGTCCGCAAACCCGAACAGGCGTGGGGGTCGATCTGCATCGCGATGATGACCGACCCGCGCTTCATCACCTACTGAAGGCCAAGGGAGCCACAAGACCATGAAGAAGATTCCGGCACTCCCCCGTCGCAGTTTCCTCAAAGCGGCGGCTGGCTTCGCAGGTGCGTCCATCTTCGGCGGCATGCCGTTCCGCGCGTTCGCGGACCAGGCGGGCCTGGCGCCCGAAGACCACTGTTTCGTGTTCGCGTACTTCAACGGCGGCTGGGACGTGCTGCTCTCGCTCGACCCGCGCGACCCCAACGTGTTCACCACCGAGCGCATCAGCGAGACGCGCATTCTCCCCGGCTACAACCAGCTCAACACCGGCGGGTTCCCCCAGGCCATCGTGAAGCCCGACGGCAGCAACATCGACTTCGGGCCGGCCATCGGCGACATGGCGCAGCACTTCGACCAGATGGCGGTGGTGCGCGGCATCAACATGGCCACCGTCGCCCACGAGGTCGGCTACCGCTACTTCCTCACCGGTAAAGAACCCAACGGCGCGGCGGCGCGCGGCAGCACCACGGCGACTGAGATCGTCGGGCAGATGAAGCCGAAGGCTCCGGTGCCGAACATCGCCTACAACGTCGAGACCTATAACGACCGCTACGGCGGCTACGCGAACGCGCTGCGCGTCTCGAGCTCCAATGACCTGCTGCTCACGCTCGCGCCGTCGGCCACGCAGCTCGACAGTGAGATCGAAAAAGAGCTGGTCGACATGCATGGCCGCCGCATCTCGTGCGAGGCCGACCTGTACGACAGCCGCGGCCTCGTCACCCAGTACCGCGACGCCCAGGCGCAGATGCAGACGGTGCTCGACGCGCGGCTCGACCGCTACTTCCGCTTCGAGCACAACGCCGCCGACCCCGCGGAGCTCAACGACTTCCGCCGGGCGCTGCGCGTTCAATACAAGCTGTCGCCCGAAGGCCCCAACGACGTGCGCAGCTCTTCGGCCGCGCGCGCCGCGCTCATCGCCACCGCGCTCAAGCTGGGCGTCAGCCAGTGCGTGTCGATGAACATCGCCGGCGGGCTCGACACCCACTTCGGCTCGCAGGTCACCCACGCCACCAACCAGCGCACCGGGTGGAACGCGCTCGCGGCGCTCGTCTCGGACCTCAAGACGGCGATGCACCCGAAGGGCGGCACGTGGATGGAGCACACCACCATCGTGGTGTTCTCGGAGTTCTCGCGCACGCCGCTCATCAACGCCGCCAGCGGCCGCGACCATCACATCACCAACAGCTGCATGCTCCTGGGCAGGGGCATCAAGCACAACATGGTGTTCGGCAAGAGCGGCGACGTGGGCATGTCGGCGGGCATCATCAACCACCACACCGGCCAGCCTGATTCGAACGGGTACCAGATTCTGCCCGACCACATCATCGCCACGGTGATGAAGGCCGCTGGCATCGACTACTCCATCACCCGCGTGGAGCCGCTGGGCGGGTTGTTGGCCTGACGCTGGAGCGGAAGTTGAAACATCTGAGTCTGGTGCTCGTTCCTCTGCTGCTGGCGGGGTGTGATGAATCGACCCTGCCGCAGCCGTTGGTCGTGGAGTCTTTCGACGCGGTGACGCAGGTCACCATGCTCGACCTCTCGGCCGGCCCGTCGTTCGCCGATGAACGTGGCGGCGGCGTGTTCGTCGACCTCGCGGGCCGGGTGGTGCGCGTGCGCGCCAACAGTCAGCGCGGCGTACTCGAGTCACACCCGCGCAACGGCGTGTGGCCGGGCCCCGCGACGGGCGTGTATTCGCTGGGCCCGTCGAACGCGCTGGTCGCCACGTCGCGCGGCTTCTTCGTGGCCGACCAGGGCTGGCTCATCGCGCCGTCGTGGCAGTCGAAGTTGCCGCCCGAAGGGCTGCGCGCCACCACGCTCGACACCGAAGGCGCGGCGTGGCTCGCGCACGACACCGGTTTGTTCCGGCTCGCTGGCGGCCTGCTGTCCGAATTCAAGACCGGCGAGACCTCGCTCACCGGCATCACTGCGCTGGCCGTCGCTCCCTACGATGGAGCCAACGGCGTGTGGTTCACGCGCGAAGGCAGGCTGTTCGTGGCCGCGCAGACCGCGCGCACCACGTACAACGTGCGTGAGGTGGTGCTCGACCCGAGCGTCATTTCGGGCAGCGTCATCGGGCTGGCGGGGCTCTCGCCCACCGGCCGCACCGGCGGCGAGCTGTGGGCCATCACCCAGAACGTGCTGCTGGCGTACACCGGCACGTCGTGGCGGCAATTCACGCTCGGCGCCAGCCCCCGCAAGCTCATCTCGGCCGGGCGCTTCGCGTGGCTGCAGGCGGGCGACAGCATCTACCGCTTCGACGCCGACGGCGCCGGCTGGGCGAAGGCCAATGGGCTCGACGCGGCCGCCACGTTGCTCGGCATGGACGCCACGGGCGCCGCGTGGATCCGCGTCGGCGAGAACACGATGTCGATTTCGCCCAGCACGCCGGTGCGCATCAGTGGCCTCCACGAAGGCTCTCGCATCTACGACGGTCAGCTCGTGCTGCAGGCCGCGTTGCCGTCGACGCTCGCCGTCGATGCCGTGGAGTGGCAGTTCGACGACCACGCCCCGCATCAGCTCGAGCCCTCGAATGGCATGATGGGCGCCGGGCCCACGCTCGAGCAGACCTTCTTCAGCCTCGCCGGCAACGAAGCCAGCGGGCTCCCCAGGCCCGTGTCGCTCGGCTCGCTCGAAGACGGCTGGCACACGCTCACCTTCACCGCGACCAGCGGCTACACGAAGCTCACCCGCAAGGTGAACTTCGAGTTCGCCGGCGCCGCCACCGCCACCGTGAGCTGGGCCGAAGACATCAAGCCCATCAGCGAAGCGCGCTGCGCGAAGTGCCACTCGACGGGCACCGAACCGGAATTGACGACCTACGCCCAATGGAAGGCCAACGCCGCGTTCGCCGCCGCGGCCGTGCGTGACGCGCGCATGCCCGCCGACGGCCCGATGGACGCCGCGAGCATCTCGGCCATCGTTCGCTGGGCCAACGGAGGCACTCAGCCGTGAAGCGACTCATGCTGGTCTCGGTCGTCGCACTCTGCGCGTGCGACGGTTCAGTCGTCGTGCCGCCACCGCCGCCGCCGCCGGTCGATACCTGCGAAGGGCTGTCGGCCGTCACCGCGCGCGTCGCGCCCGACACCATTCGGGTCAACGGCGCAGCGACCGTCTCGGCCACCGGCGGCACCGGCCGCTACTCGTACCGCATCACCAGCGAGCCCGCGGTCGGCGTGCTGCAGGGCACGCGCTACGTGGCGGGGCTCATCGTGGGCAGCGACACCATCACCGTGAGCGACGACTGCGGAAACTCGGCGCGCGTGGGCGTGGAGGTCAGCGCGTCGTTCAGCGTGAGGCCGCAGCGGTCGCGCGTCGCCCCGGGCACCAGCATCAACATCTCGGTGGAGGGCGCGAAGGGCTCCGTCACCTACGCCAGGCAGGGCGGCGGCTTCGCGTCGGGGGGTGACCTCGTCGGCGCGACCTACACCGCGGGCAACACCGTGCCTGCCACCGACGTCATTCTCGTGAAAGACACCGCCACCGGTGACCAGGCCGCGGTGGTGGTGGAGGTGGCCGCCGACGCGCGGTTCCGCCCGGCTGCCGCGCGCCTGTCGTTGCCTACGGGCAGCTTCGTGCCGCTCGCGACCGTCGACGGCTCGGGCGTGGTGACCTGGAACATCGCCAGCGGGCCGGGAACGCTCGAGCAGCGCCTGGGGGCGCTCGCGTACGTGGCACCGCTGAGCCCCGATGCCGGCGGCAGTGACGTGGTGCTCGAGGTGCGCGACACGTTCGTCGACGCGGGCGCCCAGGTGAAGGTGCGCCTGCTCACCGAGCTGACGCGGCCCGAGCTCGTCGCGCAGGGCCGCCGCTCCGACGTGGCCACCATGGTGACCGCCGACTTCGACGGTGACGGCATCGACGACGTGGCCCTCGGCGTGCCCGAGAGCGACCTGAACCGCCCGCAGGGTGGCGCGGTGTTCATCTTCAAGGGCACCAACGACGGCCTGCCCTCCGAGCCCACGTGGACCATTCCCGGCCAGTCTGACACTGCGCAGTTCGGCTCGGTGATGGCGGCCGGTGACCTCGACGGTGACGGCAAGGCCGACCTCGCCATCTCGGCGCCGGGCGACGACGTGACCATCGCCGACTCGGGCGCCGTGTACCTGTTCGGCATCGGCCCCGACGGGCCACGGCAGCTGCGCGCGCCGCTCACCGGGCTGGGGCGCGGCAACTTCGGGGCGTCGCTCGCCATCGGTGACGTCGACGGTGACGGTGACAACGACCTCGTCGTGGGCTCACCGGGCGCCGACCTCGGCGGCTTCACCGCGCGCGGCGTCATCGACATCTTCGTGCTGCAGGCGGGCCAGCCCATTCCCGACCTGGGCGAGGTGCGCATCAGCGGGTGGGACCTCGACGCCGACGGTGGCACGCGCCGCACGTCGAACCTGCGTGGTGGCCGCTCCCTGGTGGTGCGCGACCTCAACGGCGACTCGCGCGCCGACCTCGCCATCTTGAGCTCCGTGAACTTCATGCCCAACCCGGCCGACGGCGGGGTGCTCGCGCGCAACGTCATCGCCGCGCAGGTTCACCTCGGTCGTGACGCCACCAAGCGCTTCGAAGACACGCCTGACCTCTACGTGATTCCGGTGAACACCGGCGACGGCGACGAAGGCACGTGGAAGCTCGACTTCATTCCCGCCGGGAACGGCCGCCCGGCGCTGCTCGCGGCAGGGGCCGACCGCGCCGATTCACCCAACCTCACCGCGAACGATGGCGGCACCAGCGGCGGTGGCAACGGCGGCGGCGTGTTGCTGTTCGACCTCTCGGGGCTCCCGGCGTCGGGCTCCGCGCCGCTGCAGCCGCGCCAGGTCACGCGCGCGCAGGCGTGGAGCCGCGTGTACGGCTCGCAAGGCAACATTCAGGCAGCGCGGAGCTTCGCGGCGGTCGACGCCGACGGTGATTCGCAGCCCGAGCTCGTGCTGGGCGCGCCGTACGCCAGCCGCGTCACCGACGGTGGAACGTTGAGCAACACGGGGCGCCTCGAGTTCTTCTCGCTCTCGCGGCTCAGCAACGGCGCGGTCGTGAACCGGCCCGACTTCGTGCGCGGCGGCGAGAACCGCGTCGACATTCTGGGCACCGCGGTCACTGGTTGGCGCGGGCGCGTGGTGGGCTTCAACCACCGCGCGTCGACCATTCACGGCGACTACACGGGCCGGCTCGACGTGTTCTCGGCGGGCACCGCCGACACCTCGTCGTGGTCGGTCGCCTCCATCGCGATTCCCAACAAGCCCGGTGGTCAGGGCTTCGGCCAGTGCATCGAGGTCGGCGCGCAGGCCGGTGGTCTTCACGCCATCGTCGGCGTGCCCAACTGGTCGGGCCCGGGCGCCGATGGCACCGGCGGTGAAACCGGAGCCGGCCGCTCGATTCAATGGAAGGTGTCTGCGCCCGACGTACCGCGGGTCATCACCGAAGGCGCGAACACCGCGTACCAGACCGACGCCGGCGTGCGCGCGTTCGGGGGCCGCGGGCAGGCCGTCGACGTGGCGATGACCGACTTCGACGACGACGGCCGCCAGGACCTCATCGTCGCGGCGCCGAACTTCTCGATTCCCGGCCGCCTCGCGGACGGCGGCGTGAACAGCACCGAGTACGCGCTCAACCGCGCCGAGTGTTCGGCGAACGGCCAGACGCCCGGCGGCGTGTTCGTGCACCTGGGCCAGAGCGACGGCACGTACAAGGAAGGCTTCCGCGTGTGGGCCGTGCGCGACATTGACGGCTGCACGGTGGCCGACGGGGGCGCGGCGGCGAGCTGCCAGCGCTCGGCGCTCTCCCGCAACGGCGTCATCGGCCGCTTCGACTTCGACGGCGACGACAAGCAGGACCTGGCGATGATGCGCAACAACGGCTTCGAGATCTTCTCGGGCGGCCGCGCACCCGACGACCCGCAGCTCAACAAGCCGTCGATGGTGTGCGACCCGTACTTCAGCTTTCCGTTCATCACGCAGGGCACCACGGTGCCGACGGCCCTGGGCGACTTGAACAACGACGGCTGCGACGAGCTGGCGTTCCGCTACGCCGACAACAACCGGCAGGGAATCATCGTGCTCTACGGCTTTGGTTCGACCTGCAGCTCGACCACCGCGAGCTGGGTGCGCGTGTCGGGTGACGTCGAGACCGGCGTGGCGCCCATGCGGCTCGGCGTGGCCATCGCGCGCGCCAGTGGCGTGCTGGCCGACAATCGAGATGCGCTCGCGGTGACCGCCGACCTCTACCCGTTCCTGGGCGACCTGCAGCCGACGGTGCTGCTGTTGCCGGTGGCGCAGCTCAACGCGCTCCGGCCCATGAGCGGTGAACGCCTCGTCGCGGTGCAGGGCACGCCGGCGCTCACGCCGGTGCCGCTGGTGTCGATGCAGCGCGCGCTCAACTTCGGCCGCTCGTTGGCGGGCGGCGTCGACGTCGACGGAGACGGCCGTCACGACCTCGTGGTCTCCGCGACCGGCGCGAGCTTGAACGGCGACGGCACCGGCGCGGTGTACGTGTTCAAGGGCGGCACGGTGACGTCGGGGGCGAACCAGCCAGCGCTCATCATCGTGGCCGACCACCGCGAGCGCGCGTCCTTCGGGCAGGACCTCTCGCTGTCAGCGGGCGCGGGCAACGTTCCGGCTGCGCTCGGCATCGGCGCACCGCTGAGCTACCGCTGGGGCACGTCGAACGGCACCGCCTTCGTGCTACCGATGGACTTCTGATGACGACCACCTTGCCGGTGTTGGCCAAGCAGGTTTCGGGAGCCCTCTTCGGCGGCCTCTTCGAGCCGGGTGCGCCATTCGTTCGCCGGCTGGCCATCATCGGTGGCTTCTCGGCGTCGGGCGCGCGCTTGGCCGCGGGCACGCTGGTGCGCGGCGTCGGTGCGTTACGCCCGGCGAAGCCGCTGCGGTTGTGGGACCGTGAGCGCTGCCCGCATTCGCGCGCGGTGCGCGAGTCGTTGAGCGAGCTGGACCTCGACTTCGAAGTGCGGCCCTGCCCCATCGGCGGCAAGCGCTTTCACGACCCCAACGCGGCGAGCTGCACCCCGCGCCTGGAAGACCCGAACGTCAACGGCACCTTCGACGGGCGCATCAACATCCTCGCGCACCTGCACGGGGTGTACGGCGACGGCTCCTCACGCTGGTTCCTCGCGAGCACGCCGGTGGTGGTGCTCGGCAGCCTCGGCATGCGGTTGATGCAGGGCAACCGTGGTGGCGACGTGCGGCCCTCACGCGCGCCGGAAAAGCAGCTCGAGCTGTGGGGCTTCGAGTCGTCTCCGTACTGTCACTTCGTGCGCGCCGCGTTGAGCGAGCTCGAGCTCCCGTACGTGCAACACAACCTCGCGAAAGACTCACCGAAGCGCGCCGCGTTCGTCGAGAAGACCGGCAAGTCGCAGTTTCCGTATCTCGAAGACCCGAACACCGGCGAGAAGCTGTTCGAGAGCGCGCGCATCGTGGACTACCTGCGCAAGACGTACGGCGCGTGAGACCTACACGCGCGTACTGAACGCGTGTCCATTCATTATCTATGCGGGCGACCCGCGGCTCCTGAGAGGCTGCGCGCCCGCATGAGCACCTACCGTCTGAACAAGAAGTCGAAGCACGTCGCGCCGGCGCTGCTCGGTGAAGTCGCGACCTTCATCGCCACGCAGGAGCACGGTTCACTGGGCGCGTTCGACACCTTCGGGCCGAGCGCCATTCCCCCACAGCTGGTCGACGAGAAGGCCGTGAAGAACGGGTTCTCCTTCATCGAGCTGGCCGACGGTTCACGCGTCGCGCTGCTGAACGTCGGCGCGGTGGTGCTGCTCGAGTCGGAAGGCAGTCACCGCACGCTCGCCAACTCGCTCGAAGAGTTCCTGCTGCTCTGGTCGAAGGGCGAGAGCGGCGTGTCCGACCTCGACGACGGTGAAGCGCTCGGGGTGCTCGCGAAGTGGGTGAAGGCGAAGAAGCTGAAGGCGCCGAAGGTCAAGCGCTTCGACTTCAACGCGTGGCTCGACGGCGGCGCGACCGAAGTGTCGAGGCCGGTGGCGCAGGAGCGCAGGCCCACGGCCGCCTTCGAGAAGCTCGGGCCGAAGATGCAGCAACTGGTGCGCATGGTGGGCCGTCGCGCCGACGACCCGGAGCTCGTGGCGTGGGTGACGAAGACGCTGGGCAAGAAGGTGCCGGGTGAGACGCGCGGCGACAGCATCAACGTGGTGGCACCGAAGCACGGTGTCGAGCTCGCGTTCGCGCACGACATCTTGAACACGCAGTACCCGGAGGTCGCGCGCACGCCGCGGTCGTTCATTCCGTACCTCTCGCTCGCGTGGGTGAACGAGAAGTTCGGCGAGCCGGTGTTCGGCGTCGATGGCGTGAAGGCCACGGAAGCAGACCTGCGGAACGCGCTCGGCGAGCCGGTGATGGACTTCGAGTTCGCCGGTGACGAAGAACCGACCGTCGCGACGTGGACGCGCGTGGTCGACGAAGGCGCGCAGGTGAGCGTGCGCTTCGAGTGGAGCGGCCGGCTGCAGCTCACGGTGTCGGTCGACAGCGCCGCGGAACTCGCTTCCCCCGTCGATGCGGCGGCGAACATCTTCATCGCGTGGGCGGCCGAGAACGGTCTACTCGACGAGACGAAGTTCACCGCGCACGCCGAGCTGCTCGCGAAGGTGAAGCAACGCAAGGCGCTGGCCTCCGAGCTGTCGAAGGCGGCCTTGCCGCGCGGACTCTGGGACACGCACCTGCGCGACGTCGGGCTGCTCCGTTCCGACGCCTACGACTGGTTCCACAACTTCGGCAGGCTGTCGCAGCGAGAGGACTTCACGAAGCTGTTCGGCTCGAAGGTGGCCGACGACAGCTGGACCACGGTCGACGAGGCCTCGAAGGTGCTCGCGAAGAACTTCCGTCGCTGATGACTGGCCCCGAGTTTGGGAGCGAGACCGGACCAAACGCGGGGCCAGAACGACTGCATCAGCATCACGAAGCGGGAACGAAGTGCGTCACGCAACGTCGCGAAGTCGAGGGGCCACGCGGCATGGCGCACCACGCCGCGAGCCTTGTCTCGACCGCTCTCACTGAAGCCGCAGCGCCTGCAGTCGCGTCAGCACCCGCATCACCACGGTCTCGACGAACGCCGTTGCGCCCGCACCGATTCGTGAGCGCCAGGCGTTCGCGGGCTTGAAGCGCACCTGGAACAACTTCGCGCGCTCGGTGGCGGCCATCAGGTACTCGTCACTCGTGCCGATCTCGTCGACGAGGTTGAGCTCCTTCGCGCGCGAGCCGAGCCAGTACTCACCGGTCGCGATGGCGTCGATGTCGAGCTTCGGGCGCTGCGTCTTCACGAAATCCTTGAAGAGCGCGTGGGTCTCTTCGAGCTGCTCGTGGAACTTCTGCCGGCCCTTCGGGGTGATCTCACCGAACACCGTCACCGTGCGCTTGAACTCACCGGCGGTCATCTCTTCGAAGTCGACGTCGTGCTTCTTGAGCAGCCGATTGACGTTGGGAACCTGGGCGACGACGCCGATGGAGCCGATCGCCGAGAACGGCGCGGCGACGATTTTGTCGGCGACGCACGCCATCATGTAGCCGCCGCTCGCCGCCACGCGGTCGACGCACACGGTGAGCTTCACGTTCTTGTTCTTCAAGCGCACCAGCTGCGCCGCGGCGAGCCCATAGTGCGGCACGCCACCACCGGGGCTCTCGAGGCGAACCACGACTTCATCTTCCGGCCGCGCAACCGCCAGCAGGGCGCTGACCTCTTCACGCAAGTGAGTCGTCGCCGTCGCCATGATGTCGCCGTCGAAGTCGAGCACGTAGACGCGCGCGTCCTTCTTCTTCTTCTCTGCGTCCTTCTTCCGTTCCTTCGACAGCGCCTTGAGCTCGTTCTTCTCGAGCACCGAATGCCGAATCGCATCACCGAGGGACTGGAAGCGGCGGTTGAGCGGCTTGACCTCGAGTGACGGCGTCGCGCCACCGCGACGGCGCGTGAGCATCACGATGGCGAGCATCGAGGCCGCGACGGTGAGGAAGACGATGAAGCCCTTCACCGCGAAGCCCAGCGAGTCGTGGAGGAGTTCCATGACTTGATGGCTAACACGGCATTTCAGGCGCGTTGGGCGCTCTTCACGGTTCTTCGCGCTGACCCGGCCGAGCGTTCAGTTGGTGACTGCCTGTTCGGCGTCGCTGGCGGTCTTCGGAATGCCGTCGACGTAGAGCACCCACTTGCCGAGCATCGCCGGGACGCGCGGGCCGGGGGTGACGACGCCGGTGAGGTTCAGCGGATCCACCGCGGCGATGCGCAGGGCCTCACCGGTGGGCTCGCTGCGACGCACGGCGCGCGCCAGGTCGAGCGCTTCGGGTAACGCGAACTGCTCACCCGAGAAGCCGTGCACGAAGCGGCCACCACGCACCTCGCCGCGCGCCTCGAAGCGCCGGTAGAGCTGCACGAGGTCGCGCCACGCCGGAGCCAGCGGCTCACGTGCGACGAGATCTCTGAACACCACGCCGTACCGCTGCAGGAACTGCCACGCGAGCTTCTCGGTGACCTGCACCGCGTCGAGTGGCTCGTGGTGCTGAAGAATGAACCAGCGGCCCGGGCCACCACGCTGCATCGCGCGCTGACGTTTGCGCAGCTTCGGCGACTGCAGCACGCGGAGGTTCTGCACGGCGTCGGCGGTGATGAGCCCGCGCGACAACAGCTCCCACAACGCGTCTTCGATCTCCGTCGGCAGCCGGCGCGCGCCCGACTGCAGCTCGTTGAAGAACGAAGCGCCGCGGCGCTCGAGCACCTTGAGTACGTCGGCGGCGGCCACACTCAAGTCAGTCGGCCACGGCCGCGGGCCGTCAGACAGCACGGCGTCGGGTCGCGCGGCCTGCAACAACCAGTCGATGTCGGCGCGGCGCAGGAACGTGAGCGACGCAGCCCGCCCCTGAATCGAGCGCTTCGTCGAAGGCTCTTCGGTGACGGCGACACCGCGGTGCGGCCCCGGCAGCGGCTTCGGCTCCTTCAAGGTGAGCCGGCCCCACGCGACCTCGCCCGAAAAACACGCGCTCTCGAGCCAATCACCCACGTAGTTCTTCATGCGCGTGGGGAACAACTCGAGCTCCCATGCGGCCGCCGGCGCTTCCCACCCCTGAAGCAGCGAGGTGATCTTCGAGAGCCCGCCTGAGCCGCGCAGCCGCGACTCCTGATCCACGTGATGCCAGCGGAAGAGAAAGCGCATGAAGTCCTGCTGGGTCAGCGGCTCGATCTCCCGACGCAGCCGGCCGACCGTGAGGCGATGAATGCGCTGCAACAAACGGCGGTCGCACCACTCGACGGCGTCGATCGCCGCCGACGGTCTGAAGCGCCCCCGCAGCACCTGCCCCACCGACTCCAACTTCATGAGCGCGGCTTCGACGTCGTACTGCGAGAGCGGCAGCAACTTCTGCAGCTCGGCATTCGTGGTGGGCCCGAGGACGTCCATCCACCCGCGCACGAGCTGTCGGCACGCGTGCTCACGGTCCATCGGCAGGTCGCCGGGCAACGCAGCGAGCGGCAACTGTGCGTCGGGGAACAACGCCTGCACCAGGGGAACGCGCTCCGCGGCAAAGGCGAAGCCGCCCCAGGTCCCCGCGCGCTGCTGTTCTTCGAGGCCACGCAGAAACGGCGACGGCGCGAGCGGCCACAGCCCGAGCTGCAACAACGCGTCGTGGAACTCCTCCGCGTCGCGGAGCTCGGGCGCCGTCTCGCGCACGACCTGTTCGATGGCCGACTGGTCGAGCGCGCCGAAGGCCACCGCGTCGCTCGGCGGCAGACCACGCCGCACCTGCACCGCGCGCGCGCGCCGTTCTTCCAGCGGCGCGTCGTCGAGGTACGTGTACGGCCCGGCGCTCAACATCGCGTGGGCGAAGACCGACGGCTCCGGCAAGTCGACCGCGACCTTCTTGATCTCACCGCTCTTCATCTTCGCGAGCACGTCGATGAGGCCGTCGACGTCCATCAGGTCGCGAAGACAGTCCTTCATCGTCTCGTTCACGAGCGGGTGGTCCGGTGGCTCCAACTCGGCGCCGCCGTGGTTGTCCTGACAGCCGACCTGCTCCGGGAACACCGCCGCGATCAGATCTTCCGCGCGCGCGCGCTGAATCGGAGGTGGCACCTTCTTGCCGTTCTGCAGGCGCGAGAGCGACAGCGAGCGCCCGGCGGCCCAGCGAAACCGCGTCCCGAACATCGGCGCCTGCAACACCGCCTGCGTCAACACGCGCTCCGCCGACTTCGGGTGCACGAAGTCGAAGATGTCCATCAACGGAAACGAGTGCTGCTCACTGAGCGAGAGCAGAATGCCGTCGTCGTTGGCCGCCGCCTGCAGCTCGAAGTCGAACGTTCGGCAGAACGACTTGCGCAGTGAATGGCCCCACGCGCGGTTGATGCGCGCACCGAACGGCGCGTGAATCACCAGCTGCATGCCGCCGGCTTCATCGAAGAAGCGCTCGGCGACGACGGTCTTCTGCGTGGGCACGGCGGTCAGCGCGGCCTGCCCGGCCTTCACGTAGCGAACGATCAACTCCGCGGCGTGCAGCGGGAGCTTGAGCTCGTTGACCAACCACGCGTGCGCGTCTTCACGCCGCAGCACCTCTTCACGGAAGCGCGCGACCTGCACCGACAACTCGTCGGTGCGCGCCGGTGCTTCGCCGTTCCAGAAGGGCACGCTCGGCGGTTGCCCGTGCGCGTTCTCGACACGCACTTCGCCGCCGACGATTCCGCGAATGCGCCACGACGTACTCCCGAGCACGAACACGTCTCCGGCCATCGACTCGACCGCGTAGTCCTCGTCGAGCGTGCCGACCTGTTTGCCTTCGGGTTCCGACACCACGGCGTACGAGAAGAGGTCGGGTATGGCGCCGCCGTTCTGCAACGCCATCAACCGGGCACCGGCGCGGGCACGCAGCACGCCGTTCACGCGATCTCGATGCACGTGCACCCGCGAGCGGCCGCGGTTCGTGGTCACGCCTTCACTGACGAGGCTGAGCACCTTGTCGAACTCTGCTCGCGTCAGGGCCTCGTACGGCATCGCGCGGCGGAGCACGTCGAACAGCTCGTCTTCCTTCCACTCGCGCGCGGCGACCTCGGCGACCACCTGCTGCGCGAGCACGTCGAGCGGCTTCTCGGGCATGCGCACGGCGTCGAGGTTCTTCTCGTGAATCGCCCACAACATCGCGGAGCACTCGACGAGCTCGTCACGCGTCATCGCGAAGACCACACCGCGCGAGACGGCCGACTTGTGGTGACCGCTGCGCCCCAGGCGCTGCAACATCACCGCGATGCTGCGCGGGCTGCCGAGCTGCACCACGAGGTCGATGGAGCCGATGTCGAGCCCGAGCTCCAGACTCGCGGTCGCCACCATCACCTTGAGCGAGCCCGACTTGAGCCGCTCCTCCGCCGCCAGCCGCAGCTCACGCGCCATGCTGCCGTGATGCGCGGTGACCTTGTCGTGGCCGATGCGCTCACCCACGTCGTGCGCCATGCGCTCCGCGAGCCGCCGCGTGTTCGCGAAAATCAACATCGTGCGATTGGTCTTCGTGAGCTCGACCACGCGGTCGTACAGCTGGCCCCACATCTCGTTGGTGGCAACGGCGCTCAGCTCTTCTTCGGGCACTTCGAGCCACAATTCCCACGCGCGCACGTGGCCTATCTGCACCACCTCGCACGGCGGGCGCCCCTCACGCGGGGCACCCGTCAGATAGTGCGCGAGCCGCTCGAGCGGCCGCGTGGTGGCCGACAGCCCGATGAGCTGCGGCGCCCTGCCACCGAGTGACTTGAGGCGCTCCAGCGACAACGCGAAGTGCGAGCCACGCTTGTCGCGCGCCAACGCGTGAATCTCGTCGACCACCACCGTGCGCACCGACTTGAGCGTGTCGCGGCTCTTCGCAGCGGTGAGGTACAGGTACAGCGATTCAGGCGTGGTGATGAGGATGTGCGGGGGCTTCTTCACCATCGACGCGCGGTCTCTGGCCGGCGTGTCACCACTGCGAACGGCCACGCGAATCTCAGGCAGCTCGATGCCCGCCACCTTCGCGCGTTCTCTCAACTGCTCGAGCGGCAACAGCAGGTTCTTCTGCACGTCGTTGCCGAGCGCCTTGAGCGGCGACACGTAGACGACCTGCGTCTCGTCGTTGAGCGTTCCATCGGCGGCTGCGCGGAACAGCTCGTCGAGACAGGCGAGGAACGCGGTGAGCGTCTTCCCCGAACCCGTGGGCGCGGCGATGAGCACGTCGCGGCCTTCACGAATCAACGGCCAGCCACGAATCTGCGGCTCGGTGGGCTCACCCAGGACTTCGTGGAACCACGCGCGCACGACGGGGTGGCACGGCCGGAGGGCTTCGTGAATTTCGGCGTTCATGGTGGGCGGCGGAGACTGAACAGGAGTTCACGTCCGCGATCAACCACCTGCCCGGGCAGCGCGTCGGATGGTCATCGATTCAAGCGGCCGACTGACGGCGGCGGTGCGTCGCGATGAGGCAGAGCGCGGCGCCGAGCGTGAGCCACCCGAACACGCGCAGGTGCAGCGCGGCTTCGAACCGTTCGCGACCGAGAATGTCGAAGTTCACCAACAAGGCGAGCGCCAACAACGCGAGGCCAGCGCGCGACGACGGCGCCTGGCGTGACGCGAGCAGCGCGGCCGCCATCGGGGCGATGACGACCAGGTTGCTCAGCCAGCCCAGCGGCGAAAGAAATGCCGCGAAGAAGAAGGTGACGGCGCTCAGGTGCAGGCGATCTCTCGTCCAACACCCGAGCGCGAGCAGCGCGAGTGACAGCGCAATCAGCAGCACCTGCGATTGCAGCCCCAGCTTCCACAGAATGCCGGTGAGGCTCTGATTGTCGGTGGCGACCAACGACACGCCGGTCGACGCCTGCAACAGCGCGCGCCACGCGAACAGCTCGTGAATGAAGCCGCTGAAGCCGAACGCGATGACGCCCACCAGCGCGACCAGCGCGGCGCCGAGCACCAACCCCGCAAGCCGTCTCCACTCGCGGAACATCAGCGCCGGAATCGCGAACAGCATGAACGGCAGTTTGAAGGCGACGACGATCGCCCACAGCACACCAGAGCGCATCGGGCGGCGCTTCGCCTCGAGTTCACTCAAGCCCATCAACAGCACCAGCAGCGCGTCAGCCTGACCCAGAAAGAAGACCTGGCTCAGGTAAGGCGAGCAGAGCACCAGCACCACGAGTGACTGCCACCACGCACCCAACCCGCGCGCGTGCGCCGACACCTGCACGAAGCGCACGAACGCGAGCGCCGACGCCAGCAGCCAGAGCAGCTGCGCCGCGCGCAACGGCAGCAACGACAACGGCGCAAACACCGCGGCGGTCGATGGCGCATACTTGTACGGAGACGGCTCTGCGGCGACGTAGATCTCCTCGCCGGCCAGCACGCGCGCACCGGCGCGCAGGTACACCTGCAGATCGATGCCGGTCTTGATGCGCCACGCATGCAGCGCGAGCAGCACCGCGAGCACGTAGAGGAGCGGAACGCCCCAACGCTTCATGGCGCGCGTTCCTTCGCCACACCCACGATGGCCTCGTTGCCCAGCGCCCTGCCGCCTTCGAGCACCTTCGCCCATTGCGCGGCGTCGAGCGTCAGCGTGCGCAACACGTATTGCAGCGCCGTGGCGATGAACTTCACGTCACTCGTCGACGAGAACAGCACCTCGACCGCGCGTGGCAGGTCGGCGGGTGACGCCTTGCTGAACGCCTCGATGACCTCGCGCGCCAGCGCTTCGCGGTTGTCGTCGAGCGCATCGCGCAGCTGCTCGAGCAACGGCGTCTCACGTCGGTAGCGCTCCTGCCTGGCGCGCACCCGCTCGCGTTCAATCTCGTACGACTCGGCTTCACGATCGCGTGCGGACAGGAAGTAGTCGCCGAAGCCCTCTTCGACCGTGAAGTCGTCGTTCATCACCGCCGCCGCGTAGCCCTGAGCCCAGGCAGTCACCGAGTCGGCGAGGAAGCGGATCGGCGGCCAGTCCTTCTCGAGTACGAATACACGCCCGCTCTCGGCGTTGACCACCAGCAGGTTCGAGTCGCGACCGGCGAACGGCACCCACTGCTTCGAAACGAGCTCCGCGGGCGTGAGCCCGGTCTGCGGCAGCTGGGGCGCTTCATGCAGCGCTTCGAGCGCCGCCTCCACGGTGTCCAGCTCGCCCGGCGCCAGTGCACCGTCGAACAGGTCCATCGCCTCCACGAAGCCGTTCATCTCTTCGCGTTGGCCGTGGTGCAGCGACCACAGGGCCTTCACGTCCTCCGGCAACGCGAAGCCGAACTGCAGCTCGAGTGCCGCGAGCGTTTCGGGCGCCGCGCCGGGCGCGAGGTTGGCCACCAGCAGGCCGGCGTCGTGTTCCAGCATCCAGTGCTTCACCTGCTCGACGGCCGTCACCAGCGCTGAAGACATGCGCCGCACTTACCACTGCGCCAGCGGGCGCTAAGGTGCGTCGCAAATGCTCTTCGCCGTGCTCGCCGCAGTGCTGACGACCACTCCGCCGCCCATCCCGCCGGAGTCCGTGCCGCCGCCTCCCGAATACGCGCCGCCGCCCCAGCCCGCGCCTGCACCGCCGGTCTCCGCGCCGCAGCCGCGCCGCGCCTTCGAGGTGAAGAAGAAGCCCGTAGACCCGCCGCTGAAAGACTCACGCTTCGGTCTGCTCTTTCA
Source organism: Archangium gephyra (assembly GCA_003243425.1). Lineage (GTDB taxonomy): Bacteria > Myxococcota > Myxococcia > Myxococcales > Myxococcaceae > Archangium_A > Archangium_A gephyra_A. The sequence continues at coordinate 112,398 of QFQP01000001.1, read as the reverse complement.
CCCCGTCAACGTGTTCGCGCTCGCCTTGTGGGTCGAGGGTGACTTGCATGTTGCAAGTGGCTTCTCGGTCTTCGCGAACGTCGGCGGCGGCTTCCTCGGTCAGTTCGGCTGGGACGCGGGCGTTCGCTACTACATCGGGGGAAAGCACCTCGACGGGCTCTTCATCGACCTGCGCAATTCCGGCTTCGGGCTTCCCCAGTACGGCATGTGGATGACCGGGCCGGGCCTGCAGTTCGGCTATGCGATTCGAACGCCCATTTTCAGCTTCAGCCTCGCCGCGGGCTTCACCACCTGGTTCAACATCAACATCGGGTCGTCGGGCACGCAGTTCCTCGGCGTGCCGCCGGTCGAAGCGCCGGTCGTGTTCTTCCCCGGCATCTCGCGACCCGGTCCCGAGTTGCCTGCCGTGGCGCCCACGCTCCGCTTCGCGTTCGGACCCTGGTTCTGAAACGCCACACCTGAGGCAGTTCGTCACAGTCGCGGCGGCGCAACCGCGCGGAGTGAGGCGTGGTGCACCGGTTGCAGTGGCGAACGTGCATGAACCTCTACGACACGCTCCGCGCGAGCCATGAAGTGCAGCGAACACTCTGCCGCCGGTTGGTGCGCACGAAAGACGCTGAAGTGCGCGACGAGCTCTTCAAGACGCTGAAGGTCGAGCTGTCGGCCCACGAAGCCGCCGAAGAGCGGTTCTTCTACGTGCCGTTGTTGATGAATGACGCAGGCCTCGACGTCTCTCGCCACGCGCTCGCCGAGCATCACCAGATCGACGAACTGCTCGAGAAGCTCGAGAAGTCCGACCCGAAGGGCGATGCGTGGCACGAAGTGGCGCTCGAGCTCTCGGCGAAGGTGCACCACCACCTTCACGAAGAAGAGACGCGGTTCTTCCAGGTGTCGGGAAAGTTGCTGACCGAGAAGCAGAAGACGCAGCTCGCGGCGAACTATCAGCGCGACTACCAGCGCCTGCACGCCGCTTAGTTGCCGGCGCGCTTGAACACGAACGGGTACGTGACGCTGTAGCCACCGCCGCCCTTCCCCACCGGGAAGTTCCACGTGCGAACGCGCGACACGAGGCAGTCGCTCAGTGACTGATTGCCGGCCGTGTTCTGCGCGACGCGCGCGGTGGGAACCGAGCCCGAGCTGCCCACGAGGAACTGCACGGCGACCTTGCCGTTCAGCGAGGGCGCGCTCAGCAACGCCTGCTCGTAACAGAAGCGGATCTGGTCTCGATGCGAGTTGATGACCTTGCGGATCAGCTCCTTGTCCATGCAGGCGCCGCCTTCACACGTGAGCGGCGGGTCCGGGTCGAGCGTCGGCGGTCCCTGGGGCGTCTTGCACTGCTCCGGAGTGCCCATGCACAGCGCGCCGTACACGCCGTTGCGTTCGCTGTATTTCGAGCGGCCGATGCCGCCGATCTGAATGGTCTGATCACCTGGCCCGCCAGCGCCTTTGCCCTTGATTGACCACCCGCCGTTGCCGATTCCGTTGAGCGCGACGACGCCGCCCATCGCGCCTTCGAGTTCTTTTCCAAGCCCGCCCGGACCCATGACGCCAGCGGCGCCGGGGCCTCCGAAGAGACGTCCCGTGAGCTCTTTCGCCGACACCATGCCGCCGGTGTCACGCGTCGGTTTGTTCGGCGGCTTCGGGCTGCCTTCACTCGCCTGCGCGCGCTTCGTCTTCGTGGGCTCTTTGACCTCAGGCGATTTCTTGTTGGGCACCGGCGGCGGCGGCTCGCGCTTCACCAGAATCCGCCGCAGCGTGGTCGCGTTGCTCGAGATGCTGTCGTCTTCCCACGCCTCTTCGTTGAACGACGCCTGCATCGCAAAGCCCGCGAACATTGCGACGCACAGCAACAACGTGTTCAGAAGCGCGTAGTCGGGCTGCCACAGGTTCGCCGCCTTCGGAGGCGCGCGCACCCGGAAGGCCTCCACGCACACCGGGCCGCTCCCGACGCGAACGATGTCCGCGCGGCCGAGCTTGAGGTTCCACGCGCCATGCGCTTCGACGGCCAGCCCGCGTGAGACCGCGTCGCCCAGCGTCAGCGTCGTCTCACCGTTTCGCAAGAGCGTGCCCACCACGCCTTCGTGAAACGTGAGGCCCGCGACGTCGAACTTCATCGGCGCCTTCGCGTCAGGCACCGCTTCACCCACGCCGTTCAAGGCGAGCTGCGCACCGCTCTGCAGGAGGTGGGTGGCGACCCGACGTTCACCCCACAGCACCCGCACGCACAACGCTTCGGAGCTCGTCGTCATGCGAACCCCAGACAGCGGGTGACGAACCAGGTTCCCGGCTGATCAGCGCGGGCCGATCATCCACCGGGCGCTGGCGCGCGCCACCACTTCACCCTCGGTGTTCTTGAGGTCGGCGACCACGTCGTATTCCTTGCGCTCCGTGGAGCTGATCGGCGGGCACACACACTCGGCCGTCAACGTGCCGCGCGCCTTCTTCAGGTACTCCATCGACAGCTTCGTGATGATGCCGCGCGCACCGTCGGGCAACGAGAACATCACCGCCACGCCGGTCGCCACTTCGCCCAGGTTCATCAAGGCGATGGCGTGAATCGAGTTGAGGTGGTTCCGCACCGCCTTGCGGTCGCGCAGCCGAATCACCGCGCGGCCCGGCTCGAGCTCCACGACCTCCGGCCGAATCGTGCCGGTGTACGGCGCCATGCGGCCGAGAATGCGACCGAGAATCACGCCACCTCCCGGCACGTTGCGCAGGTAGCTCCACAGGCTGCGAAGTGACGACGGTGACGCGAGGTTCTTGAGCTGATCGAGCATGGCGGACATGCCGTTTCGCATACTCCGCGCGCCCACGGTGGTACAGGCGCCGCATGACGTTGCTGCGCGCCGCGAACCTGTCGCTCTCTTTCGGGAGCCGGACCCTCTTCGACAACATCGAGTTCGTCATCGAAGCGCAGGAGCGCGTCGGTCTCGTCGGCGTGAACGGCTGCGGCAAGTCGACGCTGATGAAGATCCTCGCGGGCCAGCAGAAGGCCGACTCGGGGCTCATTCAGATTCAACGCGGCGCGAGGGTCACCTTCCTCGAGCAGGAACCTCAGTTCCCCGAAGGCGCGACGGTGAAGAGCGAGCTCGAGGTCGCGCAGGCGCCCTTGCGAGCCGCGCTCGAAGAGCACGCGAAGATCTCGAAGGAGCTCGAGACCTCGCACGACGACAAGATCCTCGCGCGCTTCTCGGAGCTCTCTGAATACATCGACCGCCACGGCGGCTGGGACACCGCGCACGAGGCGCGCAAGCTGCTCGACCGGCTCGGCGTCAAGGACTGGGAGCGCCCCGTGTCCGAATTGTCGGGCGGTCTTCGCAAGCGCGTGGCCATCGCGCGCGCGCTGCTCAGCAAGCCTGATCTGCTGATGCTCGACGAGCCCACCAACCACCTCGACGCCGAGACCGTGTCGTGGCTCGAAGACGAGCTCGATGACTTCGAAGGCGCGTTGCTGCTGGTCACCCACGACCGCTACTTCCTCGACGGCCTGGTCGACCGCATCGTCGAGGTGTCGGCGCCGGGCACCGCGGCCCCCGGGTTGACCAGCTACCCCGGCAACTACCAGAGCTACCTCGAGCAGAAGTACGTCGCGCAGGAACAGGCTGGCGTGTCGGAGCACAAGCGCCAGCGGTGGATCGCTCAGGAGGTCGCGTGGCTGCGTCGCGGCCCGCAGGCGCGCCGCACCAAGTCGAAGGCCCGCATCGACCGCGCGCAGAAGCTGCTCGCCGAGAAGGGGTTCCAGCGGCCGAAGGTGCCGCAGCTCCAGGTGGCCGCGGCGCCGCGCCTCTCGCAGACCGTCATCGAGGCCAGGAACGTCAGCCAGGGCTACGGAGATCGCACGCTCTTCTCGGGGCTCAACTTCATCATGCAGCCCGGTGAGCGCATCGGCATCGTCGGCCCCAACGGCGCCGGCAAGACCACCATGCTGCGCACGCTGCTCGGTGAGCTGCCGCCCACGAAGGGCACCGTCACGCTGGGACCCAAGACGAAGGTCGCCTACTTCGATCAACAGCGCATGACGCTCGACGAAGACGCCACCGTGGCCGAGAGCGCGTGGCACGACGAGTGGGTCACGCTGGGTGACAAGAAGGTGCGCCTCGCCGATTACCTCGACGACCTGCTCTTCCCCGTGCCCATGCAGAAGCAGAAGGTCAGCGCGCTGTCGGGCGGGGAGCGCAACCGCCTGCTGCTCGCCAAGTTGTTCCTGCAGGGCGCCAACGTGCTGGTGCTCGACGAGCCGACCAACGACCTCGACCTCGTCACCTTGAACGTGCTCGAGAAGCTGCTCATCGAGTTCCAGGGCGCGGTGCTGCTCGTCACCCACGACCGCTACTTCCTCGACAAGGCGGCCACCTCGATTCTGTGGGTGCCGGGCGACGGCACCATCACCCGCTACGAAGGCAACTGGTCGATGTTCCGCCGGCTGCGCGCGCAGGGCCCCCAGGAAATGCAGAAGGCCGCGGTGAAGCCCACGGTCAACGAGCCCGCCTCGACGGCGCCCGCGAAGGACAAGAAGCCCGCCAACAAGCTCTCGTACAAGGACCAGCGCGAGCTCGACGGCATGGAGGCGGCCATCGAAGCGGCCGAGCAGAAGAAGACCGCGCTGGAGACGAAGCTCGCCGACCCCGCAGTGTTCGCGAAGGCCAGCGACGTGGCGTCACTCAGCGCTGAGCTCGAGATCGCCATCCGCAACGTCGAGCGGCTGTACGCGCGGTGGGACGAGCTGCAGAAGCTCGTCGGTTGATCAGGGGCAGAGCCGACCGCCACCCGCGCAGGTGCCGTCGCCGCAGCACGTACCGCTGCACGTGCGGCTGATGGGGCAGACCGTCGACGCCCCAGTGCAGAACGAGTCGCGCGTGCAGAGCGCGTCGTTGCCCGTGCGGCAGAGCGTGCCGGACGCGGCGAACGTGTCACCGGGGCAGACGCCGCCGGAGCAGGTCTCGGCGCGATCGCACACCGTCGTCGCGGCGCGGCACACCACCGTCGACGTGTCGCGCGTGCAACCCACCGATTGCGTCGTCGTCGACGGCTGACACGAGCCCGCGTTGCAGGCGTAGGTCGTCACCGTTCGCGTCCCCGAACCTGCCGTCGCGCAGACGTCGGCGTAACCGCAGTTCATCGGTTCGCCGTACACGGTGGGCGAGCATTCGCCGGGCGGGTTTCCGCGCTCGCAGGGCGCGGTCTCGGTCTCTGTCGTCGTCGTCGAGCCGCAGGCACCGCTCGCGGTGCACGCGTAGGTCGTCACCGTGCGGCTCCGCACGCCGCTCGTCGAACAGCCATTGGCGTACGAGCACGCCGACCAGTTGCCGTAGGCGGTCGTGCCGCACGACATTCCGGTCTGCGCCGGAATGCTGCAGCCCTGCGTCTCGGTGGCGGTGGTCGAACCGCACGACTGCGAACGACACACGGGTTCGGTGCGCGTGCGCGTCTGCGTTCCGGTGAGTGCACACGTCGCGCTCTGCGCGCACGCAGACCACGCGCTGTACGACGCAGTGCCGCAGCTCACGTTCTCCTGCGAGCGGGTGCAGGCTTCGCTCTCGCTGGCCTGATTGGCCTGGCACACGCCGCCGGCACAGCGCGGCTCGGTGCGCGTTCGCGAACGCGACGCGGCTTCGTCACAGGCCGACGCGTAGTCACACGCGCTCCAGCCGCCGTACGTCGTCGCGCCGCAGACCGCGCCTTCACTCGGCCGGTTGCAGGCCTGCGTCTCCGTCGCGGTGTTCGGGGTGCACGTGGCGTTGCCACCGTTGCAGGCGAGGTCGGTGCGCGTGCGCGTCTGCACGCCCGTCGTGGCGCACGAGGCACCGGCATCGCACGCGCTCCACGCGGTGTACGTCGTGCTGCCGCAGCCCACGCCCGCGTCGACGAAGCCGTTCGACGGGCAATCAGGTGACGCGCCGGTGCAGCGCTCTTCACGGTCGCAGGTGCTCGTGGCGTTGCGGCACACGCGCGAGGCGCCCAGCAGCGTGCACACGCCGTCGGCGCTCGCGCCGTTCGCCGCGCTGCACGAATCACACGCGCCACCACAGGCCGAATTGCAGCACACGCCGTCGGCGCAGAAGCCCGAGCCGCACTGGTTGGCTGCGGTGCACGCCACGCCATCGGCCTTGACCGCCGAGCAGTACGTGCCGCTGCAGTAGGTGCCCATGGGGCAGCCGCTCGTGCAGAGAATCGGGCAGTCCACCAGCGTGCCGTTGCACGTCACCGTTCCACACGCTGGGCTGCCGGGGTCACCCGACGCCGCAGGAGAACAGGTGCCCGCGGTGCCCATCTGGTTGCAGCGATCGCAGCTGCCGCTGCATGCGCTGTCGCAGCACACGCCGTCGGCGCAGAAGCCGGTGGTGCACTGCACGCTCGCGGTACACGCCGCGCCCTTGTCCTTCAGGGGCTGGCAGCTGCCGTTCGAACAGTAGTGGCCGGTCGCGCACTGCCGGCTCGTGGTGCAGGTGGTGGGGCACTCGCCGCTGATGCCGTCACATGCGTACGCACCACACGCGGTCACGTTGGTGGCTTCCGGCAACGCGCTGCAGGTGCCTTCCGTGCCCGTCGCGTCGCAGCGCTGACACGCGCCGGTGCAGGCGCTGTTGCAACACAGGTTGCTCACGCAGAACGACGACGAACAATCGCCGCCCGCGTTGCAGCTGTCGCCCGTGGCCTTCAACGGCTGGCAGATCGACGCCGAGCAGCGAGCGCCCGCACCACAGTCTGCGCACGCGGCGCCCGTCTGGCCGCACGCCGCGTTCTCGTCGCCGCCACGACACGCGCCGTTCTCGTCGCAACAACCGGTACACGTGCTCGCGTTGCACACCTGCGCGCCGCCGCCACCGGAACCACCACCGGTGGTGGAGCCTCCGCCGGTGCCCACACCGCCGCCGCCGGTCGCGTCGCCGCCGCCGCCTCCGCCCGTGGCCCCGCCCGCATCGACCATGCGACAGCGCCCACCATCACACTCGAAGCCCACCAGGCCGCTCGGGTCGACACACGACGACACGAAGCCAGCGGCCAACACCAACACGATGCGTTTCATGGGCAGCTAGTCCTTGAGGAAGAAGTACGTCGCCGCCGCCGTCAGGCCTGCACTGATGACACCCGAGGTGATGGCCACCACGGCGCCGGCGTTCGCCTGCTCCGAGAGCTGGCGAGCCTGCGCTTCGGTCAACGTCGTGCCACGCGAACCGTCGTCCAACACCACGATGGAATCGTCGAACTGCTTCTTGGCGCCACCGGCGCTGATGCCGAAGCCGATGGCCACACCCGCGGCAGCCGCGGCGCCACCCGCCAGCGCCCACGCAGCGACGCGCGGAGGTTTGCCGGGCTCCTGCGTCACCATGAGCGGCTGCTCGTCGACCTTCGCCTGGGGCGTGAGGTCGGTCTTGGTCGGCGCATCGCTCGCGGCCTCCAACGGCGGAGTCGTCGGCGGCGCGTCTTTCACCGCGGGCTTCTTGCCGAGCTCGAGGCCCGACTTCACGTCGCGCACGAACACCACGATGGGCGCCGACATGGCGTCACTCCACCCATTGAGCGACGACGAGACGTCGAGCGCACCGAGCGAAGCGTCTTTGTCGGCGGCGACCGCTTCGAGGTGAATGGCGAGCGTCTTGCCGACCTTGCCCACGTCGACCCCGACGACCACCGCCCTGGGCCCGAGAAGAATGGCGAGCTTGCTCAGACACGCGCGCGTGCCCTGACAGCTCTTCGGATCAGAGAAGCCCGCGGCGCGGAGCTCTCTGGTCGCGGTGGCGTCGTCCATCAGCCCGGTGACGCCTTCACGCTTGAACGAATCGAAAACGCGCTGCGAGATCTTCGCAGCCACGGCGTCGGCGCCGGGACGCTTCGACGTCAGCACCACCGCCACCGGCGTGCGCGCGTCTGCCGGCGTCTGCGCGAGCGCGACCTGAAGAATGAGGAGGGAAAGCACGCGGCCACCATAGATCCAGGCGGCCGGTTCTGCGCGCTTCTCAAAGCCGATTGTCAGTGCTTGAGCTGGCCTTCGAGATCGCCCAGGAAACCCCAGGCGTCGCGGCGCTCGGCGTCGGTGCTGGCGGCCTTGATCTGCTTCTTGGCCTGCTCGACGAACTGCCGCATCACCGGGTCTTTCTGACCGGTCTCCGCTTCCTTCGCGGCGAGCGCGCTCTCGACCTTGCGCAACCGCGCCACGAGCTTCTCGACCGTGATGCCCGGCTTGTTGGGCTTGGGGTCGATCTTCGGCGGGTTCTGGCTCGGCGGGTCCTTCTTGGGCGGGTCGATCTGCGGCGGGTCTTCTTCCGGCGGGTCGATGGGCTGCGGGTCTTTCTTCGGCGCTTCCGGCCTGGGGTCCTGAATCGGAGTCGTCGGTTCGTCCGACTTCGGAGGCTTCGGCGGTGTCACCACGGCGATGGGCGGAAGCTCCGGCGTGGGCTCGATAGCTGGCGTGCGATTGGAGGCGAACACGAAGCCCACGATAGCCACGAGCAGCACCACCACCGCACCCGCGAGTACCAACGGTAGCTTCGACTTCGACGGCGGCGATTCATGCAGCTCGGTCGAACGCTGCGCAGCGTCGGCCACCGGCGGCCTGGGCTGCACACCGCTCTGCCCCGATGCGCGCGGCACCGCCGGCCGCTCCGGGTCGGTCTCCACGTCGAGCATCGCGGTCGCCGGCGCGACGCGTGTCTCCTGACCGCTCTGATTTTCCTGCGCGGGGCGCGCCACGCGCGTGCGCTCCGAGACCGGCGCTTGCGAGCCGCTGCGGCCACTCACCGGCATGGGCGTGCCGAGCGGCGGCAACGCACCCGAGCGCGGCGCAGGCGTGCCCACCGGCCGGCTGCGACCCGACGGCGGCGGCGTGTGCGACAGCGGCCGCTGCGAAGCACCGGTGATGGGCGGCGGCGTGAACTGACCCGAAGGCGACAACGTTCCACGAATCGCCGCGAGCGCGTCACGAAGCGCGGCCGCCGTCGGAGGACGCTTCTCGGGTGCCTTCTCGATGGCCCACAGAATCGCGTCGTCGAGCTGCGGCGGAATCTCGGGCCGCAACGACGAGGGCACGGGCGGCACGTCTTCCACGTGCATCCACATGGTCTGCAACGTGTTCTCGCCACGGAACACGCGCTCACCGGTGACCATCTCGAAGATGACGCAGCCCAGCGCGTAGAGGTCGGTCTGCGGGCTGATGGGCTTACCGCGCGCCTGCTCGGGGCTGATGTAGTCGGGCGTGCCGAGGATCACCGACGCGCGCGTCTGCGGAGTCGCCTCGCCCTGCAGCACGCCCAGCTTGGCGATGCCGAAGTCGAGCAGCTTCACGTAGGGCCGGCCGCGCCCGGTGTTCACCAGGAACAGGTTCGACGGCTTGATGTCGCGGTGAATGATGCCCGCCGAGTGCGCCGCATCGAGCGCGTCGAGCATCTCGTCGGCCCAGCCCAGCGCTTCGGCCAGCGGCAACGGCGCGCGCTGCTTGATGATTTTGTCGAACGGGTCGCCCTGGAGGTACTCCATGACGAAGTAGTGCGAGCCCTCCGGCAGCTGCCCGAAGCTGAAGATGTCGACGATGCCGCGGTGGCGGATCTCGTTCACCGAGCGCGCTTCGGCGAGGAACCGTTCGACCAGCTCCTGCTCGTTCGACAGCGAAGGCAGCAGCACCTTGACCGCCACGCGTTTGCCGATGAGCGGTTGCTTGCCTTCGTAGACCGCACCCATGCCGCCCACGCCCACACGACTGACGATTTCGTACTCGCCGATCTTTCTGCCGGTGAGGTCGGGAATGTTGGCGGACACCGCCGGTCACCTTATCGACTTACCGAGCGCAGCGCCTCAATCCAGCGCACGGTTCGCGGTCATCGCCCCGTCGATGATGCTGCGTTCCACACCTGCCTGATCAGCGATGTCGAGCAGCAGCGTTCGCTCGGCGTCGTCGACGTGGCCATCGGCCCGCGCGATGAGCGCGAGGTCGCGCAGCACCTGCTGACGGCGAATGGCCGGCACGCGGTCCTTCATGTCGCGCGGAGTTCGAGTCGAGGAGCCATGGGCTGTGCATGCTACACGCGCGCGTCATGACGCCTGCGGTTTCGCCTCTCGATGGAACGCTGTTCGGTCCTCAGCAGCAGTGCTTCGGGTGCGCTCCGAATCACCCGGCAGGGTTTCATCTTTCGTTCGTGACCGAAGGTGAAGACGTGGTCACGAAGATGACGCCGCAGAAGCACCATCAGGGACCGCTGGGGTTGATGCACGGCGGGCTGATTTCGACGCTGGCCGATGAGTCGGCGGCGTGGGCGGTGCTGGCCGGCACCGGCAAGTTCGGCTTCACCACGAGCTTCGAAGCCAAGCTGCACAAGGGCGTGCGCGTGGGCATCGAAGTCGAGAGCCGCGCGCGATTGACCAAGACCAGCAGCCGCATCGTGAAGTCGACGTGCGAAATCCGTCAGGGCGGTGAGCTGTGTTTCACGGGTGACTTCACCTTCGTGCTGCTCGAGCGCGCGGCGGCCGAGAAGTTGATGGGCGGAGCGATCCCCGAAGCGTGGGTGAAGTTCTGCAGGTGACGTAGCGTGCGCGCCCATGAATCGATGGGCGTGGGTCGTGGCGTTGTGGGCGGCGTCGGCGTGGGCGCAGCAGATCTGGGAAGAAGTCGACGGCGGGTTCTACGCAGGCCGTCGCGGACACTTCCTACGCAGTGCAGAAGTGTTCGTGCCGCGCGCGCCAGACGAGGCGCTGGTCTTCAGAGACTCCGACGACGCGAACACCGAAGTGCGCGTTCGGTTCATCGACGCGTCCGGAACTTCCGTTGAAGGTTCGATTCTGCCTGACGCCGGGATGTTTCAAGCGCCACAGCAGATCAACTGGGGCAGTCGGCGCCTCTCGTACGGCCTGATCAGCGCGGGCGTAGAGAATTCGGTGCCGATGCGGGTCGAAGTGACCTGGAGCGGCGGTCTCGCCGCGACGTTCGGGATGAGCAGCCCCTACCCCGGCCTGTCTCTCTCGCGAGGCGGACGCACGATCTGGAACCTGAACGCGAGTTCGCCCTTTCAGCAGACGGATGCGGGCGCTGAAGTTTCGTGCACCAACTGCGCCTTCGGCATCACCGTCGTCAACGCCGACCTCCTCTCCCGTTACAACCAGCCTCAAGCCGGCAACGAAAGCGTCGTGAACGCCGGCGGTCGCGTCGTGAGCCTCGGCGTCGACATGTGGGAATGGTCACCGAATACGCAGGGCTGGAGAACCATCGGAAAACCGCCAGTTCTCCGAAATCGTCCGGCGCTCGCGTGGGATTCAGAACGCCAACGTCTCGTGTTCTTCGGCGGCCAGCGCAACAACACGATGTTCGACGATACGTGGGAATGGGATGGCGAGCGTTGGCAGCACCTCGCGACCACCGTTCAGCCGTCGCCGCGCATGGCGCACAAAATGGCGTTCGACCCGATTCGGAAGCGCACTGTGTTGTTCGGCGGAGAAGGGCCGAGTGGCGTGCTCGGCGACACGTGGGAATGGGACGGCACGACCTGGACACAGCTGTCACCGACGACGTCGCCGTCGGCTCGCGACGCCATGGGCCTCGCGTGGGACGGCACCCGTCGCCAGGTGCTGTTGTTCGGCGGTTACACGCACAACGGGCCGTCGAACGAAACCTGGTCATGGAACGGCACTGTCTGGGAGCAACTCTCGGCGATGAACCCACCCGCAGCGCGCTCGTCACTCACCATGACGTGGGACGAAGCCCGGCAGCGCGTGGTGATGGTGGGCGCGCTCGACACCAGCACCACCAGCAACGCCGAGTGGAACGGGGTGGATTGGACGCCCATCCCCGACTTCGCTGATGAGTTCGGTACGGGAGTTTCTCGCCCGGGCCTCACGCACATCGTCGGCGCGGGCACGTTCCTTTTCTCCGGCATTCGCACCTGGAGACTCAGCAACGACGCCTGGGTGGGGCCTCTGGGCTGGTACCTGGGCACACCGAAGGTCGGCACCACGGCTGAAGATGGCGGCACCGTCCTCTTCACCGACCGCAACGAACGCCTCGACTGGGGCGAAGGTTGGTGGCGCAAGACGAGCGACCTTCCCTTTCAGAACATCATCTCGGTGGCACGCGACGGTTCGGGCCGACTCATCGCGATCGCGCAAGGGACCAGTGGAGTGGTCACGTGGGTCAGCGAGAACGGCGTGTGGACGCAGAGCGGTGCGGCACCACGCGGCGTTCTCGCAGCCGACAGGGATGGCCGCGTCCACGTCTTCGGGAACGAATTCGCGGCGCGGTTCTCGGGCACGGAATGGGTGAACATCCCATGGCCGGCAGGCGTCACGGCGCTCGCCGCGTCGCCTCGCGAAGAAGGGGGCTTCTGGGTCAATCGGCAGAGCTCCTTCGGCATCGTTGCGGACGGCCAGTGGCAGCAACTGACGAGTGCAGCGAGGGGGCCACTCATCGCCGATCAACCTTCAGTGTCTCCGATTTCCGTCGGCAGCCATTTCATCTACCAACCCTGGAGCCAGTTGCAGCAACGCGAAGATGGAGGCTCGTTCTGGCAGACGATCGCCGTCGGCAACTCCAACTTCGACGATCCCCTCACCATCGCAGCGGGACGTGAGCCATCGGGAGCACGCGTGTTCGTCGGCACCACCCTGGGGATCCGGTATCAGCCGCAGCGCACCACCAGCTCGCGGTGCAGCGACGCGAGCCAGTGTCTGACTGGCGTGTGCGTCGACGGCCGCTGCTGCGACCGCGCATGCGGTACATCATCCTGTGAAGTCTGCAGCGTCGAACGTGGCGCGAGTGAAAACGGCATCTGCACGGCACAACCCCAGGACGTGTGCGCGCCCCGGCCCACTCAAGTCGACGGCGGAACGGGTGGTGAAGAAACACCGGTGCCGGAAGTGCCGTCGGGCTGCGGCTGCGCGAGCGTCGATTCCCTGCTCGCGCTCGCCGCGCTCATGGTGCTGGCGCGCTCCCGGGCACCTCGGCGACGAGCGTGATGGGCGCGTCGCCGATGGTCACGTACTTCGTCTCACCGGTCCACGGCGCCATCGGGGTGATGCGCCATGAAGGCATCACGACGCCCTGCTGCACGGAGCTGCCGGGGTTGAGCGGAGAGAACTCGAACGCGCCCGAGAGGCTGGTCAAGGCGTACGCGCCACGCGTGGCCACGTTCATCGCGGGCTTCAACTCCAGCGGCACGTCGGCGAGCAGCGTGCCCTCGGCGTTCTTCACCACGCCCTGAATGGCTTTGGCTGGCGAGAACGTGAGGAAGACCCTCGACCCCTTCTTGCCCTGCGTGCCCCGCGCGCGCGCCACGAAGAGGCCCTGAGCACCGCCAGACACCGCGACGACGCTGAACGCACCCGTCGGGGCCCTGGCGATGCACCGTGAATCTTCACACTCGAAGAAGGAGTGGCCGAGCCGGTGCGACACCTGCGCGGTCGCCGTCGTGATGCCGGCCTGCTGAAAAGAAATGGCCACGGGATACTTCGGCTCGACCACCAGCGTGAGGTGCTCGATTGGCAACGACGCCGTCACCGATTCAGAACCGAACTCGCGATCCTCGACCCGGACCTCCACGGTCGACTCCCACGACGAGCACTCGAACCGGCCCTTTGCATCACTCGCGCGTGGGCAAGACGTGTCGCCCGTCGCTTCGATGACCACGTTGGCGACGGGCTTGTCGTCCACGTCCACCACACGCCCCGAGAGTGTCTTCTTCACGCGCAGCTCGAGCGCCACCACTCGCGGCACGGCGCCGACCACGAACTGGTGCGGGGTGAGTTCGGCGCCGTGAACCCGCCACACCCCCGGCTCGAGCGGCAACGTGAGCCCACCCATCACGTTGACCAGCCCGCTGACGTCGTGGCCGTCGCGCGAGACCGTGACGCGCGTGCCGACGGCGTACACACCGTCGCGGCGAACGTCGAAGACGACCTGCGTGGGAACGACACCCGCATCGACCACGGCGACTGCCTCAACGGCCGCGTCGACGGGTGTCGTCACGGGCACGGCCCGCTCCGCCGGCGCTTCGACCTTCGGCGGCGGGGCCACTTCCACAGACGGCGGCGCGGCCGGAGCCACGCTCGCGACCTCTTCGTCGCGCGTGAGGAAGAACGTCGCGACACCAATCATCGCCATCGCGGCCACCACCAGAACCGTTCGCATGCGCGCAGCGTGACGCATCTTCCGGTCAAACGATTGCCGCGCCGCGCTCGGCGTGTAGTCTCGCCAGTCCCGTGCGCTCGTTCGTTCTCGTCGTTGCACTGCTCTCTGCGCCAGCCTTCGCCAACAACACCGCCGACGAAGCCGACGTGGCCTTCGAGCTCGGCAACCGCGCGTACGCCAAACGCGATTACGACGCCGCGCTCGCGTCGTACTTCCTCTCGTACCGGCTCGTGCCCAACCGCAACGTGCTCTTCAACATCGCGCGTTGCTACGAAGCGCTCGACCGCAACGACGAGGCCTACCGCTACTGGAACGACCTCGCCGTCGACGACTCGCTGCCCGAGTCCGACAAGCGCGACATTCGCGCAGCACTCACGCGGCTCGGGCCGAAGGTCGCGCTGATCAGCGTCACCTCCACGCCGCCCGGCGCCGAAGTCTTCCTCGACAGAAAAGACCTGGGCGCGCGCGGCCGCACGCCGCTCACCATCGCCGTGCCTCCCGGAAGTCACACCGTGCTGCTCGAGCTCGACGGTCACCGCGGAGGCAGTGTGAAGCTCACCGCCACGCGCGGTCGTGAAGCGAAACAGAACGTCGAGCTGCTGCGCGTCGTCGGGTCGGTCACCATCAAGGGCACGCCCGAAGGCGCGCTCGTCAAACTCGCCGACATCGAGCTGGGCCGCCTTCCCGGCACCTTCGAGTTGCCACCCGGTCAGCGCGTGCTGACGGTGCAGGCCCCCGGCTTCCTCACGCAGCAGGTGGTGGTCGACGTGAAGGGTGACGTCGGCACCACCACCGAGGTCACGCTCGCGCAGCAGACGAAATCGACCGGCAAGGTCGTCGTCACCTCGAACCGCGAAGCGAGCATCGTGCGCGTCGACGGTCGCGACACCGGCTTCACGCCGACGGTGCTCACGCTGCCCGTCGGTGAATACGAAATCGAAGTGACCACCGACGACGTCACGCCGCTCAAGCAGAAGGTGGTGGTCACCGAGGGCGAAGAAGCGCGCGTCACCGCTGAGCTCCGCTACGCACCGCCGCAGGTCAGCGCGGCCTCGAAATCATCACTCACCGTCGACGACGCGCCGGCCTCGGTCACCGTCATCACCCGCGAAGAGCTGCGCGCCTTCGGCTACCAGACGCTGCCTGAAGCCCTGCAGGCGGTGCGCGGCTTCTTCCTCGCCGACGATCGCATCTACACGTACATCGGCGTGCGCGGCTTCCAGCCGCCCGGCGACCTCAACACCCGCATTCTGATTCTGTGGGACGGCCACCCGGTCAACGACGTGTGGGCCGGTCAGGGCTTCAGCGCGCGCGACCTCGAAGTCGACCTCTCGGGCATCGAGCGCATCGAAGTGGTGCGCGGCCCGGCGTCGATCCTCTTCGGCACGGGCGCGTTCTTCGGCGTCATCAACGTGGTGCCGCGCGCGCGCGTGGGCAACAACCGCTACGTCGAAGGCGTCGTCGGCGGCGGCGGTCAGAACTCGGTCAAGGCGCGCGCGTTCGGCAGCCTCGGCAGCGAAGGCCGCTCCATCAGCCTCACCGGCGCGGGCTACTTCGGCGAAGGCGCGCCCAACACCGACCTCGGCAACGGCTTCACCGTGCGCGGGCTCGACGGTGAACGCGCGCTCGGCGTGTCGATGCGCGGCGAGCTCGAAGGCTTCACCCTCGTCGCCAAGCTGCAGCAGCGCCGCAAGCAGATCCCCACGCAGCCGCTCGGCAGCTCCTTCGGCGTTCCCGGCACCGAGTACACCGACGCGCGCGGCTTCGCGGAGCTGCGCTACGAGAAGGCCTGGAGCCGCGTCACGCTGAACGCGCGCGTGAGCTACGACGGCAGCCGCTACCGCGGTTGGTACGCGCAGGCCGACGACCTGGGCAATCGCCTGCCGCGCATCACCGACACCGGCGGCGCCGACTGGCTCACCGCCGAAGTGCGCGCAGGCGTCACGCTGTTCGACGGCAACAGGCTCACGGCCGCCTTCGAAGGTCAGGGGCAGTTCGTTCGCCAGCAACCGGTCGGCTTCTCGCAGCAGGATCCCCACACCCGCGTCCTGCTCTCGGGAACGTTGCTCGACGAGTGGCGCATCGGCAGCCGGGTGTTCCTGCAGGCGGGCATTCGCCTCGACAAGTACTTCGACCTCCCCGACTTCGCGTTCTCGCCGCGCGGCGCGCTCGTGGCGCGCATCTACGAACAGGGCATCACCAAGCTCGTGGTCGGCCGCGCGTTCCGTGCGCCCAACGTCTACGAGACGTACTTCGGCGACAACTTCGTCACCCAGCGCCCCGCCCCCACGCCGCCGCGGCCGGAACTCATCACCACCTTCGAAATCGAGCACTCGCACGACTTCACGCCGGAGCTGCGCGCGACGGTGGCCGGCTACTTCAACCTCATCGACCAGCTCGTCGTGCTGTCAGAAGAGCTGGAGCCCACGCCGCTGTGTGGCGCCGGCGGCGAGCCCGCGCAGTGCGTGGTGTACACGAACTCGGGCGGCACGCTGATGGCCGGCGGCGCGGAAGCCCAGCTGCGTTGGCGCCCGGGCCGCTACACGCTCGTCGAAGGCTCGTATTCGTTCGTGTGGCTCGGCGGCGTCGACATCACCGGCGGTGCCTACCCGATGCACCTCGCGTCGATCCGTGCGCTGGTGCCCATCAAAGAAGGCCTCGTTCGGCTCTCGACGCAGGGCACGTATCAATCAGGCCGCCGCGCGCAGGACGGGACGTTCCTCGGTGAAGCGGTGCTGCTGAACGTGGGCCTCTCCGGTGAGTACGGGCCCATTCGCTATTTCGCCGGCGTGCAGAACCTGCTCGACCAGCGCTACTCGGTGCCGGTGCTCAGCGAGATCAACTTCTCGCGGGTGCCGCAGTACGGCCGGACGTTCTACGTCGAGCTCGCCGCGAGCTTCTGAATTGCACTGACCACGGGCATGACCCGTCGCGCGTGGTTGGGGAGCCTCATCGGGCTCGTGAGCCTGCTCATCTTCGTGTTCACCGTGCCGCGCGTGCGGTTGCTGACCCACGGCGCGCGCTACACGAAGCCGGTGAAGAAGCTCTCGATGCCGGTGGTGGGCATGACGGCGCGGCAGGCGCGCGACACCTGGCACACATCACGGCCCGGTCGACGACAGCACGAAGGCATCGACCTCTTCGCGACGCGCGGCACGCCGGTGGTGTCGGCGACCGGCGGTGAAGTGTGGCGCGTCGGCACCGATTCCCTCGGAGGGCGCGTGGTGTCGGTGCTCGGTGACGGGCCGGCGCTCTACTACTACGCGCACCTCGACGACTGGGCGCCGGGGCTGAAGGTCGGTCAACGCGTGCAGCCGGGAACCGTGCTCGGCGTGGTCGGCAACACCGGCAACGCGCGCACCACACCGCCGCACCTGCACTTCGGCGTGTACCGGGTCGGCTGGTTGAAATCCTCCGCGGTCAACCCGGCGCCGCTCCTCGGCGTTCGGTAAGATTGTCAACGTGACGCTGACAGTCCTGCCCTCATTGGATTCGTTTCGTTGTTTCGTCGAAGTGGCTCAGCGCTTGAACTTCCGCGCGGCAGCGAAAGCGGTCGCCCTCACACCAGCAGCCGTGAGCGCGCGCATTCGCCAACTCGAAGATCAAGTGGGTCAGCCTCTATTCTCGCGCACCACGCGGTCGGTCGAGCTGACCGACGCTGGTCTTGCGTTGCTGCCGGCCGCGAGAGACACCCTGGTTCGCGCCGAACGTGCCATGCGGCGCGCGCGTGGAGAGCTCGGCCCTTCGCCGCTCGACCTCACCATCGGTACGCGACACGAGCTGGGCATGTCGTGGTTGTTGCCCGCGCTCCCGGTGCTGCAGAAGCAGCTCCCGCACGTGACGTTTCACCTCTCGTTCGGCGCCGGTGCAGATCTCCTCGCGCGCGTGCGTGAAGGCACCCTGCCCTGCGCCATCGGTTCGATGCGCCACGTCGACGCGGGGCTCACCGGAGACGCGTTGCACGAGGAGCGGTACGCGCTGGTCGCGTCGCCCAAGTTGCTCAAGCGCACGCCGGTTCGTTCACCCGAACATCTCAAGCTGCACCGGCTCGTCGACGCCGACCCGTCACTGCCGCTCGCCTCATATCTGCGTGACGTGCCGGGCGGAGCACAGCTCACGTTCGGAGAACTGCGTTCGATGGGCACGATCGCTGCCGTCCGCGCGCTGACGTTGCAGGGCGAAGGCGTGGCCGTGCTCCCCGAATATCTCGTGCGTGACGACCTGGTGAAGCGCCGTCTCGAGCGCGTGCTTCCACGACTGCCGCTCAAGTCCGACTGGTTCCGTCTGATTTCACGCACGGGCGACGAACGCGCTCCGTTGTTCGCCGCCATCGCCCGCGCATTGCGCGACTTGCCGCTTCGCTAACGCTCTTCGGCGAGCTCCATCACGCGACAACCGGAGGAGACCGGCTCCGCCGAGGTGAAGTCCGCCACGCCATCACGCACGCTCGTCATCAGCACCGGCTCACTGTCCGCATCGCAGCGCCCGTTCTGATTCGCGTCGGCGAACGCGTAGAACTGAGACGGTTTGAGGCCGTCGCTCCTCGGCTCCCTCGCCACGGTGAATGTGCCGTCGGCAGGCAGCCGGGTGTGGCCGTAACCAGCGCGGTAGATGCCGCACCCGAATACCCCGAAGAACCACGTCACCAACGTGTTCGGCGCGGCGACGAAGCCCCTCACCGAGACTTTCGCCGTCGCCTTCGGAACAGGCCGGGTCTCGACCGGCGCACAGCCTGACACCACCACCAGCGAGCAGATGAGCGTCTTCATGACGGCTTGAACGGCCGTCCATCCGCAATGGTTCATCTGTCTTTGGTGACCACCACTGTTCACGGATCTCGAACAATCACGGAATCAGCAACCCAGCAGTCGAGTGGTTCGGAGTTCGACAGATCGACTCGACCGGGCCCGCTCACTTCGGCTTCACGCACCGAGTCCACGCTGGCTTCACACGTGCCGTTGCCGTTCACGTCGACGAACACGTACAGGTGCACGGCCGGCAACGACGACGACTCGAACGGCACTGAGAATGAGCCACCGAGCAACGTCGCGTCACCGTGTGCCACCTCGAAGATTCCGCAGCTCATGATGCCGAGCAGCCAGTGCACCCGGGCTTCGTCCGCTCCAGCCAGCCCATGCACGACGAGTTCGTTCACTGGCTGCGACGCCTCGGGAACCAGCGTCGCAGCCGATTCTTCGAGCGGAGTCGCAGGCTCCGAACTTTCAACACCGCACGCTGACGACACGATCATCAACGACAACACGAAACGATGCATGGGTGACTCCCTGCTCCGACCGGCCGACGGAGTGAGCCACATCGACCCATGTTTCGATTGTTCGCAGTGTCTGTCTTGCGTTCATTCGATTGCGTCGTGATTCTCAACAATCTCCTACGCGCCGAACCGCACGCCCGTCAGCTGCTCCGAGAGTTCCCAGAGCCGCTTCGCCACCGCGAGGTCCTTCGAGCGCGCGTTCGAATCGCGGCGAATCGGCGCCCCTTTCAGCTCGAACCAACCGTCGGGGCCGTAATACGCGCCGCTCTCCACGTCGGGAGCACACGCCGCGTACAGCTGCGGCAGTGCGCCGGCTGCCGCGGGCTGCGAGAGGAAGGAGCCGAGCCCCACGAACCACTCCATCACCCTGCTGCCTCCGCGCGCGCCGAAGCTGAAGAGGTTGGTCGCGGAGAAGCCCGGGTGCGCCGCGGCGACCACCGTCTTCTTCCCGGCGGCCTTGAAACGGCGCGCCGCTTCGTACGTGAAGAGCAGGTTGGCCAGCTTCGATTGTCCGTACGCGGCCGACGGCGAGTACGCCTTCTCGCCGGTCAAATCGTCGAAGTTGATGCGCCCCTGTCGATGGGCCTGCGACGCCACCACCACCAGCCGCGGCGCCGCGGCCTGCTCGAGCGCGGGCAACAACCGCAAAGACAACGCGAAGTGGCCGAGGTGATTGGTGCCGAGCTGTGACTCGAAGCCGTCGGTGGTGAGCGAACGCGGCACCATCATGATGCCGGCGTTGTTCATCAGGCCGTCGATGAGCGAGTACGCGGCGCTGACCTCGCGGGCGAACGCTTCGACCGACGCCAGCGACGACACGTCGAGGCTGCGCAGCTCGACCTTCGCGTCGGGCGTCTCACGCTTCACTTCCTGCGCGGCCGCTTCGGCGCGTTCAGGGCTGCGGCACGCCATCACCACCGTCGCGCCGCGCGCCGCGAGCGCCTTCACCGACTCGAGACCGAGACCCGAATTGGCGCCCGTCACCACCCACACGCGGCCGTCGAGCGACGGCATGTCCTTGCGGCTCCACTTCATGGGGCGAACCGTAGCTTCAGTACGGGCTGCGAACGACGGTGCCGTCCTGGCCCGCGGCCCACAGGTCGTCTTCGGCCGTGCCCGCGAGGTCACGCAGCGGCACCGCGGGCGAAGCCTTGAACAAGGTGCTCCACGTCCACCCGTTGCGGCGACGCACGCGGCCCTCGTCGGTGGTCACGTAGTAGCGCGTGCTCGAGAAGGCGCGCACCGAGGTGATGTCGTCGGAGTTGTCGTTCCACGCGCGGCGCCAACTGCTGCCGCTGCGCACCACGACCGTTCCATTTTCACCCACGGCGACGGCGCTCGTGCCCGACAACGCCCACACGCCGCTCAATTCCACGCGCGCCCAACTCGCAGACGACGAGCCGAGCGGCCGCTCTTCCTGCCAGCCGCCGTCGGCGCCCAGCGTCCACGCGCGCGCGCGCTTGCTTCCGTCGACCTCCGAGTAACCCACCGCGACGAGCTGCGACTTCGAGATGCCATGCGCGTCGCGAACCACCATGTTCGGCAGATTGCTGCTGGTCATCAGCGGCGGTTCACCCGAGCGCCAACGCCACACGTCACCCTTCGCCGACACGCCCACGAAGTCGGCCGCGGTGACGCCGGGGAAGGCCAGCATCGACACCAGCGCGCCGGGCGTCAGCCGCGTGCTGCTGCAACCGCTCTGCGAGATGCGCGAGACCACGCCGCCGTCGGTGCGCGTGCCGCTCAGCTCGACCTCGGAACCTGCGACACCGGCGATGGCGCTGATGCCCGCGGGGCACGACATCGAACGTTCGAGGAAGCCGCCGTCGCTGAAGATGAAGACGTTGGCCCCGGTCGCGAGCCACGGCTGGCCACGCTCCACCACCGTCGCGGCCACGAAGTCGTTGCCGGAAGAAGCGAGTGAATCGATGCGCGTCCAGCCGGCGTCGCTGCAGGTCGGGAGGTCGGTGACGCCGTCGCAGTCGTCGTCGAGGCCGTTGCAGACCTCGCGCGCGCCCGGGTAGCTCAGGTTGTCACGGTCGTCACAGTCGCCGCTGCGCGAGACGTAGCCGACACCGCAGCGGTTCAACCCACCGCCGGCGCCGAAGCCGTCGTTGTCGCGGTCCCGATAGTTGGTCTGCTCACACGGCGTGCCCGCGTCGACGAGGCCGCCATCGGGGTACATGCAGTCACCCTCTTCGGTGCACTGCAACGACATCAACGCGTCATCGAGCACCAGCTCGGCCCCGCGCGGCTCGAGCAGGTGCAGCGACCATGAGCCGGTGGCGATGGGGCCTTCGACGCGCGCGGTGACCCGCGTGGCGTCGACCCACTGCACGTCGAACAGGTCGACGCGGGTGCCGGTGGCGTCGGTGAGAAACGCCGAGACACCGGCGTCGAGCACCTGCGACTGCGAGGGGGTGTCGAAGTCGAAGCGGATGAACGGCAACAACTGCGCGCCGTGAAGCACGAGCGGGGTGCCGACCTCACCGTCGAACTGCGTGGGCTCCACGCTGATCAACTCAGGGCCCGGAGGCGACGACGCGCACCCGGCCATCGACACGAAAACAATGGCGAGCAACGTGCGCATGCGAGCGGCGGCAGCCTACTCCGGTGCTAAGCCGCACGCCCATGAGCTCACTTCAGGGACGCACCATGTTCATCTCCGGCGCCAGCCGGGGCATTGGTCTGGCCATCGCGCTGCGCGCTGCGAAAGACGGCGCCAACATCGCCATCGCCGCCAAGACCACCACGCCGCACGCCAAACTCGAGGGCACCATCTATTCGGCGGCGGAGGCCATCGAGAAGGCCGGCGGCAAGGCGCTCCCGTTGATGTGCGACATCCGCTCCGAGGAGGCCGTGTACGACGCGGTGCGCGCGACGGTCGAGAAGTTCGGCGGCATCGACATCTGCGTGAACAACGCGAGCGCCATTCAGCTCACCGGCACGCTCGACACGCCCATGAAGCGCTTCGACCTGATGAACCAGGTCAACGCGCGCGGCACCTACCTCGTGAGTCAGGCGTGCCTGCCGCACCTGCTCAAGTCGAAGTTCACGCCGCACATCCTCGCGCTCTCGCCGCCCATCAGCTCCATCAAGGAGAAGTGGTTCGAGACGCACGTCGCCTACTCGATGGCGAAGTTCGGCATGTCGATGTGCGTGCTGGGCATGGCTGGTGAGTTCAAGGGCAAGGTCGCGGTGAACGCGCTGTGGCCGCGCACCACCATCGCCACCGCCGCGGTGAACATGCTGGGCGGCGAAGACCTCATGCGCGCCAGCCGCAAGGCCGACATCATGGCCGACGCTGCGTACGCCATCTTCACGAAGGGCCTCGAGTTCACCGGCAACTTCTGCATCGACGATGAAGTGGTGCGCGCCGCCGGTGTGACCGACCTCAAGGCCTACAACGTCGACCCCGACGTCGAGCCCACGCCGGACTTCTTCGTCGACTGAAGCCGGTAGAGCACGTGCGTGCGCAGCGCGTGACCGGGTGGAAGTGACGGGTGCTCGAAGTCGCCCTCGTAGACGAGCCCCAGCTTCTCCATCACGCGCCGCGACGCGCGGTTCTGCGGCACGGTGAACGAGACGAGCGACTCGTTCGCCAGGTGCCTCAACGCGAAGTCACGCGCGGCCATGGCGGCTTCGGTCGCCAGGCCCCTGCCCTGTGCGTGATGCGCGAGTCTCCACGCGAGCTCGACGGCGGGCGTGAAGTGCGCGGTGAAACGCACGCGTGAGAGCCCGACGAAGCCGATGAAGTCGCCTTCGTGTTCGACCGCCCAGAGACCCCACCCCTCATCAGCCATGGCAAGTCGAATGCGACCGGCGAGCGTGTCGCTCTGTTCTCGCGTGAGCGTCGACGGGAACCAGCGCATGACCTCCGGGTCGGCGTTGAGCGCCGCGAACGGCGCCAGGTCTTCGTCTCGCCATTCACGCAGCGTCAGGCGCTCGGTCTTCATGCGGACAAGTGTGCTTCGATTCGCGCGCCATGATGACTGCCGTGTTGTTGGTGTTGGCTGCTGCGCCGCTGGAAGTGCGCGTGTTGGAGCGTGAGACGCCCGCGTCCGTGCGGCTCGACGCAACGCGCGTGACCTGTGACGGAAGGCCGCTCGAGAAGAACGTCGAGGTCGTCGCCGGCGCGCGGGAACTGAAGGTCGGCGCGAATGCGTGCCAGCTGGTGGTGGCAGAAGGTGGCGTGACCGTCACCGTGCGCTCGCTGACCCGCAGGTACCCGGGCAGCGTTCGTGCGTCGCTGCAGGCCAGCATGGTGAAGCTGGTGAACGTGGTCGAGGTCGACGACTACCTGCCGTCGGTGCTGCAGGTGGAAGCCGACGGCATGAAGCCCGCGGCGCTCGAAGCGCAGGCCATCGTGTCACGCACCTTCGCGCTCACCGCGCATCGGCATGGCTCACAGGGCTATCAGCTGTGCGACCTCGCGCACTGTCAGGTCTATCGAGGCGCCGAAGCGAGCGCGCAGTCGGCGGCCGCGGTGAAGAACACCGCCCATCAGGTGCTGCTCATCGGCGGCATCGTGCTCAAGCCGGCCTTCTTTCATTCGTCGTGCGGCGGTCACACCAGCAGCGCAGGTGAGGTGTTCGGTGAAGACGCGGCGGGCACCGCGGTGAGCGACGTCGAGAACGGCGAGCCGCGCTGCAAGACGAGCGACTTCGAGTGGACCTTCGAAGCCACGCAGGAAGACTTCGCGAAGGCGTTCAACGTGAAGGCCAACGGCGCTGCCCTCGAACCGCTTCGCAAAGACAAAGCCGGTCGCGTCATCGAGCTGCGGGTGTTCGGCAAGCGAATGAGCGGCCAGGCGTTTCTGTCGCAGGCAGGTCGCGCGTTCGGCTGGCAGGCGGTGCGCAGCGCGAAGTTCACCGCGCGCGCGACCGACAACGCCGTGGTGCTCAAGGGCACGGGGCTCGGGCACGGCGTCGGGCTGTGCCAGCTCGGCGCGCGCGCGCTGGCTGAACGCGGCGTCGACGCGAAGGGCATTCTCGCGCGCTACTTCCCCGAGTCGCAGGTCAAGCCCGCGCCATGAAGTCCGACCGCAGGTGGCTCCTCGCGTTGATCATCGCCGTCACCGTGGCAGCGACCGCCGCTGTCTTCGTGCTCCGTGCCGACGGCACCGCGCTGATTCCCGAACCCGACGCGCTCGTGCCGCAGAAGGAAGCGGCGGCTCGCTCCACCGACTCGAACTGCGTGGCCGTCGAACGCTTCGTGGTGCGCGGCGGAGAGCCACTCACCGGTTCGCTGCACGTGATGAAGAAGCTGTGTACGGCGAAGCTCACCGCGGTGCTCGTCGACGGTAGCGGCCCCGGCGGCGAGCGCGCGCACCTGGAGCAGAAGCTCGACCTTGCGCTCTCCGGCGACGACCTCGTCGAGCTGCGTGACGACGAGGCGCACGACACCCTCGCCGGCTGGGTCTGGAGCGTCGAGCTTCAATTCGAGACCACGCGCAGCCCGGCGCTCCGCAGCGCGTTCTGCTCGACGGGGGCCGCCGGCCCGCTCGGCCTGACGTGCAACGCGCTGAGCGTGGTCACCGAATAGTCAGAGCTGCGCGAAGACGAACACCCGGCGAAACGCGAAGAACACCGGCCCGTCGCCGAGAACACGCCGCAGCGCTGCGCGGTACTCGTCGACGAAGCGCGTGAAGTCGTGCGGCGAGAGTCGCGCGCGATACGCCGACAACAGGCCGCCCTGCGCGAACTCTGCGATGCCGTCGGGGCTGGCTTGCAGTTGCGGATACCGCCACGTACCGACCTTGCTGCACACGACGCGCGAGTCGCGTGCGAGCAGCTCTGCGTAGAACTCCGGGGGTTGCACCGGCGAGCGGTAGACGAAGCCGTCGAGTTCCCTGGAGAACCGGGCAGCGACGTGCATCGCGCAGTCAGAGAATGGCGTACCGGGGTTCGACGGCATCTGCACCGCGAGCTGGCCACCGGGCGCGACCAGCGAGAGCACGCGCGGGACGTACGCCGCGTGGTCCGGCACCCAGTTGAGCGCCGAGTTGCTGATGACGCGGTCGAAGCGATCGCCGGGCAGCTCGCCCACGATGTCGCGGCGCTCGAGGCGCACCCCGGGCGCGGCCGACGCGTTCAACATCGCCGGCGAGTTGTCGAGCCCGAGCGCGCTCACCGTCTGCAGCGCGGCGTGGCCTTCGAGGTCAACACGCCCGTGCCACACCCGAGGTCGAGCAGCGTGCCCCCGACACTCGGCGAGAGCATCGCGAGGAGATCATCGAAGGGCGCCGAGCGGTCCTTCGCGAAGCGCGCATACACGTCTGGGGACCAGCCGTCTGACGAGCTCATGGCCCGCCTGTTCTACTTACCTGTGCGTACAGGCGCACCCTTGCGAGTGCTCGCCGCTGAGTGATGATTGCGAAGCCCTGCGGGGCGAAAGGAGGTGGTGCCTTGCAAAACGACAATCAAGGAACCATCTCCGCAGTGGTTCTCTGAAGGCTGTGCCCTTCAGGTGACTCTGCGGAGTGGCCCTTAAAAGATGAGTTTGAAAGGGAGCCGCCTCTTCGTATCGAGGCGGCTCCTGTCATTCTCAGAACGAGGTCTCTCGTGGCGACGCTGGTCGACGACTTCCGCCCTGCTCCCGGGCTCTCGCATACCCACGCACAGTCGCTGTTCGGCGTGATGGGCCGACCGAAGCTCTCGCTGCCGCTCCGTCGTGAACGCCGCGACACGCCCGACGGTGACTTCGTCGACCTCGACATCGTCGACGGCGACAAGGGAAAGCCGACGGTCGTGCTGCTCCACGGCCTCGAGGGCTCGAGCGCGTCTGGATACATGCAGTTGATGCTGCGCGGTCTTCACGCACGCGGGTGGACGGGCATCGCGCTCAACGCGCGGGCGTGCTCCGGCGAACCGAATCGCCAGCCGGCGTCGTATTCGTCGGGCGACTACCGCGACCTCTCGTGGTTCACCAGGACACTCGAAGGCACGGTGTGCGCCGTCGGTTTCTCGCTCGGCGCGAGCGTGCTGCTCAACTTCCTCGCGAAGGAAGAAGCCGCGTCACGCGTGAGCGCCGCCGTCGCGGTGTCGGCGCCGTACGACCTCGCGCTCGGCGCGAAGTACCTCGACTCCAATTCGTTCATCGCCCGCCGCTACCTCGCGCACTTCCTGCCCACCATGAAGGCGAAGGCGCTCACCAAGGCGCAGCAATTTCCCGACGCGTTCGATGTGCCGGCCATCACCGCCACCACGCGCATTCGCGACTTCGACCACCTCGTCACCGCACGGCTCTTCGGCTTCGCGTCGGCCGAAGACTACTACGCGAAGTGTTCTGCCGGCCCGCAGCTCGCGAACGTCAAGACGCGCACGTTGCTGCTGTCTGCGGCCGACGACGTCATCGCGCCGCCCCGGCTGCCTGGCGACGTCGGCAGCAATTCCATGCTCGACGTGCTGCTCACGAAGAAGGGCGGCCACGTGGGCTTCGTCGGCGGTCACGCGTGGAACCCGAAGTTCTGGGCCGAAGAAACCGCCCTCGCATGGCTTGATAAAGCCATTCAGACTTGATTTTCGGTCTCCATGCCCGTTCACCTCGTCAAAGGCGACATCACGCAGCTCGAGGTGGACGTCATCGTGAACGCGGCCAACGTGACGCTGCTCGGTGGCGGCGGCGTCGACGGCGCCATTCACCGCGCGGCTGGCATCAAGCTGCGACTCCACTGCGCGACGCTCGGAGGCGCGCGCACCGGCCAGGTGAAGCTGACGCCCGGCTTCAACCTCAAGGCGAAGGCCATCGCGCACGCCGTCGGCCCCGTCTGGCGCAACGGCCACAGCGACGAAGATGCCCTGCTCGAGAGCCGCTACCGGAACGCGCTGCGACTGGCGGAAGAAGCCGGGCACCGCAGCATCGCGTTCCCAGCCATCTCGACCGGCATCTTCGGTTTTCCGTTCGAGCGGGCGACGCGCATCGCGCTGAAGGTGACGCGCGAGTCGAAGCTCGAGGTGACGTTGTGCTTCTTCAGCGACGCCGACTTCACGACGGCGCAGCAGCTGCTCATTTCTTCTTCTTCGGCTGGGGCTTCGGCTTCTCGACCTTCGGCGCCTTGACCGGCACCAGCGTCACCACGCAATGGCGGAAATTGCCGTCGATCTGCGCGGCCACGAACTTCCCGCTGGGGTGAAACCAGGTCTTCTCGAGCTTCGAATTCTCACGCGTGCCCGAAGCGTCGCAGACCTGCTTCTTGTCGCCGCTCTCGAGCACGAAGCCCTGCTCGCCCATGAAGACGAGCTCGTTCGAGATGCTCACCGTGCCCTGCTTCATCGACGTGGGCGGCACGGTCAGCTGCAGCTTCCACTGGTACGGCGCCTTGTTCGGGTCGATGAGGCGCACGCACGAGAGGTCACCGACGGCTTCGCGTTCGCGCTCGTCGAGCCCGTCGGGCCACGAGGGCTTCACGTCGGCGTCGGTCGCACAGAAGTAGAGCTCGTTGCGGTCGTCGTCGACGTGCAGCTCGTACACGAGCCACGAGCCGTCCTTCGACCAACCGTGAAACGTCTCGTTCTCGGCCGCCGCCGCCCAGGCCCCCCACAGCAACAGCATGCACGCCGCGAGTCTCATGTCTTCAGGGCGTCGCCGGAGCCACGCCGGCATCACTCACTTCGACGATGGTGCCCGGGTTCTCGGTGGGCGTCGCGATGACGGTGGTCGGCACGGGCGTCGGCACCGGCTGCGGCGCGACAGCCGCTTCCTTCACCAGCTCCACGCGGTACGCGGTCACGCCCTTCGGCAGGGTGACGACGAAGATGGGGTTCTCGCTCGTGTACTTCTTGTCCACCGGGAGCACGAAGGTGCCGTCATCCTTCGTGGTGGCGATGATGCGGTTCTTGAACTCGCTGACTTCCACCTTCGCGCCGCTCACGGGCTTGTTGGTGTCGGTGTCGATGACCACGAAGCGCGCGTCGGGGCCCTTCGTGTCGGCGGTGATGAAGTCGTTGTAACGCGGGCGCAGCGCGCAGGCAGAGACGACGAGCAGCGAGGCGATGGCGAGTGCGGAGAGGCGCATGGCTCGCGACTTCTAGTCACCGAAGGGGAAAAGGCCAGCGCTTCCGGGGCACAATGCGGTGACGTGTTGCGCTTCGTGTGGGTGTGTTCACTGCTCGCGGTGACCGGCCTCGGCGTGTGGCTGGCGTCGTCGTTGGTCGCGTTCGCCGGTGGTCCCGCAGCGTTGGCGTGCGTGGGTGGCGTACTCCTCTTTCCGGTGTTGCCGCTGTGGTGGGAGAAGCGCGCGACCGATGCCTTCTACGCGCACCTCCGCCAGACGAGGCGGTTGCTGCCGAAGAAGCGCGCGTTCACCACCGGTACGCGCGTCGCATTGCGCACGGTGTTCATCAACGTGGTCTTCGTCGCCGTGTTGCTGGCGCTGTGGCCGAAGGTCGCGTTCGCGGCGCTGGCCACGCGCGGTGACTGGTTCCTCGGCGAGGCCAGAGGCCCGTGGGTCGAGCGCAGCCGCCGGGTGCTGGTG
Source organism: Archangium gephyra (assembly GCA_003243425.1). GTDB lineage: Bacteria > Myxococcota > Myxococcia > Myxococcales > Myxococcaceae > Archangium_A > Archangium_A gephyra_A. The sequence continues at coordinate 83,544 of QFQP01000001.1, read as the reverse complement.
GCCGCCTCAGCGGGCCTCGAGTGGCTTCACGAAGCCGCCAACGACAACCCGTACCGCACGAAAGAAGACGAGAACACGCCCGTTCCTGAAGACGTGAAGCCGGTCGAGACGGTCGAGACCAGGTTCGGCAGTGGTGAGCGATGGCGGCGCGCAGAGCCGGTCGTGCCCACGCCGAAGCCCGTCGAGCCCGAGCCGGTGGTCGACGCGCCGCCACCTCCGCCCGAGAATCCCGACGCGGTGTACGCGGTCGGTCAGACGTCGTGGCCCTGGAAGGAAGAAGTCGACCCCATCGTCGCGGGCATGAACGCCGGTGATGAGACGAGCCCGGAAGCGGTCGCTCGCTACCTGTCGGCCCGAACGACGGACCCGTTTCACCGCGTGAAGCTGCTGCACGACTGGGTGGTGACGCGCATTCGCTACGACCACGAGTCCATCACCAGAGCTCGAAAGCCGCAGGACGCGCGCACCGTGTTCGCCTCGCGCCTCGGCGTGTGCGAGGGCTACGCACGCTTGCTGGTCGAGCTCGGGCGCCTCACCGGAGATCGCATCGTCTACGTCACCGGCGACGTTCGGAACGACGACGGCTCTCCGGTGCCGATGGGCCACGCGTGGAACGCGGTCGAAGTGAAAGGGGCCTGGTACCTGATGGACGCCACCTGGGACGACGAGCAGTCGTCGGACGGCAACGAGGTCTACGCGACCGATTACCTCTTCATTCCTCCCGAGCTGGCGGGGCTCGACCACTTCCCCGATGAGCCGCGCTGGCAGCTGCGGCAGCGGCCGCTCACGCGTGCGGAATTTCTGCGGCAGGCGCTCGCGCGCCCGGGCTTCGCGAAAGAGCGGCTCACGCTGCGCTCGCCGGAGCGCATGGTGGTGGACGTGGGCGACACGTTCTCGCTGCGCGTCGACAACCCGGCCAGCACGTACCTGCTGCTGCACATCGGCGAGCAGGTCTGCGGCCCGGTGAACGACGCGAACGTCGCGCTCGACTGCCCGGTGCCCAGCGGCGCGAAGACCGCCGTGCTGTTCTCGAACGAAGAGCGTGACGGCTCGTACCGCGACGTCGCGGTGTTCACGCTGCGATAGCGCGCACTGCGGGCGGAGAGGTCGGCCGCCGAGAACGCGACCAGACAACAAACAAAAACGGGAGCGAGTCACCCGGACTCACTCCCGCTTCGCTTCACACGCTCGCGCGTGGACTCAGATCTTCGCGCCCGGCGTCTTCACGAACACCGTGTTGAACTCGGTGATCGCCTTGCCCAGCTCGGCCTTGATGTCCGCCGTCAGCTCGCGCTTCTCTTCGATGCTCTTCTGCACGCCGGGGAACTTTCCGTCGCAGAACTCGAGGAACTCCTTGGCCCAGCGAACGATGTCGACGACGGGGATCTCGCGCAGCCAGCCGCGCTTGTTGGCGTCGCTCTTGTCCGTCGCCGCGTAGATCTGCATGACCTGACGCGCGACCGAGAGCGGCTCGTACTGCGCCTGCTTCAGGAGCTCCGTCAGGCGCGCGCCACGGGCCAGCGTCTCCTGCGTGGCCTTGTCGAGGTCAGAACCGAACTGCGCGAAGGCCGCGAGCTCGCGGTACTGCGCGAGGTCGAGCTTCATCGAGCCGGCGACCTGCTTCATCGCCTTGATCTGCGCCGCCGAACCCACGCGCGACACCGACAGACCGACGTTGATGGCCGGGCGGATGCCGGCGAAGAACAGGTCGGTCTCGAGGAAGATCTGGCCGTCGGTGATCGAGATCACGTTCGTCGGGATGTAGGCGGACACGTCGCCGGCCTGCGTCTCGATGATGGGCAGCGCGGTCAACGAACCCGCACCTTCCTGGTCAGACAGCTTCGCCGCGCGCTCCAGCAGGCGGCTGTGGATGTAGAAGACGTCGCCCGGGTACGCCTCGCGGCCCGGCGGGCGGCGCAGCAGCAGCGAGAGCTGGCGGTACGCGACGGCCTGCTTCGAGAGGTCGTCGTAGATGACCAGCGCGTGCATCTTGTTGTCGCGGAAGTACTCGCCCATCGCGCAGCCGGTGTACGGCGCGAAGAACTGCATGGGCGCCGGGTCGGCGGCCGAAGCGGCGACCACGATGGTGTACTCGAGCGCGCCGTAGCGCTGGAGCTTGTCCACGACCTGCGCAACGGTCGACTGCTTCTGACCGATGGCCACGTAGACGCAGAACATGTTCTGGCCCTTCTGGTTGATGATCGCGTCGATGGCGACGGCGGTCTTGCCCGTCTGACGGTCGCCGATGATCAGCTCGCGCTGACCACGACCAACGGGCACCAGCGCGTCGAGCGCCTTGATGCCGGTCTGCATCGGCTCGTGCACCGACTTGCGCTTCACGATGCCCGGCGCCTTCAGCTCGATGCGGCGCATTTCGGTCGCTTCGATGGGGCCCTTGCCGTCGATGGGGTTACCGAGCGCGTCGACCACGCGGCCCAGCAGCGCCTTGCCCGTCGGAACCTGGGCGATCTGGCCCGTGCGCTTGACGGTGTCGCCTTCGCGAATACCGAGGAAGTCACCCATGATGGCGACGCCCACGTTGTCTTCTTCGAGGTTCAGCACGAGGCCCTTCACGCCGTTGGCGAACTCGACCAGCTCGCCAGACTGCGCGTTGTCGAGGCCGTAGACGCGGGCAATACCGTCACCGACCGAGAGCACCGTGCCCGTCTCGGAAACGGTGACCTGCTTGCCGTAGTCCTTGATCTGTTCGCGGAGAATGCGGCTCACTTCATCGGCGCGGATCTGCATCTGAGTGTTTCCTCTAGGGGGGACTGCTTGGAAGTTGGCGCGGCGCTTACCAAAGAACTTCACCCGGTGTGAGCCGTTTTTGGCTCCACCGGGTGATCAGGCGTTTCAACTCATGCGAGCGATGAAGATCACTGGCTGCCGCCGCTCAACTGCCGGTTTTCACAGGGAACCCCGGCAGTCGGCGACCCCGCGTGAACCTTCAGTAGTTCACGCAGATGTCCTGGTTCGCCGGAATCGGGAACGTCGGCGTCGTCTCGTCGATGGACTTGAGGAACGCGACGAGCACACGGATCTGCTCCTGCTCGCCGGGCGTGGTGCCGCCGTTGGCGAAGAGGTTCGTGTCACCGGCCTGGTAGTGCGTTGCAAACCGCGGCGTGAAGACCTCTTCGAGCGTCTTGGCAGCCCCGTGGTGGAAGTACGGAGCGCCCGCCGCGACGGACAACAGCGACGGCGGGTTGAAGCCCTTGATGCCCTGCGCCTGGGAGCCATCGGCCTTGCGCTCGATGCCGTTGGCGACCTCGAAGGTGCCCACGTTGCGAATCACGCAGGTGACGCGCTCCGGGCCGACGTTGCCGACCCCACCATCGAACAGGTTCACGGCGGCTTCGATCGCGACCTTCTGCGTGTCGGTGTTGAAGGTGGCGTTGGGCAACTGCGCGGTGCGCACCTGCGTGCGGAGCCCGGTCGCCGCGGCCGGCAGCGCATTGCTGCCGGGCAACGAGCCGTTCTTCTCGGGCGACGGCGTGTAGGGGAGCCGTGACACCGTCCACTTCGGGCCGCCGTGGCACTGGTGACAATTCGCCGCCTGAAAGAGCGCGCGACCCGCCGCGACGTCTGCCGTGGGAATGCTCGGCGCGCGGTACGGCTTGATGGTCTTCACGTATTCGTCGATCTCGTCCCAGTCCTTGAGGATGGCGGCGCTGGCCACGACCGCTTTGGTGCTGCCCGAGAGGAAGTCGTTGCGCGTGATGTTGTTGACACCACCGTCCAGCGAGAGCCCGACCGTCAGGTCGAACGGCGTGTCGTTGGGCGCCGTACCGGTGGTGATGGCGCCCTTGCCGCCCGCGGTGCCGCGCGTGTTGAGCTCGAAGTCGTGCATCTCGTCGAAGATGCCGGTCCAGTTGAGCACGCGTTGATCGGTCGGGTCGTTCTTGGCGTAGGTGCCGTCGAGCGCCGTCGACTGGCGGGGGCCCGCGGCGAACACCCAGGTGAGCTGATCAGACAGACCGTCGGGGTGACAGCTGCCGCACGAATTGACCGAGCGGTCGGACCAGCGGCCGGTGCCGGTGAAGAAGAACTTGATGCCGCTGAGCACGTGCGCGTCGCGGCTGTTCACCGCCGGCTTGTCGGCCGACACGATGTCGGAATCGAAGACCTGCGACGCGAGGTCGACGACGGTGAGCGAGCGATCGGCCCAGTTCGCGACGTAGGCGAAGTTGGCGGTGTGCGCGACGGCGAGGCCGAGCGGAACCTTGATGCCGCCGGTGCCGCGCGTGTTGATCTGCGCGAAGCCCGAATCGGGCCCGAGCGTGATGCTGCCCGACGCGCGGTAGTGAACGCGCTGCATGGTGTCTCCGGCCTGGCTGATGACGTACCCGACGTTGGTGTTGGGGCGGAAATCGATGCCGATGGGCACGCCGAGCAGGTTCGAGGTGGCCGTGCCTTGCGCGTTGATCAACTTCGAGAGCGCCGCCGTGCCCGTCGGTCCGAGATCTTCCGTCTTCGTGGCGAGGTCGATCACCGACACCGCCGCGAACAGATTGGTGAACTTGTTCACCGGGCCCTTCGGCGCGGCGCACACGTGCGACACGTAGGCCCTGCCGTTGTTGATGGCGATGCTGAACAGCTGATTGGGCGAACAGCCCACGCCGAAGCCCGTGTCGGCGATGGGGTTGAGCGACACCGTGCTCGTGACCGCGTTCGTCGCCAGCGAGATCTCCTGCACGCGGCCCTGACGACCGGTGTCCGAGGCCTCTTCCAGCGCGGCGCCGAAGAACTGCGTGACCCACGCGCTCTCGTCGGTGTCTTCGTTGTCGCGGTCGTTGGTGATGGCGATGGCGCGCGGGCTGCCGCCGACGCTGACCGTGGCGACGACCGACATGCTCGCGGTGTCGACGACGCTCACCGTGCCTTCACCGAAGTTGGTCACGTACGCACGCGACCCCGACGGTGAGAGCGCCACACCGGTGGGCTCGGCGCCGACCGAAGCGCGCGTGGTCACCAGCTGCGGCGCCACGGTGTTGATGCCCGTCACCTTCGCCAGCTGCTTGCTGCGGCGGAGCACCACGAAGGCGGTGGTGTCATCGGGATGAATGGCGACCGACACGGGCATGGTGTCGGTGCCGAAGTCGACCACCGCGCTGCGCGTCTTGCTCGCCCCCGAGGTGTTGAAGATGGAGAGCGAGTTGGAGTCCTGATTCACCATCGCCACCAGGCCGTCGTTGGTGGAGATCTGCACCGGCGTCGAGCGGTTGGCGCGCGGGAGAATCGGGCCGGTGTTGCCGGTGCCGCCGCCGATGACACCGTCACCGCCACCCGTCGCTGCACCGCCGCCCGTCACGCCGTCACCGCCGCCCGTGGCGCCATCACCACCGCCCGTCGCGGTGCCCCCGCCCGTGGCTGCACCACCACCCGTGGAGCCGTCGCCGCCGCCGACCACGCCTGCATCGGTGGTCGGCACCGCGGGGCACGCGAGAAACAACGCAGCTGCGAGCACTGCGAGGAGTTTTCGGAAGATCATGCGCGAGCGCTTCGCAAGCCACGTGCCGCGCGCGTTCGCTCCTGCGTTCGACCGGGTTGTGGCCGCGCCCCTGCAGGCTCGAGCCGACAGTTGTCGGGTCGGGCCAACACCCACGAAACGCGCGCACGTTCGTCAGTATGGTGCGCGCCAATGAGTCAGGGAACGTTGCCTGTCGCGGTGGTCGGTCTTCCGGTTCGCACCTTGTCGCTCCGGGTGGTCGGAGGTGCAGACCTCGGGCTCGCGCTGGCCGACGCCACGGGCCCGGTGACCATCGGCAACGCGGAGGGCAACTCGCTGCGGCTCACGGACCCCTCCGTCTCGCGTTTTCACGTCGAGCTCTCGCGCAAGGGCGACCGCGTGCTGGTGAAGGACCTCGGCTCGACCAACGGCACTGCAGTGAACGGGCTGTTGATCACCGAAGCAGCGGTGCCCCCGGGCTCGGTGCTGACGCTGGGTCACACGCAGATCGAAGTGAGCGGCGGCAAGACCGGCAGCCTCGCGTTGTCCGAGAAGGACTCGCTGGGCCCGCTCAAGGGCCAGTCGCCGGTCATGCGCGCGCTGCTGGCCCGCATCGACACCGCGGCGCGAAGCGAGAGCGCGGTGCTGCTCAACGGCGAATCGGGCACCGGCAAGGAGCTCATCGCCCGGGCGCTGCACGAACGGGGTCCGCGCGCGAAGAAGCCGTTCGTCACCGTCGACTGCGGTTCGCTGTCGCCGGGCCTGGTGACGAGCGAGTTGTTCGGCCACGAACGTGGCGCGTTCACCGGCGCTGACCGTCGCCACATCGGCGCGTTCGAGCGCGCGAACGGCGGCACGGTGTTCCTCGACGAAATCGGCGAGCTCCCCCCGACGCTGCAGGCCAACCTGCTCGGCGTGCTCGAGCGCCGTCGCTTCCGTCGCGTGGGTTCGCAAGAAGAGCTGAGCGTCGACGTGCGCGTGGTGTCGGCCACGCATCGAGATCTACGCGCAGCCGTGAACACCGGTCAGTTCCGGTTGGACCTCTTCTTCCGGCTCGCGGTGGTGAAGCTCGACGTGCCGCCCCTGCGCGCGCGCCTCGATGATCTCGAGCTGTTGATCACCCACTTCCTCCGCGAGGCCGGCAGCGACGCGACCGTCGCGCAGCTCTTCCCCAAAGACGTGCTCACCACCCTGCGTGCCCACCAGTGGCCGGGCAACGTGCGCGAGCTGCGGAACCTCGTCGAAGCGACGCTGGCCATGGGTGAGCCGCCGAAGCTCGAAGCCGAGGCCGTGAGCAGCGGTGACGTGAGCGCTGCGGCCTTCCCCGGCCCGGAGCGCACCTACAAAGAGGCGCGCGCCGACGTGCTGCAGCGCTTCGAAGGTGGCTACCTCAAGAAGCTGCTCGAGCTGACGAAGGGCAACGTCTCGGCGGCCTCACGTCACGCGAAGATGGACCGCTCGCACCTCATCGAGCTGCTGCAACGTCACGGGCTGCGCGACGAGGCCTGAAGCGCTCGCAGAACCGTGCGCAGCCCTTCTTCCTTCGCCGCGCGGAAGATCGTGTGGTGATGCTCCTGCGGCTTCGGCGCGTACGTCGTGTAGAGGCCGCCCGGCTGCGCCTTGCTCAAGATGAACTGCAGCGCGTCGGTGTGGGGGCGAATGTCGGTCTCGTCGGCCGCGGTGAAGTACAGCGCGCCGCTACGCCCGTTCCAGCTCAGGAAGCGCGCCTCGGCTTTGCGCACCAGCTCGTGTTCGTTCCACCACAGGCTCGGGCTGAACGCGACGTAGCCGCTGAACAGCTCGGGCTCGAGGAACAGCGTCTCGATGATGAACAGGCCCGCGAGTGATTCACCGACGATGGTGCGCTGCTGCGTCACCCGGTATTTCGCTTCGATCGCCGGGAACAACTCCTCGCGAATGAACTGACGGAACTTCGCGGAGCCGCCCACCACCGGCGCGACCTTCTTGTCTTCTTCGACCTCCGTCGGCGGCGTGAGATCGCGGCGACGAACGGTGTTGGGAATGCCGACCAGAATCACCGGCTCGATGTCGCCGCGCTTCGTGAGCTCGAGCAACGTGTTGGCGACGTGCGGGAAGTCTTCGTCGAGCGCGCCGTCGGGCATGTAGACGACGGGGAACGCCCTGGCGCCGTCGTATTCGACCGGCAGACTCACGTTCACCGCGCGCTGCTCACCGAGCACCTTCGAGTCGACGGTGAACTCGTCGTGCGGAGGAACCGGGTCAGCCGGCCGCACGTGCGCACAACTGGCGAGCAGAAGAACGGCTACGGCGCTCCACCATCGGTTGTTTCGACCTTCCACGAGAGTTTCTCCGCGCTGCAGATGAGGACGCCTTGAGAGCAGTTTTCGACGAAGCCGTCGAAGCCCAGGAACACCGACGTCTCGACGCGATCGAGCAACACCGGGCAGCTGTAGGCGCACCCGAGCAGCTGGTTCGAAGCGAGCGGCTCCGACGTGGGCCGATTCTCGATGTCGCTGCACGGCTCGGTCGTGCCGACCACCCGCACCAGCACGAAATCGTCGGGAGCGTCAGGGCTCGCCACGTGGCCCTTCACCTTCTTCATCGCTTCGCCCAGCTGCGTACGGAGCAGCGCGCGCGTCTCGGCCGGCTTGCCACCCAGGCTCCACGGCGCGCACGTGCGACCCTCGGGCCTCGGAACACAGTTGCGTGTCTTGCACCACTCGACCAGCTGACCGGTGCGACACCCGGGCACGCCCTTCAAGTCGATGAAGTCGAACACCAGGCTCGCCTCGCCGTTCTCCGGCAGGCGCTCGAGCAGCAGGCGATCGTTCTGATCTCTGCACATGAAGCCGTCGAGGCCTTCGCCATTCGTACCGAACGTGAGCTGCACGGTGTTGGTGGGAGCGCAGCTGACCAGCAGCGCGCAGAGAATGAACGGTCTCACTGGAAGCCGACCTCGATGCGCGTGCGAATGTCCCGCGTCGCCAGCACCACCGCGGTGGTGACGCCAGCAGCGACGGCCACCCCGACCGCGACCCAGAACGGCCAGCGCGCGAAGATGGAAGGCGCTTCTTCCACCACCTGACCGCGCACCAGCAGGTCACGCATGAGCCCCTCGGGGTCCCCACTCCGCTCGGCGCGAACGAGAAGCTGGCCGTCGACCGCGAGCGCGCCTCGCAACAAACTGGGCGTCGCGGGGTCTGACGCCAGCACCACCAACCGCGGCGCGCGCAGCGAGGTCGACAACAACCGCAACGAGACCGGCGAGTCGAGCGCGTCACCCTTCTCGAGGCGCCTGCGCCACTGCGAAGCCGCGAGCTCCGGGGCAGCGGGCTCCAGCGTGATGGGGCTGTCGGTTCGAGCCAACAGCCTCCACGTCGGGGTGTAGCCGTCAGCCGACAACCGAACGACGTGCGCGCCTTCGAGCAATTCCATGCTGCACGGCGTGGTGCACGCCACGGGCCGCCCATCGAGCTCCACGGTCGCGCCGGAAGGTGTCGACTCGATGCGGGCCTTCGTCATCGGCCGCGTGCCGACTTCACGCTGCGCGCCCACCAACAGTGTTTCGACCTCGGGCGTCATCGACGCCACGTCTTCGGGCAACGGCACCTGAAAGGCCGCGAGCGCCAACGCGGCAGCACGCGCAGGCTCGGGTTGACGCGCACCGGTGTGACACGCGACGCGCCACGCGAGCAGCCGAGCGGCGAGCAGGCGCTCACCCGCCGCCAACAACTCGGCCGCCGCAGAGTCGCCTTCAAGCTGCTTGAGGCATTCGGCGAAATTGGTCGTCACGTACGCCGAGCGCGCCGCCGCCAGCCGCGTGGGCCACGGGCTCGACACCGGCGTCGACACTTCGGCCGAGGGCGCGGGCTCGAGGCGAAGCGAAACGGGCAGCGTCGCGGCGGTCAGCACGTGCTTCGTCTCTTCGACCGAAGGGCCCTCGACGACGACGGTGACCGCGGGCGCACCCGCAGGGGCGACGTGAACGACCAGCGTCAGCAGGAGCGGAGCCATCACGATGCGTCGCCTCTAGCACCGTACGTGCCGACAGACGTGTAGGGTCGCGGCGCATGCGGTTGGCGGGGCGCTACGAGCTCATCGAACGTCTGGCCGAGGGCGGCATGGCGGAGGTGTGGCTCGCCACGTCGCATGGCGACGCAGGCTTCACCCGACGCGTCGCCATCAAGCAGCTGTTTCCCCGGCAGCACGACGCGATGTTCGAGCGCATGTTCCTCGACGAAGCGCGGCTCACCAGCCGGCTGCACCATCAGGCCATCGTTTCCATTCTCGATTTCGGCGTCGAGCGTGGGCGGCCGTTTCAGGTGCTGGAGTTCATCGACGGCTACGACGCGTGGCGGTTGTGGAAGTGGGGGCTCGCGCAGGACAAGCGGTTGTCGCTGGGCCTGGCGCTGCACATCTGCGCGCAGGTCGGGCACGCGCTGCACTTCGCGCACTGCGCGGTCGATGACGCCGGCGCGCCGCTCAACATCGTGCATCGCGACGTGAGTCCGCAGAACGTGCTGCTCTCGCGCGCCGGTGACGTGAAGCTGTCCGACTTCGGCATCGCGTTTGCCGAAGGCCGGCTCGAGAAGACGGTCGGTGGCATCGCGCGCGGCAAGCCGGCGTACATGGCGCCCGAGCAGGCGGTGCGTGGAGCGATGGACGGGCGGACCGACGTGTTCGCGCTGGGCTGTGTGCTTCATGCGTTGCTCACGGGTGAGAGTGCGCTGCGTGACGAGAACTCGCTGGTGGACCTGCTCGCGGGCGTCGAGCTGTCACTCGAGCCGACGATTCCCGACGACGTGCGTGAGGTGATCGCGAGGGCGGTTCGCCGTGACAAGGCCGCACGCTTCGAGACGGCAGAAGAACTCGCGCTGACGTGCGCGACCCTGGCCACGAAGTACCTGCCCGGCGACGCGCGCACTGCGTTGTCGGCCTGGGTTCGCAGCGTGACGCCGGAGCTGCCGGTGAAGCTCGCAGCGACGCCGCAGCTGGTCGCGCAGAAGAAGCCGACGCGCGTGTGGCCGTTCGTCGCGCTCGCGGTGGTGGCCGCGTTGACCGTCACAGGGGTCGGCGCTGCGATGCGAACTGAAGAAGCCGTCGCGCCGATGCCGGAGCCCGTCGCATCTCCGCCCGTGGTGACGAAGAAGGTGGAACCGATCGCCGAGGTGGCAAAGCCGGTGGTCGAAGACAAGCCCGTGGTGAAGGCGAAGCCAGCGCCCGTCGCTCAGAAGAAGTTCGGCGTGCTCGCCGTCGGCGGTGAACGACTGCTGCGCGGCGAAGTGAAGCTCGACGGGCGAGTTCTTGGCGTCGCGCCGGCGCGCTTCGACGTCGAAGTCGGCACGCATCAACTCGAAGTGCTGCTGCCGTCGGGCGAGAAGGTCGGCCCACGCGCGGTGACGGTGGGAACGCAGCACACCGCGCTCGCACCGCTCTACCTGCTGGAGTGACGCGCTTCGGTGCCGACGGGCACTGAAGCGATTCCGCGCAACGAGACCGGCCAGCCGCTGCCTCGCGGAGCGTCGTCTGGGAGACGCAGCTGGACTTCGTCGCCGACACGAACTGCATCGACGGAGAAGCAAAGCGACGATGAACGTCCCGTCAGCGCATGCCGCCGTCACACCCGGCGGTCGGCGCCCACGTGCAGCTCGCGGTGGTACCGGTCGCGAACACCACGCCGCGGTCGGTGAAGTTGAGCCCGCCGACGAACGCACCACCGTCGGCGGCGTAGAAGCACTCGCGGGTGTCGCCCGGCTGACCGTACGTCCACCGGAGCGCCTTCACGTCACCGCAGGAACCTTCAGCGGCGTGCCCGAAGATGCCGTGCGCCGCGTCGCAGTCGACGGCGATGGGAACATTCACCGAATCGAAATCGGCTCCGCACTCCGCGAAAGCTGCAGGCGCGATGCAGGTCGCGGTCGCCACGTGCGACGGCAGCGCACCACACACCTCGTCGCACGCCACCGGCGTCGAGCGGTTGCAGTCGGCGACCGTGCCCCACGCGCCGATGCTCGCGTCCGCGAAGTTCAACGCGCCCGACAACGAACCGCCGTCAGCGCCGTAGAAGCACTCGACGGTGGAGACCGTCGAGGTGTGCGCGACCACCTCGAAGCCTCCGCACGACGAGGTGCTCACGCCGCCACCCTGCGTGCCGGGCTGACAGATTCCAGAGTGCTGCTGTCGCATTGCGCTTGCGCTGGCGGCACAGCGTTCGACCGTCGCCTGCGTGCAATCGACGGCCGCGAGGTGCGCTGGCACGCCGGTGCAGTCCGATTCGATGAGCTCGTTGCCGCTCCCGTTTCCACCGTCGGCACCGCCGCCAAGACCCGCCGAACACCCGACCAACGCCACACCCAGGAGCAGAGAAATACGCATGGCCCTTGGACACCCGAGCCAGTCGCGCTGGGACATCACGATTCTGCCGAGACGTCGGCGACCACTCTGGCGAGCGCGGCGGCGTCGGCGTCGGCGCCTTCCGAAAACAAGGTGTCTTCCGCGAGCATCAGCAGTTCATCGAAGCCGTCACGCTTCAGCGCGCTCACCGCCACGCCACCACGCTGACGAATCAACACCTTCACCACGCCCGGCGGCATGCGATCGGTCTTGTTCCACACCAGCACGCGCGGGGTCTTCAACAGGTCGAGGTCTTCGAGAATGTGTTCGACCGCGGCGATCTGCGCGTCACGCGAGGGGTCCGACGCGTCGACCACGTGAAGCAGCAGCGACGCGTCTTCCAGCTCTTCCAGGGTCGCGCGGAACGCGGCCACCAGGTCCTTCGGCAGGTCGCGAATGAAGCCCACGGTGTCGGTGATGATCACCTCGTGCTCTCGGGGGAAGCGGAGGCGGCGCGACGTCGGGTCGAGCGTGGCGAACAACTTGTCCTCCGCGAGCACCTCCGACTTCGTGAGCGCGTTCAGCAGCGTCGACTTGCCGGCGTTCGTGTAGCCGACGATGGAGATGACCGGCAGCTCCTTGCGCGCGCGCTGACGACGGCGCGTGCGGCGATCTCCCGAGAGTTGATCGATCTTCCGCTCGAGGAACGTGATGCGGTCACGCGCGCGGCGGCGATCGATCTCCAGCTTCGTCTCACCGGGACCACGGCCGCCGACACCGCCACCGCCCGACAGACGCGAGAGCGAAGAGTCCGACTGCACGAGCCGCGGCAGCATGTACTTGAGCTGCGCCAGCTCGACCTGGAGCTTGCCGTCACCCGACTGCGCCCGCTGCGCGAAGATGTCGAGGATCAGCTGCGTGCGATCGAGCACCTTCATGCTGGTCGCTTCACCGATGTGGCGCGCCTGCGACGGTGAGAGGTCTTTGTCGAACACCAGCACCTCCGCGAGCTTCTGCATGCCGCGCAGGTTGAGGTCGTCGAGCTTGCCGCGGCCGATGAGGTACTTCGGATCTGCCTGACGACGCATCTGCAGGACGTCGTCGACCACCTCCACGCCCGCCGTGCGCGCGAGCTCCTTCAACTCCGAGAGCGACGATTCGGCGCCCTCGCGATCTCCGTCGAGACACACGGCCACCAGAATCGCGCGCTCGGCGCTGCCCACCTTGCGCACCTTGGTGGTGCTCGCCAGCTCGTCTTCGAGCCCTTCGATGGTCGAGATGAAGTCGAACTTCTCGTCGTACACGTCGGGCAGCGTCTCGGTGCGCCACAGCTCGCCGTCGGCGTTCTCGGGCAGCAGATGCGCGAAGTGCAGCACGCCCGGCAGCCCGTCGTCTTTCACGCCGATGGCCGCGACCATGTCGAGCCGCAGCAACGCGAGGTCGGTCAAGTCGTCGCGCGTGAGCGGCTCGCTCTTGAGGTGCGTGTGCACCAGGCGCAGGCCACGCAGGCGCACCTGACCGGCGCGCGCACGGCCGATGTCCGGCAGCTCCAGCTGGTGCGCGTTACCGACGATGACCGTCTCGACCTCGCCCTTGCGGTTGAGCAACACGCCCACCTGCCGGTTCGTCTCGCGTGAGAACTCGGTGAGGTGACGGGCCAGCTCGGGGCTGACGATTTCTTCGGGCATCACGCGGCGCCGCAGCGTGTTCTTGAGGTGCTTGAGCTCGCTGGCCTTCAGGCCGAGCAGATTTCCGACAGGTTCACTCACAGGCTGCTTCCTTCGTGCGTCTCGCGCGGCGTTTCAAGTACCCTCGCGCGACTTGTTGCACGTCTTGATCACCATCTGGATTGCCGTCATCGGGCTGTGCGTCGGCAGCTTCTTGAACGTCGTGATCGGCCGCCTGCCGTTCGACGAAGAGAACTTCGACGAGCCGACGCCGGTCGGCTTCTGGCAACACGTCGCCTCGGCCTTCCGCTTCTCGGGTCGTGCCTACCGCCGCCTCTACACGCCACCCCATTCCCACTGCCCGAAGTGCGGCCACCAGATTCGCTGGTTCGAGAACATTCCCGTCGTCTCGTGGCTCGCGCTGCGCGGCAAGTGCAGCAACTGTAAGCAGCCGATCTCGCCGCGCTACATCCTCGTGGAGCTGCTCACCGGCACGCTCTTCGTGGCCATGACCACGCGCTACCCGTTCGATTGGCAGCTGGTCTCTGCGCTCACGTTCCTCACGTTTCTGATTCCGCTCATCTTCATCGACGCCGAGCACTGGATTCTCCCGTTCGAGCTCACGCTGCCCGGAATCGCCGGAGGAATTCTTCTCGCGCTGCCACGAGGTCACGACGCGTTCGTCACGGCGGTCCTCGGAGCGGGGATTGCGTTCCTCGCGTTCCGCGTCATGGAGTTCCTCGGCTGGGCGGCCACGGGTCGGGAGGCGCTCGGAGCCGGCGACAAGTACCTGCTGGCGATGATCGGCGCACAGGTCGGCTGGCGGGCGCTGCTCGGCGTCGTGCTGCTCTCGTCGCTTCAGGGCGCGATCGTCGGGCTCGTTCGCATGCGCATGACCGGCCGCGCGGGCCCGTCATCGCCTCCCGAGCCGAAGCCCGAGGCTCCGGCGCAAGACAAACCGGTCGAGCGGGTCGAAGCCGTGACCGATTCGAAGCCAGACGAGACGGAAGAAGAGGTGCCGTCTCGCGAGCCGTTCACGCCGGAGTTCATCAAGCCCGGGTACGCGTGGTGGCAACGGGTGTTGTTGGTTCCGTACACGGTGCTCCTCCAGGACATTCCCGACTCGCCGCCTCCTGACGAGGCCACCGGCGAGATTCCTGACTGGGAGCCGGGCGCGAACAACATTCCGTTCGGGCCGTGGATCGGCCTTGCGGGAATCCAGGTGATGCTGCTCGGGCCGTGGGTGGTCGACGCGTTGGCGCGCACGCCGTACCGGTTGCTGGCTGAAATCGTCTTCGGTCAGTGACCTGGCGTCGAGCGATACCTCGCGGCCAGCGGAGCGCTCGCAGGAACGCCACGAGTACCGGCGACCGTCGACTCGTCGAGATCTACCGCCGGGCGGCGATTCCGGTCTCGGCCATCTACGACGACACCGACGTGGCATAACGCGCGCGTGTCCCACCGGAAGCTGCTGAGCCAGGCGCGTCGCGTCGTCGTCAAGATCGGCACCAACGCGCTCACCAACACCACGGGCCGTTTTCATCGCCCGCACTTCGAACGCCTCGCGTCGGAGCTGCTCGAAATCGCCAGAGACCGCGAACTGGTCATCGTGTCGTCCGGCGCCATCGCGCTCGGTGTCGAGCGACTGAAGCTGGCCGCGAAGCCCAAAGACATCCCCGGCAAGCAGGCCTGCGCGGCGGTCGGCCAGAGCCGCCTGATGCGCGCGTGGGAAGAAGCGCTGGACCCGACGTTGGTCGCGCAGGTGTTGCTCACGCACTCCGACGTTCAGGACCGCCGGCGGTACTTGAACGCGCGTCATGCGCTCGAACGTTTGATCAGCGACGGCGTGGTGCCGGTGATCAACGAGAACGACACCGTGTCGGTCGACGAGATCAAGTTCGGCGACAACGACACGCTCGCGGGTCTCGTCGCCGGGCTCGTCAACGCCGATGCGCTCATCATCTTGAGCGACGTCGACGGTCTCTACGATTCCGACCCGCGCACCAACCCTGCCGCGACGTTGATCTCCACCGTGGAAGGCGTGACCCGCGCGATGCTGGCTTCCGCCGGCGGCAGCGGCTCGAGCGTCGGCACCGGCGGCATGGCGACCAAGCTGCGCGCCGCACAACGCGTGACCGAGCTGGGCGTCACCTGCGTCATCGCCGCCGGCCAGAAACCGGGAACGCTCACGCGCGTCGTCGCGGGCGAACACGAAGGCACGTTGTTCACCAGGCAGATCGGCCGTCGCGACGCGCGCACGGCGTGGATCGCGCATGCGTTGAAGGCGAAGGGCACCATCGTGGTCGACGCCGGCGCTCGCAGCGCGCTCACCGACAAGAAGAAGTCGCTGCTCCCGAGCGGCATTCGCGACGTGAAGGGCAACTTCTCGCACGGTGACCCGGTCGACCTGTCCGACGAAGCGGGTGACGTCTTCGCACGCGGGCTCGTGGCGTACGGCGCCGATGAATTGCGAAAGCTCGCCGGCAAACGCACTTCGCAGATCGAAGCGACGCTCGGCTACCGCGGCCTCGACGAAGCGATACACCGCGACGACCTCGCGATGCTTTGAACGTCGAAATCGACCACGTCAAGCCGGGCCCCACCTTGTTTCATTCACGCGCGCTGCGGTTTCGTTCCTCCATCTCGCGGGAGGGCCGACCCGATGCAGCGAGCTTCGGTACCGAAGCACAAGTCGATGAGCGAAGCCGGAGAAGCACTGCTCCATCGCGCCGTTGATCCCCACCGTTGGGCCACGCACGCCAGGCGCGTGAACGTCGACAACATCTGCCGCGTCGGCAGCGTTCAGGTCTGCGCCTCGGTCGACGTGACGCCCACGCTCGAGACGTATCTGCGCGTGAGCTTCAAGGGCCCGAAGCTCTCACCGATGGAAGCGGCCGAGCTGCTCGAGCAATTCACCTCGGCCCGCTACACGTTCATTCCCAACATCGAGTGGTTCGTGGAAATCGACGCGCGCGATTGGATCCACTTCTCCCGGAAGTACTCGCAGCCGTCACTCGAAGCGTGACTCACTGGCAGGCTGCGGGCTCCGCGCCGGTGAACACCAGCTCGCAGCGCACGGGAAAACCGCCGCGGTTCACGTCGCGAATCATCCACGCGCGAATCGAAGGCACGCCGCCGTCGCTGAAGTCGACCTCGTAGGAATTGAACGTCGCGGGCGTCACCGCCGTACCTTCGTCGGCCACGAGACTGCAGCGCTCGACGCGCGTGACCGCGTCCCACCTCGCCGTCGTCTCGATGCTCGAACGGGTGGTCTTCACGTCGACCGTCAACGGCGCCGCCAGCGCCTGACATTCGGCTTCTCCCGCGTTCACCACGATGGTCGGCGCGAGCGTGGTGCGCCAGCAGCCGTCGAGCGAGGCAGGGCAGTCCGGCGCAGCGAGGCCCGCGTCGCCCAGTGACGGCGCGTCTTGCAGCGCGAACTGGAGCTCGTAGCGAAGCGTCACGGTTCCGGTGATGGCCTGCGGAAAGCCGTCGCGTTCGACGAACACGCCGTTGACCAGTTGCCGGACCGAGCCGACCTCTTCGACCTTCCCGCTGAGCGAAATGCTGAGCGGCTGGCCTTCGATGAAGGGGAACGTGCCGGTGAGGTCGAACAAGCGGCTACCTCGAAGTGCGTTCACGGAGCTGCACTCGCCGCCGGAGATCGTCGCCGTCGAACCGTCGAGCGTGCCGCGCATTCGGCAGAACGTGCGCGCGGTGGTCGCGAGGTCCGGCGCGAGGTCGACGAGCTCGATGGTGCCGTTCTGCGGCGTCACCCGAAGACATGTTTCACCCAGGCGCGGCCTGTCGGTGAACGCGCCGACCTCCGCGAGCAGCAACGAGCGGTCCCACTGCGCGACACCGCAATACGTCTGCACGGGCGCCGTCGGTTCGGGCGCTGGACCGAAGTTGCACGCAGTCAGCAGCAGCACGAACCACGAATGACGAAACATGGCCGCGGACTGTACCCTGCACGGCATGAGACGACTCCTCGTGGTGCTGTGTCTGGCGTGTGGTGCAGCGTGGGCCGACGTGCCTCCGGCTGACGTGAGTGGTTGCAGCGGAAAATCGGCAGGCGAGGCGTGCAAGCGCGACGACGGCAGTGACGGTACGTGCGCGAGCTCGAAGTGCGGAAAGCTCGACTACAGCGAAGGCGTTCCTCCGAAGGCGGTCGAATACGACTGCATGAAGTGCGAGCTGAAAGCAGCCGCGCCCGCGCCGAAGCCACCTGAAGAGAAGAAGTCGTCGTGCGCTGCGCTGCCAGGCGAAGCGCTGCTCGCGCTCGGTGCGTTGCTCGCGCTTCGTCGGAGGAACGCGTGAAGACGCTCGCCCTCATCTTCTCGCTCTTCGCCCTGCCCTCCTTCGCCGACGTCATCACCGAAGACGTCGCCAACTGCCGCGGTCGCTCTGCGGGCGCCGCCTGCACCACGCCCGAAGGTGGCGCCGGCACGTGCGTCGAAGTTTCGGTGACGCGCCCCGACTACAGCAGCGGCGTTCCGCCCACGTACCGCCAGGTGAAGATGTTGAGCTGCCAGGCGACGGGCAAGGCCACCTCGAAGGTGACCACCGCGTGGCTCGGCCTGGGCATGGCGTTCATCGCGCTCATCTTCGCGCTTCGTTCGCGTCGCGCTCCACAACCGGCGTGAACTCGACGGCCGACACCTGGCGCATCGATCGCGCCCGCGCCGCGCTGCTTCGAATGGCAGAGCCGTGGTTCGGCTCGTTGTACGCAGACCGTGAACGCCGCGTGCAGTGGATGGCGGTGTTCTCCATCATCACCTCGCTCGCGCTCACCGTCGTCGCGCCCCTGTGGCTGCTCGCGCTGGGTCCGGTGTTGCTGGGCGTGCCGCATCTGGTGGCCGACGCGCGCTACCTCGTGATTCAGCCCGGGCTGCACAAGCGCGGCGGGCTCGTGTGGCTCGCGGCCCTCCCGCTCGTCGCGCTCGGCTTCGGCGCGCCGCCGTTCATCGGCCTGCTCTCCGTGGTTCCACTGGTGCTCACGGCCAACGCGACGGTGAAACGAAAGCTCGTCGCGCTTGCCGTCTGGGCGGCGCTCACCCTCGTCGCACTGCGCTGGGAGACGCCGTTTCTTCTCGCGTTTCTTCACCTCCACAACGTCATCGCGCTGGCCTGGTGGTGGGCGTGGCAGCCGCGGTCACGTCGGCACTGGTTCATTCCCGTGCTCACCATGGCCGCACTCGCGTTCCTGATGCTCGGCGGCGCCGAGCCGGTGCTCACGTTCTTCGAAGCGTGGAACGCGCCACGCGCTCGCACCAGCTTCGGGGAGTTCGTCAGCGCCAACGCGCCGGGCCTGTCGCCGACGCTCGCGCTGCGCCTCGTGTTGACCTTCGCGTTCCTGCAGTCGCTTCACTACGCGGTGTGGCTGCGCCTCGTGCCTGAAGACGCACGTGCCCGCCCTGCGCCTCGACCCTTTCGTGAATCGTGGAACGCGTTGGTGCGCGACTTCGGCGTTCCGGCGCTCGCGTTCTGCGGCGTGCTCGCCATCTTCATCGCCGTGTGGGGCGTCGTCGACTTGTCGGGCGCGCGGTACGGCTACCTGCGGCTCGCGGCGTTTCACGGCTACCTCGAGCTCGCCGTCGCCGCGTGGTTCCTCGTGGAAGGCAGGCGTCCCGTTCCGTGCTGATGGCGCTGCTGCCGTGGGCCAAGGCGTTCTTCGTCACCCAACTCTTCGAGCTGCCGATCTACTGGTTCGCGACGCGCAGTGTTCGCGTCGCCTTCTTCGCCTCGGCGATGACGCACCCCATCGTGTGGTTCGTCTTCCCGCTGTTGCCGTTTCCCTACTGGGTGATGGTGGCGCTCGCCGAGACCTTCGCCGTCAGCGCCGAGAGCGTGTGGCTGCACGTCAACGGTATGCCGAAGCGCAGCGCGTTTCTGTGGAGCCTCGCCGCGAACGCCACCAGCGTGACGTTCGGGCTCATCATTCGCGCCACGACCGGCTGGGTCTGATCAGTCGAGCAGCTTGTAGTACCGCAGCGGCTGCGCGACGTTCTTCACCGGCGTCTCCTGCAGCGGGCCGAACTTGAGGCCGGCGAACTCGTCTTCCTTCGCGAGAGCGTCCTTCACCGACTGCAT
Source organism: Archangium gephyra (assembly GCA_003243425.1). Taxonomy (GTDB): domain Bacteria; phylum Myxococcota; class Myxococcia; order Myxococcales; family Myxococcaceae; genus Archangium_A; species Archangium_A gephyra_A. The sequence goes on along the minus strand of QFQP01000001.1, from coordinate 64,023 downwards.
CACGAGCGTCTCGCGGAAGCTGCCCAGCGACTGCAGTCGCGCGGTCTGGTTCATGCCCGTCGAGAACGACGTGTAGTTCCGGTTCGGGCCGAACAGCCCGCAGAAGCTCGGCGTCAGGTTCACGCCGATGGCGACCCCGAGCCCCGGCATCTGCAACAGCTCCGACAGGCGGCTGATCTCCGGGTGCGCGCTCATGGTGTCGCGGGTGAACTTCTGGATCTCGATGGCCGCCTTGAGGGCGTGCCCTGCGCGCGAAGCCGGCGAGTCCTTGAAGAACGGAGGGCCCCACAGGCCGATGACGCAGTCACCGACCATCTTGTCGAACACGCCGCCATGCCGATGAAGAATGCGCACCGCCTCTTCGGACCAGTCGTCGACGAACTTGCCGATGCGCTCGGGGCGCTCGAGCACCTGCTCGCAGATGCGGGTGAAGCCGTTGATGTCGGCGAAGAGAATGCCGACTTCTTCCGCGCGCGGCGCGAGGTAGCGGCGGCCATAGTCGGGGTCGCGCAGGAGCTCGTCGATGGTGCTGCCCGAGAAGAACTGCGCGAGGTGAATGCGCTCGCGATTGTAGTCGATGAGGCGCTGCGAGAGCGTCGAGGCGAGCAGCCGCAGCAGGTCCATCGCGTAGGCCGAGAAACCTTCGCCGCCGCTCGACACCATGATCTTCCCGAGCGCGTGAGAGTCGGCGACGCCGCTGATGAGCACCGTCTCGACGGCCCGACGGCCGAGCGTCTCTTTGAGCCGCGTGTCGTGCGGCATGATCAACGACTGGCCGTGCGCGCGAATGGCCGCGTCGAGGTGCGGGTCGCGTGAGCCGTTGCTCGAGTGCTCGAGCTGGCCGTACTTGTAGCTGCGGTAATGCAACGAGCCCGAGTCGACCGCGTCCCGGTAGATGAGCAGGAAGCCCGGCACCTTCACGCGATCGCACAGCGCGCGCACCGCCTGGTCCATGCCCGTCTCGAAGACGCGGTTGGCCAGGGCGTGGTTGATGGTGACGAGCAGCTGGTGCTTTTCGGCCGCCGTCTGCACCGAGGCGAGCACGGTGTCGAGCTGCTCGGCGATGGTCTCGAGCAACCGGCCCAGCTTCGCGGCCTCGTGCGTCCGGTCTCCGGGGAACACCACGCCGAACGAACCGACCGGGTGACCGACGAGGTCGAGCACCTGCGCCACCAGCGTGTCGCCGTTGTCGAGCTTGCGCACGCCCCAGCGCCCACTCTCGAGGAGCGCTCCGGGGAACACGCCGCCGAAGTCACCGTGGTGGTAGGTCGCCTGCGCGAGCTCTTCGTCGATGGTGTTCACCACCGCGCCCTTCGCGCCGACCAGCTTGATCAACGGTGGGAACAAGCGATTGAACGCCTGCTCCAGGCTGTCCCGCACCTTGAGCGACTCTTCGAGAAGATCGTCGACCGTGCGGGACACCGTGCGGAGAAGCTTGAGCTCTTCGAACGTGATGTCGGCGTCCATGTAGGCGCGGAAAAGTAGCAGGAAACATGAGTCGGCCAATGATCCGGCTACAATGCGGCCCATGTTCCTCGCGACTGCTGCCGCTTTCATTCTTTCGACCTCGGCCGGCACCAGGCCGAACACCTACAGCGAGCGCTGGCTCTGTGACCTCTGGGCAGGCGCGCAGTGCCACGCCAACGCCTGCAAGAAGGACGGCAAGGCCCGCTGCGAAGCCGTCAGCAAGCAGTGCGAGGCGACCAGCCGCGAGAGCTCCGTCGACGGTGCGCGCGCCGAACGCAAAGCGGCCTGTGCCCGCGCGCTGCTCAAGACGAACTGCGGCGCGGCCACGCCCGCCGAGTGCGACGGCCAGCTCTGATTTTCCACTCGTTGGAGCTCCAGTCGATTGGCTGATCAGGCACTCGACGGAGCGGCGCGGCCTGAGTAGGACGCCGCGTCATGACTCGCCTGTTTGTCTCGCTGACCGCGCTGCTCGCCCTCTCGTCTTTCGCGCAGGGGGCCGCCGCTGAAGCGCCTGCCACCAAGCAGAAGCTGACCGTGATGCCGTTCGCCGCGCTGACCGGTGACGTTCCCGCGCGCGCCGGCGCCAAGGCCGTCGGCATGCTGACCACCGAGTTCAAGAGCGCCGACGCGTTCGCGCTCGTCGATGCGAAGCGTGAGAAGGCCGGCGGTGCGGCCGAGGCCGCGCTCGAGACTGCGCGCAAGGAAGTCGGCGACGCGAAGGAGCTCCGCGGCAAGAAGAAGTTCCGCCTCGCCGAAGAGGCGCTCAACCGCGGCATCGCGGCGTACAAGACGGCGATCCCCGCGCTGCCGGAGATTGGCGAAGTCGTCGACGCGTACGTTCTGCTGTCGGCCGTACAGTTCAACACCGGCCGCGATGAAGAAGGCGCGAAGAGCCTCAATCAGGCGTTGGCGATGGCCCCCGACCGTGAAGTGGGGCTGGCGTCGAGCTCGCCCCTGTTCGCTCGGGTGGTCGCCGATGCACGCAAGGCGCTCAAGGACGGCGCGAAGGGCACGGTGCTGCTCGAGTCGTCGCCGTCGAACGCGCCGGTGCTGATCGACGGTCTCGCGCTGGGCGCCACGCCGCTCGCCATCACCGCGGTGCCGCCCGGCCTGCACTTCTGGAAGGCCACGTTGCCGTCGGGCGAGGCCATCGGCGGGGTCATCGAAGTGACCGCCAACAAGCAGGCGACGGCGAAGGCTGCTTCGGCCAGCAAAGACCCCGAGGCCCGCGTGTTGACGGCGCTTTCGCAGAACAAGCTCGACGCCGACCTCGTGGCCGCCGCGAAGGAGACCGCGAAGGCCAACGAAGCCGACCTCATCGTGTTCGGTGCGCTGTCGAAGGACGGCAAGGGCCTTGCGCTCGACACCTTCCTCTTCACGGCCGCGACCGGCGACGTTCGCCGCATGGCGCGCGCCTCGTTCGACACCGAGCTGCTGTCGGCAGGCATGGAGTTCTACAACCTGGCCGGCGAGCTCGCGAAGAAGGGCAGCCAGGTCGGCGAACCGGTGCGCGTGCCGTCGTCGGTGTCGAGCACGTTGGTGAGCACCGCGGCGAAGACCAGCGAAGCTCGCTACGGCATCGTTCCCGGCGCTGAAATCGGCGTCGACGGTGACGCCATCGAGCCGGCGAAAGACGAAGGGCCTCGCAAGCCCATCGAGCAGAAGCGCCGCGCTCCGCTCCGCCGTCAGTGAGTCATCGCGGGAGGTTCGCTCCCAGCCCCACGGGTCGTATGCACCTGGGCAACGTGCGCAGCGCGTTGCTCGGCTGGTTGTGGGCGAGGTCGCTGCGCGGCGAATTTCTGCTGCGCATCGAAGATCTCGACCCGGACCGCAGCAAGCCTGAGTTCATCGACGGCATCTACGAAGACCTCGAGTGGTTGGGGCTCACGTGGGACGGCCCGGTGTGGGTTCAGTCGCAGCGCTCGGAGATCTACGCAGACGCACTGACTCGCCTGGCGCGCGCTGACCGGGCGTATCGCTGCTGGTGCAGTCGCGCAGAGGTCGCCCGCGCCGCGTCGGCGCCCCACGTCGGTGAAGAGGGCCCCGTGTACCCCGGCACGTGTCGCGAAGGCGGAGTGCCGAAGCCGGGCCGTTCACCGGCGTGGCGCTTTCGGGTGGAGCCCGGCGTGGAGCACTTCGTCGACGCGGTGCGCGGGCCGTGCTCGCAAGACGTCGAACACGAGGTCGGCGACTTCCTGATTCAGCGCCTCGACGGTGTGGCGAGCTACCAGCTGGCGGTGGTGGTCGACGACGCGCTCTCGGGCATCACGCACGTGCTCCGCGGTGACGATCTGCTGTCGTCGACCGCGCGGCAGCTGCAGCTGCAACGAGCGCTGGGCTACGCCCGCGTCGAGTACGCCCACGTGCCGCTGATGCTGCAGGCCGATGGGAAGCGGCTGGCCAAGCGAGACGGCGCGTCGACGGTGGCAGGGCTGCGTGAGCTCGGGTGGTCGGCCGAGAAGGTGATCGGTCACCTCGCGGGCTCCGCCGGGTTGAACGACGGTTCACCCGTTCGCGCGAGTGAGTTGATCGAAGGGTTCAGATTGTGAAGCGCGGGTTTCTGATTGCGGCGCTGGTGCTGGTGCCTTTCACCGCGCTCGTGATTCTGGGCTTCTGGTTCACACCGGAGGGCGCGACGACGAATGAAGTCTCCCCCTCCCTTCCGGGAGAGCGCCAGGGGGAGCGGCCGGTCACGCTTCAGAAGGTCGCACCCGCCTCACCGCAACCTGCGCCTGAAGAGACGCGGGAGAATCGCCCTGACGTCTCGGAGCCCGTCAGAGCGGTCACGCGGGAGGCGCGCCGCTGCTTCGACGACAACCAGCTGACCGGCGCCATTCGCGTGCGCTTCACCCCCACTCGCGACGGCGGCTACGACGACGTCGTCATCGAAGCGAACCCGTCTCAAAACCCGTACGTCGCCGCCTGTCTCGAAGACGTCTTCGCCGAGCTGCGCTTCGTACCGGCGCCCGGCGAGCGCTACGAACCGACGACCCACACCTTCAACTTCGGGCCCCGGAAAGACTGACGTACAGTCTCGGCTCTTCCCGATGCCCGCCGTCGTCGAACCACTCGGCCCTGATCATGTGAGCGCCCTGCGCACGATGTTGTCGCGCGACACGACGCACAACATGTACCTCCTGGGCCTGATGGAGGAGTTCGGCGTCGTCTCCAACAACGCGCGCGCGCCCTTCACCTTCTTCGGCCGCTTCTTCGACAACGAGCTCACCGCCGCGCTCTTCGTCGGCAGCGGAGGCGGCCTGCTCGTGCCTTCTGCCTCCAGCCCGCTGCACATCGGCGACATCGCCAAGAAGCTCCACGGGCTGGTGCAGCCGCGCGGCATCATCGGCGAACAGAGCGTGGTCGATTCACTGCTCCGCCACTTCGGCGTCACGCCGCGCTTCAGCAAGGTGCAGCGGTTGTTCTCGGTCTCGCCCAACGACCTCGGGCCGTTCACCAACCCGCTGCTGCGCGCCGCGACCGAAGCCGACCTTCCGAGGCTGGTGCCCATGTCGGCCGCCTGCATGAAGGAGCTGCTGCAGCGCGACCCCATGCAGGAAGACCCTTCGGGGTTCGATCTCCGCGTGCGCCAACGCGTGCGTTCGGGCCGCACCTACGTGCTCGAAGAAAAAGGTGAGCTGGTCTTCAAGCTCGACGTGGGCAGCCGCAGCCAGTTCGGCGCGGAGCTCGAGGGGCTCTACACGCTGCCCGCGGCGCGCAACAAAGGCCACGCCACGTTGTGCCTCGGGCAAATCAGCCGCTTCCTCATGTCGTCCCTGCCGCGGCTCACGGTGCGCGTCGACGAAGACACGCCCCACTTCGCGAACATCGCGCGCAAGGTCGGCTACCTGCAGGGCCGGCACCAGAAACTCGTGTGGCTCTGACGCGACGAACGCATCAGAGCCACCGGGCCCTTCACTTCAGCTGGAGCGATTTTCAGAACTTCTGCACTTCGCCGTCGTGAATGGCGGCGGCCGGCGTGGCGCTGCCCTTCTTGAAGATGGCGCCGTAGGTGCTGTCACCCGCGCCGTAGTCGATCGACGTGTAGAGCTCGCCGGTCTTCTTGTCCTTCACCTCGCGAATGACGAACTCGCCCTGGTCGACCGCCTCGAAGGCCTCGGCGAGCGTCGTCACGTGCTCGTAGGTCGACTGGTGGCACGCGGCGATGATCTGCTCCTTGAGGAGCGCGTCGACCTGCGAGGCGCTGGTGACGTCGGTGCGCGAGAGCGCGGTGGTCAGCTCTTCCTTGAACTCGAGGAACGAGCCGGCATCGAGCGCGTTCTGACCCGCGGCGGCGGCCTTGAGTTCACGCGCGAGGTCGACGGCGAGCTTGCCCGTCAGGCTCATCTTCTTCACTTCGGCCGACGAGAGGCCGTTGTTGTTGAGGTCGTACTTCGCGATCATCTTCTGCTTGGCGTACGCCACCGCGCGGTCGATGTCGGTCTTGGTGACCTGCGCGCCCTTCTTGAAGTCGCGGTTGTCGATGAACTTGAAGAAGACGTCGGCGAGCTTCTTCTCGGTGCCCGTGAGGTTCTTGAGCGCCTTCGTCATCTCGGCGCGGCTGACGCGGCCATCAGCGCCACCGGCGTCTTGAATGCGCATGGCAGCCACTTCGAGAGCGCGGTTGACGTCGGCTTTGGCGATACGGGACATGAGAAGTCTCTCTTTCGAGGGGTGAAGAGTTGGTGCGCGGCAATGTGCTGTCTGCCGGAGCGCGCCGCAAGTCACGTCGAAGTCACGTCGCCTGCGGGTGCTGATCAATTTCTCAGGCGTTGAGAGTTCAGCGGCGCGAGATGATCAGCGTCGCTGCATCGGCGGTGGCGCCGGGCTTCACGGTGGCGCGGAAAGCGCCGAGCTGGTTGACGCGCTTGGCGAAGTCGTTGGCGAGCTGACGGCCGGTCTCACCTTCCGAGGTGTATTCGAACATGCCGCGCTTGTTCTTCTCGGTGTAGTTCGTCGCGCCGAACGAATCGGTGGTGACCGCTTCGTTCACCGCGACCTTGAGCGAGACCGTGTTGTTGGTCTTCGTGGGCTCCATCATGTCGGCGTAGACGCCGGTGGGCTGAATGACCTTCGCGGCCTTCGCCTTGCCAGCGAACGAAACCTCGACGCTGCCGTCGGCGAGCGTCTTCGACTTCAACTTGATGCCGGGGTTCTCGCTCTTGGCTTCGACCGGAATCGGCGTGCCCTTCGAGACGCGCGGTGCACCGAGCGCCGCGTTGTTCACGGCGGTGCCCCTGGCGTTCACGTACGACATCGGGTTGAACGGGTTGAAGACGACGGGCATGGGCGGCTCCGAAGTAGTGCGAGGTGGGCTCGCACCTACAGTGTCGGATGAACCCCGAAAGGGTTTCGGCCCTCTTTTTTCCCGAATTCATGAAGCACATCGGGTGGTTGGACCTTTACGTTTTCTCACCGGGTGAGGAACGGCGAGTCGCGCGCAGGTCAGTGAATCGCCGCACGCACCGGCAGCGTGCGAATGAGCTCGGCCTCGGCGTTCAAGAAGTAGTCGAGCCGCTCGTTCACGACGCGCTCGTCTTCGATCTCCAGCGCGAGCCGAAGGAACAACTTCTGGTGCCCGTCTTCGCTCTTCGCCAGCTCGCCGTAGAACTTCTTCAACCTCGCGTCTTCAAGACCTTCGGCCAGCAACGCGAGCCGCTCGTGGCTGCGTGACTCGATGATGCCGGCGACCAGGAAGCGATCGAGCCGCCGTTCCTTCGAGGGGTTCCGCATCGTCTTCTGGAGCGCCTGCGCGTACGGATCGCCGAGGTCTTTGCCCAGCACCAGGCCGCGCGTCTCCATGATCTGCAGCACCTTCGCGAGGTGCGCCGATTCTTCGCGCGCCAGCCGCGCCATCTGCGCAGGCAACCCGGGCACTTCAGGGTAGGCCTGCAGCAACGACAGCGCGTTGGCCGCCGCCTTCTTCTCGCAGTGCGCATGGTCCACGAGCACTTCATCGAAGCGCTCGAGGGCCAGCGGCAGCCACGCCTGACTCGTTGGTTGGCGGAGCGAAATCACTTCGGCGCAGCGACCTGCTTGAAGTCGCCGACCTTCAGCGAGCTGAACTTCTTCGGGTCGACGTACTTCTTGAGCGTCTCGTTCACTTCCTTGAGCGACAGGCTCTTCAACTTGTCTTCGATCTGCTGGTCGAACGCCGTGGTGCGGCCGAGGTCGAGCTGCTGCACGAGGTCGCCGGCCAGCTCGCCGTCGTCGGCGCGAGCGCTCTCGAGCTCCTTGAGCAGGCCTTCACGAGCCAGCTTGAGCTCGGCTTCGGTGAAGCCCTTCTCGACGGCCCTGGCGATCTCCTCGTTGAAGCCGGTTTCGATCTTCCCGACGTTCTCGGGCGCGTAGATGGCGTAGCCGATGATGGCGGCGAAATCTTCGTGCGTGCCCGCGCGCATGTGCGTGCCGGCGCCGTACGACAGACCTTCCTTCTCGCGCAGCCGCTGCGGCACGCGGCCGTTCAGGAAGCCGCCGCCGAGCATGTAGTCGGCGATGAGCATCGCGGCGTAATCGGGGTCGCTGTCCTTCAATTTGAAGATGGTGCCCGCGCCGTAGAACGCCATCTTCTTGTCGGGCGTCTCGATGCTGCCGTTCTTCTGCTCGACGTTCACGAACGGCACCGGAATGCGCGTGTACGCCTCGGGCGACTTCCACGCCCCGAACAGCTTCTCGAGCTGCGCCTGCGTGGCCTTCTCGTCGAAGTCACCCACCACCGCGATGTAGCCGCTCTGCGCGCCGTAGAACTTCGCGTGGTACGCCTTCGAGTCTTCGACCTTGAGCGCCGTCGCGTCGGCGATGAGCTCCTGAATGCTCGGCACGTACAGCGGGTGGCCCTTCGTCTGGAAGGGCGAGAGCACGCGCTGCAGGCCGATCTGCCCGATGGCCATGGGGTCGTCCTTCTGCTGCTCGTACTGCGCGAGCACTTCGCGGCGCAGCTGCTCGAACTCCTTCGCGTCGAAGGCCGGCGTCTTCAGCACTTCGCCCACGAGGTCGAGCGCCGCGGCGAGCTGCGGCTTGCGCACCTCGACGCTCACCACCACGCCCTGCGGCTGCGGCTGCACGTGAACCTGCGCCTTGAGCGCGTCGAACGCGTCCTTCACCTGCTGCCGCGTCTTGCTCTTCGTGCCACGCATCAGCATGCGCGCTGCGAAATCACCGGCCACGCGCTGCCCCTGCAGCGACTTCTCGGAGCCGAACTTGAGGTTGATGTTGACCTGCACCGTCTCACCGCGCGTCTTCTTGGTCAGCAGCGCGAGCCTGGTGCCGCCCGACAGCACCGGGCGCTGCGTGCGCGCGTCGATGTTCTTCGGCGTGGCGTCGAAGGCCTCGCCCTGCGCCATCTCGGCCTTGCCCTTGTAGTCCTTGAGCACGGGGCCGAGGTCGGCGGCCGCGGAGATCTCCGCGCGCTCCGGCTTCTCGGTGGGAACGTACTCACCGAGCGTGCGGTTGCTCACCTTGAAGTACTTGCCTGCCACGCGCACCACGTCTTCCACCGTGAGCTTCTCGATGCGATCTCGCGAGAGGAACAGCAGGCGCCAGTCGCCCATGGCCGCGTACTCGGACAGGTAGATGCCCACGCGCTCGCTCGAGTTGAGCAGCAGCTCGAACTCCTTGAGCTGCGCCGTCTTGGCGCGCTCCACCTCTTCCTTCGTGGGCGGCTTCTTGGCGAAGCCCTCGAGCACCGACAACAGCCCGTCACGCGCGGGACCTGAAGGGTCCTTCGCATTGAGCTGGGCGCGGCACATGAAGTAGCCCGGCTCACGCAGCGTGTAGCTGCTGCAGGCCACGCGCGCGGCCTTCTTGGTCTCGACGAGCTCCTTGTACAGACGGCCCGACGGTGAATCGCCGAGCAACGAGTCGAGAAGATCGACCGCCGGCGCGTCGGGGTCGGACGCCGCGGGCACGTGGTAACCGACCATGACCACCGGCGTTCCACCGACGCGACGCACGGTCACCGTGGTCTCACCGTCGTGGGTGGGCTCGTCGGTGTACGTGGTGGGCAGCGTGCGCCTGGGCTTCGGCAGCTTTCCGAAGGTGTCGGCGATGAACTTGAACGTCTTGGCCTCGTCGAACTTGCCCGCGACGATCAGCATCGCGTTGTCCGGCTGGTAGTACGTCTCGTAGAACGCGAGCAGCCGCTCGTTGGGCACCTTCTCGATGTCGCTCTTCGCGCCGATGGTGGTGTTGCCGTAGTTGTGCCACTGAAACGCGGCCGCCATCACGCGCTCTTCGAGCACGCCATCCGGCTGGTTCTCACCCATCTCGAACTCGTTGCGCACCACGGTCATCTCGGTGAGCAGCTGTTCACGCGAAATGATGGCGTTGCGCAGACGTTCGGCCTCGAGCTCGATGGCCGTCTTCACCTTCGCGTCGTCGTACGGGAAGATCTCGAAGTAGTTGGTGCGGTCGAACCACGTGGTGCCGTTGGCCATGCCGCCCAGCTTCGTGAGCTCCTGCTTCACGTCGCCGAACTTCTTCGTCTTCTTGAAGAGCATGTGCTCGAACAGGTGCGCCATGCCCTTCTCGCCGTAGTTCTCGTGGCGGCTGCCGACGAACACCGTGAGATTCACGGTCGTCGTGGGCTTCGAGCTGTCAGGCACGAAGAGCACCTTGAGCCCGTTGGGCAGCGAGTACTCCGACACGCCTTCGATGGAAGGCCCTGCGGTGAAGGGCTTCGGCGGCGGCGCGGCGGCCAGGGTCAGCGCAGCAACGGCAACGAGCATCATGGGTTGCGTTCCTTTTGAGAGAGAGTTCCGTCAGCGACGCGAAATAACACTGACAGTGAAGAGCGATGAAGGTTTCGGTGCACTCGTTTCACCGCTCATGGGTGAAAGCGCCGTCACCCCAACCCCACGTTCAACCAGGAGAGTCCTTCATGAAACGCATCGTCATCGCCCTGCTCTCGCTCGCCTCGGTCTCTGCCTTCGCCGCCGACTACAAATGTTCGAGTGGCCGCGTCGAGAAGTCGGGCAGCACGCAGTACACGTACAAGGAATCATCGAGCGAGATCGTGGTTGAGAAGGGCGGCTCGACGAAGGGCAAGGCCGTCAAGCGCGGCAGCAAGTGGTACGTGGAGATCGGCGGCAGCACGCAGGCCACGTTCGAGAACGGGAAGATCGAAAAGGGCGGCTCGAGCTGGGCCACCGCGAGCGACGCGCAGCGCACGTACGACTGCAATGCAGACGTGGCTGCGACGCTGTGGGTGCTGGCGCAGAAGGGCGCGCTCTAAAGTCAGTAGCAGAGCGGTGCGTAGCTGATGGTGACCGGCAGTCCGGGAGCTGGTGCGTAGAGCGCCGAGAACGTGAGCCGGCCGGTCACCGAGTCGATCGACCACGCCGGCATGCCGTTCACCGTCGACGGCACCGGGGCGCCGTTGATGGTCACGATGGGTGTCGTCGCGAGGTCCGGCGGGCGCGTCAGCGTGAAGTTGCGCTCCACCCGCGCGACCAGCTGCGAGATGACATTGCCGATGGAAGCGCCAGCGTTGCCGCTGCAGATCTCCTCTTCGACGCCTGAGAAGCGCGTGATGGCCGTCGCGTGCGTCGCGGTGTTGCTGCCGTCGTACGTGCACCCGCCCGGTGGCGTTGGCAGGAACGGGCCCACCACGCTGTAGCTGAACGCGTCGGCGCGCTGCAGACCTCGCACCAGAGAGAGTCGATCGAGCTCGAAGGAAACGGGGTTCGGCGTCGAGTCTGGCGAGTCGGTCAGACAGATGACGCCGAGGTGCGCATCGTTGCGCAGAAACCCGAGGTTGCTGCCGTGGAGGCGCGCGTCGCTCAGCGCCTCTGCAGCGGCGGCGAGACACGACGACGCGGCGCCCGTACCACCGAGGCCCACCAGGGTCGCGAACTCGGCGCTGGCGTTGGGCGTGCTGTTCGCCACGAAGGGCGCGTTGGAGCCGGTGCGCCGCAACACGCCGCGCGCGGTGCTCGCGAGATCAGCCGTGGTGACGCCGAACCGAACGTCGACCGCGTTGGAAAAGCCGAGCGACGCCCCGGCCATCGCCAGCGACGTCTGCGCGTCGACCATGGAAGGCGAGTCATCGATGGCGAGGAGCACGTCGAGCCTGGGGGCACGCGCGCTGAAGGTCTCGGTCACCGTGCCGCTGATGCCAACGCCACGCAGCGGAATCACGTGGCGGAAGGTGTCGAGGTTCTCGGTGGTGGTGAAGGTGAGGAACGCTTCGTCAGCGCCGAGATCTGCGGGGCGATAGTCGACGGTGAACGTGACACCGGTGTTGGCGCCGAGCGACGCGCCAGTGCTCGCGGTGGCCGTGAATTCGGTCGTCGAGCCACCACTGCCCGTCACCACGGTCGCGTTGCTGACGGTGGTCGCCGTGCTGCAGGTGTTGAGCACCGGGACATTGAAAGCGGCGCTGCGACAGGCAGCGGGCGCCGACCCGAAGTCGACCTGCGACGGCGTGAGAATACAGGTGGCGCGTGTGGAGGCCGACAACGGCACGGAGGTCGTGGGCGTGCTCGATGAATTGGTGCCGATGGTCAGCGTTCCTGCGGGCGGCGGGAGGCCTGCGGGCGGCGACCCCTGCGTATAGCGAACGTGGAAGCGATTCGCCGCGCCCGGCGCCAGCGGCCCACCGGTGAAGTCCGGCACTGCGAATTGCTGCGCCGGCGCGACGCGTGCTTCGAGCACCGTGCAACTCGTGGTGCCGGTGTTGGTGACCGTCACCGGCCAGTCGACCACGGCGCCAGGGCGCGGCGTTCCGAAGTCGATGGCGGCGGGCGTCACCGTGTACGTACACGGCGCAACGGCGATCGCCTCCATGGTCACGACGACGGTGACGACGGGCGCCGACACGTCATTGGAGTGGATGCTCAACTCGATGGACTTGGTCCCCGCGGTCTGCGGCGTGAACGTGACGTCAAAATTCACCGACTGACCGCCCTCGATGCCGGCGGTGCGGTCGTAGGTCGGGGGAAAGTCGACGAGGACTTCGTCGAACGTGGTGTTCGCCAGCGCACGTGTGCGGAGACTCTCGATGCGGAGATTGCCGGCGGGGTCAGCGGGGTTCGGGCGGACACCGACGTTCCGCACGACGAACACGCCGCGCTGTGAACTGCCCACGGCCGACGGAGGCAGGGTGAGCGTGGGAGCGACGTCGATCTTCGGCCCGCCGCCGACGCCGCGCAGCGGAAGCGAAACCGTCGGCTGACCGAAGGCGTCGGTGTCGAAGGTGAAGAGCCCCTGACGAGGCCCGAGCGCCGTCGGCTTGAAGGCCAACTCGAGCGCCGCGCTGCCTTGCGCCGGCACGACGACCGTTGCTGCGCCCGCGTAGGTGAAGATCGTGCTCGCGGTCGTCTGGCCCTGCTCACTCAGCTTCACGTTGCTGATGGCGATGGGCGCCGAGCCCGCGTTGGAGCAGGTCAGCTGACCGGTGCCGGTGAGGGAAGGCGGCACGTAGCCGAAGTTCAGCTGCGGCGGCGCGCAGGTGAGCAGCGCGTCGACGACGACGGCGGCGATGGTCACGTCACTCGAGCACGACGAATCGCGCTTCAGCGGCAGCGTGGCCGTCGCGGGCCCGCTGTTCGTGGTGTCGAGCGTGAGGGTGAAGGTCTGCGTCGCGTTGGGCTCGAGCGTGACGGTTCCCGAAGGCTCGACTGCGATGCGGTTCGACGAGTTCGACGCGAACGTCATGGCGACGGCACGAGCGACGTCACCGGTGTTGGTCACGGTGAACGTGCGCTGGTGCGAACTGCCACGCGCGACGGTCCCGAAGTCGATGGTCGGCGACTCCACCTCACAGCTCGACGGCGCTGCACACGCGCGCGCGCTGCACTCACGATCGCTCGCGCAGGTGTCACACGCCGCGCCCGCCCCACCGCAGAACTCGTTGGTCGTGCCGACTCGACATGTCCCCGTCGCATCGCAGCAGCCGTCACACGTGTCGGGCCCACATGTCGGCGCGGGTGAACAACTCGCAAGGAGCACACCGAACACCGCCGCAAGAAGACCAACGCGCATGACGGCTGGCTAATGCGCGCGAAGCGACGCGGTCAACACGCCGAACGCGTGGATTGCTCGCGAAAAAGGCGAGCCGGTCGACATCAGTACGGCGTGCGTCTGGCGCGTGACCCTATTGTGCACTGCACCAAAACGACACATAACCCGCTCGGTGCGGCCATGTTGCGCCGCACAAACACACCGATGCTCTATCAACTCCGTGAATGGCAGCGCGCGATGCTGTCTCCCTTCGTCGAATCGTCTGCCTTCGCTGCCAACGTGTTGCGCGAGTTGCCCGGTGGGCGGTCGATGGCGGCCTCGCTCGAGCTCTTCAATCGCATCGGCCGCGAGTACCCGAAGCCGGCGTGGGCGCTGCCGAAGGTCGAGCAGGTGGTCGTCGAGAAGCCGTTCTGCCGATTGCTTCGCTTCGAAGGCACAGGCCCGAAGGTGCTGCTCTTCGCGCCGCTCTCGGGGCACTACGCGACGCTGCTGCGCGAGACGGTGCGCGGGTTGATCGCGGAGCACGACGTGTACGTGACCGATTGGGTAAACGCGCGCGACGTGCCGCTGAGCGCCGGCAGGTTCGGTCTCGATGAATACGTGGCCTACGCCATCGAGTTCATGCAGTTGCTCGGGCCCGACACACACGTGATGGCAGTGTGTCAGCCGACGGTTCCGGTGTTGGCGGCGGTGTCGTTGATGTCGGCGAACGACGACGCCGCGGTTCCGAAGTCGCTCACCTTGATGGGCGGGCCCATCGACCCGCGCGAGAGCCCGACGCAGGTGAACACGCTGGCTACCGACCACGACCTCTCGTGGTTCGAAGACAACCTGATTCACGTGGTGCCGACGGGCTTCAAGGGCGCCGGCCGTCGCGTGTACCCGGGCTTTCTGCAGCACCTGGCGTTCGTGTCGATGAACCCCGACCGGCACTTCAAGTCGCACCAGCAGTTCTTCTTCGACCTCATCAAGGGCGATGACGACGGCGCCGAAGCGCACCGCAAGTTCTACGACGAGTACAACGCGGTGCTCGACATGACGTCGGACTTCTACCTGGAGACGGTGAAGGTCGTTTTCCAGGACCACGCCCTGCCCCGCGGTCAGATGAAGGTGATGCAGCAGACGGTGAAGCCCTCGGCCATCACGAAGACGCGGCTGTTCACCATCGAAGGTGAGCTCGACGACATCGCGGGGCTGGGGCAGTCGAAGGCCGCGCTCACGTTGTGCAGTGGAATTCCCGACGACCGCAAAGAGCACTTCGAAGTGCCCGGCGCGGGGCACTACGGAATCTTCAGCGGCAGCAAATGGCGCGAGCAGGTGTTGCCGCGGCTCACTGAGTTCTTTCGCCGCTGAAGCTCAGCCCGACTTCGCGCGCAGTGCCTCCCACAAGCCCACGTGGTTCAGCAGGATGTCTTTGAGTCCTGCGCGGACCTCCTTCGAGCCGATGGCCTGCGTACTCATCGTGGTGTGCGCATCGAGTGCCGCCATCAGCGCGTCCATCAGGCCGGTCTCGAGGTCGGGCGAGGCGGCGAACTGTTCCTTCAAGTTGTTCGTGGCCTGCTCGATGAGCGTCTGAGACTCGAGAAGCTTCGCCTTCACGACGTCGACGTAGAGCAATTCGTCCTGCTCACCGACGCCTTCGAAAAGCTGGTTGAGCTTCTCGATGATGGCGATGAGCTGCGCCTTCTCCTTCTCTTGCACCTTGCCGCTACCGGCTTCTGAAACCGGCGCCAGCTTCGGGTTCTCACCTTCCGGCAACAGCATCAACGCGACACCACGCGGCTTGAGCCCGTAGTGAGAGAGCTTCACCTTCGAGAGATCGATCGTCTCGCGCTCACGACCAAACTCGAGGTGCGGCAAAACGGATTTGTAGAAGAACGAGCGGCCTTCGATCTCGGTGCTACCGAAGTCGAAGATCTGCGACAGGAACGCATAGAGCCGCACGTACGACTGCATGTCCGCCTTGAAGAGCGCGAGCGCGTCGAGCTTCTCCTGCGCTTCCTTCTCGCCAACCTCGTCAGACTTCGCCTTCGCCGCGAGCAAGGCCTGCTTCGCGTCTCGAAAGTCGCGCATCAGTCGGTCCACCGTCGGCTCGACTGCCTTCAGCAAGTCTCCGTGTTTCGACTTCGGGTCGTGCACCACGAAGGCGACGCGATCGACCTCGTAGTCGTCGTAGTAGCCGCTCGCGTCGAGCTTGGCCCGCAGGTCGTAGACGAGGTTCGGGTCGGTCGTCGTCACCAACTCCGCGGTCTCGTAATAGGTCTTGAACGACGCCAGCACCGCCTCCGGGTCGTTCACGAAGTCGACGATGTACGTCGTGTCTTTCCCCGGGTGCGCGCGGTTGAGTCGCGACAACGTCTGCACCGCCTGAATGCCGTCGAGCCGCTTGTCCACGTACATGCCGCACAACAACGGCTGGTCGAAGCCGGTCTGGAACTTGTTGGCGACCAAAAGAATCTGGAAGTCGCCGGTGTCGAACGCATCGCGAACGCTGCGCCCACGCAGATTCGGGTTCATCACCTGACTGCCTTCACTGAAGGCCTGCGGTCCCGAATCCACGTCTTCGACGTCACCTGAGAACGCGACGAGCGCCCCAATGGGGTACCGCTTCTCCTTGATGAACTTCTCGATGGCGAGCTTCCAGCGCACCGCCTCGACTCGACTCGAGACCACCACCATCGCCTTGGCCTTGCCGCCGAGCAATGGCGCGACCTGCGTGCGGAAGTGCTCGACCACCAGCTCGACCTTCTTGGCGATGTTGACCGGGTGGAGCCGAACCCAACCCATCAACTTCTTCATCGCGGCGTCGCGCTCGACCTCCCTGTCTTCGGCCTCTCCACCCTCCTGCTTCAGCCGGAACACCATCGAGTACGGCAGGTAGTTCTGGAGCACGTCGAGAATGAACTTCTCCTCGATCGCCTGACGCATCGAATACACGTGAAACGGCTGCGGCACGTTGTCGGGCGCTGGCTTGCGACTCGGGTCGGGCCGCGTGCCGAACAGCTCGAGCGTCTTGTTCTTCGGCGTCGCCGTGAACGCCACGAAGGTGATGCCGCGGTCTGACGCGCGCGCCTCCATGTCGGCCAGCATGATGTCTTCGGTGCTGACCTCGCCGCCGTCCTTCAGGTTCTGCTGCTCGTCCACGGTCAGCACGCGCTTGAGGTCAGCCGCGGCCTGGCCCGCCTGCGAGCTGTGCGCTTCGTCGGCGATGACTGCGAACCGCTTGCCCTTCGTCGCCGAGAGCTCTCGAACCGCCTTCAACGCGAACGGGAACGTCTGCAGCGTGCAGACCACGATCTTCTTTCCCTCCGACAACGCCTTGGTCAGCTCGCCACTCTTGCTCGCAGACTCACCAGTGATGGTCGCCACCACCCCAGTCGTGCGCTCGAAGTCGAACACTGCTTCTTGAAGTTGGTCGTCGATGACGGTGCGGTCCGAAATCACGAGCACCGAATCGAAGACCTTCTTGTCCTGCGCGTCGTGCAACTCCGAAAGAAAGTGCGCCGTCCACGCGATGGAGTTCGTCTTTCCGGAGCCGGCGGAGTGCTGCACGAGATACCGAGTGCCCGGACCATCGGCGAGCACGGCCGCCACCAGCTTCCGCGTCACGTCGAGCTGGTGATACCGAGGAAAGATGAAGCGCACCGGCTGCTTCTTCGCGTCACGTTTGGTGATCAGGTAGCGGCCGAGAATCTCGAGCCAGCTGGAGCGCTCCCACACACGCTCCCAGAGATACGCGGTGCGATACCCCGCGTCGGAGTTGATGGGGTTGCCGGCGCCGCCCTCGTTGCCCTGATTGAACGGAAGGAAGGTCGTCTCGTCGCCTGCCAGCCGCGTCGTCATCTGCACTTCAGAGTTGCTGACCGCGAAGTGAACTGGCGCGCCGCCTGGAAATGACAAGAGCGGTTCGGAGTGACTCCTGGTCTTGGGCTGTCGGTCGATCCGGTACTGGTCGACGGCATCGCCAACGCTCTGCGTGAAGTCGGTCTTCAGCTCGGCCGTCGCGACCGCCAGGCCATTGAGAAACAGCACCACGTCGATGCTGTTCTCGTTGTGCTGCGAGTAACGCACCTGGCGCACCACACGGAGCCGGTTCGCCTCGTACCGCTTGAGCAGTTCGTCGTTGAGTCCAGTCGCCGGCTTGAACTGCGCCATCTTGAGCGACTCACGCAGCCCCATGAGCTCGATGCCGTTGCGCAACACATCGAGCACGCCGCGTTGGTCGAGCTGCGCACGCAGTCTGTCGAGCAACACCGCTTCAGTGCGGCTCCCGTTCTGCTTGGACAACGCCTCCCACGCCTTGGGCTGCGTCGCCTGCACCCACGCCACGACATCGGGGCCGAACAACGCCCGCGAACGGTCGTAGCGCTGCGCATCACCTTCATCGGACAACCAGCCGTGCGACGTGAGATGCGCGCACAACTCGACCTCGAAATTCACCTCTCGATGCAGACTCAACAGCTCCCCCTCACTTCTTCTTCGGCAACATGAACTGAACCTTGCGCAGCTCCAACAGCTCCCACGTCTTGATGACCGGCACGCCGAACGCCGCGCACGCGTCCGCAAGGCTGACCACGTTGGGCGAATTCTTCGGCGTCTCGAGCGTGACGACGGTGCTTCCGTTCGCCATCGCATGAGCGAGCAACCACGGGTCTGCACCGCCCAGAAACTTCGCCTGCGCGACTGGATTGCGCTTGTTCGGCTCGGCGACCCAGTTGGCTACCTTCACCATCGCCTGCTGTGTCTTCTCCGCTTTCGTCGAAGCGACCCAGCTCGCGTCTTTCCGAGCCGAGAACCATTCGGAAAGCACGTCTTTGCCCTTCGTGAGTTCGCTGCACACGCGGTCGATGGTGCCGAACTCACCACCCACCGCGCTGTCGACCCACTCCCAGAAGCCGGGGCAGATCGAGTGCCGGTAATAGAAATTCTTCGCTGCGATGAAGACGTTCGCGTCGAGCAGATGGGTCATCGAGTCAGGCCTTCACGCCGCGCGACCTCCACCACTTTGGACGCATTCACGTTCAGCAACTGTCCCCCTTCGGTCAGCGAGATCTCGAGCGCCATGGCTGCGCTGAGCACTGCACGGGCGAAGAACCTGCCGTTCCGGGAGATGGCGGTTCGATAGAAATCGCCACCGCTATCGCTCTCGCGGCGCTTGAACGACGCGCGCTGTGCACCCAAGAACTCGTCGAGCGCTCGCTGGCTGGTCAAGCCGAGACCGCGCGCACGAATGGCGACGACGGCGGGACTCACCTTGAACTCTCGCGCGAGAACCGAGCTCTGCACGTCGAGCTGCTCGTCCTTGTTCCATCGCGCGCGGAGCTCGGTCGCAGGAACGAGGAACTCAGCCGCGGCGGCATTGCACAGGCGCTCGACCGCGTTGTCGCTCGTGCTGAACGGATCCGAGACGCCCGTCGCGCCAAGCCACAGGTGCGCGAGTTCGTGAACCAGTGTGAAGAGCTGCGCGGTCGCGGCATCGCGGGCGTTGATGAACACCAGCGGTGCAATGACATCGGCAATCGCGAAGCCACGGAACTCTTCGACAGGTACCGGCCGATGCGTGTTGCCAGCAACGGTGCCGCTCCGCAGCACCCAGATGCCGATGCCTTCAGCGGCCGCGATGAGCTGGCGATACCGATCCTCGACGCCAGGCACGCGCTCGGCCGATTCAACGCCGAGCGCCTTCTTCATCTCGGCCGCGAGACGCTCGGGAGAGATCGATTTCGACGCGCTACCGACGAAGGCGACAGGCGGAAAGCCATGCTCCTGTCGCCACGCGCGGAACCACGCGTGCTTGAAAGACACATCGTCGAAGAGGTCGACGAACTCCGGACTTGGCTCGCTGGCGGCGCCATCGACGCGGCGGAAATCGGGCGGCAACCGCGTCGCGGCGGGAGGTTCGGAAACGAAGAGCAGACCGAAAGGGGTGTGCGTCACCTGCGCCCAGCGCTCCGCCTGACCGAACGACGGCCGCTTCTCGCCGCGTTCCCACGCGCGAACCTTCTCGAGGGGGACCTTGAGCGCGGTCGCCATGGCATCGTCTTCGAGACGCGCTCGTTCGCGCGCCCAAATCAACAGCCGAGGATTGACCAACGCCTCCGTCATGCGGCGCCACCATAGACACCGAGGATCCGCGGGTACAGCGACTCGCTGACGTTCAGGGGATTCGTCGTGCCCGTCGCAGCTCAGACACGATGAACGGTGCTCGACGCGTCAGGTAGTCCAACGAGATATCCCGCCTTCGAACGCGGTGACGTAGGCGGCGCGCTGAGAGCAGCAATCGCGCGAGTTCATGCCGCTGAACACGATTGTGTCTTGGATAGCTGTGAGTCTCGTCGCCGGCGCCAAAGGTCCTACGATGACCTGAAAACTCACGAACTCGAGCCCAAACCAGCCGTCTTGCACCGCGAAAGGATCAAGCAGTGCCCGGTCGCCCTTCGTCCCGTTGATGACGCCAGCGCAGAGCCGGTAGTTCGACCACTCGTACACCTGCCGCCAGTCGACCGACTTTGGGACGAAGTGATCGACAGTCGAGCTGCCGGTTCCGCTCTCGATGTGCATTGCAAGATAAGCGCACCGCTCCGCGTAAGCCGCGCGCAGATCGGGAATCGCCTTGCGCCAGAGCGGCGGAAACTTCTCAGCCGGTATGAGCCGCCGCTGCGTCGTGATCTTCTTTCGGCGCCGGCCTGGTCTCGAAATTCGTGGTGGCCGACCAATCAGCTCATCGACCGCCGACAGGCCCGGTTGACGAACGCGCGCGTCGAAGGTGCCGGGCTCGGCGGCAGCAGACACGCGAATCATCGAAGACCCTTCTCCTCCATGAAGGCGCTCCACCGCACCCAGAACGGGTCGATGTCAGAGAGCACGCCGCGCAGCTGCTCATCGGCTTTCTTCAGCTCCGCTTTCGCCGGGAGCCGCTTGGACAACAACTGCTGAGCCTGAGTGACAGCGGCTTCCGCTTCACTCGAGCGTGCAGTGGGCAGGTCGAACGCATTGCTCGTGAGCCAGTTCGAGACCTCGCCGTGCCGAACGAACTCGCGTTTCCGAAGTGCGACTTGGCCATTCTCGAGATCGATGTCGAACCAGGCATCGAAGGCGTCATCGAACCAGGGCTCGGCGGAAGCCAGAACCAGCGGTGAATGCGTGGCCGCGATGAGCTGAACGACGGCGCTCGAATGCAGCGTGTCGGCGACGGACATCAGCGATTTGAGAATCGTGCGCTGCCATCGCGGGTGCAGATGACTTTCGATCTCGTCGAACAACAACACCACCTGCTGAGTTGGATCTTCGCCCAGCTGCTGAGCGGCGAGTTGGTGCTCGTTCCACGACCAGATGAGCATGTACGCAAGCCCCAGGACGCGGCGGACGCCTGACGATGCGTGCACCACAGGCACTTGAGACCCATACGCGGTAGCGATCGACGGAATGTCGCGTGCGTCGTCGACCGAGAGACGAACGAGCGGTCCAACACTGAGCGCCTCGTCAGCAGTGAGATGCGTGAGCGCCTCGCCCATGAGTCTCGCGTTGTCGCCGTTCTCGCGGATCCAGCTCGACCAGTCGGCCAGAAGGCCATTGCAGACCACCGACCGCCGCCCGCCATCAGTGACGGTGAGCCCGTCCCAGACGTTCGCCGGGGTCAGCACGTAACCGGGCAGCCGGTCCTGAACGTCGATGTTGCCCTTCTTCCGCCAGTAGTTGCGCGCCGGGTCCCACACCGAGAAGCCGCCGTCAGCATGCGCGTAGATCACGAGGCCCGGGTTCGGAGGCCGCCCCGCCCTTCCCGTCCACGCCTCGTCACGGGGGCTATAGGTGCTCGTGTATTCGACCTCCTTCTTGCTCTTCGACTGGAGGCTGAAGCTGATGGTCGCCGGCTGCTTTCGGTCCGTAGGGCGAGCGGGATAGCCCGAGGTCAGGGCGGGATTCAGATCGTGCGGCCACTGACGCGTCAGCGCCCACCACGCGACGTCGAGCAGAAAGCTCTTCCCGAGGCCGTTGTCGCCGGTGAAGAGATTCAAACGGGGCGCAAACTCGAGGCGGGTCTCGGCTGCGGGCCCAACGTTCTTCAGGTGAAGGGCGTGGAGCATCGCGGGCACCTGACCACAGACGAATGACGGGTCAAACCTTTGGCTTCACTCGGTATCGGCGCGCTTCGCGTCGTGAAGCGTCACGCCGGCTTCGGTCTTCCACTCGGTCCAGCCGTTCGAGGTGCGGCCGAGCAGCGCCGTCGCGGCCATGCTTGGAGACCCGAAGAGGTGGTCACGGGTGAACACCACGGTGTCGCCGACTTCTTTCATCACGCCGGTTTCGACGAGCCTGGCGCGGAAGCGACGGTTGGCGTCGCTGAACGAGACGACGTTGTCCTTCTTGCCGCGCGAGCCCTTGAGCACCACGAAGCCTTCCGGCGTGTAGAGCCCGCGGCCCGCGATGCCGGTCACGGTGAGCACGAACTGATCATCAGTGCTCGCCGCGGCGCTGCGCACGGCATCGAAAAGCGGGTGCCCAAGCGTTGCGAGCAGCATCTTCCCGGTCTCGAAGATCTCCAGACAGTCGGCCTCAAGCGGCGCGGCCGTGTGCGGCCGACTGCCGGAGTTGCCGTTCTCGTTGGAGTAGCGCTGCGCCTTCGCGGCTTCCTGGAGACAGTGCCATTCCAGAAAGAGCGCGTGGGTCTGGGTGAGGCTGTTGGTGCGCGAGATGAGGACGAGCGCACGTTCCCAGAACTCCTTCTTGGCGTTGTGCGAACCGAGTCGCGTGCGGAGGTCGCCGGTCTGGCCGACGTACAGCCCGGCGGAGAGGCCGTCGCTGCCTTGGCCAACGAGGAAGTAGAGCGCGACCTGCTGGCTCTCCGGCATCTTGAGGAACTCGGTCAGCAGGCTGCGCGGCACTTCGATGACCTGCACGATGCGCGTGGTCACCTCGGCGATGCGGATGCCATGCGGGTCGCCGCCGGGCAGGAAGATCTGAATGGTCTTCGCGGAGGCGTTCATGCGGCGGTGCGTTGTGATTCGGGGCGCACGTCGATCTGGCCAGTCACCGCCGCCGAAATCAACGCCGCACGCCGCTCTGCCATCAAACCAATCGAGGTACCGGCAGCAAGCTCAAGTGCGTCGAAGTCGCGCGACCAACGAGCAATCGACTCAACGATTGCGTCTTGCTCGGCGCGCGGAGGGACCAGCGTCGGAGCGTCCTTGACGTTCTGCAGGCTGAGGCCTTGCTTCAGTCCATACTGCGCCAGATCGAAATACGTCTGCCCGGACGAACTCTTGAGCGATGCGGCGAAAAACACGGGATTCATCGCCGGGGACGGCCTCAAGAGGCAGACGTGCTGATTCACGTACGACTCCTCAGGAACGACAACGCATACAGCAACGTTTCCCGTTTTCGCTCCAGTAATACAGACAACAACATCGCCATCTTGGAGGCGTGTCCGAGCGGCCTCCGCATCGGAGCCGACAAGCACGCGATTCGCCGAACCGAACTCGACACCAAGAGAGTCGTTCAGGTCGCCGCTCTGAATGAAGAGCGCTCCCGAATCACCGACGCGTTCGGACCATCCGCGAGGCCCACTCGTGAGAAACGTCGTAACGGCGTTGGCCTTAGTCAGCGTCCAGTGGGCGGGGATCTGGCCGAGCCATTCGATGCCCGAGTCCTTCATGGGCGCGTTGGGGTTCAGGCCCTTCGTGACCGCGTGGGAGATGACGGCCTGGCGCTTCTCCTTCAGCAACTCGATGAGGCGCTCTTGCTCGGCCACCAACGCGTCGATCTTCGCGACTTCACGATCGAGAAAGTCCGCAATCGCTGCGCGCTCGCCGAACGGGGGCATGAACAACACGAGGTTCCGCAGTTCATCCGGATAGATGTGCTTCACCGTCGTTCCTCGGCCCATCGACGCCTTCTGGAGAATGGACGTCGTTGAGTCGCACGCATAACCGAGGAATCGCGAGGAATTCGTCTCGTGGGGCCGCAACAGAATCAGATCACCGCCGCAGCACGCACTTCCTTTCATCAAATTGACCGCGGACTTGCCGATCTCCTCGAGCTTTTCGCCCGACGCTGCGAACAAGACGTCGCCGTACGCCAGCCTCGTGTAATCGCGAGAGCGGTCCAGAGACACGTGGCTACGAGCAGTCTCGATAAAGAGCCCGTGCGTTGTGTAGATGTCCCCGTAGCGCACGCACGGAACGCCCGCGTCGGTGATGTCTTCTTTAGTGCCGCCGCTCCCCTTCAACATACGTCCGACCCGTCGCAACGGAGTTACGTCCCAGTGAGCCGGGATGTCGCCGAGCCACTCGACGCCGCTCGGCTTGTATTTCGGATATCTCGGAAAGCTCACTGCGACAGCCCTCCAATCATCTGCACGATCCGGTCGGTGACGCCCTTCAACTCCGCGTCAATCTCAGACAACGGGCGCGGCGGCTTGAACACATAAAAGTGTCTATTGAACGGAATCTCGTACCCGACCTTCGTCTTCTCCTCGTCGATCCACGCGTCGGGAGCGTGCGGCAGCACTTCACGCTTGAAGTACGCCTCCACGTCTTCCGCCAGCGGCACGTTCTCGGTGTCGCGCAGGTCAGCGTTCGGCACGGGCTTCCCCTTGCCCTTGCCCTTCTGACCCACCACCACCTCGCCCTTCTCGTCACGGAGCGGCCGCTCGACCGTGATGGTCCGGTAGCCGAACTCCTCGTTCTTGAACACGCGGCTGATCGGCACGCCCTTCCGCGTCACGTTCTTGCAGTCGTGGAACAACTTCGTGAGGTCGTCGATGTGTTCCTGACCCAGTTCCTTGCGCTTGCTCCCGAGGCTCTTGCGCATCTTCTGGAAGAACTCGCCGCCATCAATCAGCTGCACCTTGCCCTTGCGGTGCGAGTCCTTCCGGTTCGTCACAATCCAGACATAGGTGCTGATGCCTGTGTTGTAGAACATGTCGGTCGGCAGCCCGATGATCGCCTCCACGAGGTCGTTCTCGAGCATGTACCGGCGAATCTCGCTCTCACCTGAGCCCGCGCCGCCGGTGAACAGCGGAGACCCGTTGAGCACGATGCCGAACCGCGACCCGCCGTCCTTCGCCGGCCGCATCTTCGACACCAGGTGCAGCAGAAACAGCAGCGAGCCATCGCTCACACGCGGGAGCCCGGGACCGAAGCGACCGTTGTGGCCCTTCTCTTCGGCCTCCTTCCGGATCTCCTTCTCGATCTTCTTCCACTCAACTCCGAACGGCGGGTTCGACAGCATGTAGTCGAACTGCTCATTCGGCAGCCCGTCTTCAGAGAGCGTGTTTCCAAACACAATCTGACTGACGTCCTGCCCCTTGATGAGCATGTCTGCTTTGCAGATAGCGTACGACTCGGGGTTCAGCTCCTGGCCGTACATCGCCAACCGCGACTTCGGGTTGTGCGCTTTCAGCCACTCTTCCGCGACGCTCAACATGCCACCCGTGCCCGCCGTAGGGTCGTAGAGCTTACGAACCGCGCCCGGCTTCGAGAGCACCGCGTCGTCTTCCACGAAGATGAGGTTCACCATCAGTCGAATCACTTCGCGCGGCGTGAAGTGTTCACCGGCCGTCTCGTTCGAGAGCTCGGCGAACTTGCGAATGAGCTCCTCGAACACGAGGCCCATGTCGCCGTTGCTCACCTTCTTCGGGTGCAGGTCGATGGCCGCGAACTTCTCAGCCACCTGGTACAGCAACTTCGCCTTCGAGAGCCGCGTGAGCTGCTGGTGGAACTCGAAGCGCTCGAACACATCGCGCACGGAGGCCGAGAAGCCATCGACGAAGTCGGCGAGGTTCTCAGCGACCGAGTCGGCGTCACCGAGCGCGGTCTTCAGCGTGAACTTCGAGGTGTTGAAGAACTTCTGCCCCGCCGCCTTCTCGAGGAACGGCTCGGGGTTGAGCTTCGCCTTCTCGCGCAGCTTCTTCTCGGCGAGCACCGCTTCCTTCGTGGGCTCGAGCACGCAGTCGAGGCGGCGCAGCACCGTGAACGGGAGGATGACGCGCCCGTACTCCGACTGCTTGTAGTCACCGCGGAGAAGGTCTGCGACCGACCAGATGAACGAGGACAGATTCGTGTCAGCCATGGGGCGGCGGTTTCTAGCCGCGCTTGACGAACCGGTGGCCCCTTCGTTTTCCTCCGCGCCGCTGTTCAACCAACAGAAGCGGGGGTTTCACACATGGCTGGGAAGTCTGCGAAGTGGTCGTCGTCTGTGGTGTCGCGCGTTGGCCGCGCGGCGTTGGCGTTGGGACTGCAGCACCGCGCGGCGTTGGAGCCCCGCTTGCCTCCCGGGTTGTTCGACGGGCTGACGAGCGACCTCGACACCTTCGATGGCAAGCGCGCCGAGGTGCCCGCCGCGCGTGAAGACCTGCGCGAGGCCACGCGCACGCAAGATCAGGCTGCGAA
Source organism: Archangium gephyra (assembly GCA_003243425.1). GTDB lineage: Bacteria > Myxococcota > Myxococcia > Myxococcales > Myxococcaceae > Archangium_A > Archangium_A gephyra_A. The sequence continues at coordinate 38,209 of QFQP01000001.1, read as the reverse complement.
GGCGGCCGCGGAGTTCCTGACCGCGGTTCGCGCGGCCATCGTTCGCACCGGCGCGAACGACGCACAACGCGTGGCGTTCGGGCTCAAGCTCAAAGTGAATGTGAACAAGGTCTCGGGGGTCGTGGCGGCGCTCGACGCCTTCATCGCTGGTTTCGCGAAGTTCCCGGAAGCAGCCCGCGCCGCAGGTCTGATGACCTCGGAGCTCGACGCCGCGAAGACGCACAGGAGCGCGCTGCTCAGCGCCGATGCCGTGCAGGAGACCAAGAAGGAGACGCGGAAGAACCCGACGGCCGAACGGAACGCCGCGCAGGTGCGCATCGAGCGCGCGGTGGACACGCTGGTCGCCGTGTCGGGCATCGCGTTCCTCACTCAGCCCGCGATTGCCTCGCGCTTCCGTGACCTGGTGCCGTCGTCGGGCAAGAAGGCGGCGACGCCCGGCGCACCGAAGTGACCGAGCCGCGCGCCCTTCCGGGAGACCCGCGCGGTCTTCCGGGGGTGCCGTGCTCCATTCGCGGGCAGCAGTGCAGCGAGACGAATCGCCCGCGCAGTGTTCAATCCGCTCCGCGCTCCTTCCGCAGAGACCCGCGCAGGCTTCGAGGGAAAGCGCTCACCGTTCCGCGCGCCCCGTTCACCGTTCGAATGAAGGGGCGCTGCGGTGGAGTGCGGTGGTTTGCGCACACCGACCCCATCGCCAACTCACTGATATGAGGTGGGGCCCCTCTCTCCGGCCCCTCTCCCCGCTTCGCATGGAGAGGGAGACACGACATGACCCTCACCGTCTTCCGTAGCCGCCGCGTCGTCACGCCCGATGGAATTCGCGCCGCCACCGTTCACGTGCGCGACGGAAAAATCGAAGCCGTCGCCGACTACGACGCCTGGCCCACCACCGCTGAACGCGTCGACGTCGGTGAATCGGTGCTGATGCCCGCGGTCGTCGACACCCACGTGCACGTCAACGAGCCCGGGCGCACCGACTGGGAGGGCTTCAAGTCAGCCACCCGCGCCGCTGCGAGTGGAGGCGTCGGCACGCTCGTCGACATGCCGCTCAATTCGATTCCGTCGACGGTCAGTGCCGACGCGCTGCGCATCAAGAAGAAGGAAGCGTTGGGTCAGTGCCTCATCGACGTCGGCTTCTGGGGCGGCGTGATTCCCGGCAATACCAGGGAGCTCGAGGGGCTCGTGCTCGAAGGGGCGCGCGGCTTCAAGTGCTTCATGTGCCACTCGGGCGTCGATGAATTCCCCGGCGTGGTCGAGAGCGACATGCGCCCGGCGATGCAGGAATTGAAGCGCCTGGGCCGCCCGCTGCTCGTGCACGCCGAAGTCGAAGGGCCCATCGACGCGGTCGCCGCTGAAATCGCGAAGAAGGATCCCCGCGCGTACTTCACGTACCTCGCGTCACGACCGCAGGCGGCTGAAGCAGAGGCCATCTCGATTGCCTCACGGCTCTGTCGTGAAACCGGCGCGCGCACGCACATCGTTCATCACTCGGCGGGCGACGCGCTGCCGTTGATCAAAGCCGCGAAGAACGAAGGCCTGCCGTTCACCGCCGAGACCTGTCCGCACTACCTGCACTTCGTGGCCGAAGAGATTGCCGACGGCGCGACGACCTTCAAATGCGCGCCTCCGATTCGTGAGAAGTCGAACCGTGAATTGCTCTGGGCCGCGCTCGGAGACGGCCTGCTCGAGCTCGTCGCCTCGGACCACTCACCGTGCACGCCGCTGCTCAAGAAGCAGGAGCTCGGTGACTTCATGGCTGCGTGGGGCGGCATCTCGGGACTGCAGCTCGGACTTCCGGTCACGTGGAGCGGCGCTTCATCACGCGGCTACGGCCTCGAGCGCCTCGTGAAGTGGATGTGCGAAGCGCCCGCGAAGCTGGCCGGCATCGACGACCGCAAGGGCCGCATCGCCGCGGGCTACGACGCGGACCTCACGGTGTTCGAGCCGGATCAACTCTTCCGCGTCGACGTCTCGAAGCTGCAGCACAAGAACAAGCTGACGCCGTACGCCGACGCCGAGCTCAGAGGCGTGGTGACCTCGACGTACGTGCGCGGCACGCGCGTCTTCCATCAGGGGGAGCACGCGACACCGCTGACGGGCCAGTTCATCTGACCGGTGGGCTGCTCGTTCGTCGGCGCGTTGCTCGGCGCCTCGGTGCTGTTGCCGAACGTGGCGATGTGGCGCTCCCGCCGGCTTCGCTCACGAGCGCAGGGCGCCTCTTCACGGTTCTCGAGCGCGCAGGTCAGGCCACGTGCCTCGCGTTGCCGTGCATCCTGGCCGCGCAGTTCGACGGCTCGCGCCTCGACGCGTGGCTGAGCATCGCTGGGTACTCCGCGTTCTGGCTCCGCTCTTTCCTCGCAGCTCGCCGCTTCGCGCTGCGCTTCGAACGCTTCGTGCCCATGGCCGTCGTGCCGGTGTTGGCCTTCGGGTTCGCCGCCATCGCCGCGCGCTCGTGGCAGCTCGGCATCGGTCACGTCACCAACGCCGTGGCGGCGTACTACGGTGCGCGCCCGCACCCATGAGCAACGCACCCGACTTCACCGACTATCCGGATCTTGCAGCTGAACGTGTTGGTGGCGCCGCCATCGGCACCAACGACGACTTCTTCGCCGAGAAGGAGAACCTCCTCAAAGCGCACGAAGCCGAGTGGAAGGACCACGAGTACACGCACAAGGGCAAGTGGATGGACGGCTGGGAGTCGCGCCGCCGCCGCGAGGCCGGTTACGACTGGTGCGTGGTTCGCCTCGGGCTGCCCGGCGTCATCAAGGGCTTCGTGGTCGACACCAAGTGGTTCCGCGGCAACTTCCCCGAGTCGTGCTCCATCGAAGCGGCGACGTTGAAGGGCCCGCTCGACATCAAAGAAGCGCAGACCGCCGAGTGGGTGGAGATCGTCCCCAAAGCAAAGCTGCAGGGCGACTCGAAGAACTACTTCGCGATCACCGACGAGCGGCGCTTCACGCACGTGCGCCTCAACATCTTCCCCGACGGCGGTGTGGCGCGACTGCGCGTGCACGGCGAAGTGGTGCCTGACTGGAGCAAGCTCCACGCGCACGGCGGCCTCGTCGACCTCGCGGCGCTGGAGAACGGCGCGTACGTGTTGTCGTGCAGTGACATGTTCTTCGGCAGCCGGCACAACCTCATCAAGCCCGACCGCGCGGTGAACATGGGCGACGGCTGGGAGACGAAGCGCCGTCGTGGCCCGGGCAACGACTGGTCGCTGGTGCGGCTCGCGGCCTCGGGCACCGTTCAGCGCATCGAGGTCGACACCACGCACTTCAAGGGCAACGCGCCCGGCCGCTGCGTCATCGAAGGCTGCGTCGGCCCGCGCGACGCGAAGCCCGATGCGTTGACCGGCTGGCGCACGCTCGTGGAGAGCCCGTTGCAGCCGCACACGCGCCACTTCTTCGAAGAAGAGCTGCGCCGCGTGGGCCCGGTCACGCACGTGAAGTTGTCGGTGTTCCCTGACGGCGGCGTGGCGCGCCTGCGCGTGTGGGGCGAACTGTCGGAGCAGCAGAACGTGGGCCTCGCGAAGTTGAACGCGTTGTCGACCGACGCCGCCGCCGCCGAGTTCCTCAAGGTCTGCGGCTCGAAGAAGTGGGCCACCGCGATGGCCTGGGCGCGCCCGTTCGAGAACGTGCCGGCGCTGATGCGCATCGCCGAGCGCGAGTGGTGGAAGCTGGAGAACGTCGACTTCCTCGAGGCCTTCGGCGCGCACCCGCGCATCGGTGACAAGACCGGCGGCAAGTGGAACGCGCAGGAACAGTCGGGCACGTCGACGGCCGCGCAGCAGACGCTCGAGAAATTGAAGGCGCAGAACGACGCGTACTTCGACAAGCACGGCTTCATCTTCATCGTCTGTGCGACGGGCAAGTCCGCCGACGAGATGCTGGCGCTGCTCGAGGCGCGCCTGCCCAACGACAAGGCGAGCGAAGTGCGCACCGCGGCTGAAGAGCAGGCGAAGATCTCCCGCATCCGCTTGAACAAGTGGCTCGAGGAGCACGGCAAGTGATCACCACACACATCCTCGACACCACCCTGGGCAAGCCTGCGCGCGGCGTTCCCATTCAGCTGGAGCGGCTGCACGGCGCCGACTGGAAGCGCGTCGGCGAAGGCGCCACCGACGATGACGGTCGTTTGAAGACCCTCACGCCGCCGGGGCCCGTCGAGCCCGGCACGTACCGCATTCGCTTCGACACGAAGGCGTACTTCACGGCCACGAAGACCACCGGCTTCTACCCGTACGTCGAAGTGGTGTTCGACATCGTCGACGGCGCGGCGCACTACCACGTGCCGTTGTTGCTCAACCCGTGGGGGTACTCCACGTACCGCGGCAGCTGAGTCGGCTGACTTTCGCTTCACACTGGGGCAATACGCGGCACATGCGCGTCCTCGCTCTCGTGGCTGTGGTGACGGTTGGTGCTCTCTCGGCGTGTTCGAAACCCGCGTGCGACCGTTCGAACTGCTCGGTCGGCTGCTGTGATGCGTCGGGGACCTGCCAGGCCGGCAACACGGCCAACGCCTGCGGCATCGGCGGCAACACGTGCACCACGTGCCAGTTCACGCAGTCGTGCATGCAGGGCGCCTGCTTTGGCGGCAACACCGGCGGCAGTGGTGGCACCGGCGGCGGAACGGGCGGCGGCACCAACACGCAGAACGGGCTCACGGTGTTCCCCACCACGGCGAGCGTGCCGTACAGCTCGTCGCTCACCTTGAGCGCGGCGCTGGAAGCGTCGGCCTCGAGCCCCGACGTTTCGTTCTCGCTCGAGCAGTCGGCGACGGGTCAGCTCTCGCGCCTCAACAACCAGACGGCCGTGTACTACGCGCCGAATTCCGGCTCGGCGCGCACCGTGCGCATCCGCGCCACGGCCGACTACAACACCAGCGTCTCGCAGCTCATCGAGCTCACGCTCGCGCCGAGCAGCGCGGTGACCGACGCCATCTTCCCCAGCAGCCGGGCGTCGACGGTGATGGTGGTGGGCGTGGGTGAAAAGCAGACCTTCGCGGTGACCCGCTACGTCACCCCGACGCAGCTCTCGTCGCTCACCACGGCGGAGTGGTTCCGCTGGCCGTCGGGTCAGTCGTTCGCGGCGACGTACACCGGCGACGCGAACGTGAAGCGCATCTACGCGCGTGACCCGGCGACGAATCAGTACCTGAGCACCGACGTGAGCACGATCGGCCTGCAGCGCGTGTCGGTCGAGATTTCGCCGGCGTCTGCGACCGTCGCGCCCAACGGCGTCATCCAATTCACCGCGACCGCGAGCGATGGCTCGGCCGTCGATTGGATGGTGCTCAACTCCGGCGGCGGCGACGTCGGCACCGTGAACTCGGGCACGTACACCGCGCCCGCGGCGCCGGGCATCTACCTGGTGGCTGCGTTCGTCGGTCAGGTCGCCTCGACGGATGCTTCGGTGGCCGTCGCGACCGTCATCGTCCAGTGACGCACGCTGGAGGCTGGCTCGCCCTCGCGGCGCTGGCCTTCGTTCCCTTCACCTTCGACCACTTCGAGGTGCCGCAGCAGCTGGTGCTGGCGCTCGGCGTGGTCGTGCTGTCGTACACGCGCAAGAGCCTCGAGGTCTCCCGCTCGCACGCGGTGGCCATCGCGCTGGTGGTGGGCGCAGCGCTGGTCACCACCTTCACCTCGAGCGCGCCGGCGCTGTCGTGGACGGCAGTTCTCCCGCTGCTCATCGTCTCGGCGCTGTCGTTCTCCACTGCGGGCTTCCGCCTTCTCTTCTACGCGGCGTGGCCCATCGCGGCGTGGGCGTTGCTGCAGGCCACCGGGCTCGACCCGTTCCAGTGGGCGCAGAGCGCGAGCTGGTGCGGTGGCATTCGCCCGTTCTCCACGCTCGGTCACCCCACGCAGCTCGGCGTGTTCATGGCGCTGCTGTGCGTGTTGGCGCTCGAGGAACGTCGCTGGGCGACGGCTGCCGTGACGGCCATCACCTGCGTGCTGACGCTCTCACGCGCGGGCTGGCTCACGTTGGCGGTGGGGGTGGCGGCGTGGCTGGTGTTGAGCCGCGGAGTGCGGCCGCCGCGCTCGCGACGCACGACGTGGCTCGCGGTGCCGGTCACGCTCATCGTCGCGATGGGGGTCGTCGGCCCCGCGGCGCTGTGGGAGAGGCTGACGCACTTCTTCGTCGCCCCGACACGGCTCGCGTTGTGGCGTACCGCGCTCGCGGGGTTTCAGCTGCACCCGTTCACCGGCTGGGGTTTCGACACCTTCGTGCTCGTCGACCAGCAGCTGCGCCAACCCGAAGCGTGGCAGTACGAGTGGGGCACGACCGCGACGCACGCGCATTCGATTGTCCCCAACACGCTGGCGACGCAGGGCGTGGTCGGCATCGCGGCGTTGCTGCTGGCGGTGTTCATCACCGCGCGTTCGTGGCGTCGCGACGGCATCGCTCACACCGGAGCCGCGGCTGCGACCATCGCCTGGGCCTCGGCGTCGCTGGTGTGCTTCTCGAACGTGCTGCTGGCAGCGCTCGGGGCGTGCGTGTTCGCGGCGTCGTTCAAGAAGACGAAGACCGTCGCCCTGCCCGGCTGGCTGCCGTTGCTCACGTTGCTGCCGTGCGCGCTCGGTCTGGCGCAGTTCGGCGCGTCGGTCGCGGGCGCGAAGGCCATCACCAGCGCAGACGCGCGCTGGTTCGACGTCGCCAACGGCCTCGAGCCCACGTCGTCGTTGTGGCCGGCCTTGCTGGGTGAGGTTCACGAAACGAAAGGAAAGCTCGAGCTCGCGAACACCGCCTATGCCGAGGCGCTGCGCATCACACCGGGAACCGCCATCTTCGAAGCGAACGTCGCGCGGGTGGCCTCGAAGCGGGGTGACCGCGAAGCTGCGCTGAACGGCTTCGAGCGCGCCCGGCGACTCGCGCCACTCGACGCGCACATCGCGGTCGACGCCGCCGAAGCGAGCATGCGGCTCAAGGAGTGGGAGCTCGCCGCAGCGACGCTTGCCAACACGCTCGCGCACTACCCACACAACGGGCTCGCGTGGTGGGCGCTGGCGCGCACGCGTTACGCGCAGGGCCGCACCCTCGAAGCCCGGGCCGCGCTCGAAGCTGCCGTGGAAGCAGACTGGCGTGAATGGCCCGAAGGCGTCGGGCTCGCGCGCAACGCCCTCGTGGAGCTCGCATCTTCCGCTGGAGATTCGGCCCGCGCCGAGAAGTACGCCTCCGGGCCCGAGCGCTTTGCTGCACCCGCGGACATCTGCGGTGCGCCAGCGCGACTCAGGTGAGTCAGTCGCGCTCGTCGAGCAGATGGCGGTTGGAGATCGCCTTGAACGACAGGCGACCGCCCAGCGTTTCGGAGTGTATCGGCGTCACCGGCCGAAGCACGACGCCTCACGCTGGTTCTCCGTGCCGGTGTACAGCCGTTGGCCTTCGCAGCGGCGATTCGAGGCTCTCGTCGAACGCGTCACCCGAGAACGCGAGCGGCACCGGCGTGAGCCCGCGGGTGCCACAGAACTCACGGAGCTGCGCGTCGCTCAGGTGCTCACCCCTCGTCGTGTCGAACACGTTGAACACGCCCGCCGACGAAGACCGGCGCCGGAGCTTTAGAAACGACGAAGGCCGACGCTCCGTGAGGAGAATCGGCCCCGCCTCCACGTCAACCCTCGCTGGACGCTTACGGGTTGGTCGCCACGAGCGACACGCCGCTGAACGCCGTGTAGCCACGCACGTTCACGTACCAGGTGCCGGCCTGCGGGTTGGTGAAGGTGCAGGTCTCGTCGTTGCCTTCCTTGTACGGGCGGCAGTTGTAGGTCGAGGTCGTCGGCGCCGAGCCCGCGCGCACGTAGAGGTCGGCATCGCCCGAGCCACCCGACATGGTGATGGTGAGGCTGCGCGTACCAGCGGGCACCGAGAACGAGCCCTGCAGCGTCGCGCCGCGCGCGCCCGAGAGGTTGGTCGAGTTGAGGTAGGTGGTGGTGCCCGGGTTGGTGGGCTCGGTCGGCGTGGTGGTGGTGCCGATCTTCGAAGCGATCCACGACTGGAAGGTGGCGACGCGCGCGTACATGCCGGGGTGACCGGCCATCGCGCAGCCTTCGCCCCAGCTGACGACGCCCGCGAGGATCGCCATACCGTTCTTCTTCACGATGAGCGGACCGCCCGAGTCACCCTGGCAGGAGTCCTTGCCCGCGCGCGCCGCGCCGAGCTGATCCGCCGACAACGAGCCGTAGGCCGAGCGGATCGCCGAGGCCGTCGAGATGTCCACGTCCACGCGCTGCAGCGTGTTGGGCGAGCTGCCGTTGCTGCGGAGCGTGCCCCAGCCCGACACCGTCGCCACCGCGCCGGGCGCGAAGTACTGCGCGTCGGCTTCAGTCGCGAGCGGAATGGCCTTCGCGTTCGCGCCCGACAGGTCGAGCGGCGAGTTCAGCTTCAGCAGCGCCACGTCCTTGCCGTACTCAGGCGAGCTGAAGCCCGTGTAGGTGATGACCTGCGACACCGTGCGGATCTGGCCGTTGGTGCGCATGGTGTTGAGCTTCGAGTGGCCCGCACCGATGCGATCGCCCACCGCCACTTCACAGTGCGCCGCCGTCAGCACCCACTGCGGCGCGATGATGCTGCCGCCGCAGTACTGGTAGTACTGCGCGTCCATCACCGCGACCTGCCAGGGCAGCGCCGCGATGTCCGCGTCCACGCCGCCGACGATGCGACCTTCCGCCGTGTCGAAGCCCTCTTCGCCACCTTCCGAGACGACAACGAGATCGGGACCGCACGCGGTCAGGACACCCAGAGTCAGCAACGTCGCGATTCGCTTCATGGCATGGCCACGAAGCATTCATCAGGCCAGCGCTAAGTCGTTGATCCGTGGCTTCGCGCCGAACCCGGCGGCTCCACATTATTTGTCGAAACAATTGACAAACATGTGATTCCAATGAGTTGAAGTGTCCTGATTCAGTTCACACGACCTGATGTCGAACATGTACGCGCATGTCGCTGCTTCACATCAGGACACGTACTGTTTTCTCACCGGGCGAGTGTCAGAGCCACGGCATCGCTCGTCGGCGCCACGCGAACCCACGTGAAGACGCCGTCTTTGAACCAGCCGTTTTCGGCGGCATCGAAGGCCGCGCGCGTCGACTGCTGGGGGAGCGAACCGACGGCGGTGACGACCGCCGAGTCGGTGAACACGCGTACCACCAGGCCCTTCGGAGCGCGGCTCGCCGAGACCGTGAACGAGGCCGCATCGCGCGAAGTGGCGAGCTCGGTGGTCTGACCGTCTTCATCGTGGCTGGTGAACGTGGTGCGAGACGTCGACGGGTACGCGAGCACCGTCACGCGCCCACTCGAGGCCGCTGACCCGAGGCCGGTCACGTCGTCGGTCACGGCGAGCGGAATCACGGCGCCCTCCTTCACGAACAACGGAATGTGCTTCAGGTCGGTCGAGTCGTACGCGCTGAGCGTGGTGCCGCCTTCGTGCACGGCGTTGCTCCACCAGTCGATCCACCTCGAGCCTGCGGGCAGCGGCACGTCGCGAACTCCGGAGCCGTCGAGAATCGGCGCCACCAGGAACGAATCGCCCAGCACGTAGCGGTAGTCGCCGGGCCAGTCGGCGAGCTCACCAATGGGCTGCATGGGCACGGGCTTGCCGGCGTAGGCCTCCTGCGCCGTCGAGAAGAAGAACGGCACCAGCTCGTGGTGCAGCTTCGACCAGTAGCGGTAGTGCGCGACGGAGGTGGCCACGTCGGTGTCGCCGGGCAACGTCCACGGCGTGAGGTTGCCGCGACCGTGGAGCTGCATGAACGGCGTCATCGCGCTCAGTGCCGTCCACCGCAGGAAGTTCACGCGATCGAACGGCACCCGGATCGTGAGGTCGACGTCGTCGAGATCGAGGTAGCCGCCGAGGTCGCTGCCCAGCATCACGTAGTTGGCCTTCGCGCTGCGGAACATGTGGTCGAGCGCGTCTTCGAGGCCGACCCAGTCGCGGCGGTTGTCGCCCACCCACGCCACCGGCGCGTGCTCGGGGCGCGCGAAGAAGCGGCCTTCGAACACGTACGACTTGTCGTACGGGCGCACCATGGTGACGAACTCCTCGCGGCCGACGCGCTCGAGGCCGTGCTCGTAGAAGTCGCGGTAGTAGGCCTCCGAGTATTCCTGCAGCGTCTTCTCGCCGGCGAAGGTCTTCATCGGCGCGCGCGTGATGTACGACTCACCGAAGTCGAGCTTCCACCCGGCGACGCCCATGTCGAGCAACGCGTTCTGCTGCTCGCGCCACCACTTCACGGCCTCGGGGTTGAAGAAGTCGACCGCGCCGCCGGTGCCCTTCCACCACAGCTCGCTGGCGCCATCGTTCACGTAGTAGCCGTTGCGCAAGCCGACGCCGTAGTTCGACGCAGGGCCCACGTACTTGTCGCCGCCCATCTCGACGTCGAACGACTCGGCGTTCACCATCTGCGTGGTCCACAACACGATGCGCACGCCGTCGGCGCGCATGTCGTTCACCAGCTTCTCGAACTCGGGGTAGCGAGAAGGGTTGGGGATGAAGGTGTTGTAGTTGGTCTCCCAGGGGCTATCGAGCACGAGCACGCCGACCGGGATGTCGCGCGACCTGAAGCCTTCGACGAAGGCGTAGCTGTCGTCGCGGTTCGAGATGTCCTTGCTGATCCACGGCTCGAAGGCCCAGCGCGGGGTGTACGGGCCTTTGGGCGCACCGGCATCGGGCGCGGGCGAAGGCGCAGGGCAGGCCATCAACGACAGCGTGGCGACGAGCAGCAAGGAACGCATGGCGAGAGCACATCGCAAACGCGCGCGGCCAACTGCAAGGCGTTGCAACGAATCCGAGGTGGTGTCTTCCATCTCCGACACGGCGAGGGGGCGCAGCATCAGCCGCGCCGATGCTTCGCGATGCGCGCGAACGACTTCGACGCGAGCTCGTCACGCGTGAGCCCGGTGGCCAGCACCTCTTCTTCGGTGAGCGCTCCACACGCCAGGCCGCGCAGGAAGAAGTTGAGCAACCCCTGCCCCGTGGCCGCGTCATCGAACGTGGTGCCGACGAGCGTCGCCTGCCCCAGCTTGTCCACGAAATTGCGGAGGCGCTGCGTCGACGCCTCGAGGTTCTCGAGGAAGAACGCGTAGACCGCCGCGTAGCGGGACACGAGCTGTGCGGGGTGCAGATCCCACCCTTGATAGAAGCCGCCCGCGAGCGAGTGACGCGTATCGCGCATCGACTGTCGCCACGCCGCGTGCACGGCCTCGCGACCTTCCTTCGCGATGGGCATCGCGGTCGTCGCGCCGTCGCTCAGCCACACGCCGGTGCCCGCGAACGCGCGCTGCATCTGCGCCTTCGCGTCGTCACACGCCGGGTGCTGCATGCGCTGCTCGTTGGCCGCGATGCCGAGCGACGCCGTGTAGTCATAGGTCCCGAAGTGCGCGCCGCGGAGCCGGCCCTGCGCAGCGTCGAACAGCTTCGGCAATTCATCGAGGCCCTGCACGGCTTCGACCATCACTTCGAGCTTCACGTTCGCACCGAGCGCCGACAGGGCCTTCACCAACAACTTCACCTGACCGGCTGACGTCACCTTCGGCAAGGTGACGACGAAGTTGTCCGGCACCTGCCGCAACGCACCGAAGAACAACTCGAGCGTCCGCACCGCACGCACGCCGAGCTCTTCGGTCATCGGCTTGACGCGAATGCCGATGAACGGAGGCAACCCCTTCGCGTTGCTCAACTCACGCGCCGCCTGCTTCGCCGTCGCGTCTTCTTCTTCGTCACTGCGATGACCGAAGCCGTCTTCGAAGTCGATGCGCAGGTCCTCGATGGGCTCGCGCTCGAGCTTGGCCTTCACGCGCGGCAACACGCGCTCGGCCAGCGACGCCTCGAGGCCGAACGCTTCGGGCGCCGCGAACTCGTCGAAGGCCTTCTTCGCCAGCGCGCCCAGCTTCACCGGCGTGTCCGACTTGAAGAGGTGCGCGCCGCCGTACAACACGCTCACCGGCTGTCGCGCGCCGGTGTCACCGGGGAATCTCGCCACGAAGAGCCGTTGTTCCATCGAAAGGCCGGCGCGAAACGAGTTCCAGAACGTGTCGTCGAGCATGTTCATTTCCGAGTGGGTGACTACACCGACGGGCGTTGACGTAAAGACGCCTTCGACTCATGAACATCGCCATGGATTCGTTCGCCAAGTGGGACGCCGTCGAGACCGCCGAACAGCTCGCGAAGAAGAACGTATCGCCGCGGGAAGTGATGGAAGCCGCGATTCGCCGCGCTGAAGCCGTGGGCCCGCTCGGTGCGTTCGTCACCCCCACCTTCGAACGCGCGCTCGACGAGACGAAGGCGCTGCGGCCGGGCCTGTTCTCGGGCGTTCCTTCGGCGCTCAAAGATCTCGTTCAGCAGCGCGGCACGCCCACCTCGTTCGGGTCACGCGGCGGCGCGAAGTTGCCCGCTCCGAAGAACGAGAAGTGGGTCGATGCGTTCGAAGGGCTGGGCTTCATTTCGCTCGGAAAGACCGCGACGCCGGAGCTCGGGCTGACGGCGACGACGGAAGCGGTGGGCTTTGCGGCCTGCAAGAACCCGTGGGACCCCACGCGCAGCTCCGGTGGTTCGTCGGGTGGCGCGGCGGTGCTCGTCGCTTCGGGCGTCGTGCCGCTCGCGCACGGCAGCGATGGCGGCGGTTCGATTCGTATTCCCGCTGCCGCCTGCGGGCTGGTCGGCCTCAAGCCGACGCGCGGCCGCTTCGACATGGAAGGCTCGAACACGCTCCCGGTGAACGTCGCGGTGCAGGGCGTGTTGACGCGCACCGTGCGTGACACCGTCGCCTTCTGGGACGCGATGTCACGCGTCGCGCCGCGCAGCTCGATGCCGAAGATGACGCCGACCGCCGGCGCTGCGAAGCGCAAGCTGCGCATCGGCGTGAGCACCGCGCTGCCGCGCGTCACCGTCGACCCCGAGCACGTCGAGGCGGTGAACGCCGTCGCGAAGAAGCTCGAGTCGCTCGGTCACACCGTCGAGCCGGTGCCGCACACCATCGACGAGCAGTTCATGGACGACTTCCTCTCGTACTGGTCGGTCGTCGCCTTCCTGCAGTCGAGCACCATGAAGTACGTCGCGCAGAAGGGCTTCAATCAGGCGCTCTACGACGTGTGGACCTCGGAGCTCGTGCGCCGCTTCCACGCCGCGCGCCTCGACAACGTGAAGGCCACGCTGCGGTTGCGCAAGTTCCATCAGCGGTTCCTCGCGCAGTTCAACCGCGTCGACGTGCTCCTCACGCCCACGCTCGCGCAGCCGCCGCCGGTGCTCGGGTTCCTCTCGCCGGAGGTCGACAGCAAGGCGCAGTTCGAGCGGCTCTCGCAGTACGTGCCCTTCACGCCCGCGTACAACGCGTCGGGCGCGCCGGCGATCTCGCTCCCGCTCGCGCAGACGAAGTCGGGCCTGCCCATCGGCCTCCAGTTCGGCGCCAACATGGGCAACGAGGCGACGCTGCTCGAGCTCGCCGCCGAGCTCGAAGTGGCGATGCCCTGGCCGCACACCGCGCCGCAGCGCTGACGGACCCGCGCGACGTGGAACGCGGCGAACTGGCCCGCGCTTTTCTGACCTCGGTCCGTTAAGTCCAACGCACCGTGTCCAAAGTTCTCGAAGAGCTCATCGCGCTGCTGTCGCTGGAGAAGATCGAAGAAAACCTCTACCGCGGCCAGAGCCAGGACCCGGGTTGGGGCACGGTCTACGGCGGCCAGGTCATCGGGCAGGCGCTCTTCGCGGCGCTGAACACCGTGCCGGCCGAACGGCAGGTGCACTCGCTGCACGCCTACTTCCTGCGCCCGGGCGACGTGTCGCGGCCCATCGTCTACGACGTCGAACGTTCGCGTGACGGCAGCTCGTTTTCTGCGCGCCACGTGAAGGCCATTCAGGCCGGTCAGCCCATCTTCGACATGTCGGCCAGCTTCCAGAAGGTCGAGCCCGGCTTCACGCACCAGGACGAGATGCCGAAGGTGCCGCCGCCGGAAGAAGTGCCCACCGAGCAGGAGCGCTACGCGAAGCAGGTCGGCAACCTCCCCGACTTCCTGCGTGAACGCGTGCTCGCCAGGCGCCCCATCGAGCTGCGTACCGTCGACGAGCCCGACATCTTCATGAAGTCGCCGCAGCCGCCGGACCGCTACGTGTGGTTCCGCGCCGACGGCACGCTGCCCGATGCCCCCGTGCTGCATCAGGCGATGCTGGCCTACGCGAGCGACTTCTCGTTCATCACCACCGCGCTCAAGCCGCACGGCGTGTCGTGGCTCACGCCGGGCATGCAGGTCGCGAGCATCGACCACGCAGTGTGGTTCCACGCTCCGTTCCGCGCTGATGAATGGCTGCTGCACGCCATGCACAGCCCGCGCGCCAGTGGTTCTCGCGGCCTGTCGATGGGCCGCATCTTCACGCGCGACGGTGTGCTGGTGGCGACCACCATGCAGGAAGGCCTGACTCGCAAACGCGGCGAGTGAGCCTCACGGCGGCCCGCGACCGCAACGCCCCGCCACGCAACGCGCCACCGAGTCGTCGGCTGGACACGAAGCGGAGGCGACGCAGGTGTGCGTCGAACACCACGCGCGCATTTCGGCCGCGGCGCGCGCGCTCCATTCGTCGCGTCGGGTGACGAGGATCGACGGCCGCTCGCCAGGACAGACCCCGTACGAGAAGCAGTTCTCCGTGCTGGTGACGGGCTCCGCGAGCTCGCAGTCGGCGTCGACGGTGCAGGGGCCGTCGAGTGCGGCGAGTATCGTGTTCAGCCGGCAGACGTGGGCGAGGTCGTTCGGGCAATACGCCGTGCCACCATCACCGCACGGCTCGAGCACGATGCCTCCTGCGTCCGCCGCGCCGGCATCGGCAGGTGGTGGAGCCGACGGCATGGCCGTCGAACACGACATCGTCAACACCACGCAACTCAACACGAGTCTCACCGGCATACGCCTCACCGCCCGAAGTCAGGCCTAGAGTCCACCACGTGAGTCAGTCGCCGAACAGCGTCGTCTCCGAGGCCCAGAAGTCCATCATGCAAGACGTGCTGCGCTGGGCGTTGCCAACGGCTGGCGGCGTCTCGGTCGTCACGCTCACCACCGCCATCGCCAGCGGCATGTTCGCGACGCACTGGGGCCGCGGGGTGCCCAGCATCGTGTTGCTGCTGTGCACCGTCATCGGCTGGTTCGAGCTGCGTCGCGAGGCCTTCGAGCGCGCCGTCGGCTGGCTCGTCGGTGGCGTCGGGCTCGTCATCTTCATCACCCTCACCTTCAACGGAGGCATTCGCGCGCCCTCGGCGATGTTGTTGCCGTACCTCGTTGCGCTCTTCGGGTGGATGTACGGGCGCGTGGCGGGCACGGTGATGGCCGTCATCTCGGCGGCGACCATCACCCTCTACTTCGCGCTGGGCGTCGCGAAGCTGCTCACCGAGCCGCCCGAGCTGCCGCTCGTCGGTGAGTTCGTGATGCTGTTGGTGGTGACGCTGCTCATCTGGAGCACCACCACGCTGCCCCCGACCCGCTTGCGCGCGGCGCTCATCGAATCGCTGCAACGGGAACGCGAGCTGAAGGCCGAGCAGGAGCTGCGCATGACCGCCGCGCACCAGCTGCAGGCGGTGTTCGACCAGTCCCCGCACGTGATGGCGCTGGTGCGGCCTGACGGCAGGCTCTTCAGCATCAACAAAGCGGCGCTGGAGTTCGTCGGTCTCGAGAACGCCGACGCGTTCGTGGGCGCGCACTTCTCGAAGACCCCGTGGTGGTCGAAGGAAGATGCTTCGCGCCTCAACAGCGGGCTCGCCGAGCTGGCGAACGGCAAGGCGGTTCGCTTCGACACCACGCGCGTCGACGGGCGTGGGCAGCGCCGCAACATCGAGTTCTCGCTCTCTCCGTTTCGCAACTCGAAGGGTGAGATCGCCTGGCTCATCGCCGAGGGCCGCGACGTCACCGAGGCCGTGCAGGCCAAGGAGCGCCGGAGCCTCACGCAGCGGCTCGAGCTGGTGGGCCAACTCGCGGGCGGCGTGGCGCACGACTTCAACAACGTGCTGATGGCCATCGTGTCGTCGGCGGAGGTGCTGCGCTTCGACCTGAAGGAAGACGGCGAGGTGCCGCACAACGTCGCCGAGAGCCTCGACACCATTCTCGACGCCGGCCGACGCGCGGGGGACCTCACGACGCGGCTGCTCACCTTCGGCCGGCGCACGCCGACCGAGAAGCGGCCGGTGTCTGTCAACCGGCTGGTGCGCTCGACCATCAAGCTGCTCGAGCGCACGCTGCCGGCGAACATCAAGCTGGTCGTCGAAGCGAGCGCGACCACCGACCTGGTCGACGGTGACCCCGCGACGCTCGAGAGCACGCTCATCAACCTCGCGCTCAATGCCCGCGACGCGATGGTCGACGGAGGCACCATCACCTTCACCACCCAGCGCGTGGAGCTCGACGAGGACTGGTGCACGGCCAGCGGCTTCGACCTCAAGCCGGGCGCATACCTGCGCGTCTCGGTGCGCGACACCGGCACGGGCATCGCCCCCGAACATCTCGGCCGCGTCTTCGACCCGTTCTTCACCACCAAGGAAGAAGGCAAGGGTACGGGGCTGGGGCTCTCGTCGGTGTTCGGGGTGCTGCGCGAGCACCACGGCGCCGTTCACGTGTACTCGGAGCTCGGGCGCGGCACGGTGTTTCACCTCTCGTTGCCGCTCTCTTCGGTCACGCCCGTGCCGGCGAGCCCGAAGAACACCGCGCCACAGTTCGCGAAGCTCAAGGCGTTGGTGGTCGACGACGAACAGCCGATTCGTCACATGCTGCCGCGGTTGCTGCGGCGGCTCGGCATCGAGGCCATCACCGCCGAGTCGGCCGAAGACGCGCTGCCGCTGCTCGACGGCGAGCTCGACCTGCTAATCAGCGACATCGTGTTGCCGGGCAAACGAGGCAGTGAGCTCGCGCTCGAGTTCCTGCAGCGAAAGCCAGACGCGCACGTGCTGTTGATCAGCGGCTTTCCCAAAGACACGGAGCTCTCGGCGTTGCCCGTCGACCGCGTTCGCCTGCTGGGAAAACCGTTCACCTACGAAGCGCTGCAGAAGGCGCTCAGCGAGCTGCTGCAGCCCTCGTGACCCGCGACTGGGCCCACGCGTCGTGCGGCCCGACCCGTTCCGCGCTCCTGGTGATGCGCACGCCGAAACCAGATCCACACGCCGAGCGCGAGCAGCGGGCCGGCTGCGGGAATCGAGCCGACGAGCATGAACAGCTCGCGCTTGAACGCCGACGGCCAGGGCACCTTCGCGCCGTCGACCGCGCGCACCTGCAGCCCGAGCACGCGCTTGCCGACGGTGGCGCCGAACACCACGTCGCTCACCACGAAATAGAGAAGCACGAACAGCGAACCACCGATGAGCCAGTCGAAGCCGTAGCCGGTGACCTGGCCGACGGCGACCTCCACGGCGGTGAGCAGCAACATGTCGATGGCGCGAGCGCCGACGCGGGGACCGAGGTTCGCAGGAGTCGAGTTCATGCGGCTTTGACTGCCGTCGCGCCCGGAACTCATCGGTGCGGCGGCAAGCTCAGAGTTTCAGCGGTCCTGCGGCGTCGACCCGGTCGATGAGCAGCTTCGTCACGTCTTCCGCGTTGGCTGCCCAGAGCACCGCCGAGCGGTCCAGCACGAGGTCTGCCCGCTTCTCTTTGCCGATGGCGGCGACGAGCGGTCGGGCGCGCGAGAACAGCGCTTCACGAGCCACGTCGCGGCGGGCCTGCAGCTTGCGGAGCAGCTCCACGCGCTCGGCTTCGGGTGCCTGGTGCGCCGCCTGCCATTCCTTCTCGAGCGTCTTCGCGGCCTCGATGCCGACCTTGCTGGTATCGAGGAGCGCAGTGAGGTCGACGACGAGCACGGTGGCCATTGCACAGCTCCGGGGGCGTGGGGTTTAAGTTTTCGACCATGCCCGTGAACCGAGTTGGAAGTCCAACGACGCCGCGCACCACCTCGAATGAGCCTGTCGCGCAGCCCACGCAGCCGACGACCACCACGCCTGCCGCGGGCTGGAACGCCAATGGTGGAGCGGTTCGCCAGCCGCTCGACCTCTCGTTGCCTCGCCCCACGGTGAACCCCAGCGACGTTCGCGCGTCGATGCCCAACCCGGTTCGGCAGCAGCTCGAAGCGGCGCTCTCGACGTTCAACGCGCGCATCGAGACCACGCTGGCTCACGACGCCATGAGCATGGCGCGCGGCCGCACGCCGGTTCGGGCTGGAGATCAGCTCACGCCCGCGCAGCAGGACGAACTGCAGAACGCGTCGGCCGACTTCGTGAAGTCGCTGCCCATCGGCGCGCTCTCGCCGGAGATCGCGGCAGCGGTGCAGGCGAAGCTGCAGGCCGCGGGCATCTCCACCCGTGACATCGCCAGCACCAGGCTCGGTGACCTCGGCAGCCTCGGCGGCGACATCGCGAAGGACCTGGTGAAGGACCTGCGCGCCAATTCGCCCGCGACCTTCTACGGGCTGGCGGCCGGTCTCGCGGCGGCCGCGGGCGTGGTCGCGTACACGCACGGCAGCAGCAAGCTGGCGAGCCTCGGCATCAAGCCCGAGGTGAAGACCGGCTTCTTCGACGACCAGCTCGAAGTGAAGCTGCGCGGCGACTGGGACGCGCACTTCACCAACTTCCGCGCGAGCGCTTCGGTCACCGGTCGGGTCGACCTCGGCGGCGGCACGGTGTCGGCGTCGGTCACGGCGAACAGCACCGATGGGTTCCAAAATGGGCGGCTCCAGTACGACCTCAACCGCCCCGACTTGAACCTCTCGGCCTACGGCACCGTGAACCGCAACGGCGTCGAGAGCCTCGGCGGCAGCGTGAACTGGCGCCCCAACGACGACCTCACGTTGTCGGGCGGCGTGAATCACAACTTCCAGACCAACCACACCACCGCGACGGCGGAAGCTGCGTGGCGCGTGCGCGACAACGTCGACTTCGCGTTGTCTGCCAGCCACGACTCCCGTGGCGAGTCACGCATCGGCGCCGGCGTGCGCATCCGCTTCTGAAGCGCGCGCCGTGAAGACGCAGTGGGTGCTGTGGCTGTGCCTCATGGGGCTCTCGTGTCGAACACCCGAGCCCGCCGCGCCGCCACCGCCCACGCTGGTGATGCAGCTCGAAGACACGCCCGAACCGCCGGTGCTCGCGCCCGAGAGACCGGCCCGGGTGGCCATCGAGCTCGCCGCCGACGCGGGTTCGCTCTCGAAGTTGCAACGCGAAGTGTTGCTCGACGGCGACCTTCCCCTCGCCGACGCACAGACCTTCGGCGACCCGTACTCAGAACATGAAGGAATCTTCACGTTTCGCGGTGGGCCCCGGCGCAGCGGCGGTGCGTTCGGCGTCATTCCGCGAAAGCCCTCGAAGCTGACCGTCGCCTGGTCGTTGAAGACCGGTGAAGGGCGCGCGCCCTGGTACGGCGGAACGGGGTGGACGGGGCAACCGGTCATCGTGCGCTGGCCCGCGGTGATGCGGCACTCGATGCCGAAGCTGAAGTCCCTGCGCGACGACGACGACTTCGTGGAGGTGATTCAGGGCTCGCTCGACGGCAGCGTGCACTTCATCGACCTCGCGACCGGCAAGCGCAGCCGCCCCGCGCTCGTCACCGGCAACTCCATCAAGGGCAGCGTGTCGCTCGACCCGCGCGGCTACCCGTTGTTGTTCGTCGGTCAGGGCATTCCCCAGACGCGCCCCATCGGGCTGCGCGTGTTCGAGCTCATCAACCACACCGAGGTGTTCTTTCTGCCCGGCAGCGACAAGGCGGCGCCGCGGCGTGGCTGGGGCGCGTTCGATTCGTCGGGCCTGCTCAACCGCGCGACGGACACCTACGTGGTGGGCGGCGAGAACGGCCTGCTCTACCTCATCAAGCTGAACACCGACTTCGACCCGCTGGCGCTGACGCTGCACGTGAAGCCGGAGGTGGCGCGCTACCGGTACAAGTCGCCGGGGCTCTCGCACTTTGGCATCGAGAACTCGTTGTCGGTGGTCTCGAACCTCGCCTTCTTCGCCGACAACGGCGGCACGCTGCAGGCCGTCGACCTGCGCACCATGACGCCGCGCTGGAAGTTCGAGGCCGGCGACGACACCGACGCCACGCTGGCGCTCGAGTTGGAAGGCGAACGGCCCAAGCTCTACACCGGCACCGAGGTCGACAAGACCGGCCCCCGGGGCACGAGCTGGCTGCGGCGCATCGACGGCTTCACCGGCACGGCAGACTGGCAGGTGGGCATCAAGTGCAGCGGCGCGCTGGCGCCGAAGAAGATCGACGCCGGCGTGTTCTCGACCCCCACGCTGGGGAGCGGTGAGGTGAGCGACCTCGTCTTCTTTTCGGTGTCGCGCTGCCCGGGCGGTGAAGACGGCGTGCTGCTCGCGCTCGACAAACGCACCGGCCGCGAAGTGTGGCGGGTGTTGCTGGCGCAGTTCAGCTGGTCGACGCCCACGTTGCTGACCGACGAAGACGGCCACGCGTGGCTGCTGCACGGAGGCATCGGCGGGCGCGTTCGACTCCACGACGCCCGCACCGGAAAAGAGGTGGCCTCGGTTCAGCTGCAGGGCGACATCGAAGCGACGCCGTCGGTGTTCAACGGTCGCGCGGTGCTGGGCACGCGCGCGAACCGCATCTACGGCATCGACATCCGGTGACTATTGCTCGACGCAGTAGAGGCTGCGCTGGCCGCTGCACGGCTGCGCACCGAACCCGCTGAAGAACGCCGACGTCGCGAGCAGCCCGGCGCCGGTGGTGCTCTCGGCCATCACGTTCGACCAGTCGTTGCAGGTGGTCATCGCCGTACCGAGCGTGTTCACGTTGGCGGCGCCCGTCCACACCATGCCCGACTCGTTCATCGCCGGGTCGACCAGCGCGCCGGCGCCGTCGTGCCAGACGCCGCTGGCCAGGCTGGGAGGCATCGCCTTCATCTGCGCGCCGCTGCCCACCAGCGAGCCGTCGGGCCGGTAGTACAGCTGCGCATCGGTGAGCACGCTGGCCGCGGGCTGCGTCGTCGACGCGATGAGCGCACGGTACACCCCGGTGAGCTGCGCGCCGGTGGCGCGCGCCTGGCAGACGGCGTCGGCGGCGGCGGTGCTCGCCGGCATCATCACCGCAGCCGTCCGGAAGATGCGCTTGCCCGTGGTGGGGACAGCGGCTGCCGGCAGCGTGAGCGCGTTGGGCTTGTTCTGGAAGCACATCACGCGCGCGGCGCTCGCGCAGGTGTACGTGCCTTCACGCTGCAACCACGCGCCGGGGCCGCCATTGGCCGAGCCGCGCTCGACGAGGTCGCTGACCCCGCCGTCGACGTCGGTGCGCGACCAGTCGTCACAGTTGGCGCCCGGCTTTCTCTCGGGGGTCACGCCCGTCCACACCGAGTCGTCGAGCCCGGAGATGCGGCGACCGAACTCGTCGAGGTGCAACGGGTGACGGATCTCGTGCGCGAAGAGCTCGGTGCGCGAGCGCGCGAAGGGGCGCCCGTCGAGCCGTTCGAGGCCGCCGTTCGAGGTCCAACGGTCGTCGACGGTGTTGTTCGAGTCGCCGACGAACGCGACGTACGCGTTGCCCATGGCGTTGTTGATGCCGGCGTCGGTCGCGGTGGCGTTGCAGAGCGCGTCGAACCCGCTCAGGCCCACGTTGGCGCGCACCGTGGTGCTGGTGACGAACGCGAGGTTCGCCGCCGACGCGCCGTATTGAACGGCCGCGCTCTTGTGACCGTTCATGTTCACCGTGCACCACGAGCCGCGACCGTAGTTGGTGCACTCGACCGGGTCGGTCCACGCGGTGAAGCGGAGGCCGGAGCCGCCGTTGGAGCTGTGGGCGCGCAGCGTGGGCGTGTCGCCGTCGTTGTAGACGGCGGTGCAGGTCTGGCCCGGCCCACAGGAGATCTTCCCGTCGGTGGTGCTCACCGCCGTGTTGGGCGCCGAAGACGCCGTCATCGAGAGCGTCCAGCCGCCGGTGCCGCTGAGCGCGAGCCCCGCAGTCGAACCGGGGTTGGCCGTCGCCGACACCATGGCCGACGCAGGCCCCGCCGCCGTCGGCGAGAACCCGAACACCACCGTGCACGAAGTGCCGGCCGCCAGTGACACGCCGGAGCACTCGTCCATGCTGCTGGTGAAGGGCGCCGAGACGTCGATGGCCTCGATGACGCCGCTCGCGACGTCGCCGGTGTTCGTCACCGTCCACGTGTGGCCCGGCGAAGACGCGCCGACGGCAATCAACGCGAAGCCGTGCGTGGTGTCGCTGGCCGAGAGCAACGCGGGCTTCTGCGAGATGGCGGTGAGGCTCAAGGTGGCCATGCCACCGGCCGTTGCGCTCACGGCCAGGCTCCCCGACGCGGGGCCGCTCGGAGGCGTGGCCGTGAACACCACGCGCACCGTGCAGCTGGCACCAGCGGCCAGCGGCGTTCCCGCCGTGCACGCGCCCATGCCACCCATGGCGAGCGAGAAGCCGTTGCCGGTGAGCAGCACGCTCAGGTTGCTCGACGCGGTCTCACCGGAGTTGGTGAGGGTGAATGACTGCTCTTTCGTCGCGGGAATCAACACCCCGCCGAAGGCCGTGCTCGAGCCCGTGGCCGCCACCAGCGAGAGCGAGGCAGGCGTGCGGCCCGTTCCCGTCAACGCCACCGGCGCCGAACCTCCGGGCGTGGCGGCGATGTTCAGCGTCTCGTTCTTCGCGCCGGAGCTGGTGGGCGCGAAGGCGATGCGAAGCACGCAGGTCTGCCCCTGCGCCAGCACGCGGTTGCGGCAGTCGTTGGCGGGCGAGCCGAACACGAACGCCGCGTCGACCATCGAAGCGGTGATGGAGCCCGTCGACACGTCACCGGTGTTGGTGACCGTCACGTCCTGGGCGGGCGAAGCGGTGCCAGAAGTCACGGTGCCGAAGGCGAGCGAAGCGGGCGAGACCGACAGCGTGGCGGGCTTGAGCGCCTCGCCGGCCAGCGAGCTCGAATCACTGAACGTTCCCGACGTGACCTGCAGAATCGCGTTCTGAATTCCGCGCGCGGTCGCCGATGGCGTGAAGCGCACGGTCACCGTGCACGACGCCGTGGGCGCCAGCGACGCACCGCAGTTCGAGGTGCCGATCGCGTACTGCGCAGGTGCCATGCCCGAGAGCGAGAACGTAGGTTGCGACAACGCAGCGCCGCCGGTGTTGGTGACGGTGAAGGTGGTCTGTTCGGTCGCGCCCTGCAGCGTGGGGTCGTAGGTGAACGACGGCGGCGTGATCGACAACGCCCCGGGCGCGATGACGTTGGCAGCGACCGTCGCCGTCGTCGCCGGCAGCCCGGTCGAGTTGACCGTGAGCGTGCCCTGACTCTGCATCGAGCCCGGCGTAGCCGGAGCCGAGAAGCGCACCACCACCGTGCACTGCGCGCCGCCGGCGAGCACCGAAGGGCAGCCGTTGGTGTGCACCGCGAAGTTGGCGCCGGTGACGGCGGCCGTGACGCCCGCGGCCGAGGACTCACCGGTGTTGGCGACGATGAAGGGCGTGGTCACCACCGAGCCGGTGGTGACGTTGCCGAAGTCGTGATTCGTGGGCGCAATCGAGAGCGCAGCGGCCGTCAGCCCGATGCCAGAGAGCGGAACGACGACGGTGGTGCCGGTGGGCCCGAGCGTCAGCGTTCCCGAGCGGGGCCCGGTGAACGTCGGCGTGAACCGCACCTTCACCAGGCACGACGAATTGCCCGCGAGCGGCCCGGTGCAGCCGTCGTCGGTCACCGTGAAGTCGGTCGAGTGCAGCCCTCCGATGAGCGGCTGCGGGAAGGCGGTCGTCGGCCCGGTGCCTTCGTTGGTGATGGTGACGACCACCTCGTCGCTCATGGCGTGCACCACGGTGCTGGTGAAGTTCACCGACGAGGGCATCGCCGCCAGCGACGGCGTGCTGAGGCCTTCACCGGTGAGGGCCGCCAGCGCCATGCCTCCCGGCGTCGCTGAAGCAGTGAGCGTCGCGGTCTTGGCACCGGGCGAGCCGGGAATGAAGACCGCCGTGAACTCGCACTCGCCATTGGGGATGAGCGGCACGATGCACGCGTTGTTGACGAGGATGACCTCCGACGCGGACGTTCCGGTGACGGCGACGGTGACCATGCCCGAACGCACGCCGCCCGAGTTCCGCACCTTGAAGGTGTGTGGCGCGGCGGCCATGCCCTGCACCGCAGCGCCGAAGTCGTGCATCGACGGCGAGAGCACGAGCTGCGCGGGGCCGAGCCCATTGCCGATCAACCGCATGCTCACCGTGCCACCGGGCGAGGCGACCACGTCGAGCGAGGCGTCGAAGGTGCCCGCGCGATTCGGGAAGAACCGGAGCTCGACCGAGCAACGGCCATGCGCGCCGAGCGCTCCGCCGCACCCGTCGTTGACGATGGAGAAGCCCGCCGCGTCGCTGCCGCCGACGCCGACGGACATCGCGCCCGTCGACTCCTCGGAGTCGTTGATGAAGGACACGGTGGCCATCGCCGAGCCGTTCACCATCACGTCGCCGAAGTCATACTCGGTGCGTTCGGCGCGAATGCCCGTGCCCGGGTCACCGGTGCCGCCGCCGGTCGCTCCGCCACCCGTCGCCGTGCCACCGCCCGTCGCGCTGCCACCGCCGGTGCCCGCGTCGAGCGCCGAGATGACGCCGCCGCCGCCGGTCGCGCCTTCACCGCCGCCCATCACGTTCGAAGCACACAGCCCGTCACCGCCGCACCGCTGCCCCGAAGGACAGTGCTCATCGACGACGCAGGGCGCGCCCTCGAGCTGCGGAACACACGCAGCCAACACGGCACAGAGGCCGACCAACAACCGGGCTTCACGCTTCATGGGTACCTTCCAGAACCTGATGCTTCACTGCTCGACAAAGAACAGCACCACGGCCGTGATGGCCGCGACGGCTGCAACGCCGTAGGCCACGTCGGCGCCGATCGCGAAGTCGCGCGACGCATCGTGGAGCTGCTGAACGTTCTTCTCGGGGCCTGGCTGCGTCTTGAGCAGCTGCTCGTTGTTCACGCTCGACGCCACGCCCATGCCGACGCCGGCGCCCAGACTCGCGACGGCCACACCGCCGGCGATCCACGTGAAGGTCTTGCCCTTCTTCTGCTGCGGCGCCGGCTGCACGACCAGCGGCGGTGCGGGCGGCGGCGTGCCGGGGTCGAGCGTGGGCCTCTCGTCCTTCTTCGGCGCGTCGCTCACGAGCGGCGCTTCACCGACCGGGCGCAGCGCAATCGTCATCTCCACGGCGCGCGAGAGCTGCATCACGAACGAGCGCTCGACCTTCTGAAACCCATCGGCGCTCACCGACAGCTGGTGGTTGCCAGCGACGAGCTCGACGGTGGCCGGCGAGGTGCCCAGCTCCTTGCCGTCGACGCTGATGCGCGCCTGCGGAGGTTCGGCGAACACCATCAGCTGCTGCACGCCCTTCTCACGCAGCCGGCGCTCGAGGTTGGCGATGGCGTCGCTCACCGTTTCCCGGTCACCCGCGTCGGGCGAGAGCCGCAGGTAGTCGCGGTAGCTGCGCAGCGCCTTCGCGGTGTCGCCCATCTGCTCGTAGCACTTGCCGATGTTGAAATAGATGACCGGGTGCGGGCGCACCGCGTAGGCCTCTTCGAACTTCGAGATCGCCTCGGCGTAGCGCGCCTGCTTGTAGAGCTTCTGGCCCCACGAGAAGAGCTCGCGCGCCTTCTTCGTCGAATCATCTTCTGCGGCAGCGGCGGGCGCGGGCGCGGCGGTCTTCGGTTTCTTCGCAGCGGGAGCCGACAGCAACAGCGCGACGAGCAATGCGTGGGTCATGAGCGTGCCTAGAACGGCGAGTCCTTCAGATCTTCGGTCGGGCCGTAGGGGTCATCGGCGAGGCCCTTGCCCGGCTTCTTCCCGACGACCTTCTTCGGCGCGACTTCCCTCTCGAGCGCGACGGCGACGTTCTGCTCGGTCTCGAAGCGCACCTTGCGGGTCAGGCTCTTGAAGCCCTTCTGCGCGAACGTGAGCTCCGCCAGCGCCGACGGGTCTCGGGCCAGCGTGAACGGCGTGGTGCCGAGGAACACGTCGCCTTCGAGCACGTCGACCTTCTCGGGCGAGCTGGTGAACGTGAGCTTCACCTTTTCGATGGTGGCGGGCTTCTCGACGATGACCGGCTTCTCGACCACCACCGGCTTCTCGATGACGACGGGCTGCGGCTTCGGCGTGTCGCGCGTCACCACCACCCCCACCGCCACGGCCAGCAGCAACACCACCGCGGTGAGCACCACCACCGGCAACTTGCTGCGCGGCGCAGGCACCGCTTCCTGCGAACCGGTCGTCGAATTGGTGGCGACGGCGGGCACCTTGTCCGACGCGCGCACGATGCTGACGCCGGACGTGGGCCGGGGCGTCGCCTTGAGCGCTGCCACCGAGTAGTGCCCCGAAATGCGCTTGAGCGTGGGGTCGTTGGCCTTGAGCCGCGCCCACAACGAATCGAGCACCGTCAGCACTTCTTCCATCGACTGCGGGCGGGCGTCGGGCTCCTTCTGGAGCATCTTGAAGACGATGTGCTCGAGCTCTTCGGGCACTTCACCCAGCGGGCCGGGGAAGAACGGCGCCGGCGTTTCGGTGACGTGCTTCACCATCAACATCGACGGCGTCTCGGCAGAGAACGTCGGCCGGCCGGTGACCAGCTCGTAGACGATGAGACCCAGCGAATAGATGTCGCTGCGCGTATCGACCGGAACCGCCTTGGCCTGCTCGGGCGACATGTACTGCGGCGTGCCCACCACCATGCCGACGGCGGTGTGACCGCCCTGCCCGTGCCCGGCGTTCACCTTGGCGACGCCGAAGTCGAGCACCTTGACGAAGTCGGGCTGGCCGGGGCGCTGCAGCAGCATCACGTTGTCGGGCTTGAGATCGCGATGCACGATGCCCTGCGCGTGCGCAGCAGCAAGAGCTCGCGCCACCTGGGCAGAGATGTTGAGCACGCGTTCCGGCGGCTGCGCTCCCTGTCGATGCAGCATGCTCGAGAGCGTCAGCCCGTCGAGGTACTCCATGACGAAGTAGAAGCGGCCGTTCGGCGTGCGCCCGAAGTCGGAGATGTCGACGATGTTCTGCTGACCGATGCGGCTCGCGGCGATGGCTTCACGCTTGAAGCGCGCGACGAACTCGGGGTCGTTCGAGAGCTCCGGCAACATCACTTTGAGCGCCATCGGCTTGCCGAGCTCGACGTGCTGCGCGCGGTACACCTCGCCCATGCCGCCCGCGGCGATCTTCCCGACGATTTCGTAGCGGCCGTCGATGATGGTGCCCGGCGCGAGCAGGTTCGCCGAGACCTGCGTCGCGTCGTCTGGCGGCATCAAGCCGTCGTCGGGGTTGTTGAGCCGCGCTTCGACGGTCAGGGGAATCGCGCCAGAGCTGGGGCTGAAGGGCGTCGGCCGGCGCGCGGTGGCGTCGAGCCCTTCACCGGGCGAGAGCGCGGCGATGCGCGGGGAGCTGACCCCGCTGACGGGCCGCCGGGCGCCATCGGTGCGAAGCGGCGTGGGCATGCGCGTGGTGCCGCTGCCCGTGGTGCCCTTGTGGCGCAGCACCAACTCGAGCCGGCCCAGCTTGAGGAAGGCGCCAGGCTGCAGCGCGCTCTTGTCGCGTGCCTCACCGTTGATCCACAGCAGCTGGAGCCCGGTGAGGTCGCGCACCCAGGGCACGCCGTTACCGTCCAGCCGCACCTCGGCATGACGCGGCTCGACAAGGTGCGCCGGGAGCCGCAGGTGGCAGTCGTCACCAGAACCGACGTAGAAATGAGGTCCTGGGAAGGCGAGCGCTCGTCCCTTGTCCGGCCCGTCGCTGATCAGAAACTCGAACTCGCCCATGGGCACCGCTCTTCCTAGCAACGCAGATGTAGGGAAGAAAGCGCCCCACCACATACGTGCGAAACGGAAAAATCCGGTGACACGGCACGGTGCGGCGCGGCTTGCCGAGTGTGAACGCGTGGTGTCTCTTGCGTCACTTTCATGCAACACCGCGCCCTCACGGTCATCGTTTGCAGCTCGTTCTTCCTCTTCGCGTGCCCCAAGCCCGGCGGCGGCAGCGGCGTTCCCGACGCAGGCAACAGGTGTCAGGTCGACCTCGCGGGCACCGGCTATTTCAAGCAGGACGGAAGCGGCTCGTCGGCGGCGTTCATCACCTCGGCGGAGCAGCTGATCGGCGGCGAGAACGCGCAGGGCCGTACCGGCGACGTTCTTCTTCAGAACGACAAGGTGCGCGTCATCATCGAGCAGCCGGGCCGCAGCGTGGGTCCGCTCCTGTCGGGTGGCGGCATCATCGACGCCGACCTGCAGCGCGGCGGCGGTGAAGGCCGCGACTCGTTCGGCCGCATGGGGCTCTTCTATGCGTTCGGCCGTCTGCCCAGCGTGAAGGAGGTCGAGGTCATCAACGACGGCTCGACTGGCGGCCCGGCCATCGTGGCGGCCACGGGGGTCGACGTGCCGCACGACCTGCTCAACATCGAGTCGCTCATTCAGAACGTCGCCGGCTTGAACGTGAAGTTCGTGGTCGACCCCACGAAGCCGCTGCCGGTGCGCACCACCACCTACTACGTGCTCTCGCCGGGCGAATCGCGCGTGCGCATGTTGAGCGCCTTCTGCAACGACGGTGACGCGCCGGCGCTGATGCCGCTCATCGAGCTGCTCGATGTGGGCGCCTTCGAGATCTTCAACTCCGGCCCCTGCGGCAATGGGCTCGGGCTCCCGAAGCCCGACGTGTCGAACAACTGCACCATCGCGCCTTCCAAGTGGTTCGGTGTGCAGGGCGACAACGTGGCCTACGGCCTGCGCTCGATGTCGTTCTCCGACCTGAACACGCCCGTCGAAGCCAACGCAGTGCTCGGCTACGGCGGCGTGCTGGGCACCATGGTCGAAGGTGAATCGCTCGACGGCCTGCTCTCGTGGACCAACGCCGACGCGCGCTCGCGGCCCGGCACGTTCAACGTTCGCGCGAAGGAGCAGCGCCTGTACCTGCGCGACTTCGCCATCGGTCGCGACCTCGCCGGCGTCGATGCGGTGTTCAAGGAAATCGACGGCACGCCGCTGAGCACCGTGAACGTCACCACCTCGCCTGACGCGCGCGTCACCGTTCTTCAGGGCGCGCGCATGATCGGCCTGCTCGAGGCCGACGCCTCGGGCCAGGCGACGACGAAGCTCGCGGCCGGCACGTACACGTTGAGCGCCGCGAAGCAGGGTCACCTCGTGGGAGCGCCCGTGCAGTTGAACGTGACCGCCGGTGCCGACGCTGCCGCGACGGTGACGCTCGGCGAAGGCCGCACCTTGAATGTCTCGGTGCGTGACGTCGGCGGCGCGCGCATTCCCGCGAAGGTGACGGTGTTCTGCGCCGGTGGTGCGTGCCCGTTCAACGCCGACACCTACAAGCAGCACGTGCTGCTCGACTACCCGGCGCTGGGCTCGGCGGCGATTGCCTACGTGCCGGTGAGCGGCGACACGACGTTGACGTTGCCTCCGGGCGAGTACGACGTCGTGGTCTCACGCGGCCCCGAATATTCGACGTGGCCCGACACCTGGCCTGCGAGCGGCCACCGCGTCGACCTGCGCACGGCCGATGGCAGCGTGAACGCCACGCTCGGTCGCATCGTCGACACCACGGGGTGGATGTCGGCCGACCTCCACGTGCACGCGTACTTCAGCTCCGACAGCGCGGTCGGCAACTGGCTGCGCGCCGCGAACTTCCTCGCCGAAGGCGTCGACGTGCTGCTGTCGACCGACCACGAATACATCTTCGATTACGCGCCAGTCGTGCGTGAGCTCGGCGCGCAAGACGTCATCGCCACCATGGTGGGTGAAGAGGTCACCAGCTTCACGCACGGTCACTTCAACGCGTTTCCCCTGACCCGCGACGACAGCGTTCCCAACGGTGGCGCGTTCGATCACGCCGGCGGTGAAGACGCGCCCACCTTGCGCATGCCGCAGGTGTTCGCCGGCATCAAAGAGAAGTGGCCGGCTGCGACCGTGCAGCTCAACCACCCGCGCAGCAGCGGTGGCTCGCTGACGTTGCTGAAGGTCGACACCGCGACCCTGGCCAGCAAGGGCAACCCGGCCGACTACAACATGGCGGCGGATCCCGCGGCGACCGCGAACGATACGAAGCTCTTCGGCGATGGCTTCGATCTCGTCGAGGTCGCCAACGGGCCCACGGCGAGCTGGTCGGTGATGAACGACTGGATGACGTTCCTCTCGCGCGGCACGGTGCGCGCGTCGTCGGGCGTGTCCGATTCACACAGCTCGTTCAGCGACACCGGCGGCTACGCGCGCACGTGGGCGAAGGTCGGCACCGACGCGGTGGGCTCGTTCACCCCGCAGGCGTTCTCAGACGCGGTGAAGGCGCAGAAGTTGTTCGTCAGCAACGGCCCGATTCTCTCGTTCACTGCTCAGAAGCTCGACGCGCAGGGCAACCCCACGGGCCCGGTGTTCGACATCGGCGGCACCTTGTCGGCGGCAAACGGAGAAAAAGTCCGCTTCACGGTCGACGTGCAGGGCCTCGAATGGATGCAGCTGGATCGCGTCGAGCTCTACTCGCACGCGCCGGGCCGTGAAGCGGTCAACGGCATCGAGAATGCCGAGTGGCCGGAAGGTCGCATTCTCCAGAAGAAGGACCTGGACCCGTCGGCGGTGACGCTGGAGCCGGTCGCGGGCGCGGGGAATCTGCGCCGTGTGCACCTCACCGAGACCTTCGAGGTCACGGTCACGGGTGACACGTGGTTCGTCGGCATGGCGAGGTCGCTCAACGGCCGTTCGATGTCGCCGCTGCACGGCAGCAAGGCGATGGCGTGGAGCAACGCGATCCTCATCGATGGTGATGGGTCGGGGAAGTACGACGACTTCCCGTTGAAGCCCGGCCAGCCGTTGAGCGCGCCCGCGAAGGTGAAGGGGCCGTTCATCGTGCCCACGCGTGAGCAGCTCGTGCAGGCGATCGCCGATCTGATCCTGCACGGCGACGAGCACTGAGCAGTGCCCGAACCGCGCTGATTCGTAACATCAGTGGCGGCGCGGCAAATTCGCAGTGAAGAGAGGCTCATGCGGATTCTCGTCACCGGCGCGACCGGGTTCGTCGGCACTCGACTCATTCCCGAGCTCACGCAGCGCGGCCACCACGTGCGCGCGTTGAGCCGCAAGAAGCACGCGAGCGAGCCCAACGTCGAGTGGCTGCGCGGCGACATTTCGAAGTCGTCGGAGCTGCGAGCCGCGCTCGACGACATCGACGTCGTCTATCTGCTCGTGCACGAGATGAGCGGCGGCGCGGGCTACGCGAAGAAAGAAGCCGACGAAGCGCAGCTGCTCTCACACCTGGCGAAGGCCGCGGGCGTGAAGCGCATCATCTACCTCGGTGGTGTCGAACCGAGCGGCCCGCCGTCGGAGCACCTCGCGAGCCGGCTGCGCGTCGGCGAACTGCTGCGCAGCGGGCCGGTGCCGACGCTCGAATTGCGCGCCTCGATGATCATCGGCGCGGGCAGCGCGTCGTGGCAGTTGGTGCGTGACCTCTCGCTGCGCTTGCCCGCGATGGTGTTGCCGAAGTGGACCGAATCGAAGACCCGACCGGTGGCCATCGACGACGTCGTCACCGCGCTGACCGGCGCGCTCGAGCTGCAGCTTCCCCAGTCCGAGTGGTTCGACATTCCCGGCCCCGACACGCTCACCGGCGCCGACATCTTCCGCCGCGTGGCCGCGCTCGATGGTCGTCACGTACCGATGCTGGGCGTGCCGTTTCTCACGCCGTCGCTCTCGTCGCTGTGGCTCAAGCTCGTCACGCGCGGAGACTTCGGGCTGTCGCGCGAGCTGGTCGAAGGCTTCACTTCAGACCTGCTGCCGAAAGACGAGCGCTACTGGTCGCTCATCGGCGCGCCGCCACGGCAACACTTCGAAGAGGCCGTGCGCCAGGCCTTTCGTGAAGAACGCGGCGCGACGTTCATCACCGCGCTCGAAGAGACCGCGGTCGGGCTGCTGGGCAAGCTGCTCGCCCACCGGCGCCGCGTCACATCGTGATGCCGGGCAACGTGCCGGTGCTGTCGCCGAACTGCGTGACCGACGACACCCCGAGCGCCTGCGCGAGGGTCACGAAGAGGTTTCCCACCGACGGCTGGTCGGCGTAGCGCTGATGCTGGCCGGGCCGCAGCGCCCCGCCCGCTTTGCCCGCGACGAGAATCGGCATGTTGAAGTGGCTGTGCGAATCGCCATCTTCAATCTCGCTCGAGAAGAAGAGCGCCGAGTTGTCGAGCACCGTCGAGCCGTCGGCTTCGCGAATGCCCTTCAACTTGCGCGCGAGCTTCGCGAACTGTTCGACTTCCCAGCGGCCGATGGCCTCGAGCGCGTCGTTCTTCTCGACGTTCCCGCCGTGGTGCGAGAGCGAGTGATGCCCTTCGCTGATGGGCGAGCCGCCGACGTTGAGGAAGCGGTACACGTAATTGCTGCCCGCGTTCTGCTGCATGTACGTGACGGAGCGCGTGAGATCGCACTGAAAGGCGAACGCGATGAGGTCGAGCATCTGATCAGCCTTGTCGCGAATGTCGGTCCAGCCTCCGGGCCGCACGCCGGGCGAGCACGACGACGGCTGCTCCGACGCGATGCGCACTTCGAGGTCGCGCACGCCGGTCATGTACTCGTCGAGCTTCCGCTTGTCGGTGGCGCCCAGCCGCTGCTGCAGCGACGTCGAGTCTTCCTTGACGGCGTCCAACACGCTTTGCCGATACAGCTTCCGCTTCGCGACGGCCTGCGCGGTCTGGTTCGGGTCGACGCCCGCGAACATGCGGTCGAACACCGACTGCGGGTTGGTCTCCTTCGCCAGCGGCTGCGTGTCGGAGGCCCACGCGATGTTTCGCGCGTACGCACACGAGTAGCCGGAATCACAGTCGCCCGAGGCCGCGCCGCCGTCGATGCCCAGCTCGAGTGACGCGAAGCGGGTCTTGCCGCGCCACGCGTTCGCCAACACCTGGTCGAACGAGATGCCGTTCTTGATGTTGGCGCCGTTGGTCTTGAACGGGTGCGCGTTGGTGATGAAGGCCCCCGTGCCCGACGCGTGGTCGCCGGGGCCGTCGGGGCGCGCGGGGCGATTGGCGAGGCCGGTGAGCACCAGCGTGTCTTCCTTCACCGAAGCCAGTGAACCCGACGCGCCGAGCGGCGAGAGAATCGAGGTGAGCGTGTAGTTGGCGCCGGTCGTCGCGGGCGTCCACTTGTTCATGCGAATGCCGCACGGCACGTAGAACGCGACGAAGCGCCGCGGCGTCATGGTCTGCGCGAAGGCGACCGACGGCAACATCGCCTCGAGCGAAGGCAGCGCGAGCGCGGTGCCGAGGCCACGGAGCAACGTGCGACGGGACAACGTGAAGCGGCTCATCGGTTCTCTCCGCGGCGCTGCGTGAAGGTGTCGCTCGTCACCAGCGCCGTGATGAGCGCGGGGAGCCGGTAGCCGCTCTGCGCGAACGCGGCGTTCATCTGCTTGAGCGTGCAGCGATCTCCCGCGACCGGCGCGCGGCCGAGCGCGTACGTGAAGAGCTGGCGCGCCATGCACTGCGTGAACGCGGGGTCTGCGCTCAGGGTGGCCGACAGCTGCGCCGGGCCCGAGAAGCTGCGGCCATCGACGAGCTCCCCCGTGCTGTCGATGGCGAAGCCGCCGTTGTCTTCGGTGCGGTAGCGGCCCACCGCGTCGAAGTTCTCGAGACCGAAGCCGATGGGGTCCATCATCTGGTGGCAGCCCTTGCACTCCGGTTTGGAGCGATGCGCTTCGAACTGCTCGCGCAACGTGCCGGTGGGGTTGGTCGCCTCGGTGAACGCTTCGACGTTGGCCGGCGGCGGCGGCGGCTCCATGCACAGCAGCTGCGCCATCACCCACTTGCCGCGCTTGACCGGTGAGGTGCGCGTGGGCTGCGAGGTGACGGTGAGGAAGCCGGCCTGACCGAGCAGCCCGCGTCGCAGCTCGGGGACCTGCGGCACACGCGTGAGCTCGGTGGAGCCGGGCAACGGCAGGCCGTAGTGCGCAGCGAGCCGGTCGTTCAAGAACGTGTCTTCTGCGGTGAGCAGCTCGAGCGCGCTGCGATCTTCCCGGTAGAACGTCTTGAAGAACTCCTGCGTCTGCCGCTGCATGTCGTGCTTGAGCACTTCGTTCACCGACGCGAAGAGCACCGGGTCCGGTGACGCTTCTTCGACCGCGCGGCTCCACAACCAGTTGCCCGCAAACTGCGTCGCCAGCGTCTCGGCTTTCGGGTCGGCGAGCATGCGCGTGACCTGTGCGGGCAGCTGCGCGCGCAGCGTTCCTTCGTCGGCGAGCGCGAGCAGCTCAGCGTCGGGTGCCGAGGCCCACAGGAAGTACGACAGACGCGCGGCCAGCTCGTGGTCGTCGAGTGGTCGCGGCGCTTGGTTCACGTCCTGCTCGATGCGGAAGAGGAAGTGCGGCGAGAGCAACGTGGCGTGCAACGCCAGCTCGAGGCCCTTCATCACGTCGTCGCCATTCGAGGTCGCGATGCCGACCAGCGCAACGAGGCGGTCGACCTCGGCGTCAGCGAGCGGCCGCCGCCACGCCTTGCGCGCGAAGGTGTTCACGATGGTGCGCACGCACGGGGCGCCCGAAAACGGGTCGCAGGTGAAGACGCGCGCATCGGCCGCCACGCGAACGCGCGCTGGCGCTTCGACCTCGAACCACTCGACGATGAGGTTTCGGTCGTTGGGGTCTTCGTAGAAGTCGTTGGTGAACTCCACGCCGATGGTGTGCGTGCCGGCGGTGAGGTTGAGCTGTCGCGTGTACGTCTGCGGCGACGCCTGCAACGCGGCGACGTCGACCAGCGCGCCCTGACGAACCCCGTCGACGATGAAGGCCATCTTCGCGCGGTCGGTGCCGGCCGGCGTCTCGTACGCACGCGCGCGGAAGGTGTGCGCGCCCGCGCTGGTCACGGTGAAGGAGCGCGTGAGACGACCGTTGGTGAAGAGGTTCCAGCCATTCGCGCCACTCGCGCCACCGGTGGTCGAGGTCATGTCGGCGCCGTCGGTGCGCGCGATGGAACCCGCCGTGTACGCGGCCGCAATGGTGTCGCGCGCGAGCTTCAGCGCCGCCGCGTCGTACTTCTCGACCAGCACCGGCGCGGTGCTCAACACGTCTCCCTGGTTGTCGAAGCCGTGCCCGAAGTCGTCGGCGGGGAAGTCGTTGGCCGGGCTGTTGGTCACGCCCAGCAGGTCGCGCATGGTGTTGTCGTATTCGGTGCGGTTGAGCCGACGCACCGTCACGCGCCCCACGTCGACGAGGTCAGCGCGACAGACGTCGACCTCCACGGGCGTGACCGGCGCGTTCGGGTCGTGAGGATTGTTGGGGTCGACGACCTCCGGCCCGCCACCGATGCCAACGAGCGGTTCACCAGACACCACCGCCTCGCAACCGCTCAGCACCAGCACGAAGAGTCCCAGCAGCCGCGCGCTCATGCGTGCGCCCGTTTGCAAGCACGTGGCCATTCCGACTCGTCGAGCGAGTCTGCGCGGTTACGAACCCTTCGGGGCCAAATGGAGCAGCGTTGTCTCCACACACCTGAGCACGCGAGTGGTCACGTTGGTCCGCTGCCCACCGTGCACACCGTGCCGACCAGACAGCGGGAGTGAAAACACCACGCTCCGCGCGTGACGCGGCGGTATGTGAGGCGCATGAAATACCTCCTGCCGCTCGCGCTGCTGTGTGGTTGCGCGACGACCTCCTCGTCGAAGGGAAACACCGAGATGCCGACGCTGAACGAGACGCCGAAGGCCGCTTCTCTGCTGTCTGGAACTGCTGCCGACTTCACCGCGACGTGTGATGCCACGCTCGAGCGTGCGCGCGCCGCCGTCAACGAGCTGAAGTCGCTCCCCGCCGGCAACGACGCGAAGGTGCTCGCGCTCTATGACGAGGTCGTCACCATCACCGGGAACATGGGCGCGCGCGCCGGCCTCGGGAAGGAAGTGAACCCCGACGAGAAGTTCCGCGAGGCGTGTGAGGGCTGCGAGCAGAAGCTCTCGGCCTTCGACGTCGAACTCTCGCTCGATCGCGGGCTGTACGACGCGCTCTCGAAGGTCGAGCAGAAGTCGCTCGACCCGGTCGGCGCGTTCTGGCTCTTCAAGTCGCTGCGTGAGTTCCGCCGCGCCGGTGTCGACCGCGACGAAGCCACGCGCGCCAAAGTGAAGTCGCTCAACGAAGAGCTGGTGAAGCTGGGCCAGACCTTCGGTCGCAACATCCGTGACGACGTTCGCAAGGTCGAGCTCGACGTGCGCGAGCTCGAAGGCCTGCCCGCCGACTGGCTCGCGGCGCACCCCGCGACGAACGGCAAGGTCACCGTGACCACCAACACGCCCGACTACCTGCCGGCGATGATCTACGCGAAGAGCACGAAGGCCCGCGAAGCGCTCTGGCGGGCGTACCGCGAGCGCGCGTACCCGCAGAACGTCGAAGTGCTCAAGACGCTGCTGGCCAGGCGCTACGAGCTGGCGACGCTGCTCGGGTACCCGAACTGGGCCGCGTACGTCACCGAGACCAAGATGGTGAAGACCGCCGACGCTGCGCGCGACTTCATCGAGAAGGGGCGCCTCGCGACCGAAGCGCGCGCGAAGAAGGACATGGCGATGCTGCTCGAGCGCAAGAAGAAGGACGTGCCCAACGCCACGAGCGTCGAGCCGTGGGAGCACCAGTTCTACGAAGACCGCGTGAAGGCCGAGTCGTACGGGCTCGATACGCAGGCCCTGCGCGCGTACTTCGAATACGGCGCCGTGAAGAAGGGCGTGATGGACACCACGAGCACCATCTTCGGCATTCGCTACGTGAAGGTGCCCGAAGCGAAGGTGTGGCACCCCGACGTCGAGACCTTCGACATCTTCGAGGGCGACAAGCTGCTCGGCCGCATTCACCTCGACATGCACCCGCGCGAGGGCAAGTACAAGCACGCGGCCCAGTTCGGCATGACCACCGGCGTGGCGGGCAAGGCGCTCCCGGAAGGCGCGCTGGTCTGCAACTTCCCGCGCGACGGCGAGCTCATGCAGCACTCGGAGGTCGAGACCTTCTTCCACGAGTTCGGTCACCTGCTGCACGAGATCTTCGCGGGCCGTCAGCAGTGGGCAGGCGTGTCGGGCATTCGCACGGAGTGGGACTTCGTCGAAGTGCCGTCGATGCTGCTGCAGGAGTGGCCGCTCGATGGCACGGTGCTCAAGACCTTCGCGAAGCACCACAAGACCGGCGAGGTCATCCCCGAGGCGCTGGTGGATCAACTGAAGCGCGCGAAGGAGTTCGGCGTGGGCGTCGACACCCGCCGTCAGTTCTTCCTCTCGGCGGTCTCGCTGTCGCTGCACGATCGCGCGCCGGGCTTCGACACCACCGACGTGCTCAAGGAAGTGCAGGAGAAGTTCCTGCCGTTCCGTCGTGAATGGGCGCCGGGCACGCACTTCGAGCTGGGCTTTGGCCACCTCGATGGCTACTCGGCCATCTATTACACGTACCAGTGGAGCACCGTCATCGCGAAGGACCTGCTGACTCAGTTCCGCGCGAAGGGCCTGCTCAACCCGACCGTCGCCACGCAGTACCGCAAGACGGTGCTCGAGCCCGGCGGCAGCCGGGAAGCCGGCGCGTTGGTCAACGAGTTCCTCGGCCGGCCGTACTCGTTCGACGCCTTCCAGGCGTGGCTCGACGGGAAGTGACGTCATGGCGGTGAAGCTGCGAACAGGTGGCGGCGACAACTGGACTCCAGCGCCAGAAGACACGCCGTGGCATCAGCTCGGTGGCACGGCTGCGGTCATGGAGCTGGCCAACGAGTTCTATGACCAGATGGAGCTGCACGAGCCGGAGCTCACCGCCGTTCACCGTCAGGACTCGCCGGGGAAGATCTCGCGCGAGTCGCGAGAACGCTTCGCGATGTTCCTCGTCGGGTGGCTCGGCGGGCCGCAAGAGTACATCGAGAAGCACGGGCACCCCCGCCTGCGCATGCGTCACGCGCGGGTGCTGGTGAACGTCGCCCAGCGCGACGCGTGGCTGCGTTCGATGACGCGCGCGATGGACGCGAAGAACATCACCGGCGGGGTGCGCACCTTCCTCGACGCGCGCTTCGCGGAGGTCGCGGAGTTCCTGAGGAATGCTCCGGAGTGAGCTCTCGCCAGCACGCTGCTACCGACGTGACGGGTGGTTGCCTGCGCGGCGGGTCGGCATGACGCTGGGCGCATGCACCACAGCCGCCTGACGGGACTCATCATCGACTGTCGCGACACCGCGCCCGAGGAAGCTAGAGAGCTGATCCGCATAACTGCCACGACGGGATCGACACGAAACACGTGGAGATGATCTGTAGCGGGGATGCAC
>QFQP01000094.1 GCA_003243425.1 Archangium gephyra | reverse complement strand
GCGAGCTGGGTCACGTCGGCCCCCGCCACCTCGGCGATCTCGGCCATCGCGTTGATGAAGCTGATCTTCGTCGCGAGGAACGCGTTCGCCGCGACCTTCACGAGCTCGGCGGTCGCGAAGTCGGTGACGATCCGCGGCGTCCCCGCGGCGAGCGGCACGGCGTAGACCTCGTCGAGCACCGCAGCGGCGGCCTCGTCGAGCTCGTCGCCGGCGCGCGCGACGCCGTAGACGATCCGATCCGGCCCCACGGTGTCCTGGACGGCGAAGCCCTCGCGCAGGAACTCCGGATTCCAGGCGAGCCTCGCCCCTGATCCGTGCTCGGCGATGCGGGCCGCGATGGCCGCCGCCGTGCCGACCGGCACCGTGCTCTTGCCGACGACGACATCGCCGGACTTGAGGATCGGCAGGAGCGAGTCGATCGCGGCGTCGACGTAGCGCAGGTCGGCGGCACGGCCGTCGGGCGACTGCGGCGTGCCGACGGCCACGAAGTGCACCGTGGCGTCGGCCGCCGCCGCCGGGTCGGTGGAGAACCGCAGCGCGCCACGGCGGACCTGATCGCGAAGCAGCTCGTCGAGGCCTGGCTCGTAGAAGGGCGCACGCCCAGCGGCGAGGTCGGCGATCTTCGCCGCGTCGACGTCGATGCCGACGACCTCGTGCCCCAGACTCGCCATCGCCGCGGCGTGCACCGCGCCGAGGTATCCGCACCCGATCACGCTCAATCGCACCGGCCGCCCCCGTTCGTCACCGCAATCCTAGGGACAAGTCGGCGCGGTGACCGGGGTCGTCGACCTCCCGTGCTCCGACACTCGGGACGACGCGGCACGCGACTCGCGAGGTGGAACCGGCGGACGACACGTCAGGCGCTGACGAGGGGCATGACGCCACTGATCGGGGGGGGTGACTCCGTGGTGGGCGATACTGGGATCGAACCAGTGACCTCTTCCGTGTCAGGGAAGCGCGCTACCGCTGCGCCAATCGCCCGTGTTGAATTTTCTGTCCTGCTGATCACCCGCCGGTGCCGGCGAGGTGGCGACGGGATTCGAACCCGTGTGCACGGCTTTGCAGGCCGTTGCCTCGCCTCTCGGCCACGCCACCGTGGATGGGAGCGCCCGCGAGGCTGACACTACCCACTCGAGCGGATGACGAGATTCGAACTCGCGACCCTCACCTTGGCAAGGTGATGCGCTACCACTGCGCCACATCCGCACTGCCCGCTTTCGCGTGCCCCACTACGTTAGCCGATCCTCGCGCGAGTGCAAAACCGCCCGAGCGCCCGCGTGTCATGTGGCATGATGGATGACCGCGGGCGATTGGCGCAGTTGGTAGCGCGCTTCCTTCACACGGAAGAGGTCATCAGTTCGAGTCTGGTATCGCCCACCGAATACCCTGCAGTCATGGTCCGTCGAGCCGTCCGCGAGTTCCTCGCCGGACTCGGCCATCTCGGCGAGGGCCTGCGGCTCTGGATCACGGCGCCGAAGCTGATGTTCATCGGCGCGGTGCCTGCGGTGATCGTCGCGATCGCGCTCGGCGCGGTGCTCGTCTGGCTCGGATTCTCGGTGCAGGGCGTCGTCGGCTGGGGCACGCCCTACGCCGAGGGGTGGGATCCCCCGTGGCGCGACGCGTTCCGCGGCCTGCTCGCGGTCACGATCATGCTCGGCGGCATCGTGCTCGGCGTCGTGTGCTTCACGGTGCTGACGCT
Source organism: Archangium gephyra (assembly GCA_003243425.1). Lineage (GTDB taxonomy): Bacteria > Myxococcota > Myxococcia > Myxococcales > Myxococcaceae > Archangium_A > Archangium_A gephyra_A. The sequence goes on along the minus strand of QFQP01000094.1, from coordinate 1,071 downwards.
CATGGTCGGCGCGCCCTTCTACGACCGGATCCGCCTCGAGGTGGACCGCCGCGCGGGCGCGCCGCCGACGCCGCCGCAGCGGGGCGCATGGCACGAGTTCTGGCGGATGCTCCGGGACGGCGTGCGGACGGTGCTGCCGGCGATCCTCGTCGGCGCGCTGCTGCTGCCGCTCGGGTTCGTCCCCGTGATCGGGCAAGCGGCCGTCGCCGTGCTGTCGGCGGTCTTCGGCGGCTGGTTCGTCGCCGTCGAGCTCACGGGCTCGGCCGGCGACGCGCGCGGGCTCACGCTCACGCAGCGGCGTCGGATCCTGCGCGCGTGGCTGCCCCGCACGCTCGGGCTCGGCCTCGGCGTGTACCTGCTGTTCCTGCTGCCGTTCGGCCCGGTGTTCGCGATGCCCGCCGCGGTCGCCGGCGCGACCCTGCTGCTGCGCGCGGTGCGGGACGAGCCCGTGGCGATGCCGCGGCCGTCGACGACTCAGTCGCGACCGCCGAAGGCGTAGGTCCCCTCGCCGTGCACGACGAGGTCGACACCGGCGACCTCGTCCTCGCGGGCGATGCGCATCCCCATCGTCCGGTCGATGACGAAGGCGATCACCCATGCCATGACGAAGGAGTAGATCATCACCGAGAAGGCGGCGATCGCCTGCACGATGAGCTGATTCCAGCTGCCCGAGGCGAAGAAGCCGGTCTCCGTGGCGAAGAACCCGAGGTAGAGCGTGCCGATGAGTCCGCCGACGAGGTGGATGCCGACGACGTCGAGCGAGTCGTCGAAGCCGAGCGAGAACTTCAGGTCCACGGCGAGCGCGCAGAGCGCCCCCGCGACGACGCCGAGGACGATCGCCCAGCCCGGCGTCAGCGCGGCGCACGCCGGCGTGATCGCCACGAGGCCGGCGACCGCGCCAGAGGCGGCGCCGACCGAGGTGGCCTTGCCGTCCTTGAACCGCTCCACGACGTTCCACGCGAGGAGGGCCGCCGCCGGGGCGATGAGGGTGTTGACGAAGGCGAGTGACGCGACGCCGTCGGCGGCGAGCTCCGACCCCGCGTTGAAGCCGAACCAGCCGAACCACAGCAG
>QFQP01000093.1 GCA_003243425.1 Archangium gephyra | reverse complement strand
ATCGCTATCTTCCATTTCATGATTTTTCTTCCTCGCTGAACGCCTTCGCCCCTTTAGGCGGTAAGGGAGAGAAATACCCTACGATTAACACCAGCACCGCCACGCCAATAAAAGCGATAGCCCGCGCCAGGCCGCCACCGCCCGCGCTGTCTACCAGCATTAATTTCACGATGACAACCCCCAGCAGCGCCGCGCCGCCGAACCACTGGCGCCGCGATCCTCGCCGGGTAGCCAGCAGCATCACCACCAGCGCCGCCAGCATCCAGAACAGCGCAAAGCTGGTCTGTATCAGACGGGAATTCCACAAGCTTTCGCTATCCCAGTCCACACCGCCATAGTGTGCCAGCAGGCGCAGCAATAGCCCGTTAATCCACCAGAAAGCCAGCGCCAGCAGCGCAGGCGCAACCAATGGCGTAACAGTCGCAGGCAGGCCAGGTCGCGCATAACGACACCAGAACCACACGCCGAGCAGCGCGAAGGCAGCCCCCTCTTCCAGCGGGTTAACCAGCGGCAGATAAAGGGAGTGAATAACGCGCCCGTCATGCATATTGCCAGCCACCAGCAGAACAACTAACAGCGGGATAAGCGGCAGCGGCCCCAATTGACCATAGCGTGCCGGCCAGACGCGTAGCGGCCAAATATTGCGACGAATGCCGCCGTGAAGCAGCAGAATAACAATGCCGCCAGCCGCCATCGGCAAGCCGATACGCCAGGCGTCCATTCCCCAGGGCAGCGCATCAACAAACCAGAAAAGCTCGGTTCCCGCCGCCAGTAAAATCATCCACAGCAGCGAAATATGAAGCCCTTGCGACAACCGTGCCGGAACTCTGCGCTCCCGCGATAACAGTAAGTACGCCGAGGGCAGCGCTACGCACCAGGCGAGGTTTTGCCAGCCCGCCCCCAGCAATTGCCGCTCGATAGTCAGTTGCCAGAATAAAACTGCCAGCATCACGGGCCAGAGCAGCCATACAGCATAGTGTAACGCCCGCCAGTGAAGCCGCCGCGCCATATAGCGCCAGCCCCAGACAGAGAGCGCCAGCAAACCCAGTACTCCCGCCGGAATGCCTTTATTGAGCAACCCGTCAGATGCCCCCCAGAGCGCCACCAGCCAGAAGGCGATGCCGCCCGCCAGCAGTACCAGACTTCCCGGCGCAGGCAGACGACGCCACAGTCTGGCGGCAACCAGCCAGGTCGCGCTCAATACCGCAAAAATCACCATCACCGAGAGCGCCGTTGTGCCGTCGGTCATCGCCCATAGCGCGCTGCCGAGCGCCAGTACCAACAAACCCGTACCGCTATAGCTCATGCGACGCTGCCCTTGCATCACGCCAAGCCACAGCACGCCCAACCCCTCCAGCGCCCAGGCCATCGCCGTCCAGCGGGCCGAAAGCGCCAGCGGAATAGCCAGCGTGGTGAATGCGCCGCCGAGTGCCAGCGCCGCCAGAACCAACGGTTTTCCCGCCGCAGGAAAGCGTTTTACGGCACCCCAGGCCAGCAACATATAAAACGCGCCGTAACCCAGCGCACTGAGTGCCGGGCCATATATCAGGTGCTGTGTGATGGCATATTGCATGCCAAACCCGACCAGCGGCGGGGCAAAGAGCAGCACGCCATCGATAATGCGTTTGCCTCTCTTTTGCGCCCGCAGCGACAGCGCCACGCTCAATACGCCAAAGATCACCAGATTAGCAATCAGGAAGAGCTGGCAGCTCAGATAGTACTGAGGTCGGTAGTCAGCGATGCCCCACAGGCCACCCACGCCGAAGGTGAAGAACATCCCCAGCAGGTTGAGTTCACGCCAGTGCTGCCAGACGCTGATCGCCAGGATGCCAACAGAAAGTAATAAGTAGAAAGAGAATAACGTGACATGACTGCCGCCGCCCGAGGATAACAACAGCGGCGCGGCATAACCGCCAAGACTCGCCAGCATGGCCAGGCTTAACGCTCGCTGTAGCACCGCCAGCCCGACGCTGGCCGCACAAATCAGTAATAACAGCGCAAACGAAAGCGTCATGGGGAGCATCTGCCACAGTCGAAACGCGCCAAAGACCGTTAAATAGAGCGCGCCGGTTGCACCACCTTGTAAAATTAAGGCAAAGACAGGCTGCTTGTGGCGTAAACGCCAGCCAAGGAATAACAGTGCCATCGCACCCAGCGCGGCAACGACCAGACGCAGCTCCAGCGGAAAAAGCGAGCGTTCGACGCTATAACGAAAGAGAAAGGCCAGCCCGAGGAACAGCAGAATAATACCCAGCTTTGCCAGCGGGTTCCCCTGCATAAACCAGCGCACCAGCGAGGTGACCATACCCCCAGCCTGACCAATGGGTGCGGGCTCCTCGCGTTCCGGTACGGGAACGGCCCCTCTGGCCGAAATGGCAGCCGCCGGCGTTCCTCGCGCCCAGACATTCACCGGAACGGGTTCGGGCGCTACCGGCTCGGGTTCCGGCTGAGGTACAGCAGCCTCAGGTAGGATAACCTCCTCAGGCGAATCAACAGGTAAAGCAGCCTCTTGCGCGATCGGCACCTCACTCACCACTCGCCCGCTAAGCTGCTGTTCAAGCAAGTCCACACGCTGACGCAGGCGCGACAACTCCTCGCTGGCCGCATTACTACGCCGGTAAGCCAGAATCGACATTACCGGGATAACTACCAGCAAGATAAACAACACAGTACAGGCTATCAGTACCAGTCCATCCATGATTTCACCTTCATTCCGGAGCGTGCATATACTTTGGCACAAAGTATCGGAATTGCGCTATTCCCGCTGCGCTTTCTGGTAGGTGTTAGTT
>QFQP01000058.1 GCA_003243425.1 Archangium gephyra | reverse complement strand
AGGCTGAGAACTTCCTCGGCTTCCTACACATTGCTTGCTCGGTAATTCTCTTGAGGCAATTTTGAGATCGCCTCTAGTGTCAATCAGGTATGATTTTTGGCGATTTGTCCAGACGGGATTTCGCTGGAATGGCGCTTTCAGCTGAAGTTCGCCCGCGTCGTTTCGTTTTGTCAGCCACGCGATGTTGTGGTTTGTTGAGTTGAGATAGTTTTGAGTGCTCATTGAGCCTCCAGAAGACGGTTGCGAAGCTGTGTCAGGCCTGTTGCGTGATAGCTGCGTAGTGAACCGAGATCTCGGTACAATCGGAAGTTGATTACGCGATTCTCAGTTGGCTTGATTGCGGACATCTTTGAGCGTGCAGGCATCCATTTTTTGGCGAATGGCATTAGTGATAGTATCTGGTCTGTGCAGATGCATCCCCAATAGATATAGTTCTCCCGATGGCGCCTAATTTGAAATCGTTGTTGACTGTTTATCTTCGGACTTGAAGGGTCAATTTCGCGGAGTGCGCGCCATGCGAGAGAGAAGTGATGATCAGATATGACCGCGACGTCGATGTCCGAGCTGTCTGAGAACGGGTTCAGCAGAGTGTCGCTTGCCGGGTTTAGGCTGAATCCGGTCGACGCGCTTCCAACTATTATGAGGTCTGATGGATCGACAGAGAGCGCTTCTGCAAGCGAGTGTCGCCACGTCCTGTACTGGGCGGCGTTGTTGTTAAAAATAATTGGGATCTGTTCGAAATAGGCCCGGCTCACCATTTCCGACGGCGGCAATTGCAGGACATCGCTACGTAGAATCGCAGCTGCGTCTGATGGTGTTGTCATTTGCGGACTCGTTCGCGGAGTGAAGTCGATACGAGGCTGCCATTGCGAGCCGTCTTCCGCTACGACTTTTCGGTTCGCGCTCGCAGCGTTGGCTCTTGTTCAACACTTCGAGATTTCGGCTGCACTTTCTGCTGCCTCGTCAATAACGCGAGCTCATCAAGAACCAGTCGGCTTGTTCGTCGTGCTTGCTCGAGTGAAGTCTTCTTCTCACGCCACGCGCGCGGCCTGTTCGAACTCGAGGCGCGGTAGTCGCGGCGGATGATTCGTGCGATCTCCGTAGCCGAGGTTGATCAGCAGCACCGAGTGCCAGCCGGTGTCCTTGAGCAACGTCTCGTCGACCTTCTTGCGGTCGAACCCGCCCATGGGGCCCGCATCGAGACCCAGCGCGCGCGCCGCGTAGATGAGCGCCGCCGCCTCGAGCCCGCTGTTCTGCACCATCATGAATTCGCGACGGTCCTGCGGCATGTCGGCCAGAGCCGTCGCGAGCGCCGCACCGCGCGAAGGGAACAACGTCGGCATGTGAACGTGAAACTTCTCGTCCCACGCGACCACCACCGTCACCGGTGCCTGCATGGTCTTGTCGACGTTTCCTGGTGACAACGCTTCTTTCAGCACCGCCTTCGCTTCCGGCGACTTCACGAACAGAAAGCGGGCGGGGTGGCTGTTGGTCGCCGTCGGGCCCAGCTTCGCGAGGTCGTAGATGCGGCGAATCAGCTCGTCGGAGACCGGCTCGGGCTTCCACGCATTCAGGCTGCGCGCTTCGGTGAACAGCTGCTTGAGGGACTCTTCGTGCACTGCGTTCATGTGCCCATTCGATGCGGCCGCTGAGCCGCAGTTTCAGCGCGTGGATGAGAAGAACTGTGCGCAGCCGTTAGCGCCTGCGACCGGAAATCACGGCCTGGCGACCAGTGCCTCTAAGTGGGCGACCACTCAATGGAATTTGGGAAGTCGGGGAACCCATGGCGGGTTAGGGTCCTCTGAACAAACGCATGGCTGCCGGTGAAGAACGACGCAGACAAGCGGTTCTGGCGCGCATCTCGCGTGTGCGGAGGCACCTCAATCTCGAGGTGCTCGCACGCGCCGCTGTCGGCCCCGTGTGGGTGTCCATCACTGCCTTCGTCATCTGGCGAATCTTCGTGCAGCGCGGACTGATCATCGTCGCGATGGTCTTCGGGCTGATCGCGGCGCTCGTCACGTGGTGGCTCGCGCGCGCACGGGGTGTGTCGCAGGAACGCGCGTCGGTCATTGCAGATCGTCAGGCGCAGGCCGGCGGCTTGTTGCTGACGCGCCTCGAACTTCCAGTCGGTGAATGGGAGCTGGGCCTCAATCAGTCGCTGCGCGACTTCCCGCTGCCGGACATCGACGTGAAGCGGCCGCTCGCGTTCATCGGCCTTGCGGTGTGCTTTCTGGTGAGCGGCATGTTGGTGCCGCAGCCCAGGAGCGTGACCGCGCCACCGAACGCGGCGGCGGCCACGCGCGTGGAAGAGCTCACCGAAAAGCTCGAAGCCATCGCGAAGGAAGAGCCGCTCGACGCGACCGCGCAGGAAGAACTTCAGCGGCTACAGGACGAACTCGCGGACAACTCGTTCGACACGGCTGACTGGGAAGCGGCCGATGCGCTCGAAGCGCAGATCGACAAGCAGGCTGCAGAAGCCTCGCGTGAGCTCGAGCGTGCAGAGAGCGCGGCGAAGAATCTCGAACAGGCCCTCGCGCAGGCGAACTCAGGCGAATCGCAGCAGCGTGAACGCGACGAGCTCGAGAAGGCGTTGATGGAATTGTCCGACGGCAATGCGAGTGACGGCGAGCAGGCGATGCAGCAGGCGCTCGGTCAGAACGGTCAGCAAGGCGAGCAGGGCGAGAACGGCCAGCAAGGCGAGAACGGCCAGCAAGGCGAGAGCGGCCAGCAAGGCGAGAACGGAAAAGAAGGTCAGACGGTCAGCAGGGCGAGAACGGAAAAGAAGGTCAGCAGGGCCAGAACGGTCAGCAGGGCCAGAACGGAAAAGAAGGTCAGAACGGACAGCAGGGCCAGAACGGCAAGAGCCAGTCTGGAAAAGGGCCGTCGCGGTCCGACGTGAATCAGCTCCGCAACGCGCTCGCGCAGCGTCAGAAGGAGCTCGGCAACAAGTTCAACCCGAACAACGGCAACGGTCAGAGCCAGCAAGGCGAGGGCAAGCCGCAGCGTGGTCCGCAGCGTGGTAGTGACGGTCAGGGCAGTCAGCGCCAGCAGGGTGGCCATGCCTCGCGCAACTTCGGCGGCGACGGCGAACCGTCACGCGGCGGCGAAGCGGCGGAGCTCGTGTTCGGCGAGCAGGCCGAGATGGACCCCGAGCGCCTCGCGTTCGAAGAGTTGCCCGAAGGCAACGGTGGTGAAGCCGGTGAGCTGCGTGGTCTGCGTGCGGCGAACCCGAAGGTGAAGCAGAGCGCGCCGCTGACGCCGGCGACGGGCAGTGGCGCCAATGGTGATCAGGCGGCGGGCTGGGACGAAGGCGCCATGCGGCCGAGAAACCGCGCGCTGGTGCAGCGCTATTTCGATTCGAAGTGAATGAAGAAGAGGGGAAACCAGTGACGGATCAGTTGCTCACGCCACTCGAAGTGCAGGCGGCCGGTGAGGCCATCGGCAAGTTGAAGTCGGGCCTCGCGCAGGTGTTGCTGGACCAACCTGCGGTCATCGACCGCGTCTCCACCGCCATTCTGGCGCGCGGTCACGTGCTGCTCGAGGGTCTGCCGGGCCTCGGAAAAACGGAACTCTGCAAGGGCCTGGCGCGCCTGCTGGGCCTGCCCTTCAAGCGCATTCAGTTCACGCCCGACCTGTTGCCCGGCGACATCACCGGCACCTACGTCATCGACGGCGACACGAAGCAGTTCTCGTTCCGTCAGGGCCCGCTGTTCGCGTCGGTGGTGCTGGCCGACGAGATCAACCGCAGCTCACCCAAGACGCAGTCGGCGTTGCTCGAGGCCATGCAGGAGCGCAGCGTCACCGTGCTCGGCACCACGCACCCGCTGCCGCAGCCGTTCTTCGTGCTCGCCACGCAGAACCCCATCGAGCTCGAGGGCACCTACCCGCTGCCCGAAGCGCAGTTGGACCGCTTCATGTTCCGCGTGCTGGTGCCGCCGGTCGGCGCGAAGACGATGGCGTCCATTCTCACCACGCGAAATCGTGGTCAGCCGCCGCAGCTCGAACCGGTCACCGACGGCGGAGGTCTGGCCACGCTCTTCGCGCTCGTCGACCGCGTTCATCTCCCGGTGCCGGTCGCAGAGTTCATCGGCCGGCTGGTCGAAGCCACGCACCCGTCGAGCGCCAGCGCGCCTGATTCCGTGAAGCGCTTCGTGCGTTATGGCGCGTCACCACGTGCGGCGCTCGCGCTGGCTGCGTCGGCGCGGGCCTGGGCGCTCGCCAGGGGTAAGCCCAACGTCGGCTTCGACGAGGTGCGCGACATGGCGTCGGCGGTGCTCAATCACCGACTGGTGCTCTCGTACGAAGCAGGTCTCGAGCGCGTGAGCTCCGAGGTCGTCGCGCAGCAACTGCTGGCCGCGGTGCCCGAGGTGTCGCGTGGTTGAGTCCTTTCTCATCGCGGCGCTGCTCAGCGTCACGCAGGCCGACCCCGCAGAAGCAGAAGCCGCGGTGGAAGCGGTGGTCGCGACGCCCGTGGCTCCAGCGACAGCCGACATCGTGCCTGACGACGAGGAGCCGATCGCCGACACCTACGCGACGTCGTTGCTCGACTATCAGGTCGCGCAGGTCACCCGCCTCGACGTGGCCGACGGCCGCACCAGGGTGTCGGTCGAGAACAACGCGCCTGCCGCGCGCTCGGGGTCGATGCCGGTGCGCTTCTTCGTCGACAACACCACCGGCCCCACGGGCGTCATCACCTTCACCATTCGCGCCACCATCGGCGGCTCGATGCACAGCGTCTCACGCGGCGTCGAAGTGAAGGCCGGCGAGCGCACCACGGTGACGGTGCCGGTGCCGCACGAACTTCGTTACGGCTCGGTCAGCGCCGACGGTCCGGGCATCGCGAACAACTCCAACGCGCAGATGTACTTCCAGAGCACCTACGACCCGCAGCGCGTGGTGCTGTCGATTTCACGCCCGGAGCAGTTCGAGAAGTTCGTCGGCAAGGCGCCGCGCTACTCGGGTGCGAACGTGTTCGTGCACGCCATCCCTCCGAAGGAGGCGCCGGGCGAGCTGGCTTCGTACCTCGGCTACGACGTGGTGGTGGTTCCCGACGCGGCGATCTTCGACGAGCTCGATGGCTCGGCGCGCCAGGCGGTCGAGGCGTTCGTCGCCACCGGTGGTCACCTGCTCATCGGCGGTGAGGTTCGAAACGCGGCGCTGTTTCCGATGGCGAAGACGCCGAGCGCAGGCACCACCTCGTACGGCTTCGGCCGCATCTTCGTGAGCAACGGCGCGCCCGACGACAAGCTCGCGGTGTTCCGGCCGCAGCTGCTGGTGAACCCGCAGGGCCCGGTGCCCGACTACGAGCGCCGCTACAACCAGGGCTCGGTGAAGGCCACGTTGTTGCCGCAGGCCACGGCGCCGCTCGGCCGCTTCCTCTTCATCATCACGCTCTTCACGCTGGCCATCGGCCCCGGGAGCATCTGGGTCGCGCGTCGCCGTGGCCCCGCCGCCTTGCTGGTGACCATCCCCGCGACTGCGTTCGTGACCTGCGCGGCCATCATCACCTACTCGCTGGTGGCCGACGGCTTCACCGTGCACGCGTCGTCGTACAGCTACACGCTGCTCGACTCGAAGCAGCATCGCGTCATCACCGAGGGGCTCACCGCCTATTACGCGAACCTCGCGCCTTCGAAGGCCACGTTGCCGCCGGGAACGATGCTGGTCGCGCCGTGGGAAGACCGACGAGAGCGCTACGTCGCCGACTTGAAGTGGAAGGACGGGCTCACGCTGGGCGGCGACTTCGTGCCGTCGCGCACCTACCGCGAATGGGGCTTCGTTTCGGTCGAGCCGTCGCGCGCGCGCGTGGTCGTCAAACGAAAAGGCAACGGCTACGTGCTGCAGAACGCGCTCGGCGTGAAGGTCGACACCATCATGGTGAACGTCGACGGGAACTTCTTCACCGGAGGCCCCGTGCGTGACGGCGGCGAAGTCGAGCTCGCTGCCGGAAATCCCCTCAACTGGAGCGGCAACCCGGCCAGCAATCGCTTCGACACCCGCGTGAGTCAGGTGGTGGTGACGAAGCCGCTTCAACACCTCGAGTTCCTCGCGAAGCTCGAAGGCGGCCAGGGCCTGTTGCCCGACGGCGACATCGCGCTCGAGCAGGACAGCGGCGAACACTGGGTTCGCGGAGGGTTCGAAGAATGAGCGCGTTGCTCGAGGTGAAGGGGCTGACCCGGTATTACGGCCCGCTGCGCGCGGTCGACGACGTGAGCTTCTCGCTCGCCGAAGGCACCATTCTCGGGTTCATCGGCCCGAACGGCGCCGGCAAGTCGACGACCATGCGCATCATCGCCACGCTCGACGTTCCGACCTCCGGCGAGGTGCTGCTCGACGGTCAATCGCTCGTGGCACGGCCGGATCAAGCGCGCCCGCTGCTCGGGTACATGCCCGATCGCTACGGCACCTACGACGACATGACGGTGTTCGAGTTCCTCGACTTCTTCGCGCGCGCGTACCGGCTGAAGGGCGCGGAGCGGAAGGACCGCGTCGACTCGGTGATGGACTTCACGGGGCTCATCACGCTCAAGGACAAGCTCACCAGCGAGTTGTCGAAGGGCATGAAGCAGCGCGTGGCGCTCGGGCGCACGTTGCTGCACGACCCGCGGTTGTTGATCCTCGACGAGCCGGCCGACGGGCTCGACCCGCGCGCACGCATCGAGCTCCGGGAGCTCCTGCGCGCGCTGGCCGCGCAGGGAAAGGCGGTGCTCATCTCGAGCCACATCCTCACCGAGCTCTCGGAGATCTGTGACACCTGCGCGATCATCGAGCAGGGCAAGTTGCTGGCGACGGGCACCGTGCAGGAAGTGCTGTCGCGCACCTCGAACGCCGCGGCCTTCAGCGAGGTCGAGCTCTCGTTGTTCGTGCCCGCCGGCGCGTCACTCGAAGACATCGGTCAGCGCACCGAGCGGCTGCTGCTCGAGCAACCGCTGGTCACCAACGTGAGCGTGCTCAATCAGGTCGTGCGCTTCCGCCTCGAGCTCAAGCCTGGCCAGACACCGCAAGCGAATTGGGTCGAAGAGGCGTCGGTGCGCGTGCTCAAGGCGCTGGTGGGCGCAGACCTGCCCGTCGCCAGCTTCCGCACGCGTGAGCACGACCTCGAAGACGCGTTCATGTCGGTCACCAAGGGGAGGGTGCAGTGAGCACAGCCGCCCCCGACGCCTTCGATCGCTTCGGCGAGAGGCTCGCCGACACCGTCAACCCCATCATCGTGAAGGAGGTCCGTCAGGGCCTGCGGACGCGCGCGTTCTGGCTCTTCTTCACGCTGATGCTGGTGGCGAACCTCTTCATCTCGCTCATCTTCTTCGCCACCGCGGACTCGTTCTCGAGCAACTCGGGGCGCGCCGCGTTCATCTCGTTCTTCGTGGCGCTGGGCTTCGTTCAGTTCTTCGTCATTCCCTACGCGTCGTACCGCTCGATGGCGCGCGAGGCGGAAGAAGAGACGTGGGTGCTGCTGACGCTCACCGGCATCGGCCCCCGGCGGATTCTCGCGGGCAAGCTCGGCAGCTCGGTGCTGCAGGGGGTTCTGTACGCCAGCGCCGCCGCGCCGTTCCTCCTCTTCTCGTATTTCCTCAACGGCATCGACCTGCCGACCATCGTGGTCGGTGTGGTGCTCGCCGTCGGCTACCAGGTGTTCCTCGTGGCCGTGTCGGTGTCGATGGCCACGCTCGCCGAATCGAAGCTGGTGCGCGCGCTGCTGCACTTCGTGTTGCTGGGCACGCTGCTGTGGGGCCTGGGCTTCGGCATCGGCGGCGCCGCGGGTCTCAGTGAGTTCGCACAGAAGATCTCTTCGTCGTCGGAGTTCTGGCTCGGCGCGCTGTCGCTGCTGTTCGGCGTGGTGACGACGGGGCTGCTGCTGTTCGAAGCGGCGGCCGCCCGGCTCTCGCTGCCGACGGAAGACTACGCGCGTGGCCCGCGGCTCACCTACGCGCTGCAGCTGCTCGGCGCCGCCGGCTTCTTCTTCTGGGGGTGGACCATCAGCGGAGACGCCGACGTGTTGACCGCGGGCGCAGTGAGCATCTCGGTCTATTCGACGTTGGTGGGGCTGTTCGTCGCCAGCGACCGCGACGGCATGGCGAAGATTCACTGGGCGAAGGGCGGGCGCTGGTCGCTGCTCAAGCCCGGTGGCTTTCGCGGCTTCGTGCTGGTGCTGGGGTCGCTGTTCGCGCTGTGCGCGGGGTTCGCGGTGTTGGCGTTCATCCAGAACACCATTCACTTCGGCGCGTTGATGGTGCTGCTCGGCGCGCCCGGCTACGCGCTGCTGATGCTGTCGTTGCCCGTGGTCATCGCGCGCGCGATTCCGCACCCGCCGTGGCAGACGCCCGCGATGATCCGCCTCGTGTTTCTGGGGCTCATCGTCCTCATGTCGGGAGTGCCGCCGCTCATCGGTGAGATCGTCAGTGAAGCCGACGACCTCTTCTTGAACGCGCTCAACCCGGTCGTGGGCCTCGTGAACCTCGAGCGCCAGGCGCGCGACGCGGTGCCCTTCCTCGGCATCGTGTGGGGCGCGGCGTTGCTCGCGGGCTTCTCGGCCCTCACTTCACTGCGCAAGCGCGACCTGGAGTGGTTGGCGTGAGCTCCGCCGGAACGCTCGAGCGCTTCACCGAATCGGTGGGCCCCATCGTCGTGAAGGAGGTTCGTCAGGGCCTCCGCGCGCGGGTGTTCGCCATCTTCTTCGGCATCCTGCTCTCGGCGTGCTTCGCGATCGCGCTGGTGGCCATCGGTGACGTGTCGGGCTTCGCGGGCGCCACCGCCGGTCGCGGCTTCTTCGCGTCGTTCATCACCGCGCTCGGCTGCGTGACGTTCTTCGTGATTCCCTTCACCGCGTTCCGCTCGATGGTGCGCGAGCTGGAAGACGAAACGTGGGTGCTGCTCACGCTCACCGGGCTCGGAGCCCACAGCATCACGCGCGGCAAGTGGGTGAGCGCGATGTCGCAATCGCTGCTCTTCTCGTCAGCCTGCGCGCCGTACGTGCTGTTCAGCTACTTCCTCAACGGCGTCGACATCGTGCAGCTGGTGTCGGCGTTGCTGCTCGCCGCCGCGTGGAGCGCGTTGTTGACCGCGCTGGCCATCGCCATCGCCACGCAGGCCGAGAGCAAGCTGGGTCGCACGCTCGCGCACTTCGTGGTGCTCGGCGCGCTGGGGCTCGGCGCCGCGATGGGCATCGGCTTCGCGTGGTTGTTGTCCGAAGAAGGGCAGCGCATCGCCAGCAGCGTGCCGTTCCGCAACGCGGTCATCGGGTTGTTCGTGTTCTCGTCGGCGCTCACCTGGCTGCTGCTGCAGTGCGCTGCCGCCGGTCTCGCGCTGCCGTCTGAAAACGCCGCCGCGGGTCCACGTCGTGCGTTGTTCTTCGTGGTGATGGGCGCGCTCGCGTTCGGTGTCACCGTGTTCGTCACCTCTGGCGGTCGGCCGCGAGACGCGCTGCCCGGGCAGATCCTCATCTGCATGTTCCTCGCGCTGTGCAGCATCTTCGCGTCGTCGGAGCGCGATGGCTGGCCACGCCAGGCGGCGACCGGAGGCCTGCTCAAAGCCGGCGCCGAACGCAGCTTCTGGCTGATGGTGGTGCTGGTCGCCGCCAGCACCGCGGTGTGGGGCGGGCTGTGGTGGCAGGGCGGTGGTTCCGAAAGGGAACTGCGCGGTCTGCTCGCGGCGGCCTTCTACCCACTGCTCTACATGTCGCTCGGTGTCATCGTCGGCCGCTTGTCTCCGTTGCGCCGGCTCGGTGACCCGCGTGCCACGCGCGTGGCGTACTTCCTGATGCTGACGCTTGGCGTGGTCTTGTCGGTGGTGTTCTCGCTCGTCGTCGACGGTCGCGTCGAAGGCCGCGTCGCCAACTCGCTCAATCCGCTCATCGGCATGGTGAACTTTCTCGAGCGCTCGAGCAGCGAGATGAACACCGCGCTCGTGGTCTGCGGCTCGACCACGGTGCTCGCCTTGTTCCTCGCCGCGCTCACGCTGCGCAGCCGCGACGAGGTGCGCACGTGACGGTGCGGCTCGACTTCAACCTCGTGGAGCGCGCGGCGCAGGGCTGCTCGCTTCGACTGCCGCGCGTGCCGCACCGCGGGAAGCTGGGGGAAGTGCGCGCCTCGTCGGTCGGTAGCAGCCTCGAGCTGCACGACTTCCGGCAGTACGCGCCGGGCGACGACCTCCGTCACATCGACTGGAACGCGGTGGCCCGCACCGGCGAGCTGTATCTGCGCGTCCGCCAGGACGAAGTCAGTCCGCGCGTCGAGATTCTCCTCGATGGCTCGGCGTCGATGGCGGTGTCGGAAGAAAAAGCGGCGCGTGCGCGTGAAGTCGCTGCGTGGGTGGTGACGCTCGCTCGCCGCGGCGGCCTCGAGCCGGTCGTCATCGGCACCGGTACGGCCGTGCGCAAAGGGCTCGGCCCCGCCGCGCGCGCGATGCTCGAGACGTTCGAGTTCGACGGGAAGGTGCCGTTCGACGAAGCGCTTCGTCGCGCGCCGCCGTTGATGCCGTGCGGTCTCCGCGTGGTGGTGTCCGACTTCCTGTTCGAGTCGGCGCCCGAGCAGTTCGCCGAACGTCTCGCCCGTGGTGCGTCGGGGTTGATGCTGGTGCAGGTGCTCGACGCGGAAGATCTCAACCCGTCGGGCGGCGCCGGCGCGCGTCTGACCGACTCGGAAACCGGAGAGGTGCTCGAGCGCATTCTCACGCCCGGGGTCCTCGAGCAGTACGAGGCGCGGCTCAACGCGCACGTGGCGCTGTGGCAGGGCGCGGCGCGGCGGGTCCGCGGCACCTGGGTGCAGGCTTCCGCCGAGCGGTCGCTCGACCTGCTCGCCCGCCGTGAGCTGTCGTCGCTGGTGGAGGTCGCGTGACGCTCGGCGCGCCGCTCGGACTGCTCGCGTTGTTGGCGGTGCCGGCGTTGATCGCCGCCTACTTCCTGCGGCGACGTCAGCCGCCGCGCACGGTGTCGGCGTTGTTCCTGTGGCGCACCCCCGACCAGCGCGCCGAAGCAGGCCCGCGACTCAATCGCTTCTCGCGCGAACGTTCGTTGGCTCTCGAGCTGCTGGCCGTGCTCTTCGCCACGTTGTTCCTCGCCGATGTTCGTTGCGGTCAGTCGGCGCCGAAGCAGCACGTGGTGGTCGTGCTCGACGGCAGCGTGTCGATGAACGCGAAGGTCGGTGGTTCGTCGGCCGCCGAACGCGCGAAGACCGAGGTGGCGCGGATTGCGCGCAGCGAGAACGCGGGCGTGCTCACCGTCATCGAGACCGGCGTGAAGCCATCGCTCATCGCCGGTCCGCAGCAAGAGACCGATCGCGCCCTGGCGACGCTCGAGACATGGAACCCCTCGCAGCCTTCCCACGACTTCGCGCCCGCGCTCACGCTGGCTCGTGAACTCTCGGGCTCCGCCGAGCACCGCATCTTCTTCATCACCGACGGCCCGGTGCCGGAGTCGCTCTCGCTGTTGCCCGTCGTCGAGGGGCGCTCGGTCGGAAGGTCGGCGAGCAATTTCGGGTTTCTGTCTGCGCAGCGCCGCGACGAAGGCGGCTTCGCGCAGGTCACCGTTCGCGTCGGAAACTTCGACGACAAAGAACGCACGGTGACGGTGGTGTTCACGCCCACTGACGACGCCGTGCAGCAGAAGGCCGTGACGATTCCCGCGAGCGGCACGGCGGTGTTGCGCGTGGGCTTCAAGACCACTGGCCCCATCGTCGCGCGCTTGCCTGACGACGCGCTCGAAGACGATGGCGCGCTGACGCTGCTGCCGGCGCCGCTGGCCGAGTTCACGGTGAGCGTCGCGAGCGACCTCGACGCAGGCGCACGAGGCGCGTTGACCCGCTTCTTCTCGATCGCGCCCAGCGTGAAGCTCACGACACCCGCGTTGCTCACCATCGGCGGGCCTGATTCGGCGGCGAGGTTGCGACTCGGAGCGAAGGGCACACTCAAGTCGTTCGTCGGCCCTTTCTTCGCGCAGAAGAATCACCCGCTGCTCGACGACGTGCAGCTGGGCGGCGTGGTGTGGACGGCTGGCGAGAACCCCGCTGGGCACGTTTTGATGAGCGCGGGCGACGTGGTGCTGATGAGTGAAGAAGACGACGGCACCGTGCACCTCAACCTCGATCTGGCGCGCAGCAACGTTCAACGCACCGTCGCGTGGCCGGTGTTGCTCAGCAACGTGGTTCGTCAGGCGCGGCTCTCGTCGCCCGGCTTCCCGCGGAAACAACTGATGCTCGGCGAAGACACGCCGCTGGTCGCGACCGCAGGTTCGAAGTGGGAGCTGCGAGCGCCCGACGGCTCCACGCGACCGGTGATGGGCTCGGGTGTGTTGACGCTGCCGCCCCTGCCGGCCGCGGGTGAATGGAAGCTCGAGAAGGACGGCGAGGCCTTCGACGCGCTGGTGGTGATGCCGCTCGACCCGCGTGAGTCCGACGTGCGCACGCGCGGCGCGTGGGAGGTCGCCGCGCAGAAGCCGCAGGCCTTCGCTTCCTTCGCCACCACGAGCCCGCGACCGTGGTGGCCGTTGGTGGTGGTGCTGCTGCTCGTGGTGCTCGACTTCTGGCTCACCGCCGCGCCTCGCAAGAAGGAGGTGCCGTCGTGACCTTCGTCGCTCCGCAGGCGTTCCTGCTGTTGATCCCCCTGGGCCTCTTTCTCTTCTTCACCGCGCGCATTCCCGGCCCGCCGATGTGGCTGCGCGCCGCGTTGCTCACGCTGCTCACCGTGGCCATCGCCCGGCCCGAGCTCCGCGTTCGCAGCGCAGGCAGCGACGTGGTGGTCGTCGTCGATCGCTCACGCTCGATGCCGCCACGCGCCGAGGCGAACGCCGAAGAGCTCATCCGGCTCCTCGAGCCGCAGCGCCGGCCCGGAGATCGACTCGGTGTCATTTCGTTCGGTCGTGAGCCGCGCGTCGACCTGCCGTTGTCGGCCGAGGGTCGCTTCTCGGGCTTCACGTCGAGCGTCGACGGTGAAGCGTCGAACCTCTCGGCGGCGCTCGACGCGGCGGGTGAGCTGATTCCGGCGGACCGCGCGGGTCGCGTGCTGGTGCTGTCCGACGGTCGTGCGACGGGTCTCGATTCACGGGCTGCTGCGCGTCGGCTCACCGCCCGCGGAGTTCCCGTCGACGTTCGCTTCATCGGCCGCGAAGAAGTCGCGCGCGACGTCGCGGTCACCTCGCTCGCGGTGCCGCCCACCGTCGCCGCCAACGAGCCGTTCCTCGTCACCGCGACCCTCAAGGCCACGTCACCTTCGAAGGCAACGCTGACGCTGCTGCGCAACGGAAAAGCGCTCGCGCGCACCGAACGGGAACTCTCGCCGGGCGCCACGGTCATCACCTTCCGCGACCTGATCGAGAAGCCGGGCCTCGGCGCGTATGAACTTCGTGCGGTCGCCGACGGCGACGGCGTTCCCGAGAACGACATCGGTCGCGCGGTGGTTCGCGTCGAAGGTCCGCCGCGGGTGTTGCTGATCACCGACAAGCCCGGTGGCACGTTGGCCAGGACGCTCGCCGAATCGAACCTCGCCCTCGAGATCATGGCACCCGCGCCGTTGACCATGCAGCGGCTCGAAGGCGTCGGCGCCGTGGTGCTCGAAGACGTCGAAGCGGGGCGCTTGAGTGAGAACGGTCTGCACGTGCTCGCGCAGTTCGTGAAGGAGGCGGGCGGCGGCCTCGTGATGACCGGCGGCAAACACAGCTTTGGTGAAGGTGGTTACCGGAAGTCACCGGTCGAAGAACTGCTGCCGGTGTCGCTCGAGGTTCGTGAAGAACAGCGCAAGGCCGCCATCGCGATGGCCATCATCATGGACTGCAGCTGCTCGATGGGCGTTCGCGTGCCTGACGGCCGCACCAAGATGGAGCTGGCGGCCGAAGGCGTGGTCGGCGCGTTGCAACTGCTCAACCCGCGCGACGAAGCGTCAGTGGCGATGGTCGACACCGAGACGCATGAGATCTTCGGCATGAGCCCCGTCGCCGGTGGGCTGCCGCTCGACAAGGTCGCGCGCGGCTTTTCGGGCGGCGGCGGCATCTTCGTGGGCGTCGGCCTGCGCGAAGCCCGGAAGCAGATTCTCTCGTCGAACAAGGAGACGCGGCACGTGCTGCTGTTCTCCGACGCAGCCGACTCCGAAGAGCCCGATGACTATCTGCGGACCATCGCGGAGCTCACGTCGCAGAACGTCACCATCTCGGTCATCGGCATGGGCTCGCGCGCCGATTCAGATGCCAGGCTGCTCGAAGAGATCGCCAACCGCGGCAACGGCCGCATCTATTTCGCCGAAGACGTCACCAGCCTTCCGCGCATCTTCAGTCAGGAGACCATCGCTGTCGCGCGCAGCACGTTCGTCGAAGAAGTCACGCTCACCAGGCTGGGCCCCGACCTCGCGCAGCTCGGAAAGCTCACGACGTCCGAGGTGCCGAAGCTCGGCGGCTACAACCTCACGTACCTGAAGCCGCAGGCCAGCGCCGGGTTCCGCACGGAAGACGTGAATGAAGCGCCGGTGGTCGCGTTCTGGCCGCGTGGTGCAGGTCGCGTCGCAGCGCTCGCCGCAGAGGTCGACGGCTCGTTCACGGGCCAGTTCCGCAACTGGGCCGGTCAGCGCGCGCTCATCACCCAACTCGTGCGGTGGACGATGCCTCCGCTCGCCCTGCAGCTCGATGCGGTCGCGCGTGCGTCGCTCACCGGGAATGATCTGCACGTGACGTTGGACTTCGATCCGTCAGGGCCGCCGCCGACGGGAACGCCGACGCTGGTGCTGCTGTCGGGCGATGCGCGCGTGAAGCCCGTCGAGGTGCCGATGCGCTGGGAAGACGAAGATCGTGTCGGCGCTCACTTCGTCTTGCCGGGCAGTGGCACGTGGCACCCCGTGGTGAAGCTGGGCGATCGACTCTTCCGCGCTCCACCGGTCACCTTGCCGTGGGCGCCCGAGTTCGAACCGGCGCCAGTCAGTGAAGGCAAGTCGTTGCTGTCGTCGGTCGCCAGGGCGGGCGGCGGCGTGGAGCGCATCGCGATGGCTGGCCTCTTCAAGGAAGCCGTCGAATCGGAGGCTGCGATTCCACTGTCTCCTGGCTTGCTCGCGTTGTGTGTCGCGCTGCTCGTCGCGGAGGTATTCACGCGGCGCTTCTTGTCGGGCCCGCGTTTGCGTCGTCGCCCGAAGCCGGCATCGGTCGTCGCTCCGGCAGCTCCCGTCGTTGCGGTCGCAGCGCCTGCTGCGCCCACGCCGTCAGTGTCGGCGCCAGCACCGGAAGTGCCCGCCGAACAACCCAGGCCCAGCGCACCCGGCGTCAAAGACGCGTTGTCTGCAGCTCGCGATCGCGCGCGTAAACGCACCGGTCGTTGAGGCGGCTCGGTCACGTGCACTCGCGGCACGAGGGGCACCACGACCCGGCATCTGGCGAGGTCTTCTACCTTCGGTGCGCAGCCGTTCTTCGGTGTCAGCGGCTCGCGAGGAACTTCTCGAGTCGATCGAACGCCTCGTTGAGCACGTTTTCCTGAGGCAGGAAGACGACGCGGAAGTGCTGCGTGCCCGGCTTCTGGCCGAAGCCTTCGCCATGAACGAAGAGCACGCCGGTAGAACGAACCAGCTCGAGCACGAAGGCTTCGTCGCCTCCCGCCCAGGGCCTGGTCAGTGACGGCATCGCGTAGAACGCGCCACGCGGCGCCACCAGTGAGACGCCGGGCATCGCCGACAGCCTGCGCACCGTCACTTCACGCCGTGAGCGCAGCTTGCCGAGGACCTCGACCAGATGATCCTGCGGCCCTTCCAGCGCCGGCTTCACGGCGTACTGAAACGGCCCCGGGCCACACAGGCGCGCATCGGCGAGGCGTTGAATCGCGCCGGCCACGTCAGCGAGCAGCGTGGGTGTGTTGATGACCAGCCAGCCCACGCGCCAACCCGGCGCGAGGTACGCCTTCGACAGACCGTTGAGCGTGATCAGCGGAACGTCGCCCGCGAGCGTGGCCGTCGGCACGTGCGAGCCTTCGAGCAACAAGCGGTCGTAGATCTCGTCGGAGATCACGACGAGACCGTGTCGACGCGCGAGCTCCAACACCGCTTCCAGCTGCTCTCGGGTGGCGACGGCGCCGGTCGGGTTGTTCGGGTTGCAGAGCACGATCGCGCGGGTCTTCGGGGTGATCAGCGGCGCGATCGCCAGCGCGTCGAGTGCCCAGCCACGGCCCTCGTCGAGTTGATACGGGATCGCAGTCACCTGAAGTCGCGCCGCGATCGCGTTGTAGAGCGGGTAGCCCGGGCTCGGCAGCAGCACCTCGTCACCGGGCGACAACAACGCCGTGAGCGCGAGGTCGAGCGCTTCACTCACACCTGCCGTCACGAACACGTCTTCCGGCCGCGCCGGAGGCGTCATCGAACCGGCGATCGCCGCCCGCGCTTCGAGCAGCCCGGCCGACGCGACGTAGAAGTTCTGACCGTCACGTACAGCCTTCGCGACGGCTTCGATCAGATGCGGAGGCGTCGAAAAGTCGAAGCGGAGCGGATCACCGATGTTGCAGCGCAGCACCGGCATGCCCTGCGCTTCGAGGCGCGCGGCCTCGGCTGCGATGTTGCGAATGGCGTACTTCACGTTGGCGATGTGCGGCGCCGAGCGAATCATGCGCGCACTGTCGCACTACGGTTCGAAGGCCGACAGTTCGCGATCGACCTCCTTCACGCCGCGTTCGAGACCGGCCGCCTGGAAGGCTGCACGCAACTCGGTGAAGCGCTTGCGCGGGTTCAGCTTCGTGGTGTGCATCAACTTCGCGAGGCAGTGAGGGCAGGGCTCGAGCGGCCGCCCGTCGGCCTCTTCCTGGTTGTTGCTGCCGTTCATCGGGCACTCCCAGGCGATGCAGTGCTGCTGCAGCAGCATGTGACCGAGCTCGTGCATCGAAGTGGCGTAGCTGCGCTCGAGCACGCGCGTGGGCTCGGTGGCCAGGTCGCCGAGCCGCGCGATGCTGGTGACGCCCACCCGCTCTTCGTACGAGGCCTGACCGAACACGAAGTTCCACGAAGGGTCCGGGTACAGGTCGACGACGGTGACCGCCATCACCGCGGCGGCGTCAGCCGGGCGCACCTCTTTCAAGACTTCGAGCACATCGAGCGTGAGCCACTGGGTGCCGAAGCTGTTCTCGCGTGCCGAGGCGCCTGCGCGTGCTGCATCGATCGCCGGCAAGCGCCTCACCGGCAATTGGAAGTGCGCCGCCAACAACGGCTCGAGTTTCGCCAGTAACGCGTCAGCCTCGGGTGAGAACGGCCCGGTCGGCACCACGTAGATGACGCGCCCGGGAATGGGCGTGCTCTCTTTCGCGTGCGCGGCGACCGACTGGCCTTCTTCTTCGTGCTCGGCGAGCCAGTCGCCTTCGCCCGGCGGCAGTTTGGGCTGCGCCAGGGTGCGGAGCGGTTCGAGCGCCGCGGGCAGCACCTCGCTGCGCAGCGCTTCGTCACGAGGTGGGTCGTTTCGTCGGGGCGTCTTCGCGACTGCGGCCACGAACAGCGCCGCACCGAGCACGATGGCCACCGCGCCGAGGCGAGAGGTCATGCGCGACGGCGCGCCAGGAGGAGCAGGCCCAGGGTCGCCAGCGCAGGGAAGGTTGCCGTCGAGCAGCCCGCGTTGGTGACCGGCGCGGGAACGCAGCGCGCGTCGACACACGAGAAGCCCATGGTGCATTCATTGGAGGTCAAACAAGGCCCACCGGCGGTGTCGGCTTCTTCGGTGTCACGATCGGCGCCGCCTTCGCCCACCGAAGCGTCCGGGAGCCCGGCGTCAGGCAGTTCCTGAGCGGTCACCACCGGGGTGGCCAGCAGGGCGAAAGAGAGCGCGAGGCGACGAAGCATGATGCGTTTCCTTTGAGGCGGCCCGCAGCAGGAGGGTAACGTGCCCGGCGCAATGTCGCCCACGATTCTCGTCGTTGATGACAACAAGGAACTCGTGGCCCTGCTGACCTCGTTGTTCGAGGAAGCGGGGTACACGGTCATCGGCGCGAACAAGGGCAAGATCGCCGTCGAGCTGGCCCGCAGCGCTCAATTGTCGGTCGCGGTCATCGACGTGCTGTTGCCCGACATGATGGGGTACCACGTCGCCGAAGGGCTGCGCGCGCAGAAGGCGGGCCTGCCGCTGCTCTTCATGAGCGGCGTGTTCAAGGGCTCCAAGCACTCCACCGAAGCCGCCACGCGGTTCCCCGGCGCGAAGTTCTTCGAGAAGCCCTTCGACGCCAAGCAGCTGCTCGAGGCCGTGCGTGCCGTCGCGCCCGTCGCAGCGTCGGCGCGACCGCCTCCGCCACCTGCCGATGAGTTCGACGTCGAGCTCGACATCGACGTCGACGAACCCTCGGACGACGCCATGGAGCTCACCGGCAAGATCCGCATCAACGGGGGCGGCAACATCACCGCCGAGTTGATGGGTTCGCCGCTCACCGCCGCCAAGCACGTGCCCGGCCCGATCCCCGGCACGCGGCCGCCTCCCAGCAGCGCCAGCGGCATCGTGTCTCCGAGCCGCAACTCACGTCAGGGAGACCTGCGCGACAATCTCCCCGGGTTGATCAGCGCCTTCTACCTCTCGCGCGAAACCGGCGAGCTGTATTGCCAGAAGGGCAAGGTGAAGAAGGTCGTGTACTTCGAAGCCGGTCAGCCCGTGTTCGCGCTGTCGAACCTCGCGGCAGATCGTTTCGGCCAGTTCCTGGTGCGCGTCGGCAAGATCAAACCCGACGAATTGCAGGACGCGGCGGTGGTGGCGGCGCAGGGCAAGCGGCGCACCGGCGACGTGCTGGTCGAGCGCGGCCTGCTCAAAGACACCGAGCGGCTCTATTACGTGGGCCAGCAGGTCAAGGCGATCATCTACAGCTTGTTCGGTTGGGAAGAGGGCAAGTTCAACGTGTCGTTCCGCGAGAAGGCGCGCGCCGAGAGCATCAAGCTCGATCTCTTCCCCGGCAACCTGACGATTCGCGGGGTGAAGAAGCTCTACAAGCCCGAGCGGCTCAATCGCATCGTGCGCCCCGAAGAGCGGCTGCTCCCCAGCCAGCAGCCCGCCTACCAGCTCCACGAGCTCGAGCTCGAGAAGTGGGAAGCGCAGCTGCTCCCGCGCGTCGACGGCACGCGCACCAACGCCGAGTTGATCGCCATGGCCGGCAAGCCGGAGCACCAGGTCAAGGCGTTCCTCGCGGCGATGCTGGGTGTACAGATCCTCGAGACCCGCGAGACCTGATCAGCCGGCCTTCGCCAGGAAGCCCTTGAGCGCTTCGCGATCGGGCACTTCGGTTTCGATGGTCTCGAAGCTCACGCCCAGACCCTTCGTCAGCCCGCGCGAATCGCGATCGACGCGGGCCACGCTGCCCACCAGCGTGCAGTAGCGGGGGCCGTCGGCGAATGGCAACGCGAGCGCGACTCGAACGGCAGTGCCTTCGCGCGCGGGCTCCCTGGTGCGCAGGTACAACCCGCCTTCCGAGAGGTCTGCCACGGCGTCGCGAATGAAGCGGTTTCCGATGCGGCAGTGAGCGGTCAGCGCGACCTGAATGCGGGGGTACACACGCTTGTCCCGGCCCTGCGACGAACTGCTCGACATCTGGAAACCTCCGGCCCAACAGGGTGTTGCGCGGTGAAACGGGCGACGGAAGGAAAGGTGCGCGAAGAGCGCACCTCCTGTCAACCCACCCAGGCTCGCTGGAACGAGGGCGTGTCGCGTCAGCCTTCGACGGTGATGCTCTGCACCGCGTGCCGGAAGATGAAGATGCGCTCGGTATTCGTTCGGTTGTCGGCCGGCACCACGAAGAAGCCGGCGGTCGAAGACTTGTGGTCCTTCGAGAAGCCGGCGACCTGGCGGCCGTCTTTGAATGTCACGCGCACCTTGTTGCCTTCGGTGGCAGGCGCGCGTGAGCCCGGGGCGAGCATGAAGAACAGCGCCTTCACGCGTTCGCGGCCGAGCGTCTCGGCGCCGCCGTTGGCCAGCGTCAGCTGCAGCATGGGCCCTCCGAGCTGCGCGTCACGAATGGCGCCGCGCTTCACCTGACCCTCCATGGTGTGGAGGATCACGCGGTGCTCACCGGCGAGGAACACGCTCGAGGTTTCTGCGGGCGGAGCCGGCGGCGCTTGAACCACCGGCAACGAGGGCACGGTCGATGCCCTCGGAGGCGGGGCGGAGACCGCGGGCATGTTCGAGAGACTCGGCGCACGAACTGGCGGCGGCGCGACGGGCGCAGACACGGCCGGCATGTTCGAAAGGCTGGGCGCGCGCACGGGGGCGGGCACCGCAGGCAGGTTCGAAATGCTGGGCGTGCGAATCGGCGGCGCTGACGGCGCGGGAGGCGGCGGCGGCACCGCTGCGGCGCCCCAGTTGTCGACCACGACCGACGGCGCTTCGGGCTCGTCTTCGAGGACGGTGCCCTGAATCACCTCGCCGTCGTCTTCTTCTTCGAAGGGGATGGACTCGCGCTCGTTCGACCAGGACGCGCCGGTCTGTGTGAGCTGCGAGTGGTCGATGAAGTCGTGGTTGCTGGCGAGCTCGAGCTTGCCGTCGTCGATGGACGACGCGCCGCGCTCACGAACGTTGGTGGCCAGCTCGGCGGCCGAAGCAGACTCGACGACGAATTCGCCGGCGTCGATGTCGATGCTCTCGGCGGCGTTCGACACGGGCTGCGGGTCGACCGACGCGAGGAAGTCGGCGTTGCTCGACAGCTCGACCTTCTCGGCGCTGCTGCCGCCGAAGTCGTCGGGCGCGTCGTTGTTCCACGCGGCTCCAAAGGCGCTCTTGTCGATGCGCTGCGGTTCGGGCGCAGCCGCGCGCGCGAAGGAGGGAATGCGCGGCGCCGACTCGGGCGGCATCGCGAGCAGATCGAACGCCGACGTGCTCGAGCCCTGGGGCGGAGGGGGAGGCTGACGCTCCACCAGCACCTCGCCTTCGAGCTCAGGCATCACTTCGCCGTCGAGCATCGGCGCTTCTTCGGGCGCGGCGTCCCACGCGGTGGTGGGCGCGGCGACGGGCGCTGGAGCGGTCCACTCGGGCGTGGGCAATTCGACCGGCGGCCGTGGCAACGCAGCGCCGGGGTCGGCGAAGAACTTCTGCGTGCTGAACACCGTGGGGCGTGGTGGCTCGGTGAACACCGGCTCGGGCGGCATCGAAATGGGAATCGGCGCGGCGTCGGGCGGCAAGCTGATGCCCGAGTTGCCCGGGACGTAACCGGCCTCCGCAACCGCGAACGAGGAGCGCGAAACAGGGGTGCCCGGCTCAGGCTCGACGACGTAGCTCGGTGCAGGCGGCGACGGGTCGCTCAGCTCATTGGCGAATTCGGGCTTCGCGGCAGCGAACGAAGAGCGGGTGGGGAGCGGCTCGGGGTCGGCCGGCGGAAGTGGCGCCGGCTCGGGCGCGACGTCGACTTCGAACGATGATGTGGCGGTTGCAGCGGCTGCCGTCGGCGGTGCGTCGAATGAGAACGACGGCAACGGTTCCGCGGGCGCCGGCAGCGGCGCTGCTTCAATCGTCGAATCGAGTGAGAACGAGGGCGGCGCTTCGTCAGGCGCTTGTTCGGCGATCGGCGCCGCATCGAACGCAGGAGCGACCTCGACCGGCGCTTCAGCGACCGGTGCCGAATCGAACGAGAACGACGGAGTGCCTTCGACAGGCGCTTCACCGACCGATGCCGAATCGAACGAGAACGACGGAGCGCCTTCGACCGGTGCCGAATCGAACGAGAACGACGGAGCGACTTCGACAGGCGCTTCAGCGACCGGTGCCGAATCGAACGAGAACGAAGGCGCAACTTCGACGGTCGCTTCAGTGACTGACTGCGTAGCGAACGACGATGCCTCTTCGACCGGCGTTTCCGCGACGGGCTCCGATTCGAACGACGGAGCGGCTTCGGCCGAAGCTTCCGCGACGGGTTCTGACTCGAACGACGGAGCGGCTTCGGCAGACGCTTGAGCGACAGGCACCGGCTCGAACGAGAACGACGGCGCGACGTGGGCCGGTATCTCGGTCGCGGTCTCCACGTCGACAGAGAGTTCGGGCTCCGGCGCTGCGATGTTCGCCAGTGCCTCGGCGGCCGCAGGCACCGGCCCGACCGAGAAAGTCGGTTCCGGCGCGGCAACCGCTGGAGCGTCGGCGAGTTCTTCGTCGATCGAGAAGCTCGGCAACGACGGCACCGGCGCGCTCACCGGCGGCGCCTGGAACGGTGTAGCAGCCACTCTCGCAGCCGCGTCGTTGATCTGCGCCGACGCGAAGCTCGCGGGCGCGTCGTCCACCGGGAGATCAAACTTGAACTCGTCCGACGGCGTCGACGCCACAGGCGCACGCACCGGGGGAGACGCGGACTCGTCGAGCAACGCCTTCTGCAGGTCTTCGACGGAATCGAGCTGCAACGACGGCTTCGGCGCCGGCGCCGCCGACGCGACGGGCGCAGGAGGCGCCGTCACCGGCACGTCCATCACCTCCTCGTCGGAGATCTCCATCACGTCATCGGTGCCCACTTCTTCGGCGGGCTCCGGTGCGGCCTCGAGCGACGACGAGCGGTCGACCGACAACAACTCGGGCAACGGCTCGAACGACGGCTGAGGCTCCGGTGGCAATGGCGCCGGCTCGGGCATCGCGTACTGCGGCGCGGTGGTCTGCGGCCACGCGGCAGGCGCCGGCTCCTGCGGCTGGTACCCCTCCCACTGCTGCTGATTCGGGTCGTAGCCAGCTGGTGCCGGGTCGTACGCCGGCTGCTGCTGGTACATCTCGGCCGGGTAATACGCGCCGGTATTCGGGTCGTAGTAGCCCGGCGGTGGTTGCTGCTGCTGGTACGGCTGCGCGTACTGGGGTTGCGGCGGGTAATACGCCCCGGTGTTCGGGTCGTAGTAGCCCTGCGGTTGCGGCGGTGCGTAGTAGCCCGGCTGCGGCGCGTAACCGGGCTGCGCGTACTGCTGCTGCCACTGCGCGTTGGGGTCGTAGCCCGGCGGGTACTGGTACCAGAGGCCGTCTGCGCCGTAATAACCGGCAGGCTGCAACGAAGCGCTCAGGTCGATGCCCAGCGCGGCTCCCAGTTCCTGCCAACGTGATTCTTCGGCTTCCGTCAGTCCGTTCGTCTTTCTCTTCTCATCGAGAAAGCGGAACTCACGCATGGCCGCTTGGGTGTCCGACACGGTCGCGGACTCTAACCCCACATCGTCGCTGACGAAATTGTCGTTTTGCCGCAGCCCGTCACTTCGTCTTCAGCTCGTCCTGGAGCTCTTCATCGAGGCGCTCGACGGTGGTGCCGAAGTGCTGCTCGATGCCCTGCGCCCAGGGCGTTCCGCGACCACAATCCCGCAGGAAGTCGAGGTAGGCCGAGAGGCCTCGCCGCGCGATGAGCGCCTTCACGGCCATCGCCGACAGCGCATACATCACCGACGGGTTTCGCATGCCCACCAGCGGGCCGCCTTCCAGCTGACGCAGGCTCGGCAGCTCCTGGTTGTGGGCCATCTGCCGGAGCACGGCGAGCTCCTGGCGCGGCGGGTCGTCGCTGCCGAGGTAGCGCCATTCGACGAGCTCCGCGGTGCCCTCGTGAATCCACACCGGCGCGGCGCCGCTATTGAAATTGAACAGCTCGTCCATCACCGCGTGCACGTACTCGTGAACCAGCACGGCGCGGTTGCGCGGGCTGATCTCCGCCGAGTCGTTCATGCGAATGGCGTCCATGCTGTAGAAGCCGGCGACCGCCTGCGCCATGCGCTCGCCGTGGTGCAGCCGGAACTCGGCTTTCGAATACAGAATCACGTCGCAGGGCTTCTCGCGCTGCACCCCGAAGATGCGCTTCACGTTCACGCGCGACTCTTCGAGCGCGTCCTGCACGCGGCCTTCGTAGTCGGCGCGCTGACCGAAATCGCGGGCCTGGTTGAAGTAGCGAAAACGGAAGTACTGGTTCTGACGAATGCGGTGACCCGATTCGTCGACGATCGACTCGTAGCTGTTGCTGGTCGAGCGCGGCAGCTCACCGGGCTGGCGACGACCGGGCATCGGTGGCGCGTCGACGACCGCGACGCTGGGGCCGCTCCCGCGCGGGGGGGCGCCTTCGACGGGTGACGACGCTTCGCGAGAAATTCCGGCGAGCAGCCGCCTGGCCTCGGCGCTCTCCTTCGATTTGGGCGGCACGCGCGCGAGCACCGCCGCGGCTTCCCCGGGCTGGCCGTCTTCCAGATACAGCCGCCCGAGCTCGAGCCCGAAGCGCCCATCTTTCGCGTAGCTGCCCAGACCTCTGCGCAGCGCGTCTTCCGCCGCGCCACGTTGGTCCGTTCGCTTGGCGGTCAACGCCGTGCACATCAGCGCATCGGCCGTGGGCGTGAGCTCCACGCTTTTTTCACCGAGCGAGTACGCCATCACCGCGTCGTCGCCTTCGAGCGCCAGGCAGCCCTTGAGCAGGGCGCTGGCGATCTTCGGGCGATCGGCCTTCGAAACGCTGTCTGCAGAGACCGCGGCAAAGCCGAGGTACAGCTCTTCCCAGCTCCTGGCCTTCGCCAACGCGGCGGCCTGCGCGGCAGAAGGTGCAGCGGCCAGCGTGAGCGCCAGCAGCCCGCTCAGCATCAGAACTGCCACGTGGTGAGAATGCGGCCGAAGTCGGCCAGCTCTTCTTTCTTCTTTCCCGTCGGGGCGGGGCCGCTGATGGCCACGAGGCGGTCGTTGATGGCCGCCAGGCGCTTGCTCATCACCTGCGCGAGGTTGGCGACCACCTTCAGCGCGGCCACCGAGTCCTGCTTCAGCATCTTCTGTACGCGCTTGCTGGGCACCGTGAGCACCTTCGCGTCGGTGAGCGCGGTCGCCGTCGCCGAGCGAACTTCGCCTTCACCGACGAGGCTCATCTCACCGAGCACCGCGTGCTTGCCGACGCGCGCCAGCTCGACACCCTTGCGCGTGACCTCGACCTCACCTTCGAGGATCACCAGCAGCGCATCGCCGTCGTCGCCCTCGCGGAAGAACGTGGAGCCCTTCGCGGCCGTCGATTCGACGGCGACCTCGAAGAACTCGGCCGCTTCGGCCACCGTGAGCCCACCGAAGATCGGAATCTGCACCAGCTTCTTCACCAGCTGCGTCGAGATGGTCATGCACGCCCCCTGTTTTCAGATGCCGCGAAGAACGGTCGCCTTGCCGACGCGACCAATGGCCAGCACGTAGGCGCTGGTGCGCAGCGGCAACTTTCGGGAGCGGCTGATCTGCCCGACCTTCTCGTAGGCCTCGGCCATCACGCGCTCGAGCTCCGCGTTGACGCGCTCTTCGTCCCACGTGACGTGCTGGAGGTTCTGAACCCACTCGAAGTAGCTGACCGTGACGCCACCCGCGTTGGCCAGAATGTCAGGCACCACCAGCACGCCGCGCTCTTCGAAGACCTCGTCGGCTTCGGGCGTGCACGGCGCGTTGGCGCCCTCGAGCACGATGCGCGCCCGCACTTCCTTCGCGACGTGACGGTCGACGACGCCGCCGACGGCAGCAGGCACCAGCACGTCACAGTCGGTCACCAGCACGTCTTCTGCGCGGCACGCGTTGCCACCGCCGAACTCCTTGACCGAGCCGTGGCGCTTCACGTGTTCGAACAACGCGGGCACGTCGAGCCCGTTGGCGTTCTGCACGCCGCCGTGAACGTCGCTCACCGCTACCAGCGTCGCGCCCGCGTCGTGGAACAGGCGCGCCACGTGGCTGCCGACGTTGCCGAAGCCCTGCACGGCGAAGCGCATGCCCTTCATCGGCAGCCCGACGTCCTGAAGAATCTGACGGCACACCGCCAACAGTCCGCGCGCCGTGGCCGAGTCACGCCCGCGGCTGCCGTACAGCTCGACGGGCTTGCCGGTGACCACCGCCGGTGAGTGCCCGTGGTACTTGCTGTACTGGTCCATGATCCACGCCATCACCTGTGGATTGGTGTTCATGTCGGGGCCGGGAATGTCGCGCGTGGGCCCGATGACGTCGTGAATCTGATCGACGAACTTCCGCGTGAGGCGCTCCAGCTCCTTGATGGAGAGCGTCGAAGGGTCGACCGAGATGCCGCCCTTCGCTCCGCCGTACGGCAGGTTCACCACCGCGGTCTTCCACGTCATCAGCGACGCGAGGCCCTGCACCTCGTCGGCGTCGACGCCGGGGTGATAGCGAAGGCCGCCCTTCATGGGGCCGCGTGAATTGTCGTGCTGGCAGCGGTAGCCGGAGAAGGTGCGGATCTCCCCGTTGTCGAGCTCGATGGACACCTGCACTTTGACGTCACGGAGCGGCGTGATCAGCAGCCGTTCGATGCGCTCGCCGACGTCCATGATGCGAGCGGCTTTACGGAAATAGTGATGCGCGGCGTCGGCCGAAGTCATGGTGCGCGGAAGATAGGGCTGCGTATACGGTGGCGTCCATGATTCGAGCGTCAACCCTGTGCCTCACGATGCTGCTCCTCGCGGCCTGCGGCCCGATGCAGCCCGTGCAGTGCACCATGGCCAACTGTTCCGGGTGCTGCAGCGAGAGTGGCGAGTGTCTCGGCGCGATGGCGCAGTCGGCGGTGGCGTGTGGAACGTCGGGAGCGGAATGCCGCTCGTGTCTCCCCGGGCAACTGTGCAGCTCCGGTCGCTGCGTGAAGGACCCCGACGCCTCGGTGATTCTCGACGACGGCGGCATGACCGCGGTCGACGCGGGCCGGCCTGACTCGGGAACGCCGTCGTGTGGCGCGCGCGGCGAGCGCTGCTGCACCAACAACGTCTGCTACTTCTCGCTCGCGTGCGATCGCGGCGTTTGCCAGACGCCGACGCCCGATGCCGGCGCGTGCGGTGGCGCCGGGGAGCTGTGCTGCGTCAACAACACGTGCACCGCTGCGGCCACGGCGTGCGTCGGCGGTGTCTGTCAGTCGCAGGCGATCCCCGACGCGGGTTCTCCCGACGCGGGCACCACGCTGCGCATGACCGGCGAGGCGTGCACCACCGACTCGCAGTGCATCGACGGCGCGTGTCTGACCAACCGCTTCGACAACGGCTACTGCACCAAAGCGTGCACCACGTCGACCGATTGCTTCGCGGGCAGTCAGTGCGGCTCGAACCCCAGCGGCGTGGGCCCCGCGCGCATCTGCCTCAAGCAATGCACCAGCCCCAACACCTCGCCGGGCGGCTGCCGCACCAACTACGTGTGCGAACCCAACGCAGGCACGTCGGGAGCGCCGGTCTGCTTCCCGCGGTGCACGTCGAACACGCAGTGTGGCTCGGCGCCGACGTGTGACTCGCGTGGCTTCTGCTGCGGCATCGCCGGCTTCGCGTGCTGCGAGGCCAACAGCTGCGCGGTCGGCAACACGTGCACCAATGGCACCTGCCGCACGTCGTCGGGAACCGGCGGTGGTGGCGGCTCAGCCGGCGGTGGCACGGGCGCGGGCGGCGGCGCGGGCACCGTCGGTGGTGGCGCCGGTTCGACGGGCGGTGGTTCGGGGCCGACGGGCGGCGGCAGCGGCACGGTCGGTGGCGGCACCGGCTCGAGTGGCGGCGGCAGTGGTACGTCAGTGGGCTACGGCGGCGCGTGCACCAGCTTCCTGCAGTGTCAGGGCGACGTGTGTCTGCAGAACTGGCCGGGCGGCTATTGCTCCGACAACTGCAACAACCAGTCGTGCGGCGCGGGCTCGAGCTGCGTCGCGCTCACGCAGCAGAACAGCTACTGCCTGCAGGACTGTGCGTGGAACGGTGGCGCGAGCAACTGCCGCTCCGGCTACATCTGCGAGCGTCGGCTCACCACCAACGGCAACGCGGTCTGCTACCCGGCGTGCAGCGGCAACGCGAGCTGCCCGGCTTCTGCGCCGACGTGCCAGAACGGCTTCTGCTGCGGCGGCGTCGGGTACCGGTGCTGCTCGGGGTCGTCGCCGTGCCTCAACGGCAAGGCCTGCGACAGCGACGGGTATTGCCCGCTATGAATTCGGAAGACGCGCTCGCGCAACTCGGTCGCCGGGTTCGCGCGCTGCGCGAAGGGCAGAGCCTCACCCAGGAGGAGTTCGCGCGCCGGTGCGACATCTCGGTGAGCTTTGCGTCGTTGCTGGAGCGCGGTGAACGCAGCCCGAGCTACGAGACGCTGCTGGCCATCGCCGGCGCGCTCGGCGTGACGGTGGCTGACCTGTTCCGCGAGAGCACGTCGTTCGAAGTGCACGACCCGGCGCACGCGCGGCTGCTCGAGTTCGCGCGGCGGGCGCAGCTCTCGCGGGCGCAGGTCGACCGCTTCATTGCCGTGGGTCACGCCATGTTCGGCATCGAGCCGGAACGCGCTGGCGACGCCACCGTTCCGCGTTGTCAGGTGGAGGGCTGTGAGCGGCCGGTGCTGGCGCGCGGGTTGTGTGCGCCGCACTACCATCGTGAACGTCGCGCGCGGCTGCAGCACGAGACCGACGAGCGCTAACGCGCGAGCCGCGCCAGCAACTTCTCGAGGCGCGCCGACACCGCGTCGTCGGCGTCGAACGCTACGCCCATGCCCGCGTGCTCGCCGACGCGGCGGACCCAGGCGACTTCCGCGCGCACTTCGAAGCCGGTCAGCGCCAGCGGCGGCCGCAGGTAGACGACGACCAGCGCGCCCACCGGCAGCGGATTCCAGGTGCGAATGAAGGCCCCGCCGGTCGACAGGTCGGCGAGGTGCTCCTTGCGTTGCACGCCGTCGTGCATCACGCGCACCTGCAACGAGACCTGCTGGCGTTGTTCTGCGCGCGTGAAGCTGCCGTCGAGCTCCTGGCGCGCGAAGGCCAGCAACCGCACCCGCGTGGCGTCGTCTTCGGGAAGAAAGTCGACACCGAAACTGGGCGGCTGACCGGGGCCCGCCTTGTGACGAACCCAGCCGAGCTGACCATGCACTTCGAATTGCCGAGCCGGTCGGCCGACGCGCACCACCAGCTGCACGCGCTCCCCGAGAACGCCGGGCGGCCGGCCCGCCAGTGAAAGGCCGCCGAGGCGACCTTTCGGGTAATACCGCTCCGCCAGCTCGACCGGAGAGGCGACCTTCAACTCTGTCTGCAGCAGCGCCCCCACGCTGAGCTCCCGCGGTTACGGGGTGATCGTCTCGAGCAGCAGGCCGTTGTCGAGCTGCGGCTCACCGCCCACCAGCTTGGCGTGAATGCGTGCGTGGCTCGCGTACACCTTGCCGTCGGTCACCACGGCATCGGCGAAGAAGCCGACGGCGCCTTCGGTGCGCGGGCTCGGCACCACGGCCCACGTCGAGGTGCGCCTGGCCATCTTGAGGTCGCCCTTCGTCGCGTCCTGG
Source organism: Archangium gephyra (assembly GCA_003243425.1). Classification (GTDB taxonomy): domain Bacteria; phylum Myxococcota; class Myxococcia; order Myxococcales; family Myxococcaceae; genus Archangium_A; species Archangium_A gephyra_A. Next base: position 15,429 of record QFQP01000058.1, on the reverse strand, counting down.
TACAGGGCGTAGACCACGCCGCTGCCGCCGAAGACGATGGCGCTGTCGGTGCCCACCCAGCTCTGGTTGCCCGGCATGGTGGCGTCGACGCCGCGGTCGATGACCTCGGGCGTGATGCCGGCCTGCAGCTGCGTCGAGCTGACGAACTTGAAGCTCTTGCTCGAGAAGTCGTGGTACCCGATGGCGATGGTCCCGCTCTGGCCTTCGATCTTCAGGTCGGGGAACCAGCCCGTGTCGCCGCTGCCGTCGATGAGCACCGGCGTCTGCACCGTGTTGGCCGCGCTGATCACCACCGCGTACAGGTCGCCGTCAGCCGGCGTGGTGCCGGTCTTGGTGCGGCGCTGGTAGGCGACGAAGGCGTCCTTGCCCTTGAAGGCGATCGACGGGAACAGACCGATGCCGGGGGTGACCTCCTGCAGCCTGGCGGGCGTCACGGTCTCGCCGCAGGTGGGGGTGCCGTTCACGTCGACGCACGACGAGCCGCTCGCGCAGGTGGTCGTGCAACCCGAAGCAGCGGTGTAGCACTGCGCGCCGTCGCCGTTGCCGGTGTCGGCGCAGATGCCGTTGCACGCATCACACGGCGGAGGCGGGCGGGCGGCGCAGGCCACGGTCTTCACGGTCCAGTCGGTGGCGGCCGTGGGGTTCGCCGAGCTCGCCTTCGCGTACTTGAGCGCGGTCACGTACTTGAGCGGCGCGGTGGGGCGGGGCGTGGGGCAGTCCATGATGTTGAACGACGCGTCGCCCGCGCGCTGGAAGTACGCCACGCCAGGCACGCCGTCGCTGTCGACGGCGATGGAGCTGTAGAGGCCGACGTCGCCGCTCGAGCCATCGACCTTGTGTTTGGTCCACGAGCCGTTCGAGGCGCGCACCGCGACCTTCAGGTCTCCGTTGGTGACGTCGTAGTAGCTGACGAACACCTTGCCGCCGTTGACCACGAGGTCCGTGTAGCGGCCCACGTCGTCACCGGGCTCGACCACGCCACCACGCGCGCCCGAGGGGCCGTACTTCACCGCCGCGCTGGGCACGCCGTCGACGTACTCGGTCGCCTGCTTCTTGCCGTCGAGGCCGTACTTCACCACCACGAGGTCGCCGTACTGGCCGTCGTACGCAGACACGAAGAGCGAGTCGCCCGGGTTGGCGCCGATCGACGAGAAGCGGCCGAGGTCGTTGGAGCGCAGCCCCGGCAGCTCGGCGCAGATGCACGCCACGTCGTTCAGCGTGCAGGCGTCCCAGATGTTGCGGGCGTCCTTGAACGTAGCGATGAAACCCGCCTGGCACGTCATGGGGCACGCGGCCGCTTCGCGACCGGCGGGGCTCGCATAGTCCTGGCAGCGGTCGATGGTGGCCACGCAGCCCTTGCCCTGATCGCAGCGACCGCCGCAGGGCAGGTCGGCGAGGCACTCACCGTTGAAGCACGAGGTGCCGTCGGCGCACTCACCGAGCGGGCCACACTGACGGAAGCGGCAGCGCGTCGACTCGCCGTAGACGTCCGAGTACGACTCACACACGCGGTCGCCCTTGTCGCCACAGTCAGCGTCGGTCTGGCAGGCGATGAAGCGGTCGAAGCACTTCTTGCGCTCGGCGGGGCACGTCTGGCCCGGGCAGCAGTCTGCTTCGGTGTTGCACGCGCGGTCGTTGAACACGCAACACATCAGCTCGGGCTGATCTTTGGTGGCGCGGCACGCGAAGTGATCGCCGCACTGGTTGTCTGCGGTGCACGGGTCGTTCTTGTCCACCTGCTGGCCGGGTACGCCCTTGCACTGATCGATCTTGTTGATCGGCGGCTGTTTGCAGTCACAGCCGGTGATGGACAGCGCGACCGAGATGGTCACCCAGAGCAAAAGCGAACGAGACATGCGCGGCACCCTACACGAGACGGTGGCATCCCGGTGACGTGCGCAGGGAAATGGAATTGACGCTCTGCGGCGAAGGTTTCAGCCCGCGTCGGGGCGTTCGAGCCGGTGCTGCAGCGGGCTGGCGCCACGCGGTTTCGCGGGCGACTGGCACGACTCTCCGAGCGACGTCGAGGGCTCGCTTTCGAGCACCAGGCCGCCGTCGGCGCAGCTCAACACGCGCGTCGCGAAGCGGCCCTCGCAGGTGCGGCCAGACGCGTGCAGCAGCAAAGCGAGCGTGAAGCCCGTGAAGCCGTGCGCCGAACGCGTCAGCTCCACGCTGATCTCCGGTCGAAACACGGGGCCGGCGTCAGGTTCGATGCCTGCGTCGACTTCGTCGATCTGCCCGGCGTCGCGCACCAGGAGCGCCAGCGCGGCCTCCGACGGGTCGAGCAACACCGGCTCGGGGCCGCGGCGGAACTTGCGCGGCGTGAACCCGGCGTCGGGCCTGGCGACGTGAACTGCGCGGAGCACCAGCGTGCCGCCATCGTCTTCGGCTGCGTACGAATAGGACGGATCTGCCGCGTGCACCCACTGGCCGCCGAGCGGTGCGAGACAACCGTCGGGCACGTTCACGGGTTCGGCGGGCGGCGTCTGAGCGGGCGTCTGCGGGCTGCCACGAACACACGCGCCCAGAACGAGAAGACCGCACAGAAGCCACCGCATGACAGGCACCCTACACGCGGGAGGTGACCGCGCCAGTCCGTGATACCTTGCGCGACCATGATGAAGCGGGTGTGGACCGTGCTGTTGGCCGTGGTGTTCGCGAACTCCCAGGCGTGGGCGCAGGACGACGACGACGATCTCGCGCCGCTGGCGCCCATCGGGAAGCCGAAGGCCAAGCCGAAGCCGAAACCCAGGCCCAAAGCGCAGCCCAGGCAGCAGAAGAAGACCACGAAGCTCGACGACGACGACGACCTCGCGCCGCTCGCGCCCATCGCCACGAAGGGCGACCTCAACGTGAAGGCGCCCAACGGCCTGTCGGGCGCGGTGCTGTCCATCGACGGTCGTGAAGTCGGCACGCTGCCGATGCCAGCGCAGTCGGTGACTCCCGGCGAGCACACGGTGACCGTGAAGCGCCCCGGCTACGCAGCGTTCGTGAAGAAGGTCCTCGTCACCGGCGGCAAGTCAGTCGACGTCGAGCCGCGGCTGACTGCGGTCGCGGCCGTTCTCACGGTCACCAGCGACGTGGAAGGCGCGCAGGTGCTGCTCAACGGTCGCAACATCGGCACCGCTCCCCTGAAAGACGTCGAGGTGCCCGCCGGCCCCGCGGAGGTCGCGGTCATCAAGGAAGGCTTCAAGGAAGACGCGCAGAAGATCAACTTCGTCGCCGGCAAGGACTACCCCGTCGTGGTGCGCTTCAACGCGGGAGACGCGCGCACGCTCGCCGCGTCAGATCGGCCCCTGGCGACCAACCTCACGCCGCTCAACGACCCCACGCCTGTCGGCGGTGTGACCGCCAGCGACCCCGAGCCCATCACCACCAAGTGGTACTTCTGGACCGGCGTCGCGGTGGTGGTCGTGGCGGCGGCGGCGGTGACGACCGGCGTGCTGGTGGGCAACGCCAACTCGACGGCCAGGGCGCCCGAGCCGACGACGGTCTGCACCGGCATGTGTGACGCGGTTCTGAACTTCTAACGGTCGCGCAGCTCGTCGGCCTGACGGGCCCCACGCGGCGTGATGATGAGGAACACGTCGCTGACTTTTCCCACGCCGCCGATGTCGATGACGGTGGCGCGCACGCGGAAGCTCCCGGTCTCGGGAACGATGGTCGCGAGGCTCACCTCGTTGGCGTCGAAGCGGAACGCGCGGCGCGAGAGCAGGTCGATCTGCTCCTTCCCTTCGGACAGACCGTTCAAATAGCCGACCGCGGCGCGGCCGATGCGTCGCCCGTCTGCAGCCAGCACCTCGAGCAGAATCGCGTTGTCGACCTCGAAGCCCTGCGTGCCCGCGGCGTCGCCCGCCAGCACCAGCTCGGCGCCCTCCGCAGAGATGAGCGGTGACTCGCCGGTCGCCACGACGTGCGGCAGCCGCTCCTGATCGGTGTCTGCTTCCAGGTGGTCCGCAGTCGCCTTGATCGCCAGCGTTTCGCGCTCCGGCGTGTTGGCCAGCAGCTGAATCGCCTTCCGCTCGGTCGCGGGTTTCGCGTCGACGTTCTTCGCGCAGGCCGGCAGCGTGAGCGCCAGGAGCGCGGTGAGCAGACGAGCCTTCATGTCAGGCCTCCAGGTCGATGCGGGTGAGAGCTTCATCATGCCGTGCGCCTTCGTAGACGTGCCACGCGGTCAGCAGATCGAGGTACGCGGGGCTGCTGCTGGCGAACAACGTGAGGTCGTCAGCGTCTTTGCGGCCCCCGGCGCGACCGGCGAGCACGTCGCTCAACGCTGCGAACGGCACGCCCCACGACAAGCTGCTCTCGGGCCCGTCGATGAAGGTGCGCGCCGCAGCGAGCTCACCCGCGAGGAGCGGGGGCGAATTGAACCCATCGGCCGACAGCACGTTCACGTGCACGCCGGGTCGCAGCTTCACCTCGCCCAGCGTGACGTCGCCGGTGAGCAGCACGATGTCGGCAGCCGCGACGGCTTCGGCCACGGAATCTGCCGCGTGAATCGCCATCGACAGCGACGTGGCGAGCCGGCGAGCGCGCTCGAAGTTGAACGCCGGCTCCGGCTCGTAGAGCCACACCTGCTCGATGCTTCGCACCAGCCGCAAGGTCTTGAGCGCGCTCGACGCCGCGGTCCCCGAACCGAGGACGGCCACGTGATGCGCGTCGGGTCGCGCGAGCACGTCAGCGGCCAGCGCTCCGACCATTGAGGCGCGCAACGTCGAGAGGTGAATGGCGTCCATCACCGCGAGGGCATGGCCACTTTCGGCGTCGTGCAACTGCAGCATCGACCGCGGCCCCTTCGGTGATTCGACGCGCGTGGCCACCGACCACGCTGGAACGCCGGGGAACGTCGCGTGCCGAACCTGCGCGGGGTTGCCGATGGCCGTGGTGTCGAAGCGGAGGGCCTCGGTCAGCAGGCTGGCCGGGTGTGCGGTGAAGGCCTCGCGCAGTTCGCGAAGAAGGTGCAGCGCCTGCAGATGCCGTGACACGTCGGCCCGCGAAAGGAAGGCAGTCAACATCGCCCTGAGGCGTTAGCAGCCGCTCGCGCGCGCGTCACGCCGGTACATCACGTCGCTGCGCACTGCGTACTTGAGGCCACGTTGGAGCGTGGTGCTCTCGTGAAAGAGGTGGTGGTTGAACACGAGCGCGGTACCGGCGCGCGGTTTCACCACCAGCCCGAGATCGAGGAAGGCGGTGTCGCCGCCCGCTTCGACGTCGTTCAGGTACACCATGAAGGTCAGCAGGCTGCGTTCCTCGGCGTGGCGGTGAAATGCGCCGTCGAAGTGTGGCTTGAAGTACTGGCCCGGCTCGTAGCGGTAGCAGCGCAGCCGCTCGTTCGCGCCGCAGATGCGCCAGTCGCTCTCGAGCCGCTCGGGGAGTTCGCCGCGTACGCGCTCGAACAACATCATCGCCAGGCCTGCGTCGTCGAACATCACGCGGCCGTTGTTGCGGATGTCGGGCCGCATCACGAACCCGCTGAAGGTGGTGACCGGCGCCGCGGTCGGGCGCGCGGCTTCGATGCGTGCCATCAACCCCGCACACTCGTCGCGCGAGAGCACGTCGTTCACGGTGATGACCAGCGGGTTGCGGCGATCGAGTTCTTCGTGTGGGTCGGCGAGCAGGCGAATTGAGCGCATATAGAGTTTTTGTAACTCTATTTTGGACCCAACCACCGAAACCACAGCAGCGAAGTGAATAGCGAGAAGACGATCGCGGTGATGGCGGTGCCTGCGCTGCCTACGGGCGGCACGGCCTTCCCGTTCACGCGCGACAGCGCGACCGCTGCGAGCACGATGGCCAGAACACCAGCCCCGGGAATGACGAGCCCGATGAAGGCGAGGCGCGAGGCCGCGACTGCGAGCGGGTTGTTGCCGTACCGCGCGTAGTGTTGCTCGAGCGCCTGCCGCGTCACCGGAACTCGAAAGAACAGGCGCGTGCGCAGGTCCGTCAGCGTCATCACGGAGAACAAGATGAGACAGCTGGCGGTCAGCACCGCTGCGAGCGCGCGCTGGGTGGCGAGGTACACGAGGCACCCGACGACGGGGTGACTGCGATGGTGACGCCGATGCCCGAGAGTGGAACTCCCAGCAGCAACAGGAACCACACGAGACCGGAGCGCCTGCCTTCGAACTGTGCGTAGTGCTGGCCGAGCCAATCGACCTCGGCGCGCATCGCGCACTCTTCACAATAGACACCGGTGCCCAGCCGCTTCGCTTCCGCTGCGCAGAAGAAGCGGCCGCAGCGTGTGCACGTACCGACCGCTTCGGCGCCCGGTGTTTCGGGCACCCGGTCATTGAACCTGAAGCACGAAGCTCTGCGTGGCGACGATCGGCAGCCCGGCCGCTTCAGCGAACGCCGGCGCGAGCTCGTTGGGAACGCGCCATGTCTGGCCGGTCTCCTGAATCACCGTGATGGCGTACGTGCCGATGGGCATCAGCTTGAGCACGCCGGGCGAGGCGGGCGTCGACGCATCGAGCGCGCGCGGGCGAACCACGAGCTTCAGGCGCGTCAACGGTGTCGGCGTCTGCTTCACGCGGCCCATGTCGTCGAGCAGCACCGCCGCGTAGTCACCGACATCGAAGCCGGCTGCGAGCACCACCACGTCGGGCTTTCCATCTTTGGGGATCGTCTCGCCGTTCGCCGGGTTCACGTGCTCGTAGTCTTCGCCTTCCGCGTCGACGATGCCGTTGCCGTCGAGGTCGTTCTCGTCGGTGAGCACGTCTTCGGCCGAGCGCACCTTGCGCACCACCACGCGCGGCCACACCTCGGGCACGCCGTCGCCGTTCGCGTCATCGGGAACACCGTCGCGATCGTCGTCGACGAAGCGCACCAGGAACGCCGGCGCCGGCTGCTGCATCACGCCTTCGGAAATCGGAGTGGACTGCAGCTCGAGCACCAGCGGCGTGGTTCCCAGCGTCGCTGATTCCTGGCCACCGGAGACCGTGAAGATCGGTCGATCCAGCGGCACGCGCGCGGTGTCGGAGATGCTCACGGCGACGCCGAGGGCCGGCGTGGGGTTGCCCGCTTCGTCGATGCCGACCTCGATCACCCGCGGTTGACGCGTCACGGGGTCGACGGCACCGCCACCGACGTCGCCGGCGGTCACGTCGGCCGTCACGCCGTACCAGGGAATGAAGTCGTCGTTGGCGTCGACGAAGGCGCGAATCAGGTAGCGGCCGGGCGCGCGCAGCGAGAACGCGTAGGGCGCCGTGAACGGCCCGACTTCCCCGTCGGCTGCATTGGCGAACAGCGCGTCGCGCGCGACGACCGTGAAGGTGAGCGGCCGGCCAGTGCCCGTCGGCGGCGGCGGCCGCGCAGCGTCGTAGAGAAAGAGCACGACCTTGCCGCGCGCGCTGCTGCTGACCACCACGTTGCCTTCGATGCGCGCCAGGCGCGTGTTCTGCCGAACGTCGGCGCCCGGAAACACGTTGGGCGCTTCACACCCCGCCAGGGCGATGAACGAGACGAGAAGAAGTCGTGTCATGGCTTCACCGAGAGCGTCGCGAAGACGCGGCGATTCACGTCGTTGCCGAACGGGTGTTCCTGATGATTGGGCCCCAGCTGCGAACCGACCACGGCGACGGTGACGCGGTCGTCGAACAGGCGGTACGCCACGCGCGCGTTGATGACGGTGTAGGCCGCGAGCGGGTTCTGGAGGTTCGCGATCTGCGTGGGGTCCGCCGCCGAAGGTTCGCGCTCCACCCAGATGCTGCTGCTCACGAAGCTGAAGTCGGCCGACAGATCGACGTTCACTGGCGAGCGGTACATGAAGCCGGCGTTCACCTTCACGGTCGGCGCCTGCGTGCACGGACCGCACACCGCGCCCGGCGCGGCGTTGTTGGCGACGATGCTCTGAATCGCGGTCGACGCGCGCAGGTCGAGCCCCTTGAGCGCGTTCCACGTGAGCCCCAGCTCACCGCCGCGCGCGGTGTACGTCTGCGGGTCGTTCGAGAACAGTGAGCGGCCAAGCAGATAGCTCTGCGACGACGGGTCGAAGGCTTCGGCCGGCGCGACGGGGTTCACCGCCGACAGCACGATGAGGTCGTTCACGATGTTCCAGTAGCCGGCGAGGTCGATGGTCAGCCCGGCCTGCGGAACCTCGCCGCGGTAGCCGACCTCGAAGCTGAACAACCGCTCGGGGCGCAGCGCGCGGTTGCCCTGGGTGAGCACCGACGCGCCGTTCACGCCGGGCACCGGGGTGCGAATGTTCATGTAGCTCTCGAGGAAGGTCGGCTGCCGGAACGCGGTCGCGAAGCTGGCGCGCAGCGCGTGGTTCTCGAACAACCGGTACACGAGCGAGATGCGTGGCGACTGCGCGTAGCCGGGGTTTCCGTTGTCGAGCAGCGGGTGCCGATCGATGCGGTAGCTGGCGACGATGCCGAGCGGCTTGATGGGGTGGTACTCGTCCTGAATGAACGCCGCGGCGTGGAGCTCCTGCGTCAGCGGGCCGATGTAGCCCCACTTCACGCGCTTGAGGCGGGTCGACACGCCGACCGCGAACGCGTGCGTGCCGCCGAGCTCGAATTCCTTCTGAAACAACGCTTCGCCGTCGAACACGTTGGTGTCGACCCCGGTGTCGAGCGAGCGCTGCCCGATGGGCTCGTACTGGGGGCCCGCGTCGAACGTCGAGTGGTTCCAGAAGAAGCGCACCTTCACCGGGCCGCCGGTGAAGTCGACCTTGGCGTAGCCGCCCACACCATCGAGGTAGAAGTTCCGCAGCAGGCCGATGGCGTACAGCTCGGTGAAGAGCCGGTTGACGCCGCCGCTCACCGCGACCGAGAAGTCGCGGTTGAACGCGTAGAACGCGGTGAGGTTGGCGCGCGCGCTGCGCAGGCCGAGGTTCGGGTCGTCGACGTTCGAGACGATGTCGGCCCGGTTCTGGTCGTAGTCGCGCGAGTACTTGTCGCCCTGCTGGTAGCCGGCCGACGCGCGGTAGCGCAGCTTCGAGCCACCCGACACCACGAAGCTGCCGCCGCCGAAGTTCTGGTTTCCCAGGAAACCATTCATCTCCATCTGCGGGCCGGTGCCGGGCGCGCGGGTGATGATGTTCACCACGCCGAGCATCGCGTTGGCGCCGTACAGCGCCGAGCCGGGGCCACGAATCACCTCGATGCGTTCGATCTCTTCGATGCCCACCGGCAGCACCGGCCACAGCGTCACGCCGAGGAAGTCCTGGTACTCGGGCCGGCCGTCGACCAGCACCAGCACCTTGTTGGCGGCGCGCTGGTTGAAGCCGCGAATGCTCACGTTCGCCGACGAGATGCCCATGGCCATCACCTCGGCGCCGGGCACGCGGCGCAGAATCTCGGGCAGCGAGGTCAGCCCCGACTGGCGAATCTCATCACCGCTGATGACGGTGATGGCGTTGGGTGAATCGAGCGCCGACTGCGCGCGACGGCTCGCGGCGACGACCGTCTCTTCGTACGGAACGCCGAAGTCTTCTTCGCCGACGGCTTCTTCCTTCTTCGCTTCTTCTGCGGCGGCCCTGGTCTCGGCCTTGTCGACGGCGCGTTCGAGGCGTTCGGCGAGTGCGTTGAGCCGCTCGACCGTCGCCGAATCGACCTGCGGGCTCACCGGCGTGACGACCTTCGCGGGCTCGACCGGTGTCGCGACCTCGGGCTGTTTCGGCAGCTGCGCTTCCAGCTTCGCGACGGTCTCGCGCACCGCTTCGGCGTCGGGCGGCTTCGCGTCGAGGTAGCGGCGGTAGTACGTGAGCGCGTCTGCCGGGCGCCCCGCCTGCTCGTACGCACGCGCGATGTTGAAGTGCACGTTGGGGTGGGGGCGAATGTTGTACGCCTCCAGCAGCTCGCCGACGCCGTCGTCGAGTTTGCCGTCGGCGATGAGCGCCATGCCGGTCTTGAAGTGGCGGCGCGCTTCAGTGCGCGTGTCGGCCAGCACCAGCGTCGGCGCGAGGCACAGTACGAAGAAGAGTCGGAACGTTCGGCGCGACATGGCCTCCACTTTCGTCAGGCAGCAGCGACGGCGGGCGTGGCAACCTACCACCACATGACGCCGCTACCTCCTTCTCAGCCGCCCGCGCCGAAGAAGCGTTCGTCCGGCTGTCTCATCGCGGTGGTCGTCATCGCCGTGCTGCTGGGCGTGGGCTGCATCGCCACCGCGGTGCTGGTCGGTGCCGCGGCCCAGACACCCGAGGGCAAGCGCGCGTTCTCGATGCTGGGGAAGGGCATGGGCGTGCTCAACAAGGCGCTCACTGCGCCCGGCGCGAAGGAGGTTCGTGAGGCCGGCTGCCCGGAAGCGGGCGTCATCGACCTCGCCGACGTCGCCGAGGTGTTCGGCGAGTTGGTCGACGGTGGAATGAAGACCGACGGCGAGTCGGTCGTGGTGTTTTGTCAGGGCACCTTCAGCCTGCCGACCTGTGACGAGGTCGCCACCGCGTATCGCAACGCTCCGGGCGTGAAGCCGGGGCCGTTCAAGGTGATCGTGAAGCGGAAGAGCGCGAAGAAGAACCAGTGCGAGCAGGACTATTGAGCGTCGAAAAGAAGCGGACCTCGGGCTGTCTCATCGCGGCCATCGTCGTCGCGGTGCTGCTCGCCATCTGCTGCACGCTGCTGGCGGCCATCACCGCCTTCGCGCCGGGCCCGCGGCGCGCGTTCACCCAGCTGACCCGAACTGCCTCGGTCGCGTGGAAGGCGAGAAACGCGATCGGCACGAAGGAGCTTCGTGCCGCCGGTTGCACCGACGCCTACGTGGTCGAGGTGAAAGACGTCCCCGACCAGTTCATCGACGCCGGTTCGTTCGAGGTGGCCGTCACCTGCCACGTTCGCGAGAAGTCGCTGAGCTGCGCCGAGGTCGCTGCCGCGTATCGCGCCGCGCCCGGCGCAAACGCTGGTGCACTCCGAGCCATCGTCATGCGCGCCGACAAGTCGCACGCCTGTGAAGGCGACTACTGATCAGTACGGGTCGGCCTTGAACCCTTCGGGCTGCTGCGGCGACTTCGGCGGCTTCTTCACGTTCTTCGGAGGCTTCGTCACCTCGGGCTTCTTCGGTCTGGCGACCAGCGCCTTCGACACGTTCACCGTGCCATCGCTCCCCTGCGCGGTGAGCGACGCGGTCTCGTAGCCATCGAGCGCGAACTGCAGCTCGACCTGGAGCGGCGCGTCGCCGGTCTTCGGCAGCGAGAAGGCGAACGGCGTCACGCCCAACTCTTCACCGTCGCGCGTCACGCGAGCGCCACGCGGCACGCTGTCGACCTCGAACGTCACGTCGACGGCCTGCGGAGGCTTCGGTGTCTCGGCCAGGGGCGGCGGCGTGGTGGGCGGCAACTCGACCACGGGCGGCTTCACCGGCACTTCTTCCGGCCGCGTCGCCTTCCATGCGATGGCCCCACCGAGCCCGATGCCGACGAAGGTCACCACCGCGGCAATGAGCAACAGCTTCGTACGCGACGCCGGCTTGTCGCCGTCGAGGAGCTCGATCTCGTGGCTGCGCACCTGCTCGGCGCTGGTGAACGACGGCGTGGCCGCGCCACCCTGAACCGCCGGCATGCCCGGCGTCGACGTACGCGCGATGATGCCCGACTGCGTGCGTGGATCGACGAACGCGCCCGACAGCCCCTGGCCCGAGCCCGCGATGCGCATCGCCTCGAGCAGCTCGTCCATCGACTGGAAGCGCGCCGACGGTTCCTTCGCCAGACACTTGGCGACCACGTGCGCGACCTCGAGCGGCACTTCGGGCACCAGCTCCTGGAGATCCGGCGCGGGCTCGCGAATGTGCTTCACGATGACGTCGATGCTCTCCTTGCTCATGAAGGGCGGGCGACCGGCGATCATCTGAAAGACCACCACGCCGAGCGCGTAGATGTCGGTGCGCGGGTCGGCTTCGCCACGCGCCTGTTCGGGCGCCATGTAGAGCGGAGAGCCGAGCAGCACGCCTGCCTGCGTGAGCCCGGTGCGATCGACCTCGTCTTCCTTCGGGTGATCAGGCGTGAACGACTTGACGAGCCCGAAGTCGAGCACCTTCACCAGGTCGCCGCCGGTGCCCTCCGACACCAACATGATGTTCGCGGGCTTGAGGTCGCGGTGCACCATGCCCAGCTTGTGCGCTTCACGCAGCGAGCGGGCGATCTGCCCGCCGACGTACAGCGCGCGCGCCCACGGCAGGCGGCCGTTCTCGGCCAGGATCTTCTGGAGCGTCTCGCCTTCGAGCAGCTCCATGGCGATGAAATAGATGCCGTCTTCGGTGCGCCCGTAGTCGTGCACCGTGATGGTGTTGGGGTGCTTCAGCTTCGAGGTCATCGACGCTTCGAGGAAGAAGCGGCGCTCGAAGCCCGGGTCTTTCGTGCCGTCGTAGCGTGGGTTGAGCACCTTCAGCGCGACTTCACGGCCCAGCGGCTGCTGCACCGCCTTGTACACGCGCCCCATGCCGCCCACGCCGAGTGGAGACACGATCTCGAAACGCCCGTTGAGGACCTGGCCAACGAGAGGATCGAGCTCCGTCTCAGACATGGCACCTCACAGCGGCCCCCCGCAGCGACCGCAGCAGGGGAGAAGGCATACCACGCTTCTCGCAACCGCACGGAATATGGCCGGGTTTGCGAGTTCACTTCCGCGAAGTTGGCGTTGCGGTATGTGCCCGCGAATGAGCGACGGCAAGTCGGCGGAAGGCGCCGCGGCGGGTCAATCGAAGGAGCCTGACCCAGGCTCCCCGGCCCCCGCGCACCACGGTCATTCGAAGGGCTCACTCGCGGCGTTGACGGTAGGCGCGCTCGGCATCGTCTTCGGCGATATCGGTACCAGCCCGCTGTACACGATGGCGGAGTGCTTCGCGAAAGACGCGAAGGGCGCGGTGAAGCATCACGCGCTGGAGGTCACCGACGCGAACGTGATGGGCCTGCTCTCGCTCATCTTCTGGGCGCTGATGCTGGTCGTCACCGTGAAGTACATCCAGTTCATCATGCGCGCCGACAACAAGGGCGAAGGCGGCATGTTCTCGATGCTCGCGCTCGTGCCGCAGACCGTGAGCGCGCGCGTGCGTGCGTTCCTGGTGCTCTCGGCGTTGTTCGGTTCGGCGCTGCTCTACGGCGACGGCATCATCACGCCCGCGATTTCGGTGCTGTCCGCGGTCGAAGGTCTGGGCGTCGCCACCCACGCGATGGACCGCTTCGTGGTGCCCATCACCCTGGTGATCATCTTCGGGCTGTTCCTGATTCAGAAGCGCGGCACCGACATGATCGGCAAGGCCTTCGGGCCGGTGATGATCACCTGGTTCGTGGTGCTCGGCGTGCTCGGCGTGATTTCGATCGTGAGCAGGCCCGAGGTCTTGAAGGCCATCGACCCGCGCTACGCCATCGCGCTGTTTCAGGCCGACGCGCACCGCGCGTTTCTGGTGCTCGGCGGCGTGGTGCTCTGCATCACCGGTGGCGAGGCGCTCTACGCCGACATGGGCCACTTCGGTACGCGGCCGATTCGCCTGAGCTGGTACGCGGTGGTGATGCCGTCGTTGCTGCTGAACTACTTCGGTCAGGGCGCGGCGTTGCTCAACGAAGGGTGGGTCGAGAAGCCGTTCTGGGCGCTGGTGCCGCCGATGTTCCTGTACCCGATGGTGGTGTTGTCGACGGCGGCGGCGATCATCGCGTCGCAGGCGATGATCAGCGGGGCGTTCTCGCTCACGCGTCAGGCGGTGCAGCTGGGCTTCATGCCGCGCGTGACCATCGTGCACACCTCGGCGGTGAACGAAGGGCAGATCTACATCCCCGAAGTGAACAACCTGATGATGGTGGCGTGCCTGGCCCTGGTGCTCGCGTTCCGTGAATCGTCGGCGCTCGCAGCCGCGTACGGCATCGCCGTGACGGGCACGATGACCATCACCTCGATTCTCTTCGCGGTCGTCATGTACCGCCGGTGGAAGTGGAACCTCGCGCCGGTGATTCTGGTGACGACGCTCTTCCTCGCGTTCGACCTGCCGTTCCTCGCCGCGAACGCGGTGAAGTTCTTCGACGGCGGCTGGTTCCCGATCGCGATTGGCGTCTGCCTGTTCGCGTTGATGACGACGTGGAAGACCGGTCGCGCGGAGCTGGCCAGGCGCTTCAACAAGTCTCTGATGCCGTTGACCGCGCTGCTCGAAGATCTCGAGTCGACCAAGCCGCACCGCGTGCGTGGCACGGCGGTGTTCATGGCCGGAAATCCCGACGGTACGCCGCCGGTCATGCTGCATCACCTCAAGCACAACCAGGTGCTGCACCGGCAGGTGGTGCTGCTGTCGATTCTCCCGCAGGAGTACCCGCACGTGCCGCGCGAGGAGCAGATCGAGGTCGAGGATCTCGGTCAGGGCTTCTTCCGCGTGATGTGGAAGACGGGCTTCATGGAGACGCCCAACGTGCCAAACATCTTGCTGCGCGCGCGTGAGCACGGGCTGGTGTGCGAGCCGTCGACCACGAGTTACTTCCTGGGGCGCGAGACGCTGCTCACCAACGGCAAGGCGCCGATGATGGTGTGGCGCAAGTTGCTGTTCGCGTTCGTGTCGCGCAACGCGCTGTCGGCGACGAGCTACTTCGGTCTGCCGCCGGGCCGCGTGGTCGAGCTGGGGATGCAGGTCGATCTCTGAGAGTCGTTTTCGTCGTCGCATTGGTGACGTTCGGCCGTTCGTCGACCGTTCCAACGTGCGACGGAGACGTGTGCGGTTCCGGCTCGACGTCAGCAGCAGGTTCCGTGGTGATCGCCCGGTGTGCTGCCGAAGCGGCGGCGACATCGGCGTCAGTGCGAGCGACCTTCACCTCGCTCGCGGCTGTCGTCGTCATGAAGCCGCGTTTCGCGTCGGCGATGCGGGGCATTTCGACGCCGAGGTCAGCGAGCACGGCGCGCCCGAAGGCGATGGCCGCCGCGAGTGCACGGTATTCCGTGGTGAAAGCTGCAGTCGCGCGGGCGTATTCGGCCGTGGCGCGCGTGAGTTCAGCGGCAACCGCGACTGAGCGCTCAATGGCTTGCGTGAAGCGCGACGCGAACTTCTCACCGTCGGCTCCGCGGGCGCGGAACGCCTTCTCGAGTCCGTCCATGGTCAGAGAAATCGCCTCTCGCTGGTGAACGAAGTCGCAGATGTCTGCCCAATCGAAGAATTCGCCGACGTGGAGCGCAGCGTCGATGTGCGATTTCACCGCGGCCTTGTCACGTCGGGCTGCGGCCTTCGCCGCGGTCAGCAGTTCCATCGCGCGGGCCGCCGCGAAGCGCTCAGCACGAAGGCGCGGGTAGATCGTCATGATCCGCGTGTGGCATTCACGGGCGAGTGGCTCGTTGATGCCGCTCAGTCGTGAGGCGACGACCGATGCTGAAGCGGAAAGGGCTGCGAAGCGGCTGGTGGAGATGGTTGCGGCCATGTTCAGAGGCCTGAGCAGCGCCCGCGCTGCTTCGGCCGCTCTGAAACTGATCCACCCGCCGGCGTGAAACTGATCCACCCCAGGTTGGACTTCCAGCCTACCTA
>QFQP01000092.1 GCA_003243425.1 Archangium gephyra | reverse complement strand
GAGAGAAGAGGAATAGAGAAATAAGGAAGAAGAAGTGTAAAAAGACAGGAGGAGAACTAAGGAAGAAGGAGAAAGTGAAAGAAGAAGGAGCATGAAAAGACAGGAACTTGAGAGAAACAAAGGAGAAATGGCGGAGGACAGGAGGAGAACTAAGGAACAAAAGAGAAAGTGAAGGGAAAGTGAAGGGAGAACTAAGAAAGTTGAGAGAAATGGCGGAGAAAGTTAAAGGGGAAGAAGGAGGAGCATAAAAAAAGACAGAAATAAGAAGAAAAGTAAAGGAGAACTAAGGAAGTTGAGAGAACTAAGGAAGTTGAGAGAAATGGCGGAGGGAGGGAGCAAAAGAAAGTGTGCGGGGATAGATAGAAGGAGGAAGAGGAGGAGTTTGGGAGAAAGAGGTTGGAATAAGGAGGAGTTGGGAGTTTGGGAGTTCGGAGGAGTTGGTTTTGTTTTCGGAGGGGAAAGTGTGCGGAGGAAAACAAAGGAAAATGCATATTGAAAGGAAATTAGGGTATGTGTTGTGTTTGTGTTTAAGAATGTATTATATGGGCTGATTGGTTGTGTGTGTGGGGGGGCTGTTTTTAGGGAGTTTTTGTGTTTGAGGTAGTTATTTTTTTTTAGGAAGTGTGTTTTGTTTATGTTTTTAGGTGGGGTAAATTGTTTGGGGGATTTGAGAGGGGGCAGGTAGTTGGTAGGAGGGGGGAGGGGGACAGGGACTTATTAGGGGAGGGGAGGGGCAGGTAGTTGTTAGGGGGGAAGGTAGTTGTAAGTAATTTAATTGGCGGCTCAGCTAGTACAGGGGATAAGTGACTACTCCTTTGCTTCTTGGCTCCGTTAAAATGTGTGTGAGTGGAAGAGAGTGGTAGGGACTAGAATATGCGTTGTTATTGAGAAAGTTTTTTGATTTGAAGAAATGTGAAGGTTTTGTGTGTGGAAGCAGGGACTTAATAGGAATAAGGGAGTTGGTGGAGGGGGAGGAGGGCAGGTAGTTGTTTGGAGGGTGAGAGACTTAATTGCGGGGGGAAGGGGATGGAGCCGCTCCGCCGCTTCGCGGCTCCGCTGCTAGATGCAGGGAGTAGTTGGATACCTGAATGCTCCGCCGCTTCGCGGCTCCGCTGCTAGATGCAGGGAGTGATTGACTGGTGTTACTGCTCCGCCGCTTCGCGGCTCCGCTGCCAGATGCAGGGAGCGGTTGGGTACCTGACTGCTCGTTTGCTTGTTGGCTCCGCTGCTAGATGCAGGGAGTGGTTGGGTACGTGACTGGTTCTTGGCTCCTTAAAAATGGTTTAAAATGTGTGTTGTTTGAAGGGTTATGAGCAGTTGGGAGGATTGACAGGCACTTAGTAGGGTAGGGTAGGGGGGAGAGGGAGCAGGGACTAATTGGTAGAGAAGCTCGGGGGGAGGAGAGCAGGTACTTGTTAGGGGGGAGAGGGAGCAGGTACTAATTGGTGAGAGGGCCTCTGGCAGGGACTTGTTAGGGGGGAGGAGGTTTTAGGGACTAATTGGTAGAGGAGGTCGGGGGAGAGGGAGCAGGCAGTTGTTAGGGAGAGGGGAAGGGAGGGAGACTTAGTAGAGGGCGGGAGGAGGACAGGTACTTGTTAGAGGGGCAGGTACTTGTTAGGGGCGGAGAGGAGGACAGGGACTTAGTAGAGGAGGGCGGGGGGAAAGGGACTTGTTAGGGGGGAAAGAGAGCAGGCAGTTGGTAGGAGAGGGGGGAGGGGGAGAGGGAGCAGGCACTATTGATAGAAGGGGGAGGAGGAGAGGAAATAGACACTTAGTGCGGGGGGAGGACTGACAGGTACTTAGGGCGGGAGAAGGGGGGGATACACCCGCTCCGCCGCTTCGCGGCTCCGCTGCTAGATGCAGGGAGTGGTTGGGTGTTCTATCCGCTGCTAGATGCAGGGAGTGGTTGAGTACCTGACTGCTTGGCCGCTTGTTGGCTTGGCTAAAATGGTTTAAAGGGAATGTGTGTTGTTTGAAGGAGGAAGTGTTAGGGGCGGGGAGAAGGAGGACAGGGACTTGGTAGGAGAGGAGGGGAGAGAGAGCAGGGACTTGTTAGGAGGGGGGAGGGGGAGAGAGGGAGCACAGGGACTTAGTGGTGGAGAGAAGGAAGAGAGAGTTGTTAGGGGGGAGAGGAGGACAGGCACTTGTTAGGAGAGGCTCGGGGGAGAAGGAGCAGGCACTTGTTCGGGGAGAGGGAGGGAGCAGGGACTTAGTGGTGGAGAGGGCGGAGCAGACACTTGTTAGGGGGGGGAGAGGGAGCAGGGACTTGTTAGGAGAGGCTTGGGGGAGAGGGAGGGAGCAGAGAGTTGTTAGGAGGGAGAGGAGGACAGGCACTTGTTCGGGGAGAGAAGGAAGAGAGAGTTGTTAGGGGGGGGGGGAGAGGGATTGGAGAGTTGTTAGGAGAGGGGGAGGGGGAGAGAGAGGGAGCAGGCACTTAGTTGCGGGAGAGGAGGACAGGCACTTGTGAAGGGGGGAGTTGTTAGGGGAGGACTGGGAGGTTAAGACAGGAGTGGTGGGGACTGTTGTGTTGTGTTCTCTTACTGAAGGAGGAGGAGGAATGCTAAGGAACTGTTCTCTTACTGAAATGCTAAGGAACTTGAGAGAACTAAGGAAGAAGGAGAGAAAGTGAAGGGAAAGTGTGCGGAGGAGAGAAGGAGGAGAACTAAGGAAGTTGAGAGAACTAAGGAAGAAGGAGGAGGAGCATGAAAAAAAGACAGAAGGAGAGAAGAGGAATAGAGAAAGAAGAAGGAGCGTAAAAAGACAGAAATAAAAAAGAAGAAGGAAGCGGGAGGAATGAAAGTGAAGGGGAAGGAGGAAGAAGCTTGAAAAGACAGAAGGAGAGAAGAGGAATAGAGAAATAAGGAAGAAGAAGTGTAAAAAGACAGGAGGAGAACTAAGGAAGAA
>QFQP01000091.1 GCA_003243425.1 Archangium gephyra | reverse complement strand
CCTCAAAAACCCCTCAAGTTTTAGGCTCTTTTTTTTAAGCGAACAAATTTGAAGGTTTTGTTGGCCGCAGGTTTTTCTTAAACTTGCGGCCTTTTTTATTTGCAACAATTTGTCAGGAACCCCAAAGACCCCCTAAATTTTAGGCTTTTTTCGACTTTTGGCCCTTTTCGCTTGCGAAATTTGTCAGGAACTTAAAAATCTCCCCAAATTTTAGGCTTTTTTCGACTTTTGGCCCTTTTCGCTTGCAACAATTTTTCAGGAACTCAAAAATCCCCCTAAATTTTAGGCTTTTTTCGACCTGTGGCTTTTCTTATTTGCACCAATTTTTCAGGAACTTAACAATCTCTTAAAATTTCAGGTTCTTTTTTTCAACCAAAATATGAGTTGTGCTAGAATGGCCACAGGTTTTTCGACTTATGGCCTTTTTTACTTGCAAAAAATATTAACCTGATACGTTCTAAAAGCCTCAAAAACTGGAATTTTGGGTTCTTTTCCGGCTACTCAACTCTAGGAGGTATAACGAAATTCGTCAGGAACTTAGAAATCTCCCAAAATCTTAGGTTTTTTTCAACCGGACAACGAGAACGATTTTGTGCCAGAGAAGTTGTGGTTGGCCGCGGGTTTTCAGCCCGTCGCCTTTTTTATTTGCAACAATTTTTCAGGAACTTCAAAATCTCCCCAAATCTTAGGCTCTTTTTTCTAACCCAACAACTTTGAAGGTTTTTTTGGCCACAGGCTTTTTTTCAACCTGTGGCCTTTTTTATTTGCAACAATTTGTCAGGAACCTCAAAGACCCCCTAAATTTTAGGCATTTTTCCGGCTACGTAATTTCAGAGAGTATGAAAAAAGCCTGCGGACGCTTCCGAAACCCAAATTTTAGGTCCTTTTCCAGTTAGATTCGCCTGATTTCATGTTCATTTTCAGCCTGTGGCCTTTTTTATTTGCAACAATTTCTCAGGAACCTCAAGGACCCCCTAAATTTTAGGTATTTTTCCGGCTACACGATGAGAACGCATAGCTCTAATCCAAAGCAGCCGCCTCAACAAAAATCAGCTATTTGTCGGAGACACCGAAATCACAAAAATCGAGCTTGAGAGCCGTTTTCAGACACTAATTGAGACCAAAAATTGTCAGAATCAAGTTTAAAACCAGACCTACTAACCGAAAACTACCCAATTTTTCATATAAATCACATAGTCCAAGTTCTTGTTTTTTATCCTTGTTACAAAAAACATCCTGAATTTCCTGCCTTTTCAAGTTAGAGAGACTCAAAAAATAAGTAAAAAGCAAGGTAATCCACGTTTTTTAGGTCCTAATCGATTGATTTTGGAAGCTTTTTGCTAGAGAATGGCCAGACGAATTTGGATGCAGAAAGCCGGTAAAAACTAACTGCCGGCTGTAGGATTCGAACCTACGCCCCTTTCGAGAATGCAATTCCCCAGACACTACTACTGGAAGCTTCTTGCTTGAGTGCACCGCCTTAACCGCTCGGCCAAACCGGCCCGGACCGCGACGATTTCAGTTATTTTTTTTTTCGAAATGTTCCGAGAAACTTTTCCTATGTGAAAAACAAAGATCTACAGAAGATGCTGTTTTTGGGTTTTGTTTAAGAAGCGCACACAACTCGAACGTATGTAAAAACAAGACGTAAACAAGAAGTCGTAACTGTCTATGGCCCCACACCTACGGAAGATACCGATCGACTACAGTCAGGCAGATTTAAACCTTAAGATCGAATTTTTGTTGGAACCCGAGTATTTCTACAGAGTGCGGCAAAATTTCGAACAAACATTTGAAGATACTTTTGACCCTATCTATCTAAACACCCCAGTTTTCTACCCGGACTAGATATTAGAAAAGTACCTTAATTTCACGAACAAAAAACTTCTAAATTCATCCAACTTTTTCTAAAAACCCCCAACCCCAAATGACCCACCTGCGGCCTTGCCCTCAAACGCCCATCGCCTTCTGGTGCCCGAGTTCGGTCGACGCTTGCTCACGGTGCCCACAACTCGTCCTGCTCGGCATTTCGGTCCGCTTTGGTCTAAAATCAACAATTAAGTCAAAACTCACAAAATTCAAAAAACTCACAAAATTCAAAAAACTCACAAAATTCAAAAAACTCACAAAATTCAAAAAACTCACAAAATTCAAAAAAATACAAAAAATTCGAAAAGTACAAAAAACTATAAGCGCAAGCGTTTTGAAGGGACGCGTAGCCTGTGAGAATGCTTAAGATTTGTTTTTTTGTGCGGTTATAAAATTCAAGAAATACAAAAAACTGTAAGTGCAGGCGTTTTGAAGGGGTGTAGCCTGTGAGGAGGGTTTAAGACTTTTTTTGTGCGACTATAGAAATTTTTGATTCAAAAGAGCATTTCAACGGTTTTTATCAATACAAATTAGATTGACTTGGTTTTTGCATCAATTTGTTAGTATACTACCAGAATTGGCGCCTGCTATAGTTCGGAATGATAGGCAGTTTTTGAATAGTTGTATGTTAGATCACAGTTTTCCTTCTGGGTTTTGCACATCAAAAAAATGTCATAGGCAAAAACTTTCCGATCCCCAAACTTTCGTGTTTTAGCTTTGCGGACAAACCCCAACATTTGCGCCTTTTTTGTTTGGCGCTTTTAAAGTTTGCCTGTAGAATAAGGGTTTGGGTACACGAATTTAACATTCTTTTCAGACAGTCTTCAGTTTATTGAGAGTAGGTTTTTAGTCGGTTGTTGTGTTTTAAAAAAAGTCTTCATAAACTGGAACACAACCTGACAAGCAGGCATTTTTCAAAACACGCACAGACGTCTCACTCCGAGAAAAGCGCTCGAATTGAACACATGCGATTGGTGGAGGTTTTTGGAGAGCGCTCCAGTGTATTCGATCACACCTCAGTGAAAATACGCTAACCCGTCCGATCTAGCAAGTCAAGCACTGGTGGGTTTGCCTAGTACATGAATCGGAGAC
>QFQP01000057.1 GCA_003243425.1 Archangium gephyra | reverse complement strand
CAACCGCGCTGCCGCCATCGCGAACCTCTACGTGCTCGCGAGCTTCCGCGCTTCCGCTTAGCGGTTCAGCTCTCTAGCGCGTTCATGGCTGCGACGGCGAAGAGCAGAGACAGGGGAATGGTGATGGCCACCACGAGGCCTGCGCGCAGGTCTCCGAGCAGAATGAGGAGCACGAAGATGACGAGCAGCGCGCCCTCGAGCAGGTTCTTCCCGACGGTCTGGATGGTACGCGTCACCATCGTCGAGCGGTCGTAGAAGGGCTCGATGGTAGTGCCGGGCGGAAGCGCAGGTGTGATGGCCGCCAGTTTCGCCTTCACCGCTTCGGTGACGGTGCGCGAGTTCTCGCCCATCAACATGAGCGCCACGCCGACGACGACTTCGCCCTCGCCATTCCTCGACGCGGCGCCGCGCCTCATTCGAGGGCCGAACTTCACCTCTCCGACGGTGGCGATGGTGATGGGGACGCCCTGCGGCGTGGCGCCGATGACGACACGGCTCAAGTCGTCCAGCCCCTTCACGAGGCCATCGCTGCCGATGACGAAGTACTCCCGGTTGTGCTCGATGTAGCCACCACCCGCGTTGGCGTTCGCTTTGTTGAGGGCCGCAACGACCTGCGCGATGGAGACTCCCGTGGCCTGCAGGCGTCCGGGGTCCAGCATCACCTGGTACTGCCGCTCCTCGCCCCCGAAGCTGTTGACCTCGACGATGCCCGGTACCATTCGGAGCTGAGGGGCGATGAACCAGTCGAGCTGCTCCTCCAGCTCCATCAGCGTCAGCTTGTCGTTCTTGACGACGAATTGAAAAATCTCTCCGAGGCCCGTGGTGATGGGTCCCATCTCAGGCTTGCCGTATTGCGACGGCACCGCTTCTTGCGCTTCCCGCATGCGCTCGCTGACGAGCTGGCGCGCCCAGTAGATGTCGGTGCCGTCGTGGAAGACGACCGTGACAACGGACACTCCGTACTTCGAGATGGAGCGCACCTCGGTGGACTTGGGCAGCCCAGCCATCGCGCGCTCGACTGGCACCGTGACGTACTGCTCGACCTCCACGGGCGAGAGGGCAGGCGCGGCGGTGATGACTTGCACCTGAATGTTGGTGACGTCGGGCACCGCGTCGATGGGGAGTTGCAGGGCGGCGCGAAGGCCGACCGCGACGAAGAGCACCGTCGCGATGAGGACGACAGCGCGGTTCTGCAGCGACCACCGCACGACGGCCGAGAGGAGATTGAGCATTACTCGTCCTCCGCGAGCGTGGATTTGAGGAGGAGACTCTTGAGCGTGAAGCCGCCCTTCGACACCACCTGCTCGCCCTCTGAGACGCCGGAGAGCAACAGCACGTCGTCCATCGCGGAGTCGCCCACTGTCACGTCGTGGACGACGAAATCGCCGTCCTTTTGCTGCACGAAGACGACGCGCTTCCCGGCCACCTCGAGGACTGCATCGCGGGGGACGACGAGGCCGGTGACCTGCTTGCCCGGCTCTCCGATGTCGACGTGCGCGCGCCCGAAGAGTCCCAGGCGAAGCTGGCCAGACTCGTTCGCCACGCGAATGCGCGCCGTCAGCGTGCGCGCCATCGGGTCAATCTGCTGACTGACGTAGTCGACGATGCCGTGGAAATGGCCGCCTGGAAACGCGTTCAGCTCGACCTCGGCGCTCGTCCCGACGCGGAGTCGAGCGAGGTCCTTCTCAAAGACGCGGCCGAGAAACCACACCTCGGAGAGGTCGACGATGGTGGCCAGCACGGCGTCGGTCCCGATGGGTTGACCCACGATGGCGTCACGCGACACGACGACACCGCTGATGGGTGCGCGCAGGGCGACGAGGAACCCGCCCGACTCGGCGTTGACGCCAATAGCCGTGAGCTGTTCTCCGAGCGCGCGTGCTTCGGCCTCCTGAGCGCGAGCGTCAGCCTTGGCGTCGACAAGCGCTTGCTCTGCCCCGAGCCCGCTCGCCTTGAGCGCCTCGAGTCGCTCGGCGTTCTGTCGTGACGCCCTCGCGCGGGAGGTGGCGGCGGCGTACGCCCCACGCAGGCGACCGACATCGGGCACGCGCACCGTCGCCAGTACTTCGCCTCGCTTCACGACTGCGCCCTCGTTGAAGAGGACCTGCTCCAGTCGCCCCGAGATGGCCGACGAGAGCCGTGCCGTCCTGTCGGGCTCTGCGATGATTTCTCCCGTCAGCGTCAGCGTCGAGGGAAGCGCAGCCCGGCGCACTGGCACGGTCTGGATTCCCGCTTGCGAGGCCTTCTCGGCATCAAGCGTCACCTGGTTCGGCAGCTCGGCGTGGGCTTCCTCGTCGCGGTGCGGCTGCTCTGCTTCGGGCGCGGGCGGTGATTCCTTGCATCCGGTGACGGCGAAGAGGAGGGCGAGGCAGGTGAGACGAAGTGCTTTCACAGGTCACCTTCGAGAGAGAGGCCACTCGCGCGCGCGGCGCGAACGGAGGCCAGACAAGCCGCCTCACGCATGGCGAGTTCGGATTGAAGCATTTCAACCAGAGACTGTTGTGTGACGAGGGCTTCACGCACTGTGAGTCGGCCCGCGCTCAGTTGGGTTGAGAGGGCCTGCAATGCGCTGGTGGCGCCGACAAGCCGCTCCGAGGAGAACAAGGCTCGCTTCTCCACCGCAGCAAGCACGTCGCTCTCGGCGAGCGCACGCTCGGTCGTCAGCCTGCGCAGCATTCCTTCCAGCTCGGCCTGCACGCGCTCCTCTGCAGCCAGGGCTTCCTCAATCTCGCCGGCCTTCGTTCGCCCGACGGGCTGCGGGAGTGGAATCGGCAACCCCACACCCACGCCGAACACGCGCTCGTTGAAACCATCGTTCTGCGCGAACAGCGTCACCGTGGGGTTCGGCGCGCGGCTGCGGCGCAACAGAGCGACACGTCGGCTCGAGGCTGACTTGAGCGACTCGAGCGCCTTCAGCTCTGGCCGCGTCTGAGGTGCCGCGTCCGTGCGCAGCGGCTCCAGTCCCGGGCCCGTCATCAACTCGACGCGCTGGCCGGTGAGCGACTGCAGTTTGAGCAATGAGGCTCGCGCCGCGCGCTCGGCTTCAAGCCGGCGCTCGCTCACGCCCACCCAGGCCGCGTCCGCTGCGGCCGCGTCGACGGGCGACGCGAGGCCGTTCGACGCCATGCCTCTGGCCGTGCGCGCCACCTCTCCAGTGGCCTTCTCGAGTTGCACAGAGAGCTTGATGCGCTCCCTCGCAGCAATGGTCTCGAACCAGGCCACCCACAGCTGCTCGGCCAGCTCGGCGCGAACGACGAGCATCTGGGCGTCTGCCGCGCGAAGCTCGTCGTCGGCGACTTCGACACGCAGCACACTCTGGCCGGCGACTTCGAGTTCCTGGGCGAGGGTGACCGACCAGTTAGTCCCGCGTGCGTCAGCGCTCACCCGAGAGCCGAGGCTGGCCGCGACGGTCGGATTCGAGGGGAGAAAGGGGCGTGCCGCCTCGCGGCGCGCCGCTGAGGCGTGAACGCTCGCGAGTTCAGCCGCGAGCGTGGGGCTGTTGGCCAGGCTACAGGAGACGAGATTGCTTCGAGACAGGGCCTCGGAACAGACGGGCTCAGCGGCTCGCGCGCCGAACGACAGCGTGACGAGCATGAGTGCACAGAAGCGTGGGCAGACCCCACACGCGACGGCTGATTTCATGGGAAGGCTCCGGAAGAGAGACGAAGACGGCGCTCAACGCGCCTGACACTGCTTCTTCGTCAGCTCACCGGGGGGCGAAACGGTGGGTCGAGCGGCGTGTTGCTGGGAGGGATGAGGGCCGTCGTCGAGACCCGCTTGAGGGCCGCGACTGGTGGAACCTCATGGCCAGGTGCATTGAGGGCGACGTTCCTGACGCCACAGGGGCAATGGGCACACTGCTGTGAGCACGGAGCGCCGGATTCGTCACAGTCGTCCGCGCAACATGCAGCGCCCGTCAACCACATCGAGACGTCGGTGAGGACGTCCTGTACGGCGGGAGTGGCGAACGCGAGCGTCAGGACAATGAGCCACCGAGCCAATCGTGACCGCACCCTGTTCGCATTGGCCGACACCACGGGAACAATGCTCCAGGCCGGCGGCCAGGTTCAAGGGAATCTCACTCGGCCTTCACGTGCAACGTGTCGAGGATCACGCCGAACACCGACTCGGTGAGGACGTGGAAAACACGCTTACGTTTCATGGGTGGGCGCGAACGGCCGCTGGCTCCGATACCCCTTCGTGACCCAATTCTCGGAGACCACATGGCAACGGTGAGCGTGCGGCGCGGTGACACGATGTACGGTATTGCGAAGCGGCGGGGAATCGACTTGGCACGGCTGCGTGCAGCCAACCCGACGGTCAACCCACGAGCACTGAGGGTGGGGCAGCGGCTTCAGCTGCCCGGGAGTCGTGACAGCTTCGAAGCAGCCCCGGCTCGACGGTCGGGCGCACGAGCGTCGACAGCAGGGCACACGCACGCACGAAATACGTCGCGCACCCAGCCTCAACCTGCGGGTTCGCGCTCTTCGCAGCGGGTGCCCTACGCCAACGGACGAATCCCGAGCAGCGCGCTGACGAGTGTGGGCGGTGGCCACAAGATGTATGGCGAGGCCGCTCGAGCCTTCACCCAGATGAGGGATGCGGCTCGCCGCGACGGCGTAAACATCAAGTTGACCGACAGCTACCGCACCTACGCAGCACAGGTCGACGTCGCGCGCCGCAAGGGCATCTATGGCGTGCGCCAGCCGAATGGAAAGCTTGGGCTGGCCGCGCGTCCGGGTACCAGCAACCACGGTTTGGGGCGCGCTGTTGACGTCAATCTCGGGGCGAGCCCCGGTGCCAGTCAGTGGCTCAGAGCGAACGCTGCGCGCTTCGGCTTCAAGACGATTCCTCGCGAGCCGTGGCACTGGGAATTCACTCGCTGAGCTTCAGCTCTCGCCGCAGTACCTTGAGTAGGCGTCGCTTTCCTCGTCCCTCTCTTCCCGCTCGTCGATTTCCTCATTCACCGAGGCGAGCATCTCGTCGAAGGGGCTGGGTGCCGCGTTGGTGTCGATGAGCCGCTCCAGCGCTTCGCGCAGCGGGTACAGCACGTCGAGCGAGCGATCCAGAGTCGTCGCCAGTGCCACGACCTCATTCAGTCGGCCAACTGCGAGCGCCGCGTAGAGGGGCCTCAGTGGCCCTTGTGGGAGTGGGTCGATGAGCGCGTTGAATCGCTCATCGGCGCGAAGCCCGTCGAACTCGCCGTCGACGCGAGCCAGGATGCGAACTGCCAGCACTCCGGCGCCGTGCTCGAGAGCCGCCTCGAGGTGCTTGATGGTGAGCGGTCGTTTACCCAGGCCCGCGAAGAACTTTGCGGCCAGGTAGTGCGCCTCAGCATCGGCAGGATCTGCTGCGATGGCACGCCGAACGAGCGCCAGCGCGGCGACCGGGTTGGATGACGCGGCTCCTTCGGCCAGGAGTCGCAAGCTGGTGCCGTGTTCAACGGCGAGCTGTTCGACAATGAACCGCGCGACCACGACCTGGTCTCCTTCGGCCGCGAGCTCGATCAGTCTGTTGCAGAAGGCATGTCGCTCCCAATCGGTCTCCTCGTCGTGCCTCTCGCGCACCCGATCGAAGGCCTCACGGAGTGCGGCTTGTGCCGCCGGCACCTGGCCTTCGAGCCAATGCGTGAGGCCAACCCAGGCCTTCGGCTCAAATGCTGTCGGATTCTGCCGGAGCGCCTCCGTCGCGAGTCGGAGGACGACCTGCACCTCGCCCGCATGCCAAGCCTCTTCGATTTCCGATAGGTCCACACCCGCAATCTATCGGAGGTCCACTGCGGCCGCCGTGTTCTCAGGGCTTCACATGGCCCAGTGGGTTGGCGGCAAAAGCCTGCGCGCACTTGAGCGAGCAGAACGAGTACGACTGGCCACGAAATGGAAGTCGGGCCGGCGCACGCGCCCTGTCAATTCGCATGCGGCACACTGGATCGAGGTCGGCAGCAGCCATCAAGGCCTCGTCGGCGAGCTCAAAGATGGTGACGGGCTCGTGGAGGTTCTTCAATTGGAGGTCTCCGAGCGGCCGGAAAGCGAACTCGGTCGATGCCAGACCTCGAACTACGCCGCGCGTGCAGAGTAGCTGCCCGCAGTGCGCGTGAGCAGCCACTCGCGCTGCGGTGTTGACCGTGGTCCCGAAAAAGTCGCCCGAGTTCTCGACGACCGGCCCCGCGTGTACGCCGACGCGGAGCGCCGGCCAACCTGGCTCGCTGTCGACTGAATGCATGACCCGGAGTACCGAGCGTACCCCTGACAGTGGCGTCGGTGCCCAGATCATCACGGCGTCGCCGATGTGCTTCACGACCTTCGCGCCATCACAAAGCGAGGCTGCTGCGAGCGCGTAGTACTGGCCGAGCATCGTCGCGGCGTGGTCGTCGCCGTGTGCTTCCGTGAGGGCCGTGAAGCCAGCGATGTCGGCAAAGGCGATGGTCGAGTCGCTCAAGTCGTTCTTACGGGATGGAGACCTCACCCATCATCCCGCCCTCCGCGTGCTCGAGGATGTGACAGTGGTACATCCAACGCCCTGACTCGTCGAAGCGCACGATTGCCTTGACCGAAGACTTCGCGGGGATGTTGATGGTGTCCTTCCACACGCGCCTCGCTGAGGCCTCAGCCACGTCGCCTCTGCTTAGGACCTGGAAGAAGAAGCCGTGAAGGTGGAACGGGTGGTCCATCTCTGATTCGTTGACGACCTCAAAGACGCTCACGCCTGCCCCAGGCGTCCAGGCGGCGACGTCTGGCCACTGCTTCTCGTTGACAAAGAAGCGAACGTTCCCGGCCTCCGCTTTCTCGCTCAGGGCGATTCGGAAGAGGGGGCTCGCAGGCACGGGCAGCGCCTCGATGGCAGGCGGTGGGGCAGGGAGCGCGGTCGCGGTCGGCTTGCCGGAGAAGCGGAGTGTCGCGATTGCGAGCGGCGACGCGTTCCCGGTCATGTGCCCTCGCTCGTAGGGGAGCGCCATGAGCTCGACGTCACCGGAGGCGGGCCCCTTGACGAACAGGTCCAGGCGCTCACCCGGCACCAGCATCACTGTCTCGGCCTCAAAAGGCTCGGCGTACGGCGAGCCGTCTGTTCCAAAGACGAGGAACTTCAAACCCGACGCGCCGAGCGTGAAGTACCTCGCGTTCGCGGTGTTCACCACGCGGAGACGCGTCACGCCTCCAGCGGGCAGTCGAAGCAGTGGATGCACGGCACCGTTGGCGAGGAGCGTGTTGCCCTGGCGGCCGATCATCGCCGACGCATCGTCGAGGTACTCGGAGATGCTGCCGTCGGCGCGGAGCTTAATGTCGTCGAGAACGAGCACCTGCTCGAGGTCTGATGCAGGTTCCCCGGGACCGCGGACTCGAATCACGCCGTAGAGTCCCTTCTGCACCTGAATGGCCGACCGCACGTGAGGGTGGAACCAGAAGAGGCCGCTGTCTTTCAGGGTGAACTCGTAGCGGAATGAGCCAGCGGCAGGCACGGCGTTGTCCATCAGCGGCACGCCGTCCATCGTGTTCGGCACCCGGAGTCCGTGCCAGTGGATGGTGGTCGCCTCGGGGAGGTCGTTCTGAAAGTCGACCACGAGGCGGTCTCCCACGTTTGCCTCGATGAGAGGCCCTGGCACCGTGCCGTTGTACGTCCACACCTCGGTCGGCGGTGCGTCCCCGAAGCGCACTGACGCGACCTGCGCCCGAAGAGACAGGTGTACCACCGACGACGAGGGGTCCGAGTCTTCGACGCTTCGAAGAGCGGGGAGATCCGGTTGCTGAGGAGTGCAAGCGGTCAACGCCACAAGGACAACAAGGAGGGTGCGCATGGCGGCTACCGCAGGGGATTCATGCTCATCTCATCTGAGTAGGCCGAGGCTTTGTCTCCCTTCATGCACCGAAGTCGGTACGTGTACGTCGCATCCTTAGTCGCCGTGGAGTCGTGCTTGTTGTCGACCTCGCCGGGCACTGAAAAGGCGACTGCGTAGGCCCCAGTTCCTTCTTTGCGCTCGCCTTCAACGGTCGTGCAGCCAGGCTCCATGTTCATCCAGTAGAGCATCAGCGCCCCGTCCATCTTCTCGACGGACTTCATCATCGGTGCCTGCGGGCCGGCCGAACCGCACCCCGCGAGAGCAAGCATCAGCATCAAGGTCTTTTTCATGGGTGAGACTCCGAGGTCAGAGAAACGGTCACTGTGTTGCGCACTTCTGGTTTGAAGATCCCTGCGGGGCGCCGCCGCGCGAGCAGGCCAGCGAGTAGCAGTACGTGCCGCTGGAGTGGCCAGGGGCATCCACCACCTCGGTTGCACTTGACGCGGGCTGGCTGGCAACGACGGCTGCGGCCCCGTCCCTGGACCGCATCAACGCCAGGGTGTCACAGGCGGGATTCGGGTTGGTCCATTGCACTCGAATCGAACCATGGCTGAGGACCGTCGCAGAGGTCACCGTGGGCAGAGCTGGAGCCCCAGCCCCAGCGTCTGCAGTCCCGGCATCTGGGGTTGAGTTCAAGCCGGCGTCAGCCGTACCGGCGTCGCGGCCCCCATCTTCGGTCGCGATGCCGTTGCCTCCGTCAACTTCCACCCCATCGACTTGCGAAGGGAGAGGGTCACACGCCGAGCAAGCGAGGATCGATAGAAGGAAAAGTCCCGTTCTCATACCTCAAGTAGGCGCGAGAGCTCGAAGACGTGACCTAGAAACTGCAGCTGTGCACCGACGGCGTCATCGGTCGGTGGTTTCTCCCCCCCTGCGCCTGTACCGCCGCGCTCGGGTGAGCCAAATGGCCGCGCCGCTGAGAGACACGGAAAGCGCCAACGCGGCGGCGGCTGAGAGCCAGAAGGTGCTGAAGTTCTTTCGCTCCGAATAGTCCATGATGTGCAGACCCCAGAGGACGTCAAAAAGACGCCACGAGTCATTCCTTCGTGCAGTCACGCGTGCGGTTCTGAGGTCGACGTAGATTGTCGTGCGATCGGCGTCGGCGAGGTGCACCGCCCAGGCGGGCACAGGCTTTTCCCGGTACTCGAGCGTGCTCTGGTCGAGTCGCTCAAGCCGTTCAACCGCTGGTTCTCCCTTTTGGTCTCGTTGTGCAAGGCGGGTGGCCAACGCCTCATCGACCTGAATTCTTTGACCGGATTCGGCGCTGAACAGCGCAACCTCGGGGCCTCGCACTTCGTAGATGGGCAGTCCGTCGAGAACGCGCAGAACGACCTCCTCGGCCCCAGACCGGGCCTCGTCGGGAAGCGGTCGAACCCGCGACCAGTCGAGCGAGCGTCGTTGCGGAGCGGCTCGCGTATCGTCACCGTGCACATGGTCAATGTTGAGGCGGGACATGACCAATCCGGTGAAGAACCAGATCGAGACCTGGCCTACGACCAACAAGCCCACCCACCGATGCACCCCGTACAATCTGTTCAAGTTCACCTCAAAGGCCTGGGACAGACACCTCGACTGCGACGTCCACGCCTCGGTGCGCTGAGCGTCGAAGGGCGTTCCAGACATCAGAAACCGCTGCCTCATGTTCGAAGCTGGCGTGAACATCGGTCTCGCCCAGACACGACGAGACGAATCGCGCTGTGAGTCCCCTCATGGCGTCGCCGTACACCCTCAAGGGCTCAGGCGGGTCGCCGCCTTCGTGAAGTCGGCGGCGCAGAACGCGGCCATGCCCCTCGTAACTGAGCCAGTCCACGTTGCCCGCAGGCAGTCCAGCCTCGATGCGCGCATGCTCAGTGCTGACGACGAGCCTGAATGCGCTCGCGGGGTCAGTGTGCGTGACCGGGTTGATGGTGGCGAGGCCGCCGCGTCGATGTTCAAGCACGAACGTTGGTGCGAAGGCTCGGGGTCGCTGCGCGACGCGCGCGGCGAGTTCTTCGGGGTACTGACGAAAGGCTCGGACCCGAGCGACACCACCCAACAACGCCATAGCCAGATCGACAGCGATGACCGAAGTGCTGGCGGGTGATTCGATCGCCAGGCGCATGATGTTCCCCGCTCGGCCCAGTGCTTCCTTCAGCATCAGGAAGGCGGGCTGCAAGCGGAGGGTGTAGTCGGTCGCTGCCACCAGCCGGCGCTCTGCAGCAGCCGTGGCGAGCTGCCTTACCGACGAACCTTCAGAGGCGACGGGGTGCGAGCAGAGTACGTGGCAGTTGGCAGCGAGCAGACGTGAGACGAGTTCGACGTTGAGGGACTCGTGCACAGCGACAGATGCAAGGTGAGGCTGAACCTCAATCAGGGCTGTCGCTGGGTCTGCGAAGAGACGGACTCCCAGTTCGCGCGCGAGCCGAGTGCTGCGCTCCGAACCTCGCGCGACGAGACCCACGAGCTCGGTTCGAGGGCCCGCGGCGAGTTCTCGTGCCGCGTGTGCACCCCATGACGTGCCGATACCGATGGCTCGAAGTCTCATGCGATTGGGTGTGGGAACAGCTCTGGGGCGCGGCCGGCCAGTGCGCGAAGAAGTCGAGGCGAGTTGAGGCGGGGGTAGGCAGCACCCCACGCGACTTCGAGTGCATCGGGAATGAAGACGCGGGCGACAGTCCAGGGCCCGAAGAGCATCGGCAGGCTGCGATCGACGAACCAGCCGGTGAGTCCTGCGGCCGCGAGGGCGCTCGCGATGGGCGGCAAGTTTTCGCCATTCCCTGACCAGCGGTCCTGCAGTTCCCGTGCGGAGATTGTTGGAGCTTGACTGACGCGGTCGAAGAGGCGTTCAGCGTTCTGTGGTCGCAAGAAGAAGGCGAGGTGTTCGCTCGGCCCATGGCGAGCCTCCGCTGAGTCCAAAGACTCGCGGAGGGGCCGCGAACCGAACTTTTCGAGAGTCCACAAGGCAGCCTCCATTTCTGAGACTGCCTTCGCCCATGCAGCATCGAAGTTCGTGGCGGCAGCACTCGTCATGCGGCAGCCGCCCGAGGGAAGTCGAGTTGTCAGCATGACGACGGGAAGGTCAACGTCGCGAGTCGCCAGGAATCCAACTGTGCTTGCGCGCCACGCAGGCGGTAGCCACCCGTCCTCGATGCGTTGAACAGTACCGAGGCCGTGCCACCACAGGAGAATTGCGTCTCGCTCAATCACTTCAAGCGCGGCCAGCGCAATCGCCGTCTCTCGGTGGGTGTGGGCGGCGTAGCCGTTGGAGGTCGTGTCAACGAGCCGGGTGCCCCCGGCGGAGGGAGACCCAATCATCGACGTCGGCACCAGGCGTCGGGCGACCGAGTCATCCCGCATTGGGCTGGCCCAGGACCAGTCCATCTGCAGACCCATCTCGAAGCGCGGGTGACGAAAGCCCGCTCGCCCGTACGCCTCCGGTGGGAACAGGGACCCGCGGATGACTCGTTCCTCGAACGCGTTGGTCAACTCCGTCGCAGAAGTACTCCGAACGTCTGGTGGACAATGGAGCATGCAGTACCGCTCCACGCCTTCCGCGAAGGCGCGCAGGTCGGCCTTCGGACCCGCCGCGCTGGCGATGCCGTAGTCGGCAGCAGAGACGGTTCGAAGGGAAGGCGTCCGCCGGAACAGCACGCGCGCGGGACGGCTGCTGTCGCTACGCTCAAGGCAGATCAGAGGTGTGAACCGCCGAGGCTCAGCAGCCTCCCACGATTCGCAGACAGGCTGGGAATCTGTGCGCACGGGCTCACACGAGCAACTCGGGTGCCGAGGATACGTCTCCCACCGAGACGTCAAATCCAGGGCATCAACGACGTGTGCACGGCCTGGGTTCGGGATCGCGGCTCCGGGTTGAGACATCATCGCAAGGAGGGCGTTCGCGAGTTGAACGGCACCTGAGCGGACCTCAACCTCGATGCGTTTGCCCTCGAGGACACCGGGCGTGACATCGCGGAGTTGAGTGTCGAACCGGAGCGCACACCGAAGGCACGGCGCAGTGCGTCCATCGTCTGCACCGACGACCACGGTCGTGCCTGCTGTCCACGCGGCACGCACGGAGATCCCCCGCTCGCGAAGAATGCCGAGGAGCTCTTCGAACGCGGGCGCACCCAGCGGAGTAGAGATGGACACTGAGTCGAACGTCAGGAGCTTGTCGCCAAGGAGCGTCGCAGCGCTTGCGTCAGGGTGCTCGTGGAGGTCGAGAACGAGCGTCGACTTCACGCGGTGGATGAGGCCGTTGGTCTCCAAGGCGAGAAGGGCGTCGTCGACCGAACGCCTTGAGTATTTGGGGGTGAGGACGCTCGCATCGCGGGCGGCGCCCAGGGTGCGAATGAGGTCGCGTTCGAACTCGCGACTTCCCAGTTGGATTCGCAGAGAACGCGACCGTGGAAGGAGCGCGATCACTCCCTCCGCGGTCGCAACCAGCCGCGTGCCCAGTGTCAGAGAAAAGACGGTCAAGCGGTTGGTGCCTGCTCAGACTTCAGCTTTCGCCTGCGGTCCAGTCGGTCTGACAACCGCAGCCAAGCGCGGTCCACTCCTCCTCGATCTGCTCGATCTGAGGGGGGGGGAAGCTCCTGAGGCACCACAGCATTCGTGTCGTTCATTCTTGTGCTCCTTCCTACGAGGGAACTGCATTCCGCCGCGTCAGCGCCGGGGGATCCTGAAATTGACGGTGAGTCTCAGGAACCAGACAACGACCCAGCCCTCAAGTAGGCGCGAGCGGCTTGAAGCGTGACCGGCGACGCCCGGGCCGGGAAGGCGGTTCAGAGGTTCACCCTTCGAAGTCGCAGTGCGTTGCCGATGACCGAGACGGAGCTGAAGGCCATAGCGGCGCTCGCGAGCATCGGGCTGAGCAGGAGCCCAAAGGCTGGGTAGAGGAGCCCTGCAGCTACAGGGACTCCCAGCGCGTTGTAGATGAAGGCGAAGAACAGGTTCTGGCGGATGTTCTGCATCGTGCTCCGCGAGAGGCGCCGCGCCTTCGCGATGCCCCGGAGGTCGCCCTTGACGAGCGTGATGCCAGCGCTCTCCATCGCCACGTCTGTTCCGGTTCCCATCGCGACGCCGACATGCGCCTGGGCCAAAGCAGGGGCGTCGTTAACGCCATCGCCGGCCATCGCCACCGTGCGTCCCTGTGACTGGAGACGTGCCACGACGTCGCGCTTCTGTTCGGGTAGTACTTCCGCCTCGACCTCATCGATGCCGAGCTTCTTGGCGACTGCTTCGGCGGTGGTGCGGCTATCGCCAGTCAGCATGACGATTCGAATGCCCGCCTCGTGGAGCATGCGAATCGCCTCGGGGGTCGAGCCCTTGATGGGGTCTGCGACGCCGAGAAGTCCAGCCAAGGCTCCATCGATGGCGACGAAGACGACCGTCTGCCCTTCGCGACGGAGCTCCTCGGCTCGGTCACCGAGCGCGCCGGGCTCCGCTTTCTGTTGCTCGAGGAGCTCACGATTTCCGAGCGCCACATGGTGACCCTCAATCGTTCCAATGACGCCCTTGCCGGGAACCGACTCGAAGTCCTTGAGTTCCGCGAGATGAATGCCGCGCAGTGCGGCGCCAGCGACGATGGCGGCGGCGAGCGGGTGCTCGCTTCCCTTCTCGAGCGTGGCCGCGAGCCGGACGAGCTCGGACTCGGCGATGCCCTGTGACGGAACAATCGACGTCAGGCGCGGCTTTCCCTCGGTAAGGGTGCCCGTCTTGTCGACGACCAACGTGTCGATGCGCTCCATGAGCTCGAGCGCTTCGGCGTTCTTGATGAGAACGCCAGCGAGCGCGCCTCGACCTGTCCCCACCATGATCGACATGGGGGTCGCGAGACCGAGCGCGCAGGGGCAAGCGATGATCAACACCGCCACCGCGTTGACGAGGGCGTGCGCCAGGCGCGGGTCTGGTCCCACGAACGCCCAAACCAGGAATGTCCCGATGGCGACGAGAATGACGCCCGGGACGAAGAACGACGCGACGACATCCGCGAGCCGTTGAATGGGAGCCCGGGACCGCTGAGCTTCGCCGACCATTCGCACGATCTGCGCGAGCAAGGTGTCTCGGCCTACGCGTTCCGCGCGCATGACGAAGCTGCCAGTTTGATTCACGGTGCCGCCGGTCACGCGGCTGTCGGGAACCTTCTCGGCCGGGATGGACTCTCCCGTGACCATCGACTCATCGACCGAACTCACACCGTCCAGGACGACTCCGTCGACAGGCACCTTCTCACCGGGTCTGACACGGAGCCGGTCTCCCGGCTTCACGTCGCTCAGGGGCACGTCGTCTTCAGTGCCATCTTCGCGAACCGCTCGAGCGCTCTTCGGGGCAAGGCCGAGCAACGCCCTCAGCGCACTCGAGGTGCTGCTGCGCGCCCGGAGCTCGAGCACTTGCCCGAGGAGCACGAGGACTGTGATGACCGCGGCAGCCTCGAAGTACACGCCAACGACACCGCTGTGCCCTCGAAACTGCTCTGGAAAGAGCCCGGGAGCCAGCGCCGCGACGAGGCTGTACGAATAGGCCACCCCGATCCCCAGTGCGATCAGCGTGAACATGTTGAGACTGCGGTTCACCAACGACGCCCACCCGCGTTTGAAGAGCGGCCAGCCTCCCCAGAGCACCACGGGGGTCGAACCTGCGACCTGAAGCCAAACGAGGAGCTTTGCGCCCAGGGCGTGTTGAATGGGTTGGCCAGGCAGCATCTCCGACATCGCGAGAGCGAACACGGGGGTCGTGAATGCGACGCTCACCCAGAACCGGCGGCTCATGTCGTCCAGCTCTGGATTGCGATCTTCGAGCGAGGGGGCCCGTCGCTCGAGCGCCATGCCACAAATGGGGCAAGTGCCTGGTGTGGGTTGCAGAATCTGTGGGTGCATCGGGCAGGTGTACTCAGCCCCTGCAGCCGACCGCGCTGGCTTGAGCTCGGGCGCGACGTATTTTTCCGGCGTGGCTTTGAACTTCTCGCGGCACCTCTCGCTACAGAAGAAGTGGTCTCGGCCCTGGTATCGAACGACCCCTCCCTTGGCGTGCCCCGGAACGACTTTCATGCCGCACACCGGGTCCGTCAGCGGGCCCCCGTCTTCAGGGCGCTTCACGTCGGCGTGTGCGTCGCTCATCCTTCTCCTCCTGTCGGGTGCTGGTCGACGCCGGGCACCAGGTGCCGTCGGCAACACTCCGGCATCTCGGCGCGCAAGATCTGGATCGCCTGATGGGCCTTCTTCAGGAAGTCCGTCGTGTTTTCGACAATGAAGCGCCTGGGATGTCCCTCCCAGACCTTTGCGATTTGCAGATCGATGACAGCCGCTTCACTCGCCGACTCGACTCGCACCGGGTTCTGATGGTTGTACCCGCCGGTTGCGGTCGGAGTTCGTAGGTGAATGACGGCGTCGTACCGTTTCAGCTCGTCCTCAGTCGTGGTTGCGACCTCCTTCCAGAAGTCGCCTGGTCCCGGCCAATAGGCTGCCCCGTCAACGGTGCCTCGGTCGCAGAGGATGATCGCTGGGTTGCTCTCTGCCATGGCGACCGACTCGAGTTCTCGCTGCACGTGGTAGATGGCACGCTGCGCTGCCTGCCGCCCTCTGAGGGTGGTGGCGCGCCTGAACCCGCCTCCGAACAAGACGCTCGCCGCCTCGGGAAGGACGTCGATGTGCCTGCAGAAATACTGTCGAACGAGCTCCAGGACCGCTGTCTTGCCTGCCCCCGGCCCTCCCGTCAGAACGAGGCGGCGTCTCTCGTGGACCTCCCGACAGTCGCAGTCGATCATGAGTCTCTCCGGCGGTTCCGACGCATGGCCTTGATCTGCGGCGCCTTCCCCAACTGCGTTCTGGGCACAGCGTCGACGAACTCAACCACGATGGGCGGCACCGCTGCTCCAAGGTGGCGAAGGGCCCGGGTCAATGTCTCCGCAAGTTGCGTCGGCGGAATGGCCTGGGGCGACACGGGCTTCCCCAACAGGACGTGCAAGCCATCCGCGCGCTCGTCGACTTGCCACTCCCTGACGGGGAGTGGCTCGAGGACGCGGTGGAACACCACCGGATGGACCACGACTTCGTCACCCGAGGGCGAGTGGAGCGTGAGCGAATCTTCGGCACGCCCGGTGATGCCAGCCAAGAGAGCAAAGGGGAGACCACAGCCACAGCGCTCAGCCGACAAGCTCAATCGATCGCTCATCTCGTACCGGATGAGCGGCTGAGTTCGACTGAACAAGACCGTCACGAGAACTCTCGCCCCAACGGTGTCAGGTGGGAGCGGTTGGTTTCTCTCGTCTACCACCTCCGTGATCACGAGGTCTTCGTAGAGGTGCATTCGGTGGTTGCGGCACTCGGAGGCGACGCCCGCGGTCTCGGTGGCGGCGTAGACATTGAAAGGGGCTGCCCCCCACGCCCGTTCAATCCGCGTCGCAGCTTCAGGGGTCAGCACCTCTGACGAGCACATGACCGCCCGTGGCGAGATTCGAAGGCGTCCCGCCAGTTGCTCATCGGCGAGTAGACGGGCCATCGACGCGTAGGCGACGAGATTCTCAGGTTGCCAGTCATTCAGACCCGCGACGATTTCAGACAGCGGTTGCGTCGCATCGAAGCGACGCACGGGGACGAATGGACTGTCGACGCTCATTCCCACTCGCGCTGATTGATGCCAGGGCACCCTGGAACTCACGACGCCGAGGCGTGTTCGCCTGGTCAATGATGCTCTGACTCCTGCCCATTCCTGCGCTCGTGCATAGGATCCGATGACCGTTGCCCACTCGTCGCGGTCGACGAGGAAGATGCCTGGGTTGCCGGTGCTCCCTGAGGTACGCGTCACCCAAAAGCGATCATGGAAGCGTTCATTTGCCTGGAGATGGGTGAGATGCCTCTCGACGTCGGTGAGCCGAACTCCCCGGGCGGTCACAAGTTCGTCGAAGTTGGCCATCAACTCGGCCTTCGTGAGGACAGGTAGATCCGCGAGCGGGTTTGTCTCAACTCCCTTGTGAAAGCGCCGATAGAAGGCCGAATGAGCCAGAGCGTAGCGACGGAGGTCGCGGAGTCGGGCCGACTGAAATGCTCGCAGCTCTGGTTCGGACCATCGCTCGTGCGAGCGAAGTTGCTTCCGAATCCGGAGCGCGCTGAGGATCAGTCTAGCCTCCAAGATGTTCTCCCAGGGGGCGCGGTCCCGGAGCGGGTGTAGCGGTGGCCCGACGAATCAATTTCGAGAGTTCGAGAGCGGTGACGGGGATTAATCCAACCGATAAGCCCAGAGCGCAGTCGGCCAGCGAAAGATCACCAATCTGGAAGAGCGTCTGGGTTGCGGGGATGTGGTGGATGGCGAGTTGAACGAGGACCGAGACGGCAACGACGCCGAGCAGGCTGACGTTGCTGAAGGCGCCCACTTCCCAGAACGTCTTCGTTGGGCTCCGGGCGGCAAATGCTCGGAAGAGTTCGCCGAAGACGATGACCGAAAAGGCCAGGTTGCGAGCTTCCACAAGATTCCGCTCACGGAGGGCCCAAACGAAGACCGAGAGAGTCGCCGCTGCCTGAAGGGCACCCGTCAGAAGAATGGTTGTCCATTCAACACGCCCCAACATCGGTGCATCCGGCCGCCGGGGTGATCTCTGCATCACGTCCTTCTCGGCGGGGTCCAGCACCAGGGCGAGGGCAGGTAGGCCGTCCGTCACCAGATTGATCCACAGCAGGTGGAGAGGAAGGAGGGGAAGGGGAAAGCCCATTACTGCCGCGATGAGCATTACCGCCAATTCCCCGGCGTTGCCTGACAAGAGAAAGACGAGCGCCTTGCGGATGTTGTCGAAGATGCCGCGCCCCTCCCGAACCGCAGCGACGATGCTGGCAAAGTTATCGTCTGTCAGCACCATGTCGGCGGCTTCGCGGGTCACCTCGGTGCCGGTCTTGCCCATGCAGATTCCGATGTGCGATTCGCGCAATGCGGGAGCATCGTTGACGCCGTCTCCCGTCATGGCGACCACGGCCCCGCGTGACTTCCACACGCGAACGATACGGAGCTTGTCTTCCGGCGTTGCACGCGCGTGCACCACACCGTCTGGAGGCTCACCTCCAACGATGATCCCCAGCTCGCGAGCGATGGCCTGGGCGGTGGCCGGGTGATCACCGGTGATCATGACCGTCTTGATTCCCGCAGCGCGAGCAGCCGCGACGGCTTCAATGGCCTCCGTTCGTGGAGGATCTGCGATGCCGATCAGGCCGACGAACTCAAGACCCTCCTCGACGGCGCCTTTCCCAACGGCGACGCCGAGCACCCGAAGCCCTCGGGCGGCGAGCTGAGCGTTGGCCTCTGAAACGCCGTCGACGCCTGTGCTGCTGCGCGCCAACAACATCTCCACCGCACCTTTGACGTACAGAGTTCCATCTGAACGCTGCACCGACATTCGCTTGCGATCCGAGTCGAAGGGGTTGACCCGAAGCCGCGGGCGTTCTCGCTCAATCGCTGGGCGTTGAATGCCCCGCCGCGCTCCTTCGATGAGGATGGCGACTTCCGTTGTGTCGCCAACTCCGGTCTGCTCGTCTTCGCTCAGTTCGGCGTCGCAGCAAGCGGCTGCAGTGTAGAGGAGCCGTTGGTGGTCCTTCCCCCACAGCTCTCGCACCGCCATGACGCCGGTGGTGAGCGTTCCCGTCTTGTCGGTGCAGATCACAGTGGCACAACCAAGCGTTTCGACGGCGTGGAGCTTTCGCACGAGAACGTGGCGCGAAACCATTCGTTGGACGCCGATCGCAAGGGCGATGGTGACGATGGCGGGCAAGCCTTCAGGAACCGCGGCGACAGCCAGAGACACCGACGAGAGGAAAACTGCGAAGACCCCCACGCCGCGGACGAGACCCAGCACCGCCACGACGGCAACGATGCCCATGCAGACAAAGAGCAACATCTGACTGATTTGCCCCAGGCGCTTCTGCAGCGGAGTCTCGGCTTCCACTGCAGTCTGAAGTAGGTGCGCAATCTTCCCCAACTCGGTCCTCATCCCGGTCGCGAACACCTCCGCCCTTCCCGTGCCGTTTGCGATGTTCGTTCCCATGAAGACGGAGTCGTGGCGCTCCGCCAAGGGCGCGTTGGGTGGCGCTGCTGCGGTGGACTTCTCAACGGGCGCACTCTCGCCCGTCAGCGCCGCTTCGTTCGAGGTCAGTACATTCGCCTCGAGCAGACGCGCATCCGCGGCGACGATGTCACCAGGCTCGAGCAAGATGATGTCTCCGGTAACCACGGCAGTGGTCGGAACCACGACCGGGTGGCCGTCGCGGAGAACTCGTGCTCGGGGGGCTGTCATCGAACGCAAGGCAAGTACTGCGCGTTCCGCGCGGTATTCCTGAAAGAAGCCAACGAACGCGTTCAGGACAACGATGGTGCCAATCGCGACGGCATCGGCGACCTCACCCAGAACCCCGGAAATGAGGCAGGCGCCGAGCAGCAACCAGATAACTGGGCTCTTGAATTGACCCCACAGCAGTCGCCAGGGACCGGTTGCTTCTTCGCGAGAAATCTCGTTTGCCCCCTGCTCTTGAAGCCTTCGTGCCGCCTCGGCGCCACTGAGCCCAGTCGTGCCGAGGGCGTCTCTGGCCGGTGCCGACTGTGGCACGGTGTCACTCATCGACTGGCTCCGCTCTGTTCAGGCGTGCCATAGAGCGAAACTGTCGCACCGTCCTCGGCGACGGTGGCGCTCCAACCTAGTTTTGACACGATGCTCGAAGAGAGCGCGCGAGCGGCGGCCGCCTCACCGTGGACGACATACGTGTGAGTCGGGGCGCTCTTGAATTCACTCAACCAGCGCAGGATTTCGTTCTGATCCGCGTGCGCTGAGAGGCCGTTGATGGTCTCGACATGCGCTCGAACGGGAACCTCGGCGCCGTGAATGCGTACGAACTTCGCGCCATCGTGAAGGAGTCGCCCTCGTGTCCCGATCGCCTGATAGCCCACCAGCAAGACGGTATTTCTGTGATCGGGCAGTCGATGCTTGAGATGGTGAAGCACCCTTCCGCCGGTTGCCATGCCGCTTCCCGCGATGATGATCATTGGTCCCCGTTGGCCGTTGAGCGTCTTTGACTGTTCTGCTGTGCGCACGAGGTTGTATTGGTGGCAGCAGAGAGGGCAGCGCTTCTCGTCCATGAGCAATTTCATGTCGAGGTCGTGGTCTTCCGGGTGTCTGCAATAAATGTCGGAGACGTTGATGGCCATCGGGCTATCTACATAGACAGCGACGAACGGCAGACGACCTTCGTCTTCGAGTCTTCGAATCGTCCAGATGAGCTCCTGTGTTCTGCCAATCGCGAAGGCGGGCACGATTACCGCGCCCCCACGACCTGCGGTTTCGGTAATGATCCTCACCAACTCGTCGTCCGCGTTCGGCGCATGGGTCCGGTCCCCATAGGTCGACTCCACGAGAAGGACGTCAGCCTCGGGAACCGGTTCTGGATCCCTGAGGATGGGGCGATTCCAACGACCGAGGTCGCCGGAGAAGACCAGGCGGCGGGAGACTGGCTTTTCGAAATGAACCTCCACCGTGGCTGAGCCCAGAATGTGGCCAGCTCTCCGGAGGAGAACATGCGTGCTGCTGTCGATGGAGAAGCGCTCGCCGTAGGTCTTCGGCTTGAGCAATTGGAGCGCCATCTCGGCGTCCTTCGTTGTGTAGAGCGGAAGGGCCGGTCTGTGCTTTGTGTATCCATATCGATTGGCACGTGCCGCGTCCTCCTCCTGAAGGTGCGCGGAGTCCTTCAGCACGACAGCGAGCAGGTCAGCCGTCCCGGGGGTGCAGTACACGGGACCTCTGAACCCCCGCTTCGCCAGCAAGGGCAGGTAGCCGGTGTGGTCCAGATGGCTGTGACTCAGCACCACGGCATCAAGCGAACCTGGTTCAAAGGGGGGCTCGGCCCAATTCCTGAGCCGGAGGTCTCGAGGACCTTGAAAGAGCCCACAGTCGAGAAGGAACTGGTGGCCGTTGGCTCGGACGAGATACTTCGAGCCTGTGACCGAACCGGCTCCGCCCGCAAACGTCAGACTGAATTCATCGTTGGCAGAGCTCATGGCTCACTCCGTGCGCCGTTGCTGGGTTTGTGAGGCAAGGCGCTCGGCGCGACGGAGGATCTCCTCTGCCGCCGAAGCGTCGTTCGCTCGAATCGAGACTGCGAAGCCATTGCCGGTCGAGGTCACGGTGGCGGTGGCACCATTGGGGACGAGTGGGCAGTCTGGCATCTCCGGCACGAGGTGCCCCCGCGATGCGTTGCGGGCCAGATGGCAATCGACCACTCGTTGAAGCCACTCGGCCGTCAGGCCTGGAACAGCACGGAACGTGATGATGGCACCGACCAACCGGTCGCTGGGCACCTTCGCATTGCCCGTCGCGGGGCCCCTCAAGGCGGCCGCGCCAGCAATGTCCTCAGTGTGCTCGAACGGGCTGATGTCTCGGTCGTCAGGCTGGAGCCCCACGCAGTTGCGAGCTTCGGCGTCACGCAAGGCTGCGGCGCCCGCGCGATGGTCGGCAGCCTGCCTGCGGAGTTGCTCCGCCTTCCGACGATGGTCGTCTGTTGGGTTCGAAACGGAGGTCCAACACGCAGTACTGAGAAGCTCAGCGCCTCGGGTGGCCCCGACGGCAGGAGTGCATCGCTGTCTCGTCACCTGCGCTGAAGGTTCGTATAGTTGAGCCTCGGCGGAGGCAGCCGTGTCGAGTTGCTGGGCGGCGCCCTCGTGTTTCGCACCACTCATTTCGTGAGGGC
Organism: Archangium gephyra; assembly: GCA_003243425.1. Classification (GTDB taxonomy): domain Bacteria; phylum Myxococcota; class Myxococcia; order Myxococcales; family Myxococcaceae; genus Archangium_A; species Archangium_A gephyra_A. Next base: position 2,251 of record QFQP01000057.1, on the reverse strand, counting down.
CCGAGCCCGGGGTGGCGCAACTGAAGGCAGCTGCGAGGAGGAGAACCAAGGGTCTGGGGGTCATCACGTCGTTCCTTTCTCCAGAGGGTGCAGCTGAGTGGCCCGCCAAACGACGTACGCTGCAGGGATGATGAGCAGCGTGAGAAGCGTCAGCGACACAAGCCCACCCCACATCGGTGCAGCGATTCGCTTCGCGACGTCTGATCCGACGCCCGTGTCGAACAACACCGGCAGTAGACCGAAGATGTTCGTGGCGACCGTCATCAGGAGAGGGCGAACACGCAGCGTGCCTGCCTCTACGGCGGCGTCGATCAGGGTCGGTACTGTCGTGATGGTGCCGGCTGCTCTCCCTCCGTTCCACGCCTCATCGAGATAGACCACCATCACGCTCGCGGTTTCGGCTGCGACGCCGAGGAGCGCGATCATCCCGACCCACACGGCGACCGAGGTATTGAAGCGCAGCAGGTAGAGGGTCCACACCGCACCGACCGCGGCGAAGGGCACTCCCGTCATCACCAAGAGCGTCTGCGTGACGCCTCGAAAGTTGAGGTAGAGGATGAGGAAGACGAGCCCAAGGGTCAGTGGCAGCACGATGGCCAGCCGCGCCCGCACTCGCTCGAGTAGCTCATACTGACCGGTCCACTTCAGTGAGTAGCCCGCCGGCAGCGTCACTTCGCGAGCGACGGCTGCTTTGGCGTCCTCGACATAGCCACCAACATCGCGGCCCTCGAGATCCACGTAGACCCAGCCGGTGAGCGAGCCCAGTTCGCTTTTGATCATGGGCGGGCCCATCACGGTCTCGATGCGGGCCAGCCTCGACAAGGGAACCCACGCTCGGCTGCCGAGGGGCGAGGAGCCTTGCGACATTGGCCCGGCTCCCATGGTTTCCTCCTCGTCGGCGGCGGTCTCGGCGCCCATCCCAGCGGCACCCATGGCGTCTGGGTCAGCCGATGGCTCGCCACGTCTGGCTGCGATTGGCCTTCGCCCCGGACTCGCCCGTACAGGGACGAGAATCTGTCCCAGCGAATCGGGGTCATCTCGCAAGTCACGCGGGTACCGCACATTGACACGGTACCGTTCGCGCCCCTCGTAGGTGGTCGCGATGTCCATGCCACCGATGGCACCCTCGACCACGTCGAGCACGTCTCGCACCGTCACTCCGTACCGGGAGATGGCTTCTCGGTCAGGGGTGATGTCGAGGAAGAAGCCACCCAGTTCGCGTTCGGCGTAGACACTGCGGGTCCCTGGCACTTTCCGAAGGACGCGCTCGAGTTGGTCATTCACTTCAGAGATGGTGGCGAGGTCTTTGCCGAACACCTTGACGCCGATTGGGGTGCGAATGCCGGTGGACAACATGTCAATCCGGGCCTTGATCGGCATTGTCCACGAGCTCTGAATCCCCGGGCTCGCCACCTTGGCGCTGAGCTCTTCCGTGATGCGCTCAATCGTCATCCCCTTGCGCCATTGGTCGCGTGGCTTGAGTCTGACGACCGTTTCGAACATCGACAGCGGTGCGGGGTCCAACGCGCTCTCGGCGCGGCCCGCCTTTCCGAAGACGAGGTCGACTTCGGGCACGGTGCGTATTTGGGCGTCCTGCCACCGGAGCAACGCTCGGGCCTGTTCGATGGGAATCGAGGGCACCGTGATCGGCATGAACAGCAGGTCGCCCTCGTACAAGGGGGGCATGAACTCAGAGCCCAGCCGGGTGAAGGGCAGCGCAGTCAGCAGCGTCAGCCCAACCGCCCCGAGCAGCATTGGCCAACGGTGCACCAGACAGAACCGAAGGACTGGGCGGTAGGCGTTGCGGCACAGGCGCGCGACGGGGTTCCTTTCTTCGGGTCGAATGGCACCCTTCAGGAGCAGCACCATCAGCGCCGGCACCAGCGTCACCGAAAGGACCGCTGCCACTGCCATCGAGGCGGTTTTCGCGAGGGCGAGCGGTCTGAAAAGACGGCCCTCCTCGCCCTCGAGCACGAAGACAGGAAGGAACGCGACTGTCAGTACGAGGAGAGCCCCGAACATCGAGGGGCCCAGCTCCTTTGCTGAGGCGAGAATCAGGGCGCCACGATCGACGCTGCGTCCCTCGGCTTCTGCCGATTCGATCTTCTTGTGCGCGTTCTCAACCAGCACCACGCCGGAATCGACCATGTCGCCGAGGGCGAGGATGACCCCCGCTAGAGAGCTGATCCGCATAACTGCCACGACGGGATCGACACGAAACACGTGGAGATGATCTGTAGCGGGGATGCAC
>QFQP01000056.1 GCA_003243425.1 Archangium gephyra | reverse complement strand
AGAACCTCGTGGCCGTGCAGGAATGCACGTCGCGGGAGCTGCTGCCTGAAGCGTTCCAGAAGCTCGAGCGCGACTTCGTGAACCGCCGCGTGAAGGAGCTGAAGCTCCTCATCGAAGGCCAGTGAAGGTCACCGCGTCGCGAGCGCGTTGAAGAGGCGTGCCCGATCTTCCTGACCTGCACGCCGGCAAGCGGCTGCGCTCACCCCCACTGACGGTCTCGTCGCTGGAGCCGTGAAGTGCGCGCAGCAGCGCTCCTCCGGTCGATGGCGTTCTGCGCGTCGATGCGACGAACCAACTCGACGTGTCGTCGCGTGCAGCAGCGTGGAGGCGAGGCGTGAGAGCCGCTCGTCTTAGGCGGCCAAGTCGAGTGCGCGCGAGCGGACGAGTCCGAAGCTTGCGTGCGGCGCTCCCGAGCGTGGCCCGCTTCCTCGAGTTCTGTGACGATCTTCGAGGCCAGCGGACTGCCACGTGAAGATGGAGCCATGGAACTTCCCCCCGGGCGGCACACAGCGAATGGCGCCGCTTGGAGGTTCCTGCCACCGTCGAGAGCGTGGTCCCCGCCGCAGCCGGGAAGAAGCTTCGACGAGCGACAGGTTCACGATGTGGTGTGTACGGAGCGTCGCAGTCGCGCCGCGGAGCAACTTGCCTCCGAACGCGTCGCACCACAGTCGTATTCTCGAGCGATCGTCTGCAGCGCGGCCGCGTCGACGATGATGACGTCGTGGAAGACCGCGAGGCGCTCACGTTCTCCCGGCGTGAAGTCACTCAATCGATCTTCCACGTGACCGGCGCGAAGGCTTTCTCACGCGTCGGGAAGCCCTCGGTGCCGAGCAGCGACGCGCCGGAGTGAAGCGTGCCGCCGAGCGTGGCGATGACGGTCACGTTCGTCTGCCACGACGCACCGTTGGCCTGTGGCGGCACGTGAAGCGTGATGAGGCCGTCTTCGGTTTCGAAGCGCGTGATGACACCGTTGCTCACCAACCGCGTGAGCGCCGTCGAGTCGGCCTGAACGCCGGCCGGGAGCGCAAACGCGACTTTGAGCGCAATGCCTCCGGGCGCCGCGGCGGTCAGCTTCACGTCGGCGGGCAGCCCGACCTTGATGAGCTTCGGCAGCTCGGTCTTGAGCTCGAGGCCGCCGCCCGGTTCGTCCGTCCACGGCGCGTACGACACCAACTGCAGCGAGTAGCCGAGCCCCGGCACCGCGGGTTCAGCGCGAATGGTCCAGTCGTGCGCCCCTGCGCTGCCGTCAGCATCGGCGTCAAGCGTGAGCACGTCTTGCAGCGCATTCGCGTCGAAGCTGCCCGACGCCATCGCCTTGCCGTCGCGCTCGATGGTGATCTTCACGCCCGCCGGCACCGGGTCCTTGAAGAGCTTCACCGCAGCCCGCAGCGCCACCAGGTTCGCGCGGCCATCGCCCCAGCCGACGTACGGCGAGTAGCCCGACAGCAGGTACGAGCCGAGGTCGGCAATCGGCGCGTCTTTCACGCCGTCGAGCGCGAGAATCGCGAGCGCGGTCGCCTCGTACGGCGACGGGGTGACACCGTCGGAGCGCACCACGCCGCTGTCCACGCGCAGGAACTTGCCGCCGTCGGGCGCGTCGGTGATGCCGTCGAGCACCAGCTTCCGGTAGCCGTCGACACCGCCACCTGCGAGCGCACCCGACGCCAGAATCGCAGCCGCCGTGTAGCCGTCGGCGACGCGCGCCAGGTTGCGCTCGAAAGCACCGCTGGCCTTCAACTTCACGGCGGTCGCGCGCTGAATCGAAGCGGGGTTCTGATTCGCCGCCTGGGTGGCGCGCACGCACTCGGCGGTGGTGACCAGCAGCCGCTGCAACGTCCACCCGTTGGCGCCCTGACACGTACCGTCGGCACGTTGGGCCATCGACACCTGCAGCGCGAGGCGTTCACCGAGCCGCTGCAGCACCGGATTTTCCGGGTGCGCGAACGCTGCTTCCGTCAGCAGCGTCGCCGCGTCGACGGTCGGCGCGCGCGAGTGCTGCATCACGCGTTGGGTGGCGAGAATCGAGAGGTCGCGAATGGTCGGTGAATCAGGCGTCGCGCCCAGTGACCGCAACAGCCCGGGCGCCTGACCGAGCAACTGCAGCAGGTACGCGTCTTCGGCCACACCGCCACGACCGGGCGCCGCCGAGAGCTCGTTGCGAACCAGCCCGAGCGCGCCGGGATACACGCGAACGCGCAGCGCTTCGGTGCCGGGCAGTGGGTTGGCTGGCCCCGTGAGCGTGAACGTACGCGGCGCGGCGAGCGTGCCCGCCTTCGTCAGCACCTCACGACGGCCCATGGGCTTGAGCTCGATGCGCTTCTCCGCCGCGTCGGTGCCTTCGAGCACCGTCTTGAAGGTCGCCTCACCGGGCCTGGTGGTGGTGAGCGTCACGTACTGCAGCGCGCTGCCGCCTGCCGGCACCTTCACCGTGCCGCCAGCGCTCGACAACGTGGCGCCGGTGGCGCTCATCGTCAAACCAGCGTTCACGTCGCGCTCGGTAGTGTTCACCACCTGCACCGGCAACTTCACGACGTCACCCGCGTAGAGGAACGGCGGCGTCACCGGCTCGACGTACGTCGGCAGCGTGCCCAGGAAGCTCGCGACCGTGCCCGCCTGACTGCCTTCGCGCGAATGCGCGAGCGCCAACACGCGCCAGGTCGTCAGCCGGTCAGGCACCTTCACCGGAACGTTCGCGCGGCCCTGCGCGTCGGTGACCACCAGCGGCTCGAAGAGGAACGTCTCCGGGAACCACGCGCGCGTGGCGGGCGCAGGCGCGTCATCGAACCTGCCACTTTCTTCGGCTTCGTCGGCGGGCGCGCCGCCGAAGGCCGAGCTGACGCCGGCGCCCCGGCCGCGTGTGCCGATGCCTCCGATGCCGAACCCGCCGCCACCCTTGCCGGAGCCCATGACCCCGAGCGCAGACTTCTTGAAGTCGGCTTTGGGCGCCGCCTCCTTCATGGCCTGTTCTTCGAGCGGCGCGGCTGCGACGACCGGCGAGGGCGCCATCTCGCTGCGCGAATACCTGGTGACCGACGAGTCACCTGCGAGCGCGTCGGCTGACATGCCGAACAGCGCCTTCACGTTGTCGCTGACGAAGATGCCGAAGCACGACACGAAGGCGATGCCCAGCACCACCAGCGTGGTGACGATGACCTTCTTCATGGCTTCTCCTTCGCGACCCACTGCGACCAGTTCTGCATGTCTTCAGGCAACCGCGTGCCGTCGATGACGACCGCGCGCGGCTCGGTGAGCGCGAGCAGGTCGGCGGGGAGGCGATGCAGCCTCAGCTTTCGGCCCCATGCATCGTTCACCGGTTCCTTCTTCGCGCTGAGCGCGTCCAGCGAGCTGTTCCACAACTTCGCCATCGTCTGCGGCGTCAGCTTCTCGTCTTTGGGGGCGCTCGCTTCCCACTGGCGCACCTGGCCATAGAGTTCGCCGAGCACCACATAGAAGCGGTCGACCTGCGTCTCGTTGGGGTCGAACACCGTGGCGCCGTTCACGCTGACCGTGGCTTCGACCTCCGGAGGCGCGGGCATCGACGACACGCGCACCAGCGTGGCGGCTGTCGCGTTCGCGCCGCGAATTCGCCCCAGTGAGAGCGCCTGCGCGTCGAACGAACCGAAGACCTGTTCACCCGTCGCCTGCGGTCGGAGCCCCGCCAGCTCGTCTGCGTTGGGCAGCGAGGTGAGCTGCGAGAGCGAGTCGTCGACGCCGAAGAGACCCACCGCCGCAGGACCGCCGGCGCTGCCGATCGTCGTCTCCACGTCGAGGTGGGCGACGTCACCCGGCGAGTAGCGCGGCTTCTCTGGCGTGACCTTCACCGCGAGCGACGCCGCCGGCTGCACGAACAGGAACACCTGCCCGCTGCCGAACGCGACGCTCGCCCAGCCGCTCCAGCCCACAGGAATCTGGAACTGTGCCGAGCGCGTGGCCTCATCGACCTTCGACTCGACGGTGTCGTAGGCGTGGCGAAGCCAGAGCTTCTCGGGCAGCTCGCCGGTGTAGTCGGCACTTCGCAGCACTTCGATCTTCACCGTCTCGCCCGGCTTCACGAGCTGCGAGCTGGCGCGCAGGCGCAGCGGCGGCACCGAACCGGGTGACATGCGCAGCTTCGTCGAGCCGAGCACCTCGCCGCCCTTCTTCGCGGTGACGAGAAACTCGTAGCCGAGCATCACCGTGTCCTGCGGCTTGATGGACTCGTATTTCTCTGGAGCGGTGACGCCGAGGTGCGCCACGCCGATGGCTTCGTCGAGCGCCGACGATTCGCCGACGCCGTCGTCGCCGTTGTGCGACTTCGGCAGCTCGAAGCTCTTCACGCGTGACGCGATGCACGAGAGCGCGCTGTCGGCGTACACGTCACCGGGCACCGACGCCCACGTGAGCTCGATGCGCCGCTGCTTCTGCTGCCAGCGAATGAGGCGCGGCAGCTCGCCGGTCTTCACGGTCGCGGGGAGACAGTCGCGTGCTTCGAGCAACGCGAGCGAGAGCCCTTCCTCGAGGCCGGGCGGCACGTCGGGCGCGGCGTCGAGCTCCATCGTGAGCGCGGGGAGGTCGCTGTCGTCGAAGTTCCAACCGCTCGAATAGAAGCGCTCCTTGCCGGCGGGGAACGAAGCGGTCGACACCACGCTTTCCACGCAGCGGCCCAGGGGCGTCGCCGGAGCGGTGATGGCGCTGATCTTCCCGCTGCTGCTCACCAGCAACGACACCTCGACCATGGAGCCGCCGTCGAGCACCAGGCGCGTGCACTTCGTCAGCTTCGCGTCGAGCGCGTCGAAGGCCATGCGGTCCGCGAGGGAGACGTCGTCGTCGTAGCCGAGGCGTTCGCTCAGCTGCGTGCGGGTGACCTGCTTCACCGGCGGCGGCGGGCGAAACGGCATCGCGGGGATGATGACGTTCACCGCCGGCCCCGGGTCGACCTGCAGACTCGCCACGCCATCTTCATCGACGACGGCATCCGTCCCCTTGTCCGTCGGCTCCCACAGGCGCTTCACGTTGAGCGTCACCCCGTCGAGCAGCCGGCCGTCGGCGGTGGTCGCGCGGAGAAACAGGCGGTTGTTGACGCCTTCCACGAGGCCCCCGGCGAGCTCGGTGATTCCGCTCACCGCGATGAGGTCCTGAGAGAGCAACACCGACGTGCTGCCTTCGACCCGGTCACCACTGGCGTCGACGGCGCCGAGGTTCGCGAGCAGCGTCGACTTCCCCTGGAGATCTTCCGGCACCTGCGGGAGCTCCAGCGTGAAGGTGCCGCTGGCGTTGGTGGTGGCGGTCTTCGGCAGCGCGTTGCCGTTCGTCCAGCTCACCGGCGCGGGCCATTCACCGTTGACGGTCCACCGCACCTCGAGCTTCGCGTTGGCGACCGGCGCGCCCGAGCTGTACTTCACCGAGCCCTTCACCACCGGGCGTTCACCGCGCCCGTAGAACGGCTTCACGGTCGCGGCTTCGAGGCGGAAGCGGGGCAGGGTGAACGGCTTGACGGTGAACGTGCGTGACTGGCTGTTGGGGCCCGAGCGCCAGGCGACGGTCCATTCGCCGCTCGTGCCGCCGCGATCGATGGGGAAGCTGCCCGCCACCACACCCCACGGCCCGCTCGCCGCTCTTTCTTCGAGCAGCACCTCTCCCGACGCGTTGGTCACCACCCACGTGCCGGGGCGCTCTTCGAGCGGGGTGAGGTCGTTGGCCTTGAGCGCGATGGCGCGGAACTTCACCGTGTTGCCGGGCTCGTAGAGCGGCCGGTCGGTCAGCACGTGAATGCGGGCCGGCGTGAACAGCGGCAGCGGCAGGTCGACCTTCTCTTCACCGAGCGGCGAGGTCGCGCGAACACGCAACACGTAGTCGCCGTCGTTCACTTTCGGCAGCGCGAGCTCGGCGGTGAGCGCGGTGCCCTGCTTCTTCCAGCCCTCCCTGGGCGAGAGCGCCGTTTCCTGCGCACCGTTCACCAGCGCGATGGTCGGCGTGAAGGAGGTGATGGCTTCGGTCCGCCGCTGATCGTTCGGTCCCACCAGGTAGGTGGCGTTGACCATGACGGTGATCGAACTCGCCTCGCCACGCTTGAGCGACGGTGCGTTGACGCTGATGGTCTGGCGGAGCTCTCCGTCAGGACACTGGTCGACCCACACGCCCGTGCGGAAGCCGAGTCGCAGACAGGTCTGCGTGCTCGCGATGCCGAGTACCACCGCCAGCAAGAGCGCGAGCCCGATGAGCAGCCGCTTCAAACGCATGAATTCCCCCTCGAAGGTCGCGGCATCGTACCCGTGGACACCTTCCGGGGAAGCGGTGTTCCTTCACGCCGCCCGTCGCAGACAGGTGGCCAGTTCGACCGTCAGCCGTTCGGGGAACGCGTGGAGTGCCTTCCACGTCCAATGCAGCACGCGGAAGCGCATTGCCTGCTCGCGATCGCGAGACACTTCCCCAACCCCTCGTCCATTCCGCAGCCGCGAACATCGATACCGGCGTGGTCTGACACCTGGCCCCGGGTGAGCGATGTCGAACGGGTTGTCACGCCGTGCCTGATGCGCGCTGGCCCCGCGACCTCGAACGGGATTCCGCAGCATGGCGACCGGGTGACCACGGTGTGGAAGCGCGACGGTGACACCCCAGGTGACCTGCCGAGGGGCCAGCGCGTTCGGGTTCAAAAGCACGCCACCAACGCAGACCGCCCACCCGCAGCGCCAGCCCGACCTCGCGTTGACACCCGGTCTTCCCTTCTGCGAAGGCACCGCACGTGCGTCACCTCCCTGCGCTCACTGTCGACGAACTGACCCGTGAACTCGGCAGTCGCACGCGCGCCGTCGAAGCCCTCAAGTGGCTCTACGCGCAGAAGACACTTCCTCAAGAACTCCCCGACACCGTGCCCGGCGTGAGTCACCGTGCGTGGCGACCGTTCATCGAAGCGCGCAAGTGGTCGCTGCCGAAGGTGCTCGAGAGGCAACAGAGCCCCGACGGCACCACGAAGTACGCGCTCGACTTCGACGGCACCAACGTCGAGACGGTTCGAATTCCTGCGAAGGGCCGCAGCACCATCTGCATCTCGAGCCAGGCTGGCTGCACGCGCCGTTGCACCTTCTGCGCGACCAAAGAACTCGGCTTCATTCGCCAGCTCAAGGCCGAAGAGATGATCGGCCAGTACCTCCACGCCCGAAACGAAGCGCCGGAGCACCAGCCCGCGACCAACGTGGTCTTCATGGGCATGGGCGAGCCGATGGACAACCTCGACGAGGTGCTGCGCGCCGTGGAGTGCCTCACGCAGAGCCCCGCGCCGCAGCTGCGGCACGTGGGCGTCACCGTGAGCACCTCGGGTGTTCTTCCCGGCCTCAAGCGCTTCCTCGCGGAGTCGAAAGCGTCGCTCGCGCTCTCGCTCAACGCCACCACCGACGAAGTTCGTCAGCAGGTGATGCCGCAGACCAGGACCTGGCCCATCGCTTCGCTGCTCGACGCGCTCCGTGAAGACGCCGCACGCCGCAACAACAAGCGCGACTACTTCATCGAGTACGTGCTCTTCGGCGACTTGAACGACACCGACGAAGACGCCGACCGCCTCGTGCAGTTACTCGACGGCATTCCTTCGCGCGTGAACCTGATTCCGTACAACCCGTACCCCGGCACAGGCCTCAAGACGCCGACCGAAGAGCGCGTGAACAAGTTCCACGAGCGCGCGGTGAAGCAGGGCCTGCTGACGCTCGTACGCTGGCCGCGCGGGCGCGAGATCGCCGCGGCGTGCGGTCAGCTCGTGCTCTCGAAAGACGGGGCCGGCTTCACCCCCGGAATTTCGGTCGGAGCGTGAAACGGAACCTGTGGTTGAATGACCCCCGTTCATGCCCGGTGAAGTGATCTGCCCGACATGTGGAACCGCCTCGCCCACGCAGTCGAGGACCTGCCCAAGGTGCGGCACGTCTCTGGCTGCGGGCGGAGACGCGACTTCGCGCAGCAAGACGCTTCAACCGGGCACGCGGAAGCCCGCGGTCGTCGTTCGGAAACCCGCGGCTGACGCGCCCGTCAACACGCTCGCCGACGAAGATCCTGCGCCGGCCAAACCGAGGGCGCGGCCTGCCGGTGGTCCCGTACCGCAAGCCGCCGCCGGCGCTGCGCCGCGTCGGAGTGCGCCGCAGCGGGCCCCGTCCAGCGCGCTCGAGAGTACGTCGGGGAGCTCGCGCGACGGCCTCATCGGCAAGTCGATTCAAGACTACGTCATCGAGAAGAAGCTCGGGGTCGGCGGCATGGGCGTGGTCTTCAAGGCCACCCACAAGCTCATCGGCAAGTCGGTGGCCATCAAGGTGCTGCGGCCCGACATCGTTCAGGACCCGCGCGACATGGATCGGCTCCTCGACGAGGCGCGGATCATCAGCAGCATCAAGAACCGCGGCATCATCAACATCTTCGGCGCCGGCACGCTCGACGATGGCCGGCACTACCTGATCATGGAGCTGCTCGAAGGCGAGGCCCTCGAGCAGCTCATGCAGCGCGAAGGCAAGGTGCCCGCGGGCGACGCGGTCGTCATTCTCGAGCAGGTGCTCTCGGCGCTCACCGCCGCGCACGAGGCGGGCGTCGTTCACCGCGACCTGAAGCCCGCCAACGTGTTCCTCGTGAAGGAAGGCAACCTCATGTACGTGAAGCTGCTCGACTTCGGCCTCGCTCGCCGGAATCAGCAGAACGTCACGCGCATCGCCGGCACGCCCGACTACATCTCGCCCGAGCACGCGCGAGGCCGTCCCGCCGGGCCGCCGGCGGACCTCTACGCGTTTGGCATTCTCTGCTTCCACATGCTGACGGGCCGGCTCCCGTTCATCGGCACCACGCCGATGGAGGTGATGGAAAAGCACGTGCACGAAGCACCGCCGATTCCGCACGAGCTCAACAAGGAGATTCCCAAAGCGTTGTCAGAGCTGATCCTCAAGCTCCTCGCCAAGGAGCCCGGGGAGCGGCCCGACTCGGCGCACGTGAAGGCCGACCTGCGCGCGGCCACCAAGCAACTGCGTAACGCGGCCACCATGATGAGCCTGATGCAGATCGACCCGGTGGTCGAAGCGGCGGCTCCGAAGGGCGCCGAGAAGAAGCGCGCGCGTGAACTGGCCGTCGAAGCGCAGGTCGCCGACATCAAGCGCAAGGTGACGCGCCGTTGGCCGTGGGTGCTCGCCGGCGTGGTCGGCGTGTGGCTCCTCGCGGTGGGCATCTACGTCGCGTTCCCGACCAGACCGCCGGAGCCGACGCCCGTCGGCAAGCGCCCGAAGCCCCTCGACATTCCGCGTGACCCCACGCCGATTGCGCCCGTGAAGGTGGAGCCGCCGACGGTCGAGCCGCGGCCGACGAGGGTCGACCCCACGCCCAACCAGGTTGATCCGACGCGCACGCCGAACACGGGCGGCGCCGATCAGCAGGTGGCCGAAGCGCCCGACGCCGCGACCGACGAGCCGCAGGTGCTGGAAGAGAACCCCAACACGCCCATCGACGACGTGCGTCTGGGTGAGCTCAAGCGCGGCAAGCGCGTCGACGAACGGCTCGACGAGATCGTCGCTTCGATGAAGAACAACGAGGAGCTCCGGCAGATGCTGGGGGAGCTGGTGAAGCGCACGCGCGAGCGCTGCGACTCTGCCCGTACGCTCGGTGACTTCTACGACTGCGATGACGAAGTCACGAAGCAGTACAACCGCTACCTCAAGAACATCTGATAGAGCGCCGGGCATGGCTCGTGATGCGAAGAAGCTCAGCCCGGCGAAGGCGGCCCGACCGTCTGCGCCGTCGTCGTTCAAGCCGTTGGTGACGCACTCCGACGACCTGCCGCTCGACGCGGCGACGTTGCGGGCGATGCACGACACGATGGTCAAGGCGCGCGTGCTCGAGGAGCGCCTGATCTCCATGTACAAGACCGGTCACGGCTATTTCTGGATCGGCGGGCCCGGTGAAGAGGCCTTCAACGTGCCGCTCGGCATGCTGATCAAGAAGGGCCAGGGCCCGGCCTTCGACTACCTCCACTTCCACTACCGTCAGCTGGCCACGTTGCTGGCGATGGGTGAAGAGGCCATCGGCGCGCTCCGCCAGATGAAGAACACCGCCAGCGACCCCTACTCGGGCGGCCGCAACTTCGCCGGTCACTTCGCGAAGAAGGCGTGGAACATCGTCCCCGTCAGCTCGCCCATCGAGGTGCAGTACACGATGGCGCCGGGCACCGCGCTCGTTCAGAAGCGCCACGGCGGCGACGGCATCAGCATCGTCACCGGCGGCGACGCGGGCACGGCGGAGGGCGATTTCGCCAGCTGTCTGGTGTGGAGCTCGCGCCCCGGCCAGGAGCTGCCGGTGTTGATCATCGTCACCAACAACCGGTGGGGCATCTCGACCTCGTACGACCAGGTGCAGGGCGTGGAGCGCATCAGTGACCGCGGCGTGGCCTTCGGCATGAAGACCAAGACCATCGACGGCAACGACCCCATCAGCGCGTACCTCGAGCTGAAAGAGGCGTTCGAGTACGTGCGCACCGAGCGCAAGCCATACCTGGTGGAGGCGCGCGTCTCGCGGCTGTACGGGCACTCGTCGGCGTCGGGCGCGAACTTCGCGACGAACGAAGCAGACTGCATCGCCCAGTTCGAAGCGCGGCTCGACAAGGCCGGCATCGTGACGAAGGCCGACGCGCAGGCGCTGCGTGATCGCTACACCGCGGAGTTCGCCGAGCTCGCCCGGCAGGTGAAGGAAGAGCCGTTGCCCGAAGGTTCGACCATCTGGGACCACGTGTTCCACGGCGAGCCCGGCCGCGACCCGTTCCCGCGCTGATCAACACAGAGACTTTCGGAGACACGACTCATGGCCAACATGGCTCAAGCAGTCCGCATGGCGCTGCACTACGCGGAAGAGAACCTCGGCGTGACGGACATCTTCGGTGAAGACGTGGGCATGCCGCTGGGCGGCGTGTTCACCTGCACGCAGGGGTTGAAGACCACCTGGAACTCGCCGCTCGACGAGCGCGGCATCGTCGGCATGGCGATGGGCATCGCGATGGGCGGCGGTAAGCCGGTCGCCGAGATTCAGTTCTGCGACTACATCTTCAACACCGTCGACCTGCTCAAGCTCGCGGGCAACTCGTACTGGTCGAGCAACGGTCAGTGGAACCTGCCGATGGTGTTGATGACGCCGGTCGGCTCGGGCATTCGTGGCAGCCTGTACCACTCGCACTCCATCGACGCGCTGGTGACGCACCTGCCGGGCTGGAAGATCGTGATGCCGTCGAACCCGCGCGATGCGTACGGCCTGTTGCTGTCGGCGTGCAAAGAGACGAACCCGACGATGTTCCTCATTCCCAAGGCGCTGATGCGCATCAAGGGTGAGGAGTTGATCCCCGGTGAGCCCGGAGACGACAAGCAGCTCTCGAAGATGATCGACGCACCGCTGGGCGATCGCACGAAGTGGTCGGCGCAGTGGCCGGAGCTGCAGGACGCTTCGATTCCGCTCGGGCAGGCGAAGGTCGTTCGTGAGGGCTCGCAGATCACCGTGGTGAGCTACGGCCGCACGTTGCCGTTGTGCGCGGCGGCTGCGCAGAAGCTCGCCGGTGATGGCGTCGACGCGGAGGTCATCGATCTGCGCACGCTGTGGCCGTACGACTGGGAAGCCATCAAGACGTCGATCGAGAAGACGGGTCGCGTGTTGTTCGTGAACGAAGACACGGAAGTGACGAACTTCGGTGAGCACCTCGTTCGCCGCACGGTCGACGAGCTGTTCTTCAAGTTGCTGGCGCCGCCGAAGTTGCTCGCGGGCAAGTTCCTGCCGGGCATCGGGCTGGCGGACCCGCTCGAGATGGCGTCGGTGCCGCAGTCGGTCGACATCGAGCTGGCGATTCGTTCGCTGGCGTCGGTGCAGCCGTAAGGCGGTTGCTGTTCTGCCGCGGTGAGGCGTTCGCCGAGTGGATCGGTGATGTGCTTCATCGCGGTCTTCGGAGATGAGTTCGTGAAGCGGCCGACGCCTCGTATTGGCGGCTCAAGCAGCAGGCCGTCACCGCGCACGTGTTCCCGTCACTCGACGACGCGTCGGGTGACGAACTCTGGAATCCGCCCGAGTGGTCGAGTGATGACCCGAGTCGTGAAAGCGACATCGCGTACCGGCGCATGCTGTCGCGCTCACGAGAAGAACTGAGTCGCGTGAACTTCTCGACGTTCCGTCACGTTGTGTTTGCGGCCATGGAGAACGCGCTGACACGTCGGCGACGTCGATCGGCCCCGACACTGCGCGAACGTTTCAACGCGGCAGCTGGGCTTTGACCGCCGCTGCATCACCGAGCGGCGCGCCGCGCTTCAACACCACGAGCTTTCCTGTGTTTGCGAGCACTCCGTAGTCACCGCTGTCGAGCACGTTGGTGACGACCTCGCTGTATTCCGGCGCCTCGAGCGGCCAGAGGAATTCGTCGGGCATCAGCACCACGTAGTCGGCCTCGTGCGCGCGCTTGGGGAACAGCTTCGTCTGTTCGCTGATCGGCAGGTGCGGAACGACGATGGTCTGCGCCGACACACGCGCGCCTTCGGGAATCAGCTCACCGAGCAACCGCTTCGCTTCGAGGTGTTTGCCTTCGACACGCGGAATCGCGAGCGGGCCCGGACGCCACGTCATCGGCAATGAAGCGACCACGACCAGCGCCACCACGCCGACGCGCGACGAGAGCCAGCGAACGCCCCGCATGGCTCCGACCATCCACACCGTGAGGGGGCCGATGCCGTAATAGAGCAGCAGCAGGTGCTGCGTTTCGTAGGCGGTGAGCCGTTGCTCGAGCAGCGCGGGAATCGACGCCAGCAACGAGAGTGGGTTGAGCAACGGCACGAAGCCGAGCTGCCCCATCAGTTCGATGACGGGCTGGCCGAAGATCACCGGGAGCAGATCGAGCGGGCGCGTGAGCATCGACTTCACGGCTTCACCCGGTGTCGCGCCCCAGGCGGCGTAGCGCTCGGCGAACAGGTCCCAACCGCCTTGAGGCCCACGCGCGGCGGGAATGACGAACTTGAGCGTCACCACGCACCAGACCATCGCGACGACAGAGACGGTCACCGGCGCCTTCCACGCTTTGCGGTCGTCGAACCACGCGAGCGCGACTGCGGGCACGAGCACGATCGCCATGTCTTCCTTGAGACACAGCACCGTGAACACCGCGAACGCGAGCCAGCCGTAGCGCTTTTCTTTCAGCGCCCAGAGCGTCGCGAAGATGCCCGCGGGCAGCAGCGCTTCAGGGTGGAAGTCGAAACGCACCGACTGCCAGAGCGTGAAGTTCGTCGCGTAGGCGGCTCCGAGGAGCCACGCGGCGATGGGGCGGATTCCGTACGCGTGTGAACAGCCGACGATGAACCACAGGCCCAGCCCGACGCCGACGACCTCGGGGATCAGCAGCACCAGCGGGCTGCGGAACACCATGTCGAGCGGCACCACCCACAACACGATGGGCTCGAAGTGCTCGCTGAAGAGGCTGCGCTCGAGGTTGAAGCCCCACGCGAAGCCCGGCCCGTCGGTCCACGCGTAGCGAACCGCGTAGTGGAAGATCGACAGGTCGAGCGCGGTGGTCTCGAACGCCAGGTGCTGCGCAATTTTGTAGACGACGAGGTACAGGGTGAACGCGAGGGGCACGCCCCAGCGTGCGCGGCCCCCGAGCCACTTCTCGGCAGCGTCGACCCACGCCAGCCGATGCGGCGTGACCACGAACGCAGCCAACGCGAGCCAGCAGCCGAGGCGGAAGTTGCCGAAGTCTCCGAAAGAGACGCGGCCGCTCGTCGATTGGAACACGGTGAGACCGCCCACCAGCGCACCCACGAGCCACGACACGAACACCGTCGCGCTGAGCGCGAGCAGCACCTGCGCGGCTCTGGTGCGGAAGTTCATCGCGCGGCGGCGCCTACCACGGGGCTCGCAGCCAGAACCACAGGACGTTGAACGGGCGATCCGCGTCGAGCACGTGTTGCGCCGCCATGTACGCCCACGCGCAGATGAGCAGTGCCGTCCGGTTCGAAGCGCGGCGCAGTGCCTCGAGCACCACCGGGAGCAGCAACAGCATGTGCCAGAACGCGCGTTGTCGATCGACGTAGAGCAGGGCACCGGTCATCGCGAGCGGCAGCGCCAGCCGCTCGCCACGCACCACGAAACAGACGATCGCCGTCAGCGCCGGGAACCACGCGTTGCGTGGGTCCATCACGTAGAGCCGATTGGTCACCTTGAACACGCCGAGGTGCCGCGACGCGACGATCGCCACCGCCGAATTCGCGATGATCAGCGCCGTCGACCACCACGCGCGTCGCCACGAATGCAGCGTCAGCACGACGACGCCACGAAAGTGCAGCGGGTACGCGAGCACCGCCCAGCGACGGCCGTGCTTCACCGCCAGCACCGCCGCGAGCGCATACAGCGTGTCGTAGAAGCCCGAGAAGCCGACGCCGATGAGCAGCGGGCCGAACATCAAGACGAAGAGCCAGCGTCTCCAGCTCAACAAGAGCTGCGCGCCGAGCCACGTGGTGACGATGCCCGCGAAGCCGAACAGCCACACGATGACCTTGTGGGCGGTGGGCGGCGACAACACGCCGTGCAGTTCCAACTGCGCCATCGGCCAATGCAGCAACACACCGAGCGGCGGGTACGGAACGCCGGTGTGAGCCCACAGCGACGTGTGCATCTCGCACGGCAGGGTGAGCCCGCGCGTCGCTTCATCGTAGGTGTGCGTGTAGAGCGAGAAGCCGACGTGCTGGAACGCGATGGCCTCGCCGACGTGACGCCGGTGATCAGACCACCGGCCCCAGAGGTCACCGCCATCGCTCGCGAAGTGCAGCCACGCGAAGAGCGTGACCGCCGCGACGGCCACCCACTTCAATTCAGATACATCACGTTGTCGTAGAGCTTCCGGAACTCACCCAGCTTCAGCTTGAAGACGCCGTCGTTGGCGCCGTTGCCAGCGGGTTCCGACTCGCCCCACGGGTTGCGGAGAATCACGTACTTCTCGCTGCCCTGCGTTTCGTAACCGAGCACCGAGTACGCGTGATCTCCGTACACGCCGGTGTTCGTGTAGTTCACCGGGCCGCCGTCTTCGTGCGTGCCTGCCGCGACGGGTTTCTTCGCGTCGATGGCCCTGGTGATGGCATTCCACACGCGGTCGTCGCCCGCGCTGGTGTCGACCGAGCGCGACGTGCCGCCGGTGAACTCTTCGAACACGTCACCCGCGTGGCCGCCGTTGCCGATGGCGTCGTAGCTGCCCTTCCACTGCGCGTAGGCCTTCTCGAGCAGGGGGAACCACAGCTCCATCTTCGCGGTGTCGCCGCTGTTGCTCGAGCTGCCGTACAGCGGCCCGCCGTACGAGCGCGCGTACAGGTCACCATCGACCTTGATGTTCACGTCTTTCGCCCGGCCCGTGGCCCAGTCGCGGTCCTTGAAGGTCACGGTGTAGGTGCCGTCGCCGTTGGCCTTGATCATCTTCTGGATCAGCTCGGGATCCATGTGCGCCATCGCCGCGACCGCCGCGGGGAAATAGCAGTCGCCGATCTGACCCTGCTGCGCGTCGCTGGCCTTCACCCCGTCGACGAACAGCGGGCCGGTGAAGGTCTTCTTGCCGAACTTCGGCGTGCCGTCGGCGTTGAGCTCGTCTTTGTGGAGCGCAGGGTCTTTGATCAGGTCGCCCGTGGAGCCGCCGCCGGGAACCGCGACGTTGCCCACCGCAGTGCGGAAGTCGGTGTTGTTCACGCCGTCGCTCGAGGCGATCGAGAACGAGTCACCGGCCTGGCCCTTCAACTTCACGCCCGCGGGGAACGAGCCTTCTTTGTCGAGCGTGACGACCTGCTTCTCACCGGTGCGCGCGTTGGTGAACTGCAGCTTCGCGCCGGGCTCGGAGATCTGCCGGCTGGCGTTGATGTTCTCGACGTCGATGGTGCCGTTGGCGCCGGCCTTCAAGCCGATGCGGAACAGGGCGACCTCGGCGTTGCGCGAGTCCTTCGTCTCCGCGGTGTTGGCCTTCACGTCGATCCAATCGGACGTGGTGCCGTCGGCGTAGCGGGCGCGCATGCGAATGATGTCGCCCTCCCTCATCGTCATGTCGCCGGTGAGCTTCGCGCCCGTGAAGTTGCCCTGCGCGTCGGCCTTGCCGATCGTGAAGGTGTCGTCGGTGTGGTACCGGCCCGTCGGTGACGCCGAGAGGTTGATCGCCTCGATCGACGCACCGGCCTTGGTCTTGCCAGTCAGGCCATTGATCTGATCACCGCTGATCTGCAGCCCGTTCACCGGAGCCGCGGTGCGCCCCACGACCGCTTCGAGGAACGACTTCGCCGAAGGCTCGAGCGGCACCGTGCGCGAATCGAGGATCGCCTCGAGGTCCTTCTTCTCGTTCGACGTCAGGCCCTTCTTCGCCAGCTCGATCTTCGCCTCGCGCGACACGCCGGGCTTGTTGAGCTCCGCCAGCGTCTTGCTTGCTGTCCACCCCGAGCGATCACCGATCTCCGCGAGAATCTGCATCGCCTGCGCGTCGCCCAGCTTCAGCGACGGGTTCGAGCGCTGCTGCCGTTCGAACGACGCGTACAACGTGGCCAGCTTCGAGTCGGAGATGGTCGGCATGGCGGAGCTCCCGGCGAACTTTGGTGAAGGTGCCGAATTGTCGCACATACGCCTACTGGAGTTGCGTCACCACTGGAATGAGGCCGAAACCATTCATCGAATCAAAGGGTTATGAAGAAAGTTCGCTTTCATGTCTCCAGCGGAGACTTCTGTGACCGAGCGCATTAAGGATCCGCCGCCTTTTCGGCGTCACCCAACCAACACCCCTCACAGGAGCACCACTCAATGAGCTTCCGCATCCGCAAGGCCGCCGTCCTGGGCGCTGGCGTGATGGGCAGCGGCATCGCAGCGCACCTCGCGAACGCCGGCATCCCCGTCCTCCTTCTCGACATCGTGCTGCCGAACTCGGCGCCCAACGAGCGCAACAAGCTCGCGGCCACGGCCCTGGCGAATTTGCGCAAGCAGAAGCCGGCGCCGCTGATGACCGAGAAGGCGTTGTCGCTCATCGAGATCGGCAACTTCGACGACGACCTCAAGCGCGTCGCCGAATGTGACTGGGTGGTCGAAGTCATCAAGGAAGACCTCAAGCTCAAGAACGAGCTGTTCGCGAAGCTCGAAGGGCTGGTCAGCAAGACCTGCATCGTCAGCTCGAACACCTCGGGCATGAGCATCGAAGGCATGACCGAGGGCCGCAGCGACGACTTCAAGTCGCGCTTCCTGGTCACGCACTTCTTCAACCCGGTTCGCTACATGAAGCTGCTCGAGCTGGTGCCGGGCAAGAAGACGAACCCTGCCGTGATGGAAGCCGTCGCCGAGTTCGGTGAGCGCACGCTCGGCAAGGGCATCGTGTACGGCAAGGACACGACCAACTTCATCGCCAACCGCATCGGCACGTACGGAATGATGCGCACCATCAACTTGATGGAGAAGTACGAGGTCACCATCGAGGAGGTCGACAAGATCTTCGGCCCGTCGATGGGGCGCCCGAAGTCGGCCGTGTTCCGCACCGCCGACATCGTGGGTCTCGACACGTTCCTGCACGTGACGAAGAACTGCTACGACTCGCTGCCCAACGACCCCGCGCGCGAAGTGTTCAAGGCGCCGGCGTGGCTCGAGAAGATGGTCGCCAACAAGATGCTCGGCGACAAGTCGGGCGGCGGCTTCTACAAGAAGGACAAGAGCAACGGCGGCAAGGAGATCCTCGTGCTGGATCTCAAGACCTTCGAATACCGCGCGCAGAACAAGGTGCGCTTCGATTCGCTGGGCGCCGCGCGTGACGAAGAGACGCTCGAAGGCAAGATTCGCGCGGTGCTCGGCGGCAACGACAAGGCCTCGCACTTCGCCGAAGCCGTCACGCTCGACACGCTGGCCTACGCGGCGCGCTTGATGGGCGAGATCGCCGACGACGTGGTGAACGTCGACCGGGCGATGCGCTGGGGCTTCGCGTGGGAACAGGGCCCGTTCCAGACGTGGGACACCTACGGCGTCGAGAAGGGCGTCAAGCGCATGAAGGAGCTCGGCATTCACGTGGCTCCGTGGGTCGAGACCATGCTCGCGAACGGCCGCACGTCGTTCTACGGCGCGGAAAAGCAGTTCGACACCTTCTGGAACATCGGCAGCAAGTCGGTGAACTACGTGCCGGAAGTCGCGCGGCAGATCACCGTCGACGGCCTGCGCCGCGCCGGCAAGCTCATCAAGGGCAACGACTCGGCGTCGCTGCTCGACATGGGCGACGGCATCGGCCTCGTCGCGTTCCACTCGAAGATGAACAGCATCGACACCGACATCATCGCGATGATGCACGAGTCGGTCGATTGGGCGGAGCGCCACGGGCGTGGCCTCGTCATCGGCAACGATGGCGGCAACTTCTCGGCGGGCGCCAACATCGCCGCGCTGCTCTGGGCTTCGAAGGAAGGCCAGTGGAACGACATCAAGAAGCTCATCGGCGGGTTCCAGCAGGCCAACCAGCGCATGCGCTACTCGACGATTCCGGTGGTGACCGCGCCGTTCCAGCTCGCGCTGGGCGGTGGCTGTGAAGTCACCATGGGCGGCAACACGCAGGTCGCGGCGGCCGAGACGTACATCGGTCTGGTCGAGTTCGGCGTCGGCCTGATTCCGGGCGGCGGCGGCAACCTGCAACTGCTGCGCAACCTCTCGGGCATCTACGCGGGCGGCAAGGACATCGACGCCTTCAACTTCGTGAAGAAGGCGTTCCTCACCATCGGCATGGCGAAGGTCGCCACCTCGGCGGAAGAGGGCAAGGAAGCCGGCTTCCTCGCGCCTGACGCGTACATCTCGATGAACCGCGATCACCTGCTGGCCGACGCCAAGGCGCGGGCGCTGGGCATGGCTGAAGCGGGCTTCCGGCCTCCGCGTCAGTCGACGTTCCTGCTCCCCGGTCGCAGCGGTGCGGCGACGGTCGACATGTCGCTCTACGACATGGTGCTCAACCACCAGATCAGCGACCACGATCGCCTCATCGGCAAGAAGTTGGGCCACGTGCTGACGGGCGGCGATACGGCCCCGTCCGTTCCGGTCACCGAGCAGCAGTTGCTCGATCTCGAACTGGAAGCCTTCCTCAGCCTGTGCGGCGAGGAGAAGACCCAGGATCGCCTGCAGTTCATGCTCGAGAAGGGCAAGCCGCTCCGCAACTGATTACTCAACACTTCAAGGAGAACTCACATGAGCAACCGAGTCGTCATTGCCAGCACCGCTCGCACGCCTTTCACCCGCGCCCACAAGGGCGAGTTGAAGGACACGCGCCCCGACACCCTCGCGGCGCACGTCATCACCGAAGCCATCAACCGCGTTCCGGGCTTGAAGAAGGAAGACATCGAAGACGTGGTGCTCGGCTGCGCCATGCCTGAAGGCGAACAGGGCATGAACGTCGCGCGCCCCGCGGCGCTGCTCGCCGGGCTGCCGGACACCGTTTCGGCGATGACCGTCAACCGCTTCTGCGCGTCGGGCGTTCAGTCCATCGCGCAGGTCGCGCAGGCCATTCAGTCGGGTCAGTACGAAGTGGGCATCGCCGGTGGCACCGAGACGATGACCATGGTGCCGATGGGCGGAAACAAGATCTCGGCGAACCCCGAGCTGATGGAAAAGCACCCCGAGGTCTACACGACCATGGGCGCCACGGCCGAGAAGGTGGCCGCGAAGTTCGGCGTGAAGCGCGAAGACCAGGACGTGTTCGCCGCCGAGTCGCAGAAGAAGGCCACGAAGGCGCGCGAGACGGGCGTCTTCAAGGACGAGATCGCCCCCATCACGGTCACGCTGTTCGACGAGAAGGGCAAGGCGTCGAAGGTCACCGTGAGCGACGACACCATCATCCGCGCCGAGACCACGCTGGAAGGTCTGCAGAAGCTGAAGCCGGCGTTCGACACCAAGGGTACGGTGACGGCCGGTAACGCGTCTCCGCTGACCGATGGTGCGGCGGCCGCGGTGGTGATGAGCGAGAAGAAGGCGAAGGAGCTGGGCGTCAAGCCGCTCGGGTATTTCGTCGACTTCGCGGTGGCCGGTGTGCCGCCCGACATCATGGGCATCGGCCCGGTGCCGGCGGTTCGCAAGCTGCTGGCGAAGAACAAGCTCGAGGTGAAGGACATCGACGTGTTCGAGCTCAACGAGGCCTTCGCGGCGCAGTCGCTGTACTGCATTCGCGAGCTGGGCATCGACCCGGCGAAGGTGAACCCCAACGGTGGTGCCATCGCCATGGGTCACCCGCTGGGCGTTTCGGGCACGCGCATGACGGGCACGCTGCTGCGTGAGCTCAAGCGCCGCGGCGGCAAGTACGGTGTCGTCACCATGTGCATCGGTGGCGGCATGGGCGCGGCGGCGTTGTTCGAAGTCGCGTGATCCGCTGATCAGCCGCAAAAGCGGAGTGCTCTTCGGTGAGCACTCCGCTTTTTCATGCGCGCCAACGACTGTCGTGGCGCCGCGGCGGCCCTGCGTGCCCCGATTGCGCGTCAGCCGTTTCGCGAGCTGGGCGTGCGACAATCACGGTGTGTAGAGTGCCGACATGCTGCTTGCGCTCATCGGCGTCGCCGTTCTCGTGGCTGGCATCGTGGTGACGGTGCTCTTCATGCGCCGCCGTGATGTCGAGGTCGTCACGCTCAAGCCGTCGACCCCGGTCACCAGCACCGACGACTCACCCGAAGGGCTGCTTCGCTCCGGGCAGAAGATCGCCGCCATCAAGCGCTACCGCGAGCTCCACGGTGTCGGTCTGAAGGAAGCCAAGGACGCTGTCGAGGCGATGGAGTCGGGTCAGCCGTACGAACTGCCGGCCAAGACGCTGCTGCGTGAGGTCGCTGATTCGGACATCGAAGCGACCATTCGCCGCGGCGCGCTCATCGACGCCATCAAGCTGTACCGAGAGAAGAACCCCGGCGTGGGCCTGAAGGAAGCGAAGGACGCGGTCGAAGCGTGGCGAGATCGTCTGCGCGCGAGCTGAACGATGAAGGCCCAGACCCAATCGGACCTGCCGTCGGCGTTGGTCGCGCTGGTGGAAGGGCTGGCCGATCGCGAACTCGCTGCGCGGTTGATGGACGTGCTCGTGGCGGCGGCGCGCACCATCGAACGCCTCGGCGCCATCAACCTCGTTGCGCTCGAGCCGCAGGAGGCGACGGAGGGCTCGGCAGACCTCGAGCTGTGGGAGCGAATGGCTCCGGCGGTCGGCGACACCATCGTGGCCGTCAACGAGCTGGTCGCGGTGGTCGACGGGGCGTTCCCTCCGGTCAGGAAGAAGACCGCGGTGTTCGGTGGTGACGCGTCACCTCAACGCGCCGAGCTCGAAGCAGCGGCGGCCTTCCGCGCGATCGCGCCGCTGCTGCGTCACGAGGTCACCGAGGTCGGCGCGCTCATTCATCAACCTGACCTGCTCTCGAGCCCGTGGCGCCTGCTGGGTGAGCTGCAGCGGCTACGCGCGGGCATGCGTGGTCGCGTGGGTGACGCGGTGTTCCTCGCGGCCGGCGCGATGGGCGCGGTGTCTCGCGACGAGGTGGTTCCCGGCTGGGCGCAGGAGGTGCTGCGCGCGCTGAGCTTCCGCGCGACCTGCGCCACGTTGCGGCACACCGTGCGGCAGCGCATCGACGTCGCCAGCGACGGCAGCGTGCTCGCCGAGAACGTGGACCAGGATCTCGACGTGTTCACCGCCATGCCCGCGTGGCGTCACGTGAAGGTCGAGACCAAGCGCGCGATGCTGGCGCTGCGCACCGAGCTCAAAGATGCCGCGTCGTCGGGCGTCGCCACCATCGACATGGTGAAGCTGCTGGTGGTGCCGATGCTCGACGTGCTCGCCGAAGCCGCGGCCGACATCTCTCACGCGGTGCTGCGCACGCACGATCGGCAGGCCAGGGAGACGGCGCTGCGTCGCCTCGAACAGGTCGAACTCCACCTGGTGCTCGAGACCGGCGCTGGTCACGGGGCACTCGAAGCGGCGTTCGTCGCGTGCAACCCGCTGCGCGGCGCGAGTGAGGCGATGGACGAAGCGCTGCGCAGCAACGTCGGCGTTCACGAGCTGGCCGAGCGTGAGCTGGCGCCGCTGGTGGCGCAGCTCAGCCGTGCGTTGCAGTCGCTGAACGCGTGAAACGCTCGAGCACCCTGGCGCGCGACGTGAGCCCGGTGGCTTTCACGCGCGCGGCCTCTTCGTCGAGCCCGAAGTGCGCGAGGTATTTCTTCACGCGCTCTTCGATGGTCGGCGCGGCGATGAGGTCGCACAGCTCGTCGGCTGAATAGCTCCGGCACACGGCCGGCCGCGCCTCGTAGGCGAGGCAGCGCGAGTCTTCGCCGAGGTTCGGGCAACGCAGCCCCAACGGCTTGTCGAGCGCGGCGATGTCAGGCGCCACGCAGCACGCGCCGCACATGGTGCACTCGTGCGCCATCACTCACGCCCGAGGTACACGTTGTCGAGGCACGCGGTGTCGTCGAGGCCGTCGTAGAACTCGCCGCGAATGCGCACGCTCTTCAGGTCGCTGAGCACGGTGCGAATTTCGGCTTCGGTCGCCAGCGGCGCGTCGCCCACCGGCTGATCGATGAACCATGGCGACGAGGGATCGAGCGTGACCGAGTAGGGTGTCCAGTCCATGCCCGGGGGAAACCGGAGGTTCCAGGTGATGGCGAGGCCGCCGCCGTTGAGCACCACGTCGCGCCCGCGAATCTGATTGAAGATGTTGCCCTGCTTGAGATCGAACGTGAGGCGCTTGCCGTAGCTGCCGCGCGCGTCTCCGAGGAACTTTCGCGGCGCGATGAAGTACCAGATGTCGCCGTCACCTTCGTCGCGGCCGCACAGATGCCCGCCCGGGTTGCCGCCTTCGCGCATCAGCGTCGGCGCGGTCAGCGTGCCGTTGTTCGAGAGCGACCAGCCTTCGGCGTCACCTTCGAAGGTGCTGCCGGCGTACGCGCCGGGACCACACGCGCAGGAGAGAAGGGCGGCGATGGAGAAGAGCGCTCGTTGCACGGACGGCGGCGCTTGTAGCGCAAAAGCTTCAGGTGCGCGGTGTCCACGGCTTGAGGCCCGCAACCTCTTCGCCGTGTGAGGTCAACGACTGCACCCGGGTGCGTTCCCGCGCGGCGTGCACCTTGATGGCCGCGTCGAGGCGCTTGTCGAAGATGCGGTGCACCGAGTGGATCTCCGTCGGCTCGAAGCCGCGGGCGATCTTGTGTTCACCACCGGCGCCCGGTTCGAAGACCTTCAGCCCGCGTGAAATCGCGTCATCGATGGAGTGGTACAGGCACACGTTGAAGTGCAGGAAGGGGTGCTCTTCGAAGCAGCCCCAGTAGCGGCCGTAGAGGCGCGTGGGGGTGTGCAGGTTGAAGGCGCCGGCGATGACCTTCTTGTTGCGCTCGGCGACCACCAGCTCGATGGCGTCGGGCATCGCCTCGAACGCGCGGTGGAAGAAGGCGCGGTTCAATTGAATGGGACCCCATGCATGCCGGCTGGCGGTGGCCTCGTAGAACCGCCAGGCGAGCTCGGCGTGGGTGTCGGTGATCTCATGGCTGCGCACCGTGAGAAGGGTGATGCCCTGCGTGGCGGCCGCTCCGCGTTCGCGCTTGAGCTGGTTGCGCCGCTTGCTGTCGAAGCGCGAGAGGAAGTCGTTCCAGTCGCGATAGCCGGGGTTGTGCCAGTGGTACTGCATCGAGCTGCGGCGGAAGAAGCCGCCGCCTTCGAGCGCGTCTGCTTCTTCTTCCGGTGGAAAGAGCACGTGCACGGAAGAGAAGCGTTCGTCGCGTGCAGCGCCGGTCATCACTTCGAGCAGCGCGTCGCGATGCGCGGGGTCGTCGGTGATGAAGCGACGTGCGGTGAGGGGCGAGAGCGGAAGGCCGACGAGCAGCTTCGGGTAGTAGGCGACGCCGAGTTGCTGCGCCGCGTTCGCCCAGCCGAAGTCGTAGACGTATTCGCCCATCGAGTGGTGCTTCTCGTAGGCCGGCGCGGCAGCGACCAGCCGGTCTGCGTCCCACAACGTGAAATGCATGGGAACCCAACCATGTTCAGGCGCGGCAGAACCGGAGGCTTCCATCGCGTGGAGCCATTCCCAGCGGAGGACGGGAGCGTCACCGGGACGTAGCAGCGCGTTCCACGCGGCCGGGGTGACCTCTGACACGGACTGCAGGACGCGGAGCTGGAGCGCCATCGAGGTGCAAGTCCTAACCATCGAGACCTTCAGGTGTTAGCGATGTGACGCCCTGTTGACCTGTACGGAGTGGGAGGTGCTATCTCGTCCCACCCAATGACCAAACAAACCACCTTCAGGCTCGCTGTATTCACCGCAGCCCTCGCGTTCGCGACGGGCTGCCCGGAACCCACCAAAGATTGCTCCGTGAACACGGACTGTGCGGCAGGACAGATCTGCTCCGCCGGTAAGTGTGAAGCAGGCGGGGCGGCGGCACTGCGACGGGCGGCGGCACTGCGACCGGCGGCGGCACTGCGACGGGCGGCGGCACGGCGACGGGCGGTGGCGATGGCACGACGGGCGGCGGCACCGCTACGGGCGGCGGCACTGCGACGGGCGGCGGCACGGCGACGGGCGGCGGCACGGCGACGGGTGGCGGCACGGCGACCGGCGGTGGCGACGGCACGACTGGTGGCGGCACGGCGACGGGCGGCGGCACTGCGACCGGCGGCGGCACTGCGACGGGCGGCGGCACTGCGACCGGCGGCGGCACTGCGACGGGCGGCGGCACGGCGACGGGCGGTG
>QFQP01000055.1 GCA_003243425.1 Archangium gephyra | reverse complement strand
GTTTCTTTGGTCGCGTTCTCGGCGGCCAAACTTCCGCTGCTGTTTCTTTGGTCGCGTTCTCGGCGGCCAAACTTCCGCTTCGCTTCAGTTTGTCTCGTCCGGCCTGCAGCCGGATTCCCTGCGAGCGCTCCGTTCAGTTTGTCTCGTCCGGCTTGCAGCCGGATTCCCTGCGAGCGCTCCGTTCAGTTTGTCTCGTCCGGCCTGCAGCCGGATTCCCTGCGAGCGCTCCGGTTCAGCTTCAGCGCGAACGCTCCGCCCGTGACTACTTCGCGGTTTCCCACATCGCTGACACGGCCCGCGTCACCAGGTCGCGAACCTTCAACGCTTCGTTTTCTTCCATCGGCTCATCTTCGCGCGTCGATTCGTCGACCAGCGCTTCTTCGAGCCACGCCGACAACTCGCCGGGCAACGACTCCAACTTCGCCTTCTCGGGAATCATCGACTCGTCGAGTGACGCGACCTTCTTGCCCGCGAGCTCGAGCATCGCGAACGCTTCACCCAGCAGGTGCCTCGCGAGCCCGAAGCCCTGGTCACCCAGCCCCGAATCGTCGAGCCACGACACCAACGCGTCCTGGCGGTTGTCGAACGCGTGGTGAAAGCGCTCACGCTCCTTCGGGTAATCGACGAACCAGCGGCTCGCAGCGTCGAGGAACGCACGTGTCGGAATCGCGTCGGCCGGCAGCTCGGGCTTCTGCTGCTTCACGCGCTTGACGCGCTCGGTGCGCACCGTCTCGGGTGGCGTCTCGCCCGCCTTCACCAGGTCGAACAACGCGAGCAGATTGCCGAACAACCGCGCCGCGTCTTTCGGCTTCGCGAAGCGTGGCTGGTCGAGCCACAGGTCCTCAATCACCTCCGGCGCCGCCACGTTCTCTTCGATGGCGAGCTTGAAGGCCTCGACCACGTCGTCGGCCTCGGCCATCGCGCCTGAATCGGCGAGCAACTTCTGGAGCACTTCGTAGCCTTCGAACTCACGTTCGATGTCGTCGATTTCGTCGCGCTTGCGGCTCATGCGGGTGACACTTTCTTCCACACCTTGTTGGCGATGAGCAGCACCAGCAACGCCGCCTGCACCGCGAGGAACGCCCGGCCTTCTTCTGCCGACAGCCGGCCCTGGGTGAACTCTTCCCACAGCAACAGCAGCGTCACGCCCGAGCCCCACGCGACGAAGGGGTTCACCTCGCGCTGCAGCGCGCGCTTCCACGCGAACGCGCCGCGCACTTCGCCCAGCTTCCACACGCGCGGAAGAAACGCCGGCACTTCGTTCTTCCACGCCTCGAACTGCGCGCCGAACTTCTCGGCCAGCAAGGCGTCTTCGGCCCGCGCGATGAGCGTCTGGCTCACCACCACGTACAGCGAACCGAACAGCCACGCCCACGGCTCGTGCACGATGGCCAGCAGCCCGAAGGTGATGAAGTAGTTGCCCAGGTACAGCGGGTGACGGCACACCGTGTACGGGCCGCTGGTGTTGAGCTGCGAGGCCTGAAGCTTCCGCGACTGCAGGCTGGTGCCGCGCGGAATGAGGCCAATGGTCACGAAGCGGACGAGCGCTCCCAGCATGGCGAGGCCCAGCCCCACCCAGTTGAGGACCTGGTCACCCGGCGCCTGAACGTCGTGCCCTTTCCAGATGTAGCGCAGCACCACGAACAACACCGCCACCGGCGCGATGCTGCGCACGCGGAAGAGAATCGTTCCCACGCGATTGAGAAACGGCTGCGACATCGAGGCTGGCTGTAGCGACAACTGTGCGAACTTGCGCGGGTTTTGACGGTCGTCCGTTTCTGAATGAACACCCGATGAACGGGCACTCATTCCCCGATGGAGCTGCCGCTTTACAGCTGGAGGAGCGCAGGGCTACAGCGCGCCGCCGTGTCGTCTCCCGGTCACCGCGCTGATGCCGTCGAGCGCGCCCGCGCTGGTGACGCCACCGCGTTCCGCGAGCTCTACGCGCTCCATCACAAACAGGTCGCGCGGCAGCTGAACTTCCTGGTGCCGAAGGCCGACCTCGAAGACGTGCTGCAAGACGTCTTCATCGAGGTCTACCGCTCCATTCGCCGCTTCGAGGGCAAGTCGGCGTTCACCACCTGGCTGTACCGGCTGACGGTGCACGTGGCGATGAAGTCGCGCCGCAAGCAGACGCGGTCGCGGCTCGACATCGTCGAAGAGCTGCCCGAGCAGGCACACGACGGCCCGGCTCCCGACGACGTGTCGTTGTCGGCCGAACGGCAGGTGCGGGTCGAAGCGCTGCTCGAGAAGCTCTCGCCCAAGAAGCGCGCGGTGCTGGTGCTGCACGACCTGCAGGGCGTCGAAGCGCAGCGCATCGCCGAGATCCTCGCGACCAACATCCTCACCGTGCGTACGCGCCTGTTCTACGCACGCAAAGAGCTCGAAGCGCTGGCGAAGGAAGACCCCGCGCTCGCCGAGTTCTTCGGGAGCGACGAGCCATGAAGCACCTGGGCCCCGAACAGGTCGAGCAGGCCGCGAGGTCGGCTCCGGCGCGTGAAGTCGCCACGCATCTGGCTGCGTGTGCCGAGTGCCGCGCCGACGTGAAGAGCGCACGGGCGCGGCAGAAGCTGCTCGGTGGTCTCAAGCCGTACACGCTCAGCGACCTGGCGTTCCGTCGCGTCGAAGCGCGGCTCGATGAAGTGGTGCGTGACGGCGTGCCCTCGAAGTTCCCGTGGCGCTGGCTGGGGTATTCGATGGGCGTCATCGCCGCCGCGGGTCTGGCGTTGATGATCGCCGGCCGCGAAACGCAGCAGGCCGGGGTGGTGACGTTGCCGACGCCGAAGGTCGAGCTCGCCCAGAGCAGCTTCCGGCCGCTCACCGTGATTCGTGCGGTGAAGACCTCGGCGCGAATCGGTGAAGCGTCGTGGCGCGAGCTGAAGGCCGGTGACGTGCTCACGTCTGGTGAGGCGCTTTCGGCCGACGCGGTGACGCTGTCCGACATCGCAGCCGAGTGGCAGTTCGCAGCGTCGGGTTCTCTCTCCCTCGGTGGCGTGGCTACGGTGACGCTCGGCGCGGGCGAGGTGACCACCCAGGTGAAGTCGAAAGACACGGTGACGGTGCTCGCGTCGACGCGCGCGTTCGTCGCCAGTGAAGCGGTGTTCTCGGTCTCGCGGGCGGCCGCGGAGGTCGCGCTGCACGTCAGTCAGGGTGAGGTGGAGGTCGTCGATTCCAGCACCGGGCTGCGCCGTCCGGTGAAGGCGCCCGCGGCGTTGCGCTGGAGCGATGGGTCTTCGTTGCGTGACGGCCTCGAGGCGAAGCCGGGCACGCTGGGCGCGCCGCGTGTGCCGCCGCAGCCCTGGGTGCTCTTCGACGCGCGCTCGTTGCCTGCCGGTACGCGCATTTCGCTCGACGGCGTCGACCTCGGCACCTCGCCGACGGCCGAGCTGCTCACCGCCGGCCGCCGCCAGTTGACGACCATCGCTCCCAACGGCGCGAGCACCACGTCGTGGGTCAACCTCGTCGCCGGAGCTCCGTTCACCGCCACGCTCGAGCCGAGCCCGCCCATGGACGACCGCGAGCCCGACGCCGCCGCGCTCGAACGCGTGATGGGGGAGTTGAAGGCGCAGCGCCCGAAGCTCGCCGCCTGCTACGAGCAGTGGCTCAAGGCCAACCGCGCGGCCCAGGGTGAGGTGACGCTGGAACTCACCGTCGCCGCCAACGGCAAGGTCAAGCGCGCCACGCTGGGCCAGAACTCGATGAGCGCCTCGTCGGCCGACTGCCTGGTGCGCACCGCCAGGTCGTTCGTGCTCTCGCCGCTGGGCGCCGAAGCGACGCTCGAGGTTCCGCTCGTCCTGCAGCGTCGTTGATTTTTCCGCAGTTCGTCTCGCGCTGGCTTCGCTAGAAACCGCGGCCGTGAGCAAGGCACCCAGGCGACCCGAAGGCGTCCCCGCGAAGGCATGGTGGGACGATGGCGACAAAGAATGGGTCTTCGGCCCGATGGTCGACGGCCAGAAGCACGGCGATTTCACCTACTGGCGAGCCGACGGCACCAAGTGCAACGAGTCGCACTGCGTGATGGGCACGCCGGTCGGCCCCTTCAAGCGCTTTCACGAGAACGGTGAAATCAGCCAGGACGGCGAGTTCGACGAGAACGGCCAGCTTCACGGCACGCGGCGCTGGTTCTCCATCGACGAGCCCACCACCGAGAACACGCGGCCCAGCGGCGTTCACGAGAGCATCTACAAGAGCGAGATGGACTACGTGCACGGCAAGGTGGTGGCCATTCGCCACTTCAACCGTGACGGCGAGCGCGTGCTGCCCCGTGACGGTGCGCCGTACCCGCAGCGGCCCGAAGGTGTCGACGAAGGCGCCGAGTACGTCGAGCCGAAGGACGAGTGGAGCTTCGGTTCTGCCGACGGCGAGACGCAGCAGAAGCAGGGCCCGTGGAAGCGGTGGACGCGCGACGGCGTGCTGAAGGAATCGGTCACCTACGTCGACGACGTGCTCGATGGCCCGGCCGAGCAGCACGCCATCGACATGGGCGGCTACTTCGCCGACGCGCGCGTGGTGATGGAGCGCGGCTCGTTCAGGGAAGACCAGCGCGTCGGCGCCTGGGAGCTGTGTGACGCCGACGGCGAGGTGGTGGCGCAGGTCGACTATGGCGACGTCTCGCAGCTCGAGAGCGGCCCGCTGGCGGCGTACTCCAACGACTCGAGCGTCGACTACGCGGAGCTCGCCGAACAGCTCGAGAAGGAGCGCCGCTACGTCGAGGCGCTGGTGACCTGGGCCCGCGTGGCCGGCATCACCAGAGACCCGTCGCGCTTCGAGGCGTTGCTCGCGCGCGTGGCGCGCCCGCTGTCGGAAGAGGCCGCCGCGCAGCACGCCGACAACTCCGACCGGCCCAACAACTGGATCGCCTACGACCTCATCGAAGGCGCCACACCCGCGGTGATGGTGAACAAGATCGCCATCGCGCTCGACCAGGCGTTCCAGAGTCGCGCGGCGCTCGACTTCACCAACGCAGCGATGCTGCTGGACCCTTCGAACGGCGCGTTCCTCTTCACCCGCGCGCTCATCCTCATGAGCCTGGGCCTCGGTGAGCAGGCGCGACTCGACACCGAAGCGCTCGAGGCGCACGACGCGGGCCAGGCGCAGTTCATTCGCACGTACCGCAACGCGATCTTCTTCACCTACGACTTCGAAGCCGGCAGGGAGCCGCCCGAGACGACGTTCGAAGACGTGCCGCAGGCGCCCACGCGGTCCCTCGAAGACGTGCAGCAGCTCGTGCAGAAGTACGCCACGCGGCTCCAGCGCGTTCGTGAAGAGCTGCTCAAGAAGCTCACGCCGGCCAACCCCGCGGTGCCGCCCGACCTCTCGCAGCTGCTCCCGGAAGGTCCCGCGGAGCTGGAAGCCGACGAGTTCGAGCGCGACGACGGCGAGACGGTGACCTACGACGAGAACCCGGAAGTGAAGGGCGTCGACGTGCCTTCGCTGCTGCGGCTGGCGCGCGGTGACTGGAAGGCGCTGTGCTGGCTGTGCTGGGCGTGCGGTCTGAACGAGCTCACGATTCCCGACGCGGTGAACCCGCCCGAGACGTTCGGCAAGGCCGCGGGCATGGCCCAGCAGCGCTTGTGGCGCGCCCGCGACCAACGCGTGTTCAAGGGCCGCAACGCGAAGCAGCACGGCGTGCCGTCGTTCACGTGGGAAGGCGAAGACATCAGCACCATGGCGCAGCCGAACGCGAACATCGCCGAGCAGGAGTTCGCCGAGATGCAGGCGCTGTTTCTGTGGCTGTGCGACGACGCCGTGAAGACGCCGTGGCAGGACAACCTGAGAGGAAGCTGAAGCACATGAGCACCGTCACCATCGCCCCGCATCTGCAGCGCGCGCTCGAGACCATGTCGAAGGACATGGCCGTGGAGCCGCAGGCGCTCGTGAATCAGGCCGTCTTCGCCTGGCTCCGCATCAACGGGTACGTCACGCCCGGCACCGCCGTCGTCGCGCCGCAGGCCGTCGCCGCCGCTGCGCCGCCGCCGCGCGTGGAGCCGGTGGCGAGCACGCCGACGCCCGCGCCTGTCGAGGAGGTCGCGCAGGCCTTCGCGCACACGCCGGTCGAAGCAGCGCCTCAGGTGTTCGCCGCGGCCGTCGCGACGCCGCTTCGTGAGCCGGAGCCCGTGCTCGCGCCGGAACCGACGCCCGAGCCGGAGCTGGAAGCAGCGCCCGAGCCCGTCGCCAGGCTCTCGGCGCCGCTGCCGGACCCCGAGGCCGAGAAGCCCGCGCCGCCTGCCCGCGACGAGAAGGCCGTCGCCGACGTGCGCGCGCGCATGACGGCCATCGAGCAAGACCTCGCGAAGCTCGCCAGGCCGTGGCGCGCGTGGGCCGGGGCGTCCGACGAAGAAGAACAGCAGGACGAAGGCGCCTCGACGCCCGAAGACGAAGCGCTCGACGACGCGCTGGCGGCCGCCGCCGACGAAGCCATCGACACCGATCGCCACGCGCCGTCACGTGAAGAAGAGCCCGAGCCTCCGGAAGAGCCGACCGGCACCGGCGGCCGCTCGCTCGTCGACGAAGAGCCGATGGACGGCAACACCGGCGAGACCGAGCTGGAGGAGCCGCACGAGAGCACCGTGGTGTTCAGCTCCAGCTCCATCGCGCTGTTCCTCGAGCGCGACGGTCAGGAGCCGGTGCAGGTGACGGTGGAGCGCTTCGTCATCGGCCGTGGCCCGCAGTGCGACCTCATCATCGACTCGCCGCGCGTCTCACGTGAGCACGCCGCGCTCACGCGTGAAGGCGTGACGTGGGTGCTGGAAGATCTCAACTCCTCGAACGGCACGTGGCTGGGCGAAGACCGCGTCACCCGCCGTGAGATCGAGAGCGGCGACGTGATCAACCTCGGCAACGAGCCCATCACCTTCGTGCTGCGCGCGAGCTGATCAGTCTTCTTCGGGGTACTTGGCGTCGAGGCAGTCACTGCACAGGCCGTGACTGAACTTCGCGTTGGAGTGCCGCTCGATGTACGTCTCGAGCCGCTCCCACAGCTTGTCGCCGTTGCGGATGCGCTTGCAGTGCATGCAGATGGCGAGGATGCCTTCGAGCTCGGCGAGGCCTTCTTCGAGGCTGATGATGCGGCGGGCGGTGTTCATGCGCGCCTGCAACTCGGCGGGGTCGACGGGCTTGGTGATGAAGTCGTCGGCCCCGGCGGTCAGACCGTGAACGATGTCGCTCTTCTTGTCGGTCGCCGTCATCAACAGCGTGTACGTGTAGTGGCCTTCGCTGCGCTCACGAATGCGTTGGCACAGCTCCACGCCGTTGATGCCCGGCATGTTCCAGTCGAGCAGCACGATGTGCGGCGCGTCGTTTCCGCTGATGATCTTCCACGCCTCGAGGCCGTCGGTCGCCGACACCACCTCGAAGCCGAACCGCTCGAGATGCGCCCCCAGCATTCGCCGGGTGACGACTTCATCGTCGGCGAGGAGCACGCGCTGGGTGGAATTGGCGGTCATGGTGTCCCCTCCATGAGCAAACCGGGTGCCATGCACCTGGGTGCTCACCCCTTTGCGCGAACCTTTGCGCAGTTCGACCGGTTTGGCCCACGAAACGGCGAGTTGGCGGTGGCGTCCCGGGTGAACTGCCGGGAGTGATGTTCTGCGAACCGTGTGGCCGCGAGCGCAACGTCGCCAGGTACTGCGTGGTGTGTGGGAGTGCGCTGGTGGCGCGCCCAAAGCCGCAGATCGAGGCAGATCTCGAGAAGGTGCGGTGGCTGCTCGACGAGGTGACCACCTGGGACGAGAGCGTCGCGGCGGCCGCGGCCCGGCGCTCCATCCGTGAGTTCTACCTGCGCCAGGAGGCGACGCTCGAAGCGGCCTTCGCGTGGGAACCGCCAGCCGTCGAGGCCGAAGTGGACCCGGTGGGTGTCAGCGCACCTGACCGGGAAGAGGTCAGTGTCGTTTCACTTCCGGAAGTGGTGCCGCCGCCGTCTCCACCGATGAAATGGGTACGACCGGTCGAAGCGCCACCGCCTTCACCGCCTCGCCCGCCGGCACCGCCTCCGAAGCCGGCCGGACCCTCGGTGTGGCAGCGCGCGTGGAAGCCGTTCCTGCACGAGAGCCTCGGCTGGTTCATCGGCGCGTTCCTGATTCTGTCGGGCGCGTTGTACCTGGTGGCCGACGCGTGGGACGGCATGACCTCGACGACGCGCGCGCTCACGGTGTTCGGCTTCACGCAGGCCTGGGGCGCCGGCTTCGCGGCGTGGTCGATGACGCTGTCGCGCAAGGAGACGACGAAGGCCGCGTCACGGAGCCTGCTGCGCATCGCCTCGCTCGTCTCTCCGTTGTCGGTGTTGGCGCTCGGGCCTTCGTTGAGTTCGCCGTTCACGTGGCTGGCGCTGGTGTTGGGCGTCGGCATCTCGGCGTACCTGACGTGGCGCGCGGCCCCGACTTCACGGCTCGAGCTGATGATCTCGGTCGCGCTGACGACGCTGGGCCTGGGCGTTGCGCCGGTGTTGCCCGCCTGGTGCGGTTGGTTGGTGGTGGTGCCGGCGCTCGTCGCGGCCGTGGCGTTCCGGCGCCAGGAAGGAGACCGCGCAGGCGCTGCGCTGGCGACGTTCGCCGTACCGGTGCTGGTGCTCGGCGCGCGGTTCCTGTTCGCGTGGCCTGACCACGCGGCGCTCTTCGCCGGCGCGTGCGTGGCGGCGGCGGTGCTCGGCGCGGGGGCACGCTGGCTGCGCAAGTCGCACGGCGCCATCACCGTGCTCTCGATGACGTTGCTCATCGCGGCGTTCATCGCTTCGTTCTTCGCGCTCAAGCCGGCGTGCGTGGTCATCGCCCTGCTGGGCGCGTGGAGCACCTGGACGCTTTTCAAGGAGGCGACCACGCCACGGCAGCAGTGGTGGTTGTCGGGCACCTACGCGTTCTCGTACCTGGCGTGGCAGCGCCTCGACCAGCTCGTGCCGCCCATCGTCTGGGTCTGGTGGAGCGCGCTCAAGCTGCAGCTTGGTTACGACGCGAAGCCGATGCCTGCGTCGTATGGCTCGGTGTTTCAGGCGCTGTTCATCGCCGTGAGCACTCTGGCCGCTGCGTGGGCGCTGCGGCGTGACCCGAAGCACCACGCGGCCCACGTGTGGCTGCGTTCCTCGGTGGTGGCGGCGATCGCCTCGGGCGTGTTGGCGATGGTCGGCATCGGCGGCGACGTTCGCCCCGCGATGGTGGCGCTGCCGCTGTTGTTGGTGCCCATGTGGCTCGCCGCGGTGTTCGCGAACCGTCGCGACGCGCAGGTGGCGGGCGGGGTGCTCACGGTGCTGTTCGCGTACGCGTCGACGCTCGCGGTGAACGCCGCGTGGATCGCAGGTGTACTCGCGGTGCTCGCCGGAGCCGTGGCGTGGCTGCAGCGGCCGACGCGCGCCAATCGCTCGTTGCGCCGCGCGCTGTCGTGGACCGCGCTGGGGTCCGCGACGGTCGCGCTCATCGGCGGGGTCGCGCAGCACGACGTCATCGCGCTGGTGCTCGGCGCTGGCGCCGCCATCGCCGTGACACGTCAGCTGCCGCTGCGACTCGGCGATGGCGAACACGTGACGCCCTCGAAGTTGCTGATGGCGCTGGTGGCCTTCGTGATGCTGATTCCGCTGCAGCGCATCGGCTCTCCGCTGGTGTCGGTGACGGTGGCGCTCGCCGGTGCAGCGTCGTTGCACTGGCATCGTCGCTGGAGCGCCGTGTTGCCGGCCTTGGTGACGACCATCGGCCTCGCGCTGGTGTCGGTGGTGCTGAACCGCGCAGCTGCGGTCGACGTGCGTATGTTGGCGGTCGTCGTCGCGGCGACGGGCGTGCTGTTCACCCGCGCGGGCTGGCCGGTGGCGCTCGGTGTGGCGGCCGTGGGCCTGGAGTTCGTTCCCTCGTACCCGGTGATGCTGGCGCCGGGCTTCACGTGGCTGGTGGCGGCGGGTGCGCTCTGGCTGCTGTCGCGTCGCGTGAGGCTGGGAGCCGTCCTCGAAGCGCCCGCGCTGCTCGCGGCGGTGATGGCCTTTTCGCCCACGAAGGTGTTCGGCGGCTTCTGGAGTGAATGGCCGAACGAGCTCTCGGTCATCGCGATGGGTGCGTTCGCGCTCGGCGCTTCGGTGTTCGCGTCGATGAAGGGCCGCAGCTGGCGCACCTGGTTGGTGGCCACGCTCGCGGTGCTCGCTGCGCTTTCGACGGTGCTGACCGGCAAGTGGGCGTTGCTCGGCGCGGCGGTCGTCGTGTCGTTGGCGACGCCGGCGTTGTTCGCGTGGCTCACGGTGCCGCTCGCGGCGGGGCTGTTCGCCCTCTTCATCGGTGACTCACAGGGGGGGCTGGTGGCGCTCGCGGCCGGGGTCAGCCTGGTCGCGCTCTTCGAAGAGTCCGACTTCACGTGGACGCGGCTGCTCAACCGCACGCCGGTCGCGTGGCTCGCGAGTCTGTCGGCCTTCGCGGTGCTGATTGGCGCGCGCGCCGTCGCCGAGCCCGGCGTGTGGTTGCAGTGCGCCGTGCTTGCGCTGCCGCTGGTGTGGGCGCGCGCGACGCGCACCAGCGTGGCGATGGTCGTCGCCGTTCCGCTCGTCGCCGCGTGCTTCCCATGGTGGGTGGCGCCGCTCTACGCGCTGCTCTCCGCGCGCGTGCCGATGCTCGACGTGGTGCGCGACCTCACCGGGCTCCGTGCGCGCGGCGTTCTCGAGTCGCTCGCCATTCACTTCATCGTGCTGTGCACCGCGCTGGTGGGCCTCGCGAATCGTGAATCGCCGGTGCCGTGGGCGCTGGTGTTGATGCTCGGCGGTGGCCCGTTCTTCGCCGCTCGTACGGTGTTCGCCTCCATGTTGTTCGCGGGTGCACGTGAGCAGTGGCCAGCGGTCGTCGGAGCGCTGACTGCCATCGCCGCGCTGGTGCGGCACGCGCCGCGTGAACTGTGTCGGGCGTTCGCCACGCGTCAGCTCGCCTTCGCCGAGGTCACCAGCGTGATGACCGCGATTGTCGGGGCTGCGTTGCTGGTCGCGTTCCCGGTCAGCGTCGGCTCGCTGCCGTGGTGGCCGTGCGCCGGCATCACCGCTGCGTTGACGGCGGCTTCGTTCCTGGCGCCCGCGCGCCTGCGCCGTGCGTTCACCGTCGGCGCGTGTCTGAGCCTCTCGTTGCTCGCGATGGTCTTGCCGGCCGCGACGTTGTTGCCTGCGGTGCTGGTGTTCGCCGCGGTGCTCCTCGGCGCGCCGTATCTGCTCACGGCGGCGGTGTTCTCGGCGGCGCTCTCGTGGGACGGCTCGATGCTGCAGCTGGCGCACGGCACGCCCGTGGTGCTGGGTGCTGCGCTGCTCGCCATCGCGCTGCGCTTCGAGCAGGTGCGCGAGGTCGTCGAGCGCGCGTGGCGTCGCCTGGGCCGCGGGGTTGACCTGCCGGTTGCGCCGTGGCTCTCGGCGGGCGCGATGCTGGTGACCGCGATGATGGTGTTCTCGGGCGACACGCACGCCCTCTGGGTGGCGCCGCTGCTGTTGCTGACCCCGTCGCGGACCGAGTTCATCGCGGGGCTCCTGGTGACGTGCTGGGCGTTCGTCGCGCTCGCGCCCGGCTCAGTCGCCGTGTGTGCGTTGTGCGGGCTCTCGCTCGTCGTCGCCGCGCTCGGCAGCTTCGTGCAGCACCCGGGCGCGCCGGTGTGGCGTCACGCAGGGTGGGCGACCGCGCTGCTGGCCGTCGCGCTCGCCGGAGTGGATCTGCACTCCTTCCTCATTCCGCTCGCGTGGACCACGCTGGCGACCGCCGTCTGGTTCGCGGTGCGTGGCAAGGCTCGGGCCCACGGCGCCGCGTGGGCGACGACCGCCGTGTCGCTGCACGTGGTGTTCGGCTTCGTTGGCACGGTGCTGTCACACGGAGATCCGCAGGTGCTCATCGCTCCGTGGTGGGCGCTGGGCAGCGCGACGCTGGCGTTGATTCGTCACCTGCGCGGAGGCCGCGTGTCGGTGTTCACGTTCGGGGCCCTCGCCATCGCGGAGCTGCTGGTGCCCGGCTTCGTTCTGCAGTCGCCCTACGTGCGCGAGTCGCTCGCGTGTCTCGCTGCCTCGGGCGTGCTGGTGTTCATCGCCGCCCGGCGCGTGGTGAGGCTCGACGAAGGTGCGGCGGCGTGGCTCGGTCAGTTCGCGCTCATCGCCGGTGCGTTCTCGGCGCGCGTGTTGTTGGCGGGCTCGATGCCGGGCCTCACCGACGCGTGGGCGCTGCTGGCCGTGGCGGCCGTCGTCTCGGGGCTGGCGCAGTTGCTGGCGCGCGAGGGGAGGGTGAAGTCGGCGGCGGCGCTCCGCGTCGGCGCGACGCTGGCTCCGGTGCTGGGCGCGGTCTTCGTGCCGTGGAGTCAGTGGACGGTCAGCGCGGCCTGGTTGCTGGGCGTGTCGGCGGTGGGCGGCCTCGCGGCGCGCACGGGTCTCAAGCGCCACGGCTCGCTCATGTCGGCGGCGGCCTTCAACGCCGCGATGGTCATCGGTGCGCTCGGCGCCGGCTTCGGTTCCATGCAGCTGCTGTTGGTGCCTGCCGGGGTGACGGTGCTGGCGCTGGTGCGCGTGTTCCGCGACGAGCTGGCCCCCGAGGTGGCGGTGAAGTTGCGCGCGCTCGGCATGGCGTCCCTCTATGCGGCGGTGGCGTGGGAGCCGCTGTTCGTCACCTCGCTGCCGGCGCTCGCGTTGTGCGTGCTGGTCTGCCTCGCGGGCATCGCGCTCGGCATGCACTGGCGTGTGCGCAGCTACGTGTTGCTGGGCACCGGCGCGCTGGTCACCACCGTCATTTCGACGCTGGTGCGCAGCGGCCTGGCCGAGCCGCGCCTCGGCGCCATCTTCCTCTCAGCGCTCGGGCTGGTGGTGGTGGTGGTGATGGTGGTGCTGTCGACGAAGCGCGAAGAGCTGAAGGCGCGGCTCGCGTCGGTGCAGCGCACCATGGCCACCTGGTCGCCGTGAAGGGTCGAGCACGCGCCCTCGCTGCGCGGTGCAGACAGGCGTTCAGTGGGGTGCCGTGCGCAGCTGCGCACAGTTGGACTTCAGCACCCGCTTCGTCGACGCCGGGTTGTTCGCCAGCTTCTCGAGTGGCCGACGCGGTCTGGCCACCAGCTCGCCGCCACAGTTTGGGCAGCGCACGTTCATGCTCGCCGCGCAGCTCACACAGAACGTGCACTCGAAGGTGCAGATGCGCCTTCGACCGAGTCCGGAGGCAGGTCGCGATCGCAGCACTCACAGTTCGGGCGCAGTTCGAGCATTTTTCAGAGGTCGAGATCGCTGCGCGACGCCACCACGTTCTTCCACCGTGCGACCGCGCCTTCACGCTCGCGCTCGGGGCCGTCGGCGAAGTAGCCGAAGTTGTCGCCGAACGTGCGCGACAGCTCTTCGATGGCCGACAAGCGCAGGTCGAAGTCTTCGGCTTCCAGCGCCTCGACCAACCACTCGATGCGCCGGCGTTCACGCGCGCCGGCCCACCACGCCGTCCACGCGCTCGCGTTGCTGCCGAAGCCCGCGCGGGTGATCTCCTTCAACGCATCACCAGCCGACTGTGCACACAGCTCGTCGTCGCTGCCCGCGAGGTTGATGAGCGCTTCGATGGAC
This sequence comes from Archangium gephyra, assembly GCA_003243425.1. GTDB lineage: Bacteria > Myxococcota > Myxococcia > Myxococcales > Myxococcaceae > Archangium_A > Archangium_A gephyra_A. The sequence goes on along the minus strand of QFQP01000055.1, from coordinate 11,190 downwards.
TGACGGTCGTGCAGCACCCCCAGCGCCCGCGCGGCGAGCGAGCGACGGAGCGCGTCCGAAGACGCGAGCTCCTGACGCAGCGCCGGCAGCCGTGACTGGAAGTGGGGCAGCAACCGCAGCGCCGCCGACGCCGCGCGCGCGGCCGAAGAAATGTCGGGCTCGTAGTCGAACAAGCCACGCAGCACGCCATCGACCACGTCGGGGTAGCGCAGACTGCCGGCCGTGAGCAGCGCCAGGTACCGCGTGTCGCTGTCGGGGTGATCCAACAGCGGGGCGATCGCCGACGCACCGGCCTGGCCCAGACGCGCCAGCGCACCGGGCACCGGGCCCAGCTCATCGGGCTCGGGCAGCTCGACCACCGGCAACCGAGACCAACCGGTCGGCCCCGGGAAGGCGTTCGTCAACGCCTGCGCCGAAGCGTCGGGCGTCTTCATGAACTCCATCATCGCCATCGAACGCTCCGACGGGTCGGGCCCGGTCAGCAGCGTGATGAGCCCGTTGAACCACTCGCCGTCGGCGGGCGCGTGACCGACGGCGCCGTCTTCCGCGTAGCCGGGGTCGGGCATGATGCCCGACGAGCTCGCGAACTCCTGTGGCACGCGCGGGTTCTGTTTGCGGAACAGAATCAGCTCGTGGAACGCCGACGGCAGGTCCTGACAGAAGAGGATGAAGTCGGCGAGCCGGCGCTGCGAAATCGGGCGCGCGCCACAGTCGCCGTACAGCATCGCCACCAGCCGTGACTGCACCTCGACCGGCCACAGGAAGACGGTGCGCGGCATGCGGCCCAGCAGCGCGAGGTAGTGCTGAGAGAGCGCGTCGGGCGGCAGCGGGCCCACGTAGCTGCCGCGCGTGAGCGCCACCGTGCGGAACACGCTCGCTGCATCGAGGGGGATCGCGAGCTGACGAATCGCCGCGATTTCACCGTCGCCACGCGCGTCCCAGCCCACCGCGGCGCCACGCATCACCGCGAAGGCACCGGCGTACTCGAACGTGCGGCGGGCGTACTCGAGCACCACGTTGATGAGCGCGTCGCGGTCGTGCACCGCGGTCTTCAGCGCCGCGCGGGCCTGCGCGAGGCTCCACTCCGTCGCCGACGACGCCGAGAGCCCGGGAGGCGCCGGCAGAATTCCCGGCTGCGCGTAGTCGACCACCGGCGCAGGTGGGGGCGGTTGCACCGCCGCTTCTGGCATCGGCAACGGCTCAGGCGCCGGCTGCAGCGACTGATGCGAGTAGTCGGGTGGCGTCACCGCCTCCTGCGGCAGCACCGGCGGCGGCTCGGGGGGCACGACCGGCGGCGCCCCAGGCGACGACACCACTTCGTTCACGTCAGAGAAGTCGGTCTCGTCGATGGCTGGAGCGGGCGCTGGCGGCGGCGGCGCGGCGAGGTCGGCGACGATGACCGTCGGGCCCGAAGGGGCGGGCGTCGGCTCGACGGGCGCGCTGGTGATGACCGGCGCCGCGGGCCTCGGCGGTTCTTTCGGCGCCGACGGCGTGACGGCCTTGCGCTCCGCAGGGCGAACATTCTCGACGACGGGCCGCGGCGCCGAAGCCGGCTGCACGAAGGCCACCGGCTGCTCGGGCTTCTTCGTGGGCGCGTCGGTCGCGGGCTTGCGCGGCGGCAACACGCCACCGGGGAACGAGATGCGCGGCGGCGGAGGCGGCGGCTCACTTTGCACCGCCACCGGCTCGGCGGTCGACGAGCTGACCTCCTTCGCGAACACGTTGTAGCCGCGCAGGTCCATCACGCGCGTCGAGCTCAACTCGTCGAGCGGCGTTTCAGGCGCGGTGTTCACTTCGGCCTTCTCGTGGCCCGCGCGGGCAAAGCGCGAGTACGCGGTCACGTCGATGACCGACGTCTGATGCTGCTCGTCTTCACCCAGCGACACCGGCGGCAACGCCGTCACCGTGGGCTGCACCGGCTCGTCGACGATTTCGATGGTGGGCCTGGGCTTCGGCGTGGGCGCCGACTTCCGCTGCTTGGGTTTGTCGAGCAGCACCGGCTCGTCGACGATGCCGCGCGCCAGGCGCTCTTGAACGTCGTCGCTGAGCGACTGCGCGGGGCCCGGCTCGACGAACTTCGGCCGCGAAGGGTCGAGCTGCGAGAGCAACCGGCTGAAGCGCGGCTCTGCTTTCTCGGCGTACAGCACCTGCTGCCAGTCGCGAATGCGCGCTTCGAGCGCGACCCACAGCTCGAGCTTGCGGCCGAGCAGGAAGCCCACGTCTCGCAGCTGCGTCTGCTGCAGCGGGTAGGCGCAGGCAATGTGCAGCGCCGTGCCGTCGACCGACAACGGCACCACGTTGAGCTGCCGCGCCATCTTGAAGGGCATCAACGGGCCGGCTTCTGCGTTGGGCTCGAAGTCGGCGAGGTTCACCAGGCGCACGCCGCTCACGTCGGAGATGGCCTGGAGAATGCCGGCTTCGGACACCGCGCCCATCTCGAGCAGCACGGTGTCGAGCGTGCCGCCTTCTCGGCCGAGCCGGCGCAGGGCCTCATCAACGACACGCGCCGGGAGGAGACCCCGGGCAATCAGGTGCTGTGCGAGGCGCTGGGGCATCTGAGATTCACGCGTCCTGGAGACGAACGACGAACGTGCGCGTCAGCTTGTCATGGAGCGTCTGTCCGTGGCGGTCAAAGAGCGCCAACCAGAAGCCAGACAGGAACAACGAGAACGACACCAGCGACAGCCCCGCGCGGAGCAGCGCGCGCACCGGCCCGGGCGCGTGGCCCGAGGTGTCGACGAGGTGAATGCCCAGCGCGCGGCGGCCCGGCGTGCGCCCGTTCCACAGGAAGGCGAAGAGGGTGGTGTAGACGAAGGCGAGCACACCGGCGAGCGCGGCACCGGGCACCGCGAGCAACGCCAGCTGCTGCGCGAGCGTCAGGTTCTTCGGCGCGATGACGGTGACGGCGATGAAGAGGAAGCCGGCGACGAGCCCGACCACGAACGCGAGGTCGAAGAGCCACGCGCCCATGCGACGCCACAGGGCGGCGGGTTCGGCGCGAATCACGTCGTCGGTGACGACGCGCTCGGCGTTCTCGACGGGCTTCGGCGCAGGCGCGGGCCGCGCGGTCTTCTGCGCGAAGGGGCCCGGCGTACCGGGCTGCGTCACCATGAGCTCAGGCGGCAACACCGCGGGTCGCTGCGGCGCGCCCTGCTGCATCGTCGGCCGCTCGAGCACGTCGCTGGTGGCCTGCGCCGAGAAGACTTCCTGACGCTGCGCCGCGAGCGCTTCTTCCGGCGAAGGCGGCGGCGTGTGGGGCCGCTGCGCGACGGTGACTGCGGGGCGAACCGGCGCGGTCGCGCGCTGCTGCTGCGGAGGCGCAGACTGGTGCACCGGCTGCGGCCGCGCGGGCGCGCGCTGACCGTCGGGCACCACGGCGCTCTGTGAGAGCGCGATGGGCCTGACCTGAGGCAGCGGTTGCGCGGGCCGCGGCGGTTGTTGCTGCGCGAAGGCCGTCGGCGATGGCGGGGCGACGCGCGGCTGTTGTGGAGCCGCCGCGACGGGGTTGACCGGCTGCGTGGGCGTCGCCAGCTGCGGCCGCTGCTGCGCGACCCAGCGCTCGGCCTGCGTGGGCGGCGCGGTGCGCGGCGGCGGCGGTGCTGTCTGCGCGGCCTGCCGCGGAACGAGATTGGGCGGGACCTTCTGGGTCGGCACCGGCTGCGGCTGCGGCGGCGGCGCGCTCACCGTCTGCAACTCCTGGAACGTGGGCACGCGGCGGCGACGATCGAGCGAGAGGTCCTGCTGGAGGAGGTCGGGCGTTTCGGAAGGTGCGGAATCGAAAGGCTTCTTGGGGTCGTTGCTGCTCACGGAGCCGATGAGACGCCGAGAGTGCCGGTCGATCAAGAAACCTACCTCTGCCTACCCGGCAGGGTTACCCGAGCAGCCCATCGAGGTGGCGCAGCACCGCGAGCGCCGCGAGCCCGGCGGTCTCGGTGCGCAGAATCAAGCGGCCCAGCGTCACCGGCGTGGCACCGAGCGCGTGCAGCGCGCTCACTTCGTTTCGTGACAGGCCACCTTCCGGCCCAATCACCAGCGCGAGCGGCTTGTCTCCCATCGACGCCACCGCCGCCGACAACGGCACTGCGCGCTCTTCTTCGTCGAGCACGAGCACGGCGACGTCGGGGCCCAGCGCCTTCACCGAGTCGAGCAACTTCCCCGGCATCGCGACCTGCGGCACGTCGGCCCGGCCACACTGGCGCGCGGCCTCTTCGACGATGCGCTGCCAGCGCTCCCGCTTCTTCTCTTCTTTGCCGTCGAGCTTCACCACGCTGCGCTCACAGGCCGCAGGCACGAAGCCACTGGCGCCGAGCTCGGTGCCCTTCTGCAGCACGAGCTCCAGCTTGTCGCCCTTGGGCAGGCCCTGAACGAGCGTGATGCGACGCGGCGCCGGCGCTTCTCGCGGCGCACCCAGCGTCAACACCGCGACCTCGTCGGCCATCGACGACACCTTCGCGTCGAACGCGCGGCCCTGGCCGTCGAACACCTCGAGGCTGTCGCCGGTCTCGAGCCGCAACACCCGCGCCAGATAGTGGAGGCGCGCACCTTCTACGCGCACCGCACCGCTCGCAGCGTCGGGAAGCAGAACGCGGATCATCGTTCGAGTTCGATGCGGATCCACTCACCGATGGACTTCTCGCCGGCGGGCTTCAGGCCCTGCGCGACGAACGCCGCGGTCACGTCTTGTGCCTGCGGCACCAGCACGCCCGCGAGCACCAGGCGGCGCTTGACCTTCGGCGCGATGAGCGGCGCGAGCTCGGTGAGCGTGTTGGCCAGGATGTTGGCGAGCACGAGGTCGAACTGCCCTTCGATTTCGTCGAGCGTCTTCGTCGACAGCTCGACCCCTGAGATGCCGTTCTCTTCGGCGCATTCCTTCGCGAGCACGACCGACATCTCGTCGTTGTCGACGCCGACGCAGCGCCCGGCCCCCAGCTTCTTCGCCGCGAACGCGAGCACGCCGGTGCCGGTGCCCACGTCGAGCACGTCGACGCCCGGGTTGGCCGACATGAAGTCGTCGACCGCTTCGAGACACAGCGAGGTCGTCGGGTGATCGCCTGTGCCGAAGGCCATCTTGGGCTCGATGAACAGACACACCTTGTCGGCGGGCGCCTTGTCCTTCTCCCACGGCGGGCCGACCCACAGGCGGCCGACCTGCACGCTGCGAATCTGGCTGCGCCACTCAGTGCTCCAGTCGCGCTCCACCACTTCTTCGAGCGCGAACTTCGCCGCCGGAATCTCTTCGGTGAGCTGTTCCTGCGCGCTCTTCGCGTCGTCGGTGTTCTCGAAATACGCGACGAGAATCGCCTCGCCCTTCGCCGGCGGCCGCACGCCCTTCATGGTGAGGTTGAGCGAGTCACGAACCTCGAGCCCCGACGCGCCGTGCTCGTACAGCACGGCCTGCGCGATCTCGCTCTCGAGTTCCGGAATGTCGACGGTCAGGGAGTACCAGGCCATGCGGACGCCCTGTAGCAGCAGCTCGCGGTTATGCTCCACGGCCTTGAGCGTGCGTGCCTTCATCCTGGTGAGTGCGGTGGCCGTGTCGGCGTGCGTGGGGCCTGAAGCGCCCGACGTGGAGTTGTGCCGGGACGTCATCGGTCGTCTATGTCTGCAGCCGTACTGCGCGGGCGCGCAGAGCCGGCTCAACCTGCCCGACGAGAACTGCGAGGCAGAGCTCCGCGCGCGAACCGGCTGCGACACGGAAGACTTCACGTTCTCGACGCCCGACCGCGCTCGCGTGCTCGACTGCCGCCTGCCGCTGGTGCGTGACAGCGCCAATCGCTCGGCGCCTCCGCGCTGTGACTACGTCGACGAGACGCTGCGCAACTGCCCCGACCTCGTGACCTTCCTCGGAGGTGCGCGATGAACGCACTGGTGCCGGTGGTGCTCTCGCAGTTTCCGATGGACGTGTTCGAGAACTCTGCCGCCTTCAAGGAGGTCGACAAGGGCAATTACGGAACGCTCTTCAAACGTGAAGTGAAGGGCAGCCCGTACCCGGAGCACCGCGTGGAGGTCGTGACCGAGACGTCGGTGTCAGCGCTCTGCCAGGCGGTCTACGACATGGGCACGTCGGGTGAGACCGACGGCCTCGCGCTGCACAAGACGCTCAAAGACGAAGGTGACGTTCGGGTGGTCTACGAGCAGCTCGCGATCCCCGTGGTGAGCAACCGCGACTACGCGATGACCGTGGCGCGCTGGCCGAACCTCGAAGGCGGGAAGTGCCGCATTCGTTTTCGTGCGACCAACGACGCCGCGCCGAAACTGCCCGAAGGCTACGTGCGCATGGACAAGCTGTGGGGCGAGTGGCTGTTCGAGCCCACCGACGGCGGCAAGACGAAGCTGACCTACACCATGTTCTCCGACCCCTCGGGCGCGGTGCCTCCGTTCCTGGTGCAGGGGAGCCTGCTCAAGGCCGTGAAGGACTCGGTGAACAAGGCGCTCGCGAAGGGCAAAGCCGCGGAGAAGAAGAAGTGAAGACGCGCGCGCTGTTCATGTTGTTCGTGTTCGTCAGTGGCTGCACGACCATCGACACCAACACGCGGACCGAACGCGGCCCGTTGCTGCGCAGCTTCGAGCGGCCGGTGCTGATGCCGGGTGGAATCACGGCCGACGTTCGCGCCGACTGGCCGCTGCTGAAACTGACCGTCGTCGGGTACGACGTGTGCCGCGCCCAGCAGGTCGACGAGTACGCCGAAGACGTCGTCACCGAGCGCACCTCGAACGCCGCGGGCCCCTCGTTGTCGACCGGCATCGTGGGCGTGTTGGCGAGCGCGGTGTTGTTCGGCGTGAGCTTCGCGGTGAGCAGCGCGCCTGATCAGCAGATCATCGACGCCGGCGGGCGCTACGGCCCCTCGACCCAGCAATACCTGCGGGGCGCGAGCGCCATCACGCTGGGCGTCGGAGTTCCGGCCGTCATCGTGGGGCTGGTGGCGAAGCTGCGTTCCGGCGACGAGGTCGAGACGCGCCGCGCCGAGCAGATCGTCAGCCAGAAGGACGCACGCTGCAACGAGCGCCCTGAGAACGGGCCCTTCGCGCTCAAGTCGGCGCAGGGCGGCCACGTTCCGTTGGAGGTGGTGGACGGCGCGCTCGATATTGACGGTGACAAGATGCCGGTGGTGCCCGAGTCGATGCACTTCGCCGAGCGTGACGTCGAACTCACGGAAGACGGCCAGGCGGTGTTCGCGTCGTGGGCGGCCTGCGTGGCGCTCAAGCTCGAGTCAGCGAAGTCGCTCGATGCGTTGAGTGAGAGTGGCTTGCTCTCGCGCGCGGAGCGGCTGCGTGAGTGCCGCCGCATTCGTGGTGATTCCATCGCCGCCGAGGTGAAGGCGACCGATGACGAGCTGTCGCGACGTCGGGTCAGTGGCAGTCCTGCGGCGTGGGCTCCGGGTACCAACGTGTCGAGCTTCGAAGAAGCGGTGTCTGCATACGCGCCGACGGTGAAGCTGGCGGTCGGCTCGAAGGACCTCGGCGTGCTCGATACGCCCGAGGCGCACGAAGGTCGTGCGGTGCTGGTGCAGGGCATCGTGGGTGAAGGCCTGACCGAGAACATCGGCGTGATTCAGGTCGGCGAGCGCGAGCTGTTCCTCTTCATTCCGCCGAAGAAGGCGTGGGGTGGGCAGTTCCCGGCGGGCACGCGCATCGAGGCGGTGGCGCTCGTTTCAGGCCGTCAGACGCTCGGCGAAAAGAACCTGCCGTTGTTGCGCGCGGTGTGGATGCGAACGGCCTGGTGACCGCTTCAACCGCGTTGATCATCTGGTCTCCGGGAATGTCCCGTCTCCAACAGACTCATCCTCGCCAATTGAACCTGCTCGTCGAAGTGAACGCTGAAGTCGCTCGACCGTGACGGTTTTGACGCTCGGCGCCGCACACGCCGACACCACGATGAGCATCACCATCGTTCGCATTCGGACACAGGCTGGCAAAGCAGTCGGCTGGTTGTCACGCCGGCACCGTTCGCGTGGTTAAACCCGTGTTCATGAGTCCCCTCGACGAACTGGCGACGCTGCTCCGCCCTGCAGGCGCTGGCCTCTTCCTCGTGAGCACCGGCAAGGCCGAGCAGGAACGTCTCCAACAACAACTCTACGGAGCGACTTCTCCTGAGCAGGTGAAGCAGAAGTTCCGCGACGCGCTCGAGAAGATCCCCACCGCGAAGGGCGTGCTCATCGGCGTGCCGTCCGACATCGGCGCGGGCTTCCGTCGTTGCGCGAACCTCGGCCCGCAAGCCATTCGCCTGCAGCTCCTCGACGACAAGTTCGATCTCGCGAGCAAAGGCGTCGTCGACCTCGGCGACGTGTTCTGCGTGCCCCAGCTGCTGAGCGACGACATGTTGTCGGCGGAACAGCTCACCGCGAGCCGCAACGCGGTCTATCCGGACGTTGCGCCAGAGATCCGCGCGCGACTTCCGGTGTCTCCGCTCTCCATCGAGCGTCGCGCGTTCGAGCTCGTCTTCCAGCTCAACCCGAAGGTGAAGCCGTTCGCGCTCGGCGGAGATCATTCGACCGCGCTCCCGGTCGTGCAGGCGCTCGCGAAGGTGGCGCCGCAGCCGTGGGGCATCGTGCAGCCCGACGCGCACACCGACCTTCTGGAAACGCGGCTCGGCATCAAACACTGCTTCGCCACCTGGAGCTGGCACGCCAACGAGCTCCTCGGCCGCAAACAGCGCCTGACACAGCTCGGCATTCGCGCGTCGGGCCGCGACAAACAGCACTGGGAATCGACGCTCGACGTGAAGCAGTTCTGGGCGAAGGACGTGCTGGCCAACCCTGCCGAGCAACTCGAAGCGGTCATCGCGCACGTGAAGTCGACCGGCGTGAAGGGCGTGTATTTCAGCAACGACATCGACGGCACCGACTCACGTTGGGCCGACGCCACGGGCACGCCGGAACCGAACGGCCTCGAGCCCGACTGGCTGGTCGAAGTCATTCGCCGGCTCGGTCGTGAAGTCGGTCTGCTCGGCGGCGACATCATGGAGGTCGCGCCCGCGCTCACGCCGCTGCCTGATTCGTTCGAGCGCACGGTCGGGCTCGCCTCGCGCTATTTCCGCGAGCAGGTGACTGCCGCGCTGTGAAGCTGACGTGTCCGTGCTGCGGCAAGCAGCGAAACGAAGCGGAGCTGCTCGCGCTCGAGAAGTCGTTGTCCTCCAGCCCGTGGTGGGCCGAGCCGGGGTGGACGGTGGAGTCAGCGAAGCGCGGGCTGCTGAAGTGGGCGTGTCGCGAGTGTCTGTCGTCACGTCGCGCAGTGCTCGCGAACCCGGCGCAGCAGGCGTTCTGTGATCACGCTCCGCACCTCGCGTACTTCGACGAGCGCATCAGTTGCCGCGGCTGCCACGAGACGTTCGTGTTCACCGTCAGCGAACAGCGCACCTGGTACGAGCGCTTCAAGTTCCTGGTGCAGTCGAAGGCAGTCCGTTGCGCGCGCTGCCGGCGCTCCCGACGGGAATACGCCAGGCGTCAGACGGAGCTCACCCGCATCATGAAGTCGCTCGACGAGACGTCCGCCGAGTCCCTTGCCCGGGCCGCGCGCGCGTTGATCGGCGTGGGCAGCCATCGGAAGGCGGCCCTCTTCCTCCGGCGCGCGTCGAAGTTGGCGAAGACAGCGGGCGAGCGCGCCGACTTCATTCGCCAACTGGAGACGCTGGGCTTCTCGAAGGCAGCACCCCAGCGTGAAAGCGGGACGCCCGCCACGCCCACTTCCAGCGTGCGCCAGCCACGTCTTCGAACGTGAGGTCGAAGCGCGCGAGGTACTTCGTCAACCGGTCCGCGTCGTTGCTCGACTTCTTCTGCAGCCGCGACACCGCGAACAACGAGCTGCCCGCTTCCGAGAGTGACCGCGCGGTCGAACACACGCGAACGACCTCGGCCAGCTGAACGCGATCGAATGAATCGAGCTCCCCGACCCATTCGCTGACTTCGTCGTTCGCACCTGCCGTGGTCCACGCCGACTCGAGTACGAAAATGCGACTGACGTGTTCATCTGTCTCGGTGCGTGGCGTGCCGGCAAAGAAAGTCGCGAAGTGAGTGTGCGACGTTCACTGAGGACCCATGCGCCCACGGCGCCGCACTTCGCTCATCATCTTATCGTTCCAGTGGCGCTCGCTGGTGGCGGCGTGACCCTCACGGTCCAACCAGCAGAGCACACGATGACCACCTTCCGTTGGCGTCGCGAGCTATCGACGTCGGCAGGACGTGGCGAACTGCGTTGAATGAATAAGTACTTGACCTGGTTTTGTTGAGAGATCTTTGATTGCGCGGCAGCATTCATCGTGAAAATACAACAGGGGGCGATCGTGAGTCAGATTCACGTTAGACAAATTCAGAACTACTTGAAGAAGAATTTCGAGCCGCATGTTGACATGAGCGACGTGAAGTCGACGGGCGCGGAGCTAGAAAAACACAGAGCGTCACGTGCGCTTGCTGCCTTTGCGCTGACGATTATCGCTGATTGCGAGCCAATTGTCTCCGCACAGAGGATAACCGACGGTGGCCAAGATCACGCGATCGATGCGCTGTACTTCGACGAAGACGAGCAGTGTCTTTTTGTGGTGCAAGCCAAATGGCACAACGAAGGTAAAGGCACTATATCTCAAGGAGATACGCTAAAGGTGATCGAGGGGATTCGAAAGCTCTTCGAGTCAGATAGTGATGCCTTTGGCGCCAAGCTTAAGAGTGTTTGGGATGTCGCTGGGGAGAAGTTTCATGGCAGCACAAGTGCAAAGGTTGTGCTGTGTCTCGTGCACACTGGAACCCAACCGTTGAGTGTTGACGTTCAGTCGGCACTCGCGTCGTATCGAAAAGAAGTCAACGACGTCTCCGAACTGCTTACGGTTAGAGTTCTCGATCAGAAGGAACTTCACGAGTTCATCACTGCCGGAGCCCAAGGGAAGCCGGTGGACCTCGAAATTCTTCTGAACGACTGGGGCAAAGTCACTGCTCCATACGATGCGCTGTACGGAAGAGTATTGGCATCCGATGTAGCTAATTGGCTGACGGAGCACTCAAGAGATCGATTGTTTCATCAGAATATCCGGAAGATACTTCCAGATTCGGATATTAACGAAAATATAACGAAGACATTGTCTGAGAGGCCCGAGCAGTTCTGGTACTTGAATAACGGCGTGACGAGAGGCGATCTCGGAATTGGCGGCGTAACCACCTGAAGTTCGATCGCTTTCAGCGGGGGGATCGACAGATGAGGACG
>QFQP01000090.1 GCA_003243425.1 Archangium gephyra | reverse complement strand
GACGCCGCTCTTCCCCGGCCCCGAGAAGGTTGCCAAGGCAGCGTTTGACGGGGACTGGCTAGTCGAGCGCCAGCGCATGGCCGATGAGCAGGGCGTCTTCGCCTTCGACCTGTTCGCAGGCGGCGCCGCTCGGGTGCTGCGTGAAGTCGAGTCAGTAGCGCGGCTGATTGCCCAGCGGTACCCGGTGATCATCGTCGATGAGTTTCAGGACACGAACGACGCTCAGTGGGAGTTCGTGCAGCTGCTGGCCGCAAGAAGTCATGTCGTCTTCCTCGCTGATCCCGATCAACGGATCTTCGAGTACGACGACACAGTCGATCCTCTGCGCCTCGACCAACTTCGCGAGTTGCTCGATCCGGTGCCATTTGATCTCGGCGGTGACAATCACCGCAGCCCCGACGCCGGCATTCTGCAGTATGCGAATGCCGTGATGCGCAACCAGCCGCTGCCCGAGACAGGCGACGTCAAGGAACTGCGGCCGTACCCTCGCGCCTTTGAAGCCACCGTCCACGCCGCGGTCATCTGGTCGTTCTCCCAGATGCGGCAGCAAGGCATCGCCCATCCATCGGTGGCAGTCCTGGCGCGGGCCAACTCGGTCGTCGTCGACATCTCTCGCTTGCTCAGCGAACCTCACACCTTCAACAACCAGACACTGTCGCCAGTTGAGCACGAGGTCGTCTGGGACGCAGACCTCACAACCGCAGCAGCCCTCGTCATCGGTTCGATGCTCGAGTGGGAGGGCGTGGATCGAGTCGCGGAACTTAGCCGGACCTACGACGTCCTCGGCGACTACTACGAGGTGAAAAACTCGATCAAAGCCAGCACGACCGCGGTTACGAATATGGCCCGCTTCCGCACAGCCGCCGTGAAGATTCGGGCCGGCCAAGTACCGCGTCAACAGGCGGCGGTGTCAGGGATCGCGGGCGCCTATGACACCGGGCTCACGCTGCGTGGCGATCCGATGGTCGATTGGGTTGGCGCGCGCGACGTCCTTGGGGCGACGAGCGGTCTTAGCGAACTCTTCACGAACGTCCGATTCGTGCGCTTCTTCCGTGCGACCGACGAGATCGGAAGCCGACTGATGGCGCGCTGGCGCGAGACCGGCACGTACTCCAACGCTCCCGACATCATCAGGCGTGCGATTGAGGCAAACATCCTGGGCACGGAGCATCGGGAACCAGTCGGGTGCATGCTCATGACCGCCCACAAGGCCAAGGGCAAGGAGTTCGACGCGGTGGTCGTGGTCGACGGACGGTTCCGTGGCAAGTTTTACGAAGACCGCGATGAGGCCGCACCGTATCTCCAAGGTCGACGACTGCTTCGGGTTGCCATCACCCGGGCTCGGCACAAAGTCATCCTGGTGAGGCCCTACGACTCGATCCCTCTGGTCGACAACCAGGCCGTCGTCTGACGATCGATCGCGCAGTGAGGTATGCATGAAACGAGACCAGGCAACACTCGCGCTGATTAGCGGCGAGCTTGATCGCGAGTTGGCAGACAACGCCCAACGGCAGTCGAATGCGCTCACTCGAGCGTCGATCATTCTCGCCGCGGCCGGGGCGACCTCGGCAATCGCGAGTGGGAGCGGAGCCCTCGCTGCTGCGGTGCTCGCAGGAGCCGCGACTGTCGCGTGTCTCGTCGCGATGTTCCTCTGGAACTCGAAGGCGGTGATCCTTAATGGGGACCGAGTCGGTGACTGGATCGTTCAGAAGCCAGCCGTCCTCTCCGAGCGAATCATTCTGGACAAGCTGAAGGAACTGGATCGCGCGCGCAGGGACTTGGATCTCAAGAACAGGGCAGTGGCCGCAGGAATTGGGTTTTCGGTCCTCGCGTGGATCGTCGCTGCCATCACCCTCGCGACAGACTGAAGGGAGGTAGTAGTGGGCAACGAACCGAGTAGCAACGAGCCGAGCTGGGCAAACCCTGATGCGGTCAACATTCCGTCCGCAGTCGGTGACACGCTGACGCACGGCGCTGACGGTCCTGGGCTGAACACAGCTGGCAGTCCGCCGAGCGAGAAACGCGGCTAGTGACACAACGAGCAAGCCCGACCACTTTGACCGGGCTTGCTCGTTGTACGACCTGCGGTGATCAGGCCGTGACCCCGGCCGCCCATGCGCCAGCGGCCGATTCGGTCATCGCCATGATCCGATCCGGCGCGATCACATGCTGCAGATTGCCGCCCGCATTGAGGGTCGCAATTCCGTGCGCCAGCGACCAGAGCTCCGCTCCACGACCGACTAGATCCGAAGCGGGGACGAAGGGCGCAATGGCGCGCTCGAGTCGCCGCTGAATGCTCGCAGCCTGCTCGAGCAGTTCTGGGTGAGCGGCTTTGTCGAGGCCGGCCGAGAAGAGGATCTCGAAACGGGCGGGATCGGCTTGGGCAAACGTGAGGTACGAGGTCGCAATCTGGGCCGCGCTTGTCGCGAGATCGGGCCCCAGCTCTAGCCGGTCGAACTCCTCGTCGAGTTCGAGGAACGCCTGCAATGCGGCGGCCGCGAGCATTGCGTCCCGATCGGCGAAGTGACGGTACGGAGCGGCGGATGAAACGCCTGCACGCCGAGCCGCTTCGGCCACGCTGAACCCTCGCGCCCCGTGTTCTCGCACCAAATCGATGGTCGCTCGGAGCAGCGCGTTTCGAAGATCGCCGTGGTGATACGCGCGCTGGTTACTCATGGATGCTCCGATGTTGCATACTCTCACATTGCTCAAATAGTCTCGATGTGAGAGTCCGTAACATCGGACCGAATGAGAGACGAGTTGCGCATGCGGTACGTAGGACAGACGGCGTTGGTGACCGGCGCGAGCTCCGGGATAGGTGCTGAGTTCGCAGCCAGAGTGGCAGCGATGGGTGCCGATGTCGTGCTCGTCGGAAGGCGGCAGGACGCGCTCGAATCGCTGGCTGCGAAGATCGCCGCCGACACGGGCCGCCGATCGATTACGATGCCGCTTGATCTCGCAGGAGAGGGTGCGGCGCACGAACTCAACGCGCGCCTCAATCAACTCGGCGTTCGGGTCGACATCCTGATCAACTGCGCAGGGGTAGGGCTTACTCAAGATTTCGTTGCGTCCACGGCGGACGAGATCACGCAGCAGATCCGGCTCAACGCCGTCGCACTCACGGAAGTTACG
>QFQP01000054.1 GCA_003243425.1 Archangium gephyra | reverse complement strand
GACCGAATTCGGGCAAAACCACAACGCCTTCTCTGAAATAGCGTCCGCGAAGAGTCTTCTCAATGCAGCAGACTCGCAGCTTCTTCTTGCGGATCAGATGAAGAAGTCGCTGGATGTTCTAGATTTGCCCGCGTGGCAACTATCCGGCCTCAAGAACATTGGTCTTAAGACAATCGGCGATGTGCTCAACTGTGACGAGGAACGATTCAAAGAAATCCCGCAAGTTGGCGCAGTGCGGGCGCGCCGAATAATGAACGCCGCACAGGAGGCAGTCTTCGAATACTTGTCTGGATAGTCTCTCCCCAAGGAACCAATGCAGAATATTCGGAAATCGGGCGCCGACGACCTTGGCAATGCGTGCAAATCATCGGTAGTACCAATTCGCTGTCTTGAGCGTCATCGGCGACGGTTCCGAGAGAGTGAGTCGACCGCACAGTGGTGGAATTCACGCGTTAACCGTACGTGACTGTGTTGATCGCGCTCGACCAACTCAATGAAGCCCACGCTCGTTGGCCGGTGCCCTCTCAGAACTTCAAGAACTGTGTCGGGCACGCCGGCGAACGCGGCGAAGACCAACCGCTCTTCGAGAACGACTTGAAGCCAAAGCTGTCGCCATGACGGCAACGAGACGGAGAGGTCTCGCGGCGACGGCATCGCGAGCCCAATACCGAAACCGGCAATCAACTTCGTGACGAAGAACACGTACTCGGCGCCAGCCTCACGCAACGTCAAGAGCGCGATGACGAACGAAAGCGCGCTCATCACCCCACCAGCGGGAATCAACTCGACCGCTGCCTTCGCGTGCTTGCGCGGCAGCTGACCAGCTTCACGTCGTCGCAGTTCAAGCAACTGATCGAATCGAATCCGGAATGTTCCGCAGTGAATCGACGCCGTAGTCTCGAGTTCGCGTCGCTTCTCTTCGAAGCGGCCCCGCGTGGAAGCGTCGAGCTCGCGGTAGGTGCTCAAGGACGGCAGGAGATCCGCAGTGGGCTCGTGATCAGGGAATTGTCCACTGAGCCACACGCCGCTCCACTTCACCGAACGATTCGGCCTCAACGCATGACGAAACGGCCGCTTCGTCGTGCCGATGAGAATCAGTCCGAAGATCGCGAAGAAGGTCGAGCCGAGCAGCGGACCGTCGACGGGTGATGCGACGGGAAATGCGAAGAACGTCAGCCCAACGACCAGACCAAGCAGCCAACGCATCAAGCGGTCAGGGAGGCGATGAGTTTCGAAATGCCGTCGATGACGGCCTGCCACGTCGTGAAGTTTCGCGTGTACGTGACGCCAGCATCCGTCGGGCCCGGCGGTGCGACGACGGGAAGCGGGCGTAACTCGTGACCACCGATGCGGTGCCGCTCGAGGTTGAGCGCGTGCACGTACGCCTGCGGATCCGCGGCCACGAAGCCCATCAACGCGAACAGCGTCATGTTCAGACGGTCCGGCGTGCCTGCGAACTGCGGCCCGTCGATCAACGCTTCGATCCACGGCGTGAACACCGCTTCACGATCCGCACGGCGGGCGAGCCCGGCCCACACCACCACGTAGCCCTGCACCACCTGCACTCGGGCCTTCGCCTCGTCTGCGCCCCACATCTTCGAGCGCATCACGGCGTGCTCGTCGGCATCACCCGCGAACGGAGCGCCGAGCGACTTCCACTTCTCGAAGGTCTGCTCGAGCCTCCAACCGGCTTCGCGCGAAGAGAACAGCACGTGGGTGAAGTGCATCGCCGCGCACTCGAGCTCTTCGGGGCTGCCCCACATGCGCGCGGTCTTCGCCATGCCGCGCAGGCGATCGAGCACGTCGTTCTCGATGCTCACAACGTCACCACCAGTTCGTGTGACGAATTCTCGCGGCACGCGCGAACCAACGCACCGACGGAGCCCTTCCCGGTCACCAGCACCGTCATCGCGTCGACCATGAGCACTGCGCGCTTCCCGTCGGCTGAGACGATCGCCGGGTTCAACGAACCGTCTTCACTCACGCTCATCCATTTCCATCCATCGAGTTGCACGAGCTGCTCACCGACGATGAACGCCAGCGAGGCCACCTGCCGCGCCTGCTTCGCCGCGCCTCCGTTCTGTCGGAGGAACAGCAGCACGCGCTCCATCGCGGCCAGAATCTCGGTCGGCGCGAAGATGTCTTTGGCCCACTGCTGCAACGCGCGTTCGGTCGCAAGGTGAAGCTCGCCCAGATGCTTTTCGGACAACGCGGCGACGTGCACGAGGCGGTCAGATTACCGCTGCGTACATGGTTCTTCCGCAGGCAATTCACGCGCATCGGGGATCGCCTTCGCCACCCGGTACTGCAACGCCGCGCGAACACAGTCGCCGCGCCGCGCGAGCACGGCCGACAACACCCACACCGCGCGCTGACTCCACGGAGCGATTCGTACCGCCTGCTGCGCCAACTCGAGGTCTCCACGCAGCAGGGCGCGCGAGCTCAACGCCTGCCACATGGTGGGGTCCAGCGTCAGGGCACGTTCGAGCGCAGGGTCTGCCTCGCCGACGAACGAAGCGAAGTACCAACCGCGCGCGTCTTCCGGGTGTTGCGAGGTCATCAACTCCACGAGCGAAGGGAACTCGGTCGCCGTGGGGTTCGACGCCCAGATGCGCTCCGCGAGAAGGTCGGCGTTCGAAGCATCGACCTCACGGCCGAGCGAGATCTGCCGCGACACCTCGTCGCGCTGCGAAACCACGGACGCGAGCACCGCGTGCACCGACGCGGGAGGAAGCACGGCCGTCTTCACGTCTTTCGACGGAGGTGGCGTCACCAGGAACTCCGTCTCGAAGTCGCCAACGCGCACGTATTCCCTCGCCTTGGCCTCGAGCTGCTCGACGGTCAGGTGCGAGAACTGCCGCGAGAACGCCTCGCGAGCGGGAACGCCGGTCTGAAGTTCGCCGAGAAAGCGCCGAAACGCGGCGCCTTCGGCGTTGAAGAAGAAGTGCACCCAGAGCCACGCGCTCGCGTACCGGTGCAACGTCGCCCGAGGACCGATCGACGGCTTGTTCGCCCACAGCTCTTCGAGCGGCAACAGCCCCCACATCGACAGCGCCTGCACGAAGTCACGCGACGCGCCGCCGAACAGCACGGTGTCGAGCGCAGGGTCGATGGTCGCCCCTTCGAGGTATGCCCCCAGACCTTCCGCCAGCCACCATGGGTTCAGCCAATGCGACCAGGCGCTGAAGCGATGCGTGAGCTCGCGCACCATGGCGCGATGTTGCACGTGTTCATCGGCGAGGAAGCCCTCGCCCGAAAGCAGCAACCGTTCACCACGAACGCTGAACGCGTAGGCGCTTTCGACTTCTTCACCGAGCGACGGCATCAGCGCCCCGAGCTCGCGGGCATTGCGGAACAGCAACACGTCGAGCGGCACGGTGGGCGAAGCGGTGAAGAACAACTGGAGCGCTGAATGAATGCGCTCCAGCTCGAGCACGGTGTTCTTCGCGACGTGCTCGTCAGCGTCGGAGCGCATCACGAAGTGCTCCGACTTCAACTCGTTCCACACCGGCCCGCCGTGCGCCGTGCACTCGGGTACGTGCGCACAGCCGGCGGTGAACACCACGCACAGCAGCGCGAACGTCTTCACTTCTTCTTCGCGACCACCTTCACCTGAGCGGTCGCGCCTTCGATCTTCGTGAGCGGCTCCGCGCGGCCACCGAGGCACTTCGCGAGGAACTCCTCAGACCGCGCGTAGAAGTCGATGCGGTTCTCGGGGCGCGCAAAGCCGTGACCCTCGTCGGGGTACACCACGTAGGTCACCGGCAGGCCGTTCTTCTCCATGGCCGAGACGATCTGCTCGCTCTCGGCGACCTTCACGCGCGGGTCGTTGGCGCCCTGGCCGATGAGCAACGGCACCTTGATCTTCGAAGCCGAGAACAGCGGCGAGGCCCTGGTGAGCAGCTCCTTGTCGGCCGCGTTGTCGGGGTCGCCCATGCGCTTGATCATCTGCGCCTTGAACGCGGCCCAGTACGGCGGAATCGTCGACATCAACGTGAACAGGTTCGACGGCCCGACGATGTCGACGCCGCACTTGAACTGCTCTGGCGTGAACGCGAGGCCCGCGAGCGTGGCGTAACCACCGTAGCTGCCGCCCATGATGGCCACCTGCTTCGGGTCGGCGACGCCTTCCTTCACGGCCCAGTTCACGGCGTCGATGAGGTCGTCGTGCATCGCCAGGCCCCACTGCCGATTTCCGGCGTTGAGGAACTTCTTCCCGAAGCCCGTCGACGCGCGGAAGTTCGCCTGCAGCACGGCATAGCCGCGGTTCGCCAGCCACTGCACCGTCGGGTGGTAGCCCCACATGTCGCGGCCCCACGGGCCACCGTGAACGAGCAGCACCATGGGCAGGTTCTTCGCTGCCTTGCCGACCGGCAGCGTGAGGTATGACGGCAGCACGAGCCCGTCACGGGCGGTGATGTTCACCGGCTTCATCTCGGCGAGCGGCAGCCCCTCCAACTTCGGCTGCGCGGTGAAGAGCACCTCGGCCTTCTTCGCCTTGCGGTCCCAGTTCCAGAAGCGCTGCGGGCCGTTGTCGCGCGACTCGACGAGGATCCATCGGGTGTCGGCAGCGTCCATGCTGACGACCCAGAAGTCACCGGCGATGGCGGCGTCGATGGCCTCGAGCTCGCTCTTCATCGAGGGCTCGGTGGCGACCCACACGTTGCGCCCATTCACGTCGATGGACGCGGCGCGCACGCCCCGCTTCGAGGGGTAGCCGATGACGTCGCTCACGTCGCTCTTGTCGCTCGAAGCCAGCAGTCGCTCCGCGCCCGACTTGAGGTTCTTCTCGACCAACCGCTGCGTGTCGGAGTTGATGCTGGTGTTCAGCACCACGCTCTTGCCGTCTTCGGTGAAGTCGATGAACTCCACGTTCTCTTCGAGGCCGACGGTGACCAGCGCCTTCCACGGCGCCTTCACTGTTTCGCGAACGCGGATTTCGGTGCCGCCTTCCTTCGTGGTGGCGATGGCCGCGCGCACGTTGAACTGCGCGTCGACGCCCCAGCCGTTCACGTCACCGGGGTTCTGCGTGTCGAGCGTGGCCGCGCCGGTGTCGAGGTGCACGCGGTACACGTCGTGGAACTTGCGGTCGCGCACGTTGGCGGTGACGAGCAGCACGTTGGGCTGCTTGTTCGACGTCGCCAGAATTCCCGCGCGCACGCCCTGCCACGGCGTCAGGTCACGTACGTTCTTCGTCGCCAGCTCGACCTGAAAGACGTGGAAGTTCTCGTCGCCGTCCGCGTCCTGCCCGTAGAGGATCGACTTCGAGTCTTCGCTCCACGAGAAGTTGCGGATGCCGCGCTTCTTGTCGGCGGTGACGATGGCGTCGTTCACCCACACCTGAAGCACGTTCTTCTCGTCGGGCGCGAGCCACGCGAGTGACTTGCCGTCGGGCGAGACGGTCGGCCTCGTCTTCTCGGGGTTTCCGAACAGCAGGTTCCGCGGGATCAGCGCGACGCCACCGTCCTGCGCAAACACCGGAGCTGCCACCAGACACGCCACCAAGAGCAGTTTGTGCATGGCGCGGGGATCTACTCCCGCTGCCGCCCATTTTCTCGGCAACGTTCGTGTACCGGCTCGACGCGCTGGTCGACTCGCGGTGGGCATGAAGCGCCCGAAGTGACGAGCGAGTAGGAAGTCGCGCGAATGCGACTCCTCCTCCTGATGTCGATGATCACGGCGTGCGTGCCTCCGATTCGCCGGCCCGAGTCGTCGCAGCTCGTGGTCACCGGCACCGTGTTCGCCGGTGGCTTTTCGCAGCGCGCGCAGCCGCTCTCCGACGCGACGGTGGCGCTGCGTGACGCGAATTCGGGTGCGACGCTCGCTTCGGGCACGAGCTCTGCGGCTGGCGGCTACCGGCTCGCTGCGACGGTGACCACCAACTCGCGCGTCGTGCTGGCGGTCGACAAGCAGGGCTTCGCGCCGACGGTGAAGGCTCTCGTGGCGGCGCCCTACGTCGAGCTGGCTCAGTCGCTCACGCTGCAACCGCTGTCGACGCTGGAATGCATCGACTCCAGGTGCTCCGCGCCGCGCGTCGATGTCGAATGGCTGCAACCGCCGATGAACGCCGGGGCCGAGGTCGCGACCTTCGAGCTCGAGCTGGAGAACCCGCTCCAGGTGAACTTCGAAGGCGCGCCGATCGCACTCGCCTACGTGAAGCCGAGCGGCGGCACCACCGGCTCGCTCGCGATGCGAATTCCGGCGGCTGCGTGGTCGCGCATCGTGGACGCGGCGCCGGGCACCGGGGCCATCGAGGTTGCGACGGCCACGTTCGATCCACTCGGCGCGAAGTGGCAGGTCGGGCCTGCGGCGCTGCTCTACACCGAGTCTGGTGTCGAACTTCCCGAGAGCGCCTTGTCTGCGCTGCAACGTCAAGAACATGCGGGCGGCGCGGTGGCGCGCTTGCCGGTGAGCGACGGCCGCTTCATCGCCGTGACAGGCGCGCCGCGACCGCGTGGGTGCATCACGGGTGTCCTGCTGGCCGACGACAAGCCAGCGCAGGGCGGCGTGCTCGCGTCGACGGTCTCCGAACCCACCGGCGTCGACGCGACGGGAGGCTTCTGCATTCCCACCGAGCTCGGAAGTGACGCGCAGCTGGTGCGCACGCAATACGCCGGGGTTCCGTACGCCGTGCTCGCGCTGCCTTCGCCGACGCAGGCGGGCAGCTGCGGAGGCACCTGCCGCGACATCGGCAGCGTCACCATCAAGTCTGATTCGTTGCGCACGCCCAGGCTCTGCAGGTTCAACGGGCGCGTCATCGACACGCTCGGCGCTGCCGTGCCGAACGCGGAGGTCGTCGCCATCGACGACAGCGTGCTCGGCAACAACGTGACGGCGTTCTGCGGCGACTCGGGAACCCGGTGCGCCTTCGCGGCGCCGTCGAAGGAGGACGGAACCTTCACGCTCAACGTTCCCCTGCTCAATTCCGCGCTCGTGGCCGCGCGCGCCGACCTCACCACCGCGGCCGGCGATTCCCAGCGTACCGGCGGTCTTCGCTTCACCGAGTGCCCCACCGAGGTGGTGACCGTGAAATTGCAGCGCGGCGTCGATCGCCTCGACGTGACGGCGACGCTGGCGGGCAACGTGCTCACGTGGACACCTCCGCGCGCGGCCGCCCGCATCACCGCGACCAACGACCTCGGAGAAGAGAAGTGGAACGACGCGCCGCCCGAAGGGCTCACGCCGCCGTACACCGTGACGACGCCGCTCGCCGCTGGCGACACGCTGCTGGTCGAGCTCGATGGCGTCGGCCGCGACGGCGTGCAGTACGTGGGCGTGGGCAGCGTCACGCGCCCCTGATTCATTGAGTTTCAGGGGCCGTTGCCCTAGGTGCGCGGCATGTCTGACGCCCAGAAGTCGAACGCCCCGAAGAAGCAGAACGACAACTTGAAGCTGCCCACGCGCGCTGACGATTTCAGCGAGTGGTACATCCAGCTCGTCAAGCGGGCGAAGCTGGCGGACAACTCCGACGTTCGCGGCTCGATGGTGATTCGGCCCAACGGCTACGCCATCTGGGAAAACATGCAGCGGGTCCTCGACGGCATGTTCAAGGACACGGGCCACCAGAACGCGTACTTCCCCGTGCTGATCCCCGAGTCGTACCTGGCGAAGGAAGCCAAGCACGTCGAAGACTTCGCGCCGCAGGTGGCGGTGGTGACGAAGGCCGGCGGCAAGGACCTGCCGGCCGGCGAGCGTTACGTGATTCGCCCCACGTCGGAGACGATCATCAACCGCAGCTTCACCAACTGGGTGCAGAGCTACCGGGACCTGCCGATTCTCATCAACCAGTGGGCGAACGTGATGCGTTGGGAGATGCGCCCGCGCCTGTTCCTGCGCACCACCGAGTTCCTCTGGCAGGAAGGCCACACCGCGCACGCCACGGAAGCAGAAGCGACCGAAGAGACGCTGCGCATGCTCGACGTCTACGAGCGCTTCGCCGTCGACTACATGGCGATGCCGGTCATCAAGGGTCAGAAGACCGAGAGCGAAAAGTTCCCCGGCGCGGTGAACACGTATTCCATCGAAGCGATGATGCAGGACAAGAAGGCCCTGCAGGCCGGCACGTCGCACATGCTGGGTCAGAACTTCGCGAAGATGTTCGACACGATGTTCCAGTCGAAGGAAGGCACGAAGGAGTACGTGTGGCAGACGTCGTGGGGCGTCTCGACGCGTCTCATCGGCGCGTTGATCATGACGCACTCCGATGACGCGGGCCTCGTGGTGCCGCCGAAGATCGCGCCCACGCAGCTGGTCATCATCATCATCGGCAAGACGCCCGAGGAGCGCGGCCCGGTGCGTGAGAAGGCGCACGCGCTGGCGGCTGAAGCAAAGAAGCAGGGCATTCGCGTGATCGTCGACGACGACGAGACCAAGGGCCCGGGCTTCAAGTACGCCGAGTACGAGCTGCGCGGTGTCTGCCTGCGTGCCGAGCTCGGCCCGAAGGACCTCGCGCAGAACCAGGCCGTGCTCGCGCGCCGCGACAACAAGGCGAAGGAGACGATCTCCATCGACGCTGTGGTCTCGCGCGCCGGTCAGCTGCTCGAAGAGATGCAGAAGGCGCTCTACGACGCGGCCAGGCAGCGCATGACCGACAACACCTTCGAGGTGAACTCGGTCGAGGAGCTCAAGAGCAAGGACGGCTTCCTGCTCGCGCACTGGGACGGCACGCCCGAGACCGAGAAGAAGTTCAAGGACGACTTCGGGCTGACCACGCGCAACCGCCCGTTCGACCTCAAGCAGGAACCGGGCAAGTGCATCCTCACCGGCGCGGAGTCGAAGGGCCGCATCGTGCTCGCGAAGGCGTACTGAGGTCTTCACATGAACGAGCGCGTTCTCTGGTTGGAGCCGGTCGGCGGCATCGCGGGTGACATGTTCCTCGCGGCGGCCCTCGACCTCGGCATTTCGGTGGACGCGCTCGTGGAGCCGCTTCGCTCACTGCAGGTGCCCGGGTGGGACCTGAAGGTCTCGAAGGTCGAGCGGCACCACATCTTCGGCACCCACGTCGACGTGGTGGTGAAGGAAGACGAAGGTCACGTTCACCGCTCGTGGAAGGACATCGACGCGCTCATCTCGCGCTCGAAGTTGAGCGACGTGGCGAAGGCGAACGCGCTCAAGGTGTTCCGGCTCATCGGCGAAGTCGAAGCGCAGATTCACGGCACCACGCTCGACGAGATTCACTTCCACGAGGTCGGCGCCGTCGACTCGATCGTCGACATCTGCGGCGCGGCCGTGGTGCTCGATCTGCTGGGGAACCCCAGGGTCTATGCGGCGCCGCCTCCGCTCGGCAGCGGCACCATCAAGATCGCGCACGGCGTCGTTCCCATTCCGGTGCCGGCGACGCTCGCGTTGTTGCGCGACCTGCCGGTGAAGTTCGAAGGCGCCGGGGAGCTGGTCACGCCGACGGGCGCGGCGCTGTTGAAGGCCTTCGCCACCATCGAAGCGCCGCCGCCGAGCATCATCGAGCGCGTGGGCTACGGCGCCGGCACGAAGGACTTTGCCGACCGCGCGAACCTGCTGCGCATGTCGGTGGGCCGGCTGGCCTCGAAGTCGACGGACCTCACGGTGCTGGAGTGCAACCTCGACGACTGCTCGCCGCAGTTGCTGGGAGCGCTCGTCGATACGCTCATCGCGCGCGGCGCGCTCGACGTGTGGATCGCCCCGGTGACGATGAAGAAGGGCCGGCCGGGTCACCTGCTCGGCGTGCTGACCGATGCGCAGCACCGCGACGTGCTCACCAACACGCTGCTCACCGAGAGCACCACGCTGGGGGTTCGTGAATCGTCGGTGACCCGCACCGCGCTGGAGCGCCGTCACGACACCGTGCAGACGCCGTGGGGTGAAGTGCGCGTGAAGCTGGGCCTGCGTGGCGAAGCGGTGCTCAACGCCGCGCCCGAGTTCGACGACTGCCGAGGCCTCGCCGCCCGTCACGACGTGCCGGTGAAGCAGGTACAGGCCGCCGCGATCGCCGCCTGGTACGCGAAGCAGCGTTAACAGCGGTCAAGGCTCGCGGTCGTACGCCTGCGTCTGGTCGCCGACGATCATCAGCAGACGCTTCTGCCCGTCCTCGAAGGCAACGGCCGCGGTGATGGTCATCGCCGGGAGCGCGCTCTCGGCGAACTCCTTGCCGCAGACCTTCGAGAGCTGCGTACCCGGGCCGAATTTCACGGTCAGCTGTTCACCGGCGCTCGACCACTCGCAGTTGCCGCGCGAGACGAACTGCCAGGTGGTGCAGTCCGTGCCAACGAGAGGCGTGAGCGCCTCCATCTCGCACGAGTGGTTGGCGCGGAACACGAAGCGACGGCCTTCGCTGTGCAGCGATGAGCAGGCTGCGGCGTTGCGGTCGCTGAGCTCCGTGATGCCGGGCGCGCCGCGCGACCACGCCCCGGTGAGGGCCGCTTCAGGCAGCACAGGAGGCGCGGCCAGCTTGTCGACGGACACGGGCGTCTGACCGCGAACGAACGCCAACGGTGAGCCGATGCCGAACAACATCAATCCAGCGAAGGAACCGACGCAGCACAGACCGAGCGCTGCGCCGGCAATGATAAACACCGTCGTGGTGCTGCGCTGCTGCTCAGTCATTCAGCGAGCGACGCGCTGGTACACCGACAGGTTCTTGTACGTCTTCGCGCCGGCCTTGCCGCTCTGCACGAGCTCCATGCGCTTGCCGTCGGGCGACAACGTACGAACGGTGCGCGACACCTCGGCGCCGTCTTTTTCGGACACCGTCTCGAGCGCGCCGTCGTCGTTGAGCGTCAGCGTGTGGTCGACGCCGTTGACCATCACCGGCTTCTTGAAGCGGAAGCTGTGATCGATCTCGCCCTTCGCCCCGACGTGGTCGACCCACTCGAGGCGAATGAACATGCCGCCCGCCTCTTCCTTCAGCTCGAGCGAGGCGGACTTCGGCGGCTGTTGGAGGTCGTACTTCGACTCGCCGGGAACGAGCTCCCAGCGACCGACGAAGTCGAACGGCGTCACCTTCGAGGGCTTCTTCGCAGTGGCCATGCGCGCGCTCACCAGAACGGGTTGACGTCGATCTTGTAGCCACCGACGCTGAACTCGCCGTTGGTGGCGCTCTTCACCGCGTTGTAGCCGTCGGAGGCGAGGCGGCCCACTTCACCGCCGAAGTCAGCCAACGCACCGAGCGCGCTCTTCGCCGCTTCCACGCCGGAGTTCGCGAGCGACTTGAGACGATCGACCGCCGCGCTGGCGAGCTGGCCACCGAACTTCGCCAGCTTCTGCAGCTGCTCCGCACCGGCCGCGCCGAGGTCCTTCAAGCCGTCGAGGAACTCCTTGCCGCCAGCAGTGAGGTTGTCCTTCCAGGCCTTGGCGACCTCGAGGAACGCCTCGCTGCCCTGCTTGAGCAGATCCTGACCGAGCTTCTTGGCCCACTCGGCGCGGTTCTCGATGAACTCCTTCACCGCACCGGCAGCCTTCTTCGCCGCCTCACCACCGGCGAGCACCAGCGACTTGAGCGAGTCAGCGGCCCAGTCACGCACCTGCTGCGCGGCCGCGCCCGGGTTCTCGATGACGTACTTGAGCGTGTCGACGGCCTTCTCGCCGGCGTTCTTGAGCGCGCCGATGGCGTCCTTCGCGAGCGCCACGCCCTGGTCCTTGAGGTTGCGGATCTCGTCCCACGCCTTCTTCGCGAGCTCGCCGCCCTTCTTGAGCGTGTCGACGACCGCGTCCTTCGCGAGCTTCCCGACTTCGCCGGGGTGCGTGGCGGCCCAGGTGACGAGATCGATGCCCTTCTCGCCGAGCTCGACGGCCTTGTTCACGGCCGACTTGAGGCCGTCCTTCGCGGCCGTGATGAGCTCCTTCGCCTTCTCCTTCGCGGCGCCCTTGAGGTTCTCCCAACCCTTCTGGAGGCTCTCGAGCGTCTCCACGCCCTTCTTGTAGAGCGCCTTGCCGGCGGCAGTGGTCAGGTCGATGCCCTGCGTGATGGCGCTCTTGATGCCATCGACGGCGATCTTCGCGGCCTCGCCGGGGTTGCTGGCGATCCACTTGAGCTGGTCGATGCCCTTCTGACCGAGCTTCTTCGCTTCATCGACGATCTGGGTGAGCTGCTCCCTAGCCTGCTTCGCGAGCTCGCCGCCCTTCTCGATGACGGTGTTGTACGTGTTGATGGCCGCGTCAGCGACGGCCTTGCCGTACTTCTCGGGGTTGCGAACGACGTCAGCGAGCTGCTTGAGCATCGCGCCGCCGAGCTTGAGCGTGTCGCCCGCGGCTTCAGCCTGCGAAACGCCGACCATCTTCGCGAGCTCGACGGAGCCCTTCACGCCCTTCTCGACGCCCCACTCCACGAGCTGCGCGGCGCCTTCAGGACCGTAGTAGCCGGCGAGCTGCGCGACGCCCGCGGGCCCCTGCGCGGCGGCGTAGGCGAGGTTGACGGCCTTCATCCACCCCGGCGCCTGGTAGTTCTCAGGGTCGGCGAGCATCTTCGCCTTCTCCTGCTCGAAGCCGATGTCCATCGCGAGCTCGGCGGCCGAGAAGCCGACGCTCACGGCGATGTCGACGCCCACGCCCACGCCGGTGAGATCGAGCGCGATGCCGACCGCACCGTCGGCCACGTTCACGCCAGCCGCGGCGAGCGCGAAGAAGCCGAGGTCCTTGTTCTTGTCGCGAAGCTCGACGGCTTCCTTGCCGTACTTCACCGCGTCGATGGCATTGGGAATCGCGCCGGCGACGGGGATGACCTTCACCAGGTTCTTGAGCGCCTTGGCGGCGACCTCACCGGTGATCTTCACGCCCATCTTGCCGAGCACCGACTCGAGCACCTTGAGGCCCTGGCCGACGACCTTGCTGCCGCCCTTCTCGAGCGCGGGCCCGAGGAGCTTGAGGCCGTCCTTGAGGGCTTCGGGCGCGAGCTGATCAGTGAACTTCACGAGCGACTTGAGCGCCGCTTCGTCGAAGCTGCCGATCATCTTGCCGACGGTCTTGGCGCCTTCGTCGTCGAGCTTGGTGGCGAGCTTGGCGAGCGAACCAGCGAGCTCGGGGTTCTTGAGCGCCTTGTTGAGCACGCCGTGTTCGAGGCCACCGAGCGCGGTGAGCAGCCGCTTGCCAGCTGCGTCGTCGAGACCACCCAGCTGCTTCTTGAGCGCGTCGAGCCCGGCCTTGTCGGTGATGCCCTTGAGCACCGGTTCGAGGCTGTCGCCGTACTTCGCAGCGAGCTCACCGAGCGCGCCCTTCTCGGCGGCCGACAGCTCTTTCGCGAGCTTCGGGTCGAGGCCCTTGATGCCGGTATCGGCCAGCTTCGCCGCGTCTTCGGCGATCTTCTCGGGGTTCTTCACGCCCGCGCTCTTGAGCAGATCCTTGAAGGCGGTGAGGTCCTTCTTGAGGTCGGGAATCTCGGCGGCGATCTGCGCGGCGGCGGCGGTCTTGTCGCCGATGCTCGCTTCGGGATCGAGCAGCGTGAGCGCGGCGCCGGCGGCCTTCAGCGGGCCGTCGAGCGTGCGCAGGTTGTTGGCGAGCTTCGGGAACGCTTCGCCGGTGAAGTCCTTGAGCGCGCTGGCGAGCTCCAGCGTGGCCTTGGCCTTGTCGAGGCCCGACTTCGAGGGATCAGCCCAGGTGGACACCGCGCCGATCAACTTCTCGGCGGCAGGCAGACCCTTGAGCGTGGTGCCGAGCACCCCTTCGAGAGCCTTCGGCGCGACGGAGTCACCGACCGCCTTGGCCAACTGCAACGCAGCCTGCGCCTTGTCAGCGACACCCTTCTTCTCGTCGACCAGCGTCGACAGCGCACCGAGCGCGTCCTTGTTGGTGGCGATCTTGACGAGCTTGTTGTCCTTCACGCCCATCTTCTCGAGGACGTTCCCCATCGTTTCGGGGAACTGCTTGGCGAGATTGGCCATGGCCTTCAACTTCTCGCTCTCGTTGCCGGTCGCGAGCTTGTTGAGCGAGTCGTAGGCCTTCTTGATGGTCTCCTTGTCGGCGCCCTTGAGCTCGGGGAAGAGCTTGGGCAGCTCGGCTTCCGTCTTCGGGAGCTTGTCGCTCACCGGCGCCTGCGGCGTCTCAGCCTTCACCTCCGCGGTCTGCGTGGTCGCAGGTTTCGCGGGCGTCTTGCTCGCCTTGAACTCGTCCTTCTGCGTGAGCTGCGCCTTCTTCTTCGCTTCAGCGGCAGCCCTGGCCTTGGCGGCATCGGCGGCGGCCTTCTTGGCGGCGGCGGCGGCGAGCGCCTTCTGGCGTGCGGCTTCGGCCTGCTGGCGGGCAAGTGCTGCGGCGGCGGCGTCGGAGTTGCGAACGGTCATGGCGGTTCCTGAAGAGAGGAGACGGCGAACGTCGAAACGAAGGCCCGGGAGTATCGGCGTAAATTCGTGACCGTTGCGTTCACATGAACGATCCGGCCGACGATCGGTGGGTCAACATCACCACGTGTGGGACATGTGACCGCATTTCCCTGCTTCGCCAGTCACTGCGACGTAACGAACGTCGCTCAGCGCGGCGGCGGCGGAGACAACAGGTACACGACGGTCGCCACGCCGACGAGCACGGCTCCGGCGGCGCCCCACACCACGGGGCTCGTGTACCAGGGCTTCTGATCGACGACCGAGAGCTGCAGCGGTGAATCAGGGCTGGCGACCTTGGCCGCGGTGGCCTGATTGCCGTCGAGTGCTTCCACGAAATACCAGGCGGTGAAGTTCGACACTTCGCTGGGCGGCGGAATCGAGCCGGTGCACAGCTCGCCTTCGCACTGCATTTCGGTCGAATAGAACGGACCGGTGGCGGTGAGCGCGTGGCGCAACAACACGCGGGCGACTTTCCCTTCCGGGTCGATGACCTTCACCTTCACCACGTACGGCGCGTCGGCTCCGTCACGCTGCTGAAGTTCGAGGCGCGCGCGCGCGAGGTACACGCGACGCATCTTGTTGAGGAAGTCGACCTGCTTCTGTGGCGCCGTCGACGGAACCGTGAGCCGGGGATCGAGCTCGAGCGCATCGAGCGCGCGGCCTTCGGCGTTGGCCGTGTCACCGAGCACGAGGTGAATGAAGCCGAGCTCCAGCAACGCATTCGCGCGCTCGTTGAGCGGGCGATCGGGCGTGGCGAGGTAGCGCTGGTACTCGACGACGGCTTCTTCGTAGCGGAGCTGCTCCGACATCTTGCGGGCGTCGGCGAGGCTCGACGGCACGGCGGCCGAAGGCGCAGCCGCGACGAGCTGAACGGCGCCGGCTTCGGGCGTCAGAACGATGGTTCGCGGGGCATCGGGCAACGCAGCGAGAACGAGCGCGAGCAGCATCAGGGCGTCGCTTGTACCACCACGCGGCGGAGGTGTGGCCCGAGTCGCGTCATCGTCTCGTAGTGAATGGTCTGCGCCCAGGCGCTCAACGTTTCGGCGCTGATGACTTCGTCACCGTCGCGGCCGAGCAGCGTGGCGGTGAGTGGGCGCTCGTCTTTCACCGCGTGCGTCACGTCTACGATGAGGTGATTCATCATCACGCGGCCGATGATGGGGCAGCGCTGGCCGTTGACCAGCACGTGCGCCTTGCCCGACGCGAGCCGCGGGTAGCCGTCCCAGTAGCCGACGGGGAGCACCGCGACGCGCGTGTCGGCCGAACAGCGGTACGTGCAGCCGTAGCCGACGTAGCTGCCGGCGGGCAGCCACTTCACGACCTGACTCGGCGCCTTCCACGAAGCGACGGGCTCGAGCGTGGGCACTTCGCCCAGCACCACGCGCGCAGACAGCCGCGTCTCTGCAGACGGCCACAGGCCGTACATCGCGATGCCGACACGCACCACGTCGAGCCGCGCGGGAGGGAGCACGAGTGCTGCGGCAGACGCAGCGAAGTGACGTTGAAGTCCGACGACGCCGAGCCGCTGATGAAGGAGCACTTCACCGGCCTCGAAGTTCGCGAGCTGCGTGTTCGCGTAGTCCTGCTCGGTGACGTCTTCGGTGTTGGCGAAGTGGCTCATCACCCCACGCACGCGAGCGCCCTTGAGGAAGTCGGCTTCGCCCTTCTCGAGACCTGCGCGCGTGAAGCCCTCGCGGCCGAGGCCGGTGTCGAGGTGCACGTGAATGTCGAGCTCGAGGTTGGCGGCCTTGAGCGCGTTCACCGCGGCTTCGAAGCCACGATCTGCGGCGACCACGCTGACCTCGAGCCGCGCGAGCTCGACGACGTCGTCGGCCGACACGGCTCCGATGACGAGCACTTCGCGACGTTCACGAGCGTTCTCGCGCTCCCACTTTCGAATCGCTGCCGCTTCGAAGGGCGTGATGACGTAGATGACGTCGACCAGACCGTGGGCGATCGACAAGGTCTCGAGCAGCCCGTGGCCGTACGCGTTTCCTTTGAGCACCACACCGACGCGCGCTTTCCCCGCGACTTTGCGGAAGGTGGCGACGTTGTGCGCGTAGGCAGACGACGAGAGCTCGAGCCAGGAAGCGACGGGCATGCGGAGTGACCGTTACACCATTCGTGCCGTCGCCGGAGTGCAGTTACACTCGCGCGCGGAATGGTCGGGGATCCCACGTCGGCGAATTTCGGTTTCCTGAAGACTCACGATCCTCAGCTGGTGCTTCTGGGCGCGCTCGCCGAGCGGTACTTCGCCAACGATCCCGTCACTGCTCTCATCAAGCTCCGTCAGTTCGGTGAGCTGCTCGCGCAACGAACGGCCGCGAACCTCGGGCTCCCTGTCATTGCACTCGAGGCCCAGAAAGACCTCGTGCGCCGACTGCTCGACGCCCGCGCGTTGACGCCTGACGCAAACGAAGCGTTCACGGCCATTCGCCGCGCCGGTAACGAGGCGACCCACCAGAACCGCGGAACGCATCGCGACGCGCTCACTTGCCTCAAGCTGGCACGCGAACTCGCCATCTGGTTCCACAAGGTCTTCGCGCGACAGCCGAAGTTCAGCCCCGGGCCATTCGTTCCGCCCGTCGACCCCGATGCGGCCACGAAGGAGCTGCACGCAGAACTCGAGCGCCTTCGCAAACACCTGGATGAAGCAAAGCTGTCGGTCGAGACGGCGCAGGCCGTGGCCGCCGAAGAGGCGCGACGACGCCTCGACGCGGAAGAGCGGGCCAAGCGCGATGCCGCCGACGCCGCGCTCTGGGAGCAACTCGCCGCGGAAGCCGACGCGCAGCGCCTCGCAACGCTGAAGTCGATCGCTCAAGCGGCGGAAGCGAGACCCGCGCAGGAAACGCAGGCCTTCACCACCCAGCTCGCCGAAGCGGGCGGCTCGATTCACATCGATGAAGCCGACACACGCCTCATCATCGATCAGCAGCTGCGCGAGGCGCTGTGGGAAGCCGACTCGCAGACGCTGCGCTACAGCAATGGCGCGCGCCCGGTCGCCGGCCGCAACCTCGCCATCGCGGAGTGGCCGACCAAGAACGGACCCGCCGACTACGTGCTCTTCGCGGGGCTCACGGCCGTCGGCATCGTCGAGGCCAAACGCAAGGCGCGAGATGTCAGCGCGTCGCTCGATCAGTCACAGCGCTACGCGCGTGGCCTCGAACTCCCCGAAGAGAACCGCGCCGAAGGCGGACCATGGGGCGAGTTCGCAGTGCCCTTCCTCTACGCGACGAACGGACGCCCGTGGTTCAAGCAGCTCACGACCAAGTCGGGCATCTGGTTCGTCGACGCACGAAAGACGACGAACCTCCCGCGCGCCTTGTCGGCCTGGCACACGCCCGACGGCCTCCGGGAGTTGCTCAAGCAAGACATCGAAGCTGCCACTGCGCGCCTGAAGCACGAGTCACCCGCCGACCTGCCGGGTCTGCGCCCGTACCAGGTGGGCGCCATTCGCGCGGTCGAAGACAGCATCGCGGCGGGCAAGCGCCACGTGCTGGTCTCGATGGCCACGGGCACCGGCAAGACGCGCACCTTCATCGGCCTCATCTACCGGTTGGTGAAGAGCGGGCGCTTCCGCCGCGTGTTGTTCCTCGTCGACCGCAACGCGCTCGGCGAACAGGCGGCCGGCGCATTCCAGAGCGAGTTCGTCGACGGCACGCGGAAGTTCAGCGACATCTTCAACATCAAGGAGCTCAAGGACGTCACGCCCGATCCAGAGACGCGGCTCCACTTCGCGACGGTTCAGGCCGTGGCCCGCCGCCTCTTCGACGGCGAAGGCGACGTGCCGGTGCTTCACGTCGACGACTACGACTGCATCGTCGTCGACGAGTGCCACCGCGGTTACACGCTCGACAAAGACCTCTCCGAGGCCGAGCTCACCTTCCGCGACCAGAACGAATACCTGTCGGTCTACCGGCGGGTGCTCGACTTTTTCGACGCGGTGAAGGTCGGCCTCACCGCGACGCCGGCGTTCCACACGACGGAGATCTTCGGTCGCCCCGTCTTCGAGTACGGCTACCGACAGGCGGTCGTCGAAGGCTTCCTCGTCGACCACGAACCGCCCATCACCATCACCACGAAGCTCGCGACCGAAGGCATTCACTTCGCGGCCGGCGAGCGCGTCACCACGCTCAACCCCGAGCCCGACTTCGTGACCCTCGAGGACGAAGTCGACTTCGAGGTCGAGTCGTTCAATCGGCAGGTCATCACCGAGAACTTCAACCGCGTCGTCTGCGAAGAGCTCGCCCGCCAGCTCGACCCGAGCCTCCCTGGAAAGACGCTCATCTTCTGCGCGACCGACGAACACGCAGACCTCGTCGTGAAGCTGATGCTGGAGGAGTTCGAGAAGCGCTACGGCGTGGTCGACGCGAACTCGGTGAAGAAGATCACCGGCAAGAGCGACGACCCCGGTGGCCTGCTCCGCAGATACAAGAACGAGCAGCTGCCGTCGGTGGTGGTGACGGTCGATCTGCTCACCACCGGCGTCGACGTGCCGTCCATCAGCAACCTCGTCTTCCTGCGCCGGGTGCGCAGCCGAATTCTGTACGAGCAGATGCTGGGCCGCGCGACGCGCCTGTACCCGGGCAAGGAGTCGTTCCGCATCTTCGACGCGGTCGATCTGTACGCGGCGCTCGAGCAGTTCACGACGATGAAGCCGGTGGTCGCCAACCCGTCATTCACGTTTGCGCAGCTCGCGGAAGATCTCGCGCACCAGCAGGGCATCCCCGCGGAGCACGTGCGTGACGAGTTCCTCGCGAAGCTGCAGCGACGAAAGGCGCTGTTCTCCGAAGGTGCGAACGCGGAGCGCTTCGAGGCCGCCGCCGGAGCGTCGATTCACGAGGTGTTGCGGTCGCTGGTCTCGGGGTCTGCCGTCGAGCTGGCGAAGTGGCTCGCGGCGCACCAGCAGGTCACGCGGTTGCTCGACACCACGAAGAAGAAGTCGCTCGGCGCCATCGTCGCGGATGACGACGACCAGCTCGTCTCGGTGACCGTCGGGCTGGGCCCGGGTCGGCAGAAGCCCGAGGACTACCTCGAGGCGTTCTCGCGCTACCTCAAAGAGAACGAGAACAAGGTCACCGCGCTCAAGGCCGTCATGCAGCGGCCACGAGACCTCACCCGCGCCGAGCTCAAGAAATTGAAGCTCGAACTCGATCAAGCGGGCTTCTCAGAGACGCAGCTGCGCGCGGCGAACAAAGCGACCACCAACGCCGACTTCGCCGCGTCGATCATCGGGCACATCCGCCAACGCGCCCTCGGTGAACCGCTC
Organism: Archangium gephyra; assembly: GCA_003243425.1. Lineage (GTDB taxonomy): Bacteria > Myxococcota > Myxococcia > Myxococcales > Myxococcaceae > Archangium_A > Archangium_A gephyra_A. The sequence continues at coordinate 5,454 of QFQP01000054.1, read as the reverse complement.
AAGCCCTACGAGCAGCGCGTGAACGAAGCGCTGCAACGCGTGCTCGCCTCGCGCAAGTGGAACGACCCACAGGCGCAGTGGCTCAAGCGCATCGCGAAGGCGGTCATCGAGAACGAGCTCGTCGACCGACCTCTGCTCGACGAGGCTGCCGCCTTCCGCAACAGCGGCGGCTTCGAGCGCATCGACAAGGTGTTCGACGGCAAGCTCACCGACGTCGTCGGCGAGCTGCAGGACGAGATCTGGAAAACGGCCTGACGAAGCGACCGGCCGCAACGCTGTGCTACGGGGACCACGCGCATGACGCCGAATCAGCGGAAGGAAGAACTCAGCCGCGCGTGGCTCGCCGCCGTCGCCGGCTCGTGTGGGTACGCGCTCGCCAACTGGTCACAGGACCAGGACTGCATCGACGCAACCATCGCGGCCTCCGACCCTATCGCTGGAGGAGTCGTCGCCGACCCGAAGCTGGACATTCAGCTGAAGGCGACGTCGGAGCGATTCACCGAGACTGGCGTCAAGGTGCAATTGAAGAAGGCCCAGATGGAGCGCCTTACGCGAAGGTCGATGGTTCCGAAGATCCTCGTCGCCATGCTGCTCCCGCCAGAGAACGAGGTGGAGGTCGTACCGCACGAACACCTCGTGCTTCGTAAGTGCGCTTACTTCTGCGTCGCTTCAGCGATCGACCCCACGGTCGAGGGAGATAGCAAAGTCATCGAGGTCCCGTTCACTCAGCCGTTCACGCCGGAGGTTCTTAGGAACATGATGAAGAACCTGAGCGCCGGGGAGCCGTTGTGAACATCGTCGATCCATCAGAATTCGGGACGCTGAGGCCACTCAACGTCGTCGACTACCTCCGCACCCACGGTTGGGCTCCGCTTCCCTCTCCGCGCGCAGACGTGGCCGTGCTGCGCTTCGGCCTGAACGGCAGGGACGTGACCACGCGCGTTCCTCTCGACGAGACCTTCGGCGACTACGCGCTTCGCATGGCAGAGCTCGCCGACCTCCTCAGCAAGCTCGAAGACCGGCCCGTCGCTCAGGTCGTGAACGATCTGGCGACCCCGCCCGGAGACCTCGTGCGCTTCCGCATCGCCAGCGAAGAGACGGAGTCCGGCTCTCTGGGCATCACCCAGTCGCTCGAGTTGCGGCACGCCCTGAAGAACCTGCTGCTCGCCGCCGCGCACTCGGCCATCACGCCGGCCTCCAACTTTCCCCGCCTCAGCCAGCAGAAGGCCGTCGCCTTGCTTGAACAATGCCGCGAACGGCAGAGCGAGCGCGGCAGCTACGTCGCCTCGCTGTTCGTGCCCGTGCTGCCGCCGGTCGGCCAGCTCGACATCGACGAAGAGTTTGGCCGCAAGACCACACGCCTCATGTTCTCAGCGCTGTCGGTTGCGGCGCGCTCAGCCGTGATGCCCGAAACGCTCATGCAGTCGCAGCAAGAAGGCGTGAGTTCGAACTTCCTCGAAGCGTTGGCAGAACTCGAACCGCCCGGTCCTCGCGGCACCATCGAGGTCAGCTTCAACTGGCTGCGCGGCGCGCCCGGCCCCGACTTCACCCGACCGCTGCGCTTCACCCACGAATCGTTCCGGAACTACCGGCAGGTCGCGAAGGCCCTTCGCGAGCAGTCGCCGATCTCCAACACGGAACTCGTCGGGTACGTCATTCACGTCGAGAAGAAGTCGCCGACGGCAGAGCGCGGTCGATTCACCATCGCCTCCTTCGTCGAAGGCCACGGTGACAGCCGCGTTCAAGTCCCTGTCGATTCCGCGCAGCACAAGGCTGCCGCAGAGGCACACGCCTACGGGCGGAAAGTGCGTCTCGTCGGAACGCTCGTGAAGACCGGACGATCGCTGGAGCTCCGCGAGCATTCGGGCGTCGAAGTGCTCGACGACGCGGACTGAGCGTCAAGCTTCCGGAAACTGGTGAGGCTCGACCGGCATCTCCAGCGCCTCGGTCAGATCTGCTGCGGTATCGCCCTGCTTGAAGAACACGGTGACCGGGAGGTGAAGCTGCTCCCGCCAGGTCTTCACGTACATCCGGATGACGAGGCGGAACTCAGGAGACACCGTGCCGCACACCGCGAGCACCGCGGGACCCTGCTTCTTCCACGCGAACAGGTACCTCAACATTTGACCCATCGCGCGATCAGCCTGACCGGATCCGTCCATCTGGGCTTTCAGCTCGACAAGCACGCGCTTGTTGAGAATCAGGTCTGGGAGAGCCACGCGCGTATCGTCCTTGCCCCAGCGGATCCGCCTGCGCTCCTCGAGACCGCCCGCGAACCCGTTCTTCGTCGCGTGATTCTTGAAGCTCCGTTGGAACGCCTCCTCCGAGTTTGTGCGCCGCGTCCGCCATCGCTCCAACTCCGCGATCACCTTCGCGACGTCCTCATCGCGGATGAACTTCTTCGCAACCTCGAAGGCAGCCTCTGCGGACGGTGCGGCAGAGATCTCCTTCTGCATCTCGCCCGTGACTTCCGCCGGTGCGTTCTCAAGAGGAATCGCCGGCTTTGCGGCGAGAACGGCAGCGAGTTCGCTGTCGTCCTTGGCCACCTCTTCGATGACCTTTTCCCGCAGCGCCTGAGAACTCGCCTGACCGAGGAGCCGCGATAGTTGGTCGCGCGTCGCCGGCACTTTTCGCCAACACAACACGAACGCCGCACCACCAAGAACCGCACCGCACAGCAGTCCAACGATGAACAGCATCTGAGCCCCCGACCGATGAAGTTGGCGCGCGTTTGTACCATGGGCGATCGACCCGGCGACTATGGTGCGCCGCCCGATGGCCACCGCGACAACCGACATCGTTCAGAAACTCTGGAACCTCTGCACCCTGCTTCGTGAAGACGGCGTACCTACCACCAGTACGTGACCGAGCTGACCTACCTGCTCTTCCTCAAGATGATGAAGGAGCAGAAGCGCGAAGACGGCGTGATCCCCGAGAAGTCCCGCTGGGACTCACTTGCGAAACGCGAAGGCGTCGAACAACTCGAGCACTACCGCCAGCTGCTCCTCGACCTCGGCAAGTCGAAGAACAAGCTCGTCAAAGACATCTACGAGAACGCGTCGACGACGTTGAAGCACCCGAAGACCCTCGGCGCGCTGGTGCGGCACTTCGACGAACTCGAGTGGTACAGCGCCGACCGCGAGAACCTCGGCGACCTCTACGAAGGCCTGCTCCAGAAGAACGCGAACGAAGTGAAGTCCGGCGCCGGCCAGTACTTCACGCCGCGCCCCTTGGTGACCGCGATGGTGCAGTGCTTGAAGCCGCAGCCCGGCGAGCTGGTGCAGGACCCGGCGGCCGGCACCGCGGGCTTCCTCATCGAGGCCGACCGCTACATCAAGTCGAAGACCGACAACCTCTTCGACCTCCCTGCGGGCAAGCAGGACTTCCAGAAGAAGCAGGCGTTCTACGGCATGGAGCTGGTCGACGAGACGCGGCGACTGGCGTTGATGAACCTGCTGCTCCACGACATCGAAGGCGACCTGCGCGCGGGCGACACGCTGTCACCGCAGGGCGCGGAGCTGTCGAAGACGAAGGCCGACGTCATTCTCACCAACCCGCCGTTCGGCACGAAGGCCGGCGGCGGGCGCCCGTCGCGCGAAGACTTCACCTTCCCCACCAGCAACAAGCAGCTGGCGTTCATCGAGCACGTGTACCGGGCGCTGAAGCCCGGCGGCCGCGCGGCGGTGGTGGTGCCCGACAACGTGCTCTTCGAAGACGGAGTCGGCCGGCAGATTCGCGCCGACCTGATGGACAAGTGCGACCTCCACACGGTGCTGCGCCTGCCGACGGGCATCTTCTACGCGCAGGGCGTGAAGACGAACGTGCTGTTCTTCACGCGCGGTACGACTGACAAGGGCAACACGAAGGCGACGTGGTTCTTCGACATGCGCGCGAACATGCCGGCGTTCGGCAAGCGCACGCCGTTCACGTTGGAGCACTTCGCGGAGTTCCTGAAGGCGTACGGCGAAGACGCGAACGGAAAGTCGAAGCGGAAGGACCAGGGTGAAGAAGGCCGCTTCCGGAAGTTCACGCGCGAGGCCATCAAGGAGCGCAACGACAACCTCGACGTCGCGTGGCTGAAGGACGAGAGCCACACCGACGCGGACGACCTGCCGGAGCCGGAGGTGGTGCTCGCGCAGATCCGCGAGAAGCTCGAGGGCGCTCTTGAAGCGGTCAAAGCGCTGGAGACCAGCGCATGACCCTGCCTTCCAACTGGACCGTTGTGCCACTCAACTCCGTCGCGGACGTGCGACTTGGTCGGCAGCGCTCGCCAGATCGTGCGACGGGTCCACACATGACGCCGTACATGCGCGCAGCAAACGTCACGTGGAACGGCGTCGATGTCTCTGACGTGAAGGAGATGGACTTCACGCCGAAGGAGCAAGCCGTCTACCGGCTGGAAGACGGCGATGTTCTTCTCTCTGAAGCGTCCGGCTCAGCAGCTGAAGTCGGAAAGCCCGCAATCTGGCGAGATGAAATCCCCGGCGCGTGCTTTCAAAACACGCTGATCCGCGTTCGGAGCAAAGGGCCGCTGCCTGAGTTTCTGCACTACCACTTCTTGAACGACGCGAAGTCGGGTCGGTTCGCGACTGCCGGAAAGGGCATCGGCATCAATCATCTCGGCGCAGATCGCATGTCATCATGGCCACTCACGCTGCCGCCGATCGATGTTCAGCGGCGCATCGTGGCGAAGCTCGACGAATTGCTGGCGCAGAGCCGAGCGGCGCGAGAGCAACTCGAGGCGGTGCCCGCGCTGGTGGAGCAGTACCGGCAGTCGGTGTTGGCGGCGGCCTTCCGGGGCGACCTGACGGCCGACTGGAGGAAGAAGAACCCCGACGTCGAGCCCGCGTCGAAGCTCATCGAGCGCATCCGCATCGAGCGCCGCCAGAAGTGGGAAGCCGCCGAACTCGCGAAGCTGAAGGCCAAGGGCAAGTCGCCGAAGGACGACAAGTGGAAGTCCAAGTACGTCGAGCCCGCACCAGTCGACGCCTCCGACCTTCCCGAACTCCCTTCGACTTGGTGCTGGGCTCGGTGGAGCGAAATCGCCTCGAGCCAGAACGGACGTCCTTTTCCCAGCGGCGACTACACGAATCGAGGCATTCGCCTGCTTCGGCCGGGAAACCTCCACGTTTCTGGTGATGTTCGGTGGACGACCGAAAACACCAAGTGCATGCCGGAGCGATACGCCGATGAGAACGATGGGTGGGTGGTCGGCGCGAATCAGCTCGTAATGAATCTGACGGCACAGTCGCTGAAGGACGAATTCCTCGGCCGCATCTGCATGACTGGCAACGACGAACGCTGTCTGCTGAACCAGCGCATCGCGTGGCTGAAACCGACAGTAGTTCCGACCCGTTTCGCGTTCTGGCTGCTGAAGTGCTTCGGCCGCTCTGAAACTGATCCACCCGCCGGCGTGAAACTGATCCACCCCAGGTTGGACTTCCAGCCTACCTA
>QFQP01000053.1 GCA_003243425.1 Archangium gephyra | reverse complement strand
TGCCCGGCAAGCGCGCCCTGTTGAGGGGTGGATCAGTTTCAGACCGGCGGGTGGCTCAGTTTCAGAGCGGCGGCATCACTGTCTTTGGCCCGAACGACGAGCTTCACGTCGACGCCCTTATCGATAGCGCGCGCGATCGCTTTGGGAATGTGGCGATAGCCATCGAAATCCACGTAGGGGCTCACAAGAGTGAGATGCGTCTGCGCCTCAGAGATCAATCTGAGGACGCGCGCGCCGACTTCGTGATTGCCCACCACTTCTGCTTGACCGCCCCCGAGCGCTGATTTCATTGCGACGCATTCTCCTCAACGAGCGTGTGCAGCCAAGCAGGATTGTCATCACTGATCCTTCGGGTGATGCGACCGCTGCCCCGCACGGTGATGCTCCGCGACCGTGAGCGCCGGGCAGCCCACAGCGTCGTTGACCCATCGGGGACCCTCCCGTAAAGCCGCCGCTTCGCTTTCCACCGAAGAGGTCGTGCACATGAAGGTCACCCAGGTCGAAGACTTGAGCAGCATCGAGAAGCGCCTTTCCATCGAAGTCGAGCCTGCGCTCGTCGAGAAGGAACTCTCTGCCGCCTACAACAACCTCGCCAAGCAGGTGAAGATCCCCGGGTTCCGCGCCGGCAAAGTGCCCCGCCGCATTCTCGAGCAGCGCTTCAAGGGCGAGGTCGAAGCCGACGTCGTTCGCCGCGTGCAGGTGCTCGGCTTCATCGACGCGCTCAAGGAAACCAACGTGCCCGCCGTCGGCGACCCCCAGTTCTCGGGCGGCAAGCTCGAGGCCAACAAGCCCTTCGCCTATTCCGCGCGCGTCGAGATCAAGCCCACCATCGAGGTGAAGAACTACAAGGGCCTCGAGCTCGAGAAGTTCGACGGCTCCGTCGACGAAGCCCGCGTCACCGAGCAGCTCGACCGCATGCGCAACCAGCGCACCGAGCTCGTCGATGTCGAAGGCCGCGACGTGGTGCAGAAGGGTGACCTCGCCGTCATCGACTTCGACGCCACCAAAGACGGCCAGCCGTTCCCCGGCAACACCGGCCGCGACGTCACCGTCGAGGTCATCGACGGCCAGCTCATCGAGGGCAACCTCCCCGAGCTCGAGGGCATGAAGAAGGGCGAGACGAAGGACATCAACTACACCTTCCCCGCCGACTACCGCGTCGACGAGATCAAGGGTCAGACCGCGAAGTTCGCCGTCACCGTCAAGGTCATCAAGACCAGGAAGACCCCGGAGCTCGATGACGTCTTCGCCAAGACCATGGGCGAAGAGAGCGCCGACGCCCTCAAGGCCCGCGTGCGCAAGGACCTCGAGCGCGCCGCGAAGAACCGCGCCGAAGCCGACGAGCGCGAGGCGATGTTCAAGGCGCTCGCGAAGGTGAACCCCTTCGAGCTGCCCACCGCGATGCTCAACCGCGGCATCGACTTCATGCTCGATTCGGCGCTCGGTGGTCTGGCCCGCTCGGGCATGGACCCCAGCATGCTGCAGCTCGACTGGGGCAAGCTGCGTGAAGAGCTGCGCCCGCGCGCCGAGGTCGAAGTGCGTGGCCAGCTGCTCGTCGAGGCCATCGCCAACGCCGAGAAGATCGAAGCCACGCCCGAAGAGATCGCCGCGCGGCTGCAGAAGTTCGCCGACGACGCCGGTGTGCCGCTGGCCGTCGCCCAGAAGCAGTACGCCAGCCAGGAGGCCCAGGAGGGTCTCAAGAGCCGCGCCCGCGAAGAAAAGGTGTTCGCCTTCCTCAAGCAGCACGCGAAGAACGCTTAACCCCAACCACCGCAGGAGAACGTCATGCCCTATTGGCCGCCTTCAGTCGTCGAGACCACCCACCGCGGAGAGCGCGTGTGGGACCTGTATGCCCGCCTCCTGCGCGATCGCATCATCATGCTCGGCACCGAGATCGATGACGACGTGGCCAACGGCGTGACCGCGCAGCTGTTGTTCCTCGAGTCGGAAGACCCGGACAAGGACATCACGCTGTACATCAACTCGCCGGGTGGCTCGGTGACGGCCGGTTTGGCCATCTACGACACCATGCAGTACGTGAAGCCCAACGTCGCCACGATCTGCACGGGTCAGGCGGCGTCGATGGGCGCGGTGCTGCTGGCGGCCGGTGCCAAGGGCAAGCGCGCGGCGCTGCCCAACTCGCGCATCATGATTCACCAGCCGCTCGGCGGGGCGCGTGGTCAGGCCCGCGACATGAAGATTCAGGTGCAGGAAATGACGCGCCTCGAGAAGGTGCTCTACGAGATCCTCGCCAAGGCGACGGGCCACTCGGTCGAGCGCATCGAGAAGGACTGCGACCGCGACAACTTCATGAGCGCCGGCGAAGCCAAGCAGTACGGGCTGATCGACGACGTCTTCACCCGCAAGCCCACCTCGCCGGAGAAGAAGTAAGGCGTTAGCCTTCACTCACGTATGGCCACGAAGAACGTCGGACGCGAAGGCAGCGGCAACCAGACCCTTTGCTGCTCTTTCTGCGGCAAATCGCAGAAGGAAGTGAAGAAGCTGATCGCCGGTCCGACGGTCTACATCTGTGACGAGTGCATCGGCCTCTGCAACGACATCATCGCCGAGGAGATCGATCGCGAGGAGCAGAAGGACACCAAGCTGCGCATTCCGCGGCCCAGTGAGATCAAGTCGATCCTCGATGAGTATGTGATTGGTCAGGACCGCGCGAAGAAGGTGTTGAGCGTCGCGGTTCACAATCACTACAAGCGCATCGAATCGAAGGTGCAGCTCGATGACGTCGAGCTGCAGAAGTCGAACATTCTGCTGCTGGGGCCCACGGGCTCCGGCAAGACGTTGCTGGCGCAGACCCTGGCGCGCATTCTCAACGTGCCGTTCTGCATCGCCGACGCCACCTGCCTGACCGAGGCCGGGTACGTGGGCGAAGACGTCGAGAACATCATCGTCAACCTGCTGCAGGCGGCCGACGGCGACATCGAGCGGGCCCAGCGCGGCATCGTGTACGTCGACGAGATCGACAAGATCGCGCGCAAGTCTGAGAACCCCAGCATCACGCGCGACGTGAGCGGCGAGGGTGTTCAGCAGGCGCTGCTCAAGATCATCGAAGGCACCGTCGCCAACGTGCCGCCCAAGGGGGGCCGCAAGCACCCGCAGCAGGAGTTCCTGCAGATCGACACCACGAACATTCTGTTCATCTGCGGTGGGGCGTTCGGTGGCCTCGACAAGGTGATCGAGCGCCGCATGGGCGGCAAGTCGCTCGGCTTCGGGGCTGAGGTCCGCAAGAAGGAAGACAAGTCGCTCTCGGAGCTGCTGCAGAAGGTCGAGCCCGAGGACCTCCTCAAGTTCGGCATGATTCCCGAGTTCATCGGCCGTCTGCCGGTGGTCACGGCGCTCGAGGAGCTCGATGAGCCGGCGCTCATCGACATTCTGGTCAAGCCGCGCAACGCGTTGACCAAGCAGTACAAGAAGCTGCTCGACCTCGACGGGGTGCAGCTCAAGTTCACCGACGGCGCGCTCAAGGCCATCAGCCAGGAAGCCATTCGTCGCCGCACGGGCGCTCGCGGCCTGAGGGCCATTCTCGAGAGCGTGATGATGGAGCTGATGTACGAGATTCCTTCCAAGAAGACCGCGAAGGAAGTCGTCATCAACGAAGACGCGGTGCTGAAGAAGAAGGACCCGGTGGTGCTGTACACCGAGTCGGCCGCTTGACCATCAGAGTCGCGCCAGGAAGCTGGCGGCGCGCGCCGAGTTGGGATCGCTGGGCGCCGCGAAGACGCGGTTGAAGAACGCGCGGCAGCTCAGCCGCAACCATTCGGGTGGAATGCCGGTGACCACGTTCACGACCGGCGCTCCGCGAGCAGGTCGAGCACCCGGCTGACGTCTCCCTGGCCGTGCCCCAACGCGGACACGAGCGACTGTTTGCGGTCTGCACGCACCACCACGAAGGTGCAGGTCGACGCCCCCTGTGCCCTGCAGCACGCTTCGCCGACCCACAACAGCCGTTCCGAGAGGTGCACGAAGAGCGCGCGGTAGAAGCCGGCGAACAGGTGGCAACGGGGAAAGTCCGAATCGCCCACCGATTCACCATGCGCGCTCCAGGCGAGGGTGATGGTGAAGGCGCCGCTGCGGTCGATGGTCGAGAAGTCGGTCAGCGTGCGGCCCCAGCCCTGGGCCTCGAGGAGCGCTCCGCCGCGCGCGACGGCGTCGGCGATGGGCTGGTCACGCAGCGACTGGTTGGTCTCCTGCAGGCACATGGCCTCGAGGTCGACCACCGCGCGGCGGCCCCACTGCCGGCCCCACTCTTCACAGAACAGTTGCCAGCCGCGGGGCGCGACCTTGTCCCACGTGGCGCGCAGCGAGGCGAAGAGTGAGCCGTCGACCTGGATGATTCGGCGCGCGAAGCCGTCGCGCAGGACGTACTCGGGTTCTTGCGCGAGCTCGGCAAGCAACGGCGCCGGCGTCAGGCCCTGGCTGCCGCGCACACCTCCGAAGCGGGTGCGGTTGACGCAGACATAGATGAGCTGCGCTGCCGCCGCTCTCACCAGCTCGATGTCGACCATCTGCGCGCCGAACTTGAAGTCGAAGACGTACGCGAAGCGCGCCAGCGGCTCGTCGGTCCGCAGGAACTGGACGAAGCGCCCCTGAAACGCGTCGGTGCGGGTGCACGGGGCGATCTCGTCGAAGAAGCGGCGGCCCACGACGCGCGCGCGATCGAGCCGGGCAAACCGCGCCTCGGCCATATTGTACTTCGCGATCACGCCATCGTACGTGAGCGCGATGACGCCGAAGGGCACCGCGTCGAGCTCATCGTCGGTGAGCGTGGGAACGTCGCTGGCTGAGACCGCTGGCATCAGCACGTCTTCAGGGGGCGTCATCAGGTCGACCATGTGGCGGGCTTAATCACGATACGACCAGCCGGCACCAGCGCATGCGCCGAGCAGACTTCTGCGTCGTCTTGCGCCCTGAACGTCGATATCTCGCGTCCCATGCGACGACTGCTTGCTTCGACGCTCCTCTTCGTCGGCTGTGCCACCACGCCCACGACTCCCGCCAACTCTGAACCCGTTGATGCCGGCACGCCCGTGGCGGCCGCACCCAAGAAGCCCATGCCTCCTGCGACCCGACTCGGTGAACCCGCCAACGATCCCTACCGCTGGCTCGAAGACGAAAAGGCCCCCGAAGTTCAGCAGTGGATGAAGGAGCAGGACGCCTTCGCCCGGAAGAACATCGACGCGCTGCCCACCCGTGACGCGCTGCTCAAGCGGTACCGCGAGCTCTATTACCTCGACTCGATCGGCGCCCCCATCAAGCGCGGCGGCCGCTACTTCTACGTTCGCACCCACAAGGACAAGGAGAAGGCCGTCGTCTATTGGAAGCAGGGCGCCACCGGCGAAGAGAAGGTGCTGCTCGACCCCAACACCTGGTCGACCGACAACACCGTGTCGCTCGGCGTGTGGGTGCCCAGCTGGGACGGCAAGAAGGTCGTCTTCGCCGAGAAGCCCAACGCCGCCGACGAAGCCACGTTGCACGTGCTCGACGTCGACACCGGCAAGCGCAGCGAGGTCGACGTCATCCCCGGTGCGAAATACGCGAGCCCGTCGTGGCTGCCTGACTCGAAGTCGTTCATCTACGAGTGGTTGCCGGTCGACTCGACGATTCCGGTGAGCGAGCGCCCCGGCTACTGCGAGGTGCGGCAGCACACCGTCGGCACCACGCCGAACACCGACACCCAGCTTCACCCGCGCACCGGCGACCCCAAGACCTTCATCGGCGGCGGCGTGTCGCGCGACGGCAGGTTCCTGTTCGTCACCATCATGCGCGGGTGGAACGAGAACGACGTGTTCTTCAAGCGCGTCGGCAAGGACAAGACCTGGCAGCTGCTGGTGGCCGGCAAGGACGCGAAGTACGGCGTCGATGCGTGGAAGGGGAAGATCTACGTCACCACTGACGAAGGCGCGCCCAACAAGCGCGTGTTCGTGGTCGATCCCAACAAGTTCGAGCGCAAGCACTGGAAGGAGCTGATCGCCGAGGACAAGGACGCGGCGCGGGAGTCCGTCGTGATCGTCGGCGGGCACTTCGCCATCTCGTCGCTCAAGAAGGCCGTGAGCGTCGTCGAGCTGTTCACGCTCGAAGGCAAGAAGGTGCGCGAGGTCGAACTGCCGGGCCTGGGCACCGCGTCGAACCTCGTCGGTGACGAAGACGACGACGAAGCGTTCTTCGGCTTCAGCTCGTTCGTGTCTCCGTCGCAGATCTTCCGCACCTCGGTGAAGACCGGGAAGTCGGAGCTCTACGCGAAGGTCGAAGTGCCGGTGGACGCCTCGAAGTACGAGGTGCGCCAGGTCTTCTACGAGTCGAAGGACAAGACGCCGGTGAGCATGTTCATCGTCGCGAAGAAGGACGTGGTGCTCGACGGCAACAACGCCACGTTGCTCTACGGGTACGGCGGCTTCGACGTGTCGCTGCGCTCGGCGTTCACCTCGTTCATCTACCCGTGGCTCGAGGCCGGTGGCGTGTACGCGGTGCCCAACCTGCGCGGCGGTGGCGAGTACGGCAAGGCGTGGCACGACGCAGGCCGCGGCGCGAACAAGCAGAACGTCTTCGACGACTACGCGGCGGCCGCCGAGTACCTCATCAACAACAAGTGGACGAAGCCCTCGCGGCTGGCGATTCGTGGCGGGTCGAACGGCGGCCTGCTGGTGGGCGCGGCCATGACGCAGCGCCCCGAGCTGTACGGCGCGGTGATCTGCGCGGTGCCGCTGCTCGACATGGAGCGTTACCACCTCTACGGGTCGGGAAAGACGTGGATCCCCGAGTATGGCGACCCCGAGAAGCCCGAGGAGCTGGCGATTCTGTCGGCGTACTCGCCGCAGCAGCACGTGAAGAAGGGCACCAGGTACCCGGCGTTGTTGATGATGAGCGCCGACCACGACGATCGCGTCGACCCGTTCCACGCGCGCAAGTTCGTGGCGGCCGTGCAGGCGGCTTCACCGGACACCGTCACCTGGCTGCGCATCGAGGCCAACGCGGGTCACGGCGGTTCCGATCAGGTCGCAAAGGCCATCGAGAATTCGGCGGATCAGATCGCCTTCCTGCGCGCACAACTCGGTCTGTAAACGTGACGGATCCATGGCTCGGCGCTACAAGCCGGAACAGCCATGTTCTTCAGCCGTGACGACAAGAAGGAAGTTGCTGCGCTGCCGATGCTCCCGCTGCGCGACATCGTGCTCTTTCCGCACGAGGTCCGCCCGCTCTACGTCGGTCGCGAGAAGTCGATCGCCGCGCTGAAGGAAGCGATGGCCCGCAAGGGCGCCGACGGCAAGGCGTGGCTGCTGCTCGCCGCGCAGAAGAAGGCCAAGACCAACGACCCCACGCCTGACGAGCTCTTCACGTTCGCCACGCTGGGGCAGGTCGTTCAGCTGCTGCCGCTGCCCGACGGCACGGTGAAGGTGCTGGTCGAAGGCGTCTCGCGCGCGAAGATCGGCAAGTTTCTCCCCAACGACCCGTTCTTCCTCTGCGAGTACGAGCGCGTCGAAGAAGAGAAGGCCGAAGGCGTCGAGCTCGAGGCGCTGCTGCGTGCGGTGCACCAGACGTTCAAGAGCTACGTCGAGCTCAACAAGCGCATCGCGCCCGAGCTGCAGCAGCAGGTGGCGATCATCGAAGACCCGTCGCGCCTCGCCGACACCATCGCCATTCACATTCCCTTCAAGTCGGTGGGCGACAAGCAGAGCCTGCTCGAGACCGAGTCACCCGTGGCGCGGCTCGAGAAGTTGTTCGAGCTGATGCAGGGCGAGATCGAGATTCTCAAGGCCGAGAAGCGCATCAAGTCGCGCGTGAAGAAGCAGATGGAGCGCACGCAGCGCGAGTACTTCCTCAACGAGCAGATGCAGGCCATTCAGCGCGAGCTGGGCGGCGAGAAGGGCGACGACGGCGGCAAGACCGAGCTGCAGGAGCTCGATGAAAAGCTGAAGTCGAAGAAGATGCCCAAGGAGGCGCACGCCAAGGTCAAGAAGGAGATCAAGAAGCTCAAGTTGATGGGCCCGATGTCCGCCGAGGCCACGGTGGTGCGGAACTACATCGACTGGGTTCTGTCTCTGCCCTGGGGTGACGAGACGAAGGACAAGCTCGACATCGAAGACGCCGAGGGCGTGCTCAACGCCGATCACTACGGCCTCAAGAAGGTCAAAGAGCGCATTCTCGAGTACCTCGCGGTGCAGCAGCTGGTCGGCAAGATGAAGGGCCCCATTCTGTGCTTCGTGGGGCCGCCGGGCGTCGGCAAGACGTCGCTGGGCCGGTCGATCAGCAAGGCGCTCGACCGCAAGTTCGTGCGCATCGCCCTCGGTGGCGTGCGTGACGAAGCCGAGATTCGTGGTCACCGCCGCACGTACATCGGCGCGATGCCCGGCAAGATCGTGCAGTCGCTCAAGAAGGCCGAGTCGTCGAACCCGGTCATCCTGCTCGACGAGATCGACAAGATGTCGAGCGACTTCCGGGGTGATCCCAGCGCGGCGCTGCTCGAGGTGCTCGACCCCGAGCAGAACCACACCTTCAACGATCACTACCTCGACCTCGATTACGACCTGTCGAAGGTGATGTTCATCTGCACCGCGAACTCCATGTCGGGCATTCCGCAGCCGCTGCAGGACCGCATGGAAGTGATTCGCCTCGCTGGCTACACCGAGGAGGAGAAGCTGGCGATCGCGCGCCGCTACCTCGTGCCGAAGACCAAGGAAGCCAACGGCATGGCAGACGTCGACGTGAAGCTCACGACGTCGGCGCTGCGTTCGGTGATCCGCCGCTACACGCGTGAGGCCGGCGTACGAAACCTCGAGCGCGAGCTGGCCGGTGTGTTCCGCAAGCTGGCGCGCGAGGCGATCAAGAACGGCAAGGCGCCGGTGCTCGTCGACCAGAAGAAGGTCGTGAAGTTGCTGGGCACGCCGAAGGTGCCGAAGGACAAGAACGAGACCGAGAACCAGGTCGGCATGGTGAACGGCCTGGCGTGGACCGAGTTCGGCGGCGAAGTGCTCACCACCGAAGCGACGACCATGCCCGGCAAGGGCAAGTTGGTGGTCACCGGCCTGCTCAAGGACATGATGAAGGAGTCCGCGCAGGCGGCGGTCACCTACGTGCGCAGCAAGGCGCGCCGCTTCGGCATCGATGACAAGTTCTTCGAGCAGAACGACATGCACATTCACTTCCCCGGCGCGTTCCCGAAAGACGGGCCGAGCGCGGGCGTGACCATGGCGACGGCGTTGGTGTCGGCGATCACGCGCATTCCCGTGCGGCGCGACGTGGCGATGACCGGTGAGATCACGCTGCGAGGCCGGGTGACGGCGATCGGTGGTCTCAAGGAGAAGTGCCTCGCGGCGCACCGGCTGGGCATCAAGACCATCCTGATTCCGCGCGAGAACAAGAAGGACCTGCGCGAGATCCCGAAGAAGGTCCGCAGCAAGCTGCGCATCGTGATCGTCGACTACGTCGACGAGGTGTTGCGTGAGGCCCTGGTGCTCGAGAAGCCGGCGGAGTTCGCGCGCATCACGACCGAAGGTGGGGCAGCTCCGGTGGCGATGTGATGTGGCGGTTCTTCAGCGCGTTGGTGTTGCTGAGCGCGTGCGCGACGACGTCGAACTCGACCATCGCGCGCGACGACGGTCCGTCTCCGGTGGTCGCCACGTGGGCGGGCCGGTCGATTCGTCAGAGCGAGGTCGACGCCAAGGTGCGCGACGAGCTCGTGAAGCTCGAAGACCAGATGTTCGAGCTTCGCTCGGAAGCCGCCGAGCGCATCGCCATCGAGGCGATCATCGCGGACAAGGCGAAGGCCGCGAAGCAGTCGGAAGACGAGTGGCTCTCGCTCAACGTCGAGAAGGGCGTGCCCGAGCCCACCGATGCGCAGATCGAGTCGCTCTACCAGAAGGCGCGCTCACGCATTCCCGCGGGGATGAGCTTCGAAGACGTGAAGCCGCAGCTGCGTCAGGCTGTGCTGCGTGAACTCCGCGCCAAGCGCGCGCGTGAAGTGTTCGCGCAGCTCAAGGAAGAGGCCGGGTTCAAGTTGCTGATCGCCGCGCCCGAGAAGCCGCGCAAGCCGGTCGACACCTCGGGCCCCAGCCGGGGCGCCAGCGACGCGAAGGTCGTGATCGTGGAGTTCGCCGACTTCGAGTGCCCGTACTGCACCAAGGCCCACGAGACGGTCCAGGAAGTCATGAAGGCCTACGAGGGCAAGGTGCGCCTGGTCTTCAAGCACTACCCGCTGTCGTTCCACCCCAAGGCGCCACGTGCGGCGGCTGCTGCGTGGTGCGCCGAGGCACAGGGCAGGTTCTGGGAGTTTCACGACGCGCTGTTCGCGTCGGGTGAGCTCGACGAAGACGCGCTCAAGATGCAGGCGAAGAACGTGGGCCTCGACGACCTCAAGTTCAGCAAGTGCCTCGAGTCGGCCGCCGCGATGGAAGCGGTGAAGAAGGACCTGAACGCCGGGAAGAACGCAGGCGTCGATGGCACGCCGGCCTTCTTCATCAACGGCATCATGTTGTCGGGCGCGCAGCCGGAAGACGCCTTCCGCCGCGTCATCGACGCCGAGCTGCAGCGCCTCGCGAAGTAATCAGTCGCAGCTCAGCAGCACCTTGCCGATGTTCTTGCGGGCCTGCACGTACGCGTGGGCCTCGCCGGCCTTGTCGAGCGGGAAGACCTTGTCGACGCGCACGCTGAGCTTCTTCTGCTCCACCAGCTCCAGCACCTTGTCGAGGTGGTGACCCATCAGCTCCACCTCTTCCCAGAGGTGACCCATGTTGGTGCCCGACACCGCGCGGTTGGTGTCCATCAACTCCATCGGCGAGTACTTCTTGAGCTGTAGGAACTGGCTCACGACGCGGAGCAGGCTGCGCTTCTCGCCGTCGACCATGTTGGCCCAGCCGAAGCAGCACAGGTGGCCGCCGGGCTTGAGCAGCTTGTAGCCCTTTTCCCAGTCGGGCCCGCCCAGCGCGTCGAGCACGCGGTCGACGCCGCGGTTCCTGGTGATGACGTTGACCTCGCTCACGTAGTCCTTCGTGCGGTAGTCGATGCAGTGGTGCACGCCTTGTTCTTTCAAGAACGCATGCTTCGACGCTGACGACGTGCCGATCACCGTGACGTCGGGCACCGCGCGGCAGAGTTGAATGGCGAGCAGCCCCACGCCACCAGCGGCCATGTGAACGAGCACGGTCATGCCCGGCTGAATGGGCGCGACCCAGTGCAGCATGTGGAAGGCTGTCAACGCGTTCACCGGGAGCGCAGCGGCTTCATCGAAGCTGAGCGACTCGGGAATTTTGCGGACCTGATTGATGGGCGCGGTGACGAACTCCGCCTGGCCTCCGAAGCGCGTCATGGCGACGACGCGATCGCCCTTCGCGAACTGGGTCACGCCGTTGCCGAGCGCTTCGATGGTGCCGCTGACCTCGTAGCCCATGACCATCGGGAACTTCGGCGCGTCGGGGTACAGGCCTACGCGCGCGGAGATGTCGGCGAAGTTGAGGCCGGCGCGCTTCACGCGAATCAACACCTGACCCGGCGTAGGCATCGGGTCGGGGCGCTGTTGCACCTGAAGAACTTCGGGACCGCCGGCTTTCACGTTCACGAGGGCGCGCATGGAGTCGCCTTCTAATCGCGACCGGCCATACTCGCCGTCATGGTTCCGACCGTTCCCAGTCTCCGCATCTGGCCGCAGGTGGTGATGGCGTTGCTCGTCGCGCCGTTGAACTTCGCCGTGTGGACGCTGGGCGACGGGCGGCCCGCGCTGCGGCCGGTGTTCTACCTGCTGTGCGGCGTTCAGCTCGTGCTCGGCGTGTGGGGCGTGGTGAACGGCGTGAAGCAGGCCGCGCGCAAGGGCTCGAACGACACGCAGAAGTTGAGTGGAATCATGGGGGCGCTGCTCGGTGTGATGGCGGCCATCGGCGCGCCCATCGGGGCCTTGCTCGGGTTCGCGGCGTACAACTTCACCGGTGGCGGCGGGTGGGGCCGGCCGTTGCGCGTTCGCGGCCGTCAACTGCATCCGGAGCTGAAGGCGGGCGCTGATTGGACGGAGGGCGAGCGGCCGTCGACGCGCGGGCTCGACGAGGCGACGTGCCGCGCACTCGAGGGGCTGTGGCTGCACGACGCGCAGAAGGAGCACGCGTCGGTGCCGGCGTTCTCGCGCATCTCGTGGTTGCTGGCGGCGGTCGGTGCGCCGGCTTCGTTGCTGGCGTGGAGTCACCGCGCGGCGATGGAGGAGATCGAGCACGCGCAGAAGTGTTTCGCGCTCGCCGCTGGCTACGGAGGGCGGAGCTTCACCGTCGAGCCGATGGCGGAGTTGCTGCTCGGTGGGTTGAACGACGTGAAGGATCCGCTCGTCACGCTCGCGGTCGAGTCCCTGAAAGATGGGTGTCTGCTCGAGGACTTCAACGCCGACATCGCCGCGAAGTGCGCGAGCGTGTGCGAGGAGCCGGTGACGAAGAAGGTGCTCGAACAGATCGCGCGGGAGGAGCGCAGTCACGCAGACTTCTCATGGGCGTTGATCGCGTGGTTGCTCGAGACACACGGTCAGCGTGTTGGCCCGGCGCTCGATCGCGCGCTCGACGCGCTGCACACCGTCGCGCGGCCGACGACGGCGAACGCCGAAAAGCAGAAGCTCGTGGAGCTCGCTGACCAGTTGGCCTTGCGACGCCACGGCCGAATCACTGACGCGGAATGGCAGGCGTGTTGGGATGCCCGGGTGCGGAGCACGAGAGCGCGGGCGAGTGGGACCCGCGTTCGTCCGGCTGCCTGAGCTCCTGACCCCTCTCCCCGCTGCGCACGGAGAGGGAGCGGTTAGAATGTGCGCCGTGAAGTCGCTCGCTCCCGGATTCCTCATCGCTACACCGCAACTCCTCGACGAGAATTTCCACAAGGCCGTGGTGCTCATGCTCGAGCACAACGACTCCGGCTCGATGGGCCTCGTCATCAACCACACCGCGCCGCTCACGTTCCGCGATCTCGGCCGCAGCCAGCAGTTGAAGGTCGCCGACGTTCGCCGCGACGACGCGCTCTACACCGGCGGTCCCGTCGAACCGTTCCGCGGCTTCGTGCTCCACGACTCGCCCGACGTCGACGAGAAGAACGAGGTCGTGCCCGGCGTGTACCTGAGCGTCACCAGCGATTCGCTGTCGCCGCTGCTGCTCGATGCCGACGTGAACCTGCGGTTCTGTCTCGGGTACGCAGGGTGGGGCGCAGGTCAAATCGAGCTCGAGATGAAGCAGGGCAGCTGGCTGTTCACCGAGGCCTCTCCCGAACTCGTGTTGCGCGAAGACCCGGCCAAGGTATGGGAGACGGTGATGAAGAGCATGGGGTTCGACCCGGGTTGGGTCATGCCGCCAGGCGGAGTGAACTGAAAATGGCCCTGACCACCGATTGGATCGCTGCCCGAATCAAGACGGCGATTCCCGACGCAGACATCGAGATCGACGACACCACCGGCACCGGCGATCACTTCGAGGCGCGCATCGTGAGCGCCACGTTCGCCGGCGTGCCCATGGTCCGTCAGCACCAGGCGGTCTATGCGCCGCTCAAAGACGTGCTTGCGACGGGTGAGCTGCACGCCCTCGCGCTCAAGACCTACTCGCCCGAGCAGTGGGCGAAAGCGAAAGGTTGAACACCATGCTGTCCGACACCCTGAAGGCCCGCTTCGACGAAGAGATCAAGACGAACCCCGTGGTGCTCTACATGAAGGGCAACGCGCTCTTCCCGCGCTGTGGTTTTTCGGCGCGCGCGCTCGAGTTGCTCAAGCCCTTTGGCCCCGTGCACACCGTCGACGTGCTGGCCGACGACAGCATCCGTGAAGGCATCAAGGCCTACTCGAGCTGGCCGACGATCCCGCAGATCTACATTCACGGGCAGTTCATCGGCGGCTCCGACATCGTCGGTGAGCTCGCGGCGCGCGGTGAACTGGAAGCCCTCGTCAAAGGCTCGTGACGAAGTAGAAGGCGCTCTCGCATGAGCGCTGAACCTGCCGTCACGCCGACTCCCGAAGCGCCACCGCCGACGGGAGTCATGGGCCGCTTCAAGGCCTTCAAAGAGAAGCACCACATCGCCTTTGAGGTCGCCTTCTTCTTCGCAGGCTTCCTCTTCGACGTGGTGCTCCTGCACCGCATCGACAGCACGCCATTGCTGATTCACCAGGGCACGTATCTGGTGCTCTCGGCGTTCCTCATTTTCTGGGACCACCGCATTCACGTGCGCGGCAGCGAACCCACCGGGATCATCGGGAAGATCGCCAGCTATCGCCTGTGGGTGATGCACTTCTTCCTCGGCACGCTCTTGAACGCCTTCATGGTGTTCTATTTCCGCGCGTCGTCCGGAGTGCTGGCGTTCATCTTCATCGTCATCCTCTCGGCGATCATCATCATCAACGAGCTGCCGCGCTTCCGCGCCCAGGGCCCGATCGTCCGCGTGATGCTGCTGTCATTCGCCACCACGAGCTTCCTCGCGTACCTGATTCCGGTGATCTGGGGCCGGCTGCACTCGTGGCAGTACGTGCTCGCGGTCATCCTCGGCGCGAGCGTCACGTACGCGCTCTGGCCGCTGTTCCTCAACTTCACCAAAGACCCCAACTGGACGTTCAAGCGCGCGGTGCTGCCGGGGTGGATCATCCAGGCCTTCCTGCTCACGGCCTACCTGCTCCACGCGGTGCCGCCGGTGCCGCTGGGCCTCAAGTACATCGGCGTCTACACGTCGGTGCAGTCGGTGAAGGAAGGCGACGGCCACAAACACTACGAGCTGCAGTACCAGCCGCCCGAGTCGTGGGAGTTCTGGCGGCACTCGTCGAGCACCTTCATCGCCCCAGCCGGCACCCGCGCGTACGTGTTCGTGAAGATCTTCGCGCCCACCAAGTTCAACGACCAGGTGCAGTTCGCGTGGGACTACGACGACCCCGAGAAGGGCTGGACGCAGCGCGGCTCGCCGCACAGCACGTCACTCTCGGGCGGCAACGAAGAGGGCTTCCGCACGTTCGCGTACTCGACGATGGGCAAGCCGGGCACGTACCGCGTGCGCGTGCTGACGACCGACCTCCGGGAGATCGGCCGCAAGACCTTCACCTACGTCGAAGGCCCGCTACCGCCGCTTCACACCGAGCTTGATTGACTTCATCCACTTCTCGACTGCGCGCGCTTCACTGGGGATCGCGGCCGAGAGGTTCTTGAAGCCCTTCGCGGTGACCAGCAGGTCGTCTTCGATGCGCACGCCGATGCCGCGGTACTTCGCAGGCACGGTGAGATCGTCGAGCTGGAAGTACAGGCCCGGCTCCACCGTCAGCACCATGCCGGGCTGCAGCGGGCCGTAGCGGTAGACCTCCTGGCGGGCCTTCGCGCAGTCGTGCACGTCGAGGCCCAGCATGTGGCTCACGTTGTGGAGCGAGTAGCGCTTGTAGAACTGGTGCTGATCCTCGAGCGCCTCGTCGGCCGAGACCTTGAGGATCCCCAGCTTCACGAGCCCTTCCGCGAGCACCCGCATCGCGCGCCGATTGGGTTCCATGAAGTCGTTGCCGGGCTTCACCGCTTCGAAGGCCGCTTGCTGCGCGCGCCAGACCAATTCGTAGATCTCGCGCTGTTCCTTCGAGAACTTCCCGCTCATAGGCAGCGTGCGGGTGATGTCGGCCGTGTAGAGCTGATGGCCTTCGACACCGGCGTCGAGCAGCAGCAGGTCTTTCTTGTTCAGCGCACCGTCGTTGCGCGTCCAGTGGAGGATGCAGGCGTGCGCGCCGGCCGCCGCGATGGTGCCGTAGCCGACGTCGTTGCCTTCCACGCGCGCGCGGAACCCGAAGTGCCCTTCGACTTCGCGTTCGCTCTTCGCGTTGCCCAGCGCGCGAATGACGTCTTCGAAGCCGCGCTGCGTGGCGTCGATCACCTTCTGCAGCTCGGCGACCTCGGCTTTGTCCTTGAGCAGTCGAAGTTCGGAAATCGCGGTCGCGAGCTCCTTGTCTCCGGGCCGTTCGTGGTTCGGTGAACGCAGCGAATCGACGTGCTCGCTCAACCCACGCAGCGTGCGCGACAGCGGATACTTGTTGAGGAACGCAGGCAGCTCCTCGAACGGGTGCGCGAACTCGACCCCGAAGAACGCCTGACTCTCCGGCACGCCGAATCGCGGGCCGACCCACAGCTCGCCCTTCTGACGATTCGTATAGAAGGTCTCGTTGCTGCGGCCGGGGTTGGGCTCCACGAAGAGATGCGCGTCGTGGCCCTTCTTCGTGGGCACCATGATCAACACGCAATCGGGCTCGTGGTTGCCGGTGAGCCAGAAGAAGTCGGAGCCGGGGCGGAAGCGGTAGTGCGTGTCGTTGGCGCGCACCTGCTCGTGGCCGGTGGGAATGACCAGAACGTCACCGGGGAACAGCTTGCTCAACCGGGCGCGACGTTCGCGGAACGCGGCGGCCTGCTTGTGGGCTTTGGGCAGCTTTCGCGACTGGGGCTTCCAGTCCTTCATCATGAAGTCGAGCAGCGCCTTCGGGTTCACGGTGTCGCGCTTCGCGGGCTCTTTGAGGAACGACATGTTTCCGAGTGTTAGCCCGACACGAATGCTCGCGCACGCCCGGTGCCGATGGTCTGCTCACTGAATGAACGGTGACGGTATGGGCGGCCTCGCGGTCGCCATCGGCCTGGCGATGATCTTCATGGTGGTGGTGCCGGTGGTGGTGCTGGTGCTCATCGCGAGGCGCTTCGGCACGGCTGCGGTGATCGGCGCCGTCATCGTCGGCGTGTTGATCGGCGGGTTGGCCGCGACGGCGACGTTCATGGAGAGCACGTGGTCTCCACCGCTGGCGATCGAGTTCCAGGGCACCACCGAGCAGACGTACATCATCGTCGTCGCCGACGAGAAGGCGCCGCCCATCGTGGTGACGGGTTCGTCGCTGCCGCTCATGCAGCGCACGACGAAGATCGACGTGCCGGCGAGCGGCATCGTGCGTGTGCAGAGCCTCGAGCCGTTGTTCGGCGACATGTCGATGAACGCGACCTACCGGGGCAAGCGCATCATCGGCATGGGCTCGGTCGCCGAAGGCATGGTGTTCGACTTCAACGATTCACCGGTGTGGGTCGACTACAGCGAGCTGATTCAGAAGCGCCTCAAGGAATAGCCGCGCGCAACGCGCCGAGGACTGTTGGAACGGCCACTTCGCCGCGCAACACGCGCCGGCCCAGAGACACCGGCGTGAAGCCGTTCTTCTGGAACAGCTCGACCTCGTACGGAACCCAGCCGCCGTCAGGGCCGATGGCGAGCACCACGTGCTGCTCGTGGGGCACGGGGCCGAGCGCCCGTTCAGCGTAGGGGTGCGGAATCTGCCGCACCGCGCTGGCAGGAGCCCACGTCGCGAGCTCGTCTTCGATGAAGGGCTTGAGTCTTTCCCTCACGATGAGCTGCGGCGGCACGGTGTCACACGCCTGCTCGAGGCCGAGGTCGACGAGCGAATCGAGGAACTCCGCGTTGAGCACCTTCGAATCGAAGTAGCTCTTCTCGACGCGCGCGGCGTTGATGAGCACCACGCGGTCGACGCCGAGTGATGCGACGGCGGGAATCACGCGCTTCAACTGCTTGGGCCTCGGCACCGCGAGGATCAACGACACGTTCGCGCGCGGCGGCGGCGCTTCGGTCACGTTCACCTTCAAGGTGTCGGCGCTCAGCACTTCGGCCGTACCCATCAGCCCGCCGTGAATGCCGACGCGAATCGTCTGACCCTTCTGCACGCGCAGCACTTCGCGGAGGTGTTCCAACCGGCGCCCCTCGAGGCGCACGATTCCGTCGGCGGAGACTTCTTCGGCGCGCAGCAGCAGCAGGTTCACGCCCGGCAAACTACCCGCACCTGATTGGGCTTTCGCGCGCGACTTACGCTAAGCGCCACGCCCGTCATGGACGTCGCCGTGCCCGAATTCCGCGAACTCTGTCTGCGTTGCCGCCGCCCGAAGACGGTGTGCTGGTGCAGCGCCGTCACCCAGGTGCCGAGCAGCACGCACGTCGTCTTCATTCAGCACCCGCGCGAAGCCAGGGTGCCGATCTCCACCTGCCGCATGGCGCACCTGTCGCTGCCCAACTCCGAGCTGCACGTCGGGTTGTCGGCGGTCGGCAACCCGGCCCTCGAAGCGCTCTGCCGCGAAGAAGACGTGGCCGTGCTGTTCCCCAGCGAGAGCGCCATCGACGTCGACGCCTTGACCGCGCCGCCGAAGAAGCTGGTGGTGGTCGACGGCACCTGGAGCAACGCCAAAAAGGTCGTCGAGAAGTGCCCGCTGCTCTCGAAGCTGCCGCGCCTCAAGTTCTTCCCCGAGCAGCCCGGCAACTACCGCATTCGCAAGGAGCCCGAGGCGCACTGCCTGGCCACCATCGAGGCGACGGCCTTCGTGCTCGAGCGGCTCGAGAAGGCGCCGCAGCGCTTCACGCCCATCCTCAGCGCCTTCGACGCCATGGTTGAAAAGCAGCTCGCGTTCATCAGCGACGGGGCGTCGGCCTCGCGGCATCAGAACCGCAAGAAGCGCAACACCGTGCGCGTCGACCCGCTCATCCCGCTGCGCGATCGTGAGCTGGTGGTGGTGTTCGGCGAAGCCAACGCCTGGCCGCTGTGTGACGACTCACGGCCGCTGCCCGATGACCCCGAGCTCGTGCAGCTCGTCGCCGAGCGCATCTCCACCGGTGAGCGCTTCGTGAAGTTGATCCGCCCCGCGCGCCCGCTTGGCCCGCGTGTGCCGATGCACCTCGACGTCGCCGCCGAGACCATCGAAGCCGCGACGCCGCGCGACGAAGCGTTCGCCGCGTGGGCGAACTTCGTGAAGCCGGGAGATCTGCTCATCGGCTGGGGCGGCTACTGCGCTGATCTGCTCGCGCGGGAAGGCCACACGCCCGCAGAGCACCTCAACTTCCGCGGCACGCTCGCGCGCGTCATCGATGGCTCGCCCGGCGGCGTCGAAGAGATGGCGCTGCAGCACGGCGCCGCGCTCCCCGATGGTCAGGGCCGCGCGGTTCGACGCCTGGCGGCGCTCGCCTTCGTTACCCGAGCGGTACTCGACGGGCGCATCGCGCGCCCTGAACGGCGCACGCGCAATCGGGTACTGATAGAGACCGGTTCACCCACATGAGCGAACGCATTGCAGTCATTGGTCTTGGCTACGTCGGTCTCCCCGTCGCGCTGGCCTTCGCGCGCAAGTTCCCCGGCACCGTCGGCTTCGACATCAACGTCGAGAAGGTCAAGGAGCTCGCCTCCGGCTTCGATCGCACCGGCGAGATCTCGAAGGACGAGCTGACGAGCGCCGGCCTCGAGATGACGGCCGACCCCGCGAAGTTGAAGCGCTGCACCTTCTTCGTGGTCGCCGTGCCCACGCCCGTCGATTCGACCAATCGCCCCGACCTCACGCCGGTGGTGAAGGCCAGCGAGACCGTCGGCCGCGCGCTCAAGAAGGGCGACTGCGTGGTCTACGAATCGACCGTGTACCCGGGCGTCACCGAAGACATCTGCGGCCCCATTCTCTCGAAGATCTCCGGCCTCGCCCGCGAAGACTTCAAGCTGGGCTACTCGCCCGAGCGCATCAACCCCGGAGACAAGCTCCACACGCTCGAGAAGATCACCAAGGTCGTGTCGGGTGAAGACGAGCAGACGCTCAACCGCGTCGCCGACACCTACGGCGCCATCATCGAGGCCGGCGTCTTCAAGGCCACCAGCCTCAAGGTCGCCGAGGCCGCGAAGGTCATCGAGAACACGCAGCGCGACCTGAACATCGCGCTCATGAACGAGCTGGCGCTGATCTTCGATCGCATGGGCATTCGCACCCGCGACGTGCTCGCGGCTGCCGGCACCAAGTGGAACTTCCTCAAGTTCACGCCCGGCCTCGTCGGCGGTCACTGCATCGGCGTCGACCCGTACTACCTGACCACCAAGGCCGAAGAGCTGGGCTACCAGCCGCAGGTGATCCTCGCGGGCCGCAAGATCAACAACGACATGGGCCCCTACGTGGCGCAGCGCACGGTGAAGCTGCTCATCAACGCTGGCATTCCGGTGAAGGGCGCGCGCGTCGGCGTCTTCGGCCTCACCTTCAAGGAGAACGTCGCCGACATCCGCAACTCCAAGGTGCCCGACATCTTGAAGGAGCTGCGCGAGTTCGGCATCGAGCCGAAGTTGACCGACGTGTACGCCGACCCGCACGAGACGAAGCACGAGTACGGCCTGTCGCTCACGCCCATCGAAGAGCTGAAGGACCTCGACGCGCTGATCCTCGCGGTCTCGCACAAGGAATACCTGGCCTCGGTGAGCGGCCTGCTCGAGCGCATCAAGCCCGGCGGCGTGCTGGTCGACGTGAAGAGCGCGCTCGACCCTGCGGCGATCCCGGCCGACCGCGTTCACTACTGGTGCCTCTGAGATGTCGACCTGGCTCGTGACGGGTGGTGCGGGGTTCATCGGCTCGCACCTGGTGGAGACGTTGCTGCGCGACAACGAGCACGTGGTGGTGCTCGACAACCTGTCGACCGGCTACCAGCACAACCTCGACGACGCGGTGATGCGCGGCGGCAACGGCGACAAGCTCACGTTCCTTCGTGGCGACCTCACCAACCCCGCCGACTGCGCGAAGGCGTGTGAAGGCGTCGATTACGTCTTGAATCAGGCGGCGCTCGGCAGCGTGCCGCGCAGCATCGCCAACCCCATCGACTCGCACCGCAGCAACGTCGACGGCTTCGTGAACATGCTCATCGCCGCGCGCGACGCCAAGGTGAAGCGCTTCGTCTACGCGTCGTCGAGCAGCGTGTACGGCGACGACCCCACGCTGCCCAAGCAGGAAGCGCGCACCGGGCGCGTGCTGTCTCCGTACGCGGCGACCAAGCACATCAACGAGGTGTACGCCGGCGTCTTCCAGCGCACCTACGGCCTCGAGACCGTCGGCCTGCGCTACTTCAACGTGTTCGGCCCGCGGCAGGACCCCAACGGCGCGTACGCGGCGGTGATGCCGCGGTGGATGGCGGCGATGCAGAAGGGCGAGCCGTGCCTCATCAACGGTGACGGCAGCACGAGCCGCGACTTCTGCTACGTGAAGAACGCGGTGCAGGCGAACCTGAAGGCCGCGACCACGCAGATCCCCGGCGCGACCGACAACGTCTACAACATCGCCGTGGGCGACAAGACGAGCCTGCTCGAGCTGCACGCGATGATCGCCGAGCGCTTCGGCGTGAAGGCCGAGCCGAAGTTCCAGGACTTCCGCAAAGGCGACATCAAGGACTCGCAGGCCGACATCTCGAAGGCGCGCCGGCTGCTCGGCTACGAGCCCACGCACACCGTCGCGCAGGGCCTCGACGAGACGGTCACCTACGTGAAGGAGAAGCGGTCATGAAGATCGTCGTCACCGGCGCAGCGGGGTTCATCGCTTCACAGATCGCCGACGCGTACCTCGCGCTCGGTCACCAGGTGCTCATCGTCGACAACCTCTCGACCGGCGTTCGCAAGAACCTCAATTCGAAGGCCGAGTTCTTCGAAGGCGACGTGCGCAGCGAAGAAGCGGCGAAAGCCGTCGAGGCGTTCAAGCCCGAGGTGCTCAACCTGCACGGCGCGCAGATCGACGTGCGCAAGTCGGTCGACGTGCCGCGCTTCGACGCCGACACCAACATCGGCGGCACGCTGAACATGGTCGAGGCCGGGCGGCGCGGCGGGGCGCTCACGCGCGTGGTGTACGCCGCGTCGGGCGGCTCGATGTACGGCGACTCGAAGGTGCTGCCCACGCCCGAGACCGAGCCGGTCGCAGCGGTCTCTCCGTACGGCGTGTCGAAGGCGACGGGCGAGCTGTACCTGGCGTGCTGGCGCGCGATGTACGGGCTCCACTACGTGGCGCTGCGCTACGCGAACGTCTACGGCCCGCGGCAGAACCTGCATGGCGAAGCCGGCGTGGTGGCGATCTTCGCTGAGCGCCTGCTGCGCGGTGACCCGTGCACGATCTACGGCGACGGCAAGCAGACGCGCGACTTCGTGTTCGTGGGCGACGTGGTGAAGGCCAACGTGAAGGCGCTCACCACCGACTTCTGCGGCGGCGTGAACATCGCGACCAGCAAAGAGACCGACGTGAACCGCGTGTACGAGCTGCTCGCGAAGAACCTCGGCGTCAGCACGCCGGCGAAGTACGGGCCCGAACGTCTGGGTGAGCAGCGCGTGAGCGTGCTGGCGAACGGGAAGGCGAAAGACGTGCTCGGCTGGGTGCCGGAATACGACGTCGACCGCGGCATGGCAGAGACCATTCGCTGGTACCGCGAACACCGCTGACTGGCCGTAAAGGCGCGTATTCCGGGTGACTGCGTGTGGTTGCCTGTAGGTGGCGCGCGCTCGCCGAGCGACATTTTGCAGTCGCCGATCGATTTCCTGCAGTCGCCGATCGCCTGCCTGCAGTCGCCGATCGACGTTCTGCGCTTGCCGATCGCCTTCCCGCACTCGCCGATCGACGGTCGGCGTTCGCCGGTTCACGTTCGGCGGTTGCCGAGCACCTGCGCGCAGTTGCCGATCGCG
This sequence comes from Archangium gephyra, assembly GCA_003243425.1. GTDB lineage: Bacteria > Myxococcota > Myxococcia > Myxococcales > Myxococcaceae > Archangium_A > Archangium_A gephyra_A. Next base: position 2,661 of record QFQP01000053.1, on the reverse strand, counting down.
CGCAGGCACTCGCCGACTCACTTCACCCGTCTGCCGGGCGCTTCTTCGCAGCCCGTTTCGGCCCCGACGGCACCAGGTCAGCGAAGCGAGCGGCGGTGTCTGGCTTCGCCGCGAACGCGATCTGTCCCGCGTGGCTGATCGCTGCGACCGCGCTCTCGATGCGCGCCTGCACCGCGTTGCGGTTGGCGGTGGGGATCTTCCTGGCGTGCTTCTGCTTCTCCTGCGCCTGATCCGCGCTGGCCAGCGATGCCGCCAACGCCCGCAGCGTGTCGAGCTCTGCGGTGAGCAGGCCGGCGCCACGCACCACCTCCGGGTACTTCGCCGCGCCCTGCAGGAAGGCCTCGAGCGCGCCCAGCACCGACGTCACCTTGTCGGCGTTGATGGCCTTCGAGACTCCGAAGGCGGCGCTCTTGTTCTTCTCGGTCCTCGCGTTCACCGACGCGCGCGCGGGCCGCAACAACCGGAGCGCCTCGGCGATCGCCGCGTTCTGCTCCTTCGTCGCGGTCTTGAGCGTGTCCAACGCATTGCCTGCTTCGACGCGCTTGCCGAGAAACTCGGCGGTGTCGGCGCGCAAGCCGTCGATCAATCCGGCTGCGAGACGCGGCTCCAACTGTGCCTTGAACTCTTCGAACAACGCCTGTGCTTCACCACTGACAGCTTCGACCACTGACGGCGACCACTTCCCCTTCGATGCCATGTTCGTGATGCCTCCCGGTTGGTTGAACAGCGCGCGGGAGCATCACTCACCAGCCCGTCGAGTGGGAACGGCTCACGAGAAGTTGGACGCTTCCCAGCTCACGAACCGGCGCTGGAGCTCGTCGCGCGCCACGCGGAACCGGGCGCGCATCGCCTCATCACTCAGCGGCGCGTCGGTCGCGGGGTCTTCGATTCCCCAGTGCAGGCGGCGCACGTCTCCGAAGAACACGGGACAGACCTCTTCCGCGCACAGCGTGATGACGGTGTCGACGCCGCGAGGATCGATGGTGTCGACGGACTTGCTGGTCTGCCCGCCGATGTCGATGCCCACCTCGCGCATCACCTCGAGCGCGAAGGGGTTGAGCCGCGTCGGCCTGCTGCCCGCGCTCTGCACGGTCATCGAGTCGCCGAAGAGGTGACGGGCCCAGCCCTCGGCCATCTGGCTGCGCGCGGAGTTGGCGACACACAACAGGAGCAGACCTCGGGGCCTGGTCATTGTAATCGTCGTTTTACGATGAAGAGTTCGCCGCGTGAAGCCTCGTGTCCGCCCGCCGACGTGCGACCCGACCTCCGGCCCGTCGAAGGGCCCGAGGCCGACGCGGAGCTGGCGCAGTTCGCGAAGGCGTTGGGCCACCCCGCGCGCGTCACGATTCTGCGGCTGCTGGCGACCCGCAACGCCTGCGTGTGTGGCGAGCTGGTCGACGAGCTCCCGCTCGCGCAGTCGACGGTCTCGCAGCACCTCAAGGTGCTCAAGGAGGCGGGGTTGATTCGCGGGGAAATCTCGGGGCCGAGCACCTGCTACTGCCTCGAACCCCGCTCGGTGCGCCGGCTCAAGGCGCTGGTTGGTGCGCTGTGATGAATCGTGGAACGACGATGAAACGACTTTCCTTTCTCGACCGCTATCTGACGTTGTGGATCTTCCTGGCCATGGGCGTGGGCGTGCTCTTGTCGGTGGCGGCGCCCTCGTTCGCGCGGGGGCTGGCCGACTTCCAGGTGGGCACGACCTCGATCCCGATCGCCATCGGGCTCATCGTGATGATGTACCCGCCGCTGGCGAAGGTCCGTTACGAGGAGCTGCCGCGGGTCTTCCGCAATCGGCGCGTGCTGCTGCTCTCGTTGATTCAGAACTGGGTCGTGGGCCCCTTCCTGATGTTCGGCCTCGCGTTGATCTTCCTGCGCGACAAGCCCGACTACATGCTGGGGCTCATTCTCATCGGCGTCGCGCGGTGCATCGCGATGGTGCTGGTGTGGAACGAGCTCGCGAAGGGCGACGCCGAGTACTGCGCCGGGCTGGTGGCCTTCAATTCGATCTTCCAGATTCTGCTCTTTCCCGCCTACGCGTGGTTCTTCGGCCAGGTGTTGCCGCACGCCTTCGGCATGCAGACCGCGGTGGTGCACTTCTCGATGTTGGAGATCGCGAAGACCGTCGGGCTCTACCTGGGCGTTCCCTTCGTCGCGGGCTTCGTGACGCGCGTCGTGCTGCGCAGGGCGAAGGGCGACGCGTGGTATTCGACGCGCTTTCTGCCCGCGGTGGGCCCGCTGACGCTCATCGCGCTGCTCTTCACCATCGTGGTGATGTTCTCGTTGAAGGGCGAGACGCTGCTGCAGTTGCCGCTCGACGTGCTGCGCATCGCGCTGCCGCTGCTCGTCTACTTCGTCATCATGTTCTTCGTGTCGTTCGCGATGTCGAAGCGGGTCGGAGCGCCCTACGCGCAGGCCGTGACGCTGTCGTTCACCGCCGCGTCGAACAACTTCGAGCTCGCCATCGCGGTCGCGGTGGCGACGTTCGGCATCGGCAGCGGCGAGGCGTTCGCCGCGGTGATCGGCCCGCTGGTGGAAGTGCCGGTGCTGGTGGCGCTGGTGTCCGTGGCGGCGTGGCTCAAGCGGCGCTGGTTCGCCGGCGGCGAGCCCGCGCACCCGTGAGTTGAGGCGCGAAATGCAAGCCTGTGCACTCGAGTGCACGTC
>QFQP01000025.1 GCA_003243425.1 Archangium gephyra | reverse complement strand
GCGCAAGGCTGAGAACTTCCTCGGCTTCCTACACATTGCTTGCTCGGTAATTCTCTTGAGGCAATTTTGAGATCGCCTCGACTCAGACTGGAGGGACACAGAGAAGGCCAAACATATCTGCGAGAACTATCGTCAGGCATGGACGCAACATCACGGGCACTCGAGCCGCTCTTTGCCAGGGCGATCGCACCTTCAGAACCAGTTCTGCAACGCGCTCGGGAACGCAAAGAGCGAGGAAATCCACCCGGTAAACCGAACGACCCGTTGGGCGACCAAATAATCTGGCAGCAATTTATCGAGCAGCTGACAATCGGCCCAATTTGGATCATCTCGAGAGACACCGACTATGCGACAAAACTAAACGGGCAGCTAATTCTCAACGCGCTACTAAGTCGAGAATTAAGGACACGAACGAACACCACGGACATTCGGGTCCACAACACACTGGCCGCGGGAATCAAGGACTTTCAAGACTGGCAAAAATCAAACCGTCAAGCCAGCACACACCCTATATCGGCAGAAGACTCAGCCGCAGCGCAGCGAATCGAGCACATGCTCGGCGAATTCGATGACTGGGACGACGACCGAACGGTGTGCACGGTCTGCGACCCTGGCGAGGATCACAGCCCACCGATGGTGGAATGGTCGCGAAAGAAGACGCCGGCAAGTGCCGTTGACCCGGAGTCGCTGTACGAAACAGGAGTCTGCGATTGGTGCACTAGCACCAGCATTCACTGCAGAACCTGCGGCGAGATCACTGGCATTTACAGCGGGCCCGAAGGGGAGGTTGAGTGTGAGGGGGGATGCGGTCTGACGTTCAAGCTTGAACAATATCAAGAACGTAAAGGTGAGACATGGACCAGCATCCGAGTACTTCGTCCGCCAGACTAAACGCCCGCATTTCAGACTGACCATCTCAGCTACCCCACACTGTCCACCCACGCCCGGCAACTCATGAACCCGACCAAGAACCTCATCGAACGGATCGACGAACTCACGACGCCGGATGCTGGCGAGCACACCGAGAAGCTACGCACATACGGCGAGCAGTTGAAACGCCTCCACGATCTTCGAACGACCAAGTCACTGACGATCGCGTTCATCGGGGAAGTGGGGGCCGGAAAGACAACCGCTATCTCGCGACTTGTCGGGCTCGCTGATAGCAAGGGGAGCCTTTTGCCGTCCGGTTCAGGACGAACGACTCTGTGCCAAGTGTCGATTACTGCCGGAGCGAACAACATCGCCCGCGTCATCCCAGCCCCGCTAGACGAGGTGACAGCTCTATTTCATCTGCTCGCCGAGTCGCTCGTGAAGCGCGACGAACTGGCTGAAGGCGTGGAAGCATTCCCCCAGGAGGTGAAGAAGCATCTTCTCAACATGGCGTCAGCGGGAGAGCCCACCGTTCTCGCAGAGATTGTTCAGCAAGCTATTGCAGAGAACGAACCAGATGCAGCTGTCACTCAACTGGCAGCGAATCTGATTCTGAGAGCGAAGCTTGGGGAACGAAGGACTACTGACTTCCCTCTTGGCGACGAGCCCGCCGCCGCCCGAGAAGCGATCCGAAAGGTCGTCAAAGAACTCAACTTCGGCCTGAACGAAACAGCACCATATCCGCAAGAAATAGAGCTCCAACTTACATCGTCGTTGATTCCTCTGCTCTCCGTCGTTTCAAGGATCATTGACACGCGCGGAATCGACGTCCACGTCGCGCGACGAGACCTTGATGAGACCATGAGGGACCCTCGAACGGTATGCATATTCTGCACGCGATTCAACTCGGCACCGGACAAACCGACTATCGAGATACTGAGACACTACAAAGCAACAAACGCGACCGGGCTTGCAGATCTGACCGATCGGAGCTTGGTGCTGGCGCTAGCCCGGCAGTCAGAAATTCAAGAGGTGCTCAACATCTCAGGCGACCCCTACGACGACCCTCGGGACGCTATTCGTGAAAAGAAGGCCCAGGCAACGAACAAGCTCGTGGAGATTGGTGCAGACAGCCTTCACATCGAGGTCTTCGACGCGAAGAACACGGCCCCAGACACGCTGGAAACTGCGCACGCCGCCGTGGCATCGATCGCTGAACAGATCGTGAAGAAGTATCAGCGAGAGTATGGCGCGATAGAAGACGAAGCAAAGCGGTTCATCGCAGTCATCGAAGCAAGCAAGAATCGAGAACGAGACGCCGTCGCGCGCAAGAAACTCCGCGACGAACTCGAGTCCATTCGGAACATCAATTTCGACGCTCGATCACTTCTTCCGAAGATTCGCGAGGACATTCGAACCACCAAGCCGCCCACTCTCCGCGCATCAACAAGCCGGCACGGGGACTACGAGAAATTCAATATTTACGAAGGCATTGCATCCGCTGAGCGCAGAGCTCTCACCGAGGCTGTCGCACCGAAGCTTGAGTATATCACTGGTGCTCTAAGCGCGATTCGCAGCGAGCACACGACGAGCGAAATCAACGACTTGTCAAACCTCGTCATGCGCGAGTTAAAGCTCCGCTCGGCGAAGGCACTTGACGGCTCGGAGAGCCTCACCGAACAGAACTACCGAAGTGAACTGCGCCAAGACGATAAATACTGGACCCGCTGCGAGAGCTATTGGGGAAGTCCGGCTAAGCGCGGCGGTCGCAGGTACGTGGAGGCGATCGACGACGCCTTCGCAGGACGAATGCAAAGCAACCAAGATCGATTTGAGGTCGTCACCAAAGCCGCCAAGACGTATTGGGACTCTACAATCAGCCACCTGATCAGACTCTTGACTGAGTAACGGGTCACCAATGAGCCACATCAAGACGGCAGGCGGACACTCTGCGACAACAACTTCGATTAACACAAACGCGTTTGTGTCAAAATTCACAAGCTGGGCACGGGCTCATTCCGCATGCTCGCCGGCTTCCCTCCGCCGATTCCCCCAAACACTGCGCCGTGCGATTGAAGTTGAACTGCCGAAGCGTGATAAATTCGTCGAAGTCGTCGCACGTGAACTCTCACCACGGCCGCCGACACTTGCGATTGAGCTTGAGTCAGCGTGGCTTGCCGAAGGCCGCGGCAAGTCGTGGGCAGTCGCCGTCATTCCCGACTGGACTAGTGGATGGCGCGAGTTGTCTCGCGACGCCGACGCCAACGACCTCGTCTCCACGTTCTTTCACTTCGCAAGCCAGTATGTGTTCCGCAGTAGGGCGGCAGACATGCTTGGCGCCATCGCACTCATGTACCGACAGCCCATTGAGGCACGATTCGGAGACATGAGTTTGATTCGCACAACGAAGGAGGACGCCAGGACTGAAGACGCTGCGCGTCTAAAACTCGCGCTCCAGAAGAGCACTGCGCGGTCGCGTTCGACGCGGGCACGCAGCGCGCACTCATTAGCAACAACGCTAAACTGCCTACACCCCGCAACTCATCGAATTGTATTCACATACATCCGGAGCCTAAACCTACTAAACGATGGCTATGCCGAAGAATTCGTGACCGCGCTCGACGGTATCGTCTCTGTCGCCATGCAAATGGTTTGCGCGACCACCGGTGCGGCACGAATAGATCGAAAAGAGTTGGCAGACCGGTATCTGCGTCCTGACGAGCACTTCGAACTCGTGCTACTCAACCAGATGCGTTCGAGCTTCGGGGCGCATCCGAGTGTCGGCAAATGGGCGGACTTCGGTGAAATCTTCGAGGACGACATAGAGCACGTTCACAATGTTGTCGTCAGGCTGATTTGTGCGCTCGCTCGCGATCCGCACCTTCAGCATGTCGAGCGTTCACCCAAGTCGTGGTCGTCTTGGTTCGGCGAGAACTGCTTGCACCTTTGGAACTCGGTCTGGTTCGAAAACGTGCCGCCGACGCGAATTCGCCACTGAACATTGAGCAGTTCACCCAACCGGGAACGGGTTGCGAGACTTGAACTGGCTCTGATGCCAATACGGATACGTCTTCACCACCGCACTCGCCGCATCGAGCTTCGCCACCTGCTCCGCCGTCAGTGACCAGCCAATCGCTCCCAGGTTGGCCTGCAACTGCTCTTCATTCCGCGCCCCAACGATCACGTTCGACACGCCCGGCCGGCTCAACACCCAGTTGAGCGCGATCTGCGGCACCGACTTCCCCGTCTCCTTCGCCACCTCGTCGAGCGCGTCGACCACCTTGAACAGGTGCTCTTCCGGCACCGGCGGCCCGCCGTCCTTCGTCGACTGCGAGTTCAACCGGGACACCTCCGGCTTCGGAGCCCCGCGGCGCAGCTTGCCCGTCAACCGGCCCCAGCCCAGCGGGCTCCACACCATCGTGCCCACGCCCTGATCGAGGCCCAGCGGCATCAGCTCCCATTCGAACTCGCGGCCCACCAGCGAGTAGTACGCCTGGTGCACCACGTAGCGGCTCCACCCGTGCTTCTCGCTGGCCGCCAGCGACTTCATCAGGTGCCACCCCGAGAAGTTCGACGCGCCCAGGTACCGCACCTTCCCCGAGGTCACGAGGTCGTCCAGCGTCCGCAACGTCTCCTCCACCGGCGTCATCGCGTCGAAGCCGTGGAGGATGAAGATGTCGAGGTAGTCGGTGCCCAGCCGCTTGAGCGCGCGCTCCACGCTGTTGAGCAGGTGATGCCGCGAGCTGCCTACGTCGTTCACCGTCGGGCCCCACGTGAAGGTCGCCTTGGTCGAGATGAGCGCGTCGTGCCGCCGGCCTTTGAGCGCGCTCCCCAGAATCTCTTCCGCCAGCCCGTGCGAATACACGTCGGCCGAGTCGAAGAGCGTCACGCCCGCGTCCATCGCGATGTCCACCATGCGCCGCGCTTCCGTCGCGTCCGTCGAGCCGAAGCCCTTGAAGAAGTCGCCCTTCCCTCCGAACCCTCCCGTGCCCAGCGAGAGAACGGGGACCTTCAAGCCACTGTTGCCGAGTCGTCGGAATTCCATGCGCCACGACTAACCAACACCTTCGCGCGGCACCACATGTCGCATGTCGCCGCACGCGTGGATTCCTGCTTGGTCATCGCGCCGCGCGTGGCAGCCTCCGGCCACATGACCGCGCTCGTGCTCGCACTCGTTCTGCAGCAAAGCCCCGCCTGCCCCACGCCTTCGACGCACCCGCTCGAGGCGCTGCAGGCCATCGCGCAGCGTGACGGCGCGCGGGTGCTGGCGATCGAAGCCGCGCTCACCTGCGCCCAGTCTGGAGCCGCCTGCACCGCCGAGCTCGAGGCGTGCACCCTCGCCATCCCCGCCGAGCCCTTCTACGACGCGCTCTACATCGCCGACCTCGACACGCCGTACCGCGGCGAGGCCTTCGAGACGTCGCGCCTGTGGGCGCCCCCGCCTGCGCTCGCCGCCACCACCTGCCCCACCGGCGTGTTGCCCTTGCGTGAGCTGCTCAACCGCGCGCGCGAGGTGCACGTGCTGCGCAACTCGCTGGCCTTCGAATACTCGGCGTACCTCGCGTGGGCCAACGAGGCGCTCACCAGGTGCACCGTCACGCCTTCGACCGACGACGCGGTGAAGGCGCGCGCCGCGCAGACGGCGGCCGCGAAGGTTGCCCGTGAGAAGCAGCTCGCCGACGAGTCGCGCGCCATGGCCGCCGCGGCCGAGACCGCGCGCGTCGCCGCCGAAGTGGAGGCCGAGAAGGAAAAGGCCGCCGCCGCCCTCGCGCTCGCCGCCGCCAATGACGCGCGCGCCCGGCAGCTGTCGGCCGAAGAGACCGCGGCGCGGGAACGCGAGTCGGCAGTGGCCGCAGCGCGTGCCGCGGAGGCCGCCGAGAAGGCGCGGGTCGCCGCCGAGCAGGAGGAAGTGAAGGCCCGCGAGCAGGCGGCGATCTCGAAGCGCCAGTACGAGGAGTCGGTGCGGCTGCGTGCCTCGGCGGAGGAGCGCGCGGCGGCCGAGAAGCGCGCCAATGAAGACGCGGCCCGCGCGGCAGCCGCGTCGTTGAAGGCGTCGGAGGCCGCGGAGGCCGATGCCCTGCGCTTCAAGGAGCAGGCGATCGCCGCCCAGCGCGTGGCACGTGACGCCGCGGAGGCCACGCGGCTCGCCGAGGTCGCCGCGCGCAGAGAGAAGGAAGCAGCCGACGCCGCGGCGTTGAGGACCGAAGACGCCGCCAGGGCGAAGCGCGCGGCAGAGGCCCTGGCCGCGGCGGAGGTCGCGCGGGCGGCCGAGGCGCGGCGGGAGACCGAACGTGCGCTCACCGAGCAGCGCGCCGCGGAGGCCCTCGCGTTGAAGGCCCGTGACGACGCGGCGCTCGCGCAGAAGGAGCTCGCGGCGTTGAAGGAAGGTCAGGCGCGCGCGCAGGAGCAGGCGCGCGTCGAGCGCGAGAAGTCGCAGGCCGCGCGCGCCGCTGCCGATGAAGCCGCGAAGAAGAAGGCGTCGTCGGAGGCCGCGGCGGTCGCTGCGGCGGCCGCGGCGCTGGCCGCACAACAGGAGATCGAAGCGCTGCGTCGTCAGGAGCAGCTCGCCGCCCAGGAGGCCGCGCGCCGCGCCGAAGACGCCAACCGCAACAAGTTGAACGCGCAGGAGCGCCTCGCGCGCGAGAAGCAGATCGCCGACGACGCGAAGAAGGCCGCCGAGAGCGCCGCCCTCGCGCAGAAGGCCGCCGATGAGAAGGCCGCGCAGCAGATCGCCGCGCGACAGGAAGCGCAGCGCCTGGCCGAAGAAGCGCGCGCCCAGCAGCTCTCCGCCGAGCAGCGCGCGAAGAAGGAAGCCGAGGCCGCCCAGGCTGCACGCGCGGCCATCGTGGCGTCAGCCGCGGCGCGCATCGCTGCTGAAGAGAAGGCCGAGCGCGATCGGGCCGCGGCCATCGCCCAACAGCGCGCCGCCGAAGAGAACGCGCTCAAGAGGCTGAACGCCGAAGAGCGCGCGAAGAAGGAAGCCGAAGCCGCCGAGGCCGCGCGCGCCCGCGCCTCCGAGGCCAAGCGCGTGCGTGAAGAAGCCGAAGAGAAGGTGAAGGCCGAGCAGGCGCGCGCCGAAGCCGCTCGCAAGGAAGCCGAGGCCACCGAGAAGGCGAGCCGGGAAGCGCAGGAGACGTGGGAGAAGGAGCGCGCCGACGCCGAGACCGCCGAACGGCTGGCCAAGGAGACTGCGGAGCAGGCCGCGCGCGCCGCCGCCGAGCTCGAGCTGCAGAAGGACCGTGAGTACCGCGCCGCTGCGGACCGAAAGACCGTCGAAGAGCGCGAAGCGAAGAAGAAGGAGCAGCGCGCTCACAAGAAGAAGCTCGTGGAAGACGCGGAGGACCGGTACCGCACCGCCGTGGACGTCGCCGAACGTGCGAAGGCCGCCGCGGCGAAGGCCGTCGCGCAGAGCCCGGCGACCGCCGCGCAGGCCGTGAAGGAAGCCGCCGACGCGCAGAAGGCCGTGGAGGACGCAGATCGGGGCCGCACCGAGGCGAAGATCCTCGCCGACGGCATCGTGATCGATGACAGCGACGAACGTGGCTTCATCGCGCTCGCGCTCACCGCCGGTGGCGGCCTGCTGCAGTTCAACCCCTCAGACACCGCCGGCGCTGCGGGTGGTGGCGCGTTCGGCGGCCAGGGCTCGATGACCTTCGGCTTCTGGCAGACGGCTCCGGCCAAGGGCCTCGCCAATGGCGTCGAGCTGCGCGCGCTCGGCCGCTTCTGGGGCACGGCCTCGGCAGCGCCGGTCTTCACGGTGGAGGGCCTCGTCACCGCCCGCTACTTCTTCAGCTTCTTCGGCTTCGGCGTCGCCGGTGACTTCCGCTACCTGAACTTCTCGACGCTGTCGGAAGCGCAGACGCGCCCGCTGCTCATCGGCGTGGGCCCGTCGATCTCGATGACGCCCATCGATCACCGCGACATGAAGCTGTCGTTCAACGCGCACTGGACGCCCCTCATCGTCAGCGACTGGCTGCGCATCACCGGCGACATCGAGTTCTCGTACAAGGCGTTCACCATTTCGGTGGTCGGTGGTCGCGCGTCAGACGGGCCTGCGGGCGCGCAGCGAGGCGGCCTCTTCGTCGGCGCGTTCGCCGGCATCCGCGCGGCGTGGTGATTCTGCTCGCCATCGTCACGCTCGCCGGCGCGTCGATCATCTGGAGCTCGTTGCGGCTCGGCATCTCGCCCATGCCGACGTCGCCGCGCGTGTTGAAGACGGTGCTGTCGGTGCTCCCCACCGAGCTGAGCGGAGAAGTCACCGAGCTCGGCGCGGGCTGGGGAACGCTGGCGTGGGCGGTGGCGAAGGCCCGGCCGACGGCGCGCGTGGTCGCGTGGGAAGCGTCGCCGGTGCCGTTCGCGTTCTGCTGGTTGCGCGCGAAGGTGCAGCGACGGCCCAACCTCATGCTGCGCTTCGGAGATTTTCGTGACGCAGCGCTCGCGTCATCGTCGCTGGTGCTCGCCTACCTGTGGCCCGGGGCCATGACGCAGCTGGCGCCGCGCTTTGACGCAGAGCTGCGACCCGGGGCCTTCGTGGTGACGCACACCTTCGCGTGGCGGGGGCGTGAACCGGAGCTCACCGTGAAGTCCGATGACCTGTACCGCACGCCCGTGTATCGGTACCGGCGATGAAGCTCCTGTTGAAGCTGAGCGTGGGACTCGTGGTGTTGGCGCTGCTCTTCGGCGTGCTCGCCTTCTCGGGGTACCGCGACCAGGCGGCCATCGATGAGAAGCGACAGTTGTTCGAACGGCGCGGAAAGAAGTCGACGTGTGAAGTGCTCGACGTGTCGCAGATCGCCAGCAGCTACGTGACGAAGACGCGCCGCGGCGTCGTCGTGCACCGCGGGCCGGAGATCGTCACCTCGTCGACGGTGAAGTGCCGCTTCGTCGCCAATGGCACAGAGCGCACCGATGCGTTCGACGTACCGTACGACTTCGAGAAGCGGGTTCGACAGATCGACGAGATGCTCGAGCTGAGCGAGTCGATGGGTTCGCTGGGCGGTGGCGAGTCGATTCGGCAGCAGGCCATCGAGAGCCGGCGGAGACACCGCGAAGCGTTGCTCACGGTGACGTACCTCGAAGATGCACCGGAACGCGCGGTGCTGGGCCCGTTGGACTCGTACTTCCCGAAGCAGCGCGAGGGCAGCACGTACGCGACGGTGGCCGGGGTGGCGCTGGCGCTCGCCGCGTTCCTCGCCGTGGTGGCCTTCATGCTGCGGCCGCGGCCGGTCGAGCCCGGGCAATGAGGTTCTTCTCCAGTTCTTGAAGACGCTCTGACAGGCTCACGCGCCATGGCGACTCGCAAGAAGACGAAGGCTGCTCCGAAGAAGAAGGTCGTGGCGAAGAAGGCGAAGAAGGTCGCGCCGAAGAAGAAGGTCGTGGCGAAGAAGGCCGCGCCGAAGAAGGTCGCGAAGCCCGCGCCGAAGAAGAAGGTGAAGCCGGCGGTGAAGAAGCCGAAGGCCGCGCCGCCCGAGAAGAAGTTCGAAGAAGAAGAGACACAGCAGCTCTCCTTCACCGAGATCGTCGGCGACATCGAAGAGAAGCAGGCGCTCGACAAGCTGACGCCCGAGGCGTGAGGCACAACGAGTTCGGTCAGCCGATCGGCGACGCGTTGAGCTGGTCGCCGCGTGAACGCCCTGGTGACGTCACGTTGCCGGGCCGTTTCTGTTCCCTCGTACCGCTCGATGTCGGGGCTCACGCCGAAGCGCTGCTCGCCGCGTACACCGAAGCGCGTGACTTCACGTACATGTCGTTCGGCCCGTTTGCCGACGTCGCTGCGTACCGGGCCTTCGCGGAAGGCAGCACAGACCCCAGGCACTACGCCGTCATCGTGAACGGCAGACCGGCGGGCACGTTGGCGTTGATGCGAATCGATCCGCAGCACGGCGTCATCGAAGTGGGCTGCGTGATGTTGTCGCCGCTCATGAAGCAGAGCCCGGCGTCGACCGAGGCGCAGTTCCTGCTCATGAACTACGTGTTCGAGACGCTGAAGTACCGCCGCTACGAATGGAAGTGCGACGCGCTCAACGAGCCGTCACGGAGGGCAGCGCTCCGGCTCGGGTTCACCTTCGAAGGCATCTTCCGCAACGCGACCGTCTACAAGGGCCGCTCGCGCGACACCGCGTGGTTCTCGATCATCGACAGCGAGTGGCCGGCGCTGAAGTGCGCGTTCACGCAGTGGTTGGCGCCCGAGAACTTCGTCGACGGTCAGCAGGTGAAGTCGCTCACAGCCGTTCGAGCAGAAAGTCCACCAGCTTCGTGAAGCGCGCTTCGGTCTCGCCGAAGTGGTCGAGTTCGGTGGGCGCCCAGGTCACGTCGAGCTTCTTCGCGCGCGCGGCTTCGACGAAGCGCTCGGTGGGCTCGAAGAGACCGAACATGTCCTTGCGGCCCGCGGTGATGAACATCGGCACCTTCTGCTGATCGAGCCGCGCCAACGGGCTCTCGCGCTTCCACTTCGCGAGCACCTCGGCGTCGACGACACCGTTGCCGTCGAACAGCGGCTTGCCATCAGACCAGCTCGACGCCCAGCTGGTGAACTGGCCACGGCCTCCCAGGCGCTGCTCTGCGCGCTGCCAGTGGAACCAACGCGCCCCGCCCTTCGCGAGCCAGGGATCGAAGTCGAGCGGGTCCGGCGAGCTCGCGCCGATGGCCACGAAGAGCTCCGGGTGCCGCACCGCGAGTGACAGCGCATTCCAACCGCCGGTCGAGTGACCGAACGCCGCGCGCCTGCCGTTGGTTGGGTAGAGGCGATCGATCTCAGGAATGACGCGCTCGACGACGTACTTCTCCCATTCGCCGTTCAGGTACGCGGTGCCCTGGGGAACCCGCGTCTCGACGCCCACGAGAATCACCGGCCGCTTCTCGAACAGCGCACGCGCCGAGAAGCCGTCGTTCTGCGCCGCCTTGCCCGAGAAGCCGGGGAACACGAAGACCACCGGGTACTTCTGCTGCGGCGAGTAGTCGACCGGCAGGTACACGCAGAGTTCCCGACCTTCGAGCGAGCGCTTCTCGAGCCGCGGCCCTGAACACGCGTCGCGCGGCGTGCGCGGCTTGACGGTGATGGTCTCGGTGACGCGGGAAGACTTCGGAACTCGAAGCAACGTGCCGTCTTCGAGCAGCGCCTCGAAGCCTGCGCCCGTGGTGTCGACGCTCACCTTCAACGTCACCGGCGCTTCGACCGTGAACTCGCGCGGCTGCACCTCCACCCGCTCGAGCCATTCGTAGAACTTCGAGATGTCACGATGCGCGTTGGCGGCGATCTCCGCGTCGGTGAAGCGAATGGTCGACACCACGGCATTCGCGGGAACGTTCAACACCACCGTCGACTTCGACGACGCACAACCAACGAACAGCAGCACCAGCCATCGCCAGTTCATTTCTTCTCACACGCCTCGGGTTGCCCACCGAACAGCACCTTCGCGTTCCGCAAGATGCGTTCGAACGTCGCCGAGTCCGAATCGGTGACGCCGGGTTCTGTTTCGTTCGCGACCACGCTCCCGCCGATGACCACGTCGTCCTGACGACAGAACACGTAGGCGATTGCGAAGTTCGAGCAGCCGCCGCTGAAAAAGTAGAACTGCCGCGGGTCGGTCTTCTGCAGCACGACGAGGTGTCCGCGCTGCGGGACCAGCTTGTCGTCGTTGAACAGCGTCTTCGCGCCCAGGCCTGTGCAGTTGACGATCACCTCGTCGGGCAACGCGGCGACCTCGTCACGTGAGGCGAACGTCTTCGCCACGAACTTCACGCCCGAGTTCTTCAGGTCTTCGATCAACGCAGGCAGCAAGAGCGTGGGGTTCTGCAGCCACGTCGTGTACTCGCGGCCGACGACGTTGAGCGACTTGAACGGCAACCGCCCCCGTTTGAACGCCGGCACCACGTCGCGCGGCGTGTGCTTGTCGAAGCCGGGGATCTCGTGATCGAGCGTGTAGTTCTTCCGCTCGGCGATGCCGTAGCGCTGGCGATCGCCGCCGTTCTGCAACGCCTTCACGCGCAGGTGCGACGCGCGCATGAGCGCGTGGAACTCTTCGCGTCGCGAGGCCTTCTCGTATTCCTTGTAGATGCCTGACGGCTCGAACTGACCGCCGGCGACCCATGACGTCGTCGAACGTGGATCGAGGTCCTTCGCGTAGATGGTGACCTGGAGCTTCGGAAAGCGGCGCAGCAACTCGGTGGCCGTGGTCAGCCCGATGACGCCAGCGCCGAGAATCGCGACCGACTTCGGCGGTGACTTCTCGAGCATCGACACCACGCGCGCGGCGCAACCCCAGCTCAACGTGATGCCGCCGCCGCCGTGGCCGTAGTTGTGAATGACGCGTTTGGAACCGAGCGCCTCCGCCTCGAGCCGCACCCCGCCGAGTCGATGCGGTCGCACGCCGACCACGTACGGGTTCACCGGGCGCAGCGCGTCGAACGCCGGGTCAGGCAACGTTCCGTCGGTGCGCAGCAACGGCAGCTCGTCGCCGAAGGCACTGAACGCCACGGCCGACTGCAACAACACGCGCCGGGAGATCATGAGAGCCCCGCCGGGAGATCACGCGGTGACAGCGCGACTTGAATGAGCGTCGGGCCCTTCGCCGACTTCGCGGCAGCCAACGCACTCGTCAGCTGCTCGACAGTGGCGACCGCGGCGGTGTTCGCGACCCCGAAGGCCGTGGCCAGCTGCGTGTACTTCCACGCGTTCAGCTCGAGGTACTTCTTCGGCGGCCTGCTGCCGTCCTTGAAGAAAGAGGCGTCGAGCAGGAATTGCTCGATTCCATAGATCGCGTTGTCGAGCACCAGCACCGTACACGGCAGCTGACGTCGCGCCATCGTCGACAGCGCCTGCGCGGTCATCTGAAAGCCACCGTCGCCACAGATGACGAGCGGTCGCTTCGAGCCGGCGATCGCCACGCCGACCGACGCGGCGACCGAGAAGCCGATCGCCTGCCACACCGCGTTGCACATGAAAGACGAGCCACGTGAGAGATCGAGCTCCGCCGCCGGGTACATGCTGAGGCTGGTGTCGGTGACGACGAACGACTCGTCGTCGAGAGACTTGCTCACCGCGCTCAGCACTTCGTCGTAGGTGAGCGCCTTGCTCGTCTTCGCTGTCGCCTTCAGCGATGCGCGGCGCGCGTCGAACGACAGGTCAGCGAGTGAGGCGGCGCTCGCCTTCGTCCACGTGAGCGACGACAACGCAGCCATCAGGTGCGCCAACGCGGCGTTGGTCGTCTGCTTGCCGATACGCACTGCACCGTCGACGGCCACCATCGCGGTGCCCTTCGTCGCCAGCCGTCGGTATTGGCGGCCGAGAATGGGCCCGAGCGCCAGCACCGCGTCGGCGTCTTCAATCAACCGCTTCGCCTCGGGCGTCGAGCGTTCTCCGCCGTACACGCCGACGAAGCCTGGCGTCTTCTCGCTCAACACGCCCTTCGCCAGGAACGTCGTGGCCCACGGGAGCCCGGTCATCGAGAGGAACTTCGTGACCTGGTCCACGAGGCCCAGGCGCTGCACTTCGATGCCCACGAGCACCGCGGGCTTCTTCGCCGCCGCGAGCGTGGCCTGGAGCTTCGAGGCCAGCTGCGCCTCCTGACCGCTCGGCGCGATCGTCGGGGTCAACGCGTCGCCGGGCGCCGCACACTTCGCGTCCCACAGGTGCTTGGCGATCTCGATGTAGGCCGGCCGTTGCTGCGTCAGCGCCGCCGTCAACGCAGCATCGACGACCTTCGGCACTTCGTCCGGAGTCGCCGCGCGCCCCGCGTACGCGGTCACTTCACGGAACATGGTGAGGTCCGACTTCTCCCTGCCGTTCGAGTGACTGAACAGCGAACCCGCTTCCTTCTGAATGCGGAGATCTTCCGCGCTGGGACCGCCGTTGATGATCACCACCGGGCTGCGCTCGACGAACGCACCGGCGATCGGCGCGATGAGGCTCAGCGTGCCCACGCCATAGGTCACCGACACCGCCGACAGCCCTTTGACACGGGCGTACGCGTCGGCTGCGTAGCCGGCCTCGAGATCACTCGCGGTGACGACCACGTCGAGCACCGACGCGGCGGCGGCGAACAACGCGTCGCACGTCGCCCCGGGCACGCCGAACAGGTGCTTCACGCCGTGCTGCTGCAGGCGCGTGATCAGATAGTCGGGGACCGGAACGGTGGCCGCGCCCAGCGCCACTTTCGGAGCCAGCGGCGCAGCAGCAGACACGGCAAGAAGACCACGTCTCGAAATGTGCATGAGGCGCGCAGCGTAGTCGGCCGGCAGTTTGCTGCCCCGTGGAACCCGTGGTCAGTTGCCCGCGTGATTCGCGAAGCATTTCAAGACCTGAATCGGGTGCGGCAGATCTCGATGATCGCCGGCCGTTACGGCTTTGCGGACCTGCTTCAACGCTCGGGCATCGGGAAGAACGACGCGAAGGACGACGTGTCCGAGACGGCGAAGAGCGCCACCGCTGCGCATCGCTTCAAGCTGATGCTCGCCGAGCTGGGCCCCACGTTCGTGAAGCTGGGTCAGGTGCTGTCGACGCGCGCCGACCTCCTGCCCAGCGAGTGGATCGAGGAGCTCTCGACGCTGCAGGACAAGGTGCCGCCGGTTCCCTTCGAGCACGTGCAGGCGCAGATTCAGGAAGCGTTCGGCAAGGGCATCGACGAGCTGTTCTCGGAGTTCCAGGTGCAGCCGCTGGCCGCCGCGTCGATGGCGCAGGCCCACCGCGCGAAGACCAGGAGCGGCGAAGAGGTGATCGTGAAGGTGCAGCGGCCCGGCATCACCGAGCAGCTCCGCGCCGACCTGTCGGTGCTGCACTACGTCGCGCGCGCGCTCGAAGCGGTGATCGAAGAGGTCGGCGTCTACACGCCCACCGGCATCATCGAAGAGTTCGACAAGGCCGTTCACGAGGAGCTCGACTTCCTCAACGAGGCCGGGAACATCCGCGCGTTCTTCCGCAACTACGAGGGCGTCACGCACACCAGGATCCCCCGCGTGTACGACGAGCTCACCGCGCGCACGGTGCTCACCATGGAGTTCATGGACGCGCCCAAGCTCTCGCACGCAGACCTCGACGAAGAAGGAAAGAAGACTCTCGCCAAGACGATCCTCGCGGGCGCCTTCAAGCAACTGTTCGAAGACGGGCTGTTCCACGGCGACCCACACCCGGGAAATCTGCTCGTGCTCCCGGGGCCGGTGCTGGGGCTCATCGACTTCGGGCTGGTGGGCCGCGTCACCCGCCAGATGCAGGACACCCTGGTGCAGCTGGTGCTCGCCATCGGCCTCAAGGACAGCGAGACCGCGGCGCGAATTCTGTACCGCATGGGCACGCCCGACGCGCGCACCAACATGATGGCGTTCCGCACCGACATCGACGCGATACTCGGCACCTACCTGCCGACGTCGTTGAAAGACGTCGACAGCAAGCACCTGCTCGCCGACATCCTCAACCTCGCGGTGAAGTACCGCATCCGCATTCCCAAGGAGTTCGCGATCCTCTCGCGCGCGGCGATCGCCGTCGAAGGCATCCTCCGCTCGCTGTACCCCGACATGCCGATCGGCGAGATCTTCCTCCCGTACGCCAAGCGGCTGCTCAGCGATCGCTACGATCCCACGCAGATGCAGGGCGGCCTGATGAAGACGTTGCTCCGCCTGCAGGGCGCCGCCGACGAGATGCCGATGCAGCTGCAGCAGATCCTCCTCGACCTCGAGAGCGGGAAGTTCACGGTCACCGTGAAGGGCGACCAGATGGACGAGTTGAACAACTCGATCCGCGCGTTCGCGGTGGTCACCTTTGCCGGCTTGTGTGCCTGCGGCTTCATCATCGGCACGTTCATTTCGTTCGCCGGGAAGCCGCTGGAGTTGTGGGGCATTCCACTGCTCGGCGTGTTCGGCATCGCGGCGACGATCTTCTTGTTCAGCACCGCGGTCGTTCGTCAGTCGTGGACGGGCTTCCGGAAGATCTCAATCAAGCGCTTCATCGGAAAGAAGTGACGACGTCTGCACGGGCTCACGGGCGCCCGGTCGTGCACCTGTTGCTTCGGCATCTGCCGCCGGGGCATTCAGAGTCGGCGTAGCAGGCGCCTCCCGCCGTCGTGCACTTGTTGCTCCGGCACTTTCCGCCGCCGCATTCGGAGTCCGCGTAGCACTGGCCTCCGGCGGTGGTGCACCGGTTGCTTCGGCATTTCCCGCCGGGACATTCAGAGTCCGCGTAGCACTGGCCTCCCGCAGTCGTGCACGTGTTGCTCCGGCACTTTCCACCACCGCATTCCGAGTCTGAGTAGCAGTCGGCGAAGGCGGGCAACGAGAGCAGCGTGAGCAGCAGCAGTGCGGAGCGCATGGCGGCGAGCCTAGAGGTGAATCGGCACCGAGAGCGCCAGCAAGGTGAGGCTGAACCGGCCACCGACTGCGACGAACTCCGTAGCCACGCCGCCATGCAGTTCCATCAGCGAAACGATGCACCAGTCGAACGCCCACCGGAGCGGCGCGACGCCCAGCGTGAGCCCCACCGTGGGCCCGCGCGGAGGCAGTGCGTCGCCGACGGAGAAGTCGAGCGAACCACCGAAGCCGAGCTCGACATCGGCACGAAGCATCGGCCGCCACATCGCGTGGTCGGGCTGCCAACCGGCGCCGACGCGCAGCAGGGTGTTCGAGCCGAGCCCCACCAGCCACGCGAAGTCGGCGTTGAGCTGCCAGTGGCGATCGAGCCTCCACCCCGCTGACACCGCTCCACCGAGCCCGCCTTGCGTGCGCGCCTGCGTGAGCGACAGCCCGCCGAGCGTCTTGAGGCCGATCGCGAGCCGCGGCTCCGGTTGAGATTCGGCGAAGGCCAGGGACGACAGCAGCAAGACCAGAGCGAACGTTCTCATCGCGCGTCGCTCCAGGCCGAGATGGTCATCACGCTCACCCGCGCCACGCCCGCGAGGAAGTCGGCGTTCAGCGTGTCGGGACGATCGGTGTCCTCGTGGTAGTTCGGGTTCCTGAAGTTCGCGGTGTCAGTGAAGAAGACCGCGTCGTGACCACCCAACCACAGCGGCGCGTGATCGCTCCGCATCAGGTTGCCCACCAGCGGCCCGTCACCCCGCCCCGCCGCGATCACGCTGAGCACCTTCGGAATGTCGGAAGCACCGCGCGTGACCTGCAACGTGGTCTCGACCGATTCACGCGACTTCTCGTTGCCGATGACCGCGAGGAAGTCGCCGATGTCAGGCAGCGGAAACCCCGGCAGGCCTGACTGTGAACCCGGCGCCGAATCGGAGTAGCCGACGCAGTCGAGCGCCAGGGTCTTCGAGGCGATGGAAGCGCTGCGCGTCATGCGCGTGCTGCCCAGCAACCCGAACTCTTCGAGGTCGTAGCCGACGACGCGCACCGTGCGTTCACGCGGCGCCTGCGCCACCAACCGCGCCACTTCGAGCATCACCGCCACCGAGCTGCTGTTGTCGTCGGCGCCTTCGTAGAACGCGTCGAAGTGCGCGCCGAGGGTGACGACCTCATCGGGCCGCGAGGCGCCGCGGATCTCGGCATAGACGTTCGCCGTCGGAGGGTTGGTGTCGTTGGGGTCGACGATGGGCTCCAGCCCCAACATGCGCAAGCGCTGCGCGATGAAGTCGCGCGCGGCGTCGTGACTCAGCTCGCACCAGTGCTCCGGCGGTCGCTCCAACGACGTGCAGTCGAACTTCACGTCGCTGCGGTGCAGCTGCGTCAAGGCCAGCACGTCGTTCCACACGCGGTCCTTGTCGACCTGCGCGGCGAGCTCCTGCGCGGCGGTCTTCGTCGCCTCGTCGACCGAAGGCGCACACGCGGCCAGCACACATAGAAATACGGTGTACCTCACAGCTTCACCCCCACCGTCAGGAAGTCGAACTGAACACGCAGCGCGGCGCCGGGCGGCATTGCGGTGCCGACCTGCAGCCCCATCGCGCTCACTACGAAGCGACCGAAGATGAAGCGGAGCAACTCGGTGTGCATCGCGAAGTACACCGGGCCATCGGTGTTCAGCTCCTGCTGCAGTTGTTCGCTCGGGCGAATCGAACGCAGCGCGCCCCACGCTGCGGTGAAGCCGAACTCCACGCCGAGCAGCGGTGACCAGAACTTCACCGGCACCGTCATCACCCCGCGCACGTAGCCTTCGATGTTGGGTCGCAGCGCGAGCAGCGGCGCACCGAAACGTGCACCGGCGCCCACCCCGAAGTTGGCGTGCGGGAACCACGCCCACCCCACGCCGGGCCCGATGACCGAGCCCGAGGTGAGCGTTCTGAGTTCGTGTCGTTGGAAGAACGTCGCCGTGACGAAGTGGTCGGCACTCGCGACCCCCGACGTCGTCAACACCAGGAACAGCAGCCACGCGCGCATGCCGCGGCGTGTATCACCGGCTGCGTCGGCGCTTCAGTACCCGAACGTCGGTTTCACGCGCGATGAGCGGGCCGTGGCCATTCACGCAGCGCACGTCGGCGTGAACCGGGCAACCGCAGTCACGGTGAAACACTTCGATGGGCGGCGCGCCGTCGTTCACCCAGCGATCGCCCCACTGACGGAGCGCCTGCAGCACCGGGTACAGCTCGTGGCCCGCCGGCGTCAGTCGGTATTCGTGGCGCTCGCGCTGGCCTTCGTCGCGGTAGGGCACGCGCTGCAGCACCCCGGCTTCGACGAGCCGCGCCAGCCGCGCGGTGAGCACGTTGCGCGCGCAGCCGATGGCGATCTGAAAGTCGTCGAAGCGGCGCAGCCCGAGGAACGCCTCGCGGATGACGAGCATCGTCCAGCGCTCGCCGATGATGTCCAGCGCGCCGGCGACCGAACACCCCTTCCGGCTCGCCTCGAGCACTGCTTCGCGTCTCATGCAGCTGAGTTTTTCATGAAAACTCAGCAGACACATGCTGGGTTTCTTCTTAAGACTCAGCGCCATGAGCGTTCTCTGCATCCACTCGACCGGCACCGGCCCCTTCATATGGGACTTCCTCGAGACGAAGGACGAGAAGCTCGCGCCTCCGAACATCGGCTACCCGCCGCTCGAGCCGCTCCAGCGCGGCGTGAAGGTGACCGTCGACGACGACGTGAGACACCTGCTGGCTCAACTGCCGGCCGACGGCCGCTTCGACGTGGTCGCGCATTCCTACGGCGGCACCATCGCGCTCAAGGCGTTGGCGGCGCTGGGGCCGCGCGTTCGCTCCATCTTCCTCATCGAGCCGGTGTTGTTCGGCGCGTTGCTGCACGAACCCGCGGCCGACCCCGCCGCCGTGAAGCAGGTGCGCGAGTTCATCGATCACCCGTGGTTCATCAACGGTGACGAGCAGGGCGGCA
This sequence comes from Archangium gephyra, assembly GCA_003243425.1. Classification (GTDB taxonomy): domain Bacteria; phylum Myxococcota; class Myxococcia; order Myxococcales; family Myxococcaceae; genus Archangium_A; species Archangium_A gephyra_A. The sequence continues at coordinate 100,151 of QFQP01000025.1, read as the reverse complement.
CCGACGCGTGGCTCGAGGTGTTCATCGACTACTGGAATCGCCCCGGCTCGTGGGCGCGCCTCGGCGAGTTCATGAAGGCCCACAACCAGCTGATGGGCTGGAAGATGTTCAACGAGGTGCGCTCGGTGTTCCTCAACGCGGGGAAGGTGACCGACTACCCGCTGCCCGGGGTTCCGGTGACGCTGGTGATGACCGAGCGAAGTCCGTTCGCCGCGAGGGAAGTCATCAAGGCGCTCGCGCGCCACAACCCGCAAGCCGAGCTCGTCGAGCTGATGGGCACCGGGCACATGGTTCCGCTCACGCATCCCCAGAAGGTGAACGAGGCCTTCGCCGCACACCTCGCATGCCTGTGAAGTAGCGTGCCGGCGCCTCGATGCGCCTGTCGACTCATCAGCTCTCGTTGAAGTTCGGCGCGGTGCGTGCGCTCGATGCGGTGAGTCTCGAGTTCGATGCCGGTTCACGGACCGTGCTCTGGGGACCCGCGGCCAGCGGCAAGACCTCGTTGCTGAAGTGTCTTGCGGGGCTGGTGGTGCCGACGAGCGGTGAAGTGCGGTGGGACGATGTCGACGTGAAGGCCCTGAGCGCCGCGCAGCGCCGGGCCGCCCAGGTGAACTTCGGCATGGTGTTTCAGAGCGACGCGCTCTTCGACTCCATGAGCGTGCTCGAGAACGTGCTCTTGCCGCTGCGGAAGCGGAAGGTCGCGGAGGACGAGGCGCAGGCTCGCGCACGGGAGGCGCTGGCGCGCGTGGGGCTCGAGAAGGCGGCCGACAAGAAACCGGAGACGTTGTCGGGCGGCATGAAGAAGCGCGCTGGGGTGGCCAGAGCCATCGTCGCGCGGCCGAGCGTGCTGATGGCTGACGACCCGTTCGCCGGCCTGGATCCCGTGACCGAGAAGTCGATCGCGGAGCTGTTGATGGAGGTGAGCGAGGGGAAGTCGTTGATCGTCGTGTTGCCCGACCCCGTCGAGTCCTTGCCGATCGCGCGCACGGTGCGCCTGGGCGCGCCCCTCGCTTCGCCGGCCGGCGCGGAGCTGCGTCGATGATTCGTCTCGTCGGCAGGGCGTCGATGGGGTTTCTGCGGTTCCTCGGCGCCAATGCGCTCGTGCTCGCGCGCACCCTGCTCTACCTGCCGCGCCTCGACCCCGGTGAGCTCGGTCGCGCGCTCGTGCTCTTCGGCTATCGATCGCTGCCCCTCGCGCTCGGTGCGGCGACGCTCATCGGCGCCACCGTGGTGCTCCAGGCCGGCGTCTACGCCACGCGCTTCGGCGCGCGCCTCTACACGGGCTGGGCCGCCGGCTTCGCGCTCATGTGGGAGTTCGGCCCGCTGCTCCTGGGCCTGGTGATGGCGGCGCGCATCGGCGCCCGCAACGCCGCCGAGCTCGCGCTGCTCACCGTCAACGGACAGATCGAGGGTCTGCGCGGCATCTCGCTCGATCCGTTCCGCATCCTCGTCGCGCCGCGCGTCGTCGCGTCGGTCATCTCGGTGATGGTGCTCGCCGATCTCACGTTCCTGATGGCGATCCTCTGGGAAGCCGTCGCGGCGTACTTCACGCTCGGGCTCCCGGTGCGCGTCTTCTTCCAGGCCTTCTCCGACATGTTGAGCTGGACGGTGCTCCTCGGGGGCGTGACCAAAGCCACGGCCTTCGGCCTCGCCATCGCCGTGGTCTCGACCGCGGCGGGCCTGCGCGCGTCAGGCGGTGCGCGCGGGGTCGGCAACGCGGCGGCGACGGCCGTCGTCAGCAGCTGCGGCGCGATCTTCACGCTCGACTTCATCCTCACCCCGCTGCTCGGAAGGTTGTTCGGCACGTGACGCCCGTTCACCTCATGGGCGCGCAGGCGCTGATGTTGAAGCGCACCGTGCAGAGCGCCCGCCGTGAGGGCGTGTCGTGGCGCGAGGTGCTGCGTCACATGGCCGAGCTCGGTGCGTCGTCGGCGCTGCTGGTGGGCGTGGGCATGTACTTCTTCGGCACCGTGATGGTGACCATCGCGTGGGCGCAGGCGCGCAAGTACACCGGCACCGTGGGCGTGGTGGGGCCGGCGTATTTCGAGCTCATCCTCCGTGAGTTCGCGCCGATGCTGACGGCGTTGCTGGCGGCTTCGCGGCAGGCCGCGTCGACCACCGCCGAGCTCGGCGCGATGTCGGTGAACGAGCAGGTCGAAGCGCTCGAATTGTCCGCCGCCGACCCACTCGCCGAGCTCGTCGCGCCCAGGCTCATCGCGTCGACGCTCACGCTCCCGTTGTTGACGGTCATCGGCACGTTCATGTCGACCGCCTCTGCCGTGTTGACGCTCACCTATTTCTTTCAGGTCGACGGCACGACGTTCATGGACCCTGCGCTCGTCGACGCGGGCGACATTCTCTGTGCCGTCACCAAGTCGGTCGTCTGCGGCGCGTTCATTCCCATCGCCGCCTCGCTGCGTGGTCTGCGCGCGAAGGGCGGTGCGAGCGCGGTTGGCGAAGCCGTCACCACCGGCGTGGTGGAGGCGTGCATGGGTTGCCTGCTGCTCGATTTCCTCGTGGCGGCGGTGTTCCTGATCGTCGGCGTGTGAGGCCGCGTTTCCACCTCGCGCGGCGCTGAAGTCTTCGATGCGACCGACGAGCCCACGGCGTTCGCTTCGGCCATTCCGGCGCCCCGCTCGACGCGCGCGAAATCTTCTCGCGCACTGAGAAATCTCCGCGCGGGGCTCGCCTCGACTTCCCCGCAGCGCTGCGCGTAGGTTGCCGCGCGCCAACGGTCACCTTTCGAGGGGAAACAACCACCGATGAAGCAACTCACACCCGTCGCCATCGTCTTCGCCGGTGCGCTCAGCGCGTGCGGCCCCACGGTCAAGACGTGCAGCACCGTCGCCGACTGTGACGCGAACCAGGTCTGCGTGATGGGCGAGTGTCGTGGCGGAATCACCGGGAACGGCGGAGGCGCAGGCACGACGGGTGGTGGCGTCGGCACCTCTGGCGGCGGCGCGGCGACAGGCGGAGGAACCGGCGCGACGGGCGGCGGCACCGGCTTCGGTGGCGGCACCGGCATCGATCCCGACGCGGGCCTCGAGATTCCCGACGCGGGCATCAACCCCAACTACGACGGCGGCTGCGGCCCGCCGATGCCCGGCAATCCGACCATTCTCCGTCGTTGCGCCCCGGCCACCGACAGCGAGTGCAGCGGCGGCACCGACGTGGCGCTCACCAACGGCGGCGTGCCGGGCTCGCGGCACAATGGCGTGACTGGCAACGGCTACGACGACGACTGCGACGGTCTGGTCGACGAAGGCTGCGGCTGCCCCGGCAACGGCGTGACGAAGGACTGCTACCTCGTGCCCGCAAGCCAGGTGAGCGAGATCAGCGGCCTGCCGGTCGGTTGGTGCACCAACAACGCGAAGGGCAGCCTCGACTGCAGCGGCGGTGAGATTCCGTTCTGGTCGGGCGTGTGCCGTGGCGCGCAGCCTCCGCAGCTGATCGACTCGTGCGCTGCGGGCGACTTCAACTGCGACGGGCTGTCGGGCAACAACGCCGCCGAAGGCTGCATGTGCACCAACGCGGTGACCTGCCCGACGGCGTCGATCACCACCGCGCCCTACCCGCCTCCCAACGCGATCCCCGCGGTCGATGGCAACCAGTGGATCGGTGACGTCGCCGCGCGCAGCCGCGCCTCGAACTGGACCTGGACCGTCGTCGGCGGCGATTGCGACAACGTGCTGCCCAACCCGACGTTCGCCATCTACAACGGTACGAACTCCACGACGGCGACGCGCATCGGCTCGCGCACCGGAGTTCGCCTCGACGCCACGCAGATGCCCGCGCGGTACGTGACACAGGCCAACGGCAGCACCATCGGGCTGCGCGCCAGCACCGGCAATGGCACGAGCGGCGGTCAGATCTTCCCGGCCTTCGGCCTGTCGGGTGACTACATCGTGCAGGGCGAGTTCACGCTCGACGGTAAGCAGTACGCGTGCACGCAGAAGGTTCAGGTGCGCGCGCCGGGCGTTCGCGCCGAGCTCTGCTGGGACACCGTGGGTGGCCTGCCCTTCGGTCAGACCGACGGCAACGACATCGATCTCCACTTCGCGCGCCTGCAGGGCCTCAACTGCGCGAACCAGGGCTGGGTCGAGACCTGCAAAAACCCCGACAACTCCCTGCAGGACTGTCACTACCTCCCGTCGTCAGGCTGCGCGAGCGGTGGTGACCCGAAGTGGGGCTACGCGGCGTCTCCGACCAGCGCGTGCCTGGGCTGGTCGAGCAAGCGCACCGACAACTGCAACAACCCGCGGCTCGATCGCGACAACGTGCGCTGCGATCGCACCATCACCAACCCCACCGACATGAACTTCTGCGGGCCCGAGAACATCAACCTCGACAACCCCAACAATGGAGATCGCTTCGTGGTGGGCGTGAATCACTACGGCAATTCGCGCGGCACGCCGAACGCGAGGCCGCACGTGAACCTGTATTGCAACGGCGAGCGCGTGCTCTCGGTCGGCTACAACCCGGCGACCGGTCAGACCAGCTTCCCGCTGCTCAACACCGCGGGCGCGATGAGCTCTGGCGACTTCTGGACGGTGGCCACCATCAAGACCAACGTGAGCGGCGGTGCCATCACCTCGTGCGACATCACGCCCATTCCGTCTCGCGTGGCCGACATCGTGCGCGATGGCCCGGCGAACATGGGCGGCACCGGCAACGGCATCTGCGTCGACCACGGGTATTCGAGCAAGCGCTTCGCCGAGAACGCAGGTCAGGGCGTGGCCAGCGGCAGCCAGCCGATGAGCGCGAACCAATGGTGCAAACACTGAGCTCGCTGCGACTGCACGGCATCGTGAAGCGCTTCGGCGCGCACACGGTGCTCGACGGCCTCTCGGTCGAGATTCCACTCACCGGCATCACGTTCATCGTCGGCGCGTCCGGCAGCGGGAAGTCGGTGCTGTGCCGGCTCGCCGTGGGTCTGCTCAAGCCCGATGCCGGGCACGTCGAGCTCTTCGGTGAGCGCGTCGACAGCCTGCCCGAACGCAAGCTGAACGCGCTGCGCGCACGGGCCCCGTATCTGGTTCAGGGGCCCGCGCTGCTCGACTGGCTGTCGTTGCTCGACAACGTGGCCCTCGCCGACCCGCCTTCGAAGGCCGATGGCCGCGCCGCAGCCGCTTTGGAGCGCGTCGGCCTGCAGGCGCTGGCGTCACGCAAACCGCCCGAGGTGGGCCCCGGAATTCGAAAGCGTGCGGCGATCGCGCGCGCGCTGGTGCTGCAACCCGAGGTGTTGCTGCTCGACGAGCCGACGACCGGGCTCGATCGCGAGGCGGCGGGCCAGGTGAACGACACGCTGGCGCTGGTGCGTGAGCAGGGCGTCGGCGTGGCCCTCGTCTCGCATGACTACCCGGCGCTGCATCGGCTCGCCGATCGCGTGGTGCAGGTGAAGAACGGCGTCATCGGGTACCACGGCGCTCCGAGCGGATTTGCCGGCTGAGAAAGTCTGCCGTTTCAGCCACGATGCCCGCCATGGACGAGAGTCGTCTCGAGCTGAAGGTCGGCGCGCTGGTGGTCGCGGCGCTGGTCGGCGCCTTCACGCTGCTGGTGCTGATGGGTGAGATCAACTTCGGCAGCGGCGCGACTCTGATCGTCGACTTCTCGCACACCGGCAACGTGGTGAAGAACGCGCCGGTGAAGCTCGGTGGCGTGCCCGTGGGCCGCGTGAGCGACGTGGAGTTGCTGCCTTCCCGCCGTGAAGCCAACGGCGCACCCCTGCCGGTGAAGATGACGTTGTCGCTGAACAAGGAAGCGATCGAAGCGCTGCGCAGCGACGTGATGGTCACGGTGTCTTCGGTGGGTCCGCTCGGTGAGTCGTACCTCGAGCTCTCGCCCGGCGCTGCGGGCACGCCGCACGATCCCAGAGTGGCGGTGCGCGGCACCGATGCGCCGCGCCTCGACGTGGTCTCGAACCGGCTCGCGCGCTTTCTCGATGCCGCGTCGAAGGTGCTCGAAGAAGACCCCGAGGCGATCAGCAAGCTGGTCAACGGCGTCGGCGGGCTCACCACCACGGTCGACGGGGTGCTCACCGAGAATCGTGACGACCTGAAGACGCTCGCCGGCGAGCTGTCGGCCGCCGCGAAGGACCTCCGCGTGCTGGCCGCGACCGCTCGAACCCAGCTGGAGCCGGGCGGCAAGGCGAACGCACTCATCGACGACGCCGCGGCGACGGCGAAGTTGGCGCGCACCGAGCTGCCGGAGCTCTCGAAGCAGGCGTCGGTGGCCATCGGTGGGCTCGCGCGGGTGTCCGGCCAGCTGACCGAAGAAGACGGGCAGAAGTTGCGCTCCATGCTCGCGAAGTACGAAGCAGCGGGCGGGAAGCTCGACGCCATCGCCACGCGCGCCGACAAGCTGCTGCTGAAGCTCGAGCGCGGCGAAGGCTCGGTGGGCGCCGCGATGCAGGACCCCGCGGTCTACGACGAGCTCAAGGCGCTGCTCACCGATGTGCGGAAGAACCCGTGGAAGCTGCTCTGGAAAGAGTGAGCTGAAACGACAGCATCGAGCCCCAGCTGGTGTTCTTCGCGGCGCTCCACAAGCCGTCGCGAAGCAGCGCGCGCATCAACAGAATCGAGACCCAGCTGCGGAAGGGCCGCCAGTCGTCCGCCGCGCGCACGTACTCCGACGCGGGTCGGCCGAATACGTGAGCGAACGCGTGTCGTACGCGGTGCTCGGTCATCGGCACCACGTCCTGCGTGGTCGCTCCACGAATCAGCATGTGCGCTGCGGTCCACGGTCCGACGCCGTGAATCTGCAACAGCTGCTCGAGCGCGAACTCCTGCGGCAGCGCACGCAGCCGCTCCGCATCGAGCACGCCATCGAGCGCGGCGCGCGCGAGGTTGTGAAGCACGTCCCACTTCTGGTGCGGAATTCCCTCGAAGGACTTCACCGCGAGTAACTGACGCGGCGACGGCACGACGCCGAGCGCGCCCAGCTTCACCGCGAGCTTCTGCCGCAACGCGTTCGCCTGACGCATCGACGAGCGGTGTGACAACACGCCGCCGATGCCCGCTTCGTACGGCGACGGGAACCCCGCGGTGAAGAAGCCCGGCCAGCAGCGTTGCAACTCGCCGACCTGCGGCACGCGCTGACCGAGCGCCCGCCAGGCATGCCCGTCGGCATCGAGGCCCATCATCCGTGACAGCTGACGCGCGACGCGCGCATCGGCTCCTTCGACGACGAGCTGGTCACCTCGCTGCGTCAGCTTCACGCGCACGGCCTCGAACGCGCCGTCGGTGAGAAACGAGAGCTCGAGTGACCGGTCTCGCTTCGCTGCAGCTCCGCCCATCGACGTGAAGCCCGCGTAGAACTCCGCAGCGGCCGAGAGCGCGAAACCGAACGGTGCGTCGAGGTGGAAGGTCGTCATGGTCCGACCACACACCGAGCCACTGTCAGCCCTGTGTCAGGTGGCGCGCGCGGTCAGCAGCGGCGCGAACGCCGGCCGATACGCGAACGCGAGCGAGAGGTGGAACGCCGCGACGACGATCGCCATCGGCAGCCCTTCGGGCATCAAGAAGGCGTGCACGGCGACGATGTTCACGACGATCGGCGCCAGCACCACCAGCGCGAGCGGCACGAAGCGGTTCGACAACAGCAGCACACCGCAGAGCAACTCGGTGCCTTTGAGCAGCGGCATGAAGTATCGCGCCGCGTCGAGCCCATCGTTGAACGCGCCGGCCGCGCCCGGCATCTGTGGCGGCGGCGGAACGAGGTCGAGGAGGTAGGTCGCGCTCGCGATGACGAACAACAGGCCGAGCAACGTGCGCGCGGCGTGACGGGCGATGACCGGGAAGTGCCAACGATTCGGGAGCGTGGTGGCGTTCATGAAACGACGTCGAACGCCGCCACCCGAAATCGACAACGCCGAAAAGGCGAGTGTTCTTCAGCTCTTCGCTTGCCGGTCGTGGAGCTGAAGAACGTCGACCTCGATGGTCGGGCCGAGCACGTCGGCGTAGCGGCGCGCCCACTCGGTGGCGGCCTCCAGGCTCGGAAACCGCACGATGCTGAAGCCGCCGACGAGCTCTTTGCTCTCGGTGAACGGGCCGTCGATGACCGTCGCTTTGCCGTCTTTCAGTTTGAGCCGGCGGCCGTTCTTGCTGGGCAACACGCCTTCCGCGGTCAGCAGCCTCGTCGACAGCGAGGCCATGAACGCAGCCATGTCGTGCTGCTCTTTCTCGCTCGGCGGCGTGGCCGCTTCGCTGCGCGCGTCGGCGCTGTGCAGCATCAGGTACTTCTCGCGAACCGGCCCGGTCGGCTTCCGAGCGACGCCGATGTCCCACGGTTCGGTGACGCGGCCGACCTCGACCTCCGCGTCGCCGACGACCTTCAGGTAGCGCTCGGCGATCGCGTGCGCCTCGGCCTGGTTGGCCACGTCGATCATCGCGAAGCCGGTGAGCAGTTCGTTGCGGCCACGAATCGGCGACTCCTTCGACACTGCGCCACCGCGAGCAACGAAGCGCGTCCGCGGAAAGTTGGGGTTCAGCCCCGCGCCGTTTTCGAAGACGCCGTTCTTGATCGACTCGCCGATGAGCGCGCCCATGCCTTCGACGATCTTCGGATCGACGGTGGGCTCGGGCGTCTCCACTTCACCGAACTTGTGCATGACGATGAATCGCATGCGCGCGGTTCTGCCATGAACTCACCGACGGAGCGCACGCTCCGAATCGGCGCAGTCGAGCGATCCAGAGTCGATCAGCGGCGATGTAGGCATGACCACTTTGCGACCACTTACGCGTTGGCGCGCGCGGTGCTCACTGACTTTGCGACCGCGACGCTTCAGTCAGCGGCCACTGTCAAAGGAGTCACCGATGGAAGTCCGATTCTGGGGTGTTCGTGGAAGCGTGGCCTCGTCTGGTTCACACGTCGCGAAGATCGGTGGCAACACGTCGTGCCTCGAGATCGAGAGCCGGGGTCACCGGCTCATCTTCGACGCGGGCACCGGCATTCGCGGCCTCGGCGACTCGCTGATGAAGGCGCCGCCGGTGAAGGCCACCATGCTCTTTTCGCACCTGCACTGGGACCACGTGCAGGGGTTCCCGTTCTTCACGCCGGCGTTCATGCCGACCACAGAGTTGACGATGTACGGCCCGGGCAGTGACGGTGAGCAGCAGCTGCAGTCGGTGCTGCGTAAGCAGATGGAGCCGCCGAATTTCCCCGTGCCGTTAAGCGCGATGCGCGCACGCATGGACTTCCAGTCGGCGCTGCCCAACCGCGTCATCGAGACCGGCCCGTTCCGCGTGACGCCGTTCGACCTGCCGCACCCGCAGGGCTGCATCGGCTACGTCGTCGAGGCCGACGGAATGAAGCTCGCGTATTGCACCGACGTCGAGATGTCGCTCGCGACGCTCAAGCGTGAAGTCGGTGACGCGCTCGCCGGTGTCGACGCCCTGGTGTTGGACGCGCAGTACACGACCGATGAATACGAGGGCCGCGTGGGCCCGCCGAAGATCGGCTGGGGTCACTCGACCAACATCGAGGCCGCGAAGATCGCCAGGGCGGTCGGCGCGAAGCGGTTGTTCCTCTTTCATCACGACCCCGGGCACAACGACGTGCAGGTCGAAGACATGGCCGAAGAAGCGCGCAACGTGTTCGCGGCCAGCGAGCCTGCGCGTGAAAACAAGCGCGTGGTGCTGGGGTGACTTTGGCTTGCGCTGCCGCGCCTCTGGGGTTGGACTCTCTGCTCTCCGAAATGGCGAAGCGCAGCGACCCAACGCAGGTGGTTCTCTCGGTCGGCGGGCTGGTCGGTCAGGAAGTGAACCTCGACGAGTTTCTTCACCAGCTCGTCGATCGCATCGCGCGCGGCATGCAGGCCGATCGCGGCACGCTCTACCTGGTCGACTTTTCACGCGGCGAGCTGTTCTCGCGCGCCGCGCACCTGCCGGAGCTGAAGCAGATTCGTTTGAAGCTCGGTCAGGGCGCGGCGGGTCACGTCGCGCAACACGGCGCGCCGGTGAACCTGCCGACCGCGCAGGGCGAGAAGCGCTTCAATCCTGACATCGACAAGATGACGGGCTACCGCACCACGTCGATGCTGGCGGTGCCGCTCATCGACGCGCAGAAGGCGGTGTTCGGCGTGTTGCAGGTACTCAACCGGCTCGGCGGTGGGGTGTTCGACGCCGATGACGAACAGAAGCTCACCGAGATCGCCGCGCAGGTGAGCCAGGCGCTGCAGGCCACGTCGCTCTACACCGAGCTGCTGCGCGCGCAGAAACAACCGGAGCAACCGGTCAGCTACTTCTTCAATCGCGTCATCGGTGAGTCGGCGCCGATGAAGGCCATCTACAAGACGATTCAGAAGGCCGCGGGCACCGACGCGACGGTGTTGCTGCGTGGTGAATCGGGCACCGGCAAGGAGCTGTTCGCGCGCGCGGTGCACGTGAATTCGCGGCGGCGAGAGAAGCCCTTCGTGAAGGTCGACTGTGCTGCCCTGCCCGGCTCGCTCATCGAGAACGAGCTCTTCGGTCACGAGAAGGGTGCGTTCACCGGGGCTGAAGCGCGGCAGCTCGGCAAGTTCGAGGCGGCGAATGGCGGCACGGTGTTCATCGATGAGTTGGGTGAGTTGCCGTTGCCCGTGCAGGGGAAGCTGCTGCGCGTACTGCAGGACCGGGAGTTCGAGCGCGTCGGTGGCACGCAGACGGTGCAGGTCGACGTGCGCATCGTGGCCGCGACGCACCGCGACCTGCCGACGATGGTTCGTGAAGGGAAGTTCCGCGAAGACCTCTATTACCGGATCAAGGTCGTCGAGCTGACGCTGCCTCCCCTGCGTGAACGCGGCGTCGAAGACATCGAACGGCTCGCGAGGCACTTCGTGGCGCAGGCGACGAAGCGGCATCACCTGGTGAGAGAACCGGCGCTCTCGCGATCGACCCTCGAGCGGCTCAAGGCGTGGTCGTGGCCCGGGAACGTTCGCGAGTTGGAGAACTGCATCGAGAGCGCCGTGGTGCTGTGTGACGGCGAGGTGCTGCCGGAGCATCTGCCACTGCCGGAAGTCGGCAAGGCGCCGACGCTGGTGCTCGGGAAAGAAACCGCGGTGCTGACGCTCGAACAGGTCGAACGGCAACACGTGCTCGCGGTGCTCGACAAAGCGAAGGGCAACCGCACGTTGACCGCGAAGTGGCTCGGCATCGGTCGCAATACGCTCGCGCGGAAGCTGAAAGACTTCGGCGTCGCGGAGGAAGAATGAAGTTGGCGATGGTGTCGTCGGCGTGTCTTCCGGTGCAGACGTTGGAAACAGCGACATCGCACCCGCGGGCGAACAATGCGGGTGAATGAATCGGGTGTGTCAGACGAAATGAGGGCGTGATGCGGCGACTGATTGGCGCGGTGGCGATGGTGATGGCGGGTTGTCTGAATCCAGTCAGCGACGTACCGGATTCAGGTCCGGAGCACCGCTTCCTCGCGCGCCCCGAACCGGAAGACATCTCGCCCCGCTTCCTTCACTTCTGGTCGAGCCCAGCGGCGGCGGTCTACGGCCTTCCACCAACCCGAATTCGAGAACTGGCATCGGGGGAAATTCTCCTCGGACCATTCGGTTCGACGGGAAGTTCGAAGACCGAAATCGTCTCATTCGCGCACTCACCGAGACCTCCCGGGAATTCATCGACGGGCTCTGCTCTTCCGCGTTGGAGCAGCAGCCCGGACGACTCGACTTCTCTTGCGCGGAAAGAGCTCGGAACGTGGTGACGATTCATCGCGCCAACGTGAACTCCACGGCACAGATCTCGAGCTTCACCACGCCAGACGGCCATGTCTTCCAGGCTCTCGTTCAGGCAGAACCATTCCTCGCGCTCACCAGCACACAGGTCGACGGCGGCTTCACGATGCACGCGTGCAACCAGACTCAGTGCAAGCCGCTCGCGGAGTTCTCCCGGTGGCCGCCCATGGTCGGCGCGACGGCTGAGACACTTTCGGTCGCGCACTACGAACCCGACGCCGGCGTCTTCATGTGGCGTCACCAACGCTCGGCGCTCGGGCTCTGAGTCACTGCGGCTTCGGACGCTCAGGCCGCTGACCTGGCGTACCCTTCACCGTCAGGTTGTCGAACCGGCACATCTGGTTCCGACACCCGAGCGCGACCTTGCCGACGTAGCCACTGAACCCCGGCAACACCACGCGCGCGAAACGTCGCCCATTCGCCGAGGCCTCCACGTTCATGTCGCCGTTCTTCAGCGGCGTCATCACCAGCTTCGCGCGGAACGTGCCCTTGGGGACCTTCATCGGGTCGGCCTGCAGCTCGCGCACGTCGAAATCTGAGTTGCCGTCTTCCTTCTGACCGTCGCGCTTGAAGTACCGCCAGCCCAGGCGCATTCCGTCGCCGGGAATTGCGTAAAGGCTCACGTTGAGATCGTTGATGCGAAACGCGAGCTCCGCGAAGTGCTGCGCGGTTTCGAAATCGACCGGCGGAAACTCGTTGGTGAGCGGAGCGACTTCCATGTCGACGGCCATCTCGAGCCGGTCCGACACGTAGTAGCGGTTTCCCACGTACGCGCGCGGAACGAGGATGTCGCGACTGAGCGCGTCTCCGTACTGAATGGCGCTCAGAGTCCCCTTGTCGAGCGACCACAGGCCTTCGTGAAAGTTGATGAGCTCGCCACCATCGAGCGCGTCGAAGGTCACCGTGAACGCACCCGCTTCGGGAATGATCACCGACTCGACCGATTCGTCCTGACTGTCGTGGTACCAGGCAGGCGGCGCGACGGCCGTCGACTTCGAGTCATCGGGCCAGAACTTGAGCCCCACGCCCAACAGCAACAAGGCGCCCAGAACGAACACGCCCATCTTCCAACCGGCCGCCGGGCCCTGAACGAACGAACCGATCGCCGACGTTCCCGGAGGCGGCTGTGACGCAGGCCGGGGGAGCGGCGTCGCCGGGCTCCCGGCGTTGCTCGACGGCGTGACCGACTCGAGCACGTCGGCCAGGAGGTTCGCGCGCGACGGCCGCGCTTCGGGTTCGGTCTCGAGCAGCTGACAGACGGCCTCGTCGACCGACGGGTCGAGCCCCGGCATCTTGATCGACGGCACCTTGAAGCGGCCAATGGGCAGCTCGCCGGTGAGCAGCTCGTACACGAGCACGCCCAGCGAATAGAGGTCGGCACGATGGTCGACGTTCTTGGCGTCGCGGCGCTGCTCGGGCGCCATGTAGTTCACGGTGCCCATCGCCACGGCCGTCGCGGTCAACGAGATGTCCCGCTCGTTGCCCTTCATGCCGGCCAGCCCGAAGTCGGCGATCTTCACGTGACCGCGCGTGTCGACCAGCACGTTCTCGGGCTTGAGATCGCGGTGAACGATCTTCATCTCGTGCGCGTAGTCGAGCGCGCGCGCGATCTGCGTGCCGATGCGCAGCGCATCACGGAGCTTCAAGCGCCCTGCGTTCATCATCTCGCGCAGGTTGATGCCCGGCACGAGCTCCATCGTGAAGTAGTAGTGATCGCCCGCCTGCCCGCGATCGATGATCTGCACGATGCCGGGGTGCGAGAGCGCGGCGAGCGCGGTGGCCTCCTTGTCGAAGCGCGCGACGAACTCGCGATCTTTCGAGAAGCGCGACGGCAGCACCTTGAGGGCCACCATGCGCCCCAGCGACAGCTGCTTGGCGCGCCACACTTCACCCATGCCACCCTTGCCGAGCAGCTCGACCAGCTCGTAGCCGGGCACCGATGGGCCGACGGGCGCCGCGGTCTTCTCTTCGGGCTCGTCGAACATGCCGTCTTCCTTCGGCTTGCTGCTGGCGACGGTCACGGCGAACTCGGCCGAGACGGGCTCCCCCCGGCCGTTGATGGTCCTGGCGTTCACGTCGGAGCGCTTCACTTCGAAACGAATGCCGCACGTGCACTGGAGCTGTTGCCCCGACACGTACACGCCGACGTCGTGCAGCTTCCCGCAATTGGGGCACGTCTGCGCGACGACGCTCCGTGAGGAACGCCCTCCGTTCATCACTTGCCCGTGTAGTCGAGCACTCGGTAGCTGGGCACGCCCTTCTCTCTGCCCTTCACCTGGAGCACCGACACTGCTTCGACCTTGAAGCCTGGCCCCGCGCTGCGAATGGTCGCTTCGCTCGCGAGAATTTCGCCGGCTTTGGCCAGACCACACAGCCGCGACGCGGTGTTGACCGAGTCTCCGATGGCCGTGAACTCGTGACGCTCGCTCGAACCGATGTAGCCGACGACGGCCTGGCCGGTGTTCACGCCGATGCCCACTTCAATCGGCTTCTTGCCGGCGGCCACGCGCGCTTCGTTCATGGCGATGATCTCTTCGAGCATCTCGAGCGCACACTTGAGCGCGCGCGAGGCGTCGTCGGGGTGCGTGATCGGCGGGCCCCACGTCGCCATGACGCAGTCGCCGATGAACTTGTCGAGGTTTCCCTCGTGCGTGAAGATCACGTTCGCCATCGCGGTGAAGAACGTGTTCAGCATGGCCACGACTTCCTGCGGGCTCTCGACTTCAGACAACGACGTGAAGCCGCGGATGTCGGCGAAGATGCAGCTGACCTCGGCGAGCCGGCCCACCCGCAGCAGCTCGACCTTGCCGCTCACCACCGCTTCGGCGACGGCCGGCGCGAGGAACCGCGAGAGCTCGGCACGGGTGATCGCCTCCTGCTCGATCTTCTGCGCGAGGTCGGCGTTCTCGAGCGCGATGGCGGCCTGAGACGCGATGCCCGACAGCACCTTGAGATCTTTTTCCGAGAACGCGTTGGTGCGCTCGCGGGTGTCGCAGAACAGCACGCCACGGAGCACGCCCTTCGAGAGCAGCGGCACCGCCATCGCGGAGCGGATGCCCTGCGCGACGATGGATTCCGACGACGAGAAGCGCGAGTCGAGGATGGCGTCGGCGGTCAGCACCGCGCTGCGCGTCTCGGCCACGCGCTTGAGCACCGTGTCGGACACCACGACGTCGCCGCCGTCGGGCTTGCGCTTCAAGATCGCCTGCGGCGTCAGCGCGCCGCCTTCACCGGGGAGGAAGATGACGCCGTTGTCCGCGGCCAGCAGCTGGAAGGCGACCTTGAGAATCTTGTCGAGGAGGCTCTTGAGATCGCGCTCCATGCCGACGAGCCGATGGAACTCGTTGGCGATGCGCAGCTTCTCGTAGTCCTGCTTGAGCGTCTCGAGGTCGCTGAGTTTCTCCGCCGGGCGGAACTCGGCCGACTCCATCTGCGCGACGGTGGCGAGGAACGCCGGCATCGACTGCGCGGAAGCCACGACGGTGACGCCCGCCGACTGGGTCTGCGCCCCGGCTCCGCCACCTTCGTGGAAGACGAGGCGCGAGTTGCCGAGCGCGATTTCGTCGCCGTCGCGAAGCCGGAGCTCACGGACCTTGCGGCCGTTGACGAAGGTACCGTTCGACGAGTTGAGGTCGCGCAGCAGGAAATTGCCGCCGACCTTCTCGATGACGCAGTGCTCTTTGCTGACTTCGCGATCGACCAGCCGCAGCGTGTTGTTCGGGTGGCGCCCCATCGAGGTGCGCTCATTGAGCGGGAATTCGCCGACCTTGCCGTCAGCGAAGCGGCCCGAGAGGCGCGGCCCCTTCAATTGACCCGGAGCAAATACCTGAGCCTGGCGCTGCTGGCCCGGAGCGGCGAGGTCCGTCAGTGGAATCGGCGGCTGGTTGCTCAAGACGTGCCGGACGCTAGCAAGAGACGTTCGAGGTGACAGCACTCGTGCAATGCCAACTGCGCCATCTGCCGGGCGGCACTTTTCCGAAAACGTTCCTGCGGTGAGGCCGGCCGGCCGCTACTTGAAAGACCATGCCCACCGCCGCTCGGAAGAAGGTCGCACGACGCGCCCCGGTTCGCCGGATACCTGCGGAAAAACAGGGTGCAACAGTGGCTGCCAGGCCGCGCGTTGCAAGTGTCCACGTCGCGTTGGTGCCGGGCCCCAGGCCGTACTGGGAGCTGCGCACCGAGGGGCTGGCGACCGAACTGTTCCTGCGCGTGGCGAAGGCGAGAGATGAGCTCGCCGAGCCAGCCTGGTCGCGGGCGCTGCTGACCTCGCTGGTGACGCGTGTTCAGAACGGTGAGCTGACGCCCGACGTGAATCAGGTGGTGCTGCTCTCGAGCGGCATCGCCGAAGGCGCCGAATCGGAATTGGCCGGTCTCGCGTTCACGCCCATTCCGCAAGGCATGCTGGCGGTTCCCGTCACGCGCGACGAAGCGAAGGTGGTTCGCGAGTGGTCTCCGAGCGGGTTGGTCGACGTGCTGTCGAAGTTGGACCCGAAGCTGGTGACGCAGCTCGACCGCCCTTCGCTGCTGCAGTCTCCGCGCGCGCGGGCGCTGGTGGAGCAGCGCATCGATCTCGAAGGCAGCTCGATGTCGTCGATGACGGCGAGCACGAGCCGGGTGACGAAGACCGGCGCCGAGCTCACGTGGAAGTTGTCGAGCGACTCGGTCGAGACCCTCATTTCCCTGCTCAAGGGCCGCATCGGACATCTGCGACCGTTCAGCGTGGTGAGCGACGGGCACCGCGTCGACGTGGCGAATGGTGACGGCGCGCTCATCGAGTTCTCGCCCAGGTCGACGACGGTGAAGTTGTCGATGGTCGCGGCGCGGCAGCTCCGTGCGCAGCTGAAAACGAAACCGGGAAGTTACTCTTTCGAGCAACTCCCCGGGCTCACGTTGCAGGTGGTGTGACGTTCAGGTCCGCACGCCGAGCGTCTGACCGGAGCTCGCCGCGTCGGAACTTCCGAAGCTCGTCCAGTTGATGCCGAGCGATTTCGCGATCTCGATGTGCAGGTCGGCGACCGGTCGGCGCGACGAGGGGACGATCTCCTGACCGAAGCGAAGGTCGCCGCCTGCACCGCACAACAGCATCGGCAGGTTCTCGGTGAGGTGCACGTTGCCGTCCGACATGTCCGACCCGTAGAGCACCAGGGTCTCGTTCAGCAGGTTCGCGGCCTTCAACTTGGTGAGCAGGTCGGCGAGCAGACCGGTCTGCACGCGGTTCATCTGCTTGAGGCGATCGATCGACGACTGCGTACCGCCGTGATGCGCGACCGCGTGGTGACCACTGCCACCGCCGAGTGCCTCGTTGAACGACAGGTACTCCGAGACGCCGGGGCCGTACATCAGCGTGGCCACGTTGGTCAGGCCGCACTGCATCGCCAGCACCAGCAGCTGATGCATCAACTGAAACCGCAGCACGTAGTTGGCGTTGGGGTTCGAGAAGTCCTGCGTGGGCTTCGCGAGGTTCGGCGTGCACGTGAAGCCACCGGTCGACAGACCCATCTCCACTTCGCGCACGGTCTCCATGTACGACTGCAGCACCGGGCGGTAGGTCGACGACAAGCGATTCGACGAACGCGTCGCGTCCTTGTGGAGCGTGTCGAGCACCGACTTCTTGCGCTTGATCAAGTAGTCGACCTGCGCGGCCGAACCTTCCTGGCCACCGAACAGCTTCTCGAAGAGCTGCGCAGGGTTCGGGATCGGCGAGCGGAACTTGTCGGCCGCCTGCCAGCTGATGCGGTTCAGGTAGTCGTTCGAGTACCCGGGGTGATCGTTCAACGGGTGCACGTGGTAGTAGATGCCGCCGATCTCCAGCGAGCGCAGCGACGAGGGGTGCACGTCGGCGATGTACTGGTCGAGCGTCTTTCCGCAGCGCGCGACGCCGGGGTCACCGCTCGAGGGCGAGAAGTGCGTGGCGCGGCCCTGGGTGTCGGCGAAGTCGTCGATCGCGGTGTACGCCGGCTTGAGGTTGCACACAGGCGTCTCGGTCGAACCGACCGCCGGGCAATGCTGGGTCAGCGCGGGCGTGCTCATCACCAGCTGCGCGAGCTTCTCGGCGGTGGCCAGTTGCACCTGCAGCGCCTGCCCGTCGATGCGCGTCTCGCTCATGGTGTCGAAGCGGTAGACCTCGGCCACCGGCGTCCACTGCGCGAAGAGCGCGGGGTCGACCGGTACGCCGAGCACGTCGCTGACCATCGCGCGGTACTCGTGGTTCGACAGCCGCAGCAGCTTGGTGACCTCCTGCTTCGCGGGCTCACACTTCGTCGGCGGTGGTGGCTCGACGACCACGGGGGGTCACCGGGTTTCGAGGCTGTTCCTGATTCACCGCGCCCGGCGTCACCAGGGCTTCGCAACCCGACGCGAAAAGCAGCCACAGCACGTGTCGAAAAGTGCCCCGAGTCATTAGGCCGTATTTCGCACAATCACGCCTGGAGTTGTTGCCTGCTCAGGTGACGGAAAGACCACTGTGCACTCGGGTTCTCAGTTTTCGAGAACCGACATGACCTCTAGGGTCGGGAGTACCAATGGGAGCCGCAGTAACCGCCCTGAAAGTCCGCTACCCCCACCGTCGTGCGTTGTTGGCCGCTGCGCGCGCCGAGGGGCCGGTGTTGAGCCTCTTCGTCCCCGGCCACACCGAGCTTGCGCCGGGGACCGCCCTGGCCATCGAAGTGAGCCTCGACGACTCGTCGCTGCGCTTCTCGTTGAACGGCACGGTGCGCGCGCAGTTTCAACGCATCGCCCGCCAAGAACCCGGACTTGCTGTGGTTTTCACGGGAGAGGCGAAGCGTCCGGTGGCCGAGATGGTGGCCATCTGCGCGGGTCGTTCGGTCGAAGACGGCACGGCGCTCGATTCACGCTTGCAGGTCGACGTGAGCTGCCTGGTCGACGTGTCGGGGCAGAGCGTGCGCGCCGTCATGCGCGACGTGTCGAATTCGGGGGCCTTCATCGGCACCCCTTCGGCGCCCTCGCTGCGGCCTGAATCGGAGCTCACGGTTCGCTTCGATCCGCTCTTCGGTCGTTGGGGTGGCAACCCGCTCGCCGCGCGCGTGGTGTGGGTGGGTCACAAGCACGGCATGAGCGGCTTCGGCGTGCGCTTCCTGGAGTCGGCGGCGATCGTCCGGGAACGACTCAAGAAGCACCTCGTGCGGTGAGCGGGCCTTTGCGCGGATTCGTGCTAGGGCCTGCCGCGCAATGAAGATCAAGCAGAAGCCCGAGGACTTCTCCGTCAAGGAGTCGTTCCGCTTTGATGAAGTCGAAAACGGTCCCTATCGCGTCTACCTGATGGACAAGCAGAAGCTGTCCACGTTCGACGCGGTGGCGCGCATTCAGCAGCGCTTCGGCCTGCCGCCGGGCTCCGTGAGCTACTGCGGCCTGAAGGACAAGCAGGGTCGCACCGAGCAGCTCGTCGCCGTGAAGGGCGTCGACATCGACATTCAGGAAGAAGACCTGCGCCTCAAGTTCATGGGCCGCACCGACAAGGCGCTGTCTTCGAAGAACACCACCTCGAACCGCTTCGCCGTCACCGTTCGCGAGATCGAGCACCGCGAGCTGCAGGAAGTGACGCTGGCGGCGACCGAGGTCGAGCGCCTGGGCGTGGTGAACTACTTCGACAGTCAGCGCTTCGGCGCGCTCAAGCACGGCCAGGGCTTCATCGCCAAGGACCTCATCAAGGGCGACTTCGAGGCGGCGCTGCACAACTACCTCGCGGTGCCCTCGCCGCTGGACCTCACCGACGACGCGAAGGTGAAGCAGTTCTGGAGCGACAACTGGGGCGACTGGACCGCCAAGGTGCCCTTCCAGGCCGGCCGCAAGTACCAGCGCATCATTCACGCGCTGCGCGACGAGCCCGAGAACTTCCTCAACGCCTTCCTGCAGATCGACGCCGACTACCGCGCGATGTTGATCTTCGAATACCAGTCGTACCTCTGGAACGAAGGCGTGCGCCGGCTGCTGCAGCTGACCTTCCCGCGCGAGCACCTCTTTCCCATGCCGTACCAGGCCGGCACGCTGCTGCATCACACCGAGGTCTCGCCGGAGATGGCGGCGTGGCTGCGCGATCGCACCTTCCCGCTGCTGGCGCCGAACTCGAGCTTCAAGGACCCGAAGATCGAAGAGGCCGTGAAGTGGGTGCTGGGCAAAGAGAAGCTCACGCTCGAGCAGATGCGCATCGAAGAGGCGCCCAAGCTCCTCTACTTCAAGCACGAGGAGCGCCCGCTCCTGGTGCACCCCGGCAAGCTGGTGGTCGGCAAGCCGCGCCCCGACGAGCTCAACCGTGGCTTCTTGAAGGTGAACATCGCCTTCACGTTGCCCCCGGGCAGCTACGCCACGCTCGTGGTCAAGCGGCTCTTCCACTTCGGCGTGAAGAAAGAGACGCAGGAAGACGTGGCGCCGCGCAAGCGTGAAGACCTGCCGCAGGTCAGCCGCTCGAAGGTCGACCACAAGAGCGGTGAGGCCAGGCCCTCGCGCCGGCAGCAGGTTCAGGCCGAGCCCGCCGCCACCGCCGAGTCGCAGCAGCGCGGTTTCCGTGCCCAGCAGAAAGAGAAGAAGCAGCTCAAGGCCCAGCGCCGCATGGAAAACACCAAGCGCTGAGATTTCGGGTAGTTAGAAAAGTGCGTCGGCACGCAATGAGGTGGTGCCGAGCGCGTATTTCCGGGCGTGGAAGCGATGAACGCCCTTACTCCGTGGTCTTCGATGTCGCTGGGCATCATGGCGAGCGAACCGACGCACCCGTGGGTCGACGATGTGCGCCGCGCGCGCCGCGGAGACAACAACGCCTTCGCGGCGCTGGTGAAGTCGGTTCAGCGCCAGGTGTACGGGCTGTGCCTGCGCCTGCTGCGCACCGAGGCTGAAGCCGCCGAGGTGGCGCAGGAGACGTTCCTTCGCGCGTACCAGAACCTCGATCGCTACGACGATGCGCGCCCTTTCGACCTGTGGGTGCTGACGATCGCGCGCAACCAGTGCCTCGACCTGCTCCGCCGCCGCCAGAAGGTGAAGACGGAGGACGTCGAAGAGCACTCGCACGCGCTGCCCTCGTCAGAGCCGACGTTGGAAGAAGGCGCGATCGCCCGCCAGGAACGCAAGTCGCTGGAAGAGGCGATGGCGACGTTGTCTGTCGACGACCGTGAAGTGCTCGCGCTCTATTACGTACAGAAGCGCACCACGAAGGAGATCGCCGAAGTGATGGACGTGGCGCCTGGAACCATCATGGCCCGCCTGTTCCGTGCCCGCGAGAAGCTGCGCACGCGCATGGCGAGCACCGAGACCGAGAAAGGAGCGGCGTGATGCCCGAACAATTCGACGCTGAGACTGAAGCGCTGCTCCGTGAGCTGGCCAGGACCGACGACGAGCGCGAGCTGGTGCTCGAGGAGCACCGGCAGCTCGAGAAGGACCTGTTGCGGTTGGCCGACCCGCTGCCGCCGCCCGATTTCCTCGCGAAGGTGATGACGCGCGTAGCCGCTGCGCCCGCGCGCCCGGTGTCGCGGGCCGACGTGTGGTCGGCGGTAGCGATCATCGGAGTGACGCTCACCCTGGCGGTGGCCGCGCTGGTGATGAGCGGCGGCGCGTCGGGGGGCTTCGGCCTGACCCTGGCGTCGCTGGTGGTGAAGGGGCGTGAAGCAGTGGTGGCGCTGGGCTCGGCGCTCATCGCGCTGTGGACCACGGCAGCGCTGCCGACGGTGGTGGGCCTCTCGCTCTTCCTGGCCGCGGCGCTCGCCGCGTTCCGACGTTCTGTGCAGCCCTCGGCTGCGAAGGTGGTGTCGTGATGATGTCCTCCATGCTCGTGATGGCGGCCCTGGCAGCCAGCCCGGTGTCGCTCCAGTACGAGGGCCCCCTGAAGGACGCGATCAAGCAGATCGCCCAGAAGGCGGAGCTCAACGTGGTCGTCATCGGCGAGCTCAACGAGCCGGCGCAGGTGAACTTGAACGGTGTGTCGGGTGAAGACGCGCTCGACACCATCGCCGACGCGTACGGTCTCGAGGTGAAGCGCTCGGCAAAGGCGTCGGGCGTGTGGGTGATTCGCAAGGCCGGCGCAGGTGGCGTGGCCGCCGTGGCGCCGGTGATGCCCGTCATTCCAGCGATTCCGCCCATTCCTCCGATTCCGGTCATTCCCTCGCTGCCGATGAACCAGGGCCCCAACGGCGCAGAGCAGATGCGCGCCGAAGCAGACGAAGCGCGTGCGTCGGCCGAGAAGCTGCGCGCCGAGGCCGAAGTGGCGCGCGAGAAGCTGGAGTCGATGCGTTCGGCCTCGCAGGACGCCCGTGATGCCGCGCGGGAGGCCTACGACGAAGCCCGCGAGCGTGCGCAGGAAGCCGCCGACGAAGCGCGCGAGAAGGCACAGGAGGCCGCTGAAGAAGCGCGCGAGCAGGCGCGTGAGTTCGCCGACGCGGCGCGTGAACGGGCCGATGCGGCGCGCGACGAAGCGCAGGCCAAGGCGGAAGTGGCGCAGGCCCAGGCCGAGCTCCGTCGGCAGCGCGTGAGCACCGGCGGGCCGGTGACCGTCGAGAAGGGTCAGCACATCGACACCGCGGTGGCCTACGGCGGCCCGGTGATCGTCGAGGAAGGCGCGGTCGTCGAGGGTGATGCGGTCGCCTTCGGTGGCGACGTGGTGCTGAAAGACGGAGCCATCGTCGAAGGTGACGCGGTGTCGTTCGGCGGCACGGTGGTTCGCGGCGAGAACTCGGTGGTGAACGGTGAGTCCGTTTCCATGGGTGGCTCCGGCTTCGGCCAGACCATGGCGCGCAACATGGTGAAGACGCAGCGCACGGTGAAGCACCTCGAGCACTCGGAAGAAGACGACGAAGATCACGGCTTCGGCATCGCGCGGTTCCTGCTCGAGTTCGCGGTGCTCTTCGGGCTGGGCTTCGTGATGATGATGTTCGCGCCGCAGCGCATGAAGGCGATGGAAGACGCCATTCGCGCCGAGCCGGTGAAGAACAGCGTGGTGGGCTTCCTCGGTGGGCTCGCGGTGTTCCCGCTCTCGCTGCTGCTCATCGTGACGGTCGTCGGCATTCCGGTGGCGCTGGTGTTGTGGATGGCGCTCGCCGTCGCCCTGCCCGTCGGCCTCGCGTTGACGGCCAACGTCATCGGTGAGCGCATTCCCACCGGCAAGCTGCGCAAGACGCAGGCGCTGATTCTGGCGGTCGGTCTGCTGGTGATGCTGGTGGCCTTCGAGATCCCGGTGCTTGGCTGGTTTGCGCTGTTCGCGGTGCTGTCGGTGGCCTTCGGGGCGATGATTCGCACCCGGTTCGGTCAGCCGCCCAAAGGCACGCCGGTGCTCGACCCGCTGATGACGGCGCCGGTGCTCTGAAGGTCGCGCAGACCCGAAGCTTCGAGGGGTCGCGGTGAAGAGCCGCGGCCCCTTCTGCGTCTGTGGTCATCATGCTTCTTGCGACGACGTTGGCGGTGTTGGTGAGCCAGGCGCCTCAGACCGACTGCATCGCGGCGTATGGGCAGACGAAGTGCGCGGCGACTCCGTGGGGCAAATGCATCGCTGCGTATGGCCGTGTCGTCTGTGAAGACCCGCCGAATGAAGTCGCGTACTCGCGTGGCGCGATGGAGCAGCTGCAGTGCCTGGCCGAATACGGAACCATCAAGTGCGGCTACGGCTGCGTCGCGGCGTATGGGACCATCAAGTGTGCGGCGCTACCGGGCGGGCGCTGCATCGCGGCCTACGGCAGCATCACCTGCGCGGAAGGCACGCCGGTCAGCTACGGAAGAGGCCGCCGGTATGTCATTCCGCAAGAATGTCTCGCCGAGTACGGGACGACGAAGTGTGGGTACGGCTGCGTGGCAGCGTACGGGCAGATCAAGTGCGCGACGCAGCCGGGCGGAAAGTGCATCGCAGCGTACGGCAGCATCACCTGCTCGAACTGAAAGCTGAACCGCCGCGCGAGAATCAGCCGCTGCAGATCTCGATCGTCAGGTGATCGATGGGCGCCGCTTTCACCGCGAGTTCTTTGTATTCGCGCAGTGAGAGCGGAGCGGACGACGCAACCGACATCACACAGACCAACTGTTTGGGGCCCACACGCCAGAGATGGAGGTCGACCACGCTGGTACCGGGCACCGCCTCGATCGCTGCCTTCACCTGGTCGCGCTGCCGTGTCGACGGATCGAGGTCGATGAGCTGCCGTGACGTCTCGCGGAGCAGACCGAAGCCCCACTTGAGGATCACCAGCGCACCGACGATCGCGACCACGGGGTCGACCCACGTCCACGCGAGGTAGCGGCCGGCCAGCAACGCCGCGATGGCGAGCACCGACGTCAAGGCGTCGGCCACGACATGCAGGTACGCCGCGCGCAGGTTGTGATCGTGATGGTGGTGCTCGTGGCCCGCGTGATCATGCGAATGGTCGTGCGAGTGCGAGTGACCGCCGTCACCCAGAATCCACGCCGACACGAAGTTCACGAGGAGGCCGAGCACCGCGACCGGAAAGGCTTCAGCGAACTGCACGGGCTCCGGCGTGATGAAGCGGCCGACGGCTTCGATGAGCACCCCGATGGCCACCGCGAGGAGCAGACCGGCGCTCGTGAAACCCGCCAGCGCGTAGACCTTGCCGGTGCCGAACGCGAATTGCGTCTGCCCTGCGCGGGTTCGCGCGTACCAGTATGCGAGCGCGGTGATGCCGAGCGCGCCGACGTGCGTGCCCATGTGCCAACCGTCGGCGAGCAGCGCGAGCGAGTGCGTCCACCAACCGACGATCAGCTCGGCGACCATCATCACCGCGGTCAGCCCGATGACGACGCGCGTGCGCGCTTCGCTCCTGGTCAGCGCCGGCGCCTCGTGAACCGAACACGGCGCCAGCTGAGCGTACGAGCCAGAATCAGGTGCAGTCATCACACTTCCCTCTGAGTTGAATTTCCACCTTCTGCTTGCTCAGAGACTTCGGGACGCCCTTCCCGGCTTTCACTGAAAGTGTGACCTCGGGCAGACAGGCGACGGTGCCGCAGTCGGTGCAGGTGAAGTGGGGGTGCTTCACGGCTTCGTCTTCGCCCCGCTTCAATTCGAAGCGCCAGACGTGGTCACCAAGGTCGGTGCGGCGCACGAGGCCCGCATCGGTGAGATCGACCAGGTTTCGGTACACCGTGGTGCGGTCCATGCCCTCTTCGGCCAGCGTGTCGACCAGCTCGCCGTGCGAAACAGGCTGCGTGGCGACGTGCAGCCGCTTCAACACCGCGAGCCGCGGCGCGGTGCTTCGCAGCCCGGCGCCACGAATCGTCGACTTGAGTTGATCGAGGGAAAGCGGTTCGACGGTCGTTGCCATTGCAATTGCAACTGTAACAACTCCGCCCTCACTCCGGGGGCGTTATTCCGCTCCCATGAACGGGTAGCCGAGGGTCGTCGGCGGCACGAAGGTCTCCTTGATCGTGCGGGGGCTCGTCCAACGGAGCAGGTTCCACATCGAACCGGCTTTGTCATTGGTGCCCGACGCGCGCGAACCGCCGAAGGGCTGCTGACCAACCACCGCGCCGGTGGGTTTGTCGTTGATGTAGAAGTTGCCCGCCGCGTGCCGCAGCGCCGCCGAGAGCTTCACGATCGAGTGCGCGTCGCGAGCGAAGATCGACCCGGTGAGCGCGTAGGGCGAAGCCTGGTCACACTCGACCAGCGTCTCGTCGAGCTTCTCGTCGTCGTAGACGTAGAGCGACACGATGGGCCCGAAGATCTCCTCGGTCATCAAGCGGTGCCGCGGGTTGGTCACCTGCACCAGCGTCGGCCGCACGTACCAGCCGGTGGAACGATCGACCGTGCCACCCGAGAGAATCTTCGCTTCAGGGCCCCTGGCGAGCTCGATGTACGCGCTGCACTTCTTGAAGCTCTTCTCGTCGATGACCGCCGACATGAAGTTCCGGAAATCGGTGACGGGCCCCATGGTGATGGCGGCGACCATCGGTACCAGAATGCGCTCGAGGCGCGGCCACAACGACTTCGGCACGTACACGCGCGAGCAGGCGCTGCACTTCTGACCCTGGAACTCGAAGCCGCCCCGCGCGATGGCCACCGCCACCGCGTCGAGATCTTCGTCGGCGCTGGGGTGCACGAAGATGAAGTCCTTGCCGCCGGTCTCACCGACGATGCGCGGGTACTGCCGGTACGAAGGCAGCGTGTCGCCGATGGTCTTCCACATGGCGTTGAACGTGGCCGTCGAGCCGGTGAAGTGCAGGCCACCGAAGTCGCGATGCGCGAGGGCAGCAGCACCGAGCGGAGCGCCGGCGCCGGGCAGGAAGTTGATGACGCCATCGGGGAGCCCGGCTTCACGCAGGATCTCCATCAACGTCCACGCCGCGAGCGACGCGGTCTCCGAGGGTTTGAACAGCACCGTGTTGCCCATCAGCGCCGGGGCGGTCGCGAGGTTCAACGCGATCGCCGTGAAGTTGAACGGCGCGACCGCGAACACGAAGCCATCGAGCGGCCGGTAGTCGGTCTGATTCCAGATGCCGGGGCCCGAAGACGGCTGCGTCTCGGCGATCTGCTGTGCGAAGTGCGCGTTGAAGCGCAGGAAGTCGATGCCCTCACAGGCCGCGTCGATCTCTGACTGGAACGCGGTCTTGCCCTGCCCCCACATGGTCACCGCGTTGATGCGCGCGCGGTACTTCGTGGCGAGCAGCTCGGCGGCCTTGAGCATCACCGCGCTGCGCTCGGCGAGCGGCAACGCGGCCCACGTCTTCTTGGCTTCGAGGCCCGCTTCGATGGCCTGCGCCACGTGCTCGGGACCCGCGGCGTGAACGACGGCGAGCACCTTCTGCTGATCGAACGGCGAGCGGACCTCGAAGGTCTTGCCGGTGTGAATCTCCTCGCCGCCGATGACGACGGGAATCTCGACGCGCTCGCTGGCGACGCGCGACAGCGCCGCCTTCAGCTCTGCACGTTCGGGCGTGCCGGGGGCGTACTGTTTGATCGGCTCATTCACGGGCTGCGGCGCGCGGGCATGGCTCATGCGCGGCGATCTGCCAGAGAACGCGCAGCACTCAAAGCGCGTCGGTAGGCACCCAGCCTTCGTTGCCCTGCGTGTCACGAACGCGTGAGAAATCGCCCTGCTTCTCGATGACCTTGAGCTTCTCGCCAGGCTTCATCGGCGCAACGCGCGTCGGAGCCGCGGGCGCGGAGGAGATGGGTTGGGCCTGCAACTGCACCTCCCGCTTGTTGGTCGAGCCGTAGAGCGAGTCGATGCGCGCGCCGTCAGCCTGCTTGGCCTTCACCACGTTCTCCGAGAGCTGCTCGAACACGCGGCCGCCGCTCTCGGCGATCTGCTGCGGCGTCTGGCCGGGCTGCGTGAAGAAGTGACCGGTGACGTGAATCACCTGACCGTCTTCCCAGCGAAAACGCGCGGCGATGACGCCCGAGCCGTACTTCTTTTCGACGATGTCCGACGACATCAGGACCTTGACCCGCTTCGGGTCGAGCACCTTCACCGGCATGCCGCCGCTGGCGACCTGCCAGAACTCCTTCGCGTTGCCGCCGAGCGCCGAGAGCAATCCGCGATCTTCGTCGGTGCCGGCGACCTTCACCGGCACCACCTCCTGCGTGGAGGACTGCCCCGTGAACGCCAGCGTGTTGGGGAAGATGTCCTCGATGACGTACTTCACCGCGTGATCGGTCGTGTAGAGAAAGCCGCCGGCCGTCACGAAGCGCTTCAACCGCGCCCGCGCCGCGTCAGACATCTGGCCCGTGCAATTCACCATCACCACCTGCTTCGAGTGCAGCGGCAGGTCGGCGAGCTCTTCAGGCGAGACGAGCGCGAACTTCACCTTCGCCTTGCCGAGCACCTGTTCCATCGCGTCGGCGGAACCACGCACGATGACGACGGCGGCGTCCGTTACTTCCTTTTCACGTTCGTGACTGACGGCAGCGAACGCGGTCGAAGCGGCCAATAACGCAGTGAGCAAAAGAGCGCGCATGCCGGGTGAAACGGGCGTGTGGCGAATTCGATCTGTAAGGCGGCCATTGCAGATTCCCGATACATCGGCGCCGCCCTCGCATGCCTCGCATCGTCCCCCTCGAAGCGGCCGTGACCATCGAACTCGATGGCGATCAACTTCAGGCCTGTGCCGGAGAACCCGTCGCCGCGGCGCTCATCGCCAACGACGTCACCATCTTCAGCCGCTCACCGAAGTACCACCGGCCACGCGGCGTCTTCTGCATGACCGGCGCGTGCGCGCACTGCCTCATGCGCGTCGACGGTGTGCCCAACGTGCCTACCTGCCGCATCGAAGTGAAGGCTGGCATGCGGCTCGAGCGTCAGAACGCGATGCCCGACGCGCGGCTCGACGTCTTCCGCGCCAACGACTTCGTGTTCCGCGACTGGTTCAACCACCACGAGTTCATGGCGGGCATCCCCATCGCCGAGCACGTGCTGTTGAAGATCGCGCGCCAGCTCGCGGGCCTGGGGAAACTGCCCGAGCGCGAAGCGCCGCAGCGCAAGCCTGCGCAGATCGAGCACCACCGCAACGTCATCGTCGGAGCCGGTGCCGCAGGTCTGGCCGCCGCCAGTGAGCTCGATTCGAAGGGCGTCCCGCACGTGGTGTTCGAACGTGAACGGGTCATCGGCGGCCGGCTGATCTCCGCTGCCGAGAATGCACAACCGGCGTTGTGGAATGCCCCCGTGCGCACGGGAGCAGAAGTGGTCGGGCTCTTCGCTGACGACCACCAGCCCTTCCTGGCGGTCATCGAACACGAGCAGCTCAAGCTGGTGTTCTTCGAGCAGCTCCTGCTGACCGTCGGAGGTCACCCTGCGCTGCCTGCGTTCGCCAACAACGATCTCCCGGGTGTGATGGCCGGCCGCGCGGTGTCGACGTTGATCCGTCGTCACCACGTGCTTCCCGGGAAACGCATCGCGTGTGTCGGTGAAGCCCAGGAAGCGCGCGCGTTGGCCGACATGGTGATCGCAGCCGGTGGCGAGGCGGTGGCCATCGGCGCGCAGGTCACCCGCGCCCACGGTCTTCGTCGCGTGAACGCGGTCGCACTGGAGACCGGCGAGAAAGTGAGCTGCGACGTGATCGCGTACTGCGCGCCGCTCAGCCCCGCGTTCGAGCTCGCCCGCGCGGCCGGAGCCAAGGTGGTGTGGAGCGCCGCCTCGCGTTGCTTCGTGGTCGACGCCGACGCGAATGGAAAGACGAGCGCGCCCGGCGTCTACGTCGCCGGCGAGATTCGTGGCCCGATGTCGTCACAAGCCGCTGCCGAACAAGGCCTCACCGCAGCAAAGGCGCTCGTATGAGCAAGACACTCCTCTGTCCCTGCGAAGACGTCACCGCCAGTGAGGTCGACCACGCGATCGCGAAGGGCTACTGCGACGTGGAGTCGGTGAAGCGCTTCACGGGCTTCGGCACCGGCATGTGCCAGGGCAAGCAGTGCCTCAACGCGATCGCCAGGCACCTCGAAGCGAACGCGCCGAAGAAGCCCACGCCCGAGCAGCTGCGACCGTTCACCCCGCGCCCACCGCTCTTCCCCACCGAGCTCAGCTACTGGGCCAGCGCCAACGTCGACGCGACGCCCGCTCCGGCTGGTGTGCCGATCAACCCGTACTTCGACGCCCCCGCGCTCCGCCCCGAAGGCCCGGTGAAGCCGAAGGCGAAGATCGTGATCATCGGCGGCGGCATCATGGGCCTCGCGCTCGCGTGGAACCTCACCGAGCAGGGTGAAACCGACATCGTGGTGCTCGACAAGGGCTACCTGTGCGCCGGTGCGTCGGGGCGAAACGGTGGCGGCATTCGTGCGCAGTGGGGCACGCCGTCGCTCATCAACCTCGCGCGTCGCAGCATCGAGCTCATGAAGCGCTTCGCGCGCGACATGGGCATCAACGTCTGGTTCCGCCAGGGCGGCTACCTCTTCCTGGCCAAGTCGGAAGACGTGGTGAAGCGGCTCGAGAAGAGCGCGGCGCTGCACAACCAACACGGCGTGCCCACGCAGATCCTCACGCCTGATGGCGCGCGTGACGTGGTGCCTGAGCTGACGATGAAGGGCGTGAAGGCCGCCGCGTGGAACCCGAAGGACGCGGTGATCTTCCCGTGGCCATTCCTGTGGGGTTACGCGCAGCAGGCGCAGAAGCGCGGCGTGTCGGTCGAGACGTTCACCACCGTCACCGGCTTCGAACAGAGCAACGGGAAGATCACGAAGGTGCGCACCGACCGCGGAGACATCGCGTGTGACACCGTCGTGCTCGCGTCAGGCGCGTGGAGCCCGGAGATCGCAAAGCTCGCGGGCATCGAGCTGCCCAACGAGCCGCACCGTCACGAGATCTGCAGCTCGGAGCCGTTGAAGCCCTTCCTGGGGCCGCTGGTTTCGGTGCTCGATTCGGGCCTCTACTTCTCGCAGTCGATGCGCGGAGAGATCGTCGGCGGCATGGGTGACCCTCGCGAGCCGGGCGGCATGAACCTGGGGTCCACGGCGCGCTTCCTCGCGCGCTATTCGCGGGCGCTCACCGAGCAGCTCCCGACGCTGGGGCACCTCAAGATCCTCCGGCAGTGGGCCGGGCCGTACGACGTCACGCCCGACAATTCACCGATTCTCGGCCGCACGCCGGGGCTGCCGAACCTGCTGCAGATGAGCGGCTTCGTCGGTCACGGCTTCATGATGGCGCCCGCGGTCGCAGAGCGAATGGCGAAGTGGATGGCCACCGGCGAATCGGACGAGCTCTTCGAGCGCTTCACGCTCTCGCGCTTCGCGGAAGGTCGCATGGAGCGGGAAGACATGATCATCGGATGACCGCGGCGCTCGTTCTCGATCACGTCACCAAGCGTTTCGGCGAGAAGGTCGCCGTCGACGATCTCTCGCTCACCATCGAAGCCGGGAGCTTCGTCGGACTTCTCGGCCGCAACGGCGCCGGCAAGTCGACGACCTTGAAGATGGCGACGTCACTCGTCGACCCGACCTCGGGGTCGATTCACGTGCTGGGTCACGACCTGCGCACGCACTCGCTCGAAGCGCGCCGGCAGATCGGCGTGATGCCCGAAGACATGGCGCTGCTCGAGTTGCTCACCGGGCCGCAGTACCTGCGCTTCGTGGGCCGCATGTACGGGCTCGAAGACGACAACATCGACCGCCGCGGCGTCGAGCTGTTCGACACGCTCGATCTGAAGCCGGGCGCGCGCACGCTGGTGTCCGACTACTCGTTCGGCATGAAGAAGAAGCTCGCGCTGTGTGCGGCGTTGATTCACGGCCCGAAGCTGCTCTTTCTCGACGAGCCTTTCGAAGGCATCGACGCGGTCACCAACCGCACCATCAAGGACATCCTGCTCGCGCTGCAGAAGCGCGGTGTGACGCTGGTGTTGACGAGCCACATTCTCGAAGTGGTCGAGAAGCTCTGCCCGCAGATCGCGATCATCGATGACGGAAAGCTGAAGGGCTTCGGCACCATGGAACAGCTGAGCGCCGGCTCGACGTCACTCGAGTCGTTGTTCGTTTCGCTGGTCGGTGGCACGCCGCGAGGTTCGTTGTCGTGGCTGTGAGCCCGTTTCGCGCACTCGCGCGGGCGCACGTCGAGAGCACGCTCAATCGGCTGCGTCGTCAGCTCGGTTCGCGCGGGCTCATCGCGCTGGTGATCTTCGTGACGATCATCGCGCTGGTCTCGGTGTTGCCGATCACGCTGGGCCTCGGAGCGCTGGGGTTCTTCGTCGGCTATTCGATCGAAGACGCAGAAGCCTCGAGGTGGATTCCGTTCATCTCGTTGCTGCTCACCGCGTTTCCGGTGTTCGGCGGCTTTCTGGGTGGCATCGCGGGTGGAACGCGTCAGCTGCCGTGGGAAATGCTGCGCGCGTTCCCGGTGCGCGATCGCACGCTCTTCGCTGGCGAGTTCTTCGCGGGCATCGTCGAACCCATCACGCTGGTCGAACTCACCGGCCTCACCTTGTTCTGTGGAGGCGCGTGTGTGGGCGCTCCAGCGGCTGCTCCGTATTTCTTGGTGCTCCTGGTGACGCACGGGCTGGCGCTGCTTTCCATACAGCAGGCGGTCGGCAGCTTCGCGCAGCGCATCGCCAAGCGGTTCCGCGTGGTGCTCCTGTTTCTTCCTCTGGCGGGCATGTCGATGAGCTGGCTCGCGCCACAGCTCGCGGCCAAAGCGCAGAGCGGCTCTTTCGATTCGTGGCTCGGCTGGCTCGAGCTCTCGACGCGTTGGCTTCCTGCGCGCGGCCTCTTCGACGCGGCGCACGGCAACGTTGGTCCGCTGAGAATCGCAGTCGCGCTCATCACGCCGGTCGTTCTTCTCGGCGGCGTCACCCTGCTCGCCTTCGTTCTCGTCTCTCGTGAGCGCGACGCGGACTTCAGCAACGACTCGGGCAAGCCCGCGACGTTGTGGTCGTTTCGCTCGCAGACCATGGGCATCGCACGCCTGCAGTTGCAGACGCTCGCCACCAGCATTCCCGGCCGCTTCGGGTTGTTGATGCCGCTGCTGACGCTGGTGCTGATTCGCGGACCGCTGGCGATGGTCTTCACCGGCAAGGCGTGGACCGCTCAAGTCGCCTTCGCCTACGCGTCACTTGCCGGGGCGAACCTGCTCTTCAACCAGTTCGGGCTCGATCGCCACGGCGTCAAAGTGCTGCTGCTGTTGCCGATCGAAGAGCGCGCGATTCTGCGCGGCAAATTGCTCGGGTTCGCGGTGTGGCAGTCGCTTCAAGCCGCGTTGTTGTTCGGGCTGCTGATCTTGAGCGGGCAGCGCGATCTGCTCGATCTGTTCGCAGGGCTCGCGCTCTACCTCTGCGTGTTCCTGATCTTCAGCATCGCCGGCCAGTTCACGAGCATCTGGCAGCCGCGCCCGCTTCAACGCGGCGGCCTGCGTTCGGCGCAACCACCGCTGCTGGTGGTGCTGTTCATGATGGGCGTGCTGCTGTCGACGGGGCTGCTGCTCTACGCGCTGCGCTTCGCCTTCGCGACCTTCGTGCCCGGCTGGGAGCTCGCGGGCTTTCTGGTCTTCGCGCTCATCTTGCTCGCGGCGTTGGTGCCCGCGCTGGAGCTCAACACGCGCTTCTTGTCGCGGTCACGTGAGCGGCTGGTCGAGACGCTCGGCGCGTCGGGCTGAACGATCCACCCGCGGCAGTTCTTCGCGCCGCAGTAGCACTTCTCTTTCAACGCCTCGGGCAGCGCGTAGTCGAAGAAGAGCTCTTCACCGGGCTCGATGTCGCGCAGCGCCTGCAGCTGCGCCCAGCCGTTGCCGCTCTTCGTGATGCCGGCCTCGATGACGACGTTGGGGTCGCACGAGTGGTTGAGCCACCGCGTCTGGTCGACCATGTCGAAGAAGATGCCGTCTTCGAGAATGAGCGAGTGCGTGTCGTCAGTGCGCTCGCCGGTGCGCCACATGACGCCTTCGACGTTGCAGATGACGGAGCCCTTCTTGCGGCGCCGCGTGGAGATGACGCCATAGCCGGCGACTGGCGAACGAATGACCTGGAGCCCGGGAATGCGTGCCATGAATCAGTAGAAGCCTTCGCGTCGCGCGTACCGTTCCGCGCGCTCGGCGTCGTACTTCTTTGCGTCGACCTCGGCACCACATTGCAGCGCCAGAATTTCGCCCAGGCTCGGCAGCTGCGCCCGTTCGACGAAGTGCTCCGCGTTCCACAGCTCGGAGCGGATGAAGGCCTTGGGGCATTGCGTGTAGGCCTCTTCGATCTCCACGAAGATCCCCAGCTTCGGAGGCCGGCCTTCGACGGCGCACGGCGCGAGGAGGTTCGTGTCGGTCGTCAACGTGGCGCGGCCGTTCACGCGCAACGTCTCACCCACGCCGGGGATTACGAAGAGCACGCCCACGCGCGGGTTCGACAGAATGTTCCGCAGCGAGTCGGCGAGTTTGTTCCCCGGCCGCTCGGGAATCAGCAACGTCGCGTCGTCGAGAACCCGAACGAAGCCCGGCGGATCTCCACGCGGGCTCACGTCGCAGCGGCCCTGGGCATCGGCCGTCGACAGACACAGAAACGGCGACAGCGCGATGAACTGCCGCGTGAGCGCGTTGAGTGACGAGGCGATCTTCTTCTTCACCAGCTCAGCGGGCTCGCCGATCAACGCGCGCAGCGCCGCTTCGTCGGTGATGACCGCGCTACGGTTCAGTTCATGTCGATTCATCGCGCCACCGTGACCTGGAAGAAGGAAGGCGACTTCGCCCGCAAGAAATACCACCGCGCGCACACCTGGCGTTTCGATGGTGGCATCGAGCTGAAGGCCGCCGCCTCACCGTCAGTAGTTCCTCTGCCGTGGACGAGTGAAGACGCGGTCGATCCCGAAGAGGCGCTCGTGGCTGCGGCATCGAGCTGTCACATGCTGACCTTCCTGTTCCTCGCGGCGAACGACGGCTTCGTGGCCGAGTCGTACGTCGATGAGGCCGAAGGTCACCTGCGCGACAACTGGGTGGCCGAGATCGTCCTGAGACCGAAGATCGCCTGGAGCGGCGCGCCGCCCACCGACGCGCAGCTCGACGACCTGCATCACCGCGCGCACGAAGGCTGCTTCATCGCCCGGTCGCTCAAGTCGGAGATCCGTGTCGAGAAGTAACGCGTGTGTCGCTTCGACTCAGTGCAGGAGTCGCTGCACTTCGGCCACCAGCACCTTCACGTCGAACGGCTTGTCGAACACGCGGGTGACGCCAAGCCGTGTTGCTTCCGCGTGAAGTTCGGGGGTCGTGAAGGCGGACATGAGGATGACCGGCAGGCCGGCGTCGACCGAGCGAATGAGTTCGAGCGCGCGAAGCCCTGAACATTTGGGCATGTGCACGTCGGTAATGACGAGGTCTGCGCGGCGCGGGTTGTCGTCGTCGAACAGTGCGTTGCGCAGCTCCTCGAGCAGCACCGTGCCGTCGGCGACTTCGATGACGTCGTAGCCCGCGTCTCTCAGACACACGCCGAGCACGTTGCGCATCAGCGGGTGATCGTCGGCCACGATGATCTTCGCGACGCTGTCGTCGTCTTCCATGCGACCCCATTGAGCATCGTGTGTGCCAGCCCGGTGGCACGCGACATGAACCACGTGTTGGCGTGCGTCTTCACGCTCTCGTCTTCGCGTCGTGGACGGCGGTGCTCGTGGTCGGCGACACGGTGACCGACGTGAACCTGGGCTTCACGGCGATGTACGTGCTGCCGGTCGCGGGCGCGGCATGGTTCGTCAGCGCGCGGTTCTCCATCTTTCTCGCGCTCGCCACGGCGCTCGCCTCGGAGACGGTCTCCACGCTGCAGAGCTCGAGGCCGGCGCACGTGGTGGTGTGGAACGCGGTGATGGAGCTGGGCGTGCTGTTGTTGGTGTCGCGACTGGTGACGGCGCTGTTGGCGGCGCTGCACACCGAACGCACGAGAGCGAACACCGACGCCTTGACGGGCGTGTTGTCGCGCAGCGGCTTCATCGACCTCGCGCGCCGGGAACTCGAGCGCGCACATCGGTTCAAGCGGCCCGTGGTCGTGGCGTATCTCGACGTCGATCAGTTCAAGCGCGTGAACGATTCACTCGGGCATCACGAAGGCGACCTGTTGCTGAAGATCATCGGCGCCACGTTGCGCGAAGAGCTGCGCGCGCTCGACGTCATCGGTCGGCTGGGCGGCGACGAGTTCGCGGTGCTGCTGCCGGAGCTCTCGGTTGACGAAGCACAGCGCGTGGTCGACCGGGTCACGCAGCGGCTCAGACACTCGGCGCTGCGGTTCGGTGAGTTCGTCGACTTCAGCGTCGGGCTCGCCGATGCACGTCACGAGACGCTGGAAGAAGCGCTCCACGACGCCGACTTGCAGATGTACGCGACCAAGAAGCGCGCGCGCTCCGGTCGGCGTTAATCGAGGTTGCGCGCGAGCTCGAACACGAACGCGTCGATCAAGATCAGCCCGATCACCACGCCGTGGGTCGCCGTTCTTCCCGGCCCGGCGTTCTGCGCCGAGAAGTACGCCGACACGCCGCCGATCGCCGCGCCCGCGAGCCCCGCCAACAGCGGCGTGAGGATGTACGCCACGAGCGACCCCGGGTCTTTCCGCGAGCGGTTGATGAGCAGACCGACGCTCATGCCCACCGTTCCCAACGACACCGCGCCACCGGCGACGGCGAGCGCGTGGCCACCGGGGCGGTCACCGGTGAGAAAGGCGCCCGTGGTGTACGCCGCGGTGGCAGCGACCCCTCCGAGGCCGATGAGCACGCTGTCGACGACCTTGCTCGACGACGGCTCGGCACTGCTGACGGTCAACGCGAGAGCGGCAAGCACGGAGCTCATCATTCGCCGTGCAGGATAATGACTCCCGCGTCGACCGCGTACTTCAGGGCACCGTCGTCAACGCCCAGGGCCTGGTCGAGGTGTCGACCCAGAACAACGTGCGCGCATCGACGGCGGCGCCGTTGGCCACCACGAAGAAGCCACCGTGACTCGCCAGCGGCGCCACGATCGTCGGAGGCAGTGAGAAGTCGAAGCGACGCCCTTCCTCCACGTAGATGAAGGGCAACTTCGGAGCCGCGCCCGTCGCATCGTTCACGTTCGACGGCGCCAACAGCCTGCCCGTGGCCGCGTACGACGCAGACGCCGCACCACCGCCGGAGCCCGCTGCGCTGATCGCCGCGCCCATCGTGCACGCGTCGTCGGTCGGGGCCACGCCGATACACCCGGTCGCCTGCGGGTTCACCACGCTGCCGAAGATGAGCTCGCGGCGATTGCGCGCGGGCGCATGGGCACCTGCGCGCAGCACGCCGGGCTGCTCCGCAGCGATCAGCAACAGCTCGCCGGTACCGAAGCCACCCACGAGAGGAATGGTGGTGGTGTCGTTGCCCGCCGCGAACGACACCGCGGCGCTCACGATGCTCGCACCCGGCAGGGCGCCACCGACGCGCGAAGCTTCGGTCGTGTCGTCGATGGCCTGCGCCACGGCCTTCGCGCTCACCGGCACCAACGCACCCGGAGGAACGTCACGCGCCAGGGTCTGCTTCGGCGTGGTCACGTTCATCGAGATGCGCGCGGTGTTCAGCACCGACACGTGGGGCAGCGGCGGCGTCACGAACAGGTGCGGACGCCACGTGCGCCGGCCCGAGGTCTGACCGGGCGAAACGCCGCTGGCGCTCAGCCACGCCATCTGCGGCGTGCCGTCGACCACCACCGGGTATGGAATGGAATCTGCGGGTGCGAGGGCGGGCCGAACGAAGACGCGCACGTCGTCACACTCCGGAACGGTGTCCGCAGAGTCAGCGAGCACCACGCGGGCCTTGCGACCGAGCTCACCGCCGAGGTCGGACAGACAGTCGCCGGTGAAGTCCACGCCTTGAGCGAGCGCGTTGCCGCCGGCCTGCAGTCCCGTCGCCACCTTTTCGCCGAACGAGGTGCCCTGCGTCTGCCTGCCGCTCTTCATGACCACGCCGTCGGGGCCACTGAGCGCCACCAACACTTCGAAGTCGTCAGCGGCGATGTCGACCGCGGTCTCCACGGTCGCGTCCGACGTTCCGCCGTCGGTGGCGATCAGCCGCACGTTGGTCTTGAGCGTGTCCTTGAGGCCGCTGGTCGCCTTTTCGACGACCTTGAAGGCGTCCCCGTTGGCCACGGAGACCGGCTCGGCACTCCCCAGTGCGAGCCGCAGCGGACCGCCGGTGAGGTTCACCACTTCGAGCGTGGCTTCCGAAGTGGAGCTCGGTCCCGCGTCTGCCACTGCGTCACATTTGTCTTGCGACTGGGTGCACGCTGCGACGCCAAATGACGCACAAACAGCAATCATTCTCAGTGTTTTTGTCATGCAAGTATGACCTGAGCGCCATGGTCGGCCCCCTTCGCTCCAGGTCGTTGCAGTGTCGTAACACGAACGCACGAGGTGCGTCGAATCGGCTCACCGCTTCGGCGGCAGGGTGATCTTCGCGGTCACGGGGTGATGATCGCTGGTGCCGCGCTCGAGGCGACGGAGGTTCTCGAACTTGATGCCGCGGGTGGCGAGGAAGCCGTCGATGGGCTTCTTGCCGCTGACGGGGTGCGGACCTTTCGGCGCGTGCCAGCGAAGCCCGGTGAGGTGCGCCAGGCGCCGCGGGTTCACCTGATTGGCGTCCATGCCGATGATGGTGGGCAGCTTCGAGCGCTTCACGAACGCAGCGAGGTTGCGATCGAAGTCACCCCACAGGCGCGAGAAGCGCGCGGGCGGCCGGTGCACCGACACCATGCGCACCTTCTGGTCGCCGACCTTCAACACGGTCCACGAGATCCAGCGGGTCAGCATCTTCGCGCCCTGAGGCCGCACGCCGAGCGCGTAGCCTCGGTCCTTCGCGGTGGCCGCGTCTTTCTTCCACACCACCGCGGAGCCCGCCTTCTCGGAGCCCTTGCCCTGATGCACGCCGTACTCGTCCTCGTTGGGACGGAGCTTGCGCAGCCGCGAGTTCTTCGTCTCCTGCAGCATCACCACGTCGGCGTTCACCGAACGCAGGTTCGACTTTCGATCGGTGAAGTCGTCATTCACCGTGGCGATCGTCAACGTCTCGCGCTTCTTTTCCGGTTTCCGCTGCGGAGCCAGCTGCGTGGGGACCTTCGCGCCAGGAACAATTCGCATACGAAGGTTTTCGTTCGGGGCACGCGAAGGTGAATGCAAAGCGAATTTACCGCCGAAATCTTTCTCAACAGCGACGCCTGCGAGCGGCACGTACGATTGCGGCCCTATGAGCGACGCCCTCGCCAACGACAAGACGCACCTGAGTGAAGTCTCCCGGTCGGGGGCGACGACGGTCGCGGGCGGCACGATTCGCAGCACCGTGCTGCCGCGCGTGGAGTGGGAAGGCCCGCACCCCAGAGTGAAGCCGTCGGAGCGTCATCGCTTCGAGGAGCTCGGGTTGCTCGGCGAAGGCGGCATGGGCGAAGTGGTGCTCGCCAAGGATCACGACATCGAGCGCAACGTGGCGCTCAAGCGCCTGCCCGAGAACTGCGACCTGGGGCGCGTGCTGCGCTTCGTCGAAGAGATCCGCACCGTCGGGCAGCTCGAGCACCCCAACATCGTCCCGGTGCACGACGTCGGGGTCGATTCGAGCGGCCGCTACTACTTCGTGATGAAGCACCTCCGCGGCGAGACGCTGGAGTCGATCATCGAGCGACTCAAGGCCGGTGACGACGCTGCGCACGCGCGGTTCACGATGCCGGTGCGCATTCAGATCGTCCTCTCGGTGCTGAACGCGCTCGCCTACGCCCATCAGCAGGGCTTCATCCACCGTGACCTCAAGCCGGCGAACATCATGATCGGCCCGTACGGCGAAGTGACGGTGATGGACTGGGGGCTCGCCAAGCGCATCCGCACGCCGGAAAAATCGGAGATCCCGGTGATCCCCTCGTCAGCGCGCACGGTGCTGCAGACGCAGGTGGGCGCGGTGATGGGCACCCCGCTCTACATGTCGCCGGAACAGGCGCGTGGTGAGGTCGACAAACTCGACGAGCGCAGCGACCTCTACGCGCTCGGCGTGGTGTTCCACGAGTTTCTCCACCACGAGCACTACCTCGAAGATCGAACCGAGCTGAAAGCGGTGCTCGAGGGCGTGCAGACCGTGCAACCGCCGATACACGTCGCGACGTTGAAGGCCGCGCGCTACCAGGTGCCCGCGGAGCTCGACTGGTTCGTGGCGCGCGCGACCAGGAAGAACGTGAACGAGCGTTTTCAGTCGGTCACCGAGATGACCGACGGGCTGCAGCGGATCATTCGTGGGGAATGCCGCGTGCAGTGTCAGCGCACGCTCGTCAAGCGCGTGGTGGGCGAGGCCGGGAAGTTCGCCGATCAGCGCCCGATGGCGACCATCGTGGCCACCACCGTCGCCGTGGCGCTCTTCGTCGCGGCGATCGTGAACCTCGCGATGACGTTGCTCCGCTGACTCACCAGTAGACGATGTTCGCGCGGTCGGCCTGTGAGCGCAGCAACATCAACCGCTCGGCTGAAGGCGACGACCGCGTACTCGGCTGCACGACGGGACCGATGTCCTTCCGGTCGACGCCGCCGCTGCCGACGCACGTCGCGCCGCGCAACTCGAACCACGAGCGCTCTTCGTATCTCGGCACCGCGATCACGCCGTCGCCGTTGCTCACCTTGATGGAGTCGGTGACCTTCACCAGCTTCGCCGGGCAGCTCTCGACGAGGCGCAGTTGCACCTGACCTTCGGGCGGGAGGTCGAACTCGGTCTGGCTGTCGGTGGCGATGGATTCGATCGAGCCACGCCCGGTCACACGCACACCGGCGAGCAGGTCTTCGCGGGTCACGGTCTGGAGATCGATGGGTACTGAACCGAAGCTGCTCACGTACAGGCCCCGGGCGGCGCGAATGCACTGATGGCAACGCGCGTCGTTGAACGCTCCGCTGGCCGAGAGCGTTCGAACCTCGGGGAAGATCGTCGAGAAGCGCAGCGTGTAGGCGGTGCGCATGGCGCGCTTCGGAGGCTCCGGCGGCAGCTCCTGCAACGGCGTGTCGAGCTTGATGCCCTTCGATTCGAGGAGCTCCTGCAGGCGGCGGATCTCCTTGAGCGTCTTGCGCTCCTGCGCCGCGTCTTCGTCGGCGACCGACCAGCCTTCGGGGTATGCGACCTCGAGCTCCCACACGTTCGCGGTGCCGGCTTCGAGCGCGTACACCTGACGGTTGCGCTTCTCGCGCGCGACCGCGTCGTCCCAGTCACGTGTGTCGGTGCTCGAAGGCATCAGGCCGCAACAGCAGCCCGACAACAGCAGACACAACAACGAGTACTTCATGCGTTCCCCCGAACGTCGTGACTCAGGCCGTGAACTTCAGCAGCTCTGCGCCTTCGGCGACCTGATCGCCGGCGGCGAAGAGGAACTCCTGCACCGTGCCGTCGGACGGAGCGGTGATGGTGTGCTCCATCTTCATCGCCTCCATCACCAGCAGCGGTGTGCCCTTCTTCACCTGCGCACCCTTCGCGGCGAGCAGCGCCACGATCTTCCCGGGCATCGGTGCCGCCAGCTTGCCGCCGTGCGCGTCGTCGCCACCGGCGTGCGCCAGCGCGTCGAACAACGCGAGCTGCGTGAGCTTGCCACCGTGGAACACGTGGAGCGTCTCGCCTTCTCGCACCACGGTGCCGCGCACCGGCTCACCGCCGAGTGAGAGCACGTAGTCGTCTCCGTCGCGCCGCGTCGTCAGCTTCTTGCCTTCGAACGCGAGGCCGTCGTGCAGGTACGTCACGCGCACTTCGTGTTCTCCGAGCTTCAGCGTGCGCAGCAGCACCTGATTGACGCGCCAGCCGGTGCGCGCCGACCAGGGATCGTTGCCGACGCCCTTGTCTTCCTCCGTCAGGACGGCGGCGGCCGCGAGCGCGAGCACACCTTCGGGCGGCTTCACGTCGGCCGGGAAGAGCGCGTCGTGATTGCGCGCGATCAACCCCGTGTCGACATCGGCCATCGAGAACGGCTTCGATTCCGCGAGCCGCTTCAAGAACGCGACGTTGGTGGCCAGCCCGACGATCTGCGTCTGACCCAGCGCATCGGCGAGCCGCGTGAGCGCTTGCTGGCGATCTTCGCCCCACACGATCAGCTTGGCGATCATCGGGTCGTAGAACGGCGTGATGGTGTCGCCCTCACGCACGCCCGAGTCGACGCGCACGTTGCCGCCGGTGGTGAAGGTGACGTGCTCGGGGAACCGCAGGTGAGACAGCGTGCCGATCGACGGCAGGAAGCCCTTCTCGGGGTTCTCGGCGTACACGCGCGCTTCGAAGGCGTGCCCGCGGATCTTCAACTGCTCCTGCGTCGCCGGCAGCTTCTCGCCCGACGCCACCCTCAGCTGCCACTCGACGAGATCGAAGCCGGTGATCATCTCCGTCACCGGGTGTTCGACCTGCAGACGCGTGTTCATCTCCATGAAGAAGAACTGCTCGCCCTCGGCGATGAACTCCACGGTCCCGGCGCCGACGTAGCCGACGGCCTTCGCCGCAGCGACCGCCGCGTCACCCATCGCCTTGCGTCGCGCGTCCGTCATGCCTGGAGCCGGCGCTTCTTCGACCACCTTCTGGTGACGACGCTGCACCGAGCAATCGCGCTCGAAGAGGTACACGCAGTTGCCGTGCGTGTCGGCGAACACCTGCACTTCGATGTGCCGCGGCCTCGTGAGGTACTTCTCGATCAGCACCGCTTCGTCGCCGAACGCGTTCTTCGCCTCGCGCTTGCACGACTCGAGCGCGGCCATGAAGTCTTCCGACTTCTCGACCTGACGCATGCCCTTACCGCCGCCACCGGCGCTGGCCTTGATCAGCACCGGGTAGCCGATGCGATCGGCTTCCTTGTGGAGCAGCGCCGGGTCTTGCGCCTCGCCGTGGTAGCCGGGCACGAGCGGAACCTTCGCCTTCTCCATGCGCGCCTTGGCTTCGGACTTCAGGCCCATGGCCGAGATCGCCGACGCCGGCGGGCCGATGAAGGTGATGCCCGCCTTCTCGCACGCCTCGGCGAAGTCTTCGTTCTCCGACAAGAAGCCGTAGCCGGGGTGAATGGCCTGCGCGCCGGTGGCCTTCGCGGCCGCGAGGATCTTGTCAGCGACGAGATAACTGTCCCTGGCCGACGCGCCGCCGAGGTGCACCGCTTCGTCACACGACTGCACGTGCTTCGAATCGGCGTCGGCGTCGGAGTACACGGCGACGGTCTTGATGCCGAGACGGCGCGCGGTGGTGGCCACGCGGCACGCGATCTCTCCACGGTTGGCGATGAGGATCTTGGAGAACATGCTCACATCCGGAAGAGGCCGAACTTCGTTTCAGGAATCGGCGCGTTGAGGGTGGCCGAGAGGCCGAGCGCCAGCGTCATGCGCGTGTCGGCGGGGTCGATGATGCCGTCGTCCCACAGGCGCGCGCTGGCGTAATACGGGTGGCCCTGCGTCTCGTATTGCGAGCGAATCGGCGCCTTGAACGCGGCTTCTTCTTCGGCGCTCCAGGTGCCGCCTTTGCCTTCGATGCCGTCGCGCTTCACCGTCGCCAGCACGCTTGCGGCCTGCTCGCCGCCCATCACGCTGATGCGCGCGTTGGGCCACATCCACAGGAAGCGCGGGGAATACGCGCGGCCACACATGCCGTAGTTCCCGGCGCCGAAAGAGCCGCCGATGATCACCGTGAACTTCGGCACCGCGGCGGTCGACACCGCGGTCACCATCTTCGCGCCGTGCTTGGCGATGCCTTCGTTCTCGTACTTCCGGCCCACCATGAAGCCGGTGATGTTCTGCAGGAACACCAGGGGCACGCGGCGCTGGCAGCACAGCTCGATGAAGTGCGCGCCCTTCTGCGCCGACTCGCTGAACAAGATGCCGTTGTTGGCGATGAGGCCGACCGGCATGCCGTGAATGTGCGCGAAGCCGGTGACGAGCGTGGTGCCGTAGCGCGCCTTGAACTCGTCCATCTCGGAGCCGTCGACGATGCGGGCGATGATCTCGCGCACGTCGAAGGGCTTCTTGGTGTCGGTGGGAATGATCCCGTACAGCTCTTCGGCGGCGAACTTCGGAGGCCGCGGCTCACGCAGCGTGAGGTCTGGCGTCTTGGTGACGTTCGTGGTCCCGACGATGCGCCGCGCGATGGCGAGCGCGTGGGTGTCGTTCTGCGCGAGGTGGTCGACCACGCCCGACAAGCGGGTGTGCACGTCGCCGCCGCCGAGATCTTCAGCGGTCACCACTTCGCCGGTCGCCGCCTTCACCAGCGGCGGCCCGCCGAGGAAGATCGTGCCCTGGTTCTTCACGATGATGCTCTCGTCGCTCATCGCCGGCACGTAGGCGCCACCGGCGGTGCACGAGCCCATCACCACTGCGATCTGCGGAATGCCTTCCGCCGACAGGTTCGCCTGATTGAAGAAGATGCGGCCGAAGTGTTCGCGATCGGGGAACACCTCGTCCTGATTCGGGAGGTTCGCGCCGCCGGAATCGACCAGGTAGATGCACGGCAGCCGGTTCTCCTTCGCGATCTCCTGCGCGCGGAGGTGCTTCTTCACCGTCACCGGGTAGTAGGTGCCGCCCTTCACCGTGGCGTCGTTGCAGACGATGACGCACTCGCGGCCGGCGACCCGACCGATGCCGGTGATGATGCCAGCGCCGGGCGCTTCGTCCCTGTACATGCCGTAGGCGGCCAGCTGGCTGAACTCGAGGAACGGCGTTCCCGGGTCGAGCAGCTGATTGACGCGCTCCCGAGGCAACAACTTGCCGCGGCTCGTGTGCTTCTTGCGCGCTTCTTCACCGCCGCCTTCGGAGATCTTCGCGACCTTCGCCTTGAGATCTTCGACCAGCGCCTTCATCGCTTCCGCGTTCGACTGAAAGTCTGCGGAGCGGACGTTCAATTGACTCTCGAGAATCGCCATCGCGCGCGCGTCATAGCGGATTGTCCGAGCGGAGCAGTGAACCATTCACCGTCGAATCATTTCGCGCTGCGTCGACGTCACGTCGAAGCGGCGCGTCGTTGCAACTCGCGATGCTGGGTGGGCGATCTCAGCTCCTGGTACCGCAGCACCTTCTCGCGAATGAGCGGGCGCACCACGAACTCGGCGGCGTTCGGGTCGCGAATCGAAGGTTCCTTCTCGAACCACGAC
The DNA here is from genome assembly GCA_003243425.1 of Archangium gephyra. Taxonomy (GTDB): domain Bacteria; phylum Myxococcota; class Myxococcia; order Myxococcales; family Myxococcaceae; genus Archangium_A; species Archangium_A gephyra_A. The sequence goes on along the minus strand of QFQP01000025.1, from coordinate 56,003 downwards.
TGAATCGCGGGCACCTGTTCCTTCGGAAACAGCCGGCCCAGCGTGTCTTCGTTCACGCGATCGAGGTAGCAGACGCGCGTGAACCACTCGACCTCGTCAGCGGTCATCCACCGCGTGGTGCGTTCGAAGAACTTCCGCGCCGCGAGGGCAGACCCGGTTTCACCGTCGGTGAGTTCTTCGACGAGCAATTGCAGCAACAGCGGGTAGCCGCGCGTGGCCTCGAAGAGCTGCTCGGCCTTCGCGTCGTCGACGTTCAGCTGCTTCAGCATCGCGCGGGTCGTCGCTTCGTCGAACGCGCGCAGACGCACGCGCGGCTCGAGGTGACGCTTGTGCTGCCGCGACCAGTCACCGTTGCCGTCTTCGAGATCGTCGCGACCCGAGATCCACATCACCACGTCGAACTCGCACGCAGCCAGGGCGGGCACGAGCGCGCCGAGCAGGAAGTCTTCCAGCACGGGCGACAACGCCTCGTAATCATCGATCCAGATGAGCAACTTCGTGAGCCCATCGGAGGTCGCGAGGTTGCGACGCAGCAGGCGGCCGCGAACGAGCGCTTCGCGGAGATCGCCGACAATCGCCTCGGCGGTCATCGCGTGGAGCTCGTGACGAAGCCGAAGGGTGCTCGATCGCGTGAGCTTCTGGGCAAGCCAGCTGCTGCCGACGGCGAACAACTCACCGACGGCATCGGCCTCGAGCTGGTTCAGCCGGGGCAGCCCGCGAATCTGCTTCGAGACCCCCCAGTGGCCCATCTTCACCAGCGCGGAGGTCAGGTGTTTCGACTCGGCCGACAGGGACGACCTGCCGATGCGCTCTTCGAGTTCTTCACGTTGACGGATGAAGCGCGCGAGCACGTTTCGAGTGCGTGGAAAGTAATCGCGCCCCGCTTCACCCTGCTCCAGCGACGGGCTGAACAACTGGCCCACGAGCGCCGCGAAGTCGTCGATCGATTGATGGTTCGAACCGTCGACGCGCAGCACGAGGAAGCCCTTCAACGCGTCGGCCGACGACGCGAGCACCTCGTTCATCAGGTGGCTCTTGCCGATGCCGCCGGGGCCGCTGACCGAGCAGATCGACAGGCCCTTCTTCGGGCGTTCGATCAGCTCTTTGAGTCGCGTGAGTTCAGACGCTCGGAGTGACTGCACGCGCGTCAGGATAACCACGCGGCGCTCGCACCGCGGTCGCAAAACCACGGCGCGGCTCCCCGCCGACCGTTCAGTTCACGTTTCGACCGTTCGACCTCTGGCCACGCCGTTGCACTGGCCCGCGCGCCATGTCTTCGACCATGACGCCTTCGATCGCGCTGCCTGTCCCCCGCCCGACGTTCGCCGCCCGCCTCCGCCCGCATCGCAGACAACTCGCCGTGGGCCTCGCGCTCGGCCTTGGTGTGGAGTTGCTGCTCGACGGCAGGCTCTACGGCCTCAGCTGGGCGCTGTTCGCGGTGCTCGGTGTGGGCGCGCTGATTGCCATGGGCGGCAAAGAAGCATGGCAGAGCGCGGGAGCGCACCGGTGGCTGCTGCTCGGCGCGATGGTGCTGGTGATGTCGACGATGCTGCACGACGCGTCGTGGTTGTCGTCGCTGTGCGTGCTGGTCGCGACGGTGATGGCGTCGCTCGCCGCGCTCGGGTGGAACGGTGAACGCAAACTCGCGCAGCTGCGAACCGGTCAACTGCTGACCTCACCGTTCGTGACACTCGGCCGCTCGATGCAGGCGACTGCCGTGGTGACGAGCGCCGAACTGCGCGCGGCAAACGTGGGCACGGCGTTGAACCGACACTTTCCGACGGCCTTGCGGTTGTGCCTCATCGTGGTGCCACCGGCGCTCATCCTTCTGGGCCTGCTGTCCTCGGGAGACGCCGTGTTCCGCGCGCGGGTCGCTTCCGTCTTGACGGCGGTTTTCAGCGTTGAAATCGCGAACTTCATTCAGGGCTCGATGGTGACCGGCCTCTCGGCGGTGCTGCTGACGGGCGTGTTCGGCCTGGTATCGAGCCGTCGTGGTGACGAGGTGGTGTCAGAGCCTTCACGCTGGCTCAAGCCGCTCGAGACCTACGCACTGCTCGGCACGTTGACGATGATGCTGCTGGTGTTCGGCTTCACCTCGACGCCGTGTGCACTCGCGCCTGCTTCGTGTGAACTGCCGGCGGGCGTCACCTACGCCGACGCCGCGCACGAAGGCTTCTTCCAACTGCTCTTCGCCGCGATGGGAATTCTGGCGCTCACGATGGCGCTGCCCGCACGCACGCAGGTGACGTCGAAGGCCTTCACCGCGACGTCGACGCTGCTGGTGCTGGCGACCGCTCCCATGCTGGTCAGCGCGGTGGCGCGGCTGTGGCGCTACGAGACGACCTACGGCCTCACCGTGCTGCGCCTGATGGCGTACGCAGGCTTGTTCCTCGTGGCGGCGGTGCTCGCCTGGCGGGCGATCACCTTGTGGGCGTTCCAGGACGCGTTCGTCGGAGGCGCGTTCGCGCTGCTCACCTCGACGTTGCTCGGCCTTGCGGTGCTCTCACCCGACGCGTTCATCGCGCGCCACAACACCGAGCAGGAAGTCGTCGACGTGGGGTACCTGGTCACGCTGTCCGACGACGCGTTGCCGGCGATGATCGAGGCGAGCGATCGCCTTCCCGACCCGCCTTTCCGGAAGCTGAGCGACGTTCTGAAGGAGCGCGCCGAGCGTTTGGGGACGTCGGAATCGTTGCTCTCCTGGAACCTCGGTCGTTCGCGAGCCCGGGCGGCGCTGGCTGCAGTCGCTGAATGAGCAGTCGTCAGCCCGTCGACCCGACGCAGAGAGCTCGGCCCGAAGCGACGGCGCTCCGCGCGGCTGGCGCGAAATCGTGAGCGGAATCGCCCCCTTCCGCGAGTTCACCGCCGCCCTGTCGAAGTGGTGAATCGAACCCGCCTGAACGGGCGCACACGCACCTTCACTTGCAGAAACCCCCGCGCGGCGTCATGCGTACGGGCGTCATGAACCGTTGGCTCCTCGCCGCAGCCATGATGACCGCAGTGCTCGCCTTCGCGATGTCAGCGTGGGCCCAAACCCGTTCAAAGGAGACCAGTCCCGTGAAGCCGTTCCCGAAGGCCAATTCGGAAGAGCTCAAGAAGAAGCTGAGCCCCGAGCAATACCGCGTGACGCAGGAGTGCGGCACCGAGCCGCCCTTCCAGAACGCGTACTGGGACAACCACGAAGACGGCATCTACGTCGACGTCGTCTCGGGTGAGCCGCTGTTCAGCTCGAAGGACAAGTTCGATTCCGGTTCAGGCTGGCCGTCGTTCACCAGACCGCTCGAGCCCAACATCACCGAAAAGTCCGACACCACGTACGGCATGAAGCGCGTCGAGGTGCGCTCCAAGAACGCCGACTCGCACCTGGGTCACGTGTTCGACGACGGCCCGCGCGCACAGGGCGGCCTGCGCTACTGCATCAACTCGGCGTCGCTCCGCTTCGTGCCCGCCGCGAAGCTCGAAGCCGAAGGCTACGGCCAGTACGCGAAGCTGTTCGGCATTCAGAGCAAGAGCACGGCCGCTGCGCCCGGCAAGGAAGTCGCGATTCTCGCCGGCGGCTGCTTCTGGGGAATGGAAGACATCATTCGCAAGATCCCCGGCGTGCTCGAGACCGAGGCCGGTTACACCGGTGGCTGGCTCAAGAACCCGAAGTACGACGACACGCATGACTCGAAGTCGGGTCACGCGGAAGCCGTGCGCGTGGTCTTCGACCCGTCGAAGTTGAGCTACGCCGACCTGCTCGAGAAGTGGTTCTTCAAGATGCACGACCCCACGACGTTGAACCGTCAGGGCAACGACACCGGCACGCAGTACCGCTCGGCCATCTTCTTCACGAGCGACGAGCAGAAGAAGGTCGCCGAAGAAGTGAAGGCGCGCGTCGACAAGTCGGGCTCGTGGAAGAAGCCGATCGTCACCGAGATCACCGCGGCCAGCACCTGGTACCCCGCCGAGGACTACCACCAGGACTATCTGGTGAAGAACCCCGGCGGTTACACCTGCCACTTCATGCGGCCGTGAAGTCAGTGCGCGTACGTCGGTTCGATCTTCAGGACCTCTGACTTCCACGCTGCGTCATCGGCGATGTCCTGACCGAGAACGAGCCAGTGGAAGTCGATGGTCCTCGCGCCGGGCGGAGTGGTCTTCGCGATCGCGGCCCTCAGCTCCGCCTGGCGCTTCTTCAAGTCACTCAGCATGCCGTTGAAGTCGGCTTTGGCCCGCTTGTCGGTCGCCCGGGCCATGCGCTCTTCGAGCGTCTTGACCTGACCGTCGACGAAGGCGAGCTGCTCCCGCTCGCGGGCGGTGATGGTGAGGTCGATGAGCTCACCCTTCCCGTTGCCCAGGGTGATCTCGGCCTTGCCCATGGCCTGCCCGCGTTGACCCGAGCCCAGCAGAATGGGCGAACCGGCGTCGACCCGCTGCGGCGGCACGGTGCCGCGGAACTCGCCCGACTGAATCACCACGTCGGTCAGCCCCTTGAGTTCGCGCGCCAGCAGCATGCCGTCGGCGTAGGTCGTCGCCGCCAGCACCACCGTCACGTCGCGCTTGCCGAGCTTCGCGAGCGCGGCCTTCGCGGCCGGCAACGGCGCTGACGAGCTCACGTTCGCGTCGGGAGCGATCGGCCCCGGGGCGCTGACCCCGACGATGCCGACCTTCACGCCGCCGACGTCGAGCACCACGCCCGCGTCGAACAGTGGCTTGCCGTCGCGCGTGAGGTTCGCCGAAAGCAGCTTCACGTCGGAGCCGACAGCAAGCTTCTGCAGCGAATCGACACCGGCCGACAGATCGCGCTGGCCCACCACCATCGCCCGCGTACCCAGGCGCTTCATCATGTCGAACACCAGCTGCGCGCGCGGGCCGTCGGCTTCGCTCGCGTTGCCGGCGTTTCGGTACAGCGCGTTGCCCGCGTCGAGCACCAGCAGGTTCTCGCCCTTGAGCCCGTCGAGCACCGTCTTGCGCCTGGCGAACCCGCCCGTGGGGTTCGACTTGCAGCCGCAGGGCGCGACCTCGCCGCCGTTGTCACCGGTGATGATGAACGTCACGCGCTTGCCCGCGGCGAACGCAGGCAGGCAGACCAGCACCAGCGACAGCAGCGCGCGCTTCACTTCTTCTTCCGCAGGTCGGCGAGTCTGGTCTTCGCGGTCTTCGCGGCGTCGCTCTTCGGGTAGCTCTTGACCAGCTCCTCGAGCGCCAGGCGCGCTTCGTCGGTCATCTTGAGCTGCTTGAAGCACTCGGAGCTGTGCAGGTACGCCATCGGCGCCGACCTGGTCTTCGAGAACTCCTGAATGACCTTGCCGTACTCGTAGAGCGCCTCGCGGCACTTCTGCTCGCCGAAGAACGACTCACCCAGCTGGTAGTGCGCTTCGCCGATCTGCTCGTCGCGCGGCCACTTCTTCATGAACTCCGCGTAGAGCTGACGCGCGGTGGCCACTTCGCCGGCCTTCGCCTTCTCGTCGGCGAGCTTGAGGAACTCCTTCGGGTCGTCGGGGCGCTTGAACTCTTCCTTCCTGGGTTCCGGCGTCGAGGTGATCGACGGGCCGGCGGCGATCTTCGTCTCGATCTCCTGCAGCTTCACCGACTGCGTCTCGACCTGACCGCGCAACACCGCCACGTCCTGCAACGCAGTGTCGACCTTCACGCCGATGTTGGCGCCGGTGGTGCGGCTGGCGCGATCGAGTTGATCGAGCGCGGTCTGCAACTGCGCAGTCGCTTCTTCGAGCTTGGTGCGCGTCTCTTGAAGCTCGGTGCGCAGCTTCTGGTTGTCGGCCTGCAGGCCATCGAGACGGTTCTCGACGACGCGACCGCGATCAGCAGGGAAGAAACAGCCAGCCAACGAAAGAACGGCAAGCCCGGCCACGAGACGACGAATCATGGCCGGGCACCCTACACACAACTGCTTCTCAGCGCTTCCGCCGTGAGCGCAGCGCGAAGATCAACGCCGCGAGCGGGAAGAGTTCGAAACCACTCGTGCAGCCGCAGCCCTTCGGCATCGTGTCGCCGTCGACGGGCTGACGCACCGGGTTCGGGTTGCGAATGACGACATCGATGCTCGCCGACGTGGCGGCGCCAAGGCTGTCGCGACCCGTCAACTGCAACCGCACCACGTCGGTCACCTCCACGTCAGGCGCCACGAAGGTGACGATCGCCGTCTGGGTGCCGTTGAGCGCCGCGGTCGGGCCCATCAACTGCGACCACTCGACCGTGAGGCCATCACCATCGGGGTCAGACACGTCACCCGACACGGTGACCGTCTGGCCCATGTTGACCTCCATAATGCCGGCCAGCACGACGATCGGCGGGCGGTTCACGTTCTTCACCAGCACCTGCTGCTCGAGCGGCTCGGTGACGGCGCGGCCGTCGCTGGCCGTCATCTGGAAGACGAGCAGCGTGTCGCCCGAGACTTCCGGCGCGGTGAACGTGTTGCCGGTGACGGTGACCGCCGGGCCCTGCAGCTGCGTCCACGCCACGGTGACGGGGTCTCCGTCCGGGTCCGACGTGGTGGCGCTCAGCGTGACCTGCTCACGCTCGTTCACCTCGAGGTTCGCGCCCACCGTCGCCGTCGGGGCGCCGTTGGTGCACGAGTTCGGGTCCGAACGAACCGCCGAGAACGGGCTGTTGGTGATGCCGGTGATCTGAACGTCGTCGATCTCCCAGCCCTTCTTCGCCGCCGCGTCGTCAGAGCCGATGCGGAACCGGAAGCGGATGGTCTGCCCCGCGTAGCTGGTGCCGAGGTTCACCGTCTCGGTGTTGAACATGGGGTAGCTGGCGCTCTCGTTGATGAAGCCGCGGCGCCCGCCGAGCGGGTTCGAGCTCTGGCCCCCGCCGTCGGAGATGGTGCCCGTGTAGCCCGGCACCGCCTGCGCGCCGACGTCGACCCACGCACCACCGACGATGCTGGACACTTCGAGCACCGCGCCGTCGTAGTTCTCGTCGGCGTCGGCTTCGAACTGGTAGCGGTGCTTGAAGGTGATGGTGAGCGGCTGCGAGCCCACCACCAGCTCCGGAGACGTCAGCGTGGTGTCTGCAGGCGCCGCCGGGTTCGGCCCGAACCAGTAATGCTGCGTGGCCGTGGACTGAACGATGCGGAAGTCGCTGCCCGTCGTCAGCTGTGGGTTCGAGGCGGCCGTCCACACGGTGGAAGGCGCCTCGACGTCGTCGAGGCGGCTGCGCATGGGCACCACGTCGTAGTTGAGCCGGAACATCGCCGTGTGCGTGCGCGGCCCGCCGACCAGCGAGCTGTCGACGATCTCGATGTTGAACATGCCGCCCTGCACGCCCGCCACGTCACCCAGCGCCACGGGGAACGTGAGCGTGGTCATCGCGAACGGAGCCGTCGGCGGCATCGCCTGGCTCACGCCGCTGGGGAAGGTGATGCCCGCGGTGGTGGTCGAGATGGTGACGGTGGCGTTGCTGAGCATCGCCACGCCGGTGTTGCGCAGCGTGACCGAGATCACGCCGGCTTCGTTGGCGTCGAGGTTGCCGTCGTTGTCGCAGTTCATCGTCGCGTCGTTGATGGTGACCGCGGTGACGCTCACGTCGTTGCCGACCTGGAAGCTCTCGACGACCGGCCGGTTGTCGGGCGAATCACGATCGGGCGCGACGGCCCCCATGCCCAGACCACGGCGCGCGAACGCGGCCCAGCCGGCGGCAAAGTCCTGCGGGTCGCGCGCGGCCATCACCGCCAGCACCGCGTCACGCGCTTCGACGAAGGTCGGCATGTCGGGCGTGGCCTTGTACGCACCGATGAGGTACCGCTTCATGTGGCCCTGCGCCTGAAGGAACGTGTAGCGCTGGTCGCGCAGCAGCGCCGCGTAGACCTCCCACAGCATGACGGCCCACACTTCGCCGGTGTTGTGCACCTCGGAGTTGTCGGCGCCGTTCGCGCCGAAGGCAGGCACCGGCATCGCCGGCAGCCGCTCACCGTCGGCGATGTGTTTGAAGGTCAGCGGGTTCTTCGTGAGGTCCGTCGACATCGGGTACCGGCGGAAGCCGTAGTAGTAGGCGTTGGGATCGGTCGCGAAACCGGCCCAGCCCGCGAGCGAGTACACGCCTTCCCAGTTGGTGTTGCCGGCGATGGTCTGATCGCCGTCACGCACCGTCATCAACATCGCGTGGAAGTCGCCCCAGCCCTCGCCCATGCCCACGCCCTGGAGGCTGGACAGACCGTTGGCGTCGCCGATCAGGCGGTTGGAAACGTAGTGACCCCACTCGTGCGCCACGACCGCGCTGTCGAGCGTACCGTCGCGACCGGTGGGCGCCGCGCGCAACAGACGAACCGTGGCCGTGCCGTTGGTGGACGTGATGGCGTTCTTGATGATGTTGCCGCCGTTGAACGACACCGACATCACGGGAATCGTCACCGCGCCCATGCCCGACATCTGCATCGCGCCCATCATGCCCATCGAGTTGGCGATGATGACGCCCACCGCGCCGGCCGCTTCGGCGCGCTGCGCCTTCTCGATGAACGTGCAGTTGCCGCGGTCGATGAGCGCGATCTTGCCCGCGTAGCTGTTGGGCCACGGCGAGATGCAGCCGTCGGTCGGCGTGCTGTCACCGTCGGCCGCCAGCGCGATCACCGCCGTCACGTCGTGCTCCTGCGGGCCGAAGTCGGCGCCGAAGGTGAAGAACGAGGTGCTGTTGTTGCTGAGCGTGACCGACTCCGAGTCGCCAGACGGGAACACGTACATCTGCATGCGCGGGTTCGCGCCGTCGGAGGGCGTCGACATGTTCGCGTTGCTGGTGCCCGAGTAGTCCTGCGCTTCGGCGCGCAGCGCGTCGTTACCGATGCCGCCGCGGCCGAAGTTGCTCACCTGGGCGTTGCCGGCCGCTTCGTCGAAGCCGTCGTCGTAGAACCAGTCGTGGAAGAAGTTGTTGTTGAAGAACAGCTGGGTGATGGCCGCGCGGCGTTGCGTGACGTTGGCTCCGGGCGCGAGCGCGAAGTCGTAGGTGTAGTCGAACTGACCGGGGGCGCTCACCAGCCCCGCGACGTCGGTGCCCTGCGTGAAGCCGTTGCGGCTGGCGATGTCGGCGTAGGCCCAGACGTTGTTGCCGTTGGTCTCGGTGGCTCCGGCGGCGAGCCACGGGTCGTTGGTCGACAGCCCCGCGTTGTCGAGCGTGATGGTGGCCTGCAACGTGGTGCCGGGGTCGAAGCCCGTCGGGTTGCCGGTGGGGTGCGGCGTGGCGGCCGAGCCCTGCGGCCCGTCGAGCGGCACGTGCGGCGCGGCCGCGTCGGCCCACACCTTGTACGCGTGCGCGGCGTCGGCCGTGAGGTTCTTGCGGTACAGCACCGAGCCGTCCACCGCCGAGACGACGAACGAGAAGTACTGCGAAGCGCCTTCTTCGGCATCGAGGTTCAGCTCGACGTAGAAGCCGGGCACGAGCCCATCGGGGAGCGGGAAATAGACCGGGCGCGTACGCACCTCGGAGCCGGCGCCGACGAGCTTCCAGTGCGTGTAACCGCCACCGAACTGGCCCAGCTGCGCGAGCGCGGTCGATTCGAGCGCGCGGCCGGTGAGGCTCTGAAACGCGCTGGCGACGGCCGTATCACCCGAGAGCGAGAAGTCGCCGTGCACGCGCGTTTCAGGCGTGAGGTAGCCAGCCATCGCCACCAGCCCGAGCTTCGCGTTCATGATCACGCGAACTTCGTCACGGAAGACGCGCACGTCGTTCACGCGCTGCTGGAAGGTGACGATCACCGCGCCACCGTCTTTCAAGTCGTGCACGTTGGTGACGCGCGCCTGCGCCCAGCGCGAAGGAACGCCGCGGTAGATCTCCGCGTGCGTGAGCAGGTGGCGGCGCGCGGCCTCTTCAGGCGAGAGCCCCATGTCGGCGAACGAGCGCCCCGGCTGCTGCGGCGAAGACCAGAAGAACGTCGGCACGCCGAACCGGCGCTCGACGGCGCTCACGTTGCCTCGGGCAAAAGCTGCGCGCGCGGGCGACGAGAGCTCGGCGGCCTTCACCAACGGCCTCGAGTCACGACGAGAAAGAAACGCATCGACGGCAGGCACAGCCTGCGCGAGCGCTGGCATCGAGATGAGCAGCAGCGCAGCCAACAATCGCTTCATGGACGGAGCACCCTTTCGGATTTCGTGGCCCGACTCCCAGGTCAGACCGGTGTGCGGCACTTTTCCCCACGTGCGCAGCCGGCGTCCTACCGACAGGGAACTTGCAGATCAAGCGCCAACGCCAATAATTTCAACACCTTGCGCGCCAACAAACTGGCAGCGGCACAGCGTCACAAAACTGTCGCGTTGGCATGTTTGTCAGTGGCGTGAAAGGTGCGACACGTCTGGTTCCGAGGAGTTGAGTGAACGACGAACGAGCCGCACTCGAGGCTGAGATCGACGCGAGGCCCGACGATCGTCGCCGCTACGCGGTGCTGGCCGATTGGTACCAGGAACACGGCGACGCGCGCGGTGAGTTGATGGCGCTGCAGCTGTCGTCGACGGGCAGCGATCGTGAAGCCGAGTTGATCGCCGCGGAGCACGTCGACGCGCGTGACGTGAAGTGGCGCTGGGGCTTCGTGGAGTCGCTGCGCTTCGAGCGCACCACGCACCGCGATGATTGGACCGAGCGGCTGTTGGCTCCGCTGCTCGCGCACCCCGCGTGCCGGTTTCTTCGTTCGCTGGAGCTCGACGTGGGCCCGGGAGATCAAGCGCTCACGTGGTTGGCCGACAACGCACCGAAGACGCTGACGTCGCTGGCGCTGACCTGCAACGAAGCCGACTTCTCTCTGGTGCGTGGCCGGTTGACGCAGCTGGAGTCGTTGCGCTTCGCCGCGCAGTTGTTGGTGCCGGGCGTGTTGCCGCCGATGCGGGCGCTGGAGCTCCCCGTCGACGCGATGACCGACGCGGGGTTGGTGCACGTGCTTGGAACCCAGCCGCGGCTCAAAGCGCTGACGCTCACCTCGCTCGAGGGCCTCCACGCACCGACCATGCAGGCGGTGATTCAGCTGCGGCTCGAGTCACTCACGTTGCGGGCGAGCCTGACGACGATCGACGCGGTGCAGGTGCTCACCACTTCGTGGATGAAGAACACGCTGCAGACCCTGGACGTCTCGGAGAGCGGGCTCACCGAAGAAGCGGCGCGCGCGTTGTTGGACGCAGTGCCGAACTTCTCGCGGCTCTCGTCACTGGTCGTGGGCGCCTGACGCGCGCGCCCACGACGCTGCGTAGCGGCCGCCTCGCGCCAGCAATTCGTCGTGCGTTCCGCGCTCAATCACCCGGCCCTGCTCCATGACGACGATCTGCCCGGCGCTCCTCACGCTGCTCAGGCGATGCGCGATCACGATCGCGGTCCTGCCGACCAACACCTTCTCGAGCGCCGCCTGCACGTCGCGCTCGCTCTCGGGGTCGAGGTTGCTGGTCGCTTCGTCGAGCACCAGCACCGGCGCCTTCGCCAGCACCGCGCGCGCCAGACACAGCCGCTGCTTCTGCCCGCCCGACAACGTCACGCCGCGTTCGCCAAGCGGCGTGTCGAGCCCTTGCGGCAGGTGTTGAATGAAGTCCCACGCCGAGGCCACGCGACACGCGTCTTCGATTTCCTGCGCCGTCGCTGACGGCCGCGCGACGAGCAGGTTCTCCTTCACGCTCGCCGAGAACAGCATCGCCTCCTGCGTCACCAGCGCGAACTGACCGCGAACACTCGCGCGCGTCGCCTGGCCGGCGTTCACGCCGTCGAACTCGATGTGCCCGCTGCTCGGCAACTCGAACGCGAGCAGCAGCGACGCCAACGTGCTCTTGCCGCTCCCGCTCTCACCGACGAGCGCGGTCACCTGGCCCATGGGAATGGTGAGCGACACGCCGTCGAGCGCCGAGCGTTCACCCCACGCGAAGCGCACGTCTCGCACGACGATGGCCGACTTCAACGGAGCCAGCTGCGTCGTGCCGTCCTTCGCGAGCTCGGGGAGCGCGAGCGTGGCTTCGATTCGTTCCAGCGCCGCCGCAGCAGAGATGGCGAACTGGCTGACGCGGCCGAGGTCCTTCGCGGGCTGGTACACGAGAATGAGCGCACCCAGGAACGACACCAGCGCGTCCGGCTCGACGGCGTGCGTCTTGATCGCCCACGCGAGTGACGCGGCGATCGCGATCGACGCGAAGATCTCCATCAACGCCGGCACCGCCGAACGTGTCCACGCCGCGCGCGTCAACGCGCGTTCGACCTTCGCGGTGTGCCGACCGAAGCGCTGCCGCTCGGCGACCTCGGCGTTGAAGGCCTGAATGGTGCGGAGCGCTCCGAGCCCTTCCTGCACCTGGCCCGCGATGCCGCCGAGCGCGGCCTGACCTTCGCGCGTGCGCCGCAACAACGCCGCCGTCAGGCGCGACGCGGGGAGCACGGCGATGGGCACCACGATCAACGCGATGAGTGACAACTTCCACGAAACGGCGAGCGCCACGCCCACCAGCACGAGAATCTGCAGCGTGTCGCGAAACCAGCTGGCGACCGTGTACGTGGCCGCCTGCTCGACCGCCGAGACGTCGGTGGTGAAGCGGCTCAACAGCTCTCCCGACAGCTGCTGGCTGCGCGCGTGCGGAGGCAACCGCAACAACTTCTCGAAGATGCGCCGTCGCAGCGCGACCACCACCTGCTGCCCGAAGTAGCCGACGAAATAGAACTGCCCCAGGTAGCCGACGCCCTTCACCGCGCCGACGATGATCACCAGCACCGGCAACACCGCCAGCGCGTTGGTCTGACTCAGGCGACGAAGAAACGGAGCGACCTCCAGCACCCGCTCGAGCCCGTGCTCACCGCCGGTCAGCAGGAACCGCAGCGCGGGGCCCATGAGAAACGCGTACGCGCCGGTCGTGAGCGCCACCAGCACCATGCACGCGAACGATTGGGCCAGCAGCCGCCAGTGCGGTCTGCCGAGCAGCAACAGTCGCTTCATCGCGGCGAAGAGCGGTGACGACATCGAGTGCGCGCTCTTTACACGGTCCACCTGCGTCCGGTACTCGCGCCCGCATGGACGTCCTCGTCGTCGCGGGTGAAGCGTCGGGCGATCAACACGCGGCCGATGCAGTCACCGCGCTCAAGTCGCTCCGCCCCGACGTGAAGTGCTTCGGTATGGGTGGCGCGAAGATGGCGGCCGCCGGCGTCGAGCTCATTCACGGCGCGCACGAAATTTCGGTCATGGGCATCGTCGAGGTGCTGCCGAAGATCCCGCGCATCTGGCAGGTGATGAACGAGCTCGAGGCCGCGGCCGTGGCGCGCAAGCCGAAGGTCGCGTTGCTGGTCGACGTGCCCGACTTCAACCTGCGGCTGGCCGGGCGGCTCAAGAAGCTCGGTATTCCCGTCGTGTATTTCGTCGCGCCCATGGCGTGGGCGTGGCGCGAGGGCCGAACCAGGACCATCGCGAAGCTGGTCGACACGCTGTGCTGCATTCTGCCGTTCGAAGAGAAGTTCTTCCGCGAGCGCGGCGTGAACGCGACGTATGTCGGAAATCCGACACTCGATCAGGTGCCTGATGACGCAGGAATGACGCAGTTCCGTGCGTCATTGGGGCTGCCGCTCGAGGTGCCGACCGTCGCGGTGCTGCCCGGTTCGCGGCGCTCCGAGATCACGCGGCTGGGCCCCACGCTGGCGGCGACGTGTCAGCTGCTGCTGAAGCAGCACCCGGGAACGAACATCGTGATTCCGGTGGCCAGCGGGCTGCCGCGCGAGTTCGTCGAAGCGCCGTTCAAGGCCGCCAACGTTCCCGTCACCTTGATCGACGGCCGCGCGCCGGAGGTCGTCGGCGCAAGTGAGGTGGCGATCGTCGCGTCGGGTACCGCCTCACTCGAAGCAGGGCTGATGCGACGGCCGCTGGTCTGCGTCTACCGGCTCAACGTCATCAACTACGCCATCGGGCGCATGCTGGTGCGCATTCCCTTCTTCGGGCTGGTGAACCTGCTCGCCGGGAAGCGCGTGGTGCCCGAGCTGCTTCAAGCCGACATGAACCCCGAGAAGATCATGAGCGAGCTCGAGCCGCTCTGGCACGGAGCGGCGCGCGAGGTGTGTCTGCGCGGCCTCGACGAGCTGCGAACGATCCTCGGTCCGCGAGGCGCTGCCAGGCGCGTGGCGGAGATCGTCTCGAAGTACTGATCACTCGGTCAGCATGTTGAACGACGCTTCGCTGCGCTGACCGGCGGTGACCTTCACGGTCAGCTTCTTCACGCGCGGCTTCGGCAGCGACGGGTCTTCCAGCGTGCAGGTGACCACGTGCGTGCCTTCGCTCACCTCGACTTCCTTGAACGACACCGCAGCCGCCGCCAGCTGCTTGCCGTCGAGGCTCATCACGCAGAACGGTGACGCGTCGATCTTGACGGTGCCCTTCCCCGCCGGCGCGGCGACGTTGAGCGCCTTCGTCTCGCCGGGCTTGAGCGTCCACGTCACCGCGCGTTCGAGGCCCTCGTCCTTGTTGCTGACGACGATGCGGTGCTTGCCGGGCATGAGCTGCAACTCGGTCGGCGTGCGGCCGTACTTCTTGCCGTCGACGAAGACGTCGGCCTCGACGTAGGCCGTCACGTTCACCACCACCGCGCGCACGGCTTCGGTCGGGAGCCTGGAGTCGGCGACCGGCTCTTCCCCCGCATCGATGGCGTCCTCGTCGACTCCGGCGTCGGCGATCGCCACCGGCTCGGGCTTCTTCGCGAGCGGTGGAGCAGCGACGACCGCGACACCTGCGTCGACGACAGCAGGCACCTCCGCCGGCGCCCACGGCTCCCACAGCACGAGCACCAGGCCGATGATCACCACCGACAAACCGGCGAGCACGAACATCGGCGTCTTCGACGGCGCGGGCTTCTGAAGCTGGCCGGTGTTCGTGGGCTCACGTTCGGCCACTGCGGGCACCACCTTCGACGCCGTCAACGCGAGCGGCTGCGGAGCGACGTTCGGATCGAACGACGGCATCTTCAGGCTCGGCTGCGTGCTCGAGTACCCGAGCTCGTCGATCTTCGCGCCCGGCTCACTCGGCAACACCACCACGCCGGTGTCCGGCTTCGGCTGCTCGACATCGGTCGGCCGCGCGTCGAGCTCCGGCGGCGCTTCGCCGACATCGGCCGCCACGACGCGGAACAGGCGCAGCAGATCGTCTTGACCCAGGACCTGCCGCTCGAGCGTGAGGAACTTCTCGAGGTCTTCCTTGAGCGCCAGCGCCGTCGGGTAGCGACCTTCGACCTCGAAGTGCAGACACGCGCCGAGGATCTGCCGAATCGGCACGGGCACGTTGGGCCGCAGCTGCTCGATGGGCCGCACCTTGCCGGAGCGCGCCGCGTCGATCTGCTCGACCTCGTTGTTGCCGGGAATGGCGCGAACGTTGGTGAGCAGCTCGTAGAGCACGAGGCCCAGGGCGTACACGTCGACGCGGCGATCGATGATCTGCCCGGTGATCTGCTCGGGCGACATGTACGGGTACTTGCCCTTCACGAAGCCCGCTTGCGTGCGATGCATCGTGGTGGCGGCCTTGGCCACACCGAAGTCGATCAGCTTCACCACACCCTGTCGCGACAGCAGGATGTTGTGCGGGGTCACGTCGCGATGAATGATGTGAAGCGGGTGACCCTTCACGTCTCTGGCTTCGTGCGCGTAGTGCAGCGCGCCGGCAGCGTCGGCCACGATGCGCGCGCACAGCTCGGCAGACATCAACTCGCCGTGGCGCTCGTGCTCGAGGCTGATGGTCATCAGGTCGAAGCCCGACACGTATTCCATCGCGAGGTAGTAGGCGCCGTCGGCCTGACCAAGGTCGTAGATCTGCGCGATGTTCGGGTGGTGCAGCTGCGCGAGCAGCGACGCCTCGTCGAGGAACATGCGCACGAACTCGGCGTTGTCGCAGAGGTGACGGTGCGGCACCTTGAGTACGCAGCGGCCGTGAGGCCCGTCGGCCAGCCAGACATCGGCCATACCGCCTGAACCGATTCGCTTCTCGAGAGTGTACCGCCCGAGCTTGTGCGCCATGTGCGTGCGGGCACGTGTACCACGAGCGCCGCGTCAGCCCGCCAGCAGTTCCTTGCCGCCTTCGAACACGAACTGCACGGCGAT
Source organism: Archangium gephyra (assembly GCA_003243425.1). Lineage (GTDB taxonomy): Bacteria > Myxococcota > Myxococcia > Myxococcales > Myxococcaceae > Archangium_A > Archangium_A gephyra_A. The sequence continues at coordinate 39,989 of QFQP01000025.1, read as the reverse complement.
GGCCGCGAGAATGAGGCCGAACAAGCGCTCGAGAATCGCGATGCCGGTCTGCTTGAGCACGCGCTTCACCGCATGCGCGCGCGAGAGCAACAACCACGACACGAGCATGGTGAGCACGATCGACGTGAGCACCGGAATCGCCGCGTCGAACCCGCCGCCCAGCCGGCCCATGAGCACCATCACCGTGGCGATGGCGCCCGGGCCCGCGAGCAACGGCATCGCCAGCGGCACGATGGCCACCTCGTCCTGCGCGTGCGCTTCGATGGTCTCGGCCGAGCTGGTCCTGGTGCCCGGGTTCTGGGCACGCAACATGTCGAGCGCGGTCAGCATCAACAGCAGCCCGCCGGCGACGCGGAAGGCCGCGAGCGTGACGCTGAAGACCTGGAAGATCAGCGTTCCGAAGAGCGCGAAGAAGACGAGAATTCCACCCGCGGTCAGCGTGGCGCGTGTGGCGATGTTGCGGCAGCGCTCGGCAGTCTCATTGCCGGTGAGCGCGACGAAGATCGGCACCACGCCGATGGGGTCGACGATGAAGAGCACCGCAGGCAGCGCGATGGCGAAGGCGGCCAGCATGCGTCACACGGTGAAGCGCAGCTTCCAGACCATGCTGGCGGCTTCGAGGAAGATCTTCCGGCTCATCTTCGACTGACCGACGCGGCGATCTTCGAACACGATGGGGATCTCTTTGACCGTGAAGCCCTTCTTGAGCGTGCGGTAGGTCAATTCGATCTGAAAGCCGTAGCCAGACGACTGTACGGTGTCGAGGTCGATGGCCTCGAGCACGCGACGGTTGAAGCACTTGAAGCCGCCGGTGAGGTCGCGGACCTTCACGCCGAGAATCGAGCGCGCGTAGAGCGAGCCGCCCTTCGAGATGATCTGCCGGCTCACGCCCCAGTTCACGGTGCCGCCACCTTCGACGTAGCGCGAGCCGAGCGCGAGGTCGGCTTCGTTCACCGCGGTGTCGATGAGCTTCGGGAGGAACCGCGGGTCATGGGAGAAGTCCGCGTCCATCTCGATGATGTACTGGTAGTTCTCTTTGAGCGCCCACTTGAACGCGGCGATGTACGCGCGACCGAGGCCTTCCTTCTTCTCGCGGTGCAGCACGCGAATGCGCTCGTTCTTCGCCGCGAGCTCGTCGGCGAGCTTGCCGGTGCCGTCGGGCGAATTGTCGTCACACACCAGAATGTCGACGCGCGGGTCGACTTTGAGCACGGCCTCCGTGATGGGGCCGAGGTTCTCGAGTTCGTTGTACGTGGGAATGATGACCAGCGCGGAATTCATGACGCGGGCGCCTGTAGCAGGCGCGTCCATCGGGCGCTACGCCGCAGGATTCTGTTAACCAGCGCCCGTCATGGCTCAGGCAATCAAATGCTCGCACTGCGGAGCTCCGCTTCGTGACTCGAAGGCCAGCACCATCACCTGCCCCTTCTGCGGTGTGACGAACCGCATTCACCCCACCGTCGGACAGACGCAGGTGCGTGAAGCGGTTCGGCAGATTCTCAACGAGCGCGTTCAAACGGCGCCGCCACGGAAACAGCCGTTGGCGCCGGTCGCGCTCATCGCTGGAGCCGTGGTGATGATGGGTGTCGCTGGCGTGCTCGCCGCGCTGCTCACCCGTACGCCGTCGCCGGCTCCACGTGTCGTCACGCCGCGCCCGGTGACGCCGCCGGTTCCTCCGAAGCCGCCTGAACCGCCGCCTCCGCCCGCAAAGAAGCCGTGGGGCCAGCTGATGTCGCTGGTCGCCGACGAACAGGGCGATCTGCTCGCGGTGTTCAATTCGACGCTGGTGAAGATCGACCCCGCGACGATGACCGCGAAGTGGTTCACGCCCTTCAATCGCGGCTCGGGCAACTACGCGATCGTGATTCCCCGCGGGAAGAACATCGCCGTCGTGACCGACAGCGTGGCTTCGTTCTTCGACAGTGCGTCGGGAGAGAAGACGAACGACTACCAGTACAAGCGCGGCGGCATTCTCGAGCGCGCGTGCGCTGCCGGGCCGTCGCAGCTGCTGGTCGATGTGCTCGGCGAAGGCGTGATGCGCTTCGATGCGTCGACCGGAAAGAAGGCCGAATGGGGCCCGAGCTGCGCGCTCAAGGACAAGCTGGCCTGCCCCGCCTCACAGCGCTGTGGTTGGAGCCGTTTTCAGAACGCCGACTACGACTGCCGCTACGCGGTTCACGTCGGCAAAGACGCGTACCGGAGCTGCACCAGCGAAGATGGCAAGAAGCGCACGCTGGTGATCGCGACTGGCAGCAAGACGTGGGAACACGAGACCGACGAATCCGTCGAGGCGTACTTCGGTGTCGTCGGTGACGTGCTGTTGCTCGGCGGGTACCGCGCGATCGTCGCGTTCGACAAAGACTCGGGCGAAGAGCTGTGGCGCAAGCCGGCGAATGCGTCGACGGTGTTCGCTGGCTCGAAGGCTGTCTATTTCGAGCACGAAGGAACGCTCGTGGCGGTGAACCCCGTCGACGGTGCGGAAGTGCAGCGCCTCGCATTGCGAGACTGAAACGGAGCCGGGGATGGCGTGGGGCTGGTGCAACGATGACGGTGCTCGTGTCGCCGGCGCTCGGCCCGCAGAACGGCCCGCGCCGATGGCTCGCGCTCTTGCAGTGGAACACGTCGAGTCTGATTCCACTCGTAGTGTCCGCTCACGCAGTTCTTCACCGAGCGCGGCTCGCGCCCGGAGGCATGGCGGTGCTCGGCACCCTCTGATCAGGGGCGGAACATCTTCCGACCCATGGCGATGTTCACCAGCAAGCCGATGCCGATCATCACCGACACCATCGAGCTGCCGCCGTAGCTCATCAGCGGCAAGGTGATGCCGGTGATGGGCAACAGGCCGGTCACCATTCCGATGTTCTCGAACACCTGCCAGAAGATCATCGCGCAGATGCCGACCGCCACGAACGCGCCAAACTTGTCCTTCGCCGACAGCGCGACCGTGAGCCCTCCCACCAGCACCACGCCGTAGAGGAACAGGAGGATCAGCGCGCGCAGGAAGCCCTGCTCTTCTGCGTACACGCTGAAGATGAAGTCCGTGTGCTGCTCGGGGAGATAGCGGAGGCCGGTCTGCGTGCCCTGCATCCAGCCCTTGCCGGACCAGCCGCCGGAACCCACGGCGATCTTCGACTGCATCGAGTGATAGTTCGAACCGCGCAGGTCGCTCATCGGGTCGAGCCAGCCGGAGATGCGCGCGTCCTGGTGCTTCTTCAACTTGTGGCGAATGACCGTGAAGCGATCTTCCTGGGGCTGTTCACGCACGTAGTCGTTCCACAACACGCCAACGCCGAGCACGGCCACCACGCCGAGCGCAGCCCAGACCTGCCACGTCGGTTTGCTGAACAGAATGATGGTGATCGCGGTGAACACCATCATGAGCGCGGTGCCGAGGTCTGGCTGCACGAGCACGATGCCGGTTGGCACCAACGCGATGACGCCCGCGGGAATCAGCCGCATGAAACCCTGCGACGGTTGATTGGGCCGGTCGTCGTCGTGGAAGTACTTCGCGAGCATCAACACCATGCCGATCTTCATGAACTCGGCGGGCTGAATGCGGAACGGGCCGATGACGAACCAGCTCTCGGCGCCCTTCGCGGTGTGACCGAACAACTTGAGGCCCAGCAGCGCCACGATGTTCAGCAGGTAGAGCGGTACCGTCGCGCGTTGAATGAAGCGGTAGTCGACGAAGGAAATACCGACCACCAGGCTGATGCCCACGCCGAGGTACAACAACTGGCTCGTCCACACCGGCGAGCTCGGCGGTCGCGAGGCCGACGCGAGGTTGTAGATGCCGACGACCGCGGTGACCAACACACCAACGACGAGCACCCACGGAATGTTGGCCACCACCCGGCGCTGAACACTGAGCTGCATCAACGGCTCTCCGGATCTTCAGAAGGTGGCTCGACCGGTTCACCGGGCGGCGGCGAAGGTGCCACGTCAGGCGGCGGCGCAGGCGTCGCAGCGATCTTCGGCTTCGGCGCCGGCACGGGATCACGCTCGATGCCCGCGCCGGTGTCGGCCAGACCGTTGCCGATCTGCTCACCGGGCACTTCGAGCGGCGGGTTCAACGACGGAGCCTTCACCGCGGGCGGAGGTTTCGGCGGCACGTACTCGATGCCGAAGGCCTCACCGTCGAGTCGTTTGAGCTCGAAGTACTTGCGGTAGACGGCAGCAGCAGCAGGTGCGGCGTCGGTGCCGCCGTGGCCGCCGTGCTCGTTGACCACGATGATCACCAGCTCCGGATCTTCTGCGGGAGCAAACGACGCGAACCACGCGTGATCGCGTTCCCAGTAGCTCATCTGCGCGGTCTTCAAGCGCACCGCACCCAGCTTGGCCACCTGCGCCGTACCGGTCTTGCCGGCCATGGTGACCTCGGTGAGCCGGCTCCGGTAGCCGGTGCCGCCGGGCTCGTTCACCACCGCGACCAGCGAGTCGACGAGAATGCGGTGCTGCTCGTCGGTCATGGGCACCGTGCGCACCTGCTTCGGCCCGAACTGCTCGATGACCTGACCTTCCGCGCTCTCGATGCGCTCGACGATTTGCGGCTGGTACACGTGCCCGCCATTGGCGATCGCCGCGTAGACCACCGCGAGCTGCAGCGGCGTCACGTTCACGTCGCCCTGACCGATGCTGGTGTTGAGCGCCATGCCCTTGGTGTAGCCGCCGGGCGTCACCCGGTTGTGGTACGCGCTGCTCGGCATCACGCCAGGCACTTCGCCGGCGACGCCGAAGTTGGTCACCGAGCCCAGCCCGAGCGCCTTTCCGACTTCAGCGATGGGGTCGATGCCCATCATGTCGGACGCTTTGTAGAAGTACGTGTCGCAGCTCATCTTCATTGCTTCACGTGCGTGAACCAATCCGTGGCCGCTCTCCTTGTGGCAACGCCAACGACGCGAACCGAGCTGGTAGCCACCGCCGCACGTCACCCCGCTGCTCTCCGAGAAGGTGCCGCTCTGCAGCGCGGCCAGCAGCGTGACGACCTTGAACGTCGAACCCGGCGAGTAGTGCTGCGCACCCGCGCGGAACACCATGGGCTGCAGCGGGTCTTTGTTCAGCTGCACCAGGCGCTGTGGAGAAACGCGGCCCGTCATCTCGTTGGGGTCGAACGACGGCCGGCTGACCATGGCGCGCACGAAGCCGGTCTTGGCGTCGATGGCGACCAGCGCACCCGCGGTGCCGGGGAACACACGCTCTGCTTCCTGCTGCAGCCGCGCGTCGATCGAGAGCACCAGGTTGCGCCCCGGCCGCGGCGGCACCTCATCGCGCTTGAGCACGTTGCCCGACGCGTCGCGCATCACCTCGCCGCGCGCGTTCACGACCTGCTTCACCCAGCCGTCCTGGCCGCGCAGGTACTGCTCGAAGCTGCGCTCGACGCCGCGGCGACCGGTGTAGTCACCCATGGCGTACGGAGGCCGTTCATCGGAGCCCGAGTTGAGCCTCGTGAGCTCGTCGCTGGTGACCTCGTTCATGTAGCCGAGCACGTGCGCGAGCGCGTCACCGCTGCGGTAGTGCCGGTGCGGCACCGGCTCGAGATCGACGCCGGGCAGCTGGTACTGATGCGCATAGAGCAGATCGAACTCGTCACGCGTGAGGTCGACCTGCGCGACGATCTGCTGGTACCGCTGCGGCCCGCGCGCGCCGCGCACCATGTCGATGACCCGGTCGCGTTGTTCCGGCGTCCACCCCAGCATCGCCTCGAGCCGCGGGATCACCTCGGCGACGCACTTCTGACAGAACGCCGGCGTGATGAAGACGTCGAGCGAGGGGCGCGCATCGACCAGCACTTCCCCGCGGCGGTCTCGAATCAGTCCGCGCGGTGAACGAACACGAACGTCCTTGAACTGGTTGTCGACCGACAACGCGAGGAACTCTTCGTAGCGGACCACCATCAACCGGTAGAGGTTGACCGCCAGCACCAGCAGCCCCAGCAGGAAGAAGCCGCCGACGATGAAGATGCGGGGGCGAAGCTCCTTCGGCTCGCGTTGTGTGCCGAGCCCCAGGTTCATCGCAGCACTCCAGAGTCAGGGCGCTCGGTCGGCTCGAGCTTCTTGAGCAACGGCCACATCGCCAGCCCCGCGAGCATCGTCAGCACCACCTGCAACGGAACGCCCGAGAGCGACGCCACGTGCCCGATGCCGTTGCGCGAGGTCAGCCACGTGAAGAACACCGCGAGCAGCGCGTGCACGAACGTCGCCGCCGCCGTGAAGCCGAGGAACGGAATGCGGCTGCGCCCGTCGACGACCAGCGACGCCGCGCGCACCAGCAGGAAGACGAGCATCGCCAACGCGGGGAACAGACCCGTGGGTCGGCCGGTGAACACGTCGAGCAGGTAACCGACGGCGAAGGCCGAGAACGCGCCTTCGACGGTCGACAGGCGCAGCGCCGCGAACACCACCAGCGCGAGGCCCACGTCGATGCGGGTGACTTCGAAGCCGAAGGTCTTCACCAGCACGCTCTCGACCGACAGCAGCAGCAGCGCGAGCGCGGTGACGGCGAGGAATCTCACGGGGTCCCCTTTCCCATGGCGGCCGACGGAATGCCCATGGTGACCGGAATCACCAGCACTTCCTCGACGCGCGAGAAGTCCACCGCGGGCTCGAGCATGGCGTGCATGAACATGCCGACCGGCGGACGCTCGGGCGTGCGCAACACACCCAGGCGAACCCCGCGAGGGAAGATGCCGTCGCTGCCGGCGGTCACCAGCACGTCGCCGTCGCGCGCGTCGTCTTCGCGGCGCACGAGATCCACGCCGAGGCGGCGCCCGTCACCTTCGCCCTTCACCGTGGCGCGCACACGCGTGCGTTGCACGAGGCCACCGACATGCGAGTTGGGATCGGTGAGCAACATCACGTCGGCAGAAGTTCCCACCGAGCGCACGACCTGACCGACGGCGCCGTCGGGCGTGACCACCGGCATGCCCACGCGCACGCCGTCGTCTTCACCCCGGTTGATGCGAATCGACAGGAACTGCGGTGACGGGTTGATGCCGATGACGCGGGCCACGACTTCCTGATCAACGCTCTCTTCGGAATACGCGAGCATCGCCTTGAGGCGCTGATTCTCGGCTTCCATCTCCTTCAACGAATTCAACTCGGCCTGCGACAACGAGAGCGCGTTGCGACACTCGAGCGCCTCTTCGTGCGAGCCGCGCAACGCCACGTAACCGCTCACCGCGTCGCCCACGCCGTCGATGCTCCACGTGAGCAACGACTGCACCGGCGTCGACGCGAACAGGAACGTGCGATCGATGAAGTTCGGTTCTCGCCCGCGATGACCCGTCGTCAGAAAGCTGATCAGCGGCCACAAGAGCAGCGCCGCGACGATGAGGAGCTCTCTGTAGCGCTTGAGGAAGTTGAACATCAGTTTCAGGGGGTTAGCGGTGCGTCAATCCGCTTGCATGTTGTGGGCACCGATCCTACAGGTCAAGGCTTCGTCCCACGCCAACCGTCGAAAAAATATGAGCAATTCCTCCGACACCACCCGCAAGTACGGCTCTCTCGCTTTCATCGGCGCCCTCGCCGTGTTGTTTGCCCTCCAGTGGGGCCCCGGCTCGCAGGGCTGCGATGCGCGCATTCAAGACGCCGAGGCCGCTGCGACGGTCAACGGCAAGCCCATTCCCATCAAGGACTTTGCAAAGGCCTACAGCCAGCAGGCCGATAACTTCCGCCGCCAGGGCGTGCCCGCCGATTTGTTGAAGCAGTTCGGCATTCACAAGCAGGTCGTCGACCAGCTGGTGAACACCGAGTTGCTCGCGCAGGCCGCCGAAGCGCGTGGGCTCCGCACCAGCAACGAAGACCTCAAGAAGTCGCTGCGCGACGTGCCCTTCTTCTTGAAGGACGGCAAGTGGGACGCCGAGGCCTACAAGAACTACGTGCGCAACTTCGAAGGCACGACCGAAGTGCTCTTCGAAGACAAGCTCCGCCGTCAGCTCGCCGCGCAGAAGCTGCTCGACCTCGTCGAGAACTCGGTGGCCGTCAGCGACGAAGAAGTGAAGGCGAAGTACATGAAGGAAGGCGACGTCGCCAACGTGACCTTCGTGCGCTTCAGCCCGTCGATGTACACCGACAAGGTCGGCGTGCCGAAGCCGGCCGACGTCGACGCGTGGGCCGCGAAGAACGACGCCGCCATCGCCGCGCACTACGAGCAGAACAAGTTCAGCTACTTCCTCCCCGAGAAGGTCAAGGCGCGCCAGATTCTGCTGCGCGTCGCGCCCGATGCCGACGCCGCGAAGAAGGCCGAAGTGAAGGCCCGCGCCGAAGCGGTGCGCAAGCAGCTGGTCGACGAAAAGAAGAACTTCGCGGAGCTCGCGAAGGCCACCTCGGAAGACGTCGCCACGCGTGAGAAGGGCGGCGACCTCGGCTATGTGGAGCGCCTCGCCCTCCCCGCCGCCTTCGCCGACCTGCTCTTCGCGCTGCAGCCCGGTGAAGTGACCACGCCGGTCGAGACGCCTGCCGGCTGGTTCATCGGCACCGTCGAAGAGAAGAAGGCGCCCGAGCAGCGCCCGCTCGACTCGGTGAAGAAGGAGATCGCCAGCCAGCTGTACGTGAAGGCGAAGGCCACTGAGCTCGCCCAGGCCGACGCGCAGAAGGCGCTCACCGACGCGCAGGCGGGCAAGAAGCTGGCCGAGCTCTTCCCTGCCGAGAAGAAGGAAGACGGCTCCAACCCGTTCGCCTTCGGCGTGTCGACGAAGCCTGAAGCCAAGCAGACCGGCGAGTTCAACTCGGCGACCGAAGCGATGCCGCAGCTGGGCAACGAGGCGGCCATCAAGAAGCTCATCTTCACCGCGAAGTCGCCCGGCGTGATCCCCCAGGTGCTGCAGTCGAGCGACGGCCTCATCGTCGCGGTCATCGACGAGCGCAAAGAGCCCAACGACGCCGACTTCGAGACCCAGAAGACGCAGCTGCGCCTCGAGGCCATCAAGGGCAAGCAGTTCGAGACGCGTGAAGCGTTCCTCAAGTCGCTCAAGCAGAGCGGCACCGTCGTCACCAACGACGCGGCCATCGAGAAGGTCATCGGCGACAGCTGATGCTGGTGCTCGCGTCTGCGTCTCCACGGAGACGTGAGTTGTTGGGCCACCTGGGCGTGCCTTTCGAGGTGCGCCCGGCCGACATCGACGAAACGTTGCGCTCCGGTGAAACGGCGCGCGCGTACGTCGAGCGGCTCGCGCGAGAAAAAGCGGCGGCGGTCACAGCCGACGTGGTGCTCGCCGCGGACACTTCGGTCGTGCTCGACGAAGTGGTGCTGGGAAAACCCGGTCACGACGCGCAGCTCGGCGCCGACATGCTGCGTCGGTTGTCGGGTCGTGCCCACGAAGTGATGACCGGCATCGCCGTGGCTTCGGCGAAGGGCGTCGAGTCGCGCGTGGTCATCGCCAGGGTGCACCTTCGCGCCGTGAGCGAAGAAGAGATCGCCTGGTACGTGGCGACCGGCGAAGGCGCTGACAAGGCCGGCGGCTACGCGATGCAGGGCCGCGCCGGCGCGTTCATCACCTCGGTCGAAGGCAGCCCCAGCAACGTCATCGGTCTTCCGTTGACCGACACGGTCGAGCTGCTGCGCAACGCAGGCCTCACGGTGCTGCGATGAAGAGCAACTTCGAAGCGGTGGAAGCGCGCGTCGCCCGCGCGTGTGTCCGTGCAGGGCGGTCACGCGCCGAGGTGACGCTCATCGCCGTCTCGAAGCTGCACCCGCCTGAAGCGATTCGCGCCGCCTACGCGCTGGGCCAGCGGCACTTCGGCGAAAACTACGCGCAGGAGCTCCGCGACAAGCACGTGGCGCTCGCAGACCTGCAGGGCATCGTGTGGCACGCCATCGGCCCCGTGCAGCCGAAGAACGCGAAGTACGTGGCGAAGGCAGCGTCGGTCTTCCACGCCATCGAACGCCTCGAGACCGCGCAGGAGCTCAGCCGCCGTCGCGAAGGGGCGCCCCTCGAGTGCCTCATCGAAGTGAACGTCGCAGGCGAAGACTCGAAGGCCGGCGTTGCGCCGGCTGAACTTTCGACGTTGATCGACGCGGTGCGCGCCCTGCCGAACCTCAAGCTGGTGGGCCTCACGGCGATGCCACCGCTGGCGGACGACCCCGAAGCGTCGCGGCCACACTTCAAGACCCTCGCGGCGCTCGCGAAGGTCTACGGCTTTCAGACCCTGTCGATGGGCACGACCGGTGACTTCGAAGTGGCGATCGAAGAGGGCGCGACGCTGATTCGGGTCGGCACTGCGCTGTTCGGTCATCGCCCGACGTGAGCCACGACTCGGCTGAAGCCGCTACACCTCTCGAAACTTCACTTTGCCTTCGTCGGTGAAGCGCGCCTCGAAGCTCGTGCCGCAGTAGTGGCAGATGACTTCGTCACGATCGACGTAGCCGTCGGGCCAGGGGTTGTTCGCGTTGCACGACGGGCAATCGAACTCGAAGCGCTTCTTCACCTTCGTGTCGCCGCCCTTGTCGTCGTCGTCGTCGTGGTAGCCGTGTCCGCCGCTCATGGTTCACCTCACCAACGGTTGAGAAAATCACTCAGCTCGTCGAGCGCCTTGCCGCGCGTCGACACGAAGCCCTGCAGCACCGCCGCCAGCGTCGGTGAGACGGCGAACCGATCGAGCTCGATGACATCGAGCTGCTGCAACGCGACCACCGAGTACTTGCGGCGGGTGCCGCCCAACGCCTCCGACTCGCCGAGCACATCGCCCTTCTGCGCGGTGCCGATCTCGGCGTTGTCCTTGTCGCGACGCGCGAGAATGCGCGCCGCCCCCGCGACGACGAGGAGCAGGGAGCCGCCTTCTTCACCTTGCTGCCAGAGCACCGACTGCGGCGCGAAGCGTCTCAGCACGCCCTGCTCCAACAGCTTCGCTCCGAGCGCCTTGACCACCGGCAGCTCGCGAAGCGCAGCGTCCGACCCCACCACCTCCGCCGCGTTCGCTCGCTTCAACTCCACGCGAACGACGGGGGTGCTCACCTGACCTCCACGTCAGCGGCTTTCATGGTGCGGTACTTCTCATCGATGTGGCCCATGAGCTCGAAGAGCGCGTCGCCGTACCTCGTGCCGTCGTCGTTGGTGAAGCCGCGGCGGTTGACCCAGAACGTCCCCGAGTTGCACTCGCGCTCCATGTTCGGCTGCTGAGCGATCTGCATGCCGTTCTCGTCGGTGTTGCGGCAGTCGCGCGCGCCGGTGACGCGGTTGACGAAGCAGCAACGACCGTTGGGGAACACGTAGATGACGGGGCGCAACTTGAGCGCGGGGTCGATGACGAAGTTGTTCGCGATGACCGCGGTCGCCACGAAGTCCTGCGGGTCCATGCCATAGCCGTGGAGCAGGTACGCCACCGGATACCGCGCGTTGGCGTTCGCCGCGTCGTCGTACCCGGGCGGCAGCGCGACCGCGTACTCCCACTTCGCGCCGAGCGCCGTCGAGTCGTAGGTCTCGCTCAGGTAGCGCGGCTGTGAGCTTTCGAACTTCGTCTCGGGCATCGGCGCGTTGGGCCACATGTTGGCCACCCAGTTGAAGACCGTCTGAAAACGATTCACGGCCTGGTCCGCGGTGCCGACGTGATCGCCTTCGCCCTGAATGAACTCCTGCTGGCTGCGGTTCTCCTTGCCGTAGAGCGTCAGCAGATCTTTCGGCACCTGCGTCTGCCACGCACGATTCCACGGGCTGTACTTGCCGCTGCTGCGGTCCTTCATGCCGGGAATCTCGGTGAAGTCCCGGTAGAGGCCGACCGCGCCGTCACGCGCCTGCTGCACCGAGGTGAACAGGTGCCGCGCCATCAGGCCGAGATTGAAGATGTCGTGAATGCCGCCATCGAGCAGCACGTTGAGCCGCTTCTGCGCCCTGGCGTCGAGCTTCTTGAGATTGCTGCGGCCGTCGAGCGCGAACAGCCGCTTGCGACCTGACGCCTCGTCATACACGCCGTTGCCTTCGCCGAGGTCCGAGGTACCCGCGACACCGTCGAGGCCGAGGTCACTGAACGGCTCACCGTCGTCGTGCTTCCAGTTGTTCTCGGTGCCGGCGGGCCGCGTGTCGGGGTCGTAGTTGTCGTCGTTCGCGTCGGACGGTGAAGCGTTGGGCGAGGTGTTGCAGCCACCGGAGCCGTTCTCGAACGCATCGGCGCACCCATCGACGCCCACGTCGCTGAAGCGCTCGTGCGAGTTGTTGACCACCGGTTCGCCGTAGTCGCGCCGCCCGTTTCCGTTGAGGTCCCACGCCAGCATGATCGGCGCGGCCAGCGTGCGCTGACGGCACGGGTCGACGTTGCCGGCATTGGCCAGCCAGTAGAGCGTGTGGTCGTTCTTGTTGGCGCGAACGGCTCCACCCTTCGCGGCGCAATATGCATCGGCGAAGGCCTGCTCCTGCGCGACCGGCAGGGGGTTGGCGATGTTCGCCGGGTCGCTGCAGAAGTCGACGGTCTCCTGACCGGTGCTGCAGAAGAACAACGTCTGCGCGCCGTCACAGAAGGTGATCGCGTCGTACGCGCCGTCAGGGTTGTACTCTGCGTTCTTGAGGCCGGTGACGCGCCTGGGATTGCTGCACAGATCAGCTGGCGGGTGACGCAGCACTTCGGGGTCGATGCCCGGAGGCGCCAGGGGAGAGTTCGGGTTCTCGGTGAAGAAGTTCCCGTAGGCCAGCATCAGGTCCGTCATCATCTCGACGTAGCTGTCGCGATCGAACGTGCCGCCGTTGGTGGTGACGTGCCAGTGGTTGAAGTCGTTGGGGTGCTCCCACTTGCCCGGCACCGCTCGTCGCGGCGTCGCACAGGCGTTGATCACCGTGGGGTCGTTCAACTTCACGGGATCTTGCGCGACGATCGCCTCGAGCTCCTGCTTCGAGCAGAACCCGCCGGTCACGAAGGAATCCATGAAGCGCTGGAAGAACGCCGCATCGAGCGGCCCTCCGAGCGCCGCGAGCCCATCGACCTGCTCGGGGTTCGACATCACCAGCGCGCTGCTACCGATGGCTCCCATCGAGACGCCGCCGAGAACTCGGTACGTGGTGTGAATGCGCTCTGGGACAGGCGGTGGAGGCGGCTCCATCTTCGAAGCGCACGACACCAACAGCAGCGATGCAGCTGCAGCGGAAACGCGGAGACGAGCCAAGAGGACCTCGGTGGGCGGCGAAAGAAGCCGTGGAATATCACGGTTGAATAGCAGCAGCGGCTGACAGTCGAGTCATGTGCGCCACGACATTCGTGTCTGGCGAGGAGGCTGAACAACATGTTGCGTCACGCGTTGTGGATGGCGCTCCTGGCGAGCATTGCGATGGCCGACTCGAAGCTGGTGAGCGTGTTCGGGCCCGGTGAGCAAACCGAGTACGAGGTGAGCTACCTGGGGCTCGTCGCTGGGCGCGCACAGCTCACCGTGGGCTGGCCCACGGAGCAATTTGGCCACGCTGTGTGGCCGCTGGTGTGCGTGGGAGAGACGACGAGCTTCGGCAGCGTGTTCCCGGTGAAGGACCGCTTCATCTCGTACTGGGACCCGATGGATCGCCGCACGCTGGGCGCGGACTTCTTCGTGAACGAGAACCGGAAGAAGCGGAAGGAGCGCTACGAGTACGACGCGGCGAACAACCAGGCCATCGTCACCAGGCAGCTCGAAGGTCAGGCGCCGTACGAGCTTCGTTACGACATCGAGCAGGGCACGCTCGACCTCGCGGCCGCCGGCTTCGGCCTCCGCAACGAGCAGCTCGTCGTCGGCGAGCGCCACGAGATGCCGGTGTTTCTGGGCAACCGGTACTACCGGATGCAGGCCACGGTGGTGGCGCGCGAGACGTTGAAGACACCGCTGGGCGAGCTCGAAGTGTTCCGCGTCACGGTGAACGGCGACTTCAACGGCAAGCTGGCCACCAAGGGCCTGATGACGTTGTTCTACACGGCCGACGAGAAGCAGCTGCCCGTCCGCGCAGAGGCCGAATTTCTGCTCGGCAAGATTCGTCTCGAAGCCGTGAAGTACGCGCAGGGCCGCGTGTACCCGGGAGCCGAATGATGCGAGCTGCGTTGATGTCGTTGGTCTCGTCACTGGCGATCGCTGCGACGCCCCCGGTGCCAGCGGTCGCCACCGTGAAGCCGCCCCCGCCGCCTTCGCGCCGGAACGCCGCGCCAGCGCCGCCTCCACAGAGCGCACCTGCAGGCGCACTCAAGAAGCCGAAGACGCCCTTCCCCGCCGATGCCGAGTGCGTGGCGATGGGCCCCACGATGTCGCCGCTCCCCTTCGGCCCGGGAGAAGCGCTGCAATACGACCTCGACGCGATGGGCGCGCGCGCCGGAGTGATGAGCATCACCACGCTGCCACTTCGCGACGGCGTGCTGCCCATCGAGATCTCCGTCGAGACCAACACCTTCTTCAGCAAGGTGCGCAAGGTGAAGGCGGTGGCGCGCACCGAGGTCTCGCCGAAGACGCTGCGCAGCCAGCGGTACTTCGAAGACGCGTGGGAAAACGATCAGCACCGCATCGCCGACGTGACCATGAAGAACCGCGTCGCCAGCCTCACCAACACCATCAACGGCCGCACGTACCCCACCGCGCAACTGCCCTACGGCAACGACATGAGCGACGTGGCCGGTGCCGTGCACCTCCTGCGGTCCATTCCGGTGAAGGAAGGTCAGCGGCTGTGCTTCGACGTGTACGGCATTCGACGCGTGTGGCGCGTGTGGGGCACCGTGCAACCGCGCGAGCACGTGTCGCTCCCGCTCGGCGAGTTCGAAACGTGGCACCTGCAGGGCGAAGCGGCGCCGTTGAATCTCCCCGACGCGCGGCGCGAAGTGCACGTGTGGGTGAGCGACGACGCCAGGCGCCTGCCGCTGGCTGCGCTCGGGGTCATGGAGTTCGGCGCCGTGCGCGCCACCCTGAAGGGTTACAGCCGCCCCGGCGAAGCGAACACCCGCGCCGAGAACAAAGCCAACATCAAGTGGTGAAGCGCTTCAGCGCACCGGACGCTCGCGCATCTTGCCTGCGGCCTGACTGAGCCTGCGCCGCAGCTGCGCGACGACCACCATGAGGTACTCGATGCGGTTGAGCACGCGGAAGTCCTCCGCAGCGTCGAGCAACTTGATGGGCGTGACCTTGTCGGCGCGCAGGGTGTCGAGAATGTCGGTGAAGTGCGCTTCGACTTCTGAAATCGCGTCGAGCCCCTCGCGCAGGTCGTCTTCGATGAAGTCGAGAACGATGGCCGAGTCTTCGCGATCGGGAAGCAGCTTCTCGAGTCGATCCACCGACTCACGAATCGCATCGACTGACTTCGAAAGCGGGAACGCGGTAGCAGTCTGGAGTGCCGACATGCACATCACGCTACAGGCGTGATCCAGACCGTCAATTTTCCGAACGATAAGGCCGCGTCCTCGAACCCCATTTCAGGGCGAGAACGCGACCTCGAAACGCCACTTCAGATGAGGCCGCGGGCGC
Source organism: Archangium gephyra (assembly GCA_003243425.1). Classification (GTDB taxonomy): domain Bacteria; phylum Myxococcota; class Myxococcia; order Myxococcales; family Myxococcaceae; genus Archangium_A; species Archangium_A gephyra_A. The sequence continues at coordinate 24,602 of QFQP01000025.1, read as the reverse complement.
GACGAATCTGATCGACGGTCTTCTGGTACTCGACCTCGAACGCGCCGGTACCTTCCTGCAGGTGCTTGAGGCGGCCACGCGCTTCGCGGTCGATGTCGTCCTCGATGTCCAGGTGCTTCTTCATGATCTGAAGAATCTTGGGGCGCATCGTGGCGTCGTCCGAGAACACTTCCTCGACGCTGCGCGAAACGAGCAGGAACTCGAGCATCTGGTTGATGACGAACTCGATGCCGTCTTCGCCGAGCAGGAAGCCGCGAACGTCGGCCATCTCGCGCTTCACCTGGCTGAACTTCGCCGAGTCGTAGCCGCGACGCTCGAGCGCCTCACGGGTCGCCTGGTTCACGCGCTCCTCGTTGGCGAGGTGCTCACGCATGATGGCCGAGAGGTCCATCTCGGCGTCGGAAACACGAATCGGCTCGACTTCGATGTCCTTGTCCGCCGTCAGCTTCTGGACGATCTCACGAGCGAGAATGGGAACGAGCTTGGGGTACAGCCGCATGGTTCTTCGCCTCTCTAAAGGTCTGCAAAGTCAGAGTGGAAGCAGGCGATTTCTATCGCCCACCCTTCTGATGCGGCAAACGAAAAAGCCTCGGAACCTCACGATATTTTCCCTTGCGGCGACGGCGGCACGTCGTTTGCGCCGCCCGCATCTTCGAGCGACGCCGCGCGCACGTCGTCTCCTTCGTCGTCGTCCACTTCGGTGTTCGTGGGCGCGTGCAGGAACGCGTGGATGCGTTCTGCGACAGCGGGTCCGAGCGACTCCACGGCCGCGATGTCGGCGACGTTCGCCTCCTTGAGCCGCTTCAGACTCCCAAAGTGCGTGAGCAACGCGCGCCGCCGGGTGGGGCCCACGCCGGGCACGGAATCGAGCTGCGATTGCAGGCCCCGCTTGCGGCTGAGCTTGCGCTGGAAGGTGATCGCGAACCGGTGCGCTTCGTCGCGCAGTCGCGTGAGCGCGAAGAGCTCCGGTGAGGTCTGCGGGAGCACGATGGGGTCTTTTCGATCGACCAGGAACACGCGCTCGGGGCTGCGCTTCACTTCCTCGTCGGGCAGGGCCACGTCGAGATCACGACTCTTGGCGAGCGCGACCATGTCGACGCCTTCGACCTTCATGTCGCGCATCGCTGCGTGCGCCGCGGCGAGCTGGCCCTTGCCACCATCGATGACGATGAGGTCGGGCAAGTCGTCGTCTTCGAGCCCGCGACGGAAACGCCGCGTGAGGATCTCGTGCATCGACGCGAAGTCGTCGTTCTGGGTGACGGTCTTAAGCTTGTAGCGGCGGTAGTTCGCGGGGTCGGCCACGGTGTCGAAGCTCGCGACCTGCGAGGCGACGATCGACGTGCCCTGCGAGTGCGAGATGTCGAAGCACTCCATGCGACGCGGGAGCTTCGAGAGGTTCAGGCGCTCCTTGAGGCGTTCGAGCACCTGCTCGATCTCTTCGCGGGTGCGCGTGCGCTCGCTGAAGGACCGCTCGGCGTTGCGGGCGGCGAGCGCGAGCAGTTCGACCTTGTCTCCGCGCTGCGGCACGAAGACACGCACCTTCTCGCCCTTCTGCTCACTGAGCAGCTCGGCGAGCGGCTCGAGCTCGGCGGGCGCCGCGGGCAACAGCACTTCACGCGGCACGAAGTTCTCGTCGGCGTAGTACTGGTTGACGAGCGACTCGATGAGTTCGTCGTCGGGGAACTCGCTGGTGGAGTGCATCGGGCGGCCACCGGTGATGCGGCCTCCGCGCACGAAGAGGATGTAGATGCAGATCTTGTCGGCCTGGCGGTAGAGCCCGAAGACGTCCTGATCGATGGAGTCGGTGGTGGCGACGGTCTGACGTTCGAGGCTGCGCTCGAGGGCGATGATCTGATCGCGCAGGCGCGCCGCCTCTTCGAACTCGAGCTTCTTCGCCGAGCTCTTCATGCGGTCTCGGAGCTGCTCGAGCAGCGGCCCCGAACGCCCTTCGAGGAAGAGCGTCACCGCGTCGACGTTGCGGCGGTAGTCGGTCTCGGGCACCGGGAAGACGCACGGCGCGGGGCAACGGCCGATCTGGTGAAGCAGGCACGGACGTTTGCGGTTCTCCAGCATGTGATCGGTGCACGTGCGGAGCTGAAAGAACTTGTTCACCACCCGCAGCGTCTCGCGAATCGACGAAGCCGATGAGTACGGGCCGAAGTAGCGCGCGCCGTCACGCCTGGTGCGGCGAACGGTCTCGAGGCGCGGGTACGGGTGCGCGATGTCGAGGCGCAGACAGAGGTACTGCTTGTCGTCGCGCAGTTGAATGTTGAAGCGCGGGCGGTGCTTCTTGATGAGCTCGTTCTCGAGGAGCAACGCCTCCTTCTCGTTGCGCACGACGACGGTCTCGATGTCGGCGAGGACGCGGTCGAGGAGCTGCACGAAGGCGCGTGAATCGGCGCGCGTGAAGTAGCTGCGCACGCGGTTGCGGAGGTTGACGGCCTTGCCGACGTAGATGATCCGGCCCGAGCGGTCCTTCATCAGGTACACGCCCGGCTGGTTGGGGAGCGCGTCGATCTTGTCCTGAATCATGGCCCTCTCCATGCGACAGCGGGGAGAGGTGCCCGAGCGCGCACCGACTGCAAAACGTTCGGTGAATGAGAAGTCGCCGGAACAACCTCGGACGATCGCGGGAACTGCGGAAGCGCCAGACCGATCAGCAGTGGTTCGCCGATTCCGCGTGCCCCGAGAGACGACTCGTCATCGACCTCGACGGTGGCCGCCACGCCGATGCCGAAATCAGCGAGCACGATCGACGACGGACTGGGTGACTGCGCCTGCATGGGTGGACCGTTCTTCGTTTCTGGAACACGACGTGTTGCTCGAGACCGAAGCGGTTCTCGAGTCAGTGAGCGGGGCTCAGCGCTTCCGCCGGTACTTCCTGGGCTGCGCCTTCCGCTGCGACTTCTCTTCCTTCGGCTCGCTGAGCAACGACTTCAGCGCCGGCTTCACGCCGATATCCATCTCCTTGAGCAACACGAGCCGGTCACGCTCCAACGCGGCCTTCTCGAACTCCATCTCGTCCGCAAACGCCATCATGCTGCTCTCGGTCTTCTTGATGAGCTCGGCGATCTCCGGCTTCGACAACACCACCGCGCCCGCGTCCGCCGCGAGCGGCAAGTCCATGGCGTCGCCGTCGTAGAGGAACTGCGACAAGTCGGTGATCGCCTTCTTCACCTGCGTGGGGGTGATGCCGTTGTCGAGGTTGTGCTGACGCTGGATCTCGCGGCGGCGATCCGTCTCGTCGAGCGCCTTCCGCATCGAGTCGGTCATCGAGTCGGCGTACAGAATCACGCGGCCCGTCACGTTTCGCGCCGCGCGCCCCATGGTCTGAATCAGCGACACGTGCGAGCGCAGGTACCCTTCCTTGTCGGCGTCGAGAATCGCCACCAGCGACGTCTCGGGAATGTCGAGGCCTTCACGCAGCAGGTTGATGCCCACCAGCACGTCGAACACACCCTTCCGAAGGTCGCGGATGATCGCCGTGCGCTCGATGGCATCGATGTCCGCGTGGAGATACCGGACCCGGACACCGACCTCCGCGTAGTACTCCGTGAGATCCTCGGCCATGCGCTTGGTGAGCACCGTGACCAGCACGCGCTCGCCCTTCTTGGCGCGAACGCGAATCTCCTCGAGCAGATCGTCGACCTGATTTCCGGCCTTGCGAATCTCGACTTCCGGGTCCAGCAGGCCCGTCGGGCGAATCACCTGCTCGACGAGCACGCCGCGCGCCTTGTTGATCTCGTATTCCGACGGCGTCGCCGACACGTAGACGATCTGTTTGTTGAACTCCTCCCACTCGGTGAACTTGAGCGGCCGATTGTCGATCGCGCTCGGCAGGCGGAACCCGAAGTTGACCAGCGTCTCCTTGCGCGCACGGTCACCGCGGAACATCGCGCCGATCTGCGGGATCGTCTGGTGCGATTCGTCGACGAACACCAGGAAGTTCTTGGGGAAGTAGTCGAGCAGACACGGCGGCGCTTCACCGGGCGAACGCCCCGACAGGTGGCGCGAGTAGTTCTCGATGCCGTTGCAGAACCCGAGCTGCTCCATCATCTCGAGGTCGAACATCGTGCGCTGCTCGAGCCGCTGCGCTTCGACCAGTTTGTTCTGGCTGCGGAACTCCGCGAGCGTCTCCTGCAGTTCGGTGCGAATGGTCTGAATCGCCTTGTGACGTTGCTCGGGCTCGGTCACGTAGTGCGAGCCGGGGAAGATCGTGATCTTGGGGATCTCACCAATCGTCACCCCGCGCAGCGGATCGAACTCGCTGATGCGGTCCACGGTGTCCCCGAAGAACTCGACGCGAATGGCGCGCTCCTCTTCGTAGATGGGGAAGATCTCGAGCGTGTCGCCGCGCACCCGGAACGTGCCGCGGTGGAAGTCCATGTCGTTGCGCTCGTACTGACAGTCCACGAGCTGCCGCATGACCTTGTCGCGACCGAGCTCGTCACCCTTGCCCAGCCGCACCGCCATCTCGACGTAGGCGCGGGCCGTACCGAGGCCGTAGATGCACGAGACCGAGGCGACGATCACCACGTCGTCGCGCGTGCGCAGCGAGTGCGTCGCCGAGTGGCGCATGCGCTCGATCTGCTCGTTAATCGACGAGTCCTTCTCGATGTACGTGTCAGACGACGGCACGTACGCCTCGGGCTGGTAGTAGTCGTAGTAGCTGACGAAGTACTCGACCGCGTTCTCGGGGAAGAGCTGCTTGAACTCGCCGTAGAGCTGCGCCGCCAGCGTCTTGTTGTGCGCGATGATCAACGACGGCCGCTTCGCGTTGGCGATGACGTTGGCCATCGTGAACGTCTTGCCGGAGCCGGTCACGCCGAGCAGCACCTGATGCGGATCTCCACGCACCACGCCGCTCGAGAGCTGTTCGATCGCCCGCGGTTGATCGCCGCGCGCCGCGTAGTCACTGACGAGTTTGAAGTCCGCCATGGGGCGGCCTTTCTAACCCGCCCGATGACAGCCGGCTGTCAGGAGTCTCACGGCGCACCCACCGCTTTGAGAGCTTCGAGACGTGTGCCCTCGAACTCGTCACCCTTCGTCCACGTCGGCATCGCCGGCGCGTCACCGACGGCCTGACCCAACTGAAGGAACAGCTGCACGTCTTCCACCGCGCCCGCCATGTCCCACTGGGGCGTCACCTCATCAGAAGGCTGGTGGTAGTGCTCGGCTTCCCATTTCACGCGCTGCTGCTCCCCCCACCCTTCGGGCCGGCCGATGAAGTCGTGACCGCTCGAAAAATACGCAGCCGGGACACCCTGCCTGGCGAAGTTGAACTGGTCGCTCCGGTAGAAGAACCCGCGGTCCGACAACGCGTCTGCGCGAACCGTACGGTTCTGCTTCTTCGCGAGCTCGGTGATGCGCACATCGAGTGACGACTTGCCCAGGCCGATGACGCTGACGTCGCGCGTTCGGCCCCACACGTTCAGGCCGTCGATGTTGATGTTCGCCGCCATGCGCCCCACAGGAACCGGCGGGTGCTCGACGAGGTACTGCGAACCGAGGAGCCCCTGCTCTTCCGCGGCGACGGCGGCGAAGAGAACGCTCCGCTTGAGCGGTTGCTGACTGAGCACGCGCGCGATCGAGATGAGCGCGGCCACGCCCGAGGCGTTGTCGACCGCGCCGTTGTAGATGACGTCTGTTCCCGCGGCGTCGCTCAGGCCCTTGCCGAGATGATCGTGGTGCGCGGTGTAGACCACGAGTTCGCTCTTCAACTTCGGGTCGGTGCCTTCGAGAAAGCCGAGCACGTTCGCGGTCTGCTTCTTCGCGACCACGTTCTCGAAGCGCGTCGACACGGTGATGCCGAGCGGCACCGGCGTGAACTTCCGCGTCTGGGCTTTCGTTCGCAGCGCGTCGAGGCTCTTGCCTCCGAGCGCGAACACCTTGCGCGCCGCGTTCTCGCTCAGCCAGCCTTTGACCTGCAGCGCCGGGCCACCGGTCGTCGGGAGATCGAACTGCTCACCGGCCCAGCTCGTCTGCACCACCTGCCACGGGTAACCAGCCGACGGCGTGGTGTGAATGATGAGCACGCCCGCGGCGCCGAGCTTTCGCGCGTGCTCGTACTTGTAGTCCCACCGGCCGTACCAGAGCCGCGCGCGGCCACCGAAGATGGCCGGGTCGTCTTCCGGGTCGTTGTTCATCACGACCAGGACCTTCCCCTTCACGTCGAGGCCCTTGAAGTCGTCCCACTTGAACTCCGGCGCCGTGATTCCGTAGCCCACGAACACCAGCTCGGCGTTCTCGAGTGACGCGACCTTGTCCTGGTGCCCGGAGACGGCGATGAAGTCCTCGCGGTACGGGAGCGCGAGCGAGGTCTTTGGCGTCTTGAAGGTCATCGTCTCGGGGTGACCTTCGACGCCCACGAGCTCGAAAGACTGCAGCGACGTGGCAAGCCCGAACGACTCGAACTGCGCGGCGATGTACTGCTGGGCGAGCCGATCGCCGTTGCTCGCGGGCAGTCGGCCTTCGAGGAGATCGGAGGCCAGAAAGCGGGTGTGGGCGCGCAGTTCAGAGCCGGAGATCGGCGCGGCGGCGAGTGACAGGAGACACAGCGCGAGCATGTGGAGCAGTTACCGACTGGTACACGCCGACGCCAGCGTTGCCTGCTGCCGGACGTGCACCGTCACAGCACCGGCATGCGCAACGCTCTGCTTGCCGGTTTCGTTCTCGTCATGACCTCCGCGTGTGGACCGAAGGAATGCGTGGTCGACGATCCCTCGACGTGTCCCGCTGACCTGACGTGTGAACGCGTGAGTGGCCGCGACAAGCCGCTCTGCTTCCAACCCGTGGTGCTGCGTGGTCGCGTGATCGAGCTCGGTAGCGGCGCCGCCATTGCCAACGCCCAGGTGCTCGCGACCAACGCCGACGGTGCGCCCGTGTCGGCTCCGTTCACGAGCGGCAGCGACGGGGCCTACGAGTTCCGCGTGCCGACCACGCGCTCCGACGAAGCGGGCACCATCGTCGGCCACTCGGTGATGCTGCGCGCGCAGGCACGCAACTACGTGGCGTTTCCGTCTGGCGCGCGCGTGTCGCTGCCGGTCTCGATCGCCAGCGCATCTCGAGCCACGGAGGACCAGCCATGGGTCGTCGAATCGGCGCAGACCGACGTGTTCTTGAGCCCGGTCGAGCCGAGCGTGCGCGATCTGGCGACGGTGAGCGGCAAGATCGAGTTGGGAGCTCCGCAACCCGCGACCTTGATCGCGCTCGAGGGCGCCGGCGGCCGCACCACGCTCGCCGCGCCCGACGGAACCTTCACGTTCTTCAACGTGCCCGCGGGCGCGTGGCGTGCTTCCGCGTATGCGCGCGGTTCGAACTACGTGCCGGTCGACGTGTCAGTCGGCAGTGCAGACCTCGCTGACGTGACGATCACAAGGTCGTCGGTGCCGACGCCAGCGTTGAGCGGCTCGGTGCAGTTGGTCGCGGGCGCGAATGGCGATGGCACGTCGGTGGTGCTCGCGCTCGAGAGCACGTTCATCGAGGCGCTCGGCCGCGGTGAAGTGCCGCCGGGCCTGCGTGCACCCGAAGGTGGCGCCTCGCCCAACGTCACCGGCGCGTGGACCATCAGCGGAATTCCCGACGGGCGGTACGTGGTGCTCGCGGCGTTCGAAAATGACGGCAACGTGCGCGATCCCGATCCCGGCATCTCGGGCACCGGTCTTCAGCAGCTCACCGTGAGCAATGGTCAGCTCTCTGGTGCGACGAGCCCGGCGTTCAAGGTCACCAGCGCCGTCGAGCTCGAGAGCCCCGGCCACACCGGCATCGACGAGACGAGCGCGACGCCGACCTTCAGGTGGAAGAAGTACCCGAACGCCGATGCGTACGTGCTCACGGTGTTCGATGGCCTGGGCAACCTCGTGTGGACACACCCCATCGCCGACGGCAACGCGAGCAGCGAGACCTATGCAGGGCCCTCGCTGCCCACGGGCGGCTTCTACCAGTGGCGCATCACCGGCATGCGCAAGGGCGCGCCCACCAGTCACAGCGAAGAGCTCCGCGGGCTCTTCGTGGTGCGTTGAGCCGTCGCCTGCCGTCGCCGCGAAGTGACGGTCGAGAGTTCAGCTCGCGACCTTCCACGTCGTGCCTGCGGGAGAGTCCATGATCTCCACGCCCATGGCTTTGGCTTCGGCACGAATGCGATCCGACTCGGCGAAGTTCTTCGCGGCGCGCGCATCGTTACGCGCCTTGATCATCTCTTCGATCCTGGCGGCGTCGAGGCCCTTCGATTTCACCTGACGATCGCGACGGCCGAGCAACCACTCGGACGGAACCGACTCGAACAACCCGAGCGCGCTCGCGATCTTCGTGGCGACGTCGCGCAACGCGACGAGCGTGCGGCCGACCAGCGCCTTGTCTTTCACCGGCGGCTTGTCGGTGAGCAGGTTCATCTCGGCGAACAACCCCGACAAGGCCCCCAGGGCTCCGGGGAAGTTGAAGTCGTCACTCATCGCCTGATCGAACTCGCCGAGGTACTTCGCGGGATCGACGTGCAGCGGGCCGGTGCCGAAGTCCTTCCCGGTCACGCGTTCGTCGACCTTCTTGAGCGTCTCGTAGAAGTACTCGACGCGCGCTTCGGCGTCGTGCAGCGCCTTCTCACCGAACGCGAGCGCCTGCCGATAGTGCGTCGACAAGAAGAAGTAGCGCAGACCTTCGGCGTCGACCTGCTGGAGCGCGTCGCGCAAACGCACCACGTTGCCGAGCGACTTCGACATCTTCGCGCCTTCGAGATCGAGGAAGCCGCCGTGCATCCAGCACTCGCACATCGTCTTTCCGCTCGCTGCTTCCGACTGGGCGATCTCGTTTTCGTGATGCGGGAAGATCAGGTCGAGGCCGCCACCGTGCAGATCGAACGACTCACCCAGGTACTTCGCCGACATCGCCGAGCACTCGATGTGCCAGCCGGGGCGACCGGCACCCCACGGTGACGGCCACGACGGCTCACCGGGCTTGGCGGCCTTCCACAGCGCAAAGTCCATCGGGTCGCGCTTTTGATCTTCGTGAACGATCTCGCGCTCGCCGCCACCGGTCATCAGGTCGTCGAGCTTGCGCTTCGAGAGCTTGAGGTACCCGTCGTACTTGCGCACCTCGAAGTACACGTCGCCTTTCGATTCGTAGGCCACGCCGCGGCTCACCAGCTTTTCGATGAGCGCGACGATTTCCGGAATGGTTTCGCTGACCCTGGGCGACACGTCGGGCTTGAGCAGCCGGAGCTGGCCCACGTCGCGCTCGAACTCTTTGACGAAGCGATCGGCCAGCTGAATCGGGTCTTCACCCGTCTCGTGAGCCGCCTTGATGATCTTGTCGTCGACGTCGGTGAAATTGCGAACGTACTTCACATCGAAGCCGCGAAACCGGAGGTAGCGGACGATGGTGTCGAACGACGTGAAGGTGCGCGCGTTGCCGATGTGGATGTAGCTGTAGACCGTCGGACCGCAGACATAGACCCCGAGTTTTCCGGGGGTTAGGGGGCGCAGAGGAACCTTGTCCTGCTGCATCGTGTTGAAGACGCGAATCTCTGGGGCACTCATGGGCGCGGGCACTTTACCCACAGGCAACCATTGGTGTCAGATGTGCGATACTTCGTCACTTTCAGCCGCCTTGAAAAGGAGTCCCACATGCCGCCCAACCCGAAGCGCCCCAGTGATCGGGAGCCTGTGACGGACGAGCAGATCCTCCAGGCGGATGATCCACGGCCGCAGCGAGTGGCACAGTTGCCGTCGTCCGGTACCGGCGCCCGTCGCGCGGTGAAGAAGATCGAAGAACACATCCCCACGTCCATTTTCGATACCGAGGCAGATCAGGAAATGCAGGCCGAGTACGGAGTTTCAGGAACCGAATACAAGCCGGCGTTCCTCTACGTGGAGCGCGGCCCGGGTGCCGGTCAGCTGCTCGAGGTCAAGCAGGGTACGGTGGTCGTCGGTCGCGCGTCGGTCAGCGATCTCCGGCTGCAGCACCCGTCGATCTCGCGCCGTCACACGCAGCTCAAGCGGCAGGGCGAGCAGTTCTTCGTGAAGGACCTGGGCTCGCAAAACGGCACCTTCGTCAACAAGCAGCGCATCGCGACGGAGGTCGAGGTGAAGCCCGGCGATTCGATCGCGCTGGGCAACGCGCTGCTCCGCCTGCGTGGGCCGCTGGCCAAGGGCGAGAAGCTCGGCGCGCCGCAGTCGACTTCGCAGAGCGCTTCATCGCTGCCGATGCCGCAGTCGGCGCTGGTGGAGAAGGCAGAGAAGATCGATCGCAAAGCGCGCGTGAGCACCGCGGTCGTCGCAAGACCTTCGGGACCCCAGCAGAAGGCGCCCAGCAGCACCGCGCTCAAGATCGCCGTGTTCGCGGGCGCGGTGGGCTTCAGCCTCGCGGCCGTGCTCGCCTTCGCGCTCGTGAAGACCATGAGCAGCGGCAAGGCCGAAGCGACGCCCACCACCGTGGCGACGGCTCCGACCGCTGCGACGTCGGCTGACGACAAGCAGCGCCTCATCGACGAAGCCATCAAGCGCAAGATGGCCGAACAGGCCGACAAGGCGCCGGTGGCCGCGGCCACGAAGACGACCGACGAAGAAGTCACCGCAGACGACGTGAGCGTCAAGGAACAGCCGAAGGCGCCGACGGTCGTGAAGGCGCCGATCGTCGCTGCTGCGACGCCCCGCCCCGTCGCTGCGAAGAAGACGGTCGCCGCGGCGTCGAAGGCCGCCGCTGAAGACGACGAAGAAGAGGAAGAGACGCCCAGGAGCGGTGGCGCCAACAAGCGCGCGCAGATCCTCGCGCCCTACGAGAAGGGCAACGCCGAGGCTTCGCTGGAGCTCGCCAAGAAGGCCGGCGACAAGGACCTGAGCGACAAGCTCTCGCGCTTCATCGCGTCGTACGACGCCGCGCAGGACGCGATGATGTCGAACAACGGCAACGCGGCCATCGCGAACTTCCAGAAGGCGCTGGCGCTCGACGAAGGGCTGTCGAGCGGCTGGGGCAAGTACGGCGCAGAGATTCGGCGTCAGCTCGCCAACCTCTACGTGCTGGTCGGCATGCAGTTCGTCGCCAACGGCGACACCGAGAAGGCGAAGACTGCGTTCCAGGGCGCGCTCAAGCATGACCCGAACAACGCACGCGCCAAGGCACAGCTCGCGAAGCTGCAGCCCGCCGCTGCTGACGACGTTGACGAGAAGCCCGCGGCTCCGGCGAAGAAGCCGGCCAGCAAGGCGAGCTCCATCGACGACGCGTTCGGCGACTGAGAACAAGGACGACCTGAAGTGCTTCGGGCCGGTGCTGACCTCGAGTCGGCCCGGCCCGCTTTCTTCAGCGTCGCGTCAGGCCACGCTTCAGAAGCCACAGATTCACGAGCGCGAACAGCAGCAGCCCCGAGAACATGCCGACGGTCTTCAGGTCTTTGCCCGGCGGTGTCTCGGCCAGCAGCAGCCACTGCACCCTGCCCCCGCTCCACGTCTCGTACTCGCGCAGGGCTTCTTCGTACTTCTCGGCCTGCTCGCGGTTCAGCAGACGGCCGCGCGCGAAGAACGGGTTCTGACGGGGCTGCGGGCGTTTTCCGTCCGACAAGCGCTTGTTCTCGTCTTCGAAGGTCACGCGGCGCACGGCGACGGGCGTGTCGTTGACCCCCACCACCACGAACGCACCGTCGGCCTCTTCGACGTACCAGCCCTTCGCCGTCGGCACGCCGTGCAACTGGGCGTAGCGATTGGGGGCCGCGCGCTCGAAGTGGTAGTCGCCCTCGGCGCCGAGCTCGATCGGCTCGCGCGACGAGAAGAAGTACGAAACGTCGTCGCGCATCGTGAACGCGAGCGCGAGCGACGCGATGAGACCTATTGCTGCGACCGGCGGCAGTACGCCGACCCGAGGCCGTTTGTTCAGCTCGGCCTCGAGCTTTGCGATGTACGCGTCGCGTTCGTCGCGTTCTTCCGGAGAGCTCACGACCGGCTGATTACTCAGCCTTCTTGGGCTCTTCCTTCTTCTTCTTTTCGGGCTTCTCGGTGATCTCCGACATCTTCGGAGGGTTCTCCGGGATGTTGAAGATCTTCTTCAGGTCCGCCTCGATGTCGAGCTCGGTGACGCCCTTGGCGAACGCGAGCTCCTTGATGAGCAGCGAACGCGCCGTGTCGAGCATCTTGCGCTCGCCGAAGGAGAGGTCCTTGTCGCCCTTGAGCAGGTACAGGTCGCGCAGCACTTCGGCGATTTCGAACACGGAGCCGGTTTTGATCTTCTCCATGTACTCGCGGTACCGACGGTTCCACGTCGTGGAGTCGACCGAGATGTCCTTCTCCTTGAGGATGGCGTACACCTGACGCACATCGTCTTCGGAGATGATTTCGCGGAGACCGACCTGGCCGATCTTGTTGATGGGGATCAGGAACCGCCCACCGTTCTTCTCGAGCATCTTCAGCACGTAGAAGGACTGCCGCTGACCGGCGACCTCCGTGTGCTCGATGCCAACAACCTCACCAACACCGTGCCCCGGGTAGACCGCCTTGTCGCCTGGCTTGAACATCGTCACCTTCTGTAACTGCGCGTGAGAGTTGAGGCCCATGCCTTCTTGAACGCGCAAAGTCAACACCTTTAACAGTTCGCAGCAGTTTGACTGTACGGCCCCACATCTCCCACGCTGTCAGGTGGGTGGAGGTGGGTATGGGTTGGTCGTGGTGGTCGCTGGGCAATCGCCCGGCAGTGTTTCCGGTGTGTTCGGTGTTGCTGGGCGTGGTGGTCGGGCCGTTGCTGGCGGTGCCGTGGTGGCTCTGGGCCACAGCTGCCGCGCTGAGCCTGGGCCTCGCATTCTGGCGAGGCCGCGCGGTGGGTGGGGTGCTGCTCGGGCTGTCGGGCGCAGTGTTCGTCGGGGGTTGCCTCGCGGAGCTGCACTGCGACGTGGCTGCGCCACCCATCGGCCAGCCAGCGAGCTTCGACGCCGAGGTCGAGCGCGTCACGGCCCACGGCTTATGGGCGCAGGTGACCGCGGTGGACGGCGTGCCGAAGCGCTTCCGCGCCGCGTTTTCGGTCGACGGACAGAATGAGCTGCTGGCCGGTCAACGCTTCCGCGGCGTGGCGACGTTCAAGTGGGTGCAGCCGGCCTCGAATCCCGGTGAGTGGAGCCGCTCGGTCTGGGCATGGCGACGTGGCCAGCCCGTCACCGCGCATGTGAGGGCCGAGAGTCTCGTGGCGTCGTCGGCGCCCTCGCCCTGGCGACGGTGGTTGCAGACGCGCCACCGCGCGCTGTCTCGAGACACGTTCGCGATCGCGGGTTCCTCTCGAGAAGCCGCAGCCTTGTTGCTGACGCTCTCGGCAGGCGAACGCGCAGAGCTGGGTGACGAGCTGGAAGACACGTTCGCGCGCAGCGGCCTCGCGCACGTGCTGTCGGTGAGCGGCCTGCACGTGGCGGCGTTGGCGTTCGCGTTGTTCGCGGCCATGCGCTGGCTGTTGTCGCGCCGTAACTGGTTCCGCCGGAGCGATCCACGCGCGTGGGCAGCGCCTCTCGCGTTGCCGATGGTGTGGGCCTACGTGCTGTTCACGGGCTGGCAGGCGCCGGCGGTGCGGTCGGGCCTCATGTGTTCGCTGGTGCTGGGCGCCTGGGTGCTGCGGCGACGCAGCGACGCGCTCAACGCGGTGTTCGTCGCGTTGCTCGGAATGATGGCCGTCGATCCCCCGGCGCCTTTCGATCTCTCGGTGCAGCTCTCGTTCGTCGCGGTGTTGTCATTGGTGTTGCTGGCCCCGACGGTGCGCGCGGCGATTCCGGTGAGCTCGCCGTCACCCGCCACGCAGGCTGGCTGGTCCCTTCGCTGGCGACGGTGGCGAGAGGCTGCGCTGCAGACCTTCGCGGCCAGCGTGGCGGTCACGTTGACGTCGGCGCCCATCATCGCGGCGGCCTTTCAACGCGTGAGCTTCGCGGGGTTGGTGTCGAACGTGGTGACGCTGCCGATGTCAGGCCTGCTCACCTTGATCGCGGCTGGAGGCGCGGGGGTGCACCTCGTCTCGCCGTGGCTCTCGACCCCGGTGCTGTGGCTGGGCGTTCAACTCTCGCGGGCGTTCATCGCCATCGCCGAGTTCTTCGGCGACCTGCCCTTCGCGACCGGCACGCTGGCGGCGCCTTCGACCCTGCTGCTGCTGTTCTGGTGGCTCGGCCTCGCGGCGCTGGTGCTCATGAAGGGTCGATGGCGCTGGCTCGCGCTCGCCGCGCCGATCGCCCTGCTCGCTCATCTCGCAGGGCCACCGCAACGTCCGCTCACCGTCACGTTCCTCGCTGTCGGCCACGGAGACGCGATCGTCGTGAGCGCTGCCGGCCACCACGCGCTCATCGACGCGGGGGGCGTCCCCAATGGCGCTGACCCCGGGCGCCGTGTGGTGTTGCCGTTCCTGCGCCAACGACGAATCGACTCGTTCGAGCTGGTCGCGCTCACGCACGCGCACCCCGATCACGGGCTCGGCCTCGTCACCGTGCTCGACGAGGTGCCGACGAAGCGGCTGTGGCTGCACGCAGAGAGTGAGGAGGGCGAACTGGTCGACGCCCTGCTCGCGGCGGCTGACGGCGCGCAGGTGGAAGAACGCGCGGCCGGCTCCGCGCCGTTCGACCTCGGAGACGCGACCATCGAAGTGCTGGGGCCTCCGCGTGACATGCACGAACTGGTCGACGAGAACGACCGCTCGCTGGTGCTGCGACTGCGTCATGGCGAGGTGACGTTTCTGCTCACCGGCGACATCGAAGCCGCAGGTGAGGCCGCGCTGAACGCCAGCCCGGTCACGGTGATGAAGGCGCCGCATCACGGCAGCGACACCAGCTCGACGGAGCGCTTCGTGAACGCCACCAGGCCGAAGCACGTGGTGTTCTGTGTGGGCCGGGACAACCGCTTCGACTTCCCGCGCGCCGACGTGGTGCGACGCTGGGAAGCCGCGGGAGCCGCCTGTCACCGCACGGATCTCGACGGCGCCATCACCTTCACCAGCGATGGCCGCGACGTAACGGTCGAGACGTTCTTCGAAAACGAACGGCTCACGGCGAGATGAGGAAGTCCTTCACCACGCCCATGTGCTGCATGTTGGTCGAGTTCGAGTCGCCGAACTGCGCCGGGGCGATGTCGGAGAGCGGCGAATAGACGCGTGTGTCGATCACCGCACCGTTCATGAAGGTGCTGGTTCCCAGCACCGTCGGAACCTGCGTCGCGGCGAGACACGGTGAGGCGAAGACGTGATCGTACGGCTTGTCACGATTGCGGTTGGTGCCGGTGTTGCCGCTCTGATCGGCCGCGTGCGGACCGCTCGTCTTGAAGCGTGAGGCGAGCGTGGTGAACGCCACTTCACTGAACGCGTTGGTGTTGAAGTCGCCGCCGAGCAGCACGTAGTCGTATGGAGAGACGCCACCGTCGAGCCGCTGCACGATGGTGCGCGCATCGAGGTTCCGATCTCCGGCGTTCGACGTGAGGAAATGCACCGAGATCACGAAGACGTCGTTGGGCCCGGGGAGATCGATCTTCGCCCAGGTCAGCTCACGATCGGGCGCTTCACCGTTCCACTCACCCGACGCCACGATGGGCCACCGGCTGATGACGCCGTTGGGGATGTTGCCGACGCCGCGCCACCACGTGAACCCGGCGCCGAAGTTGTCGGCGACGTATTGATCGAGCGCGGCCGCGTTGTTCGCGCCGAACTTGAACTCCTGGATCATGACGATGTCGGGCTGGGCGCCCTGCATGATGCGCGTGCCGTGACCGAGGTCGTAGTTCTGGAAGTTGCCACTCGTGAGGTTCGCGGCCATGGCGCGGAGCACGAACGGCGCTTCCACACCGGTCGGCACCGGGCACCCCGTGAGTGGCACGCCGGAGTCGACGACGCCTGCATCGAAGCCGCCTGCGTCGGGAACGCCCGCGTCAGGAACGCCAGCGTCGGGCACGCCGGAATCAAATACGCCCGCATCCGGAACGCCGGAATCGACAACGCCCGAATCGACGACGCCCGAGTCTCCGGGACCTGCGTCGGGCTGGCCCGCATCGCCCAGGCCGCCATCGTCACCCTCACCTGCGTCGAGCGACCCGGCGTCGATGACGCCTGCGTCTTCTTCGATGATCGAACCGTCCGGCGAGACGACGGGCGGCGGCTCACACCCGATGAACAGCGCCGCCACCAGAACTGCGTATTTCGACAACCTCAAATCAACTCCACTCAGTCATGCAGCGTCGGCGGCCGGCTCCGGCGACGGGCGATGACGATCGCAACGATGACACCAATCGCGCCGCCGATGACGACGACGATCCAGGGGAACGAACCTTCTTCATCAGGCGGAGTGTCCGCAAGGGGTACACCCGCGTCGACGACCGGCGGGGGCGCCACGGCGACGGGCGCACCTGCGTCGACGACGACAGGTTCGGCAGCCGCCACGGGGCTCGGAGCGACGGGTACGGGCCGCGCCGTAGGTTCCGAGGTGGGCGTCTTCGTGGGCGTGTTCGTGGGCGCGTTCGTGGGCGCGTTCGTCGCGGCGAGCTTTGCTTCAGCCGCTTCGTCAGCCTTGCGCTTCGCCTCTGCAGCCGCCGCTTCAGTCGCGAGCCGCTTCTTCTCGTCTTCTTCGGCCTTCTTCGCTGCTGCCAGCTCTTCGGCAGTCGGGCCCGCGTCGAGCACCGGCTTCGGAGGCGCATTGGGAATGCTGCCGTCGTCGAGCTTGGCGATCATCTTCGGCGAGGCTGGAAGGCTGAGCGTCAACCGCTTCTCCACCGCGACCGCTTTGGGGTCGACGATGGTCTTCGCCAGCACGAACACCTCGATGCCGGCCTGCTGTTCGAACGAACGGTCGCCGCTCAACGTCCACTCGCGACCGCCCTCCGCAGCGACGATGGGGCTCGCGGTGTTCTTGTACTTGAGCCGCACCGTGACCACGTGCTTGCCGGGCGTCACGTCGCCCTGCCACACCAGGATCTTCTCGTCGGCCATCGACAATGCACCGGGCGGCGGCGAGAGCAGGCCCTTCCCGTCGAGCTCGAACACCGCTTCCTGCAGCACGTAGTTCGGGTCGTCGACCTCCGCGTATTCAATGCGAACGCGCGTCGGCACCTTGCCGACCATGCCCTGCAGTTCGCGCTCGAGCTCTTCGCGCGCAGCCCTGGCCTTCGCGTCTTCAGCGAACGCCAGAGCGGGCAACAACGAGAGCATCAACACGACGGAGCGCAGCGTTTTCGAGCTCATCGCCCATGGTTTAACCACGCGAAACCATGTCAGGCCATGAACGTCACTCATTCGAAGCGCAAACCGTCGAGTGAAATGACGAGTGACTTGAGGCCGCGTTCGACGGTGATGCAGGTCTGGGTGCCGGCGATGCACAACACGTCACCGGTGAGCACGGTCATGCTTCCTGACGCTTGCGGGCCAACTTCGCGCACTGCTTCGACGTCGTTGCCCTCGAGCTGCCGCTGCTGAAGCGTGAAGCGCACGGTTCGTGGGTGCCGGTTCACGATCACCAGCTTCTGCATGCGGTCCCAGTCGCCCAGGTGCTCGGAGTTCGCCCCGATCTTCTTCGCGTAGGCACGGAAGGCGAGCTCGTCGACGGTGCCATCAGGCTTGAGCACGCCGTCGCGGATCATCCCCGATACGAAGGCTTCCGGCGGCTCGTCGCTGCGCGCCTCGAACATGCGGCCGCTCGCCAGCTGCACGGTGATGAGGTGACCTGACGACTTCAGATCACTCACCTGCAGCAACAGCCGACCGTCCTTCATCACCTGCAGGGTGCGGAGAAACTGCTGCCGCAGGTCGTGCACCTCGAACCAGTCGGCGCCATCGACCACCAGCCGGCGCTGCTTGACGGTGACCGAAGGGCCACCGGTCGCCGAGGCGATGACAGGCGCGCAACCGGAGAGCAGCAGCATCACGATGAACGTGCGGATCATGGAGCGCTGACCCGCGACGTTGAAGCAGAGGCCCTCGGATTTCAGCCCGGCTCGGCGACGCGGGCGCCGAACAGACGATTCACCGACTCGAGCAGCTCGTCGCTGATCTGCACCTTCATGGTCGACGCGATCAACGCCTCGGCTTCACCGGGCATGGTGAGCGCGAGCGCAATCGGCGTGGCGCCCGCATGCTTCTTCGCGATCTCTGCCAGCCGCTCGAGCTTCTCTTCGGTCGCCATCTCGACGTGCAGGCGCAGCTCGAGCCGCTTCACGCGCTTCTCGCGCACCTCCTTGAGCGACTGAATGTCTTCGACGATGAGCCGCGCCTGCGGGTTCTCTTCGTCTTTGCTCATCTCGACCTTGCCGGTGATGAGCAACGGGTCGTCGCTGGTGAGCAGCGGCTCCCACTGTTCGAAGCCCGGGCGCGGGCCGCCCTTGCCCCACTTGCCGGTCTTGGGGTCCATCACCGACTTGCCGCCTTCACGGCCGGGGAACACCACCAGCTCGACCGAGCCCGAGAGATCTTCGATGTTCACCCACGCCATGCGCTTGCCGGTCTTGGTGACGATGGGCCGCATGGACGTCACGATGCCGGCGACGGTCATGGTCTCGTCGCGGCGCGCGCGCTGAATGGCGGCGATGCTCTTGGCGTAGCGCTTCAACTCCTTCTGGTACGCGTCGAGCGGGTGACCCGACACGTAGAAGCCGATGGTGGCCTTCTCGTGCGCCAGCATCTCCTTCTCGGTCCACGGCTCGGTGACGGCGTAGTCGTCGCGGGCGCTCTTTCCCGGCGGGGTCGACGCGGTGAGCATGCCGAACAGGTTCGACTGGCCGACCGCGATGTCACGCTGGGTCGACGCGCCGCGCTCCAGGGCGATGCCCACGGTGTCGAACAGCTGCTTGCGGTGCCGCTTCTCGAAGTCGAACGCGCCGGCCTGCACCAGCGCTTCGAGCGTCTTGCGGTTCACGCGGCGACCGTCGACGCGCTCGGTGAAATCGAACAGCGACTTGAAGCGGCTCGTCTTGCGCGCCTCGATGATGGCTTCGATCGCCGACTCACCGACGCCCTTGATGGCGCCCAGCCCGAAGCGGATCTTTCCTTCCACCGCGCCGAACGCGAGGTCCGACTCGTTGATGTCCGGCGGGAGCACCTGGTACCCGGCCTGGCGCGCCTCGGCGATGTGCATCACCACCTTGTCGGTGTTGTCTTTTTCCGACGTGAGCAGCGCGGCCATGAACTCCACCGGGTGGTGGGCCTTGAGCCAGGCGGTGTGAATGGTGATGAGGCCGTAGGCCGCGGAGTGCGACTTGTTGAAGCCGTACTGCGCGAACTTCTCCATCAAGTCGAAGACGCCGCTGGCGATCTTCGGGTCGACGCCCTTCTTGCCCGAGCCCTCGAGGAACAAGGCCCGCTGCTTGGCCATCTCCTCGGCCTTCTTCTTCCCCATCGCGCGGCGCAGCAGGTCTGCGCCG
The DNA here is from genome assembly GCA_003243425.1 of Archangium gephyra. Lineage (GTDB taxonomy): Bacteria > Myxococcota > Myxococcia > Myxococcales > Myxococcaceae > Archangium_A > Archangium_A gephyra_A. Next base: position 5,271 of record QFQP01000025.1, on the reverse strand, counting down.
CCCAGCGAGTAACCGCCCAGCACCTGGGCGATCTGCATCACCTGCTCCTGGTAGACGATGACGCCGTACGTGTCCTTGAGCACCGGCTCCAACGTCGGGTGCGGGTAGGTGATCTTGTCGCGGCCGTGTTTGCGGTCGATGTACACGTCGACCATGGTGCGGCCGTCTTCGAGCTTCTGGTCGAGCGGGCCGGGCCGGTAGAGCGCGCCGGCGGCGATGACGTCTTCGAAGCACGACGGCTTCATCTTCATCACCATTTCGGTGAAGCCCGATGATTCCATCTGGAAGACGCCGGCGGTGTCGCCTGCGCTGATGAGGTCGAAGGTCGCCTTGTCGTTGAGCGGAATCGCGTCGCGGTCGAGCTTGCCGCCCTCGGGCAGCTTGCGATTGATGAGGTCGATCGCGTTCTGAATCACCGTCAGCGTCTTGAGCCCGAGGAAGTCGAACTTCACCAGGCCCGCGGCCTCCACCTCGTCCTTCGCGAACTGGGTGACGAGCGTGGTTTCACCGGGCGGCCGGTAGACGGGCACGAACTCCCACAGCGGCTTGTCGGCGATCACCACGCCGGCGGCGTGCATGCCGGCCTGACGGTTGAGCCCTTCGAGCGCCATGGCGACGTCGAGCACGTCTTTGGTGGTGATCGACTTGCCGTCGACCTCCGCGAGCTGCACGGGGTTGTCGACCATCTCCTTCAAGCGGGGCTCGCCGGCGATCTCCTTGTCGGGGTCGCCGAAGATCGCCTGCTTCAAGGTGATGCCCAGAATCTCAGGCACCAGCTTCGAGATGCGGTCGCCTTCTGCGAACGGCAGGCCGTACACGCGGCACACGTCGCGGAGCACGCTCTTGGCCTTCAACTGACCGAAGGTGATGATCTGCCCGACGTTGTTCTGGCCGTACTTGCCCTGCACGTACTTGATGACCTCGTCGCGGCGGTCCTGGCAGAAGTCGATGTCGAAGTCGGGCATCGACACGCGCTCGGGGTTCAAGAAGCGCTCGAACAGCAGGTTGTACGGCAGCGGGTCGAGGTCGGTGATGCGCAGCGAGTACGCGACGATCGACCCTGCGCCCGAGCCGCGGCCGGGCCCGACCGGGATGCCGTGCTGCTTGGCCCAGTTGATGAAGTCCTGAACGATGAGGAAGTAGCCGGCGAACCCCATCTTCTGAATCACGCCGACCTCGAGCTCGAGGCGCGACATGTAGACGTCGCGATCGCACGGGTACGGCAGCTCCTTGAAGCGCTCTTCGAGGCCCTTCTTCGCCAGCGCCGCCATGTACTCGTCGGGCGTGAAGCCGTCGGGCACCTTGAAGGTCGGCAACATCGGCTTGGCGAGGATGTTGTACTCCTCGACCATGTCGGTGATGCGCTGGGTGTTGTCGACGGCCTCGGGCACGTCGGTGAAGTACCCGCGCATGTCTTCGGGGCTGCACACGTAGAGCTTGTCGGTGCTGTGCCGCATGCGCTTGCTGTCGGTCAGCGTCTTGCCGCTGGCGATGCACATCAGCAGCTCGTGCGCGCGCGCGTCTTCCTGCTTGATGTAGTGCGCGTCGGCGGTGGCCACGAGGGGGATCTCGAGGTCGCGCGAGAGCTGCTTCAAGTTGTCGTTGGCCTTGTTCTGCTCCTCCATGCCGTTCCACTGCACTTCGAGGAAGAAGTGGCCCGGCGCGAAGATGTCTTTGTATTCAGACGCGGCTCTGCGCGCGTGGTCCATGTCGCCACGGAACGCGGCGGCGGTGACCTCACCACCCAGACACGCGGTCAGCCCGATGACGCCCTCGCTGTGGTCCTTGAGCACCTGCTTGTCGATGCGCGGGTGGTAATAAAAACCGTCGAGGTACCCCATCGACGAGAGGTAGCGGATGTTCTGGTACCCGATCTTGTTCTTCGCGAGGAGGATGAGGTGGTTGGCCACCTTCTCGGTGCGATCGGCGCGCCCCTTGGGGCCGGCGACGTACGCTTCGAGACCGATGATGGGCTTGAGCGCCGCGTCCTTGGCCTTCTTGTAGAAGTCGACCGCGCCGAACATGTTGCCGTGGTCGGTGACCGCGACGGACTTCATGCCCTTGGCCTGGACCGTCTTGATGAGGTCCTTCATTCGAATCGCGCCGTCCAGCAACGAGTACAGCGTGTGCAGGTGCAGATGCGTGAAAGACATGCGCGTCTTTCACCGCACTCGGCGATTTCGATCAATGCGACAAAAGGTCAGAACGAGCTGCGCGACTGAAGCGATCCAGAACGTCGCTTCATCTCGAGATCGAGCAGCTTCAGCTCGTACTTGAGCCGCACGAAGTTGGCGAAGATGCCCGAGGGCTGCTTGCCCGAGCCGCGGATCTCGTCGCGCAGCTTCTCCATGCCGCCGCCGATCTCGTGCAGGCGTCGGCTGAGCTCGTCGTCGGCGCTGCCGCGCACGGCGAGCACCTCGTCGACCTCCAGCTTTCCTTCGAGCTCCTTCTCCATCTGCTTGAAGGAGATCTTCACGCGCGCGGGGTCGGAGAGCGCGGTGTCGATGCGGTCGACGATCTTCAGGCCCTCTTCTTCGAACATGCCGAGGTCGCGCGCGGTGCGGAGCCGGATGAGCGCCTCGGCGATGTCGCTGAAGAGCGGCTGCTTCGGCACCCGCACCGGCGGCGAAAACAACCCGTAGATCCACACGTCGATGCCGTCACCGCCGGCCTGCTCGACGGCCTGCCGGAGCGCGGGGAACCACGCGGTCTTCAGCGCGTCGAAGGCCGTGCGCGGGTGATTGGCGTTGCCCAGCACGGTACGCAGCGCCGCCAGCAGCGTCTGGTTGATCTCCTGCCGATCCATCACCGAACGCGCCTGGTACGCACGCTCGCGCCACGGCCCCTGGCTGACCTCCGGCGCGGCCTCGGCGATCTTCTTCAGATCGCTCAACGAGACCTTCATGCGGCCCACGTACGAGTCGGTAACGCCCTGCGAAAACGCCGGGTGATTCTTGATGGTCTCGTCGCCGGGAGGCTTTGGCTTGGACATCGGAGCGTTCGGTACTTTGCCACGAAAAAATGGCCCAGTGGCTCGCTTCGCCGTACGACACGTTCATGACTCGCTGCGCGCTGGCCCTGTTCGCGATGTGTGTGTCGGCATGTGGGTTTTCGTCGCCCGGCGGCGGCAGCAAGACGCTGTACGTCGTCGCCCACATGTCCGGAGACGGCAGCTTCAACGGCAGCCGCGCCCGGGTGACGGTGCGCGGCGGTTCGGAGCGCGGCGAGGCGATGCGCGAGGCCGAGGTCGCGATTCGAGGCGGCACGCTGGGGCGCACGTTGATCCCCTGGGACGAAGATCGCGAAGAGTTCCGGCTCGATTCGTTCACCTGGGTGCCGGGCGTGCGGCTCGAGGTGGTGCGCGGTGACGACTGGCTCGACGGCGCCATCGACGTGCCGGGCGCCACGCTCATCACCAACCCCATCGCCGACTCGACGTTCCGCCGCGCCGACAACGTTCCGCTCGTGGTGCGCTGGCGCGACGAGTTCGGCACCGTGGCGCAGGACACCCGCGTGCGCTTCGACAAGGCCGACATCGAGAAGACCGCGGTGCGCGGGTCGCTCGAGTTCGTGGTGCCGCCCAACGACCTGCGCGTCGACGACAAAGAGAAGGTGCGCGTGCAGCGCAGCAACGAGATTCAGCTCGAAGGCGGCGCGCCGGGCTCGGTGCTCACCGCGTCGAGCGAGCACGAGATCGAATTCAAGGTCGAGTGAGCCCGAAGTTCGGGGAAACCGAGAGCTGATTTCACATCCTCAATACTTCGTACGACTTGGATGCAGCACGCACTTGCACTGACATTCGCAACATTCGTGCAAAATCGCATTCAAGGGCTTCCGCCTCAGCACGAAATGAACTGAGAACGCCCTGCACATTCACAACGGAGCGTTTTCATGCGGATCAATTGGATGGTGGTTGTTGTTGGGGCAACTCTCGCTGCTCTCCGTGCCGACGCACAAACCTGCATACCGCTAACAGCCGAAGTTGCGCCATGGAGACCGGGGCTCCTCAACACGCAGATCGATATCTACAACAACAGTTGCTACGAAACCGAGGTGTATTCTCACTATCTCTACTCCCAAGGCGCTGCCGCAGACTTGGTCGCCCTGGGCGATCTTCTCAATCCCATCAATGCATCTGCCAACATCACAATTCCGCAGGACATTTGGTGGCCGCAATTCTCCACCGGCTCAGCGGGAGAGTTCCGGGCTCCCAACCAAGACTGTCTTCGCTATACTGGCGATTGCAATTGGACGAAATGCCAAACTGGGATCCAACCATTTCTTACCCCACCCTTCCCACATCGCCCGTGCGTGGCAAGTTCATGTGGAACTCTGTTCTCCAACTGGCTTACGAAGACTATTTCCAGAACGGAGGCGGGGACTTCAACGACTATTACGCCCTGCTTGAGTTCCGAACGTGCTTCCCGGAGAGATTTCCCGAAGCGTTGCGCGACCCACAAGAAGTCGTCTGCCACAACCCTTGCAATAACAATCCGTGACAAGACGGCGATACAAACAAGCGCCACACCGAACGATGGGGCGTGAACGTAAGCATCGACCCGCGCAGGTCGGAAATCGAATACGAACGAGCAGGCAGGATGCTTCGTGTTACGGTGATTGGATATGAGGACTATCTCACACCAAACAGAGATATCGCCGTCTGTCCCGTGCTGAACTTTTCCTGGCCCCGCGCTCGACTCGCCGCAGAGACCAACGACCTTACGACATCAATGGACTACGATTCGTCAGCGTGCGCCGGCGACGACATCAAGTCTGGCCTGCCCATCTGCGGAAACACCTTTCTGTCCCGCAATGTTCTGCCCGTCTCACTTCGGCAGGAAGAGACCGCGGCGCCAAGCTGCACAAATTCGTCGATCATCAGCGATATCCACAAAACAGAGCCCGCAAACAAGTGCGGCCCGGACCTGTTTTTCGTCCACTACGAGTTACCTCTTGAGTCTCTCGATGCGCAAATCACCGATGCATCGCTTCGCTACTCGGGCATGTCGGATCAGGACATCCGAGATGCGGTGGATAGCGCAGACATTTATCTCTTCTATGACATTCAAACTCCGGACTTTCAATGCCCCTCGGGAGTCAACGCGCTGCTCGGCAGCGTGAGTCCGAGTGTGGCGCGTGTGACAAAGACCACTTTGAAGCGCGGAGACCTGAGCCTTGTGGTCGGGACGAACTAACACTACTACGTCAGATCGCCTGACCGCCCGAGCCGGCGAAACGGAAAGTGGCCGCGGATGAAGCGGGTCACGAACG
>QFQP01000089.1 GCA_003243425.1 Archangium gephyra | reverse complement strand
ATCGAATCGGCCGGGGCGTTGATGAAGCACCCGAAGATCCGCCTCATCGTGGTGACGGGAGGCCCGGCCGTGGTGAAGGCCGCGATGAACTCCGGCAAGCGCGCCATCGCCGCTGGTCCCGGGAACCCGCCCGCGGTCGTCGACTCGACGGCCAACATCTCGCGCGCGGCGAAGGACATCGTCGACGGCGCGTCGCTCGACAACAACATCGTCTGCATCGTCGAGAAGGAGGTCTTCGCGGTCGCGTCGATCGCCGATCAGCTCAAGACCGAGATGCAGAAGTTCGGCGCCTACGAGGTGCCGTCTTCGGCCATCAACCGGCTCGAGAAGCTCGTGGTTCACGACGGTCACCCCTCGAAGGACTGGGTGGGCCGTGATGCCGTGAAGATCGCCGCTGCTGCCGGGTTGAGCGCGCCGGCCGGCACGCGGCTCCTGTTCGCCGAAGTCGACCCCACGCACCCCTTCGTGCAGGCCGAGCTGTTGATGCCGGTCATCGGCTTCTCGCGGCTCAAGACCATCGAAGACTGCATCGCCGCCGCCGTGCAGGCGGAGCACGGCTTCGGGCACACCGCGACCATCCACTCGACGAACATCGACGTGCTGTCGGCGATGGGGAAGATCATCAACACCTCGATCTTCGTGAAGAACGGGCCGTCGTTCGCCGGGCTGGGAATGACCGGCGAGGGCTACACCTCGTTCACCATCGCGTCGCCCACCGGCGAAGGCCTCACCACGCCGATCAGCTTCACGCGTGAGCGCCGCTGCACGTTGAAGGACTCGTTCCGCATCATCTGATGTCTGCCTCCGCTCCCGGACCTGCGCTGGGGTTGCTCGAGCTCGAATCGCTCGCGCGCGGAGTCGTCGTGGCCGACGCGCTGGTGAAGCAGGCGCAGGTCTCGATCGCGATCGCCGAGGGTGTTTCGCCCGGCAAGTACCTGCTGGTGTTCGTGGGGTCCGAAGCAGAGGTGGCCGAGTCGTTCAAGGCGGGCCTCGAGGCCGGCGGCGCGATGGTGATCGATTCGCTGCATCTGCACCAGGTGGCCGAGCCGGTCGTGGCGGCGTTGCTGCGAGGTGAAATCTCGAAGGTCAGCGCCGGCGATTCAGTCGGCATCGTCGAGCTGCACACCGTAGCCGCCACGCTTCGTTCGGCCGACGTGGCGCTCAAGTCGGCCAATGTGCGGCTGACGCAGTTTCAGATCGCCAAAGGCATCGGCGGTAAGGGCTGGTTCACGCTGGCTGGTGAACAACATGACGTCGAGGCCGCGCTCGAGAGCGCCGCCGCGTCGATCCCCGTGAACCTGCTGGTGACGACGGAGCTCATCTCGCGCCCCCATGCAGAGCTCCGCGGTCGCGTTCTGTAGCCCCGAAGCCTGATCCGCATTGGCCTCACCGCGAATAGCCTGATCCGCATTGGCCTCACCGCGAATTCGTCACCGAACTTCCTGAGTCGCACGGCGGCTGGTCGTTACCTGACGCCCCATGAAGTGGATCGTACTCGCGGCGTGCGCCGTCGCGGTGACGGCTGTGGGCTGCACGGCAGGCGATTCGTCGCCAGACGCGGGCGTTTCGAATTGTGATCGTTCGCTGCCGCAGAAACTGACGCGCGACACGACATTGTTGGCGAAGTGCAGTCCGTACTCCGTCGAGCGCCCGCTGACCGTCGACGGCTTCACGCTGACCATCGAGCCCGGAGTCGAGGTGCGCTTCTTCGCTGGCGCGCAACTCGAGGCGGGGGTTCGAGTTCCCGGCAAGGTGATCGCGCGAGGAACGAGGGAGAAGCCGATTTCGTTGAAGGGCAGCCCGTGGAACGGCGTGGCGCTCGGAATGGGCGCCGCCGGCAGCGTGCTCGAGAACGTGTCGATCGAAGACGCCGGCAGTGTCGAGCGGCCGGCGCTGTCCATCGGCGCGAGCGACGTGACGCTGAAGAACGTTCGCGTCGTGAACGCGAAGCGCACCGCGCTCTCAGCCCGCGTCGATGCGCCTTTGAAGACGATCAGCGGCCTCGAGCTCACGGGCGACCCCGCCGAGTTGGTGCACCTCGATGTGTCCACGGCAGGCGTGTTTTCCACGGGGGCGACGCTCCCGCCCGACGCGGTGATCTGGCTGCACGGAGGCCTGACCACCGACGTCACGTTGACCGACATCGCCACCTGGCGTGTGCCGCAAACGCTCAACGTCGACGCGCCTGAAGGCAAGACCGCGTCACTCACGCTCAAGGAAGGTGTGCGCCTCGAGCTCGGCGAGCGCGCCGCGTTGGAGTTCGGCTACACGCGCGGCCCGGCGACCTTCAGGGCTCGCGGCACCCGAGAGAAGCCGGCGATCATCACGCGCTACGGCGACGACCCGATGAACACACCGTCGAACGGGCTTCGGTTCTTCGGCGGCGCCCGCGCTCCGGAAATCGATTGGCTGGTCGTCGAGTACGCAGGCGCGCTCGAGCGCCCGGCGGTCTTCTTCAACGGCAGTCGCGGGCTGGGGCGCGTAACCAACTCGGTCTTCCGACACATGAAGTCCGGCGCCATCTGCATCGAAGCAGCGCAGGAGCGGTTCGTCGCGTTCGACGGCAACACCTTCGAAGACATCGAAGGCACCGTGCTCCGTGCGCCGCTCGAGTTGGCGCATAACATCAGCCCGAAGAACTCGTTTCCGCCGGCGTCGCGGATCGAGATCTTCGGCTCGGCGAGCCGTGACACCACGCTCACCAACTTGTGGATGCCGTACTTCGTCAGCGGCGCGTTGACGGCGAACGCGGGGCTGACGCTCGAACGTGGCACCACCCTGCTCTTCGACGACGCCGGCACCTTGAACGTGAGCGCGGGAAAGCTGACTGCCCGTGACGCGACCTTCGCGAAGGCAAAGACCGGCTGGCGCGGCATCGAGATCGCCGGCACCACGACCGTGAAGCTCGAGAACGTGACCATCGCCGGCGTCGACGACTGGGCGCTCTCGATGGCCCCTACGGTCAGCGGCTCGGTGAAGAAGCTGAACGTCAAAGGCGCGAAGAAGGGAGTCCGCTCGTGCGCGAAGAAGGTAAAGCGCGACGCCGTGACGCCTGCCTGGAGCTGTGAGTGACCATTCGAGACTTCGCGCTCGAGCGCTTCTTCGCGAAGTACGAGTTTTCGGTGAAGTACCTCGCGTGCGCGAGTGACCCCGATTCGATGTCGATTCGGGAGTTGTTGGCGCTCGAACCGAAGGCCAGTGATCAGTTCATGTCGATGGGCCTGGGCTACGGCGATTCACGAGGAAGCGCCGGCCTGCGCATGGCCATCGCCCGCTTGTACGAAGGCATCAAGGCGCACGACGTACTCGTGCACGCGGGCGCAGAAGAAGCGATCTTCGCGTTCATGAACGTGGTGCTCTCCCCGGAGACCACATCGTCGTTCACACGCCGGCGTATCAGTCGCTCTACGAGGTCGCGGTGTCGCTGGGCGCCGAAGTCTCGAAGTGGGAAGCGCGCGAGGCCGACGGCTGGCAGCCCGACGTCGACGAGCTCAAGAAGCTGGTTCGACCGAACACGAAGGTCATCGTCATCAACTCGCCGCACAACCCGACCGGCGCGTCGATCAGCCGCGACCGGCTCGATGCGATCGTGAGCATCGCACGCGAGTTCAACGCCTGGCTCTTCGGAGACGAGGTGTATCGCGGGCTCGAGCACTCGACCGACAAGAAGCCGTCGGTCGTCGAACTGTACGAGCGCGGCGTTTCGGTGGGAGCGATGGCGAAGACGTACGGGCTGGCAGGCCTGCGCATCGGCTGGCTGGTGGCGGGCGATCGTTCGCTGTTGGATCGCGTCGCGGCCTTCAAGGACTACCTCACCATCTGCAGTGCGGGCCCCAGCGAGTTCCTGGCCGAGGTCGCGCTCATGCACGCAGAGAAGCTCGCCGAACGCTCGCGCGCGATCGTGCGGCAGAACATCGACCTGATGCAGGAGCTGATCGACAAGCGCCCCGACATCTTCTCGTGGGTGCGACCGGTGGCTGGAACGACGGGGTTCGTTCGTTTCAAGGGCGCGAGCGCCGAGACGTGGAGCCGCGAATTGCTCGCGAACAGCGGCGTGCTGTTCCTGCCCGGCCCGCTGTTCGACTTCACCGACACGCACTTCCGCGTGGGCCTCGGGCGCGCTTCGCTCAAAGACGCGATCGCGGTCTCACAGCTGATGACGGCCGAGGAGGCCGTCCCCGTCGAGCAGCGCTTCATGACGATCGCGTGCCGGGCATCGGCGTCGCTGCTGACCAGGGTTCGCCCGTACTTGCCGGAGACGATCCCGCCGACGGCGCGCGTGGTGCTCACCGGGCCCTCGTACGCCGACATTCCACTGGGCAAGCGGTTCGAGCTGGTGATGCCGGAGAAGCAGCCGCAGCACGCCGAGCGAACGACCGCCGTCTTGATGGCGGCTGCGCAGACCTTCGGTCGAATGCCGGCCGTCGCGTCGGGGTGGAACCACATCTGCGTGATCGACTTCCCGGATGGGGTGCCTCCACTCGTCGACGAACTCGGTGACACCACTCAAGACGCGAAGTGGCTCTGGCTGTGCGCTGCCGAGACCTACGCCGCGCTCAGTCAGGGCTCGAGTACGCCTGTCTGATTCGAAGCACGCGTAACGGAGAACATCAGCCGACTTCCGACCACGCCTTCGT
>QFQP01000024.1 GCA_003243425.1 Archangium gephyra | reverse complement strand
TCGTGGGCGCCCAGTGTTTCCTCACCGGCATCAGCCCGGCCATCGCGCAGACCATCGCGCAGCTGGGCATCGACACCTCACGCATTCGCACGCTGCGGCGCCTGAGCGACGCGCTCAAGGTCGTCTTCGAAGACCTCGGGCTCCGAACCGCGAACCAGCAGACGGGAGAAAAGAACGCATGAGCATGTCATGGACGGTCGAGAAGACCGACGGCGGGCACAAGTACCTGCGTGTCGTGTCGGCGGGTCGCATCACCGCCGAAGACGCGCAGCAGTTCTCCAACGTCATTCAGCCCGGTGCCGAGCACGAAGGCGTGCCGCTGCTCGCGTACATCGAGCGGGGCGCGGAGTACTCGCCGCAGGCTCGCAAGATGTTCGGAGAGATGGGCGGCCCACCGGGCGCCAAGCGCACCCCGATGGCGGTGGTGGTGCCGAGCGCGCCGCTCCGCGTGCTGATCAGCTTCATCCTCAAGATGTCGGGGCTGGTCGAATCGACGCGCTTCTTCTCGAACGAACCCGAGGCGAAGCAGTGGCTGTCCACCGTCGTGGACGGCTGACACGACGCCCCACCTTGATGGAGCCGTACCGCGGCACCAACGGAGATGCAGAAACCATGAGCATGACCTGGACACTCGAAAAGCCCCCCGGCGGTCGCAACTACCTGCGCACGGTGTCGAGCGGCACCGTGACGGCCGAAGACGTGAAGACGTTCGCGGCCGCCATCCAGCCCGGCCAGCCATTCTTCAACACGGCGATCCTCTCGGTGATGGAGCCGGGGACCGACTTCACGCCGCAAGCCCGGAAGATGTTCGGAGAGATGGGCGGAGCAGCCGGCGCCACGCGGCCCCCGACCGCCGTCGTCGTGGCGAGCGCGCCGATGCGCGTGCTGATCAGCTTCGTACTCAAGGTGTCGGGCGCTGCCGAGGCCACGCGCTTCTTCGCGAACGAGCCCGAAGCGCAGCGCTGGCTCTTCCCGCTGCTGGACGTCTGAAACATCCCTCGGCATCACGCGCACCCGCCCGAAGGCCCTGAGCGTCGCGCGCTACCTGTTCCGCGCGAACCGCCGCGCCGCGACCAGCACCTCGTCGCTCAAGGGCGTGCCCTTCAACGCACGCGACAACGCCAGCGCGCCGAACATCAACGCCACCTGACCGAGCGCTTCGTCTCTCTGTGCCCCGAGCGCGACGAGCGACTTCGCGAAGTACTGCACCTCAGCCGCGAGCGCCTCGCGATACGTGGCCCCGTCTTCGCGTGAAGCGTCAGGCACCGTCGACGGGAGCAGGCACCCGTCTTCGGGGTGGTCGCGGTGCGCGCGGCTCACGTAGCGCTTGAGCACGTCGTCGACGGTCTTCGCGCCCCCCAGCATCACGTCCCACGCGGCGCTCGCCCGTTCACGAATGGCGGCGGTGAACAGCGACTCCTTCGAGTCGAAGTGGCCGTAGAAGCCGCCGACCGTGAGCCCCGCACGCTTCATCACGTCGTGCACCGAGCTGGCGGTGATGCCGCGCGAACGCAGGAGCGCCGCCGCCGAGGCCATGATGGCTTCGCGGCTGCGCTCCTTCTGTTCGACGCGCGCGTTCACAGGCGCTCCAGCACGGTGGCGATGCCCTGACCGCCGCCGATGCACATGGTGACGAGCGCGGTCGCCTTGCCGGTGCGCTCGAGCTCGTCGAGCGCGGTGCCGAACAACATCGCGCCGGTGGCGCCCAGCGGGTGACCCAGCGCAATCGAGCCGCCGTTCACGTTCACCTTCGCGGGGTCGAGGTTCAGCGCGCGAATGGTCTGCAGCACCACGGCAGCGAACGCCTCGTTGATTTCCCACAGGTCGATGTCGCTGGCCTTCATGCCCGCGAGCTCGAGCGCCTTCTGGCTCGCGGGCGCGGGGCCGGTGAGCATGATGAGCGCCTCGGTGCCGACGGTGGCCACCGAGCGGACGCGCGCCCGCGGCTTGAGGCCGTGCGCTTTGATGAAGGCCTCCGAGGCGAGCGCGACCGCTGCCGCGCCGTCGACGATGCCGCTCGAATTGCCGGCGGTGTGCAGGTGCTCGATGCGTTTGGCCTGCGGGTACGCCGCGAGCGCGAGCTGGTCGAGCGTCTCGCCGTTGGGGCCGGCCTGCGCTTCACCGAGCGCCACGAACGAGGGCTTCAAGGCCGCGAGCCCTTCGGCGGTGGTGTCGGGCCGGGGGAACTCGTCGCGCTCGAGCAGCAACGCACCGGTGAACGGGTCGCGCACCGGCACCAGCGACTTCGTGAAGCGCCCCTGCTCGATGGCCATGGCCGCGTTCTTCTGCGAGCGCAGCGCGACGGCGTCGAGGTCCTCGCGGGTGAAGCCCTCCAACGTGGCAATCAAATCGGCGCTGATGCCCTGCGGCACCTGGAACACGCGCTCGCGCAGCTTGAGGTTGCCGCCGTCCTGACCGCCGCCGTCGGAGCCCATCGGCACGCGCGACATGCTCTCGACACCACCGGCCACCACCAGCTGCTGCATGCCCGAGGCGACCCCCATGGCGGCGAAGTTGATGGCCTGCAGGCCGGAACCACAGAAACGATTGAGCGACACACCGGAGACTTCTTGTGGCCAGCCCGCCGCCAACACCGCGTTGCGCGCGAGGTTCGCCCCCTGCTCACCGGTCTGCGACACGATGCCCGTGACCAGGTCGTCGACGCGCTTCGCCTCGAAACCCGCACGCTCCGGCAGCGCGCGCAGCACCGTGGCCAGCAGCCCCTGTGGGTGCACGCCGGTCAACGCGCCCTTGCGCAGCTTCCCGCGACCGCGCGGCGTTCGTGCTGCACCAATGACGTAGCTCTTCATGGCGTCTCCCCAATTTGAGATTACGACCATCATATTACGCATGACATTTGAGTTTGCAACGGGCGCAGCAGGGGCTCGGCGCAGATTTCGCGGTGGCAAACTGCAACGGCGCAAAAAGCGACGCGGGACAACCGGTTGTCATGGGCGACGTGTGAGTGCTGGCGTGCCTGCTGACGTCGGTTCAGAATCACAAGACAGCATGCGCAACGCCGCCGGCCAGAAGAAGCGTCAACGCCTCCTCGATGCAGCGCTCCGTGTGTTCGAGGAGCGCGGTTTCACCCACTCGAAGATCGAAGACATCGCAGGCGCCGCCGAGGTGGCCCGCACGTCGTTCTATTTCTACTTCCCCACCAAGGACGACGTGCTCGCGCTGCTGCTCGAAGAAGCCGAGACCGCGATTCTGGCGCAGTGGAAGCCGGGGCCCGGCGCGGCGTTGGCAGAGACGCTGGGGTCGTTCGAGCGCCAGCTGGCGGCCTACTGGGGCACCCCGCAGCGCCGGCACCTGTTGCCTGAAGTGTTCCGGGTGCAGGTCAAGCGCTGCGACGGCTTCGTGACCACGCGCTGCGCGTACATCGAGCTGTTGATGCCGGTGTTCGCCGAGGCGCTGCGCCGCGGAGAAGTCGGCACCGCGTTGCCGGTCGACCGCCTCGCGGGCACGTACGTGCGCACCTGCTTTGCGGCGCTGGGCAACAGCATGAGCGAGAAGTCGCAGCCGCTCGAAGCCCTGCTGGCGCGCTCGACGTCGTTGTTGCTGCGCGGTTGCGCCGCGTAGGCGTAGAGCCGTGACACCGCAGGGAGTACACGCGGTGCATGCGGTGGGCAGCGGCGCTCCTGGTCTGGCTCACATGCACGGCGCTGGGCGCGGTCATCGGCCTCAGCCTGTTCTTCGCCCACGCGCCCAGCGGCCCCAACGGGTTGTTGGGCGCGTTGTTCGTGGCGCCGTCGTACGGAATCATCGGCGGTCTGCTCGGTGCACTGGGCGGGTTGATTCCAGGCGCGGCCGTCTTTCGCCGCTTCGAGACGCCCTGACTCACCGCAGGCGAAGCACGTACTCGCCGACCGTGGCGCCATCACTCACCGCGTGGCGCCCCAACTTCCACTCGCCGCCGAACTGCAACGACAACGGGGCAGCGAGCGTTCCCAGCGAGGGGGCGTCGTAGCCGGGGTGCGCCTTCGACGGCGTGAGCGGAGACACCACGCCGGTGGTCTCATGTTCGAGCCACGCGACGGCGTCGTCAGCCAGCCACTTCGCGCGCGGGTGTTCGACCTGCGCCGGCGACAGCCCGGTGCCACCGAGGATGATGTCCGTGTCGGGCGCGGCATCGAGCAACTGAGAGGCCTCGAAGAGCCGCGTGCCGTCGAGGTTGAGCACCTTCACGCGGCGCGCGAGGCGGATCAACGCCGCGAGGTCAGGCTGCTTCGTCAACGCGAGGTCCACGCGCTCCACCGAAGCAGGCAACCGCTCGATGAGCGCGCTGAGCACCTCCGCGTGCTCGACCATGGTGAGGGGCGCGGCGCGGGCGCCGTAATCGACCGAGCAGCGGCGCAGGTATGGCGTCACCACTTCGAGCGCCCCGCGCAGCCGACGCACGGGGGGCGGGGCCGAGGTCGGCAGCAGGCGGCCGTCGTCACCGAAGGTGCGGTGGGTGTACGTGGCCGAGTCGTCGACGAAGCGGAGGTGATGCAGCGTGCGCGCCTGCCGCGAGGCCAGCACGTCGCTCATCAACGCCGGCGACAGGCGCGCCGACAACTCGAGCCGAACCAGGAAGCCGCACCGCGAGATGAACGAGTTGCCCTCGTACGCCTCGAAGGCAAAGCGGCGCCGCGTGGCCATGGCCTGCGCGAGCTCACCGATGAGCTCCGGGTTCGACAGGCCCTTGAAGAGCTCGAGCTGCACGCGCGCCAGCGCGGCGCCTTCGTCACCCGTCTCGAGCAGGTAGTCGGCGAGCACCTGCCACACGAGCGGGTCTTCGGGGCTGGCGGCGATGTTCTCGAAGATCTGCTCGGAGGTGACGTCTCTCACTCGCGCTCTTTCAGTTCGGCGACCTTCTTGTAGAGCGTACGCCGGTCCAGCCCGAGCACGCGTGCGGCGTTGCCTTTGTGACCACCGGTCTTCTCGAGCACCTGGCGAATGTAGGCGCGCTCCAGCTCGTCGAGCGTGAGGTCGGAGCGAAGGGCTGCGTCGAGCACCGAATCGGACGTACGCACCGGCTCGTGCGCGAGGTCGGCCAGTGAGAGCACGTCGTGGTCCGTCAGCGCCGCGGCGCGCTCGAGCGTGTTGATCAACTCGCGCACGTTGCAGGGCCAACGTTGAGACCGCAGCCAGCGCATGCCATCGGCCGAAACGCCGAGCAGCGTGCGACCGGAGCGCGCGGCCACGCGTTGCAGCACCTGGTCGACGATGAGGTCGATGTCTTCGAAGCGCGACCGCAGCGGCGGCACTTCGAGGCGGACCACGTTGAGCCGATGGTACAGGTCGGCGCGGAAGCGCCGGTCACGCAGCGCGTCTTCGAGCGGGCGGTTGGTGGCGGCGATGATTCGTGCCTCTGCCGCGACGTCGTTCGCGGCGCCGAGTGGACGCACGGTGTTCGACTCGAGGGCCTGCAACAGCTTGGGCTGCAGCTCGGCGGGGAGCTCGCCGATTTCGTCGAGGAACAGCGTGCCCTTGTGCGCCTGCTCGAACACGCCGGGCCGGTCTTCGCGCGCGTCGGTGAAGGCGCCACGACGCACGCCGAACAACTCTGCTTCCGCCAGACCGGTGGGCAGCGCCGCGCAGTTGAGTTGCACGAAGCGCCCACCGGCGTGACCGCTGGAGTCGTGAATGAAGCGGGCGAGCGCGCCCTTGCCCACGCCACTCTCGCCGGTGATGAGCACGGGGAGCTGGCTGCGCGCCGCGCGGGTCGCGAGGTCGAGCGCCTGCTGCATCGCCGGGCTGCGGGCGGCGAGGCCGTGTGGTGCCTCGCGCGTCGCGGCTTCGCGGAGCCGCACCACTTCACGGCGCAGCATGCGTTCACGCAGCGCACGTTCCACCGCCAGCACGAGGGCTTCGATGCGGAAGGGCTTGGCGAGGAAGTCGATGGCGCCGGCGCGAACGGACTCCATCGCGAGGTCGATGGACCCGAAGGCCGTGATGAGGAGCACCATCTGCTCGGGGCGCGTTCTGGTGATGGAGCGGAGCAGCTCGAGGCCGCGGAGCTCGGGCATCTCGATGTCGGAGATGACGAGGTCGAAGCTGCGCGCCTGCAGCAGCTCGAGCGCGCGCGGGGCGGAGGTCTCGCCGGTGACGTCGTAGCCTTCGTCGCGCAGTGACTCGGTGAGCAGCAGGACCACGCTCGGGTCGTCGTCGATGATGAGGAGTCGTTTCATGAAGCCGATTCCCACGCTCCTGCGGGGAGCGGGTCAGGGTGACCGATGGTGACGCGCGCCAGGCAGCCACGGGGCAGCTCGGGAAACTCGACCGTGCCCTGGTGCTCTCGGACGATGGTGTGCACCACCGACAACCCGAGCCCGGTGCCGCCATCGTGCGAGCGCGTGGTGAAGAACGGCTCGAACAGGCGCTTGCGTACTTCGGGCGAGAGCCCCGGCCCTTCGTCCTCCACCTCGAGCACGAAGCGCTCACCACCCGTCACGCGAACCTTGACCGTGGCGCCCCGGGGGCTCGCGGCGATGGCGTTGCGCAGCAGGTTGAGCGCGACCTGCTGCAGCTGATCCGCGTCGGCGAACACCGTCGCCTCGCCGCTCGCCGCGACCTGCAACGACACGTCTTTGCGCCGGGCTTCGACCTCGAGCAACGCGACCACGGTCTGCACGCACTGCGCGCCGTTCAACGTCGTGGGCGCCGGCGCGCGCCGCCGCGTCATCGACAACAGCTGCCCCACGATGCGGGTGATGCGCTCGGTCTGCTCGACCAGCATCTGCGCGGTGCGCGTGGTCGCGTCGGCGTCACCCGCGTGCTTCGACAACGCGCGGGCGCGGCCCTCGAGCACCTGCAACGGCGAGCCGATTTCGTGCGCCATCACCGCAGACAGCTGGCCGAGGGTGATCAACTTGTCGGCGTCCTGGAGTCCACGCTCCATGCGCTGGCGCGCGTCGGCTTCTTCCTTTGCGTGGGTCCTCGCGGTGGCCAGCGCCTTCACCAGCTCATCGAACTCGTGCGCGGTCTCACCCACCTCGTCGAACGAGCGCGTGGTCTTCTCGAGTGAGAGGTCGCCTTCCCGCACGCGCCGCATGTCGTTGACCATCTGACGCAGGGGCGCGCCCACGTAGCGGCGGGTGAGCACCCACGCGAGCAGCGCGACCGCAGTCACGAAGGCGAACACCGTCAACATGATGAAGCGTTGCGTGCGCGCGAGGTCGGCCTGCAGCGTGAGCAACGGCTTCTCGAGCACGATGGCCGACGGGCTCTCGGGCGTCTCGTCGCGCAGCTTCATGCCGACGCGCAAGGTGCTGGGGCTCAGCTCCACGAGGTGCTGCGGGCTCGTGCGCGCGCGTCGTTCGAGGTCGTGCGTCTGCTCAGTGGCGACGGCCCCGGCGGAGGCACCGACGAGCTTTCCTTCTTCGTCGAACACGAAGATGCCCACGTCGGGCTCGACGCGCTCCAGCGCCGCGAGCGTCTCCGACACGTCTTCGATTTGACGGTCGCGGAGCGCGTTCTCGAACGCGACCTGGAGGCTTCGCGCGAGCAGCAGCGCTTCGCGACGTTCCACCGTCTCCAGCTCGCGGCGCTCGCGTTGAAGCAGCAGCGCCCCGCCCGTGGCGAAGAGCGCGACCGCGAAGAGGCCGATGGCGAGCGTGAGGCGGGTGGCGAGCTTCATGGTCGTGAAAGGCGACAGGTGGTCGTGAGCCCCGCGCGCCTCAAGTCCTTCGGCGTCACGCTCTCGCAGCTGCAGCACTCGCTGGAGCGCGCGTCGTCGTCGGTGGGCGCCGGCTACGTCGAGCGCTCGGGTGAGAACATCCTGGTTCGCGGCAACGGCCGGCTGCTGAACGAAGAAGACCTCTCCAACGTCGTGGTGAAGACGCGCAGCGGCGAACACGTGCTCGTGAAGCAGCTCGCCGAGGTGAAGATCGGCTCGGCGTTGCGCTACGGCGTGACGACGCGCGACGGCAAAGGTGAGGTCGTCACCGGCACGGTGATGATGCTGCTGGGCAGCAACTCGCGCGAAGTCACCGAAGCGGTGAAGGTGCGCCTGGCGGAAATCCAGAAGACGCTGCCGCCCGGCGTGGTCATCGACACCATCTACGACCGCAGCGACTTCGTCGGCGCCACGCTCACCACGGTGGGCAAGAACCTCGTCGAAGGCGCGCTGGTGGTGCTCATCGTGCTCACCATTTTCCTCGGCACGGTGCGCGGCGCCATCGCGGTCGTCATCGGCATTCCCGCGTCGATGACCGTCGCGCTGCTGGGCATGCACCTGTTCGGCATCACCGGTGACCTCATGTCGCTCGGCGCCATCGACTTCGGCTTCCTCGTCGACGGCCCCATCGTGATGCTCGAGGCGGTCATCGCCGCGCTCGCGGGCCGGCACTTCACGAAGAAGTCTCAGGTGCGCAACGCGTTCATCGACTCCACGACGCCGGTGACCAGGCCGGTCGCGTTCTCGGTGGCCATCATCATGCTCGTCTACATTCCGCTGCTCGCGTTGCAGGGCGTGGAGGGAAAGATGTTCCGCCCGATGGCGTCGACCATGGCCTTCGCGCTGTTCGGGGCGCTCATCTATTCGGTCATCTTCTTCCCCGGCGTGTTGTCGCTGTTGATGCCGCCCCCGAAGGACCACGGGCCCGGCTGGCTCGACAAGGCGCGCGAGAAGTACGAGCAGTGGCTGCCGAGGTTCATCGCGTGGCGCTGGCCGCTGCTGGGGGTGATGACGGTGGCGCTCGTCGTCTCGATGTGGGCGCTCATGGCGCGTGGCGCCGACTTCCTGCCGCGCATTCAGGAAGGCGACATCGTGGTCACCATTCGGCGCACGCCGAGCATCTCGCTGACCGAAGCGCGCAGGCTCGACCTCGAAGCCGAAAAGGTGCTGCTCGAGTTCCCCGAGGTCATCACCATGCTGGCCTTCACCGGCCGCGCGGAGCTGGCGTTCGACCCCGTCGGCAACGACAACACCGACATCTTCGTGCGCCTGAAGCCCGAGGGCGAATGGACGAGCGCGCACGACCTCGACGACCTGTCAGAGAAGATCAAAGAAGCCATCGAGAGCCGCGTGGCGGGCACGTTCGTGTCGGTGAGTCAGCCCATCGAAGACCGCACCAACGAGTTGATCTCCGGGTCGCGCGCCGACGTGGCGATTCAGATCTTCGGGGCGGATCTCGACGCGCTGGTCGAGAAGTCGAACGCCATCGGTGAGGTGGTGCGCGGCATCGACGGCACCGGTGACGTGCGCATCGAGCGGCTGCTGGGCATGCCGAACCTGGTGTTCACGCCCGACCGTGAACGGCTCGCGCGCTACGGCGTGGAGCTGGACGACGTGTTCCGCACGCTCGAGGCCGCGCGCGTCGGTGCGAACGTCGGCGTGATCTACGAGGGCAACAAGCGCTTCGACGTGCAGCTGTTGTCGCCGCCCACCGTGAACACCAGCAAGGGCCTGGGTGACCTGTTCGTCGAGAACACCGCCGGTGAGTTGATCAGCGTCGACGAGCTGGGGACGCTCGAAGACACCGAAGGCCCGGCCACGGTTCGTCGTGAGAACTTCCAGCGCACGGTGCGCGTCGAGGTGAACCTGCGCGGCCGCGACCTCGCGTCGTGGGTGGCGGAGGCGCAGCAGAAGGTCGGCAAAGACGTGCCGATGCCTACCGGCTACACGACCACGTGGGGCGGGCAGTTCGAGAACCTCGAGCGCGCGCAGGCACGCCTGGCCCTCGTGGTGCCGCTCGCGTTGTTGATCATCGTGGGCATGCTGGTGCTGACGTTCGGCTCGGTGCGCGTCGCGGTGGGCGTGTTCACGCTGGTGCCGCTGGCGCTCATCGGTGGTGCCATCGGGTTGTTGATCCGCGGCATGAACTTCTCGCTGCCCGCCGCGGTCGGCTTCATCGCGCTCGCGGGCGTCGCGGTGTTGAACGGCGTGGTGATGACCACCGACGTGAAGAAGCTGCTCGACCGCGGCGAGTCGTTGGACGACGCGTTGGTGAAGGGCGCCGCGCACACGCTGCGGGCAGTGTTGACGACGGCGGCGGTGGCAGCGCTCGGCTTCTTCCCCATGGCCATCAATGAGGGCGCGGGTTCGGAAGTGCAGCGGCCGCTGGCGACGGTGGTCATCTTCGGCATCGTCGGCGCGACGGGGCTGATGCTCGCGGTGTTCCCGGGAATTCTGCGGCTGGCGTTCGCGGCGAAACCCGTCGTCGAGAGCGATGAACTTCCGAACACCGAGCCCGCGCCCCAGCACTGATGGCCTTGAAGGCAATGGGGTTCGGTGCAGCGAACGTTCGTGCGATGCGGGCGGCCCCTCGCCTCGGGCTTTTGGGGGTTCAGCTCACGGCGCTTCGTGGTCGTGAGCGTTCGTGTCTATGAAAACCACAGCCGGCTGTGGTTCAGGTCACCACGAACGGCCGACGTCGTGAGTTGAGTGGAACTGGCCGCGCGCTGAGGGCCTGCTCGGGGTCGAGCACGCCAGAGTCCACCAGACACCGCCTCCCTTCGGGCGCAGTTCTGGAGCGCCCGCGCGCCAACTCGATTCTCACGGGTCGAGAGGTCACTTCGCGCGACTCTTGCAGCGCTTCGCGGCCGGTCTCCGAGGAGCGCGGGCGTGACGACATCAACACCCTCAATTGCAGACATCGCATCGCGGCAGTTCGGTCTCATCACGCGGACGCAGGCGCTCGACGCGGGACTGTCGCGACGCAGCATCGAGTGGAAACTCGCGAGTGGCGAATGGTCGGCGCTGCGGCGCTGCGTCTATCGACTGCCATCCCACCCTTCGACGTGGTCTCAGACCGCGCTCTCGTATTGCTTGACGCTCGGCGGGCACGTGGCGCTCTCGCACACGACTGCGGGGGTGATTCACGGGCTCGACGGGGTGAGACATGGCAGCACCTTCGAGGCGCTCGCGCCGAGAACACAGCAGACAGGCCTCGACGGGCTGACGCTGCACCGCACGTCAGCCCACTTCGACATCGTCCGCGTTCGTGGTCTTCCCGTGACCAACCTCGCGCGCACGGTCCTCGACCTCGCAGGCGTGATGCAGCCCGACGCATACGAACGCGCGCTCGACGCTGCCCAGCGGCAGAGGCCGAACCTCGGCCCGTGGCTTGGCTACGTGATGAAGAAGCTCGACATGCGCGGCCCGCCAGGAATCGCTCGCGTGAAGGAGCTCCTCGCCATTCGGCTCGGCATCAACGACTCGTCGCTCGAGACTGACGTGACGCGGGCGCTCCGCAGCGCGGGCATCACGCCGTGGAGGCACCAGTTCACGGTGGTCGATGGGTGGGGTCGCCGCATCGTTCGCGCTGACTTCGCGTGGCCGCGACATCGCATCGTGCTGCACGCCGACAGCTTCAACTGGCATCGGCATCGTGAGCAGTTCGACCTCGACCGCGAGCAACGCAACGCACTTCGAGACGCTGGCTGGGAGGAACTCGTGGTGACCTGCACGTCGCTCGAGAATGGCGTCTGGCTGCAGCAGCTGCGTCGGTTGCTCGCGCGGCGCGATCCGCAGACGAAGCTGCAGCTGTGACGCCGTCGTGTCACGGGCGGAACACGCGCAACGACCGCTGGCGACTTGCCCGTCTCGCGCTCAAACTCGTGGCATGTCGACCGTTCCCACGCTCCCAGGAATCACTTCGCGGCTGATCAAGACCCCGCGCCTGAACGTTCACGCGCTCTTCTCGGGTGACGAAGCCGCGGAGCCCGTGCTCTTCATTCACGGCAACGCCTCGAGCTCCACCTTCTGGGAAGAGACGATGCTCGCGCTGCCGAAGGACTACCGCGGCATCGCGCTCGACCTGCGCGGCTATGGCGACACCGACGACGTCCTCCTCGACGCCACGCGCGGGCTCGGTGACTGGGTCGACGACGTCACCGCCTTCCTCGACACCCTGAAGCTCGAGCGCGTGCACCTCGTCGGTCACTCGCTCGGCGGCGCGCTCGTCTACGGCCTCGTGCCTGCGCTCGGGAAACGCGTCCTCACCGCCACGCTCGTCGCGCCCGCTTCACCGTGGGGCTTCGCGGGCACGAAAGACAACGAAGGCACGCCCAACTTCGACGACTTCGCGGGCTCCGGCGGCGGCCTGGTGAACCCCGAGTTCGCGCGGTTGATGGGCGAGAAGAACCGCGGCAGCGACAACCCCACCGCGTCGCCCCGCGTGGTGATGAACACGTTCTATTGGAAGCCGCCGTTCAAACCCGCGCGCGAAGAAGACCTGCTCACCTCGCTGATGACCGAGAAGATCGGCCCTCAGAAGTACCCGGGCGACTCGGTGCCTTCGACCAACTGGCCCGGCCTCGCGCCCGGCATGTTCGGCCCGCTCAACGCCACGTCGGCGAAGTACATGCGCAACGTGCCCGACGCCTTCATCGGGTCATCGCATCGCCCGCCGGTGCTCTGGCTGCGCGGAGCGGATGATCAGATCGTCTCCGACGCCTCGATGTTCGACATCGGCCAACTCGGAAAGCTCGGCGCCGTCCCCGGTTGGCCCGGCGAGCGGCTGTTCCCTCCGCAGCCGATGCTTGGTCAGACGCGCACGGTGCTCGAGCGCTACACCAACGCTGGAGGCCACTACCTCGAGGTCACGCTCGCCGACTGCGGTCACACGCCGTACGTCGAGAAGCCCGCGGAGTTCAACGCGGCGCTCCACGAGCACCTGCGCACGAAGTGACGCCTGGCTTCACCGCTTCAACCTGGCGCGCAGCACGTCGGGCAGCGTGGTCACCAGCTTGGCCTGGGAGGCGTTGATGGCCTTGATGAAGGCCTCACCGTCCTTCTTGAACTTCGCCTCGTGACACGCGCGCTTCGCGTTGCCGTACACCACGTCGCTCACGTTGAGCCCGCTGCGCACGTAATAGAACTCCACGTTCTTCAAGTTCCACGCGGGGTCGTGTTTGGCCATGTAGCCATGAATGCAGCGCTTCCACGCGGCTTCGACCTGAAGCCACGCGTCGACGCGCGCCGTCTCGAGCGGGCCCGCCGCCGACCACGCCTCGTCGGTGGTCTTCGCGGGTGCCGGCACCTTCAGCTTCGGGAACGACAGGTCGGCCGGCAGTTGATGCGTCACCACCGACGCGCGCAACACGCCCGCACTCCTGCCGTCGTGGCTGATCAACAACAACGGCTCGTTCACCGGCACGTCGTTGATGGGCGTGGTGAGGAACACGAACAGGCCCGCGGGCGCGGTCACGAACAACGGCAACGCGGGCGGCAGCGACGCACTCGAGTCGCGCCAGAACGGGTAGTGGAAGCTGACGACGCGCTGGTCGATGGGCAGGCCGCTCGGCACTTCGGCCGGAGACCAGAACGGCCGCACGCCTTTGCCGTCGCTCATCAGCACCATCACCTCGCGCGCCTCGGGGGCGCTCACGAACACGAACGAACGCGTCGCGTCGGTCAGCTCCAGCGAGTCCTTCCCGCACTCGTCGCCACCGTCGCCGAACACGTCGAAGCTCACGTCGCGGAAGCCGCCCGCAGCGCGCAGGTGGAACGTCACGCCTTCACCGGGCTCGATGACGAACGACGGCGTGCGCGCGCCCTGCTCACACGGCGCGTACGCGTCACGCGCCTGCTCCTTCGCGGCCTTCACGCGCACCGCCGCGGGCAACGACGCCAGCTTCACGCGAGGCGCCTCGCCCGACGTCGCGAGGTCCATGCCGCGCTCGGTGTCGGTGATGACGAGCTCCGTCTCGTGGGGGAACACCTCTATCCACAACGCCCACGCGCCCGCCTCGAGGTCGACCGCCTCCTCGAGCTCGAGACACTCGTCGCCGCGCACCACGAAGCGGTCGCGCTCCACGCCGGTGATGCGGTAGCGCGAGGCCTGCGACACGACCAGCTGCGCCACCGGTTGCACGCGCACCTTCGCGCACGGAACCCCGGCGACCTCGGGCGCAAACTCCGGCGCCTTCGGGTCGAACTTCACGCGAATGGGGTTGGGGCCCGTCGGCAACACCGGCACCTTGCGGGTCGAGACGCTCGCCGCGCTCTGCTTCGCCGCCACGCGCTCGAGGTACAACCGCACGCGTGCGTTGGTGACATACGGGTGCTCACGGTGGTCGAGCAGATACAGCTCGTAGGTGCCCGCGTCGTCGATACGCAGCGAGCCCGGCTCGAGACACAGATGCTGCCGGCCGCGCGTGAGCACCGCACCGGCCACGGTCTTCGTCAGCTCCAGCACCAGCCCGTCGGGCTTTCCGGCCACCACGAAGCTCAACACCGGCGCCGACGTGGTCTGCGAGAACCCGCAGTCGTTCATGCCCTTCTTGCCGAGGTCCGAGTCGGTCTTGAGCGCGAAGGTCTGCTCGAAGCCCTGAAAGTCGGGGCCCACGTTCAACGGCGCGGCGGCAAGCACTGCAACCACGAGGAGCGAAGTCATGCCGGTTTGAGACCCGGCGGGCGCGCGGTGTGAACGTCACCGTCGGGAATCGGTTTCTCGATTTCGGGAAGGCGCCGGCTCCACGTCACTTCGGGAGCGCGCGCAGCGCGAAGTCGGCCACGCGGGCGCGCTCGACGAGCGTCGCTCCGTTCCGCGATTGCACCGAGAGCCCGTAGGCCACGCTGGCGATGTAGCGCGCCATGTCTGCGACCCTCACGTCGCCCGGCAGGTGACCGTCTCTCTTCGCGCGGGTGATGCGCCTGGCCACCAGCGCCTCGGTGGCCCTGCGCTTGCTCGCCGCTTCATCGGTCACCTCGGGTGTGCTGCACGCCAGCCCCGACTGCACGAGGAAGCACCCGTTCTCACCCTTCGCGTAGATGTCCCAGAAGGCGCGAATGGCTTCATGAAAGTCGTCGCGCTCCAGCGCTTCGTGCAGCCGCCCGCCGACCGTGGCCACGTAGCGTTCGACGGCCCGCGAGTAGAGCGCCCGCTTGTTGCCGAACGCCGCGTAGAGGCTCGGCTTCCCGATGCCCAGCGCGGTGGTGAGCATGTCCATCGACGCGCCGTCGTAGCCCGCGTCCCAGAAGACCTTCATCGCGGTGTCGAGCGCTTCGTCTTCGTCGAACTCTCGCGTGCGCGCCATGAGCGCGAATCTATACCGGTCAGTACACTTTTGCTTGCGATGGCGTCGCCTGCCGCGCCTTCAGTACCGAACGGTACAGATATTCGCTCATTTCGGGCGCGCTGGCCGTGAGGGGTTACGACATGAGCAAGGTGGCATTCATCACCGGCGGCAATCGCGGCATCGGTCTGCAGACGCGTTGGAGTTGGGCAAGGAGGGCTTCAACGTCGTCATCGGCGTGCGCGACGTGAACAAGTCGGCCGACGCGCTGAAGACGCTGCGCGACGCGGGCATCGACGCCGAGGCGGTGACGTGGGACGCGGGCAAGCCGACGACCGACGAAGGCGTGGAGCGCTACTTCGCGCAGAAGTACGGCCGGCTCGACGTGCTGGTGAACAACGCCGGCACGAAGCACGAAGAGCTCGGCGCGCAGACGGTGGAATCGGTCACGCAGGACGCGCTCAAGGCGACGTTCGAGACGAACCTGTTCGCGGTGGTGCGGCTGACGCAGCGGTTGTTGCCGCTCATCAAGAAGTCGAGCGCGGGGCGCATCGTCAACGTGTCGAGCATTCTGGGTTCACTCGGTACACATCAGGCCGAGAACTCGCCCATCAAGACGTTCAAGCCGTTCGCGTACAACGCGTCGAAGGTGGCGTTGAACGCGTTCACGGTGCACCTCGCGCAGCAACTGGCGGGCACCAACGTGAAGGTGAACTCGGCGCACCCGGGTTGGGTCAAGACCGAGCTCGGCGGCCCGCACGCGCCGATGGAGGTGGCCGACAGCGCGAAGACCAGCGTGTTCCTGGCGACGATTCCCAACGAAGGGCCGACGGGTCAGTTCTTCTTCGAGAAGAACACGCTGCCCTGGTGAGCAATCTCCCCAGCCGAGCGGCAAGTCGGGCAGAGGCTCACCCTTGTGGGTCCGCGCGAAAGCGTGAGACGGCACGAGCTCTGCGCCAGTTCACGTTCACGTTCCTGGTACCGCGCGCGCAACGCAGGCCGGAGCAGCAGCTCGTATCGGTGCGCTTCGAGCAAGCCCGCGCGAAGCGTCATGGAAAGGAACGTACCGAGGTCGATCCTGGAGAGAGGCGCTTCGACGAAAATGGAGCGTTCGCCGGAGGTGCGCTCCTCACGTACGACGAGCAGAAGCCCGCGTCGCGGGTGCTGATCATCCGCGCGCACGACCGGTTTCAGACCGCGCTCAAGGTGAAGGTCAGCCCTACGCAGCGCGTAAGGCGCTGCCGCCAGTCACCAGCACCACCGACGACTGCCTCGTCGACGGCAAGAAGGTGAAGCTCGACGTGCAGGAAGGCGAATCGCGCCGCGCCGGCACCGTGAAGTGCGTCCAGGCCGGCGTGCTCGTGGTCGACCTCACCATCAAGAACGATGGGCGTGATGCCATCGACGCTCTTCCCTGTCGCCGGCGCCTGCTGCTCGAGTTGCTGGAGAGTCCGGGCCGGAACTCCGAAGCGACGAACAGACGCACCGCGCGCGACGCCTCCGGACAGCACGAGTCGCGCATCGACGTCGTAGAAGTCGTAGCCCTCGAGCGAGGTCATTCACGAGAGGTCGACGGCATCGACGCTTCCGCACATCGACTTCGCGTCGATGCATCGCCGCCGCCGGTCGATGAAGAAGCGACGAGCTGAGACGCGAAGCGCGGCTTCGTTTTCGACTCGATTGCCATTCAAGACGAGACAGCGCGAGGCGCGTCACTTCGTCAGCACGCCGAACGCGATGAGCATCTTGATGGCCACACCCATCAGGCTCTCACCAGCCACGAACCCCGACGCCACCGGCATGATGATCCGCTCACCGGCTTCGTTGCCCTTGCGACGACGAATGAACTCCGCCGCGGCCGCGCCGAGGAACATCATGATGCTGTTCCACGCAGGCAGCACCATCGCGATGCCCAGCCCCGAAGGCGACGGCAGCCACTTCTTGACGTGCTTCGGCGCCTTCGCCTCGAGAATCGCCAGCACCGTACCCACGATGACGCCAATCAACGCCGCCCAGCGAGCAGTCGAGTGCAGCGCGTCGAGACCGACCACCAGCATCTTCGACACGTTCGCCCACACCTGCGCCGACGGAGCGGGGAACTCCTTTCCACCGAGCACGTCAGCGGTCGGCACCAGCAGGTTGAACACCGGCACCACCACCAACGCGCCGGCGAAGACGCCGAAGAGCTGGCCGATGACCTGCTGCCGTGGCCGCGCGCCGAGCAGGTAGCCGCTCTTCAAGTCGGTGAGCAGGTCAGCCGCGTGCAGCCCCACGCCGCCGGTGATGTTCGCCGACATGATGTTGGGCACCAGCTGCTTCGGCAGCAGCGCGGCGTACGTGAGCTGCGTCACCGGCCCGAGCGCCTTCGTCGGCGTCACGTCGGTCTCGCCGGTCACGCGCGCAGCGACGATGCCCATCACCACCGACAACGGCAGCGCCAGCGCACCCGCCCACCACGGAATGTCGAACGCGTACCAGGCGAGCAACACCGTCGGCGGCCCGAGAATCAGGAAGCCCATCGGGAACCACGACTGTGGCGCTTCGATGTCGGCGAGAGGGTCCTGATCAGCCGGCTTCGCCTTCTTGAACAGCGACGTCAGCGACTCGACGCTCTTGAGCACGCTGCGCCACTGAAACGCGAACGAGGTGAGGCCCGACGACACCAGCACGGCCGCGCCCATCCACACCGTCCAGCCGGCGATGGCCTTGAAGCCCACTTCAGGAATCACCCCGTCAGCCACGAGTGGAGGCGCGACGATGCCGAAGGTGATGAACGACCCGAGCAACAACGACCAGCCGGTGCGCCACGACATGAGCGCGCCCGCGCCGAACATCAGCACCGAGAGCTCGAGACCGATGGTCCACTCGAGCAGGTCCTTGCCGTGGAACTTCACCGGCAGCGACACCTGGCTGGGCAAGCTGAACGACTTCTCGCCGCGCAGCTTCGCTTCACGGAGAAAGCCGAGCACCGCCGCCGCGAGCCCCGCGAGACCGAGGTAGCGCGCCTGCTTCTTGCCCTCCTCGCCGTGCGCATAGAGCGCCTTCAAGGTCTCCGCGGTCGCCGTGCCGGTGGGGAACGTGAGCTGCTCACGGTTGATCAACTGGCGCTTGATGGGAATCGCGGCGAACACCCCGAGGCCGGCGATGCACGCGAACCACGCCATCAGGATGATGGGTGAAGGCCGCTGACCGGTGAGCATGATCAACGCAGGCAACGCGGCCATGTTGCCGCCGCCCGTCATGTAGCCCGCAGCCGACGCCACGCTGCCCATCGCGTTGTTCTCGAGAATGCCCATCTGGTGCTTCGGGCCCAGCGACTTGCCGACCAGCGAAAAGAGCGCCCACGCCATGATGCACGCCGTGAGCGTCACGCCGACGGACCAACCGGTCTTGAGCACGATGTAGAGGTTCGCCAGGCACATCACTGCGCCCAGGACCATTCCGGTGATGACCGCTCGCACCGTGAGCTGCGGCGAGTTCGCGTCGTACAGCTCTGCGAGCCACTTCTTCTCGAGTTCCAGCGCTTCGGCTTCCGTGGGTGCCGCCATGAGGGCGCGGACCATAGTCGGCCACGCGCGGGCGGTCTGAATATTACCTGTGTTTTGACTTTCGCTCCGCCACCTGAAATATCTTCCGGCGATGGCTGCTTCGGCCCAGGTGGTCGCCTTGTCGGTGCTCGGCGCGTCGCGTGGGCGTGCGTTGTCGGCGCCGGTGCTGGTCGGCGCGGCCGAGATTCTCGGCGTGTCGGGCAACGCGATGCGGGTGGCGCTCTCGCGGCTGACGTCGTCGGGCGAGCTGGTGATGGAGGGGCGTGGCCGCTACGCGCTGTCGGAGGAGCGGCTGCGAGCGGTGGCGCACGTGCGCACGTATCGAACCGGCTTCGCGGCGCGCGTGGCGTGGAACGGCGCGTTCCTCGGCGTGCTGACCGCGGACCTCCCGAGGAAGAACGCGGCGCTCGTCTCACGTCGCGAGAACGCGCTCGAGTTGTCGGGCTTTCGTGTGTTTCGCCACGGCGTGTGGGCGCGGCCGGACAACCTCGAGGGCGGGCGGGTGGCGGTGGCCTCGCACCTGGCGCGGTTGGGGCTCGACGAGGCCGCCGACGTGGTGGGCCTCACGTTGGACACTGCGCAGGTCAAGCAGCTCGAGAAGGCGTGGAAGGTGGCCGTCGACGCGGCGCGCGCCGGTGCGCTGGTGGAGCGCGTCGAGAAGTTCATGGCGTCGATGGACGAGAAGCCCTTGCCGAAGGTCGCCGCGCAGAGCTTCTGGCTCGGTGACGAGGTGCTGCGGTTTCTGGCGAGAGATCCACTGTTGCCGCCGTCGATGGCAGACCCGGCTCCGCGCAAGGCGCTCGCGCGCGCGATGGAGCAGTTGGACGAGCGGGCCTACGCGGTGTGGGCCGGCCTGTTGGAGGAGCTGGAGCGATGAGACGCAACGCGACGACGTGGCTGTCGGCGGAAGAGATTCGTCAGTTCACGACCGCGAGCGACCTGCGCGGCGCGCTGTCGGTGCTGGTGACCTGGGGCACCATCGCGTTCGCCTTCGCGCTGCTGGCGCACTTCCCGCGCAGCCCGCTCGCGTGGGTCGTCTCGCTGGTGCTGCTCGGCGGCCGTCAGCTCGCGCTCGCGATCCTCATGCACGAGTGCGCGCACCAGTCGTTGTTCGCGACGCAGAAGTTGAACGAGGTCGTCGGGCAGTGGCTGTGCGCGGCGCCGGTGTGGCAGCGGCTCGGCGACTACCGCGGTCACCACATCAAGCATCACGCGCGCACGTCGCTCGAAGATGATCCGGATCTCTGCCTGGCCGCGCCATTCCCCACGTCGCGCGCGAGCCTGGTGCGCAAGTTCCTGAGGGATGTTTCCGGCCTCGCCTACCTGCGCCGCGTGGTCGCGCTCGTGCTGATGGACGCTGGCGTGCTCACGTACACCGCGTCGATGGGTGCGGTGGTGGTGAAGCCGCGCCCGTCTGCAGGCACGATGACGAAGTCGTTGATCAAGAACTTCGGGCCGGTGCTGATCACGAATGGGGTGCTGTTCGCGCTGCTCGCGCTGACTGGAAACGCGTGGCTGTACGCGGTGTGGATTCTCGCGTGGGCGACCACGTTCAGCGTGTTCGTGCGCATTCGTTCGATCGCGGAACACGCGGTGGTCGAGACGGGGACGGACCCGCTGCGCAACACGCGCACCACGAAGGCCAACGTGCTCGCGCGGCTCACGGTCGCGCCGCATCACGTGAACTTCCACCTCGAGCACCACCTGCTGCCGAAGGTGCCGCACTACAAGTTGCCGGCGCTGCATGCGCTGCTGCGCGAGCGCGGTGTGTACGGAGAAGCGACGTACGCCGACGGCTACGCGGCGGTGCTCAGGCTGGCGGCGAGCCCGCAGTAATACGGTACAGACAGGCGTTCAGGACGTGCGTGGGTGACCGCGCGTACATCGCCTGAATGGGAGCGGTGACATCGGTGGCGGCGCACTGCACGTCGCGTGGCGTGCCCCGCGACCTCGCAGCACAGTCGGCGCAACTCCGCACCGTACGGCGGCGTCGGAGCCGCACGAACTTGTGGTCGTTTGTTGAGCGAAACCGGCAAATTTCTACGACCAGAACGAGTTGTGTTCACTTCGCGTCGTGCCGCGCGCCTGTCTGCGACGAGCAACGTCGAGACCCATCAGCCCGGCTCCCATTCAGGCCGCAGTCGGTTCGCGCGCCGCGACGTTCCGATTTCTCTTCTTCGAATCGAACCGGTCCAACGCCAGGTACACGACCGGCGTGGTGAACATCGTCAGCAGCTGGCTGACCAGCAGCCCGCCGACGATGGCCACACCGAGCGGCTTCCTCAACTCCGAGCCGAGCCCCGAGCCGAACGCCAGCGGCAGCGCCCCCAGCAGCGCCGCCATGGTCGTCATCAGAATCGGCCTGAAGCGCAGCACCGACGCCTTGTAGATGGCGTCACGCGCGCTCAGGCCCTCGTCACGCTCGGCCTCGATCGCGAAGTCGATCATCATGATGGCGTTCTTCTTCACGATGCCGATGAGCAGGATGAGCCCGACCATCGCCACGATGGTGAGCTCGATGTTCGCGAGCTGCAGCGCGATCAACGCCCCGACGCCCGCTGACGGCAGCGTCGACAGAATGGTGATGGGGTGAATGAAGCTCTCGTAGAGCACGCCGAGCACGATGTAGACGACCACCAGCGCCATCATGATCAGCAGCGGCTGCGACGCGAGCGAGTCATTGAACGCCTGCGCCGTGCCCATGAAGCCCGCACGAATCGACGCCGGCATGCCGATGCTCAGCTCCGCCGCGCGAATCGCCTTCACCGCGTCACCCAGCGCCACGTTCGGAGCGAGGTTGAAGCTCAACGTCGTCGCCGGAAACTGCCCCTGGTGATTGATGCTCAGCGGCAATGACCCCGGCTCGATGCGGCCCAGCTGCGTCAACGGCACCAGGCCACCGTCGGCCGCGCGCACGAACAGCGCCTTGATGCCTTCAGGCCCCTGCTGGAGCTCGGGCGGCACCTCGAGCACCACGCGGTACTGATTGCGGTCGGCGTAGGTCACCGCGATCTGCCGCTGCCCGAAGGCGTCATAGAGCGTGTTGTCGATGGCCGCGGGCGTCACTCCGAGCCGCGAGGCGGTGTCGCGATCCATCAAGAACGACAGCTGCAAGCCCGAACTCTGCGCGTCGGAGTTCACGTCCTTCAGCTCCGGCAGCTTCTTCATCGCCTCCTGGAGCTTCGGCGCCCACTCCCGCAGGTCTTCGAGGCTCGGGGTCTGCAACGTGTACTGGTACTGCGTGCGCGCTGAACGGCCGCCGACGCGGAGGTCCTGCGCGGCCTGCAGGAACACGTTCGCGCCCTGAATCTTCGCGAGCTTCGGCCGCAGGCGATTGATGATCTGATCAGCGGTCTCGGTGCGCTCGTCGGGGCGCGGCTTCAACGCCACGAAGAAGCCGCTCGTATTGCCGCCGCCACCGGGCCCCCCGCCCATGAACACCACCAGGTGGCTGAACGTGGGCTCGTCCTTGAGTACCTCGATGACGCGCTCCACGCGCTCCTTCATCGACGCGAACGACGTGTCTTGCGGCCCTTCGGTCATGCCCTGCAGCTGCCCCGTGTCCTGCTGCGGAAAGAGGCCCTTGGGAATCTGAATGAAGAGGAACACCGCGAGGCCCATGGTCGCGAACGTCACCCCCAGCATCAGCGCCGTGTGGTCGAGCACCCACTTGAGGCCGTGCTCGTAGCCACGAACGATGGCGTCGAAGCCGCGCTCGAGCCAGCGGCCCACGAAGGTGCCGCTGCCGTGCCCGTGCTTGAGCAACTGCGCGCACATCATGGGCGTGAGCGTGAGCGACACCAGCGCCGACACCGAGATGGCGACGGCCAGGGTGATGGCGAACTCGCGGAACAGGCGGCCGACGATGCCGCCCATGAGCAGCAACGGAATGAACACCGCGAGCAGCGACACCGTGATGCTGATGATGGTGAAGCCGATCTGCTTCGCGCCCTTCAGCGCCGCCTTGCGAGGGTCTTCACCGGCTTCGATGAAGCGCGCGATGTTCTCGGTCACCACGATGGCGTCGTCGACCACGAAGCCGGTCGAGATGGTGAGCGCCATCAGCGACAGGTTGTTGAGCGAGAAGTCGAGCAGCGCCATCACCCCGAACGTGCCCATCAACGACAGCGGCACCGCGACCGAAGGAATCGCCGTGGCGCGCAGCGAGCGCAGGAACACGAACACCACGGCGACGACCAGCACCACCGAGAGCACCAGCGTGAACTCCACGTCTTCCACCGAGGCGCGAATCGTCTGGCTCTTGTCGAGCGACACCTCGAGGTTCACCGCGGGCGACAGCGACTGGGCGAACTCCGGCAGCAGCGCTTTGATGCGCTCGATGGTCTCGATGATGTTGGCGCCCGGCTGCCGGCGGATCATCAACTGCACCGAGCGCTTACCGTTCGTCCACGCGGCGGCGCGGCCGTTCTCGACGTCGTCGAACACCTTCGCGACGTCGGTGAGCCGAACGATGGTGCCGTCCTTCGCGGTGAGCACGATGGGCTTCCACGCCTCGGCGCCGAAGAGCTGATCATTCGCCACCACCGCCGACTGCCGCGACCCGGCTTCGAACGTGCCCTTCGGGAGGTTCGCGGTGGCCGCCCCGACCGTGGTGCGAATGTCTTCGAGCGTGAGCCCCGCGCTCGCGAGCGCGTATGGATCAGCCTGAATGCGCACCGCTGGTTGCTGACCACCACCGACGAACACCTGACCGACGCCTTCGACCTGGGCGATCTTCTGCGCGAGGTAGGTGTTCGCCTGGTCGAACAACTGCGGCAGGGCGATGGTGTCCGACGTCATCGACAAGATGAGAATCGGCGCGTCGGCGGGGTTCACCTTCCGATAGTTCGGGCGAAACGGGAGGTTGGTCGGCAGCTCCGCAGACGCAGCGTTGATGGCGGCCTGCACGTCGCGCGCAGCTGAATCGACGTCGCGATCCAGGTTGAACTGCAGCGTGATGCTCGTCGTGCCCAGCGAGCTCTGCGACGTCATCTCCGAGAGACCGGCGATGCGGCCGAAGCGCCGCTCGAGCGGCGTCGCCACCGCCGAGGCCATCGTCTCTGGAGACGCGCCGGGGAGGTTCGCGCTCACGTTGATGGTCGGCATGTCGAAGCGCGGCAACGGCGCGACGGGCAACACGAAGTAGCCGACCCCGCCCGCGAGCAGCACCGCCACCGCGAGCAACGTGGTCGCGATGGGCCGCTTGATGAAGGGCTCGGAGATCCCGCTGCTTCTCCCTGTCGCGTCTCGCGGCGGACCCTCCGCTGCGCTCCGGCTCCTCACGCCCGCCGATGAGACGCCGGCGGGTTCCGAGCCGCTCATGACAACGCCTCCTGCGCGCGCGAAGGCGTCGTCTTCTTCGTGCCCAGCCGCTGCGAGAGACGGTCCATGAACAGGTAGATGATGGGCGTCGTGTAGAGCGTCAGCACCTGCGACACGAGCAGCCCACCCACGATGGTGATGCCGAGCGGCCGGCGAAGCTCAGAACCGGTCCCCGAACCGAACGCCAACGGCACGCCGCCGAGCAGCGCCGCCATGGTGGTCATCATGATGGGGCGGAAGCGCAGCAGACATGCCTCGAAGATCGACTCCTCCGGCGACTTGCCATGGTCGCGTTCGGCTTCGAGCGCGAAGTCGATCATCATGATGGCGTTCTTCTTCACGATGCCGATGAGCAGCACGATGCCGATGAGCGCGATGACCGAAAAATCGGCGCCGCACACGATGAGCGCCAGGTACGCGCCCACGCCGGCAGACGGCAGCGTCGACAGAATGGTGATGGGGTGAATGAAGCTCTCGTAGAGCACGCCGAGCACGATGTAGACGGTGATCAACGCCGCGAGGATCAACAGCGGCTCGCTGGCCAGTGAATCGCGGAAGGCCTTCGCCGCGCCCTGCATCGTGGAGTGCACCGACGGCGGCATGTCGAGCTGTTCGCGCACGCGTTCGATGGCGTCGACGGCCTGACCCAGTGACGTGCCCGGCGCCACGTTGAACGAGATGGTGATGCTGCGGAACTGACCCTGGTGCGAGAGCACCAGCGGCGCGTCGTCGTGCTCGATGCGGACGATCTGCGACAGCGCGATGGGCGTGCCGTCGGCAGACTTCACGAACAGCGAGCTGAGCGAATCGGCGTCGCCCGCGTACGAGGGCGTCACCTCGAGAATCACGCGGTACAGGTTGAGCTGCGTGAAGATGGTGGAGATCTGCCGCTGGCCGAACGCGTCGTACAGCGTGTCGTCGATGACGCGGGTGGCGATGCCCAGGCGCGCCGCGGTGTCGCGGTCGATCATCAGGCGCGTCACCGGCCCACGTTGTTGCGCGTCGCTGGTGACGTCGCGCAGCTCGGGCAATTGCGCCATTCGCTCCAGCAACGCCGGCGCCGTGCGCTCCAGCTCGTCGCCGTCGGCCGACTCGAGCGTGTACTGAAACTGCGTGCGCGAGAGCCGGTTGTCCAACT
Source organism: Archangium gephyra (assembly GCA_003243425.1). Classification (GTDB taxonomy): domain Bacteria; phylum Myxococcota; class Myxococcia; order Myxococcales; family Myxococcaceae; genus Archangium_A; species Archangium_A gephyra_A. The sequence goes on along the minus strand of QFQP01000024.1, from coordinate 95,308 downwards.
GCAGGTCCTGCGCGGCCTGCAGGAACACGCTGATGCCGGTGACGTGACCCAGGCGCTCGTTGAGCCGGGTGATGATGGCCTCGGCGTCGTCGTCGCGGTCGCCGCGCGGCTTGAGCGTGATGTTCAAGCGCCCGGAGTTGGTGGTGGGGTTGGTGCCGTCAGCGCCGATGAACGCCGCGACGTCGGCGACGCCGGGGTCCTTGCGGACGACGTCGATGACCTGCTCCTGCAGCTCGACCATGCGCGCGAACGACGCGTCATTCGGGCCCTCGGTCACGCCGATGATCGACCCCGTGTCCTGAATGGGAAAGAAGCCCTTGGGGATGACGATGGTGAGGACCACCGTGAGCGCGATGGTGGCCACGGTGACCAGCAACGTCAGCGTCTGGTGCCTGAAGACGACGACCAGCCCGCGCTTGTACCAGGCGAGCATCCACTCGAAGGCCGCTTCGGACCACTTGTAGAAGGTGCCGCGTTGCTCGGGCGGCGGCTCGGGCTTGAGCAGGTGCGCCGCCATGGTCGGCGTGAGCGTCAGCGACAACACCGCCGACACCGCGATCGCCGCGCTCAAGGTGAGGGCGAACTCGCGGAACAGGCGGCCGATGAGCCCGCCCATGAACAACAGCGGAATCAGCACGGCGATGAGCGACACCGTGAGCGACACGATGGTGAAGCCGATCTGCCTGGCGCCCTTCTTCGCGGCGGCCAGTGGCGCCTCACCTTCTTCGACGTAGCGCGCGATGTTCTCGAGCATCACGATGGCGTCGTCGACCACGAAGCCGGTCGAGATGGTCAGCGCCATCAGCGACAGGTTGTTGAGCGAAAAGCCGAACAGGTACATCAACCCGAACGTGCCCACGAGCGAGAGCGGCACCGTGATGCTGGGAATCAGCGTCGCGCGCCAATTTCGCAGGAACGCGTAGATGACGAGCACCACCAGGCCGATGGTGAGCGCGAGCGTGAACTCCACGTCTTCGACCGACGCGCGAACCGTCTCGGTGCGGTCTGACAACACGTGCACCTGCAGGCCCTGCGGCAGCGACGCTTCGAGCTGCGGCAACAAGGCCTTCACGCGGTCGGCGACCTCGATGACGTTGGCGCCCGGCTGCCGCTGAACGTTGAGAATGATGGCGCGCTTCTCGTTGGCCCAACCGGCGAGGGCGTCGTTCTCGACGCCGTCTTTCACCGCCGCCACGTCCTGCAGGCGAATGGGCGAGCCGTTGCGCCACGCGAGCACCAGCGGCTTGAACTGCGCGGCGCTCGTGAGCTGATCGTCGGCCGCCAGCGTGTACGCCTGCCGTGGCCCGTCGATGGTGCCCTTGGGCTGGTTCACGTTCGCCGCCACGATGGCCGTGCGCACGTCTTCGAGCGTGAGGTTGGTGCCGGCGAGCGACGAGGGGTCGACCTGAATTCGCACCGCGGGCTTCTGCGCGCCGTTCAGGGTCACGAGGCCCACGCCGGGCACCTGTGAGATCTTCTGCGCGAGCACGCTGTCGGCCTGGTCGTTCACCTCGGGCAACGACAACGAATCAGACGACAGCGCGATGGTGAGAATCGGCGCGTCGGCGGGGTTCGACTTGCTGTACGTCGGCGGCGCGGGGAGCGTGGCGGGCAACACGCTGGTCGCCGCGTTGATGGCGGCCTGCACGTCCTGCTCGGCCGAGTCGATGCTGCGGTCCAACTCGAACTGCAGGGTGATCTGCGAGCTGCCCTGGCTCGAGACCGACGTCATCTGCGCCATCGACGGCACCTGGCCGAACTGCCGCTCGAGCGGCGTGGTGACCGAGCTGGCCATCGTCTCGGCGCTCGCGCCCGGCAACTGCGTCGACACCACGATGGTGGGGTAGTCGACCTGCGGCAGCGCCGCGACGGGCAGCTCACGAAACGCGACGACGCCCGCGATGACGAGGCCGATGGTCAGCAGCGTGGTGGCGATCGGCCGCTGAATGAACGGGTCGCTGATGCTCATTGCGCACCCGCGATTCCTCTCCCCTGCCGCACTTCGATGCTCGCACCCGGCTTCAACTGCGCCTGACCGTCGGTGATGACGCGGTCACCTTCTTCGAGCCCCGACTTCATGAGCGCGGTCTGGCCGGTGATGAGGTCGACCTCCACCTTGCGCAGCTCGGCGGTGTTGTCGTCTTTCGCGAGGTACACGAACGCGCCGTCGGGCCCGCGCTGAATCGCGGCGGCGGGCACCACCAGGGCGTCCTTCTTTTCTTCGACGGTGAGCCGCGCCTTCACGAACTGGTTGGGCCACAACGTGCGGTTGGCGTTGTCGAACATCGCGCGCAGCCGCAGGGTGCCGGTGGTCGCGTTCACCTGGTTGTCGATGACGGTGAGCTCACCGGTCGACACCAGCTTCGCGCCGTCGCGAGACCACGCCTCGACCTGCGGCGCCTTGCCGCCCATCGCGGCGTGCAACCGCTCCAGCTCGTCTTGCGGCACGGTGAACACCACGGAGATCGGGTCGAGCTGCGTCACCGTCACGATGCCCAGCGGGTCTTGCGGGGTGACGAGGTTGCCGACGTCGATCTGCCGAATGCCCGCGATGCCGTCGACCGGCGAGATGACGTGCGCGAACTCGAGGTTCAACCTGGCTGCGGCCACCGCCGCTTCGTCGATGCCGGTGGTGCCGAGCCATTGGTCCACCAGCGTCTGCTGATCATCGACCGTCTGTTGGGGCACCAGCTGCTGCTCCTTCAACTGCAGGTTCCGCTCGAGCAGCAGCCGCGCGTTCCGCAACGACGCCGCGTCGCGCTTGAGCGTGGCCTCGGCCTGCTGCACGGCGATCTTGAACGGGCGCAGGTCGAGCTCGGCGAGCACCTGGTCCTTCTTCACCGGCTGCCCTTCCTCGAACGACAGCTTCATCAGGCGGCCGCTCACCTGGCTGCGCACCTGCACGGTCGCCAGCGGCGTCACCGTGCCGAGGCCTTCGAGCACGATGGGCACGTCTCTGCGCTGCACGGTCTCGACGAGCACCGGCACCTTGCGCTCGGGCATCGCGCCGCCCTTGCCACCGGCCTTGCCCGCCGGTCTGCCCTGACGACTCACGAAGAAGATGACGCCCGCGATGACCGCGAGCAGCACCACCACACCCGCCAACCACCGTCGGGACGAACGGGGCTTCACTTCACTGGTCATTCGGAACTCCCAGCGCGGCCAACAACTGCGCGCGGGCGGTCGAGAGGTTGAATTGCGCCTGCACCAGCAGGCTGTTCGCGTTGGTGAACTGCAGCTGCGCATCGGAGAGCACGATGGTCGTACCGAGCCCCACCTTGAGCTGCGCTTCGGCCAGCTTGAGCTGCGCCGTCGCAGCGTCGACCGCGACCTGCGCTGCCTCCACCGCGGCGGCCTGGTTGCGAATGGTGGCCTGCGCGGTCTCCACGTCGACGCGCACCTGCAGCAACTGCACGTCGAGCAGCGCCTGCGTCGCTTCTTTCTGGTGCAGCGCTTCGCGGAAGAGGCCGGTGGTCACGCCGCCGTTCACCAGGTTCCAGTTGAGCAGCACCCCGAAGCTCCAGTTGAAGCCCAGCGCTTCGATGTTCTGCCCTGCCTCCGAGATGGCGCCGGTGAGCGAGAGCGTCGGCATGTAGCCACCGACCGCCGCGAGTGACTGCGCAGCCCACGCCTGCTCGGTGCGGCGGAGGCTCACGATTTCCGGCCGCGACTCCACGGCCCGCTTCACGAGGTTGTCGAGCGAGTCTTCTTCTCCCTCGATGGGCCCGAGCTGCAGTTCGTCGATGACCCATTGATGCGTCTCGCGCGCGCCGATGGCGGCGTTGAGGTTCGCGAGCGCCACCTGGTACGCGTTGCGCGCGTTGATGAAGTTGAGCCTCGCGTTCGCCACCTGCGTCTTCGCCTGGGCCACGTCGATGGCGGTGCGCTGCGAGGCCGACGCCAGCCCTTCGATTTCGCGCACGTGAATGGCGGCGTTGTCGATGATCTGCTCGTACACCTTCATCAACGTGAGCTGCGCCGAGGCCGCGAAGTACGCGCGCCGAACGCCGAGGGAGATCTGCAGCTCGGTGGCGCGCACCGTCGCCTCCTGCGCCTCTTTCACGTAGCCGGCCGCGCGGAAGCGCTCGATGACCCCGAAGTCCCACAGCAGCTGCGAGCCGCTGAGCCCGAAGCTGAAGAGGTTCGAGGGCACCGCGGTCGCCGGAGCGCCCGCGCCACCGCCGCTCACGCGCGAGTACGTGCCCTGCGCGCGCAGGTACTGCGCCGTGGCGTTGATCTGCGGGAGCAGCGGGCCCATGGCCTGCCACTGGCGGGCCTTCATCACCTCGAGCGTCGCTTCGGCGTTCTGCAGCGTCGGGTGGTTGTCCCGCGCCATCTTGAGCGCATCAGCGAGCGTCAGGTGCTCTTCCGCGACCGCGGTTCCGCCGAGCAGCAACAGGCTGACGAAGAGCGTCTTCACGGCGAGTGAATAAGCACCTCGTTCCCCTGGAGGAACGCAGTCTCGGACGAGAGCGCAGACCCGCCCGACGAGCCGCGTGCGGCGACGGACGAGCCGTCAGTTCGCCGGTGCGTACTGAGCCGCCGTAGACAGCGCGTACCCCAGCGGATTGCCCTGGTACATGTTCGCTTCGCGCTGTTGCTGCAGGTACGTCTGCCAGCTCACCCGGCGGGCTTGTTCCCGATGATCCGCATCAACTGGCGCATGCCCTCGGAGCCCAGACTGGGCGCACCATGAATGAGCGCGTGAACGAAGTCGTTCGCTCGCGACCCCGCGAACGCCAGCGCTTCGGGGCCCAGGCCGAGGAAGAGCTGGGTGTGGTCGGTGGCGAAGGCGGCCGCGTCCGCGTGACTCATGCCGAGGCCCGCGGGTGGTGGCGCGGTGAAGAGCTCCGCCTGCTCCGGGTAGCTGCCCATCGGTCTCGGGGCGCGAGTGCGCGTACGCCGTGGAGTCGCAGTACGCCTCGATGGTGTCGCGATGCTGCTCGAGCACCGACTCGAGGTGCGCGGCCGCCGCGGCCTCGTTCGCATAGACGTCGGCGTAGCGCGGGTCGGCTCTGAACGCGGCGATGAAGTCGTTCCGCTCGTCTTCGGTGAGCGACGGGCCCAGCAGCGCGAGCTCCTCGGCCATTCGCTGATCAGCCGCCTGCACCGCGCTGCGCGCTGCATCGTACGCTGAGGTGGCGCCCGTGATCTCCCCCGTGGCGCGCGTGACGGCCGTGGGGTCGACATCGGCGACGCGCACGGTGCCGACCGAAGCGAGCCCTGACGACGCAATCGCAGCGTGGCGCGCGGGCGAACCGGGCGCAGTCGAGAAGATGCGCTCCAGCGACGAGCGGGGAATGCCGCGCGCCTGTGCTTCGGGCCGCAGCGCGTAGCGCGGGTTGGCGACGAGGTAGGCGTCCATCGACGCGAACGACCGCCCTGTCACCGGGTCGCGCACCTTGCCGTCTCGCCCTTCGATGACCGCGTGCCCGACCGCATCGAGCCGGTCTTGCAGCAACGTCACCCGGTCCGTGGTGCCTGCGGCGGCGTAGGCGCGCTCGAGGCAATTGGCGCGGCCGTCACCGATGCTCTCGGTGAGCAGCGAACTGGCGGTGACCTGACGGGGCGCGGCCGGAGTACCTCCGAGCTTCGTGCCGATGGCGCGACGAAGCGCACCACCCTTACCCGTCGACATTTCGTCGAAGCGCTTCGAGGCGGGGAGCGGTGATGACGGCTTCTGCGGCTGCGCAGGTGCCGGCGCGCGGGTGGCGGGCGATGAGGTGCGGGGCCCCGAATCGAAGGACCTCCTGGTGGAGATGACCATGGCGTCTCGAGGTGGTGAGGGGCGCTGCGAAAACGCGTCGAAGGCTTCCGGATTTTCACCGACGGTGACCGCGCGGTTCATTCGCGGTTTGCAAATGTCACAGACAGCAAATGTCACAGACAGAATGGAGCGCGGGCTCAGGTGTGACCGCTGGATGTGTCGGGGTGGTGACGTGCGGCGGCTGATCACTGCTGGAAATGCTCGCGGGTCAACGTCTCGTCGCGGTCCATGGTTCCGGCACGTGCTGCGGAGCCGCGTGATGGGCGCAGGTGCTGAAGGCCGTGTTCACTCAACGGCGAGCTGTGGACTCGAGCGCGCGCAGCACGCGACGCCGACTTCGACGCGTTGCCTGGAGGTGTCTCATGAGCGCAACGCTCGGTCATTTCTCGAGCGACCGGCGAGAGGTCACGGAAACAACCGCAGCGCGCCTAACTGGTGAGGTGCATCAGACCGACGTGCGCGTCGAAGCCGGGTCGCGCGAACGCAGCATCACTTCGCTCCGGCCGAGCGTCGCGGTGTTGGCGTTGATCAACGTGTCGTTCGCGCCGCAACGGTGAGGAGCGACGTGGCCGGTGGCTCGCACCTCTTCATCGACGCCGCGCTGGTTCCGTTCGACGTCGAGTTGCTGCGGCCGACATAAGGCGTCCCGTTGATCAGCCCGAGTGCACTGACGCTGTGAATGTCGCTCCCGCATCGACACGGCGCAGGGACAAGTTCACGTCAGTGAGGAGAACGTGAAGGGCGTCAGAAGAGTGGGCCGCTGACGAGGCCCGCATAGATAAATGAATGGACGGCCGTTCAGTGGGGCGGTGTGGGCACGCACACACCACCCCGACGCATCACTGATCGAGCCGGTTGAACTCGATGCGGCGATTGATGGTGCGCGACGCCTCGTCGGTGTTCTTCACCTTCGGCTTCGTCGCTCCGTAGCCCTTCGCGGTGAGTCGACCCGCGTCGATGCCGTGCGACACCAGCCACTGCTTCACCGCCTGCGCGCGCTCGCGGGACAGCGTCTCGTTGCGCTCGACGGTGCCGGTGTCGTCGGTATGTCCGCCGATCTCCACCTGCGCTTCGGGGTTGTCGCGCAGGCCGAGCAGCGCGCGCTGCAGGGTGCGCTCTGAATCAGGTTCGATCTCCGCGCTGTTCAACTTGAACGTGATGCCGTCGAGCACCATCGCCTTCGGAATGATGGTGCAACCCCGCGCGTCGACTTCACTGCCAGCCGGCGTGTCGGGGCACTTGTCGCGTTCGTCACCGACACCGTCAGCATCACGGTCGTGACCGAGCTCAGGCCCGAGGCCGATGTGCAACGCGAGGCCAACAGACACACCGCCGATGACGCCGAACGTGCCGAACCCCATCAGCGGCCGCACGTACGGCCCCAGCTGCAACGGCCTGGAGACCGAGAACACGTACGCGGCTTCGACGTCGATGCTGAAGCCCGCGCCGACGCTGCCGATGAGCGCGCCGACGTGCGGCGCGATGGACAGGTTGCCCGCGAGATTTCCGCCCGGTTGATTCGCGTAGCCCTGAACGTCGTCGAGCAACCGGAAGCGCATGCCGGCCGCGGGGTTGAACATGAGGTTCACGCCGAAGTCGTTGATGGGGAACGCCGTGCCGACGCGAACGTCGACCGCGACGCCGCGCACGAACTGCCAGTCGACGCCGAGGTCGATTTCAGGCCCGACACCCGCGTTGCTGATGAGCACGCCGGGGTTGATGTGAAGGTTGAAGCGGTTGCTCTCGGCAAACGCGCTCACCGCGAACAACGACACGACCAGGGCTGCGATTCGTTTCATGCGCCCCAGACACGGCGCATTTCCCGAAGTCGCATTTCACCTCGCGAAATCCGAGGGTCAGCTGAAGAGCGCCGCCTTCGAGCTCACCGTCCACTCGCCGGTCGGGAACTTCTGCGGCGAGACGACCTCGAGCTGCTCGAGCGCAATCACGCGGCCACCACGCGCTTCAGCCGTGCTGCGCAGCAGCGCGTCGAACTCGTCGGTCGACAGGTGACTCCACAACGAGAGCCAGAGGTCGAACGGCAGCTGCACCTGATTGCGGTGCACGTGCACCCCGACCAGCGCGAGGGCGAGCTGACCTGCGAGCTTCCCGGCTTCGGCGGCGGTGTTGCGCGCGCGCTCGTTGGGCAGGAACACCACGCTGCGGTTGAAGTTCACCGCGTAGCCCTGCTGCCAGCCGCCGGGGAACTTCGCCGTCGCGGCGCTGGTGACGAACTTCACCTGCGGCGCTCCGCCCTGCTCGGGCACGGGGAGCTCGTTCATGAGCTGAATGGCGCCGACCAGCCGCGCGAAGTGCTGCGCGAAACGGATGGTGATGGTTTCCCTGCCGGTGGTGACGGTGAGGGTCGCGCGCGGCGAGGTGAGTTCGATGCCGGTGATGTCGGCGAGCCGCAGGCTCTTCGGTTGACCGAGCGGTGACTTGAAGATCACCGTCGCTGCGTGAGCCAGTACCGGCCAGAGATGAGAACGGAATCACCGCGAGCGGGAGCAGCGCGCACAACATCGGCACGAACACCCCGGTCCACAACCAGAAATGCCAGCCACGCGCGCCGGAGAGAACGACGGTTTCACCAGGCTCGAGCGGAATCGGAGGCGGGTTCATGCACCGTCAGACCCGAGGTCGATGACGGTCGTGCAAACCATTGTCTGGCCTCGGGAAGTCGTCAGATGCGCGGCGTTGCGCGGGCTTCAGCGGCCGCCGTCGAAATCGGGCCCGCCGAAGTCGACGAACGAGAGGTCTTTGTTCCGCGAGAACTCGCGTGCGACCTCGAGAATCGCCCGCTCGTCCTTCTCGTCGAGCAGCAGCTTCGCGGCGTCGAGCGCCCGCGTGCGGAGCGCGTCGTCTTTCAAGGCCTCGGCCGACGCCAGCAACCCCATCATCACCTCGGGGTCGAACGGGTTCACGTTGAGCGCTTCCAGATACGCGCCCTTCGCTTCGCTCCACTTCTTCCCGCGCAGGTAGATGCGGCCGAGGTGCACGTTGGTCGACACCGAACCCGGGTGCATCACCAGGCTCTTCTCGAGCACGTTCGCGGCCTCGTCGTACTTCTTCAACTCGAGCAGCGTCAGCGCGTACTTGTTCGACACCGACTCGTACTTGTCGCCGACCACCTTGTACGCGCGGCCGTAGACCTCGGCGGCTGACGCCATGTGGTTGCGCTCGCGGAACAACTCACCCAGGTGCGCGTCGCGCCGTGCGTCGACTTCCTTCACTTCCTTGAAGTCACCGAACGACACCTCGCGGCCCTTCGACTTCTGGTCCTGCTTGCCGTCGGTCAGCTGCTTGCGCTCGTGCGACGTGGGGGGAATCAGGTCCTTCGGGAACGGCTGCTTCTTCAAGTACGCCATCCACGCGCGCTCGAACTCGGGCCACTTCTTCTTCATCACCTGCTCGACGGCCAGCTTCTCGCTGGTGCCCTTCGACATCGCCTCGAGCATGCGCTCCAGCGACTTCGGGCCGCCTTCGGTGTCGATGAGCTTGATGGCGAAGAACACTTCCGAGAACGCAGTGGCCGCGTCTTCCGCGGTCGGCAGCAGCGCCATCGAGGGGTGCATCTTCTCGAAGGGCACCAGCTCGTTGCTGCGCACGCGCTTGCCGAGCAACGCCAGCGACGACGGCGTCATCGCGCCACCCGGAGGCCCGCGCCACCGCGACTCGAGGTACTTGGCGAGGCCCTCGTGCATCCAGATGGGCACGGTGTTGTTGCTCTTCTTGCTGACCACCAGGTGCACGAACTCGTGCGCCAGCGTGTCGCGCCAGTCGTAGCCCTGCAGCACCGAGCGCGGCGTGGTGACCATCAGCTTGTTGAACTTGCAGATGGCGATGGTGCCGGTCGTGCGAATCGCTTCCTTCGACAGTGTCGAGACCTTCGACAGCTCACCGGCCGAGCCGACGATCTCCACGCGAATCTTCCCCGGAGGCGCGTAGCCCAGGTCCTTCTCCAACGCGGTGCGCGCGGCCTCGAGGGTCTCGAGCGTCCACGGCACCAGCACCTCGTCGCGGCCCTTCGGGTAGTGAACGATGAAGTGCTCGCTCTCCTTCGTGAGCATGGGGCCCACGATGTCGCGCGTGTCCTTCGCCAGCCGCACCCAGCTGCCGGGCTTGTCACTCACGCCGGCCTTCTCGAGCAGCGTCACCGCGTCGTCGTAGCGGCCTTCTTCGAACGCGATGCGGCCGCGGTAATACGAGACCGGCTCGAGGTCGGTAGGCGCCACCTTCTCGAGCGCGGCGAGCTCGCTCTTCGCCGCCTCCACGTCCCACGCCTCGAGGTACTGGTCGAGGTTCTGCAGCCGCGCCTTCGCTTCGCCCTTCAGCTCGGGCATCGACGGCTCGTCTTGCGCGATGGCGGGCAGCGCGCTGATCAACATCGCGACGATGATCAGCCTCACTTGACGAGCTCCTCGTAATACTTGCGCGACTGCTCTTTGTATTTGTCGGGAGCGCCCTGCTTCATGGCGTCCATCACGTCTTTGCGGAACTCGCGCGGGCCGGCGTTGGGGTCTTCGTCGGGGATCTCGACCTTCTGGTTCTGATTGCCTCGACCACCGCGCTTGCCGCCCGACATCGCGGGCATCGGCAACCCGCCCTTGCCACCCTTACCGCCCTGCTGCTGCATCGCCTGCTGAACACCGCGCAGCGCCTGCATCGCGCCCTGCTGTTCACCGAAGCCCTTGTTGGCGTCTTTGCCCTGCAGCCGCTCACCGGCGCCCTGCATGCGCTCCCCGGCCTGCTGCATCTGCTGCTGCGCTTCTTCATCGAAGATGGGCGCACGCTCGCCGATCTGCTCCATGCGCTGCGCGAGGTCCTGCGCCGACTGCTGCAACTGCCGCTGCTGCCGCGCCATCTCGTTCATCTGCTGCTTGTCGCCGTCGCTCATCTGCTGGCCGGGCTGCGGGAACAGGTCACGGAGCTTCTGCGCCACCTCCTGCGACTTCTTCGCGTCACGCGAGAGCCGGTCTGCCGACTGCTTCGATTCACGGCGCGCGTCGGCCGGGTTCTGGAACAGCTCGTCGTTGCGGCGCTGCTGCTCGGCGTTGTCCGCCATCTCGCGCGCGGCTTCTTCCATCGCATCGGCGGCCTCTGAGGCGAGGTCGAAGTCGTTGGCCTCCAGCGCCTGTTCGACGTTGTCGCGCGCCTGCAGCGCTTCTTTTCGCGTGTCGTCGAAGCGGTAGCCCATGCGCTGACCATCGAGCTCGCTCCAGCTCTTCTCGAGCTCGTCGAGCTTGCCCTTGAGCTCCTTCTTCAACTGCTCGCCCTGCTTCGCGATGCGGTCCTTCTGCTGGGAGCGCGCCTTGTCACGCAGCGCGCGCGTCTTGTCGGCGAGCTGCTCCTGCTTCTGCAACGTCTCGTCGAGCTTCTGGGTGAACTCCTGGAACTGCTTGTTGAGCTCCGGGTCCTGCTCTTGATCCGACTCGTCCTGCGCCTTCTCGAGGTTCTCCAGGAAGTCGTCGATGGTCATCGCCAGCTCCTGCATCTTCTTGAGCGCCTCTTCGCCCTTGCCCTCCTTCACCAGCTTCTCGATCTCCGAGAGCGAGTCCTCCATGCCGAACTCTTCCTGCATCTGCTGCAGGGCTTCCTGATTCATGAAGTCGTCGCGAATGCCCTTGCTGAGCTCCGCCATGCGCTGCTGCAGCTCGGTCATGCGCTGCTTGAGCGCGTTCATCTGCTCCAGCAACGCCTGCTGCACCTTGTCGTCCTTCGTGCGGCTGTATTCCTCGACGAGGCGCGAGAGCTCCTGCCGGTCACGCCGCAGCTGCTGCGCCAGCTCACGCATCGCGTCCATGCGCGCTCGGTCGAGCAGCGCCTCGAGGTACAGCACGTTCTTCTCGGAGTGCGCGATGTCGGTCGCGATGGCCGCCGCGAGCCGCTTGCCGAGGTCTTTGGTGAACGAGCCGTCGCGCGAGTCGACGAACGCGCTCTTGCCCGGCGCGGCCTTCTCACGGCCCGACAGCCGCAGGAACGTGCGGCGCACCGCGGTCACGTCGTTCACGTCACGGTTCAGCTCGGCAGAGATGTTGAGCAACGCCGCGAGCAGCTCCTTCGGAGGATCTCTCTGGTCCTGCAGCTCGCCGGCGAGCGTCGTGAAGTCACCGGCCAGCTGCGTGCCGCGTTCATCGTTGCCCTTGGCCGCGACCGCCGCGTCGACGGGCGTGGGGCTCGCGCGGTCCGGTGACTCCATGCGCAGCGCGAGGTGGTCGATGAGCCGCTGCCACAGCGCCTCGGCCTTCTTGAGCGCCTCCTGCCGGTGCTCCGCCGAGCTGTAGAGCCGCAACGTCAGCCGCGCCGAGCTGCCGACCTTCTTGCCCTTCACGCCGTCGTTGTCGGTCGCTTCGAGCCAGTAGGTGACCACCTGCCCCGCCTTGAGCGAGAGCGGCGTGACGTCCCACTGGTACGTGCCGCGCGTGGTGCGGCCGTCGTCGGGGCGCAGTGAAACGCGCTGCGGCTCGTCTTTCCCGTCGGCCGTGTACACGAGGTCGAGCGCGGTGAGCCCGTAGTCGTCGCTCGCTTCGAACTTGAGCCCGACGCTCTGGTTCTCGGGCATCAGCTCGAGCCCGTCGACCGGCGCAGTGAGGCGAACCTGCGGCGCCTGATCCGCCTCGGCGGTGATGGATTGATCAGGCCCTTCGGCCACCAGGTCTTTGCCGTCGAGGAACGCGACGTGGAACACGCCGCTCTCGGAGATGACGAAGCGGCCCTGCAGCTGGCGCTTCTTCTCGACGGTCAGCGGCACGCGCTGCGCGCCCATGATCAACGCCGCACCCTCGACGTCGCGATCAGCCCGCGTGCGGAACGTGACCTCGGTGCCGGTGGGCGCGCTGATGTCGCCGGTGGTCGAGGGAATCGTGCGCGGCTCGAGGCCGGTGTGCGGCGGGTACGTGAAGGTCAGCTCCACGTCGCCGGTGATGGGCTGCCGGCGCGTGGGTTCTTCGGCTTCGGCGGGCGTGAGCGCGGCGGCGAAACCGGCGCGCAGCGTGGCGCCCTTCCAGGTCAACAGCGCGATGACCGCGAACACGGTGACGACCAGCGCCATCGCCGCGCGCTTCACCGGCGTGGGGTCGATGAGCGTGGCGACCGTGACCTTCGAGGCCCGCAGGTCGACGTCACGGAGGAACGCGCGCGCGAGGTCGGGTGAGAAGTCTTCGCGGTGCCCGAGCGCCTTCGAGAGCTCCACCGCCGCGAGCAGGTCGAGGTTCAGCTCCGGCGCCAGCTCCGCCAGCGTGCGCGCCGTGCGCTCGTCGTCACCGACGCGCAGCCTGGGCAGCACCACGCCGAAGACCACGAGGCTGATCAACGCCAGCACCGCGCCGACGATGATGACCGCGAGACCGGCGCGCGGAGCCACCGAGCCCACCCACGCGCCGATGGTCAGCGCGATGAGGAAGACCACGATGGCCCCGATGCCACCCTGCGTGAGCAGCGAACGCGCCTGCGCCGCGCGCACGTCGTGGAGCAGTCGGAGCGCACGATTGCCGCCCGGCGGTTGCGGTTCAGGCGAGGGTTTCGGCGGCTCGGGAGGTGGTGTGGACGGCTCGTACATCGGGGTCGGACCTTAACAGTCGACCGTTGAACCCGCCGGAAAGCCTGAATGTTCCGCCGTCACCTCGGCGAGGGTGGTGCGCCGTTCAGTCGAACTCGTACGTAATGCGAAGGAACGGGTGATTGGTCGCGCTCTTCTGCGTGGCGAAGATGCAGAGGTTGTTCTGGCCAGTGCGCGTGGTGTGCAGCCGCCACTGCGACCGGCTCTGGCGCGCCACGCGGTTGGCGAAATCGTCGCGCACCTCGGCGCTGACGATCTCGATTCGACGCCCCGCCGTCGCAGCGCTGGTGAGCGTCGAAGTGCCGCTCCCCAACGTCGGCGAATTGCAGTCACCCAGCGTGAGGCTCGGGCCGTAATCGACGTGCGAGACCATGATGGGGCTGTCGATGGGCGCGCCGGTGCCGATGAGCGAATGGCAGGCGACCTGCTCCACGTTGAGCACGGCCGTGCGAATGACCACGTTGCTCAACGACGACAGCGGCGCGAGCGAGAACGTCATGAACCCCTGCGATTCGTCGCCGGCGATGGCCGCGCTGTTGGGCGTGACCGACGCCGAGTTACAGCTGCCGTTGGTGGTGATGTAGCCAGCGCGCGCGTCACGCGTCGACGAGTCGGTGGTGCCGAACGCGTAGAAGTTCTTCGTCTCGACGCGCTTGATGCGGAAGGTGCGCGTGGCGTTGGCGGCCAGCGTGTTGCCCGCGAGGTCCTCCGCTGCCGTGGTGATGGCGAACTGCACCTGCGTGCCCTGCACGAAGTCGTCGGGCGGGTTGTAGGTCATCTGCGTGCTGGTGCTGTTCCACGAGAACAACCCACCGCTGAACCCCGACGGCGCGAGAATCTGAAACGCGGCCTGTGCAGCCGACTGACGCATCGGCTCGCTGAACGTCACCGTGATGGTCGCGCCCGGCGCCACACCCACCGCGCCGTTGGCCGGCGAGACCGAGACGATGGTGGGCTTGGTGGTGTCGGGCGCCGCGGCCGTGCGGAAGCTCACGGTGCGCGCAGACGCCAGGGGGTTGCCCGTGAGGTCGCGCGCGCCCACGCCGATGGTCATCGTCACGTTGGTGCTCGCTGGCAGATCGACGCCGGGGTTCACCGACATCAGCGTGTGCGCCGCGTTCCACGTGATGGTGCGCGAGACCAGCACCGGTGAGGTGGTGAACGCGGCTTCGGTCGCCACCTCGTCCATCGGCTCACTGAAGTTGAACTCCAGGTTCGAGTTGGCCGGCACGTCGGTCGCGCCCTGCGTCGGCGAAGTGGCCGCCACCGTCGGCCGCGTGGTGTCGGGCGGCGAAGCGGTCGTGAACGTGAAGCTGGTGGGCGGCAGCGCGTTGCCCGCGAGGTCGTCGGCTTCGACGGTCACCGTGTACGAGCGCGACGCGGTGAAATCGGCCGACGGCGTGGTGAACGTCGCCGTGCGGCCCGAGCTCGAGAACGTCGGCTCGCCCAGGGTGATGGCCGAAGGCGAGAGCGTCACCACCAGGCTCGCCTCGGCGACGGGCTCCGAGAAGGTGAGGCTCAGGCGCGTATTCGTCGCCACGTTGGTCTGCGCGCTCGAGGGCGTCGACGACGTGAGCGCAGGCGCGGTGGTGTCGCGCGGCGCCTCGGTGGTGAAGGTGATGGTCTGCTGCGCGAGCGCGTTGCCCGACACGTCGCTGCCGCGCACCGTCAACGTGTAGCTGGTGTTGGGCGTGAGGTCGGCCAGCGGCGTGAGCGTCACCTCGCTGTCGTTCACCGCGAACGCCAGCGGGGCCACGGCGGTCACCGGCGTGGTGGCGAGCTGCACGCTGTCGCGGTCCATCGGCTCCGAGAAGGTCACCACGAGCGGGCTCGTCACCGCGACGCCGGTCGAGTTGCTCGCCGGCAACGTGCGCACGATGGTCGGCGGCGTGGTGTCGGGCGCGGCTTCGGTGCGGAAGGTGATGGTCTGCGGCGCCAGCGCGTTGCCCGCGAGGTCGGTGCCGGTGACGGTGATGCTGTAGCCGGTGTCGAAGGCGAAGCGCTCGTGCTCGACGGTGAAGAGCGTGCCGCTGGTGTTGGCGGTGATGCCGTTGAAGACCACGGCGGGCGTCGCGCTCAGCTGCACCGACGTGACCTCCATCGGCTCTGAGAAGATGAGGCGCAGCGCCTGGCCTGCCGCCACGTTCGTCGAGCCCGTGAGCGGCGTGGTGTCGAGCAGCTCGGGCGGCGTGACGTCATCGCGCACGCCCGTGCCACCGCCGGTGCCGGTGCCTCCACCTGTCGCCGTTCCGCCACCGGTCGCCGGCTGCGCTGTGCCTCCGCCGGTCGGGCCCGCGTCGACGCTCGGCACGAGGTCCACGCACGCAAACAGGGAACACAGCAGGAAGGCAGCAAGAATTCGTTTCATGAGTTCCTCCACACGAGTTGAGTTGTGGAGGACCGTTCGCAGCATCCGTGCCAGCCGCGCGCGCTCGGAACAGTGGGCACGCGGCTGTCGGCTCGACACTTCAGCTGTTGGTTCGAACCGACACCGTTCAGAGCTTCACGAGCTCGAGCGCCGGCAGTGGCCCGCCGGGGAACTGCGTGAGCAGCGCCGCACCGGCCAACGGCCCGAGGTCGACGGGAGCGAGCCCGAACTCAGTCGCCAGCTGCGCCACCGTGGCCCGCGCCGCCGCGTCGTCACCCGACATGAACAACACGCGCCGGCCAGACACCGGCTGCGTCACCAGCGCCGACGGCTGCAGCGTGTTGAAGGCCTTCACCAGCTTCGCGCCCGGCACCATCGCCGCGACGACCTCACTCGACGCGCGCCCGCCGAGCCTGGCGGGCAGAAAACCGGGCAGCACCGGGTTGGTGGTGTCGACCACCACGTTGCCGTGCCACGTGAGGCCGGCCGTCGCCGCCTCCACCGCGTTCCAGGGCACCGCGAGGAACACCACGTCGGCCTTCGCCGCTTCTTCCACCGTGCCCGCCGTCGCGCCCTCACCCACCGCGCGCACCACCGCGTTCAACGACGCACCACCGCGTCGGCTGCTCATGACGACTTCGTGACCCGCACGAGTCGCGAGCGTGGCGATGGCCTGACCGATGTTCCCGCTTCCGATGATCCCGAGCTTCATGACGTTCTCCCGTGCTGCATTGGTGGGAAGAACATGCGCCCGACGGCGACTTCCCAGTAGTCACAGAGTCGTCGAATCAGTTTCAACCGGCGGTTGAAGCCGTAGAATGCCGCCATGGAGACGCTCTCGTCGGTCGAAGCCTTCGTTCGCAGCGCTGAAGCGGGGAGTTTCTCGGCGGCGGCGCGCAAGTTGAGCATCACGCCGGCGGCGGTGAGCAAGAGCGTGGCGAAGCTCGAAGACTCGCTGGGCGCGCGGTTGTTTCAGCGCAGCACGCGGCGGCTCACGTTGACCGAAGCAGGTGAACACCTCTTCGCCGACGCAGCGAAGGGCCTGAACACCCTGCAAGACGCGTTGGCGCGCGTGTCGGGCGAGCGCCTCGAGCCCACGGGAACGTTGAAGGTCAGCCTCGCGCCGTCGTTCGGGCGTGTGTACGTGCAGCCGGTGTTGCCCGCGTACCTGCGCGAGTGCCCGAAGGTGTCGGTCGACTGGCACTTCGAGAACCGGCAGGTCGACCTCGTCGGTGAGAACTTCGACGTGGGCATCGGGGCGGGCATCGACCTCGGGGCCGGCATCGTCGCGAAGGAGCTGGCGCGCATTCACATCGTCGCGGTGGCGTCGAAGGCCTACGTGAAGACGCATGGCACGCTGAAGCACCCGTCGGAGCTGAAGGACCATCAGGGCGTGTGCTTCCGCTCGGCGCGAACGGGGAAGTTGCGGCTGTGGCCGCTGCGCAATGCCGCCGGCAAGGAGCACGTCGACGACCTGCAACAGCGCGTGGTGTTCAACGAAATCGAAGCGATGTCGGCGGCGGTGCAGGCGGGGCTGGGCATCGCGTTGCTGCCGACGTCACAGGTGCTCGCGGAGCTCGAGAGCGGCCGGCTGGTGCGCGTGTTGCCCGACTGGTGGGCCGACGGCGGGCCGCTGCTCATCTATTTCAGCAGCCAGCGCCAGTTGCCGGTGAAGACGCGCAAGTTCATCGACGCGGTGACGGCCCACTTCAAGGACCAGAAGCTCGCGCAGCGCTTCCGTGCTGACCGGTGACTACTTCCGCAGCTTCTTGACGCAGCTTCCGAACGATTTGGAGTTCTTCAGCAACCTGTCAAGGTCGAGCTTCTCAGCGAGCGTTTTGCGAGCAAGCTTCGGGTCAGGTGACGAAGCGAGAAGCGAGGCGAGACGCTCTTTCGCCTCCCCGGGTTTCAAGCCCTCGACGTTCGCCGGTGCCTGCTCGTGAGCGCAGAGCAACCAAGCCTCGAACTCCTTCACTGCAACAGCTACCACCTTGTCTCCTGGAATGTCCTCAATGCTCCTTTCGAGTACGCCATCAACGTGTGGCTCGTCATCGGCGTCGACGAGAACGATGATCAAGTCAGGCCGATCTTCCGGCAGGTAGTTCAGCAGCTTCCTGAGCGACACGGCAGCGCGCAGGTTGCTGCCGCGCGCGACGGTTCCGCGCGTCGTTCTCAAAGGCTCGTGAAAGCGCTGAGCGGAGCGAGGAAGAGTCCTCTCACGCTCCAGCACACGAGAAATCAGGCAATGCGCGGGCCCACATTCGTCTTCCGGAATGACGGCTTTTGGCTGGCGCAGAGAGTTGTCGCCCACCTCGCCGACTCCTTCCGCCAGCAGGACGATCTTGAGCGCGCTCATTCAGTGCGACTGCGGAGTTCCACCGAGTCCACCCGACAGCCACGCGCCGCCGAGGGAGTCGTCGAACTCACGAAAGTACCGGGGCCAGTCAGCGCTCGTCGGATCAACGCTGCGAACGAGTACGTTGCCGTCATCAGGTGAACGAGAGAGAAAACGAACTTCGGCAGGGTTCAGGTGCTCGAGCAGTTCCGCGCTGTGCGTCGCAAGCACGACCTGTAGCGCGTTCGGCCCGGTCGTCAGCTCACGAAGGAGGCGCACCAGCTCACCCAGAAGATACGGATGCAGCCCGCGCTCGGGCTCTTCAACGGCGAGAATGTCAGGCCTCGTGGGTTGGAACTTTGCAGCGAGGAAGGCGAGCAACAACAGCGTGCCGTCCGAAACTTCGTCCGGCGAAAACTCGGTTTCCGACCAGCGATCATGAAAGCGAAGCTGATGTTTGCCCGAGGTTGTCGGGAAGACGTCGAGATCGCGAATCGCTGGAATGCGCTTCGAGAATTCGGATGCCAGCAAAGCCTGTCGTTCGCGAGTCATCGAACCGATGACGTTGCTGATGTTGCTCCCGTTTGAACTCAAGATGGAGGCACGCTCGACAATGGACTCGCGGCGCAAGGCGTCGAGTTCGAGGCGCAACGTCTGCACACCGAGGGTCGGGAACAAGCCGTTCACGTGCCCCGAAATGGTCGTGCCAACGTTCGTGATGCGCTCGACGCTTGCGGCTTCCCGTTCGTGTCTCCAGGTTGGAGTCAGTTCGTTTCGCGGATTCAACGCCGCGAGCACGGTCGACTTTCCGGAGCCATTGGGCCCGACCAGCGCCGTGAGAGGAGACAGTTCGAGGTCCAGCGCTCGAATCGAGCGAAACCGTCGCACGTGCAATCGAGTGATCATCGTCACGCGTGAAAGCGTAGCGCAGGGTTGCGGCACCGGCTCGTTTCGGCGTCCACCACGTGCTGGACTCTACGGATGTTCACGCTCCTGATGACGCTGCTGACCGCTGCTCCCGCGACCGTGCCGGTGAAGGTCGAGCTCCGTTACACGCTGGCCAACGGCGCGCCGATGAAGTGCATCGGCACCGGCTGCCCCGACACGAAGAACCCGTCGACGATGACGCAGACCTGGTTCTTCCTGGTGCCCGCCAACAAGGCCGACAAGGCGTCGATGAACGAAGTGCTGCACCGCGTGTTCTTCGACAGCAACGCCGCCATGCGCGCGGCTGAACCGGGCGACACCGGGTACATGAAGCTCGTCGACTTCAAGCACGAGAAGTTCGACGAGAAGTCGATGCTCGCCGCGAAGCGCATCGACGACCTGCCGTGGAAGAAGGCCGCCGACTCGGTCGTGTGGGAACCGTCGTGCTGCTACCTCGTCGACGACAAGGGCAACTGGGACACCCTCAAGTGGAGCGAGCTCACGCAGCTCTTCGCGTTCCGGCTGATGGACCGCAAGGCGCTCGACGAGAAGGGCTTCCTCGCGTTCTGGCGCGCGCTGTCGAACGACGATTCAGGCCGGAAGATCCTCGAAGAGAAAGACAGTCGAACGAAGGCGCTCACCGCGGTTCGCGAGAACGCCTCGCGTCGCAAACCGGGGAGCAAGCCCATCGTGTCGTGGAGTGACGAAGCGAAGTGACGCCACTTCCCTCTCCCTCAGGAGGGAGAGGGAACGGCGGGGCTACTTCTTCTTCCTGGCGACCGGCTTCTTCTTCGGCGCGGGCCTGGACTTCTTGGCCGCGACCTTCTTCGGAGCCGTCTTCTTCTTCGGAGCCGTCTTCTTCGCCGCGGGCTTCTTCTTCGCCACGGGCTTCTTCTTCGGCGCCACCTTCTTCGCCTTCGCCGGAGCCTTCTTCGCGGCGGGCGGGTTCGGCGTCATGTCCTCCGAGTCGTCGTCATCGGCCTCGGGGTCGAAGTCGGGGCGGATCTTCTCGATGATCTCCTCGACGTTGTCGGCCGACATCGCCCACTCATTGCCCTCGTGGTCGAAGGACAAGCGCAGCTCGTCACCGAACACCTGGAACAACATCGCGCGCCAGGGCTCGTCGTCCTTCGACATCTCTTCACGCAGCTGCTGCGCGAGTTCGATGACGTTCGACTCTTCGGGCACTTCCGCGTGGGCTTCGCCGTTCGCGTCGAACACGTAGCCGTACATGTTGCGATCGCCGTCGGCGATCTCGATGACGAGCGCGAGCGACTCCCACTCGCGGTTCTTGATGTTGTCGTCTTCGAGAATCGCGTTGCCGATGGCCAGCACCAGCTCGTCGGCCCGCGCGAATTCGCTCTGCTTCGTCTTGGAGGTCGCCATGCGCGCCGTATGGCGCACACGCGACGCTTCGACAATTCACTTCAACGCTTCGTCTTCGACTTCTTCTTCGGCGCGGCCTTCTTTGCCTTCGCAGGCGCCTTCTTCTTCGCAGGCGCCTTCGCCTTCGGGCCCGCCACCGACTCGGGCCGCAGCGCTTCTGCGCCGACTTCCCACTGGCCGCCGTCGTAATCGAACTCCATTTCAATCTCGGGGCCGGGCTGGGTGATGCGCACCAGCGCCCCGGCCCACGCGCCCTTGCCGTCGGCCGCCATCACGTCGCGCAGCGCTTCGACCACGTCGAACACTTCGGGGTTCTCGGGCACCACGGCGATGTGCGCCTTGCCTTCGGGGTACGCGTAGCCGCTCAAGCTCACGGCGTCGTCGTCGAACTCGACGACCAGCGAAATGCCCGCCCAGTCGTGCCCTTCGTAGGCGCCGTCTTCCACCAGCAGCCCGCCGAGCTCGTTGAGCAACGCGTTGGCCTTCTCGACATCGAACGACAGCTCACTCTTCTTCTTCTTCTTCGCAGCCACTGGAACCCCTGAGGTCAGACCCCGGCAAAGAGCACGTCGAGCGCGCTCAGAATTTCCGACGACTTACTCTCGAGTGTCCCCAACGGCTTGCCCAATGATGACCGCGGCACCGCGCCCAGCTGTTGCGCGAGAAACACCACCGCCTGCTTCTCGACCGTCCACTGCGGGTTGAGCCGCGTCAGCGCACGCGTACCCAGGTGCTCCTTCCTGGCCAACGGCACGACCACGCGGGTGTCGAGCCCTTCGAGCAGCCGGTGCTGCACCACCACCAGAAACGGAAAGACACGCGCGTTGCCCGGGTTGCGGAAGTAGAGAAAGCGGTCGCTCTTCACCATTCGCGCTCGTCCTCTCCGAACACGCCGTGCTTCGCAACGAAGCGGTTGTAGGCCGAAATGGCCTCCGCGTTCTCCGCCTGCCAGAGGCGCTGCCGGTGCTCGGTGACCGCCTCGCGGAGCTTCTCTTCGACCAACCCCGACAAGTTCAGGCCGAACTTCCGCGCCTCGGCCACCAGCTGCGGGTCGAGCGAGAGGTTGACCGGGGTTCGCCGTCGCTGCGCACGTGGCATGCGCACACTGTATGCGCACGTGGCGCAGGGTGAAAAGGCGGCGCCACAATTCACGTTCGGCCACAAAGCCACTCGCGTAACCTTCGCGGCCTCTTGGCAAACATCACCAGAACCATCGGTCTCTCGCTCGGCGCGGACATCTGCTGGCCGCTCTGCTTCGAGCACATCATGAAGCGCCTGGCGCTCCGCATTCAGCACGAAGGCGACACCATCGACTTCCACGTCGAGCGCGTCACCATCGAGCCGTTCGCGCTCACCCAGCCCGTCAAATACGACGTGGTCATCGACCGCCTCACGCACTGGTACGACACCACGCGCGAGTGGATCAAAAAGGGCGTGTTGATGGACGGGCTCTACGTCTTCAACAACCCGTGGTCCGTGCAGTCGATGGAGAAGCACACCAGCTACGCGGCGATGACGGCGCTCGGCATGCCCATTCCCGAGACGTGGATGGTGCCCCCCAAGTCGTACGAGCAGCTGCCCGACCTGAAGCCCACGCTCAGCAAGTACGCGCGGCTCTTCGACCTCGCCGCGGTGGGCAAGAAGATCGGCTACCCGCTCTTCATGAAGCCGTACGACGGCGGCGGCTGGAAGGGCGTCACCCGCATCAAGGACGAGGCGGCGCTCAAGAAGGCCTACGACGAATCAGGCACGATGGTGATGCACCTGCAGAAGGCCGTCGACCCGTTCGACCGCTTCGTGCGCACCATCGGCTTCGGGCCGCAGACGCGTCAGGTGCTCTACGACCCCGACGCGCCGCTGCACGACCGCTACACCATGAAGAAGGAGGCCGACTTCCTCTCGCCCGAGGACAAGCAGGTTCTCGACGACACCACGCTGACCATCAACGCGTTCTTCGGGTGGGACTTCAACTCGTGCGAGGCGCTGCGCGGCGCCAACGACAAGATCTGGTACCCCATCGACTTCGCCAACCCCTGCCCCGACTCGCAGGTCACGTCGTTGCACTACCACTTCCCGTGGTTGGTGAAGGCGTACCTCAAGTGGGCGATCTTCACGGCCGCGACCAGGCGCCCCATGCGCAAGGCCTTCGACTGGGAGCCCTTCTACGCCATCGGCAAGAAGGACCTGCCTTACAAGGACAAGCTGAAAGAGTACGGCGCGCTGTCGCGCAAGATTCTGCAGGCTGATCAATTCGAAGAGTTCTGCGCGAAGAACTTGAAGCACCTCGATGAGGTCGCGTGGGAATTCTTCTCGACGGATCAGGCGAAGGACGCGATTCGCCAGAAGGTGACCGCGTTGTTCCCCGCCCACGAAATCGAGCCGTTCACCGAGCTCTTCTTCCGTCGCGTGCAGCAGTGGAGGGCTGATCAGAAGTGAAGACCTCGGCTCGTTGGTTCTCGCAGCGCATGAAGCGTGAGGCGACCCTGGTGCGTTGGGGCACCTATGGGCAGCCGGTGCTCCTCTTCCCCACCGCCGGTGGTGACGCCGAGGAGATCGAGCGATTCCTGATGATCAAGGTGCTCTCGCCGCTCATCGATGCGGGGAAGATCAAGGTCTACTCGTGCGACTCGGTCGCCGGCCTGGCGATGGTGCAGAAGGAAGGCACGCCCGGGCACCGGCAGTGGCTGCTCAACCAGTTCCACCAGTACGTGCGTCACGAAGTGGTCCCTGCGATTCGCAAGGACTGCAACAAGGACGACATCGAGATCATCGCCGCGGGCGCGAGCATCGGTGCGTTCCACGCCGCCGCCGTCATCTGCCGCTTCCCCGACGTGTTCAGCAGGGCCATCTGCATGTCGGGCACCTTCGACATTCGCCGCTTCATGTCTTCGGAGCGCTTCGGCGACGACTACTGGGTCAGCTCGCCGCTGCACTTCGTGCCCACGTTGTCGGGCCCGCACCTCGACAAGCTGCGCCAGCGCTTCATCTTGATTCCGTCGGGTGAAGGCAAAGCCGAAGACATCAACGAGTCGTGGAACCTGGCGCGCGTGCTCGGCAGCAAGGGCATTCCCAACCGCGTCGATTCGTGGGGCAAGGAAACGCCGCACGACTGGATGACGTGGCGAGACATGCTGCCGAAGTACCTGGGGCAGTGGGTCGGCTGAAGTCGTCGCGAAGCAGGGCCGGTGAGAGGAGTCGTCATGCGGTTCCTGCACACCGGCCTGCTGCTGGTGGTCACGCTCGTCGCCTGCAAGCCGCCGGAGGTCACCGGGCTGCCTGACGCCGACGTGCGCGTCAGCGATGCGCGCGTGACCTTCACGCCGACGTACGTGGGGTACCGCGACGAACGCGAGGTCACCTTCAGCAACTTTGGTGGGCGCATTGCTGACGTCGCGCTCAACGTCGAGCCTCCGTTCTTCGTCGAGCCGTCGAACTTCCAACTCACGCGTGGAGCTGATCAACGGGTGCGCGTCACCTTCGCGCCTACGGCAACCGGGCTCGCGACGGCGGCGATGCAGGGCGTCGCGCTCGAAGGTGAAGGCCTCGCGATTCCTGAATGCGGCGCGGCGACCGCGTGCACCACGTCTCACTTCGACGGTCAGCAGTGCGTCGAAGAGAACCGGCCCAACGGCACCGGCTGCGAAACGAACTGCATCGTGGGTCAATGCAACGCCGGGACATGCGTCGGCAGCATCAACGGCTGCGCCACCAACGACGCGTGTCTCGTGCCCACGTGCGACGAGCAGACCGGCTGCGGCAGCGCGCCGCGCATGTGCCCTGAACCGGCTTCACCGTGTCAGGTAGCGACGTGTGATTCGGCGACGGGCTGCGGTTTCGCCGACGCGCTCGACGGCACGTTGTGCGGTGACGACGACTGCTTCGCGACGCAGGTGAACGTGTGCATCACCGGGCAGTGTGTGCTGCGGCCGAGGCCGGTCACTGCGCAGTGCTCCAATCGCTGGGTTCCGAACACGTTCCCGGGGCGCAGCGCCTTCGCGATGGCCTACGACGTGACGCGCTCACGAATCGTCACCTTCGGAGGCCAGACCTTCGACGACACGTGGACGCACGACGGCACACGTTGGGAGCAGCGACTCCCGGTGACCTCGCCCTCGACGCGCAGTCAGCACGCGATGACGTGGGACCCGCTGCGAAAGCGGGTGTTGCTGTTCGGTGGCCGCGTCGGCTCAACGACCCTCGACGAGACCTGGGAATGGGACGGCAGCACGTGGCTGCGTCGGCATCCCACCACTTCTCCGCCGGCTTCGAGCGTGCGCCGAGCCCTCGCCTGGGACCACGCGCGCGGCCGGGCCGTGCTCTTTCTCGGCGCCAACGGCACCTGGGAATGGGACGGCAACGATTGGGAGCAACGCGCAACGAGCGGCGGCTCGCCAGGCGAAGGCTTCTCGATGTCGTGGGACGGCAACGCGAATCGCGTGGTGCTCTTCGGAGGTCTGCTCCCCTCTACCCAGCGCTTCAACACGCTGTGGGAATGGGACGGGACGGCCTGGACCGAGCGTGTGACGCCCACCGTCGCTCCCTCACCCCGCTACGGCGCGGCGATGACGTGGGACCAGGTGCGCAGAAAGCTGGTGCTCTTCGGTGGCGTCGACACCGTTCCTCTCGACGACACGTGGGAATGGGACGGCACCTCGTGGCTGCAGCGTACGCCGACGATGCGACCGCCGACGCCGCTCAACGGCGACATGCTCTTCGCGACGGCTCGTCAACGCGTGGTGTTCATTCGCGGCAACGATGACAGCCAGTGGGAATGGGACGGCAACGACTGGACACGCGTGGCAAAGACACAGCCGCGATTTCGAATCGACACCGCGCTGGCCACCGACACCGTGCGGCGGCGTGTGGTGCTCTTCGGAGGAAACGAGCTCAACGCTTCTGCGGTGCTCAACGACACGTGGGAATGGGACGGCCACGTGTGGTGGTCGAGACAACCGCCGACCTCACCGCCGCCGCAAAGCAGCCACGTGATGAGCTTCGACGCACAACGCGCGCGCACCGTACTGTTCAGCAATTCGCTCGGAGAGACCTGGGAATGGGACGGCACGACGTGGCTTCAACTCACGCCGGCGGCCTCACCGTCGGTCGAGTTCACCGGGTACGCCGATGCCATGGCATTCGACCCGGTGCGCGCACACACCCTGCTGGTGAGAAGAAATGAGGCGTGGACGTGGGACGGCACCACGTGGACCGCCCAGACGACACCGACCGGTTCGCCGTATTGCCGCTCGCTCGCCTGGGATGCCGTTCAACAACGCCTGTTGCTGATGAACGGTTCGCTCTGGTCGTGGACGGGAACTGATTGGAACGAACACCCCTCTCTGGGCGGTTGCTGCCCGAACATGGTCACCGACCCGGTGCGACGCCGAATCGTCTGCGTCTCGACCGGTTCGTTTCCACAACCACTGCTGACCGCAGAATGGAACGGCTCGGCGTGGACTCAACTGCACCCGACGACATCGCCGCCGTTCAGTTCTCACGTCGTCACCGCGTGGGACCCGGTTCGCGAGCGTGTGATGGCGATGGTCGACGGCACCGTGTGGCACTTCCTCCCGTGAGCTGATCTGCCGTGTAGGACAACGGCACCATTCCCACGCGCACGACAAACTGCGCGACGCGTCAGTTCGTTATGCGATGCTTTGCGTCCTCGCTGATCAAGCCGGAGGGCTTCTGGGTACCGAAACCACGCGGGCACACAAAGAAATCGAAACCGAACGCGATGCCAAAACCGGCCGAGCGTTCATGCGCGCAGTTCTCGCCGACCTTCGCGCGCTCGAGCGCATGCTTCAGGAAGGCCGCTTCGAGAAGGGCGTCAAACGCATCGGCGCCGAGCAGGAGATGTTCCTCACGGACCCTGCGTTCGTGCCTGCGCCCGGCGCGCTCAAGATGCTCGACCGGTTGAAAGACCCGCACTTCACGACCGAACTCGGCGCCTTTCAGCTCGAGATGAACGCCTCGCCGCAGGACTTCAAGGGCGACGGCTTCCGCAAGCTCGAGAATGAAATGACGGGCCTGATGAAGAAGGCCTGGGACGCGGCCGACGACCTCGGGCTGCGCGCGGTGCTCATCGGCATTCTGCCCACCATGCGCAAGGCCGACCTGGGCATGGAAAACATGGTGCCCAGCCCGCGGTACCTCGCGCTCAGCAAGGCCGTGGCGGCGATGCGCGGCGGCGACTTCGAGTTCTCCATCAAGGGCCTCGACGAGCTGGTCATCGCCCACGACTCGGTGATGGTCGAGGCGTGCAACTCGAGCTTCCAGGTGCACCTGCAGGTCGACGCCGACGACTTCGGTCGCCAGTACAACCTCGCGCAGGTGCTCGCCGGCCCGCTGATGTCGGTGGCCTGCAACTCGCCGCTGCTGTTCGGCAAGCGCCTGTGGTCCGAGACGCGCATCGCCCTGTTCCAGCAGTCGGTCGACACGCGCAGCAAGACGCAGCACCTGCGCGACCAGGCCGCGCGCGTGACGTTCGGCACGCGCTTCATCGAGCGCGACATCACCGACATCTTCCGTGAAGACATCGCGCGCTTCCGCACGCTGGTCGGCAGCGAGAGCGACGAAGACCCGATGAAGCTGCTCAACGAAGGCAAGGCGCCGGAGCTCAAGTCGCTGCGCCTGCACAACGGCACCATCTACCGGTGGAACCGCGCCTGCTACGGCATCATCGACGGCAAGCCGCACCTGCGCATCGAGAACCGCGTGATGCCCGCCGGCCCCTCGGTGCCCGACGAGATCGCCAACGCCGCGTTCTGGTGCGGAATGATGGTGGAGCTCAGCAAGCGCTACGAAGACATCACCCGGCTCATCGACTTCGACCACGCAGCGGGCAACTTCTACGCGGCGGCGCGCGAGGGCTACATGGCGCCCATGTGGTGGCTCGAAGGCAAGGAGCTGCCGGCCTCGAAGCTGGTGCTCGACACCCTGATTCCCGCGGCAGAAGCGGGGCTGCGTGCGCAGCAGGTCGACGAAGCCGACATCAAGCGCTACCTCGGCATCGTCGACGCGCGCATTCGCAAGGGGCAGACCGGAGCGCGGTGGCTCACGCAGTCACTGCACAAGATGAAGGACAAAGGCAGCGTCGGTCAGCGGCAGGCGGCGCTGGTCGCGGCCACCATCGAGCGACAGAAAGCAGGCAACCCCGTGGCTGAATGGGAGCACGCGCGACTCGAAGAGAGCGGCGCGACGAAGCACACGTACCAGCGTGTCGAGCAGTTCATGACCACCGACCTCTTCGTGGTGGAAGCCGACGACGCGGTCGACCTGGTGGCCAACATCATGAGCTGGGAGCGCGTGCGTTACGTGCTCGTGGAAGACAAGGAGCACCGGCTGGTGGGCCTGGTCTCGTACCGCTCGGTGCTGCGGTTCCTCGCGGCGGGCGGGGCGACGAAGGACGCGCCGGTGAGCGACGTCATGCGCCGCGACGTGATGTCGGTGACACCGCAGAGCTCGACGCTGGAGGCGATCTCGTTGATGCGTGACCACCGCATCGGCTGCCTGCCGGTGCTGCTCGACAGCAAGCTGGTCGGCGTGTTGACCGAAGACAACTTCCTCAAGATCGCGCGTGACCTGCTCGAGGAATCGCTGCGCAAGTGACGTCGTAGGAGGGCGCGCAAGCCGCCCGTGCTTCGTGCCCCTGGTGCGGTGGTCGGTCGTGGTGTTGATCGCGGGTCTGTTCGCCTTCGACCTCTGCGTATTCGCTTCTCACCTGGAGGCGGCACGGTGACGAGGACGCAGTTGACGTCGTTGAAGACACAGCTGACGACACTCCAGTCCGGCATTCCGCACACGTGGTGGGGTGCGCCGCTGGGCAACGGCGTGCAGTTCGAAGTCGCGCTCACCTGCGGTGATCAGCTGCTGGTCGTCCAGAGCGCCGAACACACCGGCGACGCGCGGTTCTTCTGCAGGCCCGACAACTTCATGAACGAGCTTCGCTGCCGCGTGGAACGGGCGCTGGAGACGCTGCGGTGTGCCGACCGTCACGCGAACGTGCGCGACTTCGTGAAGCGCGTCGAGGCGTGGCGCGAGTGACCTAAGGTCCGCGGTCATGCGCGCCCGTGCCCTCGTCGTTCTCGCCCTCGTCAGCTGCGGTGCACCTGTGGATCAGCCCGACGCAGGCGAGATGCCCGCTGTCGATTCAGGCGTCGCCGATTCCGGCATCACCATCGACGCCGGTGAAATCGACGCCGGCATGACCGAAGACGGTGGACAGCCCGACGCAGGCTTCGACGCCGGCGTTCCCGATTCAGGCGTGCTCGTCGTCGACCGCAGCAACCCGCAGCTCTACCGCTTTCAATTCACCGCCAAAGCCGCCGACCCCGACGCCGGCCTCGCGCTGGGCAATCAGGTCGCCGCCTTCGACACGCGCGTCGAACCGCGCGGCCTGCTCGTCGTCTACCTGCACGGCGCCGGAGCACCGACCACCTGCGGCTCCGTCGCCCACGAAGACTTCCTCGCGCAGCGCGGCTTTCACGTCATCGGGCCCTGCTACGCGGCGAACTACGGCGTCGGGAACTGCGGCAACGACATCGGCGGCTGCAGGCTCGAAGCGTTCGACGGCACCGACCGCACCACCGTCATCGCCATCACGCGGTCCGACAGCATCGAAGAGCGCATCGTCCGCATGCTGGGCCATCTGCAAACCATCAACCCGCAGGGCGGTTGGGACTACTTCCTCGTCGACGGTCTGCCGCGGTGGGACCGCATCATCATCTCGGGCATCAGCCACGGCGCGAGCACCGCCGCGCTCATCGCCAAAGTGCGCAACGTCGACCGCGCGGTGATGTTGTCGGGGCCGCTCGACACCAATCAGGCGTGGCTCACGTTGCCTTCGCTCACGCCGCTCGACCGGCAGTGGGGCTTCACCCATTCGGTCGACGGCCAGCACATGGGCCACCTCGGCGCCTTCAACGTGTTGATGCTGCCCGGTGCACCGCAGCGGATCGAAAGTGGCAGCGCGCCGTGGAACGACAGCCATCGCCTCTTCACTTCGGTCGACGCGGGGAACGCGGATCAATCGCACTCGTCGACGCAGGCCGGTGGCGGTTCACCGCGCACCGCCGACGGTGGCTACCGCTTCGCGCCCGTCTGGGAGCAGATGTACGGCGTCGACTGATGTGTTCGCGGTGAATGAAACCGCATACCTTGCCCCGCCATGTTTTCCGCGGGTCTCGGGCGTTGGGCGGTGAAGCCGATCGATGCGGTCGCCGCGGTGC
Source organism: Archangium gephyra (assembly GCA_003243425.1). Taxonomy (GTDB): domain Bacteria; phylum Myxococcota; class Myxococcia; order Myxococcales; family Myxococcaceae; genus Archangium_A; species Archangium_A gephyra_A. The sequence continues at coordinate 65,737 of QFQP01000024.1, read as the reverse complement.
TGTTGAGCTGCGGCGTCGCCTTGCGCGCGGTGCGGCTCTCGTTCCCCGGGCAGATGATGTTCGACGAGCTCCACTTCGTCGAGAACGCGCGCAACTACCTCGCCGGCAAACCCGACTGGAACGACCACCCACCGCTGGGGAAATTGATCCTCGCGGCGTCGATTCGGCTGTTCGGCGACCAGTCGCTCGCGTGGCGCCTCCCGCTCCTCGTGGCGGGGCTGCTCACCATCGCGCTGGCAGGCGTGGCTGTCGCGCGCCTGTTCAAAGACGTTCGCACCGGCGTGCTGGCCGCGGCGTTGATTGCGGCTGATGGCTTCTTCATCAGCTACTCGCGCGCGGGGTTGCTCGACGGCTTTCTGGTCGCGTGCGCGGCCGCGGCGTTGCTCATCGTCACGCTGAGGTGGACCCTGCTGACCGCAGTCGCCCTCGGGCTGGTGTGCGGCGTCGCCTGCAGCATCAAGTTCAGCGGCGTGAGCCTGGTGGCGACGTCGATGGTGGCGTTGCTGCTGTTGCGCGACGTGAGCTGGCGCATGCGGGTCGGCTCAGCGGCGCTGATCAGCGTGGTCACGGTGCTCGTCTACTTCGTGGTGTTCGGCCTCGGGCTGTCGCTCACCGGCAAGTCGGGCGCGCCCCCGTCGGTGGTCACCGAGACGCTGGGGCTGCTCAAACACCACGCGGCAGCCACCAGCATGACGCACCCCTTCACGTCGGCCTGGCCCACGTGGTTCCTGCCTACGCGACCCATCATCATGGGCGTGTTCCGCGAAGGCGGCGGGCTGCGCACGCTCACCACGCTCGGAAATCTCGCGGTGTGGTGGCCGGCGATGGTGCTCGCGGCTTCGCTCACCGGCCTCGTCGCGTGGCGCGGTGTCGGCGCGACGTTGCAGGCCCGCGAGGGCGCGTCGTGGGGGCCCGGCGCGTTCCTCGACGCCCACGGCCGTGAAGTGCTGCTGCTCGGCGCCGGCGCGTTGCTCTTCGTCGCCCCGTGGATGCTCTCGAGGCGCGACTCGTACATCTACCATTTCCTCCCCGCGTACCTGTTCTTCACCGTGCTGCTCGGCGCGTACGTCGGCTGGGTGGCGCGCACGCGGCGCTCCGCGGCGCTGGTCTTCGTGGCGGTGGTGCTGGTGGTGCTCGCGTTCTACGCGCCGGCCTGGAGCTTCGGGCTCATCACCGACGCCGGCTTCGACGCGCGCTTCGTGCTCCCGGGGTGGCGATGAGCGAGCGCGACGAATGGGTGCTCGCGGCCTGCGCTCTGGCGGCGGCGCTCGTGGTGTGGCTCGCCGGCGGAGCGAGGCCCGAGAGCGCGGGCGACACCGAGCCGCTCCCGGAATGGGCGCTGGCGCCTCCGAGCCGCGCCGAGCTACCACCCGCGCCGGCCGCGTGGCTCCCGTTCGACGAGGCCCGTTTCACCCGTCACGGCCGCGCGTTCGGAAGGAAGTACGTCACGCGTTCCCTCGCCGGTCAGAGCGCCATCAGCGGCTTCGAAGAGCGGTTGCTCGACAGCTTTCACGGCGGTGACGATTCGACGGGCTGGCTGATTTCGGAGCCGTTCACCACCGCCACCACGGTGCGCGGCCGCGTGGGCGGAGGCAACGACTGTGCTCGCGTGTTCGTGGGCGTGCTGCAGAACGGCACGGTGTCGCAGCGCTTCTGCGGGCAGAACACCGAGGTGCTCCGCGAATTCATGCTCGTCGTTCCCGCCGGAGGTCAGCTCGTCATCGCCGACTTCGCGAAGGGCGGCTGGGCGCACGTGCTGGTGTCCGACCTCGCCGTCGCGCAGTGAGTCAGTTCATCAGCTCCTTCTTCTGCACCGCGCAGCCCCAGCCGTCGTAGTCGCCTTCATGCGGCTCGAGCAGCTCAAGCACTTCGTCGACCAGCTCGTCGGCCTCACCGTTGGCCAGCGAGTCATCGCGGTGGAACTGCAGCGACCACATGTCTTCGTCGCCTTCGGGCTTCGTGGGCGCGTCGACGCGGAACTCGGCCTTGGTGAGCGCCTCGGCCGCCGCCTTCACCTGCGCCTCTCCGGGAAAGAACGCGACGTGGTCGACCTCGCGCGCGCGTGACAGGTCGTCACCGGCGGCCTCCAGCTGCTGCAGCACGCGCCGATTCATCATGTGCTGGTAGCTGAACTTGTCGGGGAAGAGCTGCTCGTAGCGCTCCCAGTCGGGGTCCGCTTCGACGTGCCACTCGAACGCGTAGGGCTTGCTGTCCCACAACACGCCGGCGGCGCTCTCGAGCTGCGAGGCCGGCACGTAGAAATAGAACTCGGAGTAGCCGTAGGCGACGGCGCGCGCGACGTAGAGGGCGTCGAGCTTCGACTGCGCGGCGGCCACCAGCTTGTCTTCGAGCGCGAACAGGGTCTCGGCTTCTTCGGCGCTGCGCAGCCCGTCTTCCCGCGGCTGCAGCATCTTCACGCGGAACTGCACCCGAATGGGGTGCGACTCGAGCGGCGCATGTTCAGCCGCGCCAAGGTCCAACGACACGAGCGCGCGGCCTTTCGTCGCGCGGGCTTCGTAGAACTCGAAATTCTCCGTCCACTGCTTCGGCATGGGCGCGCACTGCATCATGAATCCACGTCACAGCGTCGCGCGTAGTGAACGGCATGTGGGCCCTCGTGGCATTGCTGCTGACGGCTGCACCGGGTGAAGACATCGCCGCGGCCCGCAGGGCCGGCAACACGCAGCGCTTCACCTGGGTCGAGTGGAACGCCGAGGCCTTCGCGCAGGCGCGCCGCGAGAAGAAGGTGGTGCTCGTCGACTGCGCCGCCGAGTGGTGTCACTGGTGTCACGTGATGGACGAGACGACCTACGCCGACGCCGACGTGGGCGCCTGGCTGCGGCAGAACGCCATCACCGTGCGCGTCGACGTCGACGCGCGCCCCGACCTCGCCGACCGCTACCTCGAGTGGGGCTGGCCGGCGACGGTGCTGCTCACCGGCGAGGGCGAAGAGCTGGGCAAGTTCCGCGGCTACCTGCCTCCGGAGCGCCTGCTGGCGATGCTGAAGTCGCTCGACCGCACCGCGCCGCTGACGGCCATCGTCGAGCCGATCGGCACGCGCATCGACACCCGGTACGCCCGCGAGCGCCTCGAGAACTTCTGGGACGCGAAGGAAGGCAGCTGGGGGCTCAAGCGCAAGGTGCCCATCGCGATGAACGTGCTGTGGGAGCTCGAGGGCGGCTCGTCGGAGCGTGCGCGCTTCACGCTCGAGGAGCAGCGCGCGTTGCTCGACCCGGTGTGGGGCGGCATCTACCAGTACAGCGGCGCCGCTGACTGGCACTCACCACACTTCGAGAAGTTGAGCAGCTTTCAGGGCCTCAACCTCGAGGCGTACGCGCGCGCGGCGCTGGTGACGGGCGACGCTTCGCTGCTCGACGACGCGCGCGGCCTTCGCCGTTACGTGATGACCTTCATGCGCTCGAAGACCGGCGTGTTCTTCACCAATCAAGACGCAGACCTCAACGCGCACGACCGCTCCAGGCCCTTCGTCGACGGCGCCACCTACTACGCGCTCGACGATGCGGAGCGCCGCGCGCTGGGCGTTCCGTGGGTCGACACGCACGTGTACGCAGGTGAGAACGGCCAGGTCATCAGCGGCCTCGTGGCCTTCGCGGCGGCCAGTGGGGGCGGCTACGACGACGCGCGCACCGCCGCCGACGAGCTCGCGCGAACGCACGTGGCGAGCGACGGCACGGTGCGACACGAAGCGAACTCGAAGGGCCGCACCTTCCTCGTCGACGCGGCGCTGCTGGGGCTGGCCTACGCGCGGCTGGGCGCGGCCACCGGCGAGGCGAAGTACACCGCGCTCGCGCGGCGCATCGCCCGGCGCATGGTCGAGACCTTCGATTCGCCCGAGGGCCTGCTGTTCGACGTGACGGCCGACGCCGACGCGGTGGGCGTGTTCGCGCGGCGGCCCCACTCGTTCGCGCCCAACGTGACGGCGGCGCGGCTGCTGGCGGCGGTCGGCGACAAGGCCCGCGGTCGAAAGGTGGTGGCCGCGTTGAGCGCCAAGCAGCGGCTCGACGACGAGCGCGCGTGGCTGGGTGACTACCTCCTTGCCGCTCGTGAGCTCGAAGACGTCTCGCTACGATGACCGCATGCACAAGCTCGACACCGGGGCCGAACTGCTCGCGACCTTCCGTACGCGTGACCAGCCTCTCGTCGAGTTGCCCGCCGACCTCTCGTTTCCCCTGATTCTTCGCGACACCATGACGTGGAAACACCCGGCCGGAGGGCGGCTCTTCCTCGTCTTCTCTCCAGAGGTCGGCCTGCCGACGGGAATCGTGTTCGACAGCAACGGCCCCAGCGCGGCGCAGGTTCCGCAAATGTGCTCGTGGTGTCACTCCCTCGCGCAGGGAAACGCGGTGTCGATGTTGACGGCCTCGCACGGCAGCAGAAGACGCGTGGGCGTGTTCGTGTGCGGCGACCTCGGCTGCAAGCAGCGCGTAGAAGAAGACTGCAACCGCGCGGGCAAGAACGTGCAACTGGCGTTCAAGGCGCTCGTCGCGCGCATCGCCACGTTCGCGACTGACGGGCTCGGCATCGACCTCCAGCACCGATGACGCGTTCGGAGCGGCTGTGGTGCGCGGCGGCGTTCACCGTCATCGCGGCCTGGAATCTCCTCCGGTGGCACACGGCGGAGCGCGTCGCGCTCGACGACGCGTGGATCTCCTTCCGCTACGCGCGTCACCTCATCGAGGGCGCGGGCTTCGTCTACAACGTCGAAGACGGGCCGCTCGAAGGCTTCACCAACCTCGCGTGGGTGTTGCTGACCGCGCTCGCCATGAAGCTGGGCGCCGCGCCGTTGCTGTTCACGCGCACGCTGGGGCTGGTGAGCCACCTCGCGGTGGTGGCCTTCATCCTCGCCCGCGGCTTCAGGGGAAAAGCGGTGGCCAGGGGCGCGGCCGTGGTGCTGGCGGCCATTCCGGGCGTGACGCATGGGCTGCTCGGGCTCGCCGGTTCCGGGCTCGAGACGAGTTTCGCGGCCCTGCTCATCGTGCTCCTCGCCGAGTGCCTCGACCGCAGCGACGTGCTTCCTGCAGCGCTGGTCTCGGTGCTGTTGTGCGCCACGCGGCCTGACGGTGCGCTCTTCGTGGGCGCCTTCGTGCTGGTGCTCTTCACCGTGTCGCGGGGCCGCGCGCTTCGCATCGGAGCGCTCGTCGCCCTCGGCTTCCTCGGCCTCGTGGCGTTCCGCTGGTTCACCTTTCACGCGCTGGTGCCCAACACCTACTTCGCCAAGAGCGCGCACCTCGCGCAGTGGGCCGCGGGCTGGGCGTACTGGGGTGGCTTCGCGCAGAGCGAACCGGGCGTGGTGCTGCTGGCGCTCGCGTTGCCCTTCACGTGGAAGCAACCGTCGACGCGCTTCGTCGCGCTGTGCCTCGGGCTGTACGTCATCTACGTGGCGAAGGTCGGCGGCGACTTCATGGAGTACCGCTTCGCCTTCGAGGTCATTCCACTGCTCGCGTGGGGGCTTTCACGCGCGGCCGATGAGCGCCCGCGGCTCACGCTGGGCATCGCGGTCTCGGCGCTCGCGCTGGCGGCATTACCGCCGCGCATGGAGAACGCGTTCGGCATGAACACCATCGATGAGATGAACGAGCTCGTCGAAGACGGTCTGGAAATCGGGGCGAAGCTCCGCGAGGTGTTGCCACCCGACACGCGCATCTCGACTGCGCTCGCAGGAACGCTGCCGTACGAGTTCGGAGGCTTCACCGTCGACGAGTGGGGCCTCAACGATGCGGCCATCGCGCACCAGCCCGACGTGCCCATCACCTTCCGCGGGCACGTGAAGCTGGCGAGCAACGAGTACCTCAAGAGCCGCGGCGTGAACCTGCGCCTGGCGCACCCCAGGCAGTGCCGCTGTGACGCCGGCTGCCCCGGCGACTGGCCTCAGGTGTACGTGCGCCTCGACGAGCTGCGCTGCGTGCAGACGCGCTACCTGGTACCGACGCCCCGACTCACGCGGCTGTTCTGCACCGACCCGCGCTTCATCGTGACGCACGTCGACTGCGCCGACTAATCAACGCTTCGAGGGCCGCTGGTTGGTGCGCTCGCCACCTTCGCGAAAACCGCCACCTTCGCGGGTGCGTTGCGAGCGGCCACCCTGATCTTCCCGACGCAGCTGCTGGTACTCCTTGCGCTGCCCCTCATCGAGCATCTGCGTCATCTCCTGATCCGTCTCGCGGCGCTGGTTGCGCAGGTACTGCGAGACCTCCTGCCAGGTCTGCTCCCCGAGGCGCACCTGCTCCATGCGCTTGTTGCGCTCGGCCTCTTCGAGCGCGAGGCGCTCGTTCAACTTCGTCTCGGCCTCGTACGAGAGCTTCGAGTTGGCGATGAACCCCGCCCACTTCTGCTTCTGGTCGCTGGCCACCTTGTTGCGGCGCTCGATGAAGTCCTCGAAGCGCTGCCGCTGCGCGTCTGCCTCGGCCTCACGAATGACCTCCTTCAACGCATCGCGCGCCTGCGGGTCGGTCAACACCTCTCCGGCCATCACGCTGCGGAGCTCGGCGCGGAGCTTCTGCACCTCGGCTTCGAGCCCGGCCGCCGGCGGCGCCGACACGAAGCCGCCGTCACCCACCGCGACTGGCCGGCGCTCCAGCATCACCACGCGGTCCCACAGCGCGCGGTTGTCGTCTTCGACCAGCTCGACGCGGCGCTTGAGGTACTCGAGCTCGTCGTCGTTGCCGGAATCTTCGATGACCGGCGCGGGCAGCGGCGGCTCACCGCGAGGCATCAACGCCACGCCGAAGGCCAGCAACGCGAGACAGATGGAGACGATGGGAAGCGCGCGGTTCATGTGGAGCTCCTGACTTTCTCACCGGGCTGTGACGCGTGCACCGCCCACGTGATGCAGTTAAGAAGTGTGTCGCGGCCTTCCCGGGTCGCGTCCATGCGCGCCTGAACCCGTCACAGCGTCGAAGTGGTTTCACCGACCTTGCTGGGTTCTCCATGTCATCCATTCGCGCCCACGAAGTGGGCTTTGCGTACGACGCGTCGTCGTCGCTCTTCGAAGACGTCTCCTTTCATCTGACCTCCGGCTGGACGGGGCTCGTCGGTGCCAACGGCGCCGGCAAGACGACCCTGTTGCGGTTGATTACCGGCGAGCTGCAGCCCACCGCCGGCCAGCTCAAACGCGAACCGAAGGACGCGCGCGTGGTGGTGTGTGAACAACGCGTGGAGCTCGCGAGTGACGCGCTGACGTCGTTCGCGTGGGCCGGCGACGGGCTCGCGCGCCGCCTGCACGGGAGGCTGCGGCTCGAGCCCACGCAACTCGACCGTTGGCCGACGTTGTCGCCCGGTGAGCGCAAGCGCTGGCAGCTGGGCGCGGCGTTGTGGAGCGAGCCCGACGTGCTGCTGCTCGACGAGCCCACCAATCACCTCGACGCCGATGGTCGGCGCTTGCTGGTCGACACCCTCGGGGGCTTCGGCGGCGTGGGCGTGGTGGTCTCGCACGACCGCGCGCTGCTCGACGCGTTGACGCAGGCGACGTTGCGCGTGCACGGCGGTACTGCGCGCCTGTGGAACGCGCCTTTCACCCAGGCGCACGCCGCGTGGTCGCTGGAGGCCCGGCAACTGCGTGACGCCCAGTTGGAGACCCGGCGCGCCCTGCAGAAGGAACGCCGTCGCCTCGACGACAAGCGGCGCACGCTCGAAGCCAGCTCGCGGCAACGCAACACCGGCGAGCGCATGCGCAGCAGGTACGACTCGGACGCGCGCACCTTGATGTCCGGCGGCCGCGCCGAGATGGCTGAGAAGATGCACGCGGCGTCACTGCGGAGAACCGCGCGCAAGGCCGACGCGTTGAGCGACGAACTGGCGGCCATCGTCGTTCGCGACGACCCGGGCCAGCAGCTGTTCATCGACTGGGAGCCGTGCCCACGAAGCGTGGTGCTGACGCTCGACGAAGCGGCGCTCGAGCACGCGAACGACGTGACGCAGCTCGCGCTGGGCCGCGACGAGCACGTGTGGGTTCGTGGTCGCAACGGCGCGGGAAAGACCACGTTGCTCCACCGCGTGCGCGAAGCCTCGACGTTGCCCCCGGAGCGCGTGCTGTGGCTGCCGCAGGAGCTGTCGCTCGACGAGACGCTGGAGGATCTCGAAGCGGTCAAGCAGTTGCCGCCCGACGAACGCGGTCGCGTCTTCCAACTGGTGCACGCGTTGGGCGTCGAGCCCGAGAAGTTGCTCGCCACGCGCGCGCCGTCACCCGGTGAAGGTCGGAAGTTGCGGCTGGCGGCGGGCCTCGCGCAGCAGGCGTGGCTCACGGTGCTCGATGAGCCGACGAACCACCTCGACCTGCCGGCCATCGAGCGGCTGCAGGCCGCGCTCACCGCGTACCCGGGGGCTCTGCTGCTGGTGACGCACGACGAGGCGCTCGGTGAAGCGGTGACGTCGAAGCAGCTGCTGCTCGGGTGATCAGGCCGCCCTGCTTCGCCGCGCGAGCGCGCACACGTCGTCGACCGACCATGCGTCGTCGGCGTGGGCGCCGTACTTCAAGGCGACGATGGTGCCCTGCGCGTCGAGCAGAAAGTCGGCGGGCAGCCCGCTGGCGCCACCTTCGCCACGGAGCGGGTTGGACTTCACCGTCGCCGCGCCGCGCATCGCCGCCCACATGGCCGCAGGGTGAAGCCCCGCCAGCGCAGAACGTTCGACGCCGAACTGCGTGTACCAACGACGCTCGACATCGGGCACCACCGCGAACGGCAGCTCACCCTGGAACGGGAGCATCGACCCGGCTGATGAATGGAAGAAGGCGACGGTCTGCACGCCGGCGTCGGCGAGCTGCGGTTGCGCCTTCGCGAAGCTGCGCACGTGGAGATTGCAGACCGGGCAGCCGGCGAAGCGGCGGAACTGCAGATGCGTGTACTCCGCGCCCGGAACGTTCACGGTGCCGTGAGACAGCGTGTCGACGGTGAAGGGCGCGATGCGGCTACCGGGAATCAGTCGGGAGGTCGTCATGCGCCCCAAGGTCGCGACCCCGAAGAGAATTACAGCGTGTAATTCCCGCACAGCCCGATACCTCTGGAGGCGCACATGTTGATGAAAGCGGTCTCCACGCTGTTGCGACCCGTGACCCGGCGGGCGCTGCCCCGCACCGAGTGGCTCGGTTCGCTGGTGCGCGAGCACCGTTCGACGCTGGTTCGAATCGCGGTGTCGGAGGGGCTGACCGGCGAAGAGGCGCTCGACGCCGTGCAGGAAGCCGCGATGACGTTCCTGACGCGCGCACGGTGGAGGTCGCTGGAGACGAAGCCGGATGACGCCATTCGGCTGCTGGCCACGTTGACGAGGAACCAGGCACGAAACGCGCGGCGGCGACACGGGCGGGGCAGTGTGCCGCTCGAGCACGTGATGAACCGCGCGAACGAGACGGTGTCGCTCGACGACGCGCTTCAACGCGCGCGGGAGCACGTGACGCTCACCGGCTGCATTCAGACCCTGAAGGGGGCTCAGCGCGCGGTGGTGATGGCGCGGCTGCTCGACGGTGACTCGGGTGACGACGTGGCGCAGGCGCTCGGGCTCTCACCGGGCAACGTCGCGGTCACCCTGCATCGCGCACGTGAGCGGCTCCGGAGCTGCGTCGAGAACTCGCCCTTCCGGTGAGCGCGCGCAGGGTGCCTGAAGCAGCGCCGCGTCGAGCGTCACTTCGCGCCTGCGATGAACGCCGTGAGCTTCGTCACCAGGTCCGCATCGCCGGTGATTTCGGGAGGCATGCCCTGCATCGCCTTCACCTTGTCGGCGGCTTCTTCGATGTTCTTCTCGACGTAGGTGGGGTTCGAAGCGACCAGCGTGGTAGCGGCCATGAACGTGCGCGAAAGGCTGGCCGCCAGGCCGCGCTGCAACACCACCATCACCGTGCCCAGTGACTTGCCGCGCAGCTCCTCTTCGTTGCGCCTGATGCGGTCGAGCACCTCGGGGCCCGACGCGCGCGGCGTCTTCATCGAAAACAGCGCCATCGCGAAATAGCCGTACGTGGCGATCAACTGGCGCTGCGCGACGGCCACCGCGTCGAGGTCTTCGAGGTCGGGGTTCGTGTTGGCCACCACCACCAGCAACGGCCCGAGGTGACCGAGACGATTGCCCGGCGTTCCCTGCAACTCGACGATGTCCATCGCGCTTTCCCCCTACGAGCTCCGAAGTTTCGCTGCGAGCTGCCGACCGCCGGTCACGACGTTCTCTACCCGCCGGCGAACAGCGTGATGTCGGTCGCCGCGGCGAAGCTGATTTTGTACGCCTCGTCCCAGTTCTCATGGCGCACCATGAGGTGGCCGTCGGACAACAGCGTCTGCTTCCAGTTGCGGCGCATGGTGCCGGGGCGCAGCAGCTGCTCTTCGACCACGTGGTCGCCGTAGCGCCGCAGGTAATCACCCAGGCCCGTGATGCGGGTGATGCGGCCCTGACCGAGCGCGCGCTTGAAGATGACGCCGGCGTTGTACTTGCGCTTCGTCGACGCCTCGAAGCTGCGCCAGCAGGCCACGCGCGCCCACTCGCGGAAGAGGTCGATGTCACCGGTGTAGTTCATCTGGTCGACGAGGTGCGCACCGCCCGGGCGGCAGCCGATTTCACCGAACACCGCTTCGCCCTTCGGCGTGAGGAACCACTCCATGTGCGTGAAGCCGTCGCCCATGTTGAGCGCCTTGAGCACCTTGCGACCGAGCTCGATGCCGGGCCGCAGCTTCGGCTGCTCGAGGTTCTTCACGGTGATGATGACCGGCGAAATCCACTCGTTGGTGCGCGCGATGAGCGGCTTGGGCAGATACGCGGCGACGTTCTCGTACGCCGGGTTTCCGCCGATGCAGACCGTGTCGTAGGTGAACTCCTCGCCTTCGATGAACTCTTCGCAGCTGACGACCTGCACGTGGCGCATGGCCGTGATGGCCGCGTCGAGTTCCTGCTTGCTGGTGACCTTGTACGTGTCGGCGCTGCCGGCGCCGCTGATGGGCTTGAGAATCATCGGGAAGCCGATCTTCTCGTTGGCCTCGCGCATCTCGCGCTCCGAGGTGCACTTGAACGCGTACGGCACCCGCAGCCCCGCGGCCTTCACGCGGTCCTTCATCAACTGCTTGTCGCGAAAGCCGGTGACGGTGTCGACCGACATGCCGGGCATTCCGTATTTCTCACGCAGGCGCGCGGCGAGAATCACCAGCGGCTCCCAGTTGGCGAGCACGCGGTCGACGCGGCGGCCCCGAAGCCACGCGGTGACGCGGTTGATGACGTCGTCTTCGTCCATGATGCGCGGCACCTGGAGGTAGTCGGCGAGGTACGGCTTGAGTGACGGCGGCAGCGCGTGCCGCGACGAATCACCAACGCCGAACACGTTGGCGCCGACTTCGGCGAGACCACGGGTGTACTGCTGCATCTCCGGCGGGTACGAGGGCGCGAGGAAGACGACGTTCATGTGACGTGAAGTGTACGACTCACGTGCTGCATCGCGTCGCGCGAATTCCTCAGGTGGGAGCGGGGCGTACTGAACGCCTGTCCACACGTCTTTCTATGCGGGCGCTCAGGGCGGCAGGCCGCTGGCGAGCGCAGCGTCGATGGTGGCGGCCGTGAAGGTGGTGCCCCACACGAGGTTCACCGCGAGGGCCACGCCTTCGGGCCCCGGGTACTGCGCACCGTCGACGACGTTCACCAGCACCACGCGCGGGTCGAGGAGCTCACGCAGCCGCGCCGCGAGCTCGGCGTAGCTGGCGCCCGCGCGCTGCTGGTCTCGGGCGAAGGTGAGCAACTGCAGGAAGCTGCCGTCGAACGGCACGTAGATGACCGGGCCGTCGTGAAGCGCCTTGAGCAACCGCGCGACGACGAACGGCACCGCGCCACCGCCGTACATGGCCACGGCTGATCCGTGATTCGTCAACTCCATGTCCCAGTTGGGCGGCGCGGCGTGACGGAGGTAGAGCGGGCTGATCAACGTGGGCTGCGCAGCCACCAGCCGCTCGGTCTGCGCCACGTCGACCAGGGTGTCGTAGCTGTCATGCACGAAGAGGAACGGCGTGCGCAGGCGCGAGGCCACCGCGTCGACGTCGAAGCGCGAATAGTCGCCGCCGGCGTCGGGGAGCCCACCGGTCGTCGCCTCGATGCGTCGCAGGTAGGGCGCGAAGAACGCCTCGTTCGCCGCGATGGACGCAGGCAGCGTGTAGCGGCCCGGCATCACGCGCGTGACGAAGTCGACCTCGCTGGCGAAATCGGTGAGCGGGTACAACGCCACGCCTACCTTCGGGGTGGCGTTCTCCGGCGCGTACGCAGCCCCGTAGACCGCCTCGAAGCCGCCCCAGCTGCCGCCGAAGATTCCGATGCGCGAGGTGTCGACACCGGGTTCACGCGCGAGGAACTCGAGGCCCGCGACCATGTCGTCGACGTCGTTCTGAATGCTGCCGCCTGCGTAGAAGCGCCCGTACACCGAGAGCACCGAGACGGCATGCAGCCGCCAGATGAACGTGTCGTCGACCTCGCGCTGCGGCGTGATGGGCACGTACGAGATGACCCCCGGGTTGGCGGGCGCGTCGGGGCTGTCGACGTCGGGGAAGAGGCCGGTTCCTTTCGAGAACCAGCGGGCGTCGACGTCTTCACCCGTCCACGCGATGCCGTCGTACGGGCGGGTGAGCAACAGCACCGGCGCCAGCCCGCCGTCGGCCGAGACCGCCGGCATCCACTGCGCGTAGGCGGCCGCATGGGTGCCCACTTGAAGCTTCAACAGCTCGTAGCGAACCGGGGCGCCGCCATCGAGCACGCCTGCGTCGAGCCGGGTGACGACGAACGAGCCCCCGGCGTCGACGACTTCACCCGCATCGCGTTCGACACCGCCGTCTTCCGTCGGCGTCGGTGGCGGGCAGGCCGACAACACCAGCGCGCAGCTGACGAGCCATGTCCGCATCGGCTTCTCCGCGCTCAGAACGACTTGCCGTCGATGACGAAGCGGTAGCGCACGTCGTTCTTCACCATGCGCTCCCAGGCCACGTTGATGTCCTTCGCCTCGATGACTTCAACGTCGGACATCACCTTGTGCAGCGCGCAGAACTCGAGCATCTCCTGCGTCTCGCGGATGCCGCCGATGTTCGAGCCGGCGAAGCGGCGGTTGCCCATCACCAGCGCGAAGGGGTGCACTGCAATCGTCTCGGGCGGGAGACCGACGAGCGCGAGCGTGCCGTAGGGCTTCAAGGTGCGCAGCAGCGCGTTGAGGTCGTGCGTCGCCGACACGGTGTCGATGATGAGGTCGAACTGGTTCTTCAACTTCCTGAACGTGGCGCGCTCGGTCGTGAGCTCGAAGTTCGCCGCGCCCAGGCGCTGCGCGTCGGCCTTCTTCGAGGGCGAGGTCGACAACATCGTCACCTCAGCGCCCATGGCCGCGGCGAGCTTCACCGCCATGTGACCCAGGCCACCGAGGCCCACGACGCCGACCTTCGAGCCCGGCTTGCAGTCGAACTGCCGCAGCGGCGAGTAGGTGGTGATGCCCGCGCACAACAGCGGCGCGGCGCGCGACGGGTCGAGCGAATCGGGCACGCGCACCGCGAAGTGTTCGGTCACCACCACGTGCGAGCTGTAACCGCCATACGTCGGCGTCTTCCGGTCCATCTCGGTCGAGTTGTAGGTGCCCGCCGCGCCCTTCTCGCAGAACTGCTCGTCGTCGCTGGTGCACGAGCTGCACTCGCGGCACGAGTCGACGAGGCACCCGACGCCCGCGAGGTCACCGACCTTCAGCGTCTTCACGTCGGCGCCGATCTTCGTCACCCGGCCGACGATCTCGTGACCGGGCACCATGGGGAACGTCGCCGGGCCCCACTCGGCGCGCGCCTGGTGCAGGTCGGAGTGGCAGATGCCGCTCCACAGAATCTCGATGAGCACGTCTTTCGGGCCGACCTCCCGGCGCTCGATGTGGGTGTGTGAAATCGGTTGTCCAGCGGCAGCGGCGGCCCACGCGTTCACTTTCATGCGCGCGCTTCTAATGACTCAGCGCGGCCGGAACGAGAACGAGTTCGACGTCTTCTTGCCACCGTCAGAGACGGAGAGCGTCACGTTCGGCAGCGCGTCGGGGAGCTCGCCCGGCGACGCGACGACCCTGGTTTCGAGCCCGAGCTCGAGACACTTGCGCGCATAGGCGTCGAGATCATCGAGGCCGCTGAACGTGAAGGCGCTGGTCTTGATCACCCCGTCGTCGTTGACGATGGAGAACTTCACCGTCGCCTCGCCTTCGGGGAACTTCGGCAGGCAGCGCTCGAGCTCGTCACGGAACTTCGCGCTCGAAGGAAACAGGGTCTTCGTCTTCGACGTGCGCGGCGCGCAGCGCACCATGAGTTGATCATTCTCGAGCGGAACCGAAGGGAGATCCGCGTCGGTCAACGTCTCGGCGACGCACTGGAGGAAGGCGGGCGGTCCGTTCTTCTGCGGGTGCGCGCGGGCGATGCGACTGCCTGCTCCACGGCGTTCGAGCTCGAGTTCGGTCGTGAGCGTCGAGGCGAACCACGGCGGGAACTTCAGCGCGCAGCGCTCGACCGCGTCCTGACACGCCGACTGCAGACTCGCCTGGCCCGGGCCCACGTAGAACGGAACGTTCACCGGGTCTGCCGAGGGAAATTCCTTCGCGGGTGTGCGGCCGGCGTCGCTGATCATCGCCACGGCGGCGTCGGGAGTCGCAGCGGTGCGCTGCGGTGCTTCGATTCGCGGCGGTGGTGCAGGCGTGACGAGGGCGACGGGCGGCTCGGGGACCGCGCGCGGGGTCTCGACGCGCTCGAGGAGATACGAGGAGACGAGCGCGGCGATGATCAGCCCTGCGAGCAGGAACACCACGGCCGCCACGCGCATCCGCATGGCGGCCGAAGTACCGCACCGACGCGCTTTTCAGAAGCCGACGCCGACGTTCAGCGAGAACTCCGTGGGGCGCACGGCCAGCGCGTCCTGACCTGCCACCGGCAGCAGGTTCTGACCGACGCGACCGTCGACGTTGAAGCGCACGCCCGCCTTGCGCGACGACGTGAAGCCCACCTGCGCGTACGGCACGAAGTTGATGATGGAGCCACCGAAGATGATGCGCGGCTGCACCCCGAGCGCGACGTAGGGCGCGAAGTCGGTGTTGGTGAAGTAGTAGCCGCCGCCCATGTCGAGCAAGACGCCGCCGTAGTTGGTGGCGGTGGTCGACAGCGGCGCGGGGATCAACGCGCCGACGCCGAGCTGCGTGAAGAAATGATCTCCTTCGATGCGCGCGTCGAACGCGATGGTGCCCATGGGCGAGAGCTCCGCGTTGCTGGCGACGGCGCCGGTGAAGCCGGTCTTGAAGCCGAACGACTTCACGGTGCCGGTGCGGCGACGGCGCGCCTTCGCTTCGAGCGCGGTGACGGTGTTCAGGTCCTGCGTGTCGGCGACGGGCTGACGATTCACCAGCGACGTCGCGAGGCGCTGACAGACCACCGGCGCGTCTTCCATCGACAGCGCGTCGAGCGTCGCTTCGTACGCGATGGAGTTGTCGGCGTTCTTCTTCTGCGCGCGCACCACGATGCGGCGGCTGCGCGTGCCATCGAGCCCGATGAGCTGAAGCTCGACGCGCTCACCGGCGACGGGCTGATCAACGGCCGGCGTGGTGACCGGTTGACCCGAGGCCTGGCTGTACGCGGCCGCGCAGACGGCGGTGAAGGCGCGCGCCTGGTTGGGCTCGACGTTGATGGCTTCGGCGGTGGTGACGGCGACCTGCGCAGAGGCGACAGTGGCGACGAGAACGGCGGCAGCGGCGATGCGTGTCTTCATGGTGAGCGAGTGAGATTGCAGCCGCTCGACCAACGCCTAAGCGCTTGCGATTACTGAGATTTCCAGTGTTGGAGTGTGCAACACGATTCACACGGTTGTGCAGGTGCACACGTCAGCCGTGGGGATTCGCAAAGAGCGTGGAGCCGTTGGGTTCTCGCTCATGTCGGCGTCGTCGATTGAGCTCGAGCGGGCCGTTTCGATGTCCAATCGGAGAAGCGTGGCGCGCGAAGAAGCAAGGCCGAACCTGCCGCGCCTCACGAAGCACTTCGATGAACTCGTGGCGCGCATGAGAACACCCGATGCCCGCGCCGCGTCAGATGCGCTCTTCACCGACCCAGCGGAGATGTTCGGAGCTTCAGCTCTCGCTGCAGTGAAGAAGCCGCGTGGCTGATTACGCGCCACGAATCACGGTCATCGCTGGCGTCAACGGAGCGGGGAAGAGCAGCGTGGTCGGCGCTCATCTCCGTCAACGTGGCGCCGAGTACTTCAACCCCGATGGAACGACGCTCGGCCAGGCCAACGGTCTCGCGTGGAACAAGAGCGCGAGCGTGCAGGCGGGCACCACATCCCAGAGCAGAAGATTCGCGCGCTACACGTCGAGCCTTCGGAACATCGTCCGGCTGGCTCCGCGGCTCAGAGTCATTTCCCGAGTGGGCCAGGCCCATCTTCGCGGTGCTCAGCACGGCAGCCACTTGAAGAACCGGTAGCTCCGGTACCGCGGGCTCGCGAGCAGCCCTTCGATTTGTGCACGGGCCCGGCGTTCGAAACGTTCGTGCGCAGCGTCGGTGTTGAACATGCGCGGGCGCGCGAGCTGTGAGGCGAGGAAGCGGCCGCGTTTCACGATGAACACGGTGTGCGGCACGTCCGCGTGTTCCTCTTCGATTTCGTGGTCGTACTCGAGGAAGCGCATCGGGTCGGCGGCGAGAATCGAGAGGTCGATGTCGAGCATGAGAGCCGCGTCACCCCGCGCCGGCGCGTCGTGATGCGCAGTGGCGCGTACGAGCGCAGCGGCACGTGTGGCGTCGATGCCGAGCCGCGTCGCCTCGTTGATCAGCAGCTCCACGCTTCTCGCTTCGTTGTCTTTCGCGCCGGGTACGTAGACCGCGTCGTGAAACCAGAGTGCGAGCGCGATGGTGTCGTTCCCCTGCAGCTCGTTCAGTCGCAGCAGGCATTCGGCGAGATGTCGGCGGTCGTGGTAGCGCCGATGCGGCTCGCTCCACGCAGCTTCGAGTCGCGCGAAGGTGTCGGCAGCCAGCGTCGGGTCACCACCGAGCCGGCTGATCAACTTGACGAAGTCGTCGCGACGCTCTTCCGACTTCCACACGAGCTTCGCTGCATCGCGATGCCACACCCGGAAGTAGCGGTGTTCCGTCGAGCCCATCGAACGAATCACCGCCTCGTTGTCGAAGCCGGGAAGGTGGGTCTGCATGCCCGTGAGGTGGTCCGAGGTGATGGCGCCGCCGGGGAGCTCGATGACGCCGTCGTCGAGCACGAACATCCAGAACACGTCTTCGACGAACGGTCCTTCGTCGGTGGTGCGGATGCCGATGGTCTGCACCTGACGCCAACTGATCTTGTTCGCTGCGGTACCGAAGCCCACGTCGTCGAAGTGGAGTGTCTCCATGAGTCCAACCTGCGAGCCGTAAATTGGTTACACAACCAATCTATGGGCCGACCGAGCTTGAAGGAGCAACGCCGCAGGGAATTCGTGAGTGCTTTCGCGCAGGTGCTGGCGCGACATGGCTACGAGGGGGCCACGATTGCGGCGGTGGCGCTCGAAGCGGGCGTGGCTCCGGGAATGGTGCACCACTACTTCAAGGACAAGGACGAGCTGTTGTCGGTGCTGCTCGACGACCTGGTGCAGCGCTTTCGTGAACGCGTTCGCGCCAGTGAGCCGGGGGAAGACCGGTTGGCGGCGTATGTGGAAGGCGCCGTCGGTCTGTCGCGGAGCGCTGATGTCATCGCCGCGAAGTGCTGGGTGAGCGTGTTCGCGGAAGCCGTGCGGTCGCCGACGTTGTTCGCGCGCGTTCGGCGGTTGGTCGAATTGGAGATCGACGCGATCGGCTACCGCTCGGGAGGGAAGTTGTCCGAGAAGGACTCGGGAGCAGTGCTCGCGTTCGTCATCGGGTCGTTGGTGTTGGGTTCGTTCGCGCCGAAGAAGACTGCGGGCTTCGCGGCTCCGGCGTTGAAGCGATCGATTGAGGCGTATGTGAAGCGGTGAGCCTCAATGGCGGGCGGTGAATCGAGGTTCCAGGCTCGAGCTCGTCGCCGGCTGGCCCCGCGACTTCGTGGCGAGTTCGGCGCAACTTGTGGTCAGAAATAGAGCGAAAGTGGTCAATTTCAACCACCAGAACGCCCTCGCCGCGCGCTGAGGGGCCAGCCGGCGACGAGCACGGCCGAGATCGTCCGCCGCCGCCTCCATGAGGAGCCCTATTCGACGCGAAGCCTCAGCCCACCGCGCGACGCGGCGTTGAACAGCGCCTCGAAGCTCGGGAAGTCCGCTTCACGAAGGCCCTCATCGCTGATCAGCACCTTCAGGCCGCAGGTGTGTTCGTGACGTGAAGGCCGTGACCACACGTCGGCCTCGTCGAACTTCAGAAACACCAGCGTGACGTAGCCGAGCGTGTCGGTGCGCTCGAACCCGCGAAGCACGGCGAAGAAGTCCGCGAGCGGAAGTGCGCTGTCGGCTTCGATGTTGATGGTGAGACGCGGATCGCGGCCGGACTCCTCGCGGAGCGCGACGATCTTCGCGAGTTGCGAATACACCTGCTCGTCGTCCACCGGCGAGGGGTGGTCACCGAACATGAACGACACGCCATCGTGCGTTGAGAACAGCGGTGCCATCGGCGCGAGCTCGCAGCGCTCGGTGGTCAGCCGCGTGTCGCGCTGCCCCTCCCGCCTGCCGGAGCGGTCGCTGACCATGGTCGCTTCGAGGTTCCTCTCATGCGCAGCGCCCAACCGGGCGACGAGCCGCGCGTCGTGTTGCATCACGACCATGATCGCCGCGCCGAGCCCGCCTGCGCACACCGACGTGACGACTGCGAACAGCGGGAGTCGTCGTTGAAACACCGCCGCCCAGGTCGCGCCCGCGGCCGCAGTGGCGAGGATCACCGCCGTTGCTGCCTGGGCCTCGAAGAACAGCGGCGCCGCGAGCATCACCGCGCCGAAAGTCGCAACGAACAGTGAGGTCACCGTGCGCATCGACCACACGAAGACGAACCCGCTCAGCACCCCCAACTGGGCGCCGAGCACCTGCACGTCGGCAAAGTCGGTGCGCGTCGAAGGCAACGGCGCTGGACCACATCGAATGCCGGGGGAGCCGAAGGTCATCCAGTCGCGAACGTGCAGCGCGACAATGATCACCCCGACGACCAGCGCGGTCTGCATCACCACGCGGCCGTGCCGCACCGACACCACACTGACGGCCCAGCCGATGAGCGTCACCAGCACCGTGATGGCGAGCGCGAGGTCGGGAATCTCGACTTCGCGTTCGAACGGCTCGGCAGAGAACCCACGGCTCCATTGCCGCAACGAGTGAAGCAGCGCCTCGTCTGGCAGCCGGTCGTAGTCGACCTGCAGATCGCTCTGGTGAAGCCGCAGCGACAGGTCCCACCACGCGCCGAGCGACGCCAGGCCCAGCGCCGCCATCGCCACCCCCGCGAACACCACCACCCACCCGACTCGTCGCACATGCATCTCCATCAAGAATCCCGCACGAAGTTCACCCCTGACAACGCGGTGAGCGCGATAGTTCGCGTCACCATGCGCACCGTCGTCTTCGTCGTGCCCTACCCCGCTGAAACTTCGATTCGTTTCGCCAAGGCCTTCGCCGAGCTCAAGGCCGTGCGGCTCATCGGCCTGGTGCAGAAGCCGCCGACCGGCGCGGGCGCGAAGCCCTTCGCCAACTTCGTGCGCGTCGACGACGCCTTCGACTCGAAGCAGATCATCGAAGCCTGCGAGAAGGTGAAGAAGCGCTACGGCGGCATTCATCAAATCGTCGGTGTGCTCGAGCCGCTGCAGGTGCCGCTCGCCGAGGCGCGGCAGCACTTCAAGATTCCCGGCACCGACCCCAAGACCGCCGACCTCTTCCGCGACAAGTCACGCATGAAAGACGCGCTGCGCGCCGCCGGTCTGCCGTGCGCGCGCCACAAGCTCATCACCTCGCTGGCCGACGCCATTCACTTCGTCAAAGACGTCGGCTTCCCCATCGTGCTCAAGCCGCCCGCGGGCGCCGGCACCAAGGCCACCTGGCGCATCAAGAACCTCGAAGAGCTGCAGGGCGTGATTCAGGCCATTCACCCCAGCGCGCAGAACCCCACGCTCGCCGAAGAGTTCCTCAAGGGCCGCGAGTACTGCTTCGACACCATCACCGTGAAGGGCAAGGTGCTCTTCGAGAACATCACGCGCTACTACCCGGGCCCCCTGGAGGTCATCGAGAACCCGTGGATGCAGTGGGCCTGCGTGCAGCCCGCCGCGCTGACGCCCGACCTCGACGACGCGCGGGAGCTCGGCCGCAAGGCCATCAAGGCGCTCGGCCTCTCGACCGGCTTCACGCACATGGAGTGGTTCCGTCGCGACGACGGCTCGCTGGCCATCGGTGAGATCGCCGCGCGTCCTCCGGGCGCCAACTTCGTCGAGATGATGGGCTTCGGGCACGACGCCGACATGTACCGGGCGTGGGCGCGCGCCATCGTCGACAACGCCTTCGACGGCCCGTTCAAGCGGCAGTACGCGGTGGGCTGCGCGTACCTGCGCGGCATGGGCCACGGCCGCGTGCAGCGCGTGACCGGCGTGCGCGAGGCCAACGCGAAGGTGGGCGAGCTCGCCGTGAAATCGAAGCTGCCGAAGCTCGGTCAACCCAAGACCGACCACTACGAAGGCGAGGGCTACGTCATCGTTCGCCACCCCGACACCGAAGTGGTCAAGCAGGCGGTGAAGACCATCATCGAGACCATTCGCATCGAGTACGCGTGATGCGCTTCGAGAACGTCGAAGGCGTCATCGAGTTCGAGCAGTTCCTCTCGGGGACGCCCTCGCAGAAATGGCTGCTGGTCGACGTTCCCCACGGCGCGACGCGCAAGCGCGACTACGACGCCGTGTTCGCGAAGATGAAGAGCGAGCTGCCGCACGAGCTCGAGCACTTCTTCTTCGTGAACACCGACATCGGCGCTCCGGAAGGCGCGCAGTGGCTGGGCAAGACGCTCGCGCCGCTGGGCATCAACGTGGTGTTCGCGCGCTGCCTGATTCCACGCACCTTCATCGACCCCAACCGCGTGGTCGAGCTGAGCGACGCCGAGGGCAAGGTGAAAGACGGGCTCACCGCCGCGGTGCCCGCGTACATCACCCACAAGGAAGACCTCGCGTGGCTGCGCGAGCAGCACCGCCGCTACCACCAGGCCGTCGCCGCCGCGTACGTCGAGCTCTGCAAGGTGAAGAGCGGGCTGGCGGTGCAGCTGCACTCGTATTCGCCGCGCTCCGTGGGCATCGAGAAGGTCGACGCCGACATCGTGAAGGCGCTGCACGCCGCATACGTGCCCGAGGTCTACGCCACGTGGCCTGAACGGCCGCCGGTCGACCTCATCAGCGCCACCAAAGACGGCTCGTTCCGCACGGCGCCGAAGCTGGTCGACTCGCTGCTGCTCGAGTACGCGAGGGCCGGCATCGAGGCCAAAGAGAACGCGACCTATAATCTCGCTCCCGTCGCCACCGGCCTGCTCTACGCGGTGCAGTACCCGCAGCAGGTGGTGTGCGTGGAATTGAATCGCGGGCTGGTGGCCGACCCCTTCGTGCCGTTCGGCGTGTCACCCATCAGCGAACAGAAGGTCGCGCACATGGTCGGGCCCATCGCCCACGCCATCGTCGCGGCGTTCAAGGGCTGAAGACCGCCATGGCACGTCGCGCCGCGAGACCACCCCGGGAACGCATCGTCGATGCTGCGCTGGCGCTCTTCGGTGCGCACGGCGTCGAGGCGACGTCGGTGCAGACCGTGGCCGAGCACGCCGGCATGAGCAAGCAGGCGCTGCTGCACCACTTCCCCTCCAAGGCGCTGCTGCGCCAGAGCGTGTACGAGCGCATTTCGGTGCAGCTGCGCGATGCCCTGCCGGCCGCCGCCGCCGAGCTGGTGAGCCGCTCTCACGACCGCTACCGCGCGCTGCTCGAGGTGGCGCTGGCGGGCTTCGAGGCCAACCCCGGGCTCTCGCGGTTTCTGGTCTTCGAGCTGCTCGAGCGGCCCGACGAGGTGCTGGCCTGGCTGCGCACCGAAGGCGCGCCGTGGCTGGGGCTGGTGCGCGGCGTGGTGGAGCAACAGGCCGAGAACACCGGCGACACCGAAGCGCACGTCGCCGTGCTCGGGGTGATGATGCTCATGCAGAGCGCGCTGGTGCCCCGCAGCGACAAGCGGTGGCGCGCGCGCATGTCGAAGGCCACCCTGCGCGTCATGCAGCTCGGCAGCAACCTCGCGTAACCGCCGCGAACGTCGACTTGTCGACTGGCAATCAGAACCTTACCATCCGGTAAGTCATGAGCGCTCTCCGACCGCCTTCTCCTCCGGCGTGGCCTTTGCTGGGTCACCTGCCGCGCGTCCGCAACGAAGGCATGCTGCAGGTGCTCGACGACGCGCGGGCGCGGCTGGGCGACACCTTTGCGCTCGACGTGGGCTTCCACACCGTCGTGTTCTCGCACCCCGAGGCCATCAAGCGGGTGCTCGCGGGCAACGCGAAGAACTACGTGAAGGGCTCCACCTACGACGGCGTGCGCCGCATCATCGGCAACGGCGTGCTGGCCCTCGAAGGCGACGCGTGGAAGGCGCGCCGCACGTTGATGAACCCCGCGTTCCACCGCTCGGCGCTCGGCAAGCTGACGCAGGCCATGGCCGACACCGGGCGCGCGCACTTCGACCGCCTGCGCGAGGCCAATGGCGCGAAGCCGTTCCGCATCGACGTGCACCGCGAGATGGTGAAGCTCACGCTCGACGTGGTGACGGTGGCGCTCTTCGGCAAGGAGCTGCTCGGCGAGGCCGACATCTCGTACGAAGCGCTCGGGGCGTCACTCGAGCTGGTCAGCCAGCAGGGCAACGGCTTCGTGCTGCCGCGCTGGGTGCCCACGCCCGGCAACCGCAAGTTCCACCGCACGATGTCGGAAGTAGAGGGCGCCATCTACCGCGTCATCGCCGCGGGCCGGAAACGCGAGGCCGGCGACGGCACGCTGCTCTCGATGCTGACCCACAGCGTCGACGCCGAGACGCAGCAGCCGCTGACCGACCAGGAGCTGCGCGACGAGGTGTTCACGCTCTTCGTGGCCGGTCACGAGACCACGGCGCTCACGTTGACGTGGCTCTTCACGCTGCTCGAAGGGCGCACCGACGTGCTCGAGGCCATGCGCGAAGAGGTCGACCGTGTGCTCGGCGAGCGCGAGCCGACCTTCGAGGACTACCCGAAGCTCCCGTACCTGCGGCAGGTGGTCGACGAGACGCTGCGGTTGCGTGGCCCGGTGGCGATGACCGCGCGCAACGCGGTGGCCGACGACGACGTGATGGGCTTTCAGGTGAAGGCCGGCGACGTGGTGATGCCGTTCTTCTACGGCGCGCACCGGCACCCCGACTTCTGGGACGAGCCTGCGAAGTTCGACCCGTCGCGCTTCTCGCCGGAGCGCAGCGCGGGCCGTCACCCGTGGAGCTACACGCCCTTCAGCGCGGGCCAACGGGCGTGCATCGGCAACACGTTCTCGCTGGTCGAGACGGTGGTGCTGCTGGCGCAGCTCGTCAGGCGCTTCGACCTCGAGATTGACCGCACCGTGCACGACGTGAAGCCGGTGACGATGGTGACCGTGCGGCCCGACCGCGAGGTCTTCGTCACGCTCACGCCGCGACGCTGACTACTTCTTGCACTCGTTGTCGCGCGACGGCACGCGGTCGCACTTCTCGCCTTCGCCGACCACGCAGCTCTTGCAGCTGCCGCCCATCATGCAGGTCATGCGGCACTTCGCGTAGCCGGCGAGCGCGGTGGTGGAAGCGACCGTGGGGCAGGTGAAGAAGTCGCCGTTCACGCACACCCAGCCGACCTCCTCATTCGAGCGCTGCGTGGCGACGGGTGCAGGAGCAGGCGCGCTCTGCGTCGCGGGCGGCGGAGGCGGCGGTTGCTGCTGCGCTCCATTGCCCGCGAAGAACTGCTGCTGGTTCTGCTTCATCGCGTCCATGCGCGCGTCGTGCGCGGCGAAGAACGCGGCCTGTTGCTCCGGCGTGAAACCACCCTGCTGTTGCGGCGGCGGTGCGGCTGCGGGCGCCGGCGTCGCGGTCTCGACGGGGCGCTCCGGAGGCGGCGGCGGCGTGTAGTCGGTGATCTCCGAAGTGCGGGTCACCGTCTTCTTCACCACGCTGTACTGCGCGGTGCGGCCGCAGCCGTTGGCCTGGTAGATGATGCCGTTGCGCGCCTTCTGCAGCTGCTCGACTTCAATCTGCTTCGGCGTGCAGTTGAGGTCGACGGCGGCGGTCTTCTTGAGGTTGCCGGCGCCTCCACCACCACACGCAGACAACACCACCAACGAACTCGAGACGACGAACCAGGAAGTGCGCATGAGAGCTGAGACGGACGTCTCGCGTTTCTATGGACCCTCGTCAGGCCGCTCCTGCGCAACCACTTCTTTTCCGACTTGTTGCGACGGCCGGGTCACTTCGAGACGAAGGCCTTCTCGATGAGGAAGTCGCCCTGCTCGTGGGTGTCGCCCTCGACGAAGCCCCGTTCTTCGAACAGGTGCATGGTCTCTTTGATCATCTCGTTGCTGCCGCAGATCATCACGCGGTCTTCCGCGGGTGACAGCGCGTCGAGCCCGACCACCTTCGCGAGGCGACCGTCGCGGATCATGTCGGTGATGCGCCCGCAGTTGCGGAACGCTTCGCGCGTCACGGTGGGGAAATAGATGAGCTTCTGCCGGGCCTGCTCACCGAAGTACTCGTGGTTGGGCAGGCCCTTCTCGAAGAACTCCGCGTACGACAGGTCGCACACGTTCCGGCAGCCGTGCACCACGATGACCTTCTCGTAGCGCTCCCAGACGTCGGGGTCTTTCACCACGGAAAGAAACGGCGCCAGGCCGGTGCCGGTGCCGAGCAGCCACAGCCGCTTGCCGGGCTTGAGGTTGTGAATGTGCAGCGTGCCGACGGCCTTGGTGCCGACCAGCACGGTGTCGCCGACCTGCACGTGCTGCAGCCTCGAGGTGAGCGGGCCGTTGGGCACCTTGATGGAATAGAACTCGAGCGTCTCGTCGTAGTTGGCGCTGGCCATCGAGTAGGCGCGCGTGAGCGGCTTGCCGTCGACCAGCAGGCCCATCATCACGAACTGCCCGTTCTGAAAACGGAACCCATCGCTGCGCGTGGTCGTGAGGCTGAAGAGCCGGTCTGACCAGTGGTGAACCGCGAGCACGCGTTCTTCGGTGTATTGCGCTGCCATGACTCGAGGAGGCTCCTCTGCAACGAGTCAGGGGCTTTCGCAACCACCGCGACGAAAGACGGTCAGGCCCGCTCATCGGGGGGTGAGGTTCAACTGCTGCATCGAGCAGCGCAGAAAGCTGCGCTGCGCAGGTTTCCCCCGTCATGCGGGTGTCACCGCGCTCGGAAGGTTCGCTGGCGCACGCGTTGCTGTGGTGCCGACGCATGACCCTCCCCCTGCTGCTCGCGATGACGCTGGCGACGACGTGCGCGTACGAAGACGGTGACTGCCGCGACCGGGAAGAAGCGGCGCAGGCCCTGAAGGTCTACCGACGCAGTCACATGGAGTTCAGCTTCGGCTACCTCGGCCAATGGACCGACGAGACCCAGCGGGCGCTGGAGCTAAAGTCCGCGGAGGGCAACGCCTCGGTGGCCGGGCGCATCACCGACCCGTTTCTGGGCAGGCCCTCCGCGGGCGCCATCGTCTCGGGGCCGATGTTCGAGGTGCGCGCGGTCTCGAGCTACGCGCGCTTCACGCTGGGCGCGCGGTTCCCATTCGCGAACTTCCGGCCGAGCGACACGGTGTCGACGGTCGACCTCGGCGGCACGCAACACGAGGTGCTGGTGCGGTCGATGAAGCTGTGGGACCTGCGCACCGGCATCGGCTTCGAGGTGCCCTTCGAGCGGGTGACCGGCTTCGTCGACGCGCTGGGTGACGTTCAGTTCATGACCACGCAGGTGATGATCGACGGCGCGAAGGCGACCTACGCGGGCACGTCGTTCGGGCTCGGGGTGCGCGCCGGCGCGCGCGTGCAGCTGAACCACCTGTTCTTTCAACTCGCGGGTGAAACGACGCTGCTCGGCGTGCAGCGCTACGGCGGGTCGTTCATGGTCGGCGCGGCGTTCTGAAGCGTGGCGGCTGCAGCAGCGCCGGAAGGCGACGTTTTTGCAGCCCTCATTGCAGCGGCGCACGGGTCCGTCACCCGCGCCTCGCGCGCTGCGTTCATGAAGCGCAGCGCGGTCTTCCTCATCGAGATGGCGAGCGACGCCACGCGCTGCCCGAGGTCACGGCTCGGGCGGTCGCTGACCGCGCTCCAGCCGGCTCACTCGTAGACCATGCGCAACGGGCCCGGGTACAGCCACGCCAGGCCCTCACGCAGCCGGTCGCGCCAGTTCTCCCAGTTGTGACCGTCGCGCGCTTCCACGTAGCGCAGCTCCATTTCGGTGGCCTGGAGCATCGGCACCAGCGAGCGGTTCTCGTAGATGAGCGACTCGTGCATGCCGCACGAGATGAACGCCTTTTCCGCGACCATGGTGGGGTTCTCGCGGAACTTGTTCATGAACTTCACCACCGGGTCGAACGCCGGCCCGCGCTTGTTCTGCTGGCCGATGTCGCTGAACGCGAACGAGCCCGACTGCAGCAGCAGCCGGCCGTAGAAGCCCGGGTAGCGCACCGCCGTCGACAATGACGCCACGCCGCCGAACGACGCGCCCATGAGGCAACGGCCGCGCGGCGTGCCCAGCAGCGGCAACCGCTTCTCCATGTCGGGGAACACCTCTTCGGTGACGAAGCGCGCGTGGCGTTCGTCGTTGGCGTACTCGCCGATGCGGTTGGGCGAGCCCGACAAGGCCACGATGACGTCGGGGATTTCCAGGCGGTGAATCAGGTTGTCGAGCACCGTCTTCAGGTTGGCGAAGCGCACGTAGTCAGGCCCGTCGTGCACGAAGATGAGCGGGTAGCGCCGCGACTTGCGGAACCGCGCCGGCAGGTAGACGAGGAACTCGCGCGTGTCGTTGAAGGCCTTGCTCTTGACCACCCACGGCGTCAGCACGCCCGGCCGCGCGTCGGGGTCCTGCTGCGTCCACTCCGGCACGACGTAGCCCTCGCCGTGCACCACCGAGTTGGCGCCGAACGGGTCGGTGGCGTGGTGCGGGTTGAGCGGGTCGAGGATCCACTGGCCGTGGCCGTTGCGGACCACCTCGAACTTGTATTCGACGCGCGACTTCTTCGGGATGTCGAGCGTGAGGTGCCACACGTTGGTGTTCTCGACGCGGTGGAGCGGCTGCGAGTTGGGCAGGCCGTACACCCAGCTCTTCAAGTGCACGCCTTCGGCGTCACCGTGAAAGAGGAACGTGACCTTCGCGCCTTCCACGATGGGGAACGCGGGCTGCGCGCGCATGAACGCTTCGATGGCGGCGGCGTCGCGGGGGCCGGCCTTGAAGGTGTCGATGGCAAGTTCGCTCATGACGTCCACCCCGCGCGAACCGTGCCGTTCTCCATCAACTGCACCGTGCCTTCGGCGCCGAACCACCTGTCACCGTCGAAGCTGACGAACTCGCCCTGGTCGAAGGCCACGCACTTGAGCGGCGCGTGACGACGGCTCATCCACCCCACGCGGAACGTGGAGTCCAACTTGAGGCGCAGCTTGGGGTTGGGCAGCGGCAGCACGCCGGTGTGCAGTTGCAGGCCCAGCTCCAGCACCTCCGAGATGCCCTGCCCTTCCGGTGGCGCTTCGTGGAACAGCACCACGCGGCCGCCGGTGACCATGGCGCCGCCGCTCCAGGCGATGAGGTGGTGGTCGCCGAGCAGCTCCTTGATGCCGAACATGCGCAGGCGGTTGAGCAACACCGCCACGTGACCGCCGGCGATGGCCAGCGTGCCGCAGCCGGCGAGGACCGCTTCGATTTCCCTGCGGTGCTTGACCACCGACGCGCGTTCCAGCGGCCGGGTTTGCACTTCGTAGGCCTCGCGCAGCGCGGTGACCCGGTCGAGGTGTTCGGCGTCGATGCGGCGGATCTGCTCGAACGACAACCGCAGCTCGTCGGCGGCCATGTCACTGCCGCTGGCCTTGCGGTCGATGTCGATGGCCGCGTCGAACGTGCGCTCCAGGCGCAGCCGGTAGTACTCCTGAATCTGCCGGAGCTGGTCCTGCCGCGCGCGGTGCGCCTTCGCGAAGTCAGGGTCTTCCCGGAAGACCTGCTCGCCGCGCTCGTACAACTTCAAGTTGCGGCACTCGCGCCCGAAGAGGCCGGGGAGCTCCTCGTCTTGATCTTCCCGCTCCTGCCAGCCGCAGGTGACCAGGGCGATGGGGCCTTCCCGGCCGAGCACCTTCACCGCGGCGCCGAGCGATTGCTTCAGTTGCTGCGGGCCAAGCAGAACGCCTCTCACTTCGTCTCTCCGTGCATCGGGCGCGCTTCTTAGACCGCGCGAAAGACACTGGGGGCACGAAGACGAGCGGCTGTTGGCAGGTGTCGCTGATGTGTGTCGCGCGGAATTCCCGCTGCGGAGCGTGCGTACGGCGAACACCCGCGACGGCGCTTCACGGTGGCGCGCCTGTCCACGTCGGCGCCGCTCGAGCCCGCGGCGCGCATCTCCGTCGGTGCCGCGAGCTGGCCCGCGGCTGGAATCATGACGAGCGCGCCGAGCGGTGACAGAAGCGCCGCATGTTCCGAACCCTCACTCTCGTTCTCTTCATGCTGTCGGGCTGCGCCGTGGTTCAGAAGGTCGACACCGCCATCGACTGCAACGGCATCTGCGAGCGCTACAAGTCGTGCTTCGACAGCGACTACGACACCAGCGCGTGCGCCACCTCGTGCCGCAACAAGGCCAGCGAGAGCGCCGATTTCCGCCGCAAGGCCGACATGTGCATGGCCTGCATTCAGGAGCGCTCGTGCACCAAGGCGACGTTCGCCTGCGCCTCGGACTGTTTCTCGGTGGTGCCGTAACCGCTTCATCACGTCGACGTTCGCGGGCGCGACCGGGTGCCTTTCCATCGTTCCTCGAGGCGTTGATCTGACCTACGAGCGCCCGAGATGACGCGTTCGTCGGTGGTCGAGTGGGTGCTGGTGCTCGCCGGCGTGACGACCTTCGTCGCGCTGGTGTTCGCCTATTGGCCCTACACCGTCGACGACACCTTCATCTTCCTCCGCTACGCGCAGAACCTCACCGGTGGCCACGGCCTCACGTGGAACCCCGGAGGCCCGCCCGTCGAGGGCTACACTTCCTTCTCGTGGACGGTGCTGCTCGCAGCGCCGTTCCTCCTGCACCTCGAGCCGTTGCTGTTCGCGAAGGTGGGCGGCGTGCTGTGCATGGTGGGCGCTGCAGTCGCGGCCTCGCTGTTGGCGTGGCGGCTTGCGGGCTCCCGGTTCGCGGCGGCGCTCACGGCCTTCGTCTTTCTTCTTCACCCACCGACCAGCATCCACGCGGTCTCGGGCATGGAGACCGCGCTGGCCACCTTCCTCTTCGCGTGGTGGTCGTTGGAGACACTGAAGCTGCTCGACGGCGAAGGGCACCGCTGGCGCTGGGCGTTGCTGGGCCTCGCGTTGGGGCTCACGCGGCCGGAAGCGAACCTGGTGGTCGGCGTGGGCGTGGTGATGCTCGTCGCGCGCGCCCCACGACGCCGGGAGCTGCTCATCGCCGTCACGCTGGGCCACGTGCTGCCCGGCGCGCTGTACTTCGTCACCCGCGCGCTCTGGTACGGGCACCTGCTGCCGCTGCCGTTCTACGTGAAGGCGCTCGGCGCCGAAGCGAACGGACTGGCCGGTTGGCCCGAAGCGTTCGAGTTCTTCCGGCTCTTCACGTGGGAGCGGCCGTGGCTCTTCGTGCCGCTCGTCGCCGCGTTCACGCGTCTTCCCAGGGCGCGCTGGCTGTCGTTGCCGGTCGCCGCGTGGTGGCCGCGCTCGACGTCGGCGCCATCGCCTTCCACTCGGGTGGTCGGTGGTCGACACCTGGGGTCTGAATGATCCGCAGTTCGCGTTGTCGGCGGCGAAGGGGCGCTCGTACGAAGACGTGCTCGCGCGAGACCCCTCCGTCATCATCGTCATCTCGGGTCAGCGCGAAGTGTTCGAGCCGTTGTTCGACTACGAAGGGCCGCTGTACCGCGAAGCGCTGCTTCCGACTGCAGCAGACGTACGAGTTCACGCCCCACTACTTCTTGTGGGTGCTGATCAACCCGTCGGCTTTCCGCCCGTGACGCCAATCACTTCGCCGTTGATGAAGCTGCTCTCGGCCTCGCACGCGAGCAGCACGAACGCCGGCGCCAGCTCCACGGGCTGCGCCGCGCGCCCCGACGGGTTGTCGGCGCCGAACGACTCGACCTTCTCCTTGTCGAACGACTGCACGATGAGGGGTGTCCACACCGGGCCGGGGGCGACTGCGTTCACGCGAATGCCGCGCTCGATGAGCTCCTGCGCGAGGCCCTTGGTGAAGGTCACGATGGCGCCCTTGGTCGTCGCGTAATCGAGAATCTGCGCCTTCGGCTGGTACGCCTGAATCGAGCTGACGTTGATGACGCTCGCGCCGCGCTTCATCGTCGGCAGCACGGCCTTCACCATGCGGAACATGGCGATGATGTTGACCGCGAACGTGCGCTCGAGCCGCTCATCGTCGATGTCTTCGAAGCGGTCGACGGCCTTGCCCTGCATGCCGGCGTTGTTCACCAGCACGTCGACGCGGCCACCGAGCTTGTCGGTCAACCGCTTCACGGCCTCGACCGAGGCCTTGCCATCGGCGAGGTCGGCGCGCTCCAGCTCGAGGCTGTGCCCGCTCTTCTCGAGCACGCCCTGCAGCGATGCGGCGTCTTCGTCTTCGTTCCAATAGAGAATGCCGACGCGCGCGCCTTCACGCGCGAACGCAATCGCCACCGCGCGGCCGATGCCACTGTCACCACCGGTGACGATGGCCGTCTTCCCCTTCAGCCGGCCGCGGCCCTCGTAGCTCTGCTCGCCACAATCAGGCTGATGCTTCATCGCGGCCTGCGACCCGGGCGCGTCCTGCAGCGGCTCTCCTGCGAACGGTTTCATCGTCTGCCTCTTCGTGGTGCTTCGCTGAAAACACAGGTCCACGCGCGCTCCGGAAACAGGAGCGGCGTGGTGTGGTCTGCGCTCGAACGCCGTCGCTTTAGGCGCTCAGCGCGCGCAGCTCACGGGCGGTCGACTTGCGGTTGAGGTCGGCCGAGGCGTTCGACCGCATCGCCTTCTGGAAGCGCGTCTCCATCTCCATGCCCAGCGCTTCACGCTCTTCGGCGGGCATCGTCTCGCGCGCCCTGGGGAGGATCGACTCACGCTCTTCCTTCACGTGGTGGTTGATCATCTCCTTGAGCACGCCGATGCGGACCTGGAAGAGCTCTTCCTGCTTGAGGGCGCGTGAACACCGCAGCAACGCCACGCGCGCACCGGAGTGCTCCTCGTAGCCTTCGGCGATGGGCTCGCCATCGGACGAGCGGGTCACGACCGCGGGGTAGAACAGCTCTTCTTCGATGACCATGTGCGCGAGCAGCGAGCGCTGAAGCTTCTTGAAGGTCTCGTTGCGCTCACGGCCGGGCGAAGACTCCTTGAGCGTGGTGAGCATCTGCAGGGTCTCTTCGTGCTGCTGTTCCAGAAGGTCGATGGCGTCCATGTGTTCTCCTGTTCGAGTGGGTGTTGCGGTGGAACGAAAAGCACAAGCCGTGCCGGATCAGTGGCGCACATAGGAGCCGTTGCTCATCTCGCGCACCGGGCTGCGATTGCGACGCTGCGCGCGCTGTCTGGGCTGCGAACGCGCCGGGTCGAACAATTCCGCGAGCGAATTCGAGACGCCGCGCACCGAATCGTTCAACAACATCGCCCCGACTGTGGCGAACGTGACGTCAGCATTGCCGAAGCCGGTGGCGATGAAGACGTGCGAGGTCGCCGAGCTGCGACCGATGAGCGGCAGCCCGTCGGCCGAGGTCACGATGCGGCGCGCAGAGGTGTCGACGGCGCCGAAGCGCTCCGCCGTATGCGTGCTCGCGCGCGGGTCACGAATGTCGACGTACAGGCCGTTGGGCAGCTCGCTGGCGAAGGGCGCTGCGATGACGGGGCTCGTCTCTTCCTGCAGTCCGGCCGGAAAGAAGGCGCGCGTGCCTGGCCGGTCGATGGTGATGACGACGTCGCGGCACAGCACGGTGGCGTGCTCGGTCTGCACCACGCACGGAGGCGACTCTTCGTCGACGTTGCGCACCTCCGTGCCTTCGAAGAGCTGGCCACCTTCGGCCACGAAGCGACGCGCGAGCGCCTGTACGTAGGCGCGCGGCTCGAGCAGCGCTTGATCATCGACCCGCGCCGCGGCGGCGACAGGAATGGGCAACGGCTGCTTGAGCCACGACACCCGCGCGCCGACCCGCTTGAGCGCGTCGTATTCGTCCTGCAGCTCGCGGCGGTGGGTCTCGTTCTCGGCGAAGAGGAAGGCCGGCACGCGCTCGAAGCGGCAGTCGACTTCGCGGGCCAGCCGCTCGATGCAGTCGATGGCGAGGCGCACCGAGGTGGCCGTCAGGCTCGCTTCACGGAACCCGAAGCGCGACTCGATGAGCTGGTAGTGCGTATCGAGCAGCTCGGTGAGATGCGCGGTGCCTTCACGTTCGCGGTCCCCGACGCGCCCGGGTTCGAGCAGCACCACGCTCCTTCCCGCGCGCAGCAACTTGAGCGCCGCGGTGAGCCCCGCGACGCCAGCGCCGACGACCACCACGGTGGCCTCGAGGTTGTGGCGGAGTGGTGGAAACGAAAAAGATTCTGCTTCTGTGCTCGACGCCGCCGTATTCAGGCGTGTGGTCCCGGTTGGTTCCGCTGGAGTGACTTGCGGACGTGCGCCGTTGCATCAAGCGATCCCGCGCCCGGTTTTCAGCCGTCGGCGCGGAATGGCAGCGGCGGCCCGGAACCCGTTCGCGAACGCTGAGACGCCAATGCGCCACAGGGCGTGGCGGGTTTGCGCGTCAGACGGATGGAGCCACGTCGTTCTGATCAGTTACCTCGTGTCGCGCGCACGCGGCGTTCCCGAGCGGTAGCAGAACCCGCACGATGAGAGCGTTGGCGTGGGGCACTTGCGCTCGACGCGGTCGGTGAACCCGGGTGGCCCGGTTCGACGTGGGCGAGCGCATCTTGAGCGACCGTGCGTCGCGGATTGCTCGTCGCAGGCCGGAGTAAACGGCTTAGCGCCGTGAGAGTGCTGGCCCACACGACGACGCACACACACGAGCGCTGTGGGAATCAGGCTGCTCCGCTTCCCTCGCGGCGAAGGCTCACGTGGCTGCTTCGGAAGTTCGTCGCGTCGTCGACGGCTCGACATCAACACGCATCGACCTTCTGCTCATGCACACGCCGCCGAGGCCTACTTCGCAGCGCGGGTCGTCGAGTTGGTCTCCGACTGCAGCGGGGCGTCGTCGAGCTTCACGCTGCGCCTCCGCGCTTCACGCGCTTCGACCTCCGCGAGCGTGTGCGCCTGTGCCTCCCGCTCTTCCTGCGGCGCCGTCGGCACGCCGTCACCCTCATGGCGCTCCTTCTGCAGTTGGTGTTCATCGGTGCGCATCGGGTCCTCCGGTTCTCGAGTCATGAAGTGATTCCATTGCCTGTGGCGTGCCACCGGCTCGTCGCGCTGCTCACGACACCGGGTGACGGTTCGCACGTCACCGGCGAAAGAAGAGTCGAAGATGCGATTTACGCCGACGAAGCTGTTCACGATTGGCTTCACCAGGACCTCCGCCGAGTCGTTCTTCACTCGGCTCCGCGACGCGGGCGTGAAGTCGGTCATCGACGTGCGGCTCAACAACGTCTCGCAGCTCGCCGGGTTCGCGAAGCGTGACGACCTCGCGTACTTCCTGAAGGCGCTCGGAGGCCTTCGCTACGTGCACGAGCCATTGCTCGCACCGACGAAGACGATGCTCGCCACGTATCGCCGCGGTGGCACCTGGCCGCGCTACGAGACGCAGTTTCGCGCGCTGCTCGTCGAACGACGCGTGGACGAGGTGCTGACGCGTTCGACCTTCGAGGACGCATGTCTGCTGTGTTCGGAACGCGAGCCGACACAGTGCCACCGCCGCCTCGTCGCCGAGCACCTGCAGCAGGCGTGGCGTGGACTCAACGTCCGCCACCTCTGAAAAACGAAGAGCGGCGATGACCTGCGTTCAGGGTCACCGCCGCCCAGCATTCGAGAACAGAGTTGATCAGAGCGGCTTCGGTTCGCCATTCACGAGCGGCGGTTCTTCCGTCGCTTCAATCTTCTCCTTCTGGAACGCGTCTTCGGTTCTGTTATCGATCGCGTTCTGCTGCGCCTGCTCCTTGAGTTCGGCGAGCGGGAGCTCCTGCACGTCGGCCACCTCTTCTTCTTCGAGCTGGCGGGTCAGGAATTCTTCACCGGCGGTCATGGCTTCTCCGCGAGGTATCCGACGATTGCTTGTCGCCGCGGTGCGAGAGGTCGTAGTCCATCTCCCGCTGGGCGAGATCGCGGAGCTCCGAGAGTTCCTGCTCGGAGGGCGACTCGAGACGTTCACTGTTCGACGACGACCGGCGCGACTGGGGGTTGTTCCGGGACTCCTGAGATCCGTTACCCATGGCGTGTCCTCCATTCGAGTGAGTGATGGTGCTGATCAACGTGTAGCGGTGACAGCAACGGCGGCAACCTCATCGGTCACCGCCGTCACGGATCTGTTGGGAGTTACTCAGCGCGAAGACGGCGCCGTGCGCGGAATCGCCTGCTGTCCGTCCGGCTGCCTCACGTTCTGGCGATTTCCCTGACCGGATTGATCGCGACGTTGCTGTTGCTGCTCCCGCTCCGACTGTTCAGCCCTGCGCTGCGGATCATTCGGTGTCGGCTGATCACGCTGCTTCGGTTGTTCGTTCATTTTTCCTCCTGATGAAGGAGGCCGGTGAACTTCGCCGGTCTCAGTGGAAGAGATGGCTGCGTCACGTTGTGAAACCGTCGCAGCCGGCTTCGTCCTGCAGAACACAGGTATCGCCGCGCGCCCGCGTTTCACCGGACCGTTCGACCCGGTGTGGAGCGCGTGACGTTCACTGCTTGCCCGGGAAACGCACGCATCGTCGGTCGCGGCCGATTCACGGTCGCGCTCTCAACCGAGACGACGGCTCTGACATGGGTGGGGGCTTCGGCGCTCGCGCCCCCTGCCCTCACGCGCGGCCCCTCGTACCGAGCGCTTCGTGACGCGGCTCACGAAGCTTCGTGAAGCTGGGCGTTCGGTGGTCAGACACCACGGTCCTGACGGCGTTATCTGACCGCCGAAGCCCCACGAGCGACAGTTGAGTGACCTCGTCGGTGCCGCGGGGCCTGGTCGGCACCAGCAGGGCCTGAACCCTTCGCGGCCGTCCTCCATGGAGGCTGCCGCCCACCTGAAGCCACCACGCACCGAACTCCGTCGCGCAACCTCCGGGCTTCGGCTCGTGCGCTGCTGGCAGTCCTCGAACGGCTCGTGAAGAACACGCAGGCGCTGCTCGAACAACGTCGGTCGACTGGGCAGGCGCCCCGAATTCGCGGACTGCTGGATCGTCTCCGCGCGTTCACGGCAACCAATGCGCCTCACGCATTGCTCGAGGAGACCCGATGACGCTCTCACGTCGCACGCTGCTGCTCGGTGGCATCACCTCGGTCGTCGCGCACGCCGCGCGCAACGAGTACGGCTTCGAGAAGACGGAGGTCGAGGTCATCGTGCCCGGGCTCGACCCCGCGCATGACGGGTTGAAGGTCGCGCAGCTGTCCGACTTTCACGTCGGCTCGTCGACGCCGGAGCGCCGTGTGCTCGGCGCGGTCGCCACACTCAACGAAGTGAAGCCCGACTTCGTGGCGCTGACCGGTGACTTCGTGACCTACACGAAGAAGCCGATGCCGCTGGTGAGCTCGCAGCTGGCGGGCATCGAAGCGCCGACGATTGCGGTGCTCGGAAACCACGACCACTTCGTCGACGCGACCGGCGTGACGAAGGCCGTCGACAAGGCGGGCTACGCCACGCTGCGGAATCAGAACACCGTGCTGCGCCTGCGCGGCGTCGACTTCACGGTGGTCGGCGTCGATGACGGCGGCACCGGTCACGACGACGTGAAGAAGTCGCTCGAGGGCGTTCGCGGCTCGCGCATGGTGCTCACGCACAACCCCATCACCGCGCGGAAGTTGCCGAAGCACGCGGGGCTGTTCGCCATCGCCGGGCACACGCACGGCGGGCAGATCATCATCGAGCCGGTGACCGACGCGCTCTCGAAGCTGTTCGGTCAGCCCTACATTCGCGGCCGCTACGACGTCGGCGGCAACCTGCTGTACGTCAATCGCGGGCTCGGCTTCGGGCGGTCCAGCGACCTCTTTCACCACCTGTCGATTCCCGAGCTGACGGTGTTCACGCTGCGCGCGCCCGAGGCCTTCCCCGGCATCGGCGTCTGAGCGCGAACACGACGAAGCCGCCCCGGAGCGTGACCCCGGAGCGGCCTCGAACGAACGGCGCGGAAGGCGTTACGGCGCCGGGATGAGCACCTTGTCCACCGCGTGGATGACGCCGTTGGCGGTGAAGAGGTTGGTGATGACCACGTTGGCCTTGGTCGACGTGCTGTCAGCCACCGTCACCCCGCGCGGCGTGCCTTCGGCGGCGACGCTCAGCGTGCGGCTGCTCAGGGCCGTGTTGGCCACCAGCGGCTGCGTCAGGCCGAGGGCGGTGGCCGCGAACACCGGGTTGCCCGGCACCGCGTGGTACAGCAGCACGTTGGTGAGGTCCTGACCCGAGGGCGCCGCGCCCAGCGCCGTGAAGGCCGCGTTGGTCGGCGCGAAGAGCGTGAAGTTGGCCGAGCCGTCGAGGGCGGCGCCGACCTTCGGGGTGGTGCCCGACGCGCCGTCAGCCGCGCCGATGGCACCCAGCAACGACGAGAAGCGGGCGTCGGTCGACACCACGTCGGTGATGCTCGGGAGCAGCACGCCGTCGACGATGTGGATGACGCCGTTGCTGGCGAGGAGGTCCGCCTGCACCACGTCGGCGCCGTCGACCGTCACCGCGGCGCCCGAGCGCGTCACCGCCACCGAGCCACCCAGCGAGCTCACGTTGCCGCTGGCCGGCACCTGGCTGGCCGTCACGCGCGTGGGCAGCACGTGGTAGCGCAGCACCGGGAGCACCTGATCAGCCCGGAAGCTGGTCAGCGCCGTGATGCCGGTGGTCACGCCGTTGTCTGCGCCCGCCAGCGCCGTCACCAGGCCGGTGAAGGCCGTGTCGTTGGGCGCGAAGACAGTGAGCGTCGCCGTGTCGTCGTCGAGCGCCGCCACGAGGCCGGGGCTGGGCGTGGCCGAGTCGGCCAGCGTCAGCGCCGCGGTGAGCGAGCTCAACGAAGGCGTGGTGGTCGCCACGTCGGCGATGCTGGGCAGAATCACCGCGTCGATGACGTGAATGATGCCGTTGCTGGCCGCCACGTCGGCGGTCACCACGTTGGCGCGCCCGTCGAGGCGGATGCGCGCGTTCTCGTACCCGAGCTTCACCTTGCCGCCGAGGCTGGTGACGGTGCCGTTCGACATCGCCGCCGTGGTGGCCGCCGCGCCGTCAACGCGCGTGCCGAGCACGTGGTACTTGAGAATCGGCGCCAGCTGCTCGGCGGTGAGCCCGTCGAGGCCGTTGGACACGCCGAGGTCGGTCAGCAGCTGCGCGAAGGCCGCGTTGGTCGGCGCAAACACCGTGAGGTTGGCGCTGGTGTCGCTGAGCGCGCCCGCGAGCCCGGCCTTCTGCACCGCCGCCACCAGGGTGGTGAACTCGGGGTTCGCCGCGGCCACGTCGACGATGGTGCCGACGCCCGCGTCGGCGTTCGAACCACCGCCGGTCCCGGTGCCACCGCCCGTCGCCGTGCCACCGCCCGTGGCGGTGCCGCCACCCGTCGCAGTCCCGCCTCCCGTCGCAGTCCCGCCTCCCGACCCTCCGTCAGGCGTGTTCTCCGTCGCGCAACCGACCAGCAGGGCACAGCTCAGTGCTGCGATGAGCTTCAAGTGATTCATCCCGTTCTCCGCGTGAGCGAACGTCGCCGGCCTCGCGACTGTTCATGGTTTGTTCAACGCTGTATTCGGGGCAATTTTTCCTGTTTCAGGCAGACCGATGCGCGGCGCACGTCGCGGTGAACCGGAAACGTCGGGTTGATCAGCCCGGGTACGCGCGCAGCGCGGCGATGAACTCGAGCGTCTGCGCGCGGGTGTCGAGGAAGAGGCGGTCGGCGCCACCCAGCATGGGAGGAGGCACGTTGTAGAGGTAGTTGAGCGAGAGCACCGTCACCCGCGTGCGGCCCGCGGCGAGCGCTTCATAGAAGGTCCACGTGGTGCTCCAGGCCGCGGTGCGCCAGCCCATGACGCGCGCGAAGTCGTCGTTCTCCTGCACCACCACCGGCGAACCGTGCGCCAGGCGCCGGAGCCCAGCCCCGAACGACGCGTCGTCGTGCAGCTCGATGCTCATGGAATTGCTCGGGGTGCGGCCGACGCGAAAGCCGCCGCCCGGGCGCGCAGTCACCTCGAGCTGCGGCGCGAGCGCCTGCATGTACTTGAGGTCGAGCAGCCGCTCCTTCGAGAAGAACGACACGTCTTTGTCGACCTCGTACGAGACGCGCGACACGCTGACGTACATGGGCTCGGTGAAGCGCGCGCCCCGCCCTTCGCGGTCGAGCGGCAGGAACGGTTGGAGCGCCGCCCGCTGGGCCTCGGGGGCGTCGGGGTTGATCAGCAAAAAATAAAGCTGCACCCCGCCGGCGCGTTGAAACGCGTCGTCGACCGCGAAGGTGGCGCTCGCTTCGCGCCTCGCCTCGGGCACCGCCGCCTGCGCCACCGCCGCCACCAGCGCGACCGCCATTCCGAGTCGGGTCATGGCCCACGTAAGCCGTCACCGCCGCCGTGTTTCAGCGCGCCTTTCGCCGGGTACTCACCGAAACGTCGCACTTTGAGTTGCGCGCTCCCGGCCTCGCCGACATCTGACGACGAAACCTTCGACAAACCTTAAACAATCTGGAGTTTCATGATTCGCGTCGCCATTCTCGGCTCTCAGCTGCTCGGCCAACTTGCCAACGAAGACCTGGGGTCGGAGGTGGAGGTGGTGTGGAAGGGCACGTCGTCGGCGGCCTTCAGGCTGGAGGTGCCGCCGCTCAAACCCGACGTGGTGGTCATCGACCTGGTCGACCTCGCCGGGGCCATCGACCAGGAGGTGCGAGCGCTCTTCGGGCTGGTGGAGTTCGAGCTGGGCATCGTCACCTATTCGTTTGCGCGGCGGCAGCTGCTGCGAGACCTCAAGGCGCCCAACGTGCGCGTGTTGCAGGCGCCCATGGGCCTCGACACGCTGCGCGCGCACCTGATGCCGCTGGTGGTGAAGTCGGTGCTCGAAACCGGCCGCAGACCGGCGCTCGACGCCGCGCCGACGGAAACCGGCCCGCGGAGGAGCTCCGAGTCAGGCGTGGTGCGCGACCCCGACTTCCGCTTCTCGCGCGTTCAGCTGGGCAAGCTGCTGACCATCAAGAGCGAGATTGCCTGCGAATGCCCCAACCACGTGGCGCAGCTGGTCGAGCAGCTGCAGCAGTTCGAGCTGTATTCGAAGGGCTGCGAGAACCGCGACGAGGCCGACCGCGCCATGCACCACCGCCTGGCCACGGTGACCGGTCGCGCGCGCGCGTTGATGGAGGACGTGCTGGTGGAGCTGCTGGCGCACGAGAAAATCACGGTGTGAGGACGTCACCGGTGGGCGAAACACGGCGGCGCGCCGTTCGTACGCAGCGTGAGGAGGCCGTGTGCGTTCGGAGAATGCCCCGAAGTTCATCGTGTACTGCGTCCGCTGCGGCGTCGTGGAGGAGCGCGTGATGCTGAAGGACGCGAACGACTTCGCGTCTTTCGAGGTGATGCTGGCGTGGAACCGGGAGCGCGCCGTGGTGTGGTCGGCGCGCTGCCGGAAGTGCGGAATGTCGGCGTCGGTGCGTGAGCAGCTGGGTTGAACGGCCGCGGCACCTTCCGCTGCTTCGTTCAGCGCGCGAGGACCTTCACCGTCTCGCCCACCGTGTTGAGCAGGTGGCGGAGCGCGTCGTAGTCGGGGTGCTTGAAGCGCATCCACGCGTTGGCCATGTACCCGGCTTCCACCGGCTGCGTGGGCGTGCCCTCAGGCGGCAGGTGGGCGTCGATCATCCACTGGCCGAAGGCGCGCTCGACCTTGTCGAGGCCCTGGTACTTCCAGATGCGGCCGTCCTGGCTGGGGCGCAGCGCGATGATGCCCGTCGAGAAGCGGCGCGAGAGCCGTGAACCCGGGCGGCCGTGCACCACCGCCATCGCCCACTCGCGGTAGAGGTCGACGTCGTTGGCCACGTTGTAGAGGTCCCACGCGCGCACGCCGGGCGGGCGGCAGCCGATTTCGGAGAACTTGAGACCCTTGGGGCCGCTGAACCACTCCATGTGCGTGGCCGAGGTGCCGATGTTGAGCGCGGAGACCACCTTCTGGCCGAGCGTGCGCAGCTCCTGGTAGCCCGGCGACGAGTCGATGCGGTTGGTGGTGATGAACTGCGGGCTGATCCACCGGGTGCGCATCGCCTCGAGCACGTTGGGGTAGTAGTGCGTGGCGAAGTCGTGCACCACGCGGCCGCCGATGGTGATGGTGTCGTAGAAGCCTTCGTGACCTTCGATGAACTCTTCGACGGCGACCGAGCGGCCCTTGTCGAGCCCGGTCTCACCCGCAGCGCGCTGAATGTCGGCGATGGAGTTCACGCGCACCGTGCCCGACGCGCCGGCGCCGTCACGCGGCTTGATGATCAGCGGGAAGCCGACCGACTTCGCGAACTCGATGACCTCTTCGACCGACGACGCGGCGGTCGACTGCGC
This sequence comes from Archangium gephyra, assembly GCA_003243425.1. Classification (GTDB taxonomy): domain Bacteria; phylum Myxococcota; class Myxococcia; order Myxococcales; family Myxococcaceae; genus Archangium_A; species Archangium_A gephyra_A. Next base: position 24,995 of record QFQP01000024.1, on the reverse strand, counting down.
GCAGGGCACGCCGGCTTCACGCAGCGCCTGCTTCATCGACGGCTTGTCGCGGCAGAGGAACGCGGTCTTGACCGTGGTGCCTTCGATGCCCAGCGCTTCACGCACCTTGGCGGTCGACATGATGTGCGCTTCGACGCTCGCCTCGAGGCGGTCGATGCGCTTGCGCGCGTGAATGAAGCGGGCGGCGTTGAGCACCGCGCCCTCGTTCACCACCGACGGCACCTGCTCGTAGTGCGACAGCAGCCCCTTCATCTCGCCCGACAGCGATTCCTTGCTGCCTTCGCCGATCGCGGTGACGGTGGCGCCGACTTCGCGGAGGGCTCGAATGAAGAAGCGCTGGTTCGTCGGGAAACGGGGCTCGATGAAGACGACGTGCATGTGCGCGCGAAAGTAGCACGCACGTGCGCTCGGCCTTGACGGGTTTCGGGAAGCACGAAGTGCGAGACGGCGGCTTCAACGCCATCACGCTGCCGCTGTGGCTCCACGCCACCAACGTGAAGTGGACCACCTCCGACGCGGCGAACATGGCGACTCGGTTTCAGCGCGGCGACGGTGGCCGCTCCAGTGTGCGTGGCACGGAGAGGCCGAAGCAGGGACCGAGCAGAGAAGCTCAGCCACTACAAACAGATTCCCTCGCTGCGGGCGGTGTTGTTCGTCTCACACCGTCAACGCCTGGTGACCGTCGTGGAACGCACCGCCACTGGCTGGAGCGAGCGCAATTTCCGGCCCGGAGAGACGGTTTCACTGCGCGAACCCGAGGCCGCGTTCAGCGTCGACGAACGCTGCGAGGGCATCGCCCTCGACCCCGCCTGACTCACTTCAACTTCGCGTAGAGCTGCTCGTACTTCTGCACCTGCAGGTCCCACGAGAAGTTCTGCTTCATGCCGTTGAGCTGCAGCTGCCGGTACACCGGCCGGTCGCGGTAGATGTTGAACGCCGCCTCGAGCGCCCAGTGCACCGCGCGGCCGTCGTAGTCGTCGAACACGATGCCCGTGCCCGTCGCCGTGCGCGGGTTCCACAGCTGCACCGTGTCGGCGAGCCCGCCCGTCTTCCGCACGATGGGCACCGTTCCGTATTTCAACGCGTACAGCTGCGTCAGCCCGCACGGCTCGTAGCGCGAGGGCATGAGGAAGAAGTCGGCGCCCGCCTGGATCCAATGCGCGAGGTTGTCGTCGAACTTCGTCTGGAACCGCACCTGCTTCGGGAACCGCGCGCGCAGCTGATGAAAGATGCGCTCGATGCGGCGCTCACCCGAGCCCTGCACGATGAGCTGAAACTTCCCTTCGCGGAGCGCGAGGTTGAGCGCGTCGGGGAGAATCTCGAAGCCCTTCTGCCCCGAGAGCCGCGAGACGATGCCCAGCAACGGCACGCCCGGCACCTGCGGCAACATCGCGCGCGAGAGCAACGTCGTCTTGTTGCGCTCCTTGCCCGCCCAGTCGCCCACGTCGTACCGCTGGGGCAGACGCGTGTCCTTCTGCGGGCTCCAGACGTCGTAGTCGACGCCGTTCAAGATGCCGAACACCGAGCCTTCGCGCGCCTTGAGGAACCCCTCGAGCCCCGCGCCGTACTCGGGGCGACGAATCTCACGCGCGTAGGTCGGCGAGACCGTGGTGATGGCGTTGGCGTACAGAATTCCGTGCAGCAGTGAATTGATGCGCCCGTTCTTGAGCTGCTCCTGATGCAGCAGGTGCGCCGAGTTGAGCAGGCCCGTCTCGGGCAGCACGCTCGAAGGGAACGTGCCCTGGTAGTTCAAGTTGTGAATCGTCAACACCGTGCGCGCGTTGCCGAAGATGGCGCCGTCCCACGCGAAGCGGGTCTTGAGAATCAACGGCGCCAGCGCGGTCTGCCAGTCGTTGCAGTGCACGATGTCGGGTGCGAAGCGCATGCGCTGCGCGGCCTCGAGCGCCGCGTAGGTGAGCACCAGGAAGCGCAGGTGCTCGTCACCGTCGTGCGTGTAGATGCCATGACGCGCGTACAGCTGCGGGCAGTGCACGAAGAAGACCTCGAGCGAGCTGCCCGGCATCTGTGCCGCGAAGATGCTGACCTCGAACGCGCGCGGCCCGAAGGCGATGCGCAGGCCCCGCAACGAATCGATGGAGCGGAAGCGGAACTTCGACTGCTCGATGCGCGAGTACAGCGGCATGAAGACGCGCACGTCGTGCCCGCGCTTGTGAAGTGCGAGCGGGAGCGCAGCGGAGACGTCTCCCAGCCCTCCTGTCTTCGCGAACGGCGCGACCTCGGAGCTGAGAAACAGAACGTTCATCTGCGCGAAACGGTACCGGCTTTCCCCGCGCGGCGGAGGACTAAAGCGCGGCGCTCCGGGCGGCGAGGGCGTAACGCCGTGGCGCCTGACCGACGTGACGACTGAACGCGGTGCTGAAGGTGCTGGTCGAGCCGTAACCCACGCGTTCGGCGACGTCGGAGATGCTCGCGCCCCCGCGCCGCAGCAGCTCGCGCGCGGTCGTCATGCGCCACGCCAGCAGGTACTCCATGGGCGGTTGCCCTACGAGGCGCGTGAAGCGCTCGAAGAAGGCCGACCGCGACAGCGCCGAGGTGCGCGCCAGGTCTTTGACCGTCCACGCGCGACCGAGATGTGCGTGCATCTGCCGAATTGCAGGCGCGAGGCGCGCATCGGACAACCCGCGCAGCAACCCCGGCGGCGCGTCATCACCCGGCGTGTCGCGCAGCGCTTCGATGAGCAGCAGCTCCACCAGCCGCTTGAGCACCAGCTCGCGGCCGGGCCGGCGCGCGAGGGCTTCGTCACCGACCAGCTGCACCAGTTGCATGAGCCGCGCGTTGCCGCGCACGTGCACCACGCGGGGCAGCAGGGCGACCAGCAGCGCCGCGTCGTTCGAATCGAACACGAAGTAGCCACCCAGCAGCCGCACGTCGGGCCTGCCACCACGGTCGCCGTGACGAACCTCGGCCTGCGAGCTCTCGCTGACCTGCGGCGTGGTCAGTGAGGGCTTGAAGGGCAGGAACCCCGACTGCACGAAGCCCGGCGTGCTTGGCAGCAGCACGAAGTCGCCTTCTTCCAGAACGAGCGGCTTCTGCCCGTCGACCGCCAGCCGGCAACGGCCTTCGAGCACCACGCAGAAGCTGGGGTGGCCGAAGCTCGAGTACTTCACGCCCCACGCGCCGGCCCCGCTGATGCGCTTCGAATACACGGTGCGCGGCTGCAGCAGCTCGATGATTTCAGACAGCGGGTCACGCATTCTGGACTCCTGCAAAACAAGTACGGACTGGACCGCATAGTGAGTCCGGTCATGGGTGTCTATCTATCGGGTGTCGCCGCTCTCTCGCGGCGCGAACCGAAGGAACGCCCATGTCACGCATCAGCTCCGACTCCCGCATCGACCCCCGCTTGAAGGCCGCCGTCGGCGCCATGCCCGACGCGCCCAACCCGGGGAACGTGGTGAGCCGCGACGCGCTGCTCGCCGAGTACGCCACCGAGGCCGCGCGCCAGGCCTTCGCCGCACAGACCGCGATGTTCGAGGCGATGGACAGTGAAGCCATCGCGCCGTCGAAGGGGCTGCGCGTCAGCACCGAGCAGTTCAACTCGCAGCCTGACGGCAACGCGGTGAAGGTGCTCTTCATTCGGCCCGACACCACGGAGCGCGTGCCCTGCGTCTGCTACCTGCACGGCGGCGCGATGCAGTTCTGGTCGGCCTTCGACGGGTTGTACCGCGCGTGGGGCCGGCTGCTCGCGGCGCAGGGCGTGGCGGTGGCGCTCATCGACTTCCGCAACGCGGTGGTGCCCTCGAGCGGTGGTGAGGTGGCGCCCTTCCCTGCCGGGTTGAACGACTGCGTGGCGGGCGTGAGGTGGGTGCGTGCCGAAGCGGCGCGGCTCGGCGTCGACCCGGCGCGCATCGTCATCGCCGGTGAGAGCGGCGGCGGCAACCTCACGCTGGCCTCGGGCCTCAAGCTGCTGCGCGACGGAGACGTCGGCGTCATCAAGGGGCTGTACGCGCTCTCGCCGTACCTCGCCGGGCAGTGGCCGAACGCCGTCGCGGCGAGTCGCGTGCTGCGACCTCGGCTTCGTGGTGCTGCTCACCTCGTTGCTCGCCGTCACCGCGCCGGTGCGACCCTTTCTCGACCCGCGGTCGGTCACCCTGGTCGCCGTTCCACTCGCGGCGGGCCTGGCCATCGTCGCCGCGCTCGAAGGCCGCCGCGTGCACGTCGCCCGCGTGGAGCTCACGCTGCCGAAGCTCCCGCGGGCGCTCGACGGGTTCAGCCTGGTGCAGCTGTCCGACGTGCACCTCGGGCCCACGGTCGATGGCCGTTTCCTCGAGCGCGTCGTGGCGCGCGTCAACGCGCTGGCTCCAGATGCCGTGGTGGTGACCGGCGACCTCATCGATGCGCGGGTCGAGCAACTGCGCGACGACGTGGCGCCGTTGAGGTCGCTCACCTCGCGCTTCGGCACCTTCTTCGTCACCGGCAATCACGAGTACTTCGCCGGCCCGGCGGAGTGGTGCGAGCACCTCACGTCACTGGGCGTGCGCGTGCTGCGGAACGAGCTGGTGAAGCTCGAGCGCGACGGCGCGGTCTTGCAGCTGGCCGGCGCTGACGACGACCCCGCTGGCCGCGCCGAGCACTTCGCAGAAGACCTGAACGCGGCGCTCGGCGAACGTGACGCGCGCTGGCCGGTGGTGCTGCTCGCGCATCAGCCGAAGTCGGTGCACGCCGCGGCGAAGCGCGGGGTCGACCTGCAGCTGTCGGGGCACACGCACGGCGGGCAGCTGTGGCCGCTGGGCTGGTTGCTGCGCGTGGGCCAGCCAGCGGTCGAAGGCCTGCATCGCTTCGCCGAGACCTTTCTCTACGTCAGCCGCGGCACGGGGCACTCAGGCCCGCCGATGCGGCTCGGGGTTCCGGCAGAAATCACGCAGCTGGTGCTGCGCGCTCCGTAAGGCGGCTGCACGGCGAGGCTGGAACCCACAGTGTCGCCGACGTCAGCGACGCGCGCGAAGTCGTCGCCTCACGACCCGAGTAATTTCCCGCGAATCTGCCGACGTCACCGCCCAGCCAACGTGCACGCGAAGTCGACGCTCGTCCGAGCGCGCTTCGTGAAGCGACGGTACGGCGTCAGGGCCACGACTGTTCCGATGAATGGACTGACGTCACCACCCACCCAACGCGCGGGCGAAGTCGTCGCCTCACGACCACGAGCGATTTCCCGCGAATCTGCCGACGTCACCGCCCAGCCAACGTGCACGCGAAGCCGTCGCCTCACGACCATGAGTGATTTCCCGCGAATCTGCCGACGTCACCGCCCAGCCAACGCGCACGCGAAGTCGTCGCTCCTCCAGTGCGCTTCGTGAAGCGACGGCCCGGCCATGCGCCGATGTCAGCGACCACCAATGCCCGGGCTTCGTGCAGCGGCCTCACGGCAGCGGGCGGCGCAGCACACCGCCGGCCCCCACGCCCACCCACAGCGACGACGCATCGCCAGTGATGCGCACGGCATCGAGCGCCGACGTCACCGACCAACCCAGCGGCGTGCGGTCACGCGTGAAGGTCGACGCTCCTGCGGCGCGCCGGTACACCACGCCACTCTGCGTCAGCAGCCACACCGTGCCGCGCGCATCGAGGAAGACCGACGTGAACACCGAGCCGTTCTCCGTGCCGCTCAAGGCCATCGGCTGGTAGGCGCCGGTGCTCGAACACAGGCCCAGCCACCCCTGCCCTGCGGCCAGCACGTTGCCGCCGTCGGCCGCCGCGAGCGCGTACACGCCGCCGTTCACCGCGTCACCCGGGAGCGGACACGCCTGGAAGGTCTGCCCGTCGAAGAACGTCACGTGACCCTGCGAGACGTACTGGCCCGATGGCCGCAACGTCGCTGTCGCCACCCACGCGCCGTCGTCGGTGGGCACGAGGTCGGTGGTGATGCCTCCGAGGCCGGGGTTCGCGGTGAGCCAGCCGCCGTCATCGTCTTCGATGGCGACGACCCCACCCACACTCGCGCGCAGCCGGCCGTTCGCCGCGATGCCCATGCCGCCACCGCGCAGCGCCGTCGTCGCGCCGGTGGCGCCGCCGTCGAGCGCGACGAGGTCGATGGCGTAGACCTCGACAGGCGAAGGCGTCGAGACCGGCGAGCACCAAACGACGCCCTCGAAGTTCACGAAGCAGAAGCGGTCGCCCTGCACGTCGACCCCCACCGGCGCATCGACGCTCGTCGTCGCGCGCGTCCACCCCGCTGCCGTGCGCAACCAGAAGACGCCCTGGTCTCCCGCCGCCGCGCCGAACTCACCGTCGACCGCGAGGTCCTTGATGGGTGGGCCCGCGAGGCTCCCGAGGTCTTCGTACGCAGGGTCGCTGGAGCCCACGCGCTCCACGCGCCCATTCCCACCCACCGCCCAGAAGCGGCCGCTCGGCGACATCCACCCCGCGCGCACGAAAGACGAACCCTCGCCGTAGGTGATGGGCATGCCCGGTCTTTCACCGCGGTATTTGATTTCCATGCCCTGCCCGCCGACCCACCACTCGTACCCGCCGCCCACTTCGTGGAACGCGTGCGCCTCGGGAATCCACCCGCCGGTCTCGAACGGAGGCAGCTCGCGCCACGCCGTCGCGTCTTGCCACTGCACGGCGCGGCCATCGGTGAAGAGCATCACCGGCTTGCCCTGCAGCATCGCGAAGCGCGTCGGCGTGCCGGTGATTTCACCGCCCAGCAACTGCAGCGTCGCGAAGCCGCCGTCGTAGAACTGAATGCCGCTGCCGCCCACGCTGCGGTGCACCGCGAAGTACAGCTCGCCCTCGTGAAACACGATGGCCTCGGTCGAGTCGACGAGGTCGGGCCGCGTGAAGGTGGCCACCGTGCCGTTGGCGCGCACCAGGTCGACGTTCGGTGACGAGTTGCGCAGCAGGTACACGCCCGCGTCCGTCGCCGCGACACCGAAGCGGTGGTCGACCTGGCTCATCGGCAACCGCGCCCAGCCGCCATCGCCGCTGACCCACACGCTCATCGCCTCGCCTGCCACGAGGTAGCCCTCGCCCCGCGGCTGCAGCACACGAATGGTGGGCTCCACCGGTGACTCCAGCGCCGGCTCGAAATCGACCTGCCGCCAGGTGCGCCCGTCCCAGTGGGCGATGAGCCCACCGCCGCCGGTCACGTACACGTCGGTGTCGCTGGTGCCGACGACGAAAGCGAGGTCGCTCATGCCCAGCGGTGACGGGCTCTCCCAGCACCAGGCGCCCAGGCCGATGCAGCCCGCGTCGCGCAGCGGCAGCGGCGACAGCGAGCCCCCGCCGCCGCCTTCACCACCGTCGAAGCCGGCATCGACCTCACCGCCGTCGACACACCACGGCGCGTTCGCGCAGACCTGCTCGAGGCGCAGGTCGAAGTCGCGGCAGGCCGAGAGCGCGAGCAGCAAAAGACAGACGAATCGAAGCGTCGTGCGCATGAATCAAAGCGGAGGCAACGGCCGGCTGATGATGGCGCCCCACCCGCCGACCACGAAGACGTCGGTGTCGTTGCCCTTGATGCGCAGCGGCACGGGGTCGGCGCCGTCACCGCGGCTCCAGGGCACCGAAGCACCGACCCAGACGCTGGACTGGCTGTTGTAGCTGACCTCTCCGTTGCGGTTGAGCACCCACACGCGGTCGAAGCGGTCGACCCACACCGAGCTCGGGCTGGTGGCCGTGTCGTAGTCTTCCGGGGTGCAGCCGGTGGTGGTGCAGGTGAAGAGCTTGTACGCGGCGCCCACGGCCACGCCGGTGCTGCGCCGTGCGATGGCCAACACCGGCTGGTCGAGCACGAAGACCTGCGTGCCGCCGTCGTGGGGGTTGAAGGCCACCACGCCACCGTCGCGGAACTCGTAGGGCCCCGGCATCACGCTCGACGCGACCCACACGAGGCCGTCGGTGTCGATGGTGAGGTCCATGGCGGCGTTGAGCCCGGAGCCCGGCGCGAGGTCGCGCACCGTCCACGCGCCGGTCGGCGGGTCGTACACGCCGAGCTTCGACCCCAGCGCCACCCAAATGCGCCCGTCGGCCGCGCGCTGCATGCCCCCCGCGCGTTCGTTGTTGGGGTAGCCCGCGTCGAGCAACGCCAGCGTGCGCCCGTTCGCGCGGAACGTGCCGTTGGCGTCGAGCGTCGCGTAGCCACCGTCGGCGAGCGCGGCCGTGGCCAGGTAGGTGAAAGACGAGCCCTTGTTGTACTGCCACGAGCCGCCGGCGCCCGCGTCCCACGTCCACGTCGACGACACGCCACCGACGGCAAAGAAGCGGCCCGGCTCGACCACGATGTCCTGCACTTCGTACTGCGGGCGGTGCGTCAGCACCCGGGGCATGGCGTTGGGCACGCCGTTGGTGGTCTGCCAGCGCGTCACCCGGCCACCTTCCCCGACCGCCCACAGCGTGTGCTGCGGCGAGAGCCACACCGAGATGTAGCTCGATGAGTCGGAGGGCGGGTTGCTCGAGGTGGTGAGGAACTGGCCGGGCCGGGTGTGACCCAGAATGTCGTTGCCGCCGGCGAACCACCAACGCACGCCGCCGTCGTCGAGCTGCTCGGTGGCGAAGTCGTTGAGCACGCCGCGCGACACGGTCCACCACGGCTCCCAGCGCGAGGTCGCAGGCGAGAAGGTCGACAGGTACGTGGTGTACGAATCATCGGGCGCACGCGTGTAGGACAACGCGGTCACCGCACCGGCTTCGTTGCGCCGAATCGTCTGGATGAAGCGGAGCTCGCCACCGTCGGGGTTGGGCAGGTGCACGCGGTCGTTGGGGAAGGTCAGCGTGTTGTTCTGTTCTCCGTACTCGACGGTCACCACCCCGCCGTCGATGTCGAGCGCCACCCGCGTGCGCGCGTAGATGTCGCCGTGACCGCCATCTTCCGGGGGCAACGCCCACGGCGTCACCTGACCGTCGTCGCCGAGCAGCACCACGCCGCTGGCCAGGTTGTTGTTGTTGGCGTCGAGGAACGCGGTGACGCCACCCAGCCGGTCGACGAAGGCGCAGCCGAACTGCAGCGCGCCGTTCGACACCTGCGTCGGCGCCGCGAAGGGCCCTTCGAAGCCGAAGGGCTGCAGGCCGTCGCCGCACAACCAGTGCTGGCCGCCATCGGTGGTGACGGCCGCGCGCACCACGGTGTTGCTGGCCAGCAGCTCCGACACCGGAGACGTCTCCCAGCGGGTGCCGTCGAAGTGCAGCACCATGCCGCCGCTGCCGGCGATCCACACGTCGTCGTCGCCCGTGCCCCACACCGCGCGCAGGTGCATGCCGCCGCGCACCGGGTTGTTCCAGCACCAGGCGTTCTTGCCGACACAACCGCCGTCGACGCTCGCGGCACCGCCACCTGTCGGGCCCGCACCGCCGCCCGTCGGGCCCGCGCCACCGCCGGTGACGCCGTCACCACCACCCGTCGGGCCTGCGCCGCCGCCGCCGGTGACGCCATCGCCACCACCTGTGGGCTCGGCGCCGCCGCCGGTCGCAGCGCCACCACCCGTGGCCGACCCACCACCCGTGGTACCACCACCGGTGGCACATTCAGGCCAGGTCGGGTTGTCGCTGCAGGTCTGCTCGAGACGCTGGTCGAAGTTGTTGCACGCCGACACCGCGAGCAGCGCGCTCAGCACCGTCAGTCGCTTCATCACGGGAGCTCCTTCACGAGAACGCCACCGGGAACCGGTTCCGGGAAACCGCCGGTGCGCATCAGAAGCGCCCACCGACGCCGAGGGCGCCACCATTCGGCGTCACCACCGCCGTGGGCACCACGTCGTGCTTCGGCAGCACCAGCATCACCACGCCGGTGACGACGAGCGCGGCGCCGACACCACACGCCACCCAGCCGCCGGCCTGCAGCCCCTTGCCGAGGTCTGCGGCGGCCTTCGCCTCGGCGTACGACGTCTTGTCGTCGATGGCCTGGTACTCATTCTCAGACGCCACGAAGAGGCCCGCACCCGCCGCACCCGCCGCCAGCCCGACAGCGCCCGGCAGCCACCAGAAGCGCGTCGCGTTCTCGGGGCCCCGCGGCGCTTCGTCTCTCTTCACCTCGGCCACCGAGGTAGCGGTGGTCTTGAACGGCCCCGCCAGCACCTTCGCGGCAGACTCCAGCGAATCGAGCAACGTGCGTTCATTGCGCGAGTCGAGCTGCGCTGACGACAATGTGTTGCCGGTCTTGGAGCTGATGACCTTGGCGATGCCACGAAAGCCGCCGTCATCGAAGCGCGCGAGGTTCACCACCAGGGTGGCGTCACAGCCGAGCGCGCTGGCCAGCTCCGCCATGCAGGAGTTCGCGCCGTCGTTGCAGCCCAGCAATTCACGCTGCCGCTCCATGCCCAGCAGCGTGGCCACGTCTTGCGCGGTGACCACCTGCAGGCCCTCCTTGCGGAGCGCGTCGGCGAGCACGTCGGCGTAGAAGGTGACGAGCTCCTTCTTGACGTTGACGGCGTTCCACTCGGGAGAAACGACCTTCGGCGCGGCCCCCAGCACGAGGGCCGACGTGACCAGCGCGGTGAACATGGTGAATCCCCCAACTGCGAAAAATCAGAAGCGGTCGTCAGCCGGCGTGACCGAGGTGACCGGAGGCGTGATCAACGCCTGCGACGACGACGGGGTGACCGGCAGCACCAGGGTGAACCGTGAGCCGCGACCCAGCTCGCTGGCCACGCGCACCACGCCGCCGTGCCCTTCCACGAAGCTCTTCACGATGGCGAGGCCGAGGCCCGCGCCGCCGTACTCACGCGTCGACGACGAGTCGACCTGGTAGAAGCTGTTGAAGATCTTGTCGAATTGATCCGGCGGAATGCCCACGCCCGAGTCTTCGACGATGATGCGGTAGCCGGGCGCGTTGAGGTCGGGCTGGTGCTGCACCTCGGTCAACGTCACCGACACCTTGCCGCCCTTGGCGGTGAACTTCACGGCGTTGGTGAGCAGGTTCACCACCACCTGACGCAGGCGATCGCGGTCGCCCACCACCTTGGCGTTCATCTTCGGAGGCAGCCGCGCCTCGAGCGCCACGCCCTTCTTCTGCACCTGCGGCTTGAGCGAGGTGAGCGAGCCGTTGATCAACTCCAGCGCGTCCATGGGCTCGAAGTTGAGGCGCACCTTGCCGGCTTCGATCTGCGAGAGGTCGAGAATGGAGCTGATCAACTTCAGCAGCGTCTCGCCCTTCTCCATGATGGTGCGCACGTAGTCGACCTGCTCACCGTTGAGCGGGCCGGCCAGGCCTTCGGCCAGCATTTCGGAGTACCCGATGATGGACGTGAGCGGCGTGCGCAGCTCGTGGCTGACGGTGGCGAGGAACGCGCTCTTGAGGCGATCCATGTCCTTCAACCGCGTGTTGGCGTCTTCGAGCTTCTTGTTGCGCTCCTCGAGCTCACGGTTGTGATCGAGCGTCGCCTCGATGTGCAGCTGCGAGGTGAGGAACATCTTCTGGCCGCCGTAGATCATCGTCTGCAGCAGCTGGCAGAAGTGCAGCATCACCCGGGCGATGGTGCCCTCGGGCGCGCGGCGCACCTTCTCGACGAGTGAACGGCCGTTGCCCACCTCGAAGCCCTCGGAGATCTCGGTGAGCGTCTCCGGCGGGAAGCTCTTGAGGTCGTCGGGCATGAACGGGCCGAACACCACGCGGCCCAGGGTGTCGCCCTCCCAGAAGATGGGAACGATGAGGTAGCGCAGGCCGGTGAAGCACGGCACCGCGAGCATGCCCTTCGACTGCGGGGTGAACTCCGCGTCGAGCACCGGCAGGCGCGCGCCGTGCGTGGGCGCCAACGGGCCGTCTTTGACGCGGCCCACGGTGGCCGTGCAGCGCCGCCGCCCCTCGGGGAAGCTGAAGACGTAGCCGCAGAAATCGCCGTTGCCGATCTTGATGTCGGCGAGCTTGCCGCCCTTGTCGTCGAACACCTTGATGCCGACGCGGTAGAGCTCGACGAACCCCTTCACGACCTCCGTGAAGGACTCGGTGTCGAGCATCTCACCGAGCGAGATACGGCGCTGGAGCACCGACTCACCGTTCCTCAAGTGCGCGCTCCTCGCGGGAAGATGCGCTCCAGTTCCGTTCCCGTCACGTCGATGTTGGCGAAGACCTGGGTGAGGAATTCCTTCTCGGTGAGCCCGATGTTCTTCGACAGGTTGGCGCGCGCCTCGAGCGACCGGTAGGCCGACTGCAGCACCGCGAACAGGGTCTCGAGCACGCCCACGCCGCGAATGGCGATGGCCCCGACCACCGGCTCACGGCCCTTCTTTCGTGTCTCTTCGATTTCGGCGTCGGTCTTGGCGTCGGGCAGGTCGCGCTTGTTGTACTGAATGACGACCGGCACCTGCGCGGGGTCGAGGCCGTTCTCGCGCATGTTCTCGACGAGGTTCTTCCAGTACGCGTTGTTCTCGGCGCCCGCGGTGCGGCGGCTGTCGGCGATGAAGGCCACGGCGTCGGCGCCCTGCAACACGATGCGGCGGGTGGCGTTGTGAATCACCTGGCCGGGCACGGTGAAGAGCTTCACCTTCACCTTGAAACCATTGGCGGTATTGAAGAACACCGGCAGCAGGTCGAAGAACAGCGTGCGATCGTCGTGGGTTTCTACGGTGAGCAGGCGGCCGCGCACCTCCGGGCTCGTGCGCTGGTGCACCATCTGGAGGTTGGTGGTTTTTCCCGAGAGGCCCGGCCCGTAATAGACAATTTTGACGGTGAGCTCTCGCTGCGCGTGATTCAGTTGCACGGCGGAACATTGTGGGGGCAAGGCCCCGTCTCACCAAGCGACAACTTCCCGGCGAACCGGCGTGTGGTGAAACGACGCACCGAAGGGCCAGTCATTTGAAATGTTGAAACGTGCGCGCCGTTGAAGTTGGTGGTTAGGATCAGCACTGGCCGACCAGCAGGTGCAGCAACCCCTCAAGGGAGAGGCGATGACCGACAAGCAGCTCGAAGCAGCACAGGGCACCACCCCGACACCTCCGTTGGCCATTCCAACCGATTGGAAGCAGGTGAAGTTCGCCGTTCCGACCGACGAAGACATGAACGCGCTGGCGCAGCTGCGTTCCGGTTCCGACCCGTGGAAGTCGCGCGGCGAGAGCCACGCCGAGAGCCTCGAGGCGCTCACCAAGCTCCGCCCGTTCATCTCGGTGGGCAAGCTGAACGGTGGCCTCGTCGGCTACGTGACCATCGAACGTGACGGTCCGGTACCGGGCGCGGCGTACCTCCGGAACATCGTGGTCAAGGCCGAGTACCGGCAGAAGGGCCTCGGTCACGTGTTGCTCGACCAGGGCCTCTCGATGGCGCGTGACATGAACCGCAAGACGCTGGCGCTCCGCGTCGACCCCGCGAACGGCCCGGCCGTTTCGTTCTACCGCAAGGCGAGCTTCACCACGGTCGCCACGGTGGTGTCGAAGAAGAGCGGCAAGCTCCGCCTGCTGATGAGCCGGGAACTCTGAGCTCATTCGCAAGTTCGCATCTGACGCGCTCGTCGGCCTCGTGCTGGCGGGCGCGTTGTCTTTTGGCGGTGCTGATCAGCTCGAGTGCGTTCGCTGCGGGGAAGATCTCGCTGCTCGACACTTCGCTGGGCAAGAAGCTCGATACGCGCGGGTGGCTGGGCCTGTGGAGCGATCGCCTCGAGCCGGTGAAGGTGACGCTCCGGCGGGTGCCTGCCACCGAAGACACGGGCGAGGTGTTCGAAGCCGATTTCGGCACCGGCGCAGCTCGACCGCTCTTCGTGGTGAAGGGTGTGAAGGCGGGGCCGGTGAAGACGGTGCACGCGCAGCACGACGGCTTCCCCGACGTCGGCGCGAAGGTGCGCGGCGAAGGCTTCGAGCTCGAAGTGCAGAAGCACGGGCCAGCCGGTCGCAAGCTGGTGCTGCGCGAAGGCGCGACCGAACAGGTGCTCTACCAGCAGGCCGAGGCTGACCTCGACGGGTGGGGCGTGTCGTGGGTCGGCGACGCCGACGGCGACGGGAAGCTCGACTTCCTCATCGAAGCAGACCGTCACTACAACCTCAGCACCAGCCGGCTGTTCTTGAGCTCGAAGGCCGGCAAGGGGCAGCTCGTGAAGCAGGTCGCGGTGTCGACGGCGACGGGCTGTTAGCCCAGCAGGTCCACCAGCCGCTCGGGCCCACCGGTCGGGTCAGGCAGGAGCCGGCGCGGCTTGAGCGAGCGCAGCCACGCACGCAGCGCCTTCCAATCATCGGTCTGCTGTTGATCAGCCACGGTCGCGAGCTCGAGAACCCGCGCCCTGCCACCGAGCAGCGGAGGCCGCTGTTCAGGCTGACCACTCAGTTCATTGGCGAGCATGAGCAGCGCGTTGCGTGGGTTCATCGGGAGCTGCGCGGCGCCGTCTTCCGCACGTCGAAGTGAGAAGCGGAACGCGTTGATGCGTTCCTCAGGGTTGATCTTCACCGCCACGAAGCGAGCCGCGAGCACATCACGCAGGTGACCTTCGCGATGTTCCTGTGCACGCCGCGCGCGGATCAACGCACGCGCTCCGGCGGGCAGCACGTCGGCCTCGCGGAGAAAGGTGAGCAGCGAGGGGTCGACGGCTTCCACCTTCTTCCAGGCCTCCTCGAGCACTTCGGTGGTGCCGTCGAATTCTTCGACGTTCTCGAGCGCGGTCGCGAGTCGGTCGAGCGGCTCGCTCTCGGGAAGCAACGCAGCGAGGACCGCGAGCCGTGCGATGCGGGTCACGCGATGCGACGTGGTGAGCACCTTCTCGACGAGCTCCGCCAGCGAATTGTCGCCCAGGCGCGCGCGCAGCTTCTGATCCGCCTCGTGCACTTCGTGGATCAACGAAGCCAACGCACCTTTTTCTCCGGCTGCGTGCCGCACCGCCCGCGCGAGCGTGACCCGGAGTTGCGCGTCATCAGCGGCCGTCTCACGCGCCAACTGCGAGAGCTCACGCAGCTTCTGTTCCCAGCCTCGTGACATCAGCGCGGGCAGCAGCTGCCGGTAGCGCGCGCGCGTGAGCTCGAGCAGCACCTCGCCGCCTTCGAGCTTCGTGCGCAGCGAGGCCTCACTCACGCCGTCACCTCGAAGCGCTGTGAAACGCGCTGCCACAGGCGGTCGTAGCCACGTCGCACCGGCGGCAACGAAAGGTGCTTCAACGGCGTGGTCGACGGCAAGGCGAGCAGGGCCTCGTAGATCAACCCGATTCCGTCCGAGTTCCAACGAAGCTCGTCATGGGTGGTCAAGCTCAACGCCTCGAGCTTCGGAGGCACACCGGCAGCGATGAAGGCCGCCACCGCCTGCGGGGTGAAGTGCGCGTCACGAATGCTCAGTGACTTCAACCGGCCGAGCCGGCCGCCCCGCTGCCAGGCGCGCAGCGACGCATCGGAAAGGCCGGCGCCATCGAGGTCGAACACCTCGAGCTCCACGCAGCTCGACGGCGCGAAGAGCGGGTGCAGCGCCTCATCGTCGTGCGCGCCGCTGCGGGACAGAATGAGCGTCTTCAACGCCGGCCGATTCGCCGCGAGCGCACGCGCGGCAGCCGCGAACGTGTCGCGCGCCTCGTGACCCAGGTCTTCGAGCGCCCAGTCGTCGATGCGCGAGAGCTTCGTCAGCTTCGGGTTGGTGGCGAGCCCCAGCAGCAGCAGCGGGTGTGAATACGACGCCGCGAAGTCGACGTGTTCGAGCTCCGGCGCGTCGAGCTTCGAGAACAGCTCGAACCAGTCTTCACCACTGTGACCACACCCCCGAAAGCCGAGCGCATGGAGCCCGCTGAAACGGCCGCGGGCGAGCCCGGCCAGCGGCGAGCGCTCAGCACCTTGCGTCAGCTCCATTCGCCAGACGCGCCCCAGCCCGGGCGCGGTGGCGATGTGCTTCACCGCGCGCGCGCCCAGCACTTCATCGTCGACCACCCACGTTCGCAGCGGGTACTTCGCGAAGAAGCGTGCGCCGTCGCGCGTGAACGCCTCGGGCGTCATGCGAACGCGCTCGACGAAGCCGCGGTGGAACGGCGGCTCATCGACGTACGGCGCGAGCGCACCGGCGATGCGCGCCCCGTCCGCCGCGAGGATGGCCTTCACCCGCTGCTGCGCGTGCTTCGGCAACGGTCCCTCCGCTTCTTGAAGCTGGAGACGGATCAACTCGCCGTGAACGTCTCCGCGCTCCAGCAACCAATCGGCGAAGACCAGGCGGGGTTGATCATCGTCAGGCGAGGCGCGGACCGCTTCGAGAAGGGCCGCGGCGTCGTCTGGCGGAAGCGCCAGGGTGAGGCGGTCGTCCGCGGCTTCGTGTGCCCACCGGCGCGCGGCTTCGGGGTTCCAACCGGCGAGCGACGGCCACACGACCTCGAGCAACTTCGACCCGCGCGCCTGACCCACGCCGACGGTCACGCCTGCGTCGTGAGTGACGGCGAACACGTGCGTGCTGACCGCCTCGCCGCGAAGCCGCTCCCACGCGACGCCGTTCTTCGAGGTCATGGCGTGTTGAATCACGGCGTGGATCAGCTCGAGCGGAGGCCGCGGTTCATCAAGCGCCTCGAGCCGAACCCGAAGCCACGCGTGCGTGCGCTCGTTCATGACGCGCTCATCGTGTACCGGGGCCGGAGCGCGAACCACACCGCCGCCTGAAATGACCGTGTGCGCCGACCTCACGCCTCGCGCTGACGCTCGTGAAGTGGCGAGGAAGCCGGCGTCGTCGAGTTCGACCATCGCTCCGTTTCCACTTCGGACTACGGTCCTTCCCATGCGCGTTGCCGCATCGCTGCTGTTGCTCTTCGCCCTCCCCGCTCTCGCCGATGACAAGAAACCCCGACTGGTCGTCAACGACGTGGCGGCGCTCCAGGTCACCGCCGAAGAAGCCGGTGCCATCACCGACGCGACGGTGAACTACCTGGCCGCGCGCGGGCTCTTCGAGGTGCTGGGCGCGCGCGACGTGCAGACCATCATCGGCGCCGAGCGGCAGCGGCAGTTGATGGGCGCGTGTGGAGACGACGGCAGCGGCTGCAGCGCCGACCTGTCGAAGCTGGTCGCCGCCCGCTTCGTGTTGTCGGGCCAGCTCGCCCGCGTGGGCAACGCGTACCAGCTCACCTTGCAGCTCATCGACACCGAGAAGTCGCAGCCCGTCGGTCGCAGCTCGAAGCTCGCGGGCACGCTCGAGGCGATTCGTGAGCTGATTCCCTACGCCGCCTCGGAGGCCACGGGTTCACCCCTGCCGCCGCCGCCCTCGCGCGCGCTGCCCATCACGCTCATCGGTGCTGGCGGCGCCACCTTGCTGGCCGGTGGTGTCGTCGGGCTGCTCGCGCTCGCCCGTGAAGGGCAGCTCAACGACGAGCTGTGCCCCAATGGCCCCGAGCAGAGCGGCCGCTGCGCCGGCGTCAACCTCCGGCCGCGCGAGTTCTACGTGGCGCAGGAGCAGGCGCTGACCATGCAGAAGATTCTCAGCGTGAGCCTGATGGCCGCAGGCGCGGTGCTGCTGGGCCTGGGCATCGTGTTCATGCCGCCCGACGACGCGCGCACGCGGGTCTCTGCGCGGCTGCTCTTTACCGGCAACGGGCTGGCGCTGACCGGAGGGTTCTGGTGATGCGCGGCGCCCTGTTGATGAGCTGTGTGACGTTGAGCGCCTGCACCGGGCTCTTCACCGAGAACGGCAACGCCTACCCGTGCGACTTCTCGCTGCCGCCCGCCGAGCGCGACGCGCCGTGCGTCCCCGGCGACGTGTGCAGCGTGAAGAACGTGTGCACGCAGTTCATCTACGAGGGCCCGCGCTTCGAGGGGCCTCCGCAGCAGCCGGACTATTCGCTGCGCGACGCTGGCGTGGTGCAGCCGGGCGCGCTGTCGGGCCGCGTCGAGCTGCTCGGGCGTGACTTGACGAGTCGCGGCGGCGTCTTCGTGCAGACCAGCAATGGCGTGACCGCCCGCGTGTCGGGGCGCGGGCAGGTGTTCGGCGCCCCCACCATTCCCGCGGGCCTGAGTGAGGCGGTGCTGACCACCTTCCCCGGCGTCAGAGAGGCGCTGGTGGGCCTGAGCCCGGTGCAGCGCGTCTCGTACGCGGCCACCAAGCCGAACCTGATGATGGTGAGCGACGTCACCGGCCCCACGGCGACGCGGCTGCGCGCCTTCCCGCGCGTCAACGACCCCGAGCTGCTCACGCCTGCAGGCCGCCTCACGCCGCCCGACTTCTCGGCCCCGGCGCCGGCGCCGCCGTTCCGCCTGTTGCCCGAAGACGCGTTCGACGTTCCCGGCACGGGGCTCGACGTCACCGTCGTCAATCGCCAACGGCTGGCGCCGCCGATGCCCGTGGTGATCAGCACCGAAGGCCTCTTCGCGCAGCAGCTCGACGGAGGCTTCGCGCAACTGGCCGGCCCCACGCTCCTGCCGACCAGCGCAACGCTCAGCCTCAACGCGACCTCGACGCTGCTCGCCGTGAACGTGGGCGACACGGTGCTCTCGACGTGGCAGGTCGGCATCGAAGGCGGCCAGCACACGCTCGAGCGCGCGTGGCCCGACTGCAGACCGTGCGGGCTGGCCGGCATCTCGGCGGTGACGCCGGTGCCCGAGAGTGCGGGGGTCGCGGTCGAAGTGCTGTGCCGCGGCCAGAACCGCTCCGTGGTGCGCGTCACCGGGAGCGCGGCGGTGCTGCCGACCGACGCGTGCGTCTCGCAGACCGTGCCCGCGCCGTTCGACCTCTCGCGCCTTTCCACCCGAGACACCGGCGTGGGCGGGCCGGCGTTGACCATGGCGGCCACGCCGCGCGGCGCGGCGCTGGGAGGCACCAACGGGGAGGTGTGGGTCGGCGAGACGTTGTCGTCGATGCTGCCGCTGGGCCTCGACCGCGTGCCGCTCGACGTGGCGACGGTGACCACCACCATCGCGGGGCAGCAGAACGCGGCGCTCATCGCGCTCACCGACCGCTACGCCGCCGTGCTGCCGCCGCGCATTCCCGACAACCAGCTCGCGTCGGGCTTCCGTCGTATCGACCCGGCGCTCGACCTCAACGCCATCGAGACCGTGCAGTTCAACGCGGCGATTCACGGCGCCAACGGTTGGGCGCTCTCGAGCGCGGGCGTGGTGATCCAGGTGCTGCTCGACGAAGACGACGCCACGGCGGGCAGCGGCCTGCGGTTCGGCAAGCGGCTGGTGTCGCCGACCGGTCAGCCGGTGCAGCGTTCGGCCGGCGGTGAAGCGTTCGTCGACCGCAACGACGGTGGCGTGATGGCGCTCTTCATCGCCGCCGACGACGGCCTCTACGCCATCAATCAGGCCGAGAGCTCGCTGACGGCCGACGCGGTGAACGGCTCCGGCGACGTGACGCCGCAGCTGCAGCCCGAGCCTTCGGTACCGATTCGCAGCCTCGCGCTCGAGCGCACCGGGCTCGGCACCAACGGCACCACGCGCGCCAGCGGGTACCTCGTCACCTCGCGCAACGTGTACGAGTGGATGCTCGGCGGCACACCCGCGCGCTGGTCTTCGCGGTTGCTCGAGCTGTCGGGCGGCGAGCCGGTCGAGGTGTGGTTCGACCAGTCGGGCAGCGCGCTCGGCCGCGTGGGCTACGCCGACGGCACCATCTTCACGTTGCCCGGCGGCTACCAGCTGGCCAACCCGCTGCCGCCCGGCACCGACGACACGCCGGCGCGCGTGGTCGACTACGAGAACTACGGTGGCTGGCCGGTGGCGCTGACCACCACCGGGTTGTTCGCCGCGCGCTGGCCCGAAGAAGACGGCGTGGTGAAGAACCGGTTTCCCGACGGCCGGCCCAACCGCCCCATGGACTGGACCGAGCTGGCGCTGCCCGATGGCTCGAAGCCGTGGGCGAAGGGTGAAGCCACGCGCGGCAAGTTGTTCGTGCAGGCCTTCCCGCGCGACGTGAACAATCGGCGGCGCTTCAGGCTGTACCTCTTCCTGCCTGATCAGGTGCTGCTGCTCGCAGACTACGAGCGTAAGTGACGCCGCCGTGAAGCTCCTGTCGCTCGAGTACCAGCGCTTTCGCAACCTGGAGCCCACGGTGCTCCGGCCTTCACCGCGCGCCACCGTGGCGGTGGGTGAAAACGGTCAGGGAAAGACGAACCTGCTCGAAGGGCTGTACCTGCTGGCCACGTTGAAGCCGCTGCGCGCCAACAAGCTGTCCGAATTGATCCGCTTCGGCGAGCCCAGCGCCAGGGTGACCGGGCGCTTCCTCATCGCCGGTGCAGAGCGGGAGATTGCCGTCGAGGTGATTCCCGGTGGGCGCACGGCCTTCGTCGACGGCAAGCGCGCGGGGAACCTCGAGGCCTACTTCGGCGGCGTGTCGGTGGTGGCCTTCACGCCCGACGACCTCGCGGTGGTGAAGGGCGGGCCCGACGGCCGCCGCTCGTTCATGGACCGCAGCGTGTTCAACGTGGTGCCCGCGTACCTCGACGAGAGCCGCGAGTACGGCCGTGCGCTCAAGAGCCGCAACCGGTTGCTCAAGGAGCGCGCGCCCATGAGTCACCTGCAGGCGTGGGACGCGCAGCTGGCCAGGCTCGGGGCGCGGCTGTGGGTGCGGCGCCGCGGGTTGATGGAGAAGGTGTCGGACCGTGCGCGCGCGGCGTTTCAACGCATCGGCCGCTCACCGATGGAGGCGAGCTACTCGTACTGGCCCGCGCACCTCGGCGAGGGGCTCGCGTTCGAGACCGCCTCGGAGCAGGAGCTGGCGGAGCGCATGTTGAGTCAGCTCGACGCGCGGCTCTCGCGGGACGTGGAGCGTGGCTTCACGTCGGTGGGCCCGCACGCGGACGACCTCGAGATTTCACTCGGTGAGAAGCCGGCGCGCGCGTTCGCCAGCCAGGGGCAGTGCCGCGCGCTGGTGCTGGCGTGGAAGGTCGCTGAAATCGAGAACCTCTCGGCGCAGAACGGGTTTCTGCCGTTGCTGTTGCTCGACGACGTGTCGAGCGAGCTCGACCCCGAGCGCAACGCGTTCCTGATGGGCTACCTCGCTGATTCCGGTGCCCAGACGGTGTTGACCACCACCGACGCCCAGCTGGTGCAACGCGCCGCGGGCCCCGAGACCATGTGGTTCGACGTGGCGGCTGGCCGGGTGAGCGCGCGCGCGACGTAGACTCCTGCGCATGCACAAGCTCGCGTTGGTGGTGACGTTGTGGGCGACGTCGGCGTTCTCCCAGTCGTGGAACTCGAACGCCGGCGGTTGGAACACCGGCTACGGCACCGTCTACGGCTCGTTCGGCATGGCGATGGCCACGCAGAACATCTACGACTCGATGCGCCTCAACATGCAGCGCTCGACGATGCGCGCGGCGATGATCAAGAAGCACGGTCTGGCGGCCGTCGAAAAGGCAGAGCGCGAAGCAAAGGCCGGCAAGTCGGTGCCGCCGGGCATGCAGGTGACCGCGCCGGTGCCGCAGTCGAAGCACACCGGCGCGTTCAAGCCCGCGAAGTCGACGCCGTACGCCAGGCAGCTGGGCGACGCGCTGGGCTCGACGGCCGAAGAGAAGCGCGCCATCTCGCAGATTGCAGTGGCCACGCGGCAGGCCTTCGAGGCACAGCCCGAGACGCAGACGTGGAAGAACGACGTGGCCGGCGCGCTCACGTTCTTCCTCCTGGGGAACCTCACCATCGCGGCCGACGCCGAAGAGCCGACCGAAGAAGCGAGCCAGGCGCTGTTCAACGCCATCGGCCTGGCCATCGACGCGACGCCGGAGTTCGCCAGGGCCAGTCAGAAAGACAAGCAGCAGCTCTACGAGGTGTTGATTGGCTTCACCGGCGTGCCGCTCGCCATCTACACCGACGCCAAGGAGCGCGGCGACGCAAGGCAGCTGCAGCAGGCGCGCGAGTTGTCGGCGCAGCTGCTCAAGCTGGTCTTCAAGCAGGACGCGGCGCAGCTGCAGTTCAAGTGACGCACGCCGTTCACCACGACGTCACCCGGTAGATGACCACCTCGGGTGAGCCCGAGGGCAACGCCTCCACCGCGCTGGCGCCACGCGCGGTGACCGACTCACCGGCCCGGGCGCGCGCCTCGAACTCCGACGCGAGCGCATTCGGTGGTCGCCCCACGTTCACCACCACCACCACCGCCGCGGCGACCGCCGACACCAGCACCGGCCAGAGCAACCGCTGCTTCTTGCGCTCGTCCATCGCGGCGCGAAGTCGCGTCAACCCGTGCGGCGGCGGCTCCAGCACTTCGAACACGTGCTTCACGACCTCACCTCCAACGGCCCGAGCGCCTTCTCGAGCGCGGCCATCGCCAGGGACCGCCTCGAGGCCACGGTGCCCGACGGTATCGACAGCGCTTCGGCGATCTGCGCGGTCGACATGCCCGAGAACTCACAGAGCATCACCACCGCCTTGAGCTTCTCGGGCAGCGCTTCGACGGCCCTGCGCACCAACGCGTGCTGCTGCCGCTCTTCGAAGGTCTCGTCGGGCCCGCCGACCACCTCGTCATCCTGCCGCGTGAACAGCCGCCGTACCTTGCGCGCGCGCAGCCGGTTCGACGCCAGGTTCACCGCGCTCTGAAACACGAAGGGCTCCACGGTCTCGACGCGAACGCGATGGCGTGCTGTCCACAGCTTCATGAACGCCTCCTGGGTGACGTCGCGGGCTTCCTCGGCGTTCCACAACCAG
This sequence comes from Archangium gephyra, assembly GCA_003243425.1. Taxonomy (GTDB): domain Bacteria; phylum Myxococcota; class Myxococcia; order Myxococcales; family Myxococcaceae; genus Archangium_A; species Archangium_A gephyra_A. The sequence continues at coordinate 2,540 of QFQP01000024.1, read as the reverse complement.
CGGTAGACGACGTTGAACACCGGCTTCTCGAGCCGCGTGAAGAGCGCCTCGAAGTGCGAGCGGTCGAAGGTGGGCGCGTCGTCATTGCGCCGAGACATCGGCCACGCGGACCACGAAGTAGACGGTGTGCGTCGTGTCTTTCACGTCGGCCGACGCCATGCCCGCCGAGGCCAGCACCGCAATCACGCCCGGCTTGAGGCGCACGCGGGTCGACAACCGCTGCCCGAAGCGCTCGAGGTCGAGGTCGGCGACGACGTTGCCGTCGAGCACGTTGGTGACCTGGCGCACGCGGGTGTCGCGGCCGTCCATCACGCCGCGCTCGTTGGGCAGCGAGCTGACGCTCAACTTCTCGACGAGGTCGAAGGCCATCGGGCCGTCATTCTTCTTCACCTCGTTCAACGCGGTGGCGATTTCACCCAGGTTCGCCGGCAGCTCGCCCTCACCCGCGGAGCCGCGCACCACCCAGTAGTCGATGCGGACGGTGCCCGGCTCCTTCGCCGGCGAGGTCGCGAGGTTGGCGATGATGGTCTTCACGCCGTCATGCACGCTCTCGGGCGCGAGCACGATGAGCCGGCCGTCGGGCCCCACGTCGGCGCGCCCCACGAAGCGGTTCGCGTCTTTCGACTCGTTGCCGAACCACAGCAGGTCCTTCAGCGTGCCTCGCAGCCGCTGCGCGCCGTTGTTGGGCACCTCGTAGCTGCGGAGCACGAGGTTCGAAGGAACTCCGGTGCCCGTATTTTCAGGGTGCTTCGAGAGGTCGCACGAGCTGAGCGCGACGAGACAGGTGATGAGGAGCAGGCGCATGGTGACCGTGCTACCCGCCAGCCGAAAAGTTCTTCAGTGCTTACGAATGGCCAGCAAATTCAGGCACTTCGACCGCGCAACCAGGCCCACGCGCCGGTGCCCCACAACGCCCAGGCGACGAGCAGCGGCTGGAAGAAGAGCCGCACCAGGCGCTTGGTGTCGGTGTCGAGGCCGAACGCGTCCTGATGGGTCACGTACTGCGAGATGTTGCCCGGAAAGATGGCGACGAAGAACGCGGCGGTCACCAGGCCCACGGGCACGCGGTAGCGGCGCAGCACCAGCAGCGAGAGCCCGAGCGCGATTTCCACCACGCCCGAGGCCACCACCACGAAGTCGACGCTGAAGGGCACCCACGTGGGCACCTGCGCCTGAAATTCGCTGCGCGCGAAGGTGAGGTGGCTGATGCCGGCGAAGGTGAGGAAGGCCCCGAGCGCGAAGCGGGCGATGGTCTGCGGCAACGACGTGGGTCCTGCAGGGGCGAACAGTGGTGAGCGAGTGGTCATGGGGGTCCCGGGAATTCAGTTGCGTACAACTGATGTCGGGCGCCACGTTTTGTTTCGGCGCACGGTACTTTCGGTGACACGACCGCACGGCTGTGCGTATGAGCCGCCCATGCCGAAGCCGCGCAGCAAGCCTCCGAAGTGGTTGGAAGCGGCGCGGGTGCGCGATTCGGGCGAGCCCGGTGACTGGTTGTCGCGGGCGATGGCGCGCGCCGGGGTGATGCCGCTCGAGCAGGCCGAGAACGCGATTCGTCACGGGGAAGTGCGTGTCGATTCACGGGTGCAGCTGGAGCCCCTGGCGCCGGTGACGATGAAGTCGCGCGTGGAGGTCGACGGGCAGCCGGTGTCGCTCTCGTGGCGCACGCGGGTGTTGATGCTGCACAAGCCGCCCGGCGTGGTGATGCACGGCAAGGACCCCGAAGGAAACGGCACGGTGTTCGACGTGCTGGTGCGGTCGATGCCCGCGGAGCTGCAGACCTTCGGCTGGCACGCGGTCGGGAGGTTGGACCGCGACACCACCGGGCTGCTGTTGTTCACCAACGACGAGAAGTTCGTGCTGCACGCGACCTCGCCGCACAAGGACCTGCCCAAGCGTTACGTGGCGCGCGTGGGCGTGAAGGTGACCGAGAAGAAGCTCGAGCCGCTGTGGCGCGGCGTGAAGATCGACGACGGTGCGTTGACCCGGCCGGCCATCGCGAAGCCGCGCGGTGAAGACTCGGTCGAGCTGACGTTGACTGAGGGCCGGTTTCATCAGGTCAAGCGCATGCTGAACGCGGTGAACCTGCCGACGCTCGCGCTGCATCGCGAAGCGGTGGGGAAGCTGGTGGTCGACATTCCCGAGCGCGCGGTGCGGGAGTTGTCCGATGACGAAGTCTTGAACGAGCTCAAGTTCACGCCGCGCCACGGGTGAAAACGCGCGCGCTGCGCGGACGAAGTCGCGAGATGAAGCGTCGTTGACGAGGGCGCTGATCGACTCGCTGCGGGCCGCTTTTGAGCAGACGCCTGACGGCATGCGGGTCACGAATGCGGTCACGCACTGGAGAGACGAGCAGCAGGCGTCTGATCAGCTCAATGCGAGCCTTCGCACGACCGACCTCTTCCGCACCGAGGAAGAGAAATTCGGTCGGTGGTCAGATGACCCGGTCAGGACCGTGTTTTCTGACCGCCGAACGCCGAGCTTCACGAAGCTTCGTGAGCCGGGTCACGAGGAGCTCGACAAGAGAGGCCGCGCGACTG
>QFQP01000052.1 GCA_003243425.1 Archangium gephyra | reverse complement strand
TCGTGGGCGCCCAGTGTTTCCTCACCGGCATCAGCCCGGCCATCGCGCAGACCATCGCGCAGCTGGGCATCGACACCTCGCGCATTCGCACGCTGCGCCGCTTGAGCGACGCGCTCAAGGTGGTGTTCGACGACATGGGCCTCAAGCAGACCAGCAACAAGTAACGGGCGTACGCAGCACGAAGAAGGAAGGGGTCGACGATGCCGATTGCATGGGAAATCAGGAAGACGCCGGGGGGCATGCCGTACTCACGCTCCGTGGCGAAGGGCCGCATCACGATGGAAGACGTGCTGCAGTTGAAGCAGGTCTCGAGCCCGGGAGGCGCGCTGTACGGCCTGTCGACGGTGACGGTGAACGAGCCCGACATGTCGCTCGAGCCCGACGCCCGTCGCGCGTTCGCCGACATGCTCGAGCAGTCGCCGAACACGTTTCTCGCGTTGGTGGTGCCGAGCGCACCGATGCGCGTGATGATGACCTTCGTGATGCGAATGTCTGGCAAGGCCGACACCACCAAGCTGTTCGGCGAGGAAGCGTCGGCCACGAAGTGGATCTTCGAAAACGTGGACAAGCGCTGAGGACACCGTGCCCATCACCTGCACCGTTCACGAGTCACCGAAGGGCCGGAAGTACGTGCGCACCTACGCGTCTGGCGTGGTCACGGGTGAAGACGCCATTCCCGTGATGGAGAAGATGAAGCCCGGCCAGGACTGGCATGGCTACGGCGTGTTGTCGGTCGCGGAGCCCAACACCGACCTGCAGCCCGAAGCGCGCCGCGTGTTCACCAGCCAGCAGAACGTACCGGTCGACAAGCGCCCGCCCACGGCGATGATCGTCACCTCGGCGCCGCTGCGCATCACCATCAGCTTCGTGGTGCGGGTGTCGGGCTCGGCACCGAACACGAAGTTCTTCGGCAACGAAGCCGAGGGCACGAAGTGGCTCGAAGCCGAGCCCTGACTTCACGACGACCGTTTCAACCCTCGGGAGAGTACCAGTGCCCATCACCTTCACGATTCATGAGACGCCGAAAGGCAAGAAGTACATCCGCACGCATTCGTTCGGCGTGGTCACGGGTGAAGACGCCGAGGCCATGATGTCGCAGCTGCGGCCCGGCGCTCCGCTCGAAGGCGCGGGCGTCTTGTCCATCGCCGACAGCGGCACCGACTTGCGGCCCGAAGCGCGGCGCATCTTCACCGAGAACCCAGAGGCCAGCAGCGGCAAGAGCCCGCTGCGCTACCCGGTGGGCATCGTGCTCAACTCCGCACCGTTGCGCGTGGTGATGAGCTTCGTGATTCGCGTCTCGGGGAGCTCGGACTTCACGAAGTTCTTCTCGAGCGAAGAAGAAGCGACGGCGTGGGTCATCGAGCGGTTGGATTCGAAGTGAGCGCCATCACCGTGCCGGCGTCGACGCGAATCGGAGCGCTCGAGTTTCATGGAGGCGGAGACCAACGACACCGGCAGTGCGCGACCTCGACAGGCCCTCGGGACGGCGCGCGGCAAAGCCAGTGCTCGTACTGACCACGAAACGGTAGGGAACTACCGACTCAACGACCGTCGAGCCACTTCAGTGCGCAGGCGCGCCTTCGACGAGCGCGATGTGCTTCCACGCGCCGTAGCGGAACCGCAGGAACACCACGAGCGCCAGCATGGCCAGGTACGCCACCAGCCACACCATCGCGCCCACGTAGCCCCAGTGCAGGTAGCGCACCGCGACGTAGCTGCCCGGCGCGAACACCAGCCACGCCAGGGCGATGCGCGCCATCATCGGGAAGAACGTGTCGCCCGCGCCGCGCAGCGCCTCCGCGACCGTCATGCCGATGGCGTCGAACACCTGCCAACCCGCTGACACCATCAACATCTTCGCGCCCATCTCGGCGACCTCCGCGCCACCCTCGCCCCGGGCGAACGGCGCGATGAGCACCGAGGGGAACAGCACGCACAACAGGCCCACGCTCACCTGCCAGGTGATGGTGGCCTTCGCCGTCAGCTTCACCACGCCGGGCACTTCGTCTTTGCGCTGCGCGCCGATGGCCTGCCCCACCAGAATCGCGCCCGCGCTTGCCAGGCCCATGGCCGGCATGAAGCTCGCCGAGTTGAGCGACATCACCGAGTTCATCGCCGCCAGCGTGGTGGTGCCGAGCCCTGCCACCACCACGTTCGCGAAGAACACGTACGCGCCGAACTCGAAGAGCCAGTTGAAGCCCGACGGCAGCCCGAAGCGCAGCATGCGACCGAACTCCGCCAACGACAGCCTCGTGCGCACGCCCTTCGGTGCGTCGAGCAGGAAGTAGATGAAGAAACCGGTGAAGCCGACGAACGACGCGATGGCGCTCGCGAGCGCAGACCCCGACACACCCAGCGCCGGTGCGCCGAGATTTCCGAAGATGAAGAGCCAGTTGCCGAACACGTTCAGCACCATGGCCGTCACGTTGAAGACCATGCCGGGGCGCGTGCGGCCCATGCCTCCGTAGTATTCCGCCAGCGCTTCGAGGCCGATGGCCGCGCCGCCAGACAGCAGTCGAATGCGCAGGTACCCGACCATGAGGTCGCGCACCTCGGGCGTGTACGGCAGCACCTCGAGCACGTCGTCGACGAGCGGCCACACCGCCAGGCAGGCGAGCTCGGTCATCACCGCGACCATGAGCCCGTACCACCCGTAGCGGCGCGCGCCGACCGCGTCGCCCTTGCCGAAGAGCTGCGCGGCGAAGCTCTGCACGATGAAGTTCACGCCCATCGGCAAAATCATCACCGTGAAGGTGTTCACCGCTCCGGTGGCCGACGCCGCGATGGCTGCAGCGCCCAGCTGCGCGACCATCAACGTGTCCGACAGACCGATGATGGTCTGACTGGCGCGACTGACGACGACGGGCCACGCGAGCGTGAGCAGCGTGCGGAGGGTTGCAGGTTGTCGGGGGGTGTCCACGGCGAGGTCCGAGACGGCCGCTTCAAGCACGTCTGACTGCTCTTCTGGGAGTGTTCTCGCCCCGTTCAGTCCGCAGACAGGCCGGGCAGCAGACGTTCGGGGAGCTCCTCGCCCGGCTCCAGCTCCGCGTACGCGCGCGCGGCCCGAACCACGGCTTCGACTTCCTTCACCGCGTGCACCTGCGTGCGCGTGTACGTCGAGCGCTTCTTCCCCTCGAACATCACGTTGCACGGCGAGCGGCACAACGACAGGCACTTGACGTCGTCGAGGTCGAACAGCTCCTTCAACCCCAGGTCCTTGCGGAGCTTCTTCACGCTCTCGTACAGCAACTGCCCATTGCCCGAGTCGCGCTCGTCTTCGTCTTCACAGCGCCGACAGATGCTGATGACGACCTTGCTCACGACGACGCTCTAAACACCACGAGCCGCGCCCCCGACACAAGGTGTGGGTGACGCGGCCCGCGGGCAACGATCGAAGCGATTTTCAGACCTCGCCGGCCGCCTTCAGCTCGGCGTACACGGCGTCGATGCCGCGCTTGTTGATGATGCGGAGGCCGTGCGTCGACAGACGCAGCGTGACCCACTTCTTCTCGTTCACCAGGTAGAAGCGGTGCTTCTGGAGGTTGGGGAGCGAACGGGTCTTCGACTTGTTGTTGGCGTGGCTGACCTTGTTGCCAACCAGAGGGCGCTTGCCCGTGACCTGACACACGCGTGACATGGTGTTCTCCTTCGACTTTCTAAGTTACCAGCTCGCCTTGACGACGCCGGTGAGTTCACCCGCCAACGCCTTGTCGCGGAACTGCATGCGCGAGAGGCCGAACTTGCGGAGGTTGCCACGGGGACGACCCGTCACGACGCAACGGAGCGTCACACGGATGGGGTTCGCATCGCGGGGCTGCTTGGCCAGCTTGAGCTGCGCGGCCGCACGGTCGTCCGGCGAGGTCGCCGGGTTCTTGATGATGGCCTTGAGCTCCTGGCGGCGGGCCGAGTACTTCTTGACCAGCGCCTTACGCTGCTCGTTCTTCAGGACAGAGGACTTCTTCGCCATTTGGAGACCTACAGGAAAAAGGGAGGCGCTCCATACACGCACTCCGGCTCCGCGATCAAGATCATCGAGGTGGATCGTTGCTTTTAGATCAGAAAGTGGGGCATAGGGCCTGCCAACTATGGGCACTTTCCAGACCTTCCTGTCCTCCAAGGGCATCACCGCGAAGCAGATCGCGACCACCAGCAGCCGCATCGAGGCGTTCGACGACACGTCGCGCGCGCTGATGGGGAAGCGCTGGAAGAAGCGCACCAACAAGGAGACCGCGACCAAGAAGTACGCCGAGCTCGAGATCGGCAAGCCGGCGCAGCACGGCCGCGGCATCTCCGAGAAGCAGGTCATCGCCGCCTCGAAGGACGTCGCCGTCGCCCGCAAGGCGCGCAGCAAGATCCTCAAGGCCGTCAACGCCATCATCACCAAGAAGGGTGAGGCCGCGGTCGACATGAAGGCGCTGTTCGAAGGCACGAAGGCGCGCGCTGGCAAGAAGCCGGTCGTCGCCGACAAGAAGAAGTAACCAACCCTCCCTGGTTGCGGCCCCGACGTGCTTCCCGAAATGGAAGGCGCGCGGGGCCGTTCCATGTCTGCCATGCGAACCGCTCTGCTGACCGTCGCCGTGTCGTTGCTCCCGTCGTGCGCCACGCTGAACACCAGCGGCATGAGCGACTCGTGCCGTGCGCTCTACAACGCCTGTCTCAACGCCTGCCCCAGCGCCGACGTCAATCGCCGCGTGCCTCCGGGCGGCACCGCGATGCCCACTACGCAGCCCATGGCCGACGTGGCCCAATGCACCAACCGCTGCAACGAGCAGGCGCGGAAGTGCGAGTGAGATTAGAGCGAAGGCTCCTTGAGCTCGCCCACGCCTGAGCTGACCCGCGCAGAGAAGATTCAGACGCTGGCCGGCATGCTGCTGGCGATGTTCCTGGCGGCGCTCGACCAGACGGTGGTCGCGACGGCGGGCCCCGACATTCAGCGCACGCTCGCGCTCGACGCGTCGCTGTATTCGTGGATCACCACGGCCTACCTCGTGAGCTCCACGGTGCTGGTGCCGGTGTACGGGAAGCTCTCCGACATCGTCGGCCGCAAGAAGGTCGTCATCTGGGGCGTGGTGGTCTTCGTCGGCGCCTCGGTGTTGTGCGGCGTGGCGCAGACCCCCGCGCAGCTCATCGGCTTCCGCGCGTTGCAGGGCGTGGGCTCGGCGTCGTTGTTCACGTCGGCCTTCGCGGTGGTGGCCGACCTCTTCCCGCCCTCGGAGCGCGGCAAGTACTCGGGCCTGTTCGGCGCGGTGTTCGGCGTCAGCTCGCTGGTGGGGCCGCTGCTCGGCGGGTTCATCACCGACCACTTCGGCTGGCACTGGGTTTTCTTCATCAACCTGCCGCTGGGCGCCATCGCGCTCGCGTTCATCGTGGCGCGCATGCCGCCGCTCAAACCGCAGCTCGCGCAGCCCCCGCGCATCGACGTGCTCGGAGCGCTGCTGTTGGGCCTGGCGGTCGTGCCGCTGCTCATCGCGCTCACGCTCGGCCGGCCGGAGGTGCGCGAAGGCGAGCTCGGCTGGGCGTGGACCGACTGGCGCGAGCTCTCGTTGTTCGGCGCTTCGGCGTTCGGGCTGGCGACCTTCATCTGGTGGGAGCTGCGCGCCACGGAGCCGCTGGTCGACCTGCGCCTGTTCCGCAACCGCACGGTGGCGCTCGGCAGCGCCGCATCGTTCCTGCTCGGCGGCGCGTTCCTGACGCCGATGGTGTTCCTGCCGCTGTTCATGGTGAACGTGGTCGGCGTGACCGCCACGCAGAGCGGGCTCACCATTTCTCCGCTGGTGCTGGGCGTGGTCGCCGGCAACGTGTTGTCGGGCCAGCTCGTCTCGCGCTCGGGGAAATACAAGGGCCTGATGGTCGGCGGGCTGGTGCTGCAGATCGCCGGGTTCCTGGTGATGGCGTTCACGCTCACCGCCGACAGCACGCAGGCCGAGGTCACCGTGAAGATGGTGCTGCTGGGCCTGGGGCTGGGCCCCTCGATACCGAGCTACACCATCGCGATTCAGAACGCGGTCGAGGTGCGGCAGCTCGGCGTGACCACGGCGATGGTGACGTTCCTGCGGCAGATGGGGTCGACGGTAGGCATCGCCATCGTCGGCAGCCTGTTCGCGGTGACGCTGTCGCAGGAGCTGTCGAGCCACTTGAAGACGGCCACCGAAGGGCTCCCGCCGGAGCTGGTGGAGCGCGTCACGGCTCGCGGGGCCGCGGCGACGGAGGAAGGCGCGCCCGTCACGCGCTTCGAGCCGGAGGTGGTGAAGCAGAAGGTGCTCGAGCAACTCGAAGGTGCGCGCGCGCTGGCGCAACGTGCGCTCGACGGTGACGCGCTGGCGCTCAACCTCGTCGAGAACAGCCCGATGACGCCACCGGAGCTGAAGGCCGCGTTGGTGGAAGGCGGCCTGAAACAACAGGTGCGCGCGCGCTTCACGGTGGTGCGCGCGAAGTTGAGGCGCAGCGCCGAAAACGACGGCGCGTGGGCCGAGCTGCGCGCCACGGCTCCTGAATTGCCCGAGCAACGACCCGACGGCGAGGCGGCGATCGCGAAGCTGGACGCAGCGCTCGAGGCCTCGGCGGAGCGCGCGGCCGATGCCGCCTACGCGCAGGCGATGGACGCGGTGACCAGGAACATCGAAGCGCAGAAGCCGCGCCTCTTCGCCACCATCGACGCCGTGAACCGCGGGCTTCGTGAAGGCTTCACCGTCGCCACCACGATGGTCTACCGGCTGGCGGCGATCCTCGCGGCGCTGGCGTTGCTCGTCACGCTCGCGCTGCCGCAGCTGAAGTTGCGCCGAGGCGCCGAAGCGCACGCGCCCACGCTGGAGTGATCAGCGCGGGTTCTCGACGGCCACGCTCGGCGTGCGGTCGCTGAAGTACGTGTCGAACTCGGCCTGAGACCACTGCGCGACGCCGGTGGTGCTGAGCGGGTCACTCACCAACCAGGTCTGCGTCGAGGGGTCGAAGCCCTGCACGGTGACCCAGTGGTACGTCTGGTACTCGGCGTTCCAGCCGTAGAGCACCACGGGATCTCCGTCGGTGACCGCGAGCATCACCTCGTCGCTGGTGTCGACTCGATACGAAGAACCGCCACCTGCAGCGATGCCGGCTTCGATGTCACCGGTGCCGGTCTTGTCGCTGCTGCTGCCGCCCATCACCTCGCGCATCGCCGCGATGGCGGCAGCGGGGTCGTCGTTGTCGATGGGCTTCAGTCCCACGGCCGCCAGTGCCATCGCGGTCGCCGTCGGCCCGCAGTCGTTGCTCGTGGCGTTGGGAGAATTGTGGTTCCACTGCGCGTTCACCACCTGACGAAGATGCGTCGACGTCATCGCGTCGCTCGACCACATGCTGGCGAGCGTCTCGTCATCGAGCTGACCGGTCGCGGGGAGCCCATTCATGAGCTGGTAGTTGCGCACGGCGTCTTCGTTGGTCGTGGTGCCAGGTGCGAGGTACCCGAGTTCTTCGAGACGTGAATCGACGACGCCGACCAGACGATCGATGCCTCCGGCTCCGTCCATCACCCAACCGGTGATCGTCTTTCCGTCGACCTCTGCGGAAACGTGACGCCACCCTTCTGCGCCACCTTCAGGCTGCGGCATGGTGACGGTGACCGTCGTGCCTGCGGGGATCAGCGTGTCTTGCCTGATGAGCTCGGCATCAGGCGCATCGCGAACCCACGCGTCGGTGGTGCCGACGTGCATCTGCGGCTCGAGGGTCTGCATGGTAGGCACCGGCGCTTGACCCGCTTGGCCGATGGGCGTGCCGATGACGCGCGCATCGCGGCTGGCCTTCACGTCGCTCCACGTCGCCGACGTTGACGCCATGCGCTGCAACGTTCGCGCATCGGCGACGCCCGTGGGAGGAAGACCGTTCGCGCGCTGAAAGAGCTCCACGGCAGCTTCGGTGTTCGAGCCGTAGCGCCCGCGGTAGCCGGCGACGTCGTTCGCATCGAGGTAACCGCGCTCGATGAGACGGTCCTGCATGACGCCGACCTGCGGACTGTTCTCGTCACCCGGCGAAAGGGGCCCCGTGGGCCACGCGCTGCCGGCACCTTCCGATTCGGTGAGCGCACGCGTCGAGACGAACGCCGTCGCACCTGTGACGTTCAACGCCTTCGCGCGCAGCGCGCTGCCGCGACCCGAGCTGAACTCGTTTCCGAATCGCTCCGCAGCGCGCTTTGGCCGCGGCTGATCAGCCGCTACCTGTTTCTTCACTTCGAACGACACCCTGGACCGCTGCCCGAGCTTCGCGACCATGTCTGCCTCCGTTGAGTGGACGTCGGACGGTTGTCGGAACGCCGCGGTTCCAGTCGCAAGGCGAGACGTAAACGCTCGCGACACAGTGCTGTGTTCGCACGTCAGACATCGACGCCGATGCCCGCACCGCTTCGTGCACTCGGCCGGCAACTCGGTCTGGGTGGAATCGTTTCAACGCCAATCAATCGTGAGGTCGCCTTCGCGCCCACAGCGATTCGAGTCCGTGACGCTGCGTAGAGTTCGCGGTCCCATGCTCGGCTTCGGAAAAGCTGTCCCGCTCGATCGTGATGCGACGCTGCGCCTCGCTGAAGAATTCCGGAGCCGCAAGAAGCCGAAGAAGGCCATCTCGGAGCTGGAGAAGTTGATCAAAGCCGACCCCCGTGACGCGGCGGCGCACGCGAAGCTGGGGCCGCTGCTGGTGCAGACCGGTCAGCAGAAGCGCGCCATCGAGAGTTTCCGCATCGCGGCCAACGACCTCGACACCCGCGGCTTCGCAGAGAAGGCGCTCTCGTTGTGGCTGCAGATCGCGCAGACGCTGATCACCGACCTCGGCGCCTGGCAGAAGGTCGCGCAGTTCCACGCCAGCAAGGGCCGCAAGGCCGACGGCGTGAAGGTGCTGATCAGCGCGGCGGATCTCCAGGAGGGAAAAGAGGGCCGTGCGCGCGCGGTGTCGTTGTTGCGCGACGTGCTGCTCTTCGACCCGCGGCACCTCGACGCCACCCTCAAGCTCGCGCGGCTGCTGGTGAAGGACGGGCACAAAGACGAAGCGAGGTCATTGCTCGACAACGCGCTCACGTTCTCGGCCGGCCCGTCGCTCAAGCGCATTCGCCGCACGCAGTTCGCGTTGTTCCCCGGCTTCCGCACGTGCTGGCGCTGGCTACGCGCCTGAGAAGTGCGCCTCGAGCGCGATGTAGGGCACGAAGTAGGAGTCGCGAACGTCGACGATTTCGCCGTCGAGCCACCCGAGCCGCACGAAGTACGCGAGCACCTCGCCGCGCCACATCGCGACGACGGGCGCGCCATCGACGAAGCCGGCCTCTGCACGCAGCGCCTCCGCGGGGGCGACCTCCGCGTAGCGGCCGAAGTACTCCCGCACCGCGCGCCCTTCGCGGCGCGAACGCGACACCAGCTCGAGCCTCGCCTCTTCACTGAGCAGCGCACGCAGCGCGTCCCAGTCGCGGGCGTTGAACAGCTCGGCGTAGCGCCGTACCCGCGGGTCGAGGGGACCGTGGTCGGCTCGCCCGACGCGCTCGAGGTTGGCGCGGCCCCGCGTGAGCGCGCTCTTCACCGCCGGCACCGAGCTGTTCATCGGCGCGGCGGTCTCCTCGAGGGAGAGCCCGAGCACGTCCTTCAGGATGACCGCGCTTCGCTGTGTGGTCGGCAAGGTCACGAACGCCGCGAGCGGCACGTCGAGCTCGGGCAGGTCGTCGACGAACGCTTCGGGCTCCGGCAGCTCTTCACGCTGCAAGCACGAAGTTGCTGCGCTCACCCGTCGAAGGTGCTGCTGACCGACCGTCCGGCGACGCGCGTCAGACGACCGGCTACACCGCCGCCCATGCGCCAATGGGACAGCGTCACCATCGATGAGGACGGAGAGCCGCTCGTACCGCTCGACGGCTGCCCCTTCAGCTTCGAGGCGCCCCACCCCTACGTGAAGCTCGGCGCGCCGTATGACGGTCACGGCCCGTGGTTTCTGCGGAAGTCGGTGTGCAAGCGGTTGGTCGATGCACAACGACGGTTGTGCATTCACCGGCCGGGGTGGAAGCTGCATCTGTTCGATGCGTGGCGGCCGCTCGCCGTGCAGGCGTTCATGGTCGAGCAGACAGAACAATCGCTCCGTCGACAGTTTCCGGAGTTGAGTCACGAGGCGCGCATGGAGCGGGTGCTCACCTACTGGGCGCCGCCGAACGAAGACCCGAAGCGCCCGCCTCCGCACAGTACGGGCGCCGCCGTGGACCTCACGTTGATGAACGAGGCCGGTGAGCTGCTCGACATGGGTTCACCGTTCGATGAACCGACGGAGCGTTCGTGGCCTGATCATTTTCAGAAGCTCGATGCCGCCGTGCATCAACGCCGCATGTTGCTGTGCCGCGTGATGCGCGACGCGGGCTTCGTCGGGCACCGACAGGAGTGGTGGCACTTTTCGTTCGGTGACCGCGCGTGGGCCCGCGAGATGGACTTCGCGTGCGCGCGGTACGGGCGGGCGGAACCGAAGCGGTCTTGAGCCTGGAGCGCGTGGGAGCGATGGCGCACGCCCGCGCACGCTTCCGTCAGGCCCTTCGACTTCGGGCGAAGACCCCAGAGGTCTCAAGGGGGCCGCGCCTTCGAAATTCGCATGCCGCACTGTCACTGAAGAGGTAAATAAATACCGCTTCAGTGACTCTGAGGACTCACTTCGGCGCCGCTTCGACGCGACCGTCGGCGTGCCGCGCGAAGCGCTCCTGTTCCCGTGGATGCACCGGGTCGTCACGCTTGAACGGCCAACCGCCGAACTGCGTGCGCTGGTAATCGAGGAACGCCTGCTGAATCTCGGCGCGCGTGTTCATGACGAACGGGCCGTACTGCACCACCGGCTCGCCGATGGGGCGCCCCTGCAGCAGCAGGAACTCGCCTTCACCTTCACCGTTGATGAGCTTCACTTCGAGGTCGGGGCGCAGGCGAATGCCGGTGCCGCGCGGGTACGACTTGCCAGCCACGTTCAGCTTCGTGCCGCCGAAGAAGTACAGCATGCGGTTGGTGCCGGCCTTCGCCGCGGGCAATGTCCACTCGGCGTGGGGGGCGAGCTTGCCGGTCCAGATGGCGACGTCAGACTCGGCCTGCGCAGCCCACGAATCGGGCGGCGGCGGCAGCGCGCGAACGTCTCCGATGTTGCCGGCCACCACCGACACCTCGACGCCCGGCGCGGTGACGAGCGGAATCTGGTTGCCCCAGAACATCGAGAAGTAGGGGTTCACCATCTTCGACTTGCTCGGGAGGTTGAGCCACAGCTGGAACAGCTCCGCGGGGTTGGGGCCCGTCTTGTCGAGCAGCGGGAACATCTCGCTGTGCACGATGCCCTTGCCGGCGGTCAGCCACTGCGCGTCACCACGGCCGAAGCGCGCGGTCGCCCCGAGCGAATCAGAGTGGTCGATGAGCCCCCGCCGCACGATGGTCACCGTCTCGAAGCCGCGGTGCGGGTGCTGCGGAAAACCGGGCACCGTTTCACCGTGGTACATGCGCCAACCGTCTTTGCCTTCGAAGTCGCTGCCCATGTTGCGCCCCGCGAGCGAGGCGTCGGGGCCCAGCGCGTCGTTGCCCACCGGGTAGGCGTCGTCGTGGTGCACGGCGAACAGGAACGGGTCCAACGTGGGCCACTGGAAGTTCAACGCAACGGTTTCGAGGACGGCTTCGTTCGACATGCCGTTGATCTGTAGCAGCGCAGCGGGGCACGCAACGTGCGCACCCCGCAACAATGCGTTCCGTGGCGAGCTCCGGCGCGCCCGCATCGGGCGGCGGCAACGGGCTGAGCCAGCACGCCTGCGTCGGCATGATGGAGTAGCAGGCGTAACCGGTCCCGCATGAGGTCGGCGCAGACGCACAATTCTTGAGACACAGCGCCGGCTCGCCGAAGAGCGAGAGGTCGACGCATGAGGAACCGCTCGGGCACCCGGGCGCGCCGGGGCTGCACGGCGTCGTGCAGTCACCGCCGGTGTACGACTCGCCGCGGTTCGTCATCCGCCGGCACTGGCTCGCGGCACCGAGCACCACCTGACATTCACCGTCGTTCACGCAGCACGAGCCGACGTTCCCTGCCGGAGGAGGCGTCGTGCATACGCCGCTGGCGCAGGTCTGACCGGGCCCACATGCGACGCAACGATCACCGTTGGTACCGCAGTTGTTCACGCTGAGGCTCGCAGGCGGCAAGCAGGTGCCGGTCGAAAGCCGACAGCCGGCGCACGTCCCCGAGCCTCCGCCTGCTGCGGTGCCACCGCCTGCCGCCGAGCCACCGCCCGTCGCCGAGCCGCCTCCGGTGCCTGCGTCGGCGCACGAGCCCTCGACGCAGCGCAAGCCCGCGTTGCACGCCGCACGGAGGTTGCCGCCGAGCCCCCAGGTGCTCGCGTTCTGCCCGACGAACGGCACGCAGCCTCCCGTCGGCAGCTTGCAGCCCGTGCAGTCGGTCGTTCCGCCTCCGCCCCCGGTGCTGCCGGAGCCGCCGCCAGCCGTCGCCGTGGTCACGCACAGCCCGAGCTCGCAGCGCTGGCCCGCCAGACACGCCACGCACTGGCGGCCGAACTGACCGCAGGTGCCCAGACTCGGCGCCTGACACGCACCATTCACGGCTTCCGATATGCAATTTCAGGCACTTACAGGCATCGTCGGGTCACTTGTCAGACCCCCGCTGTAGAAGTCTGCGCATGCGTTCGACCTTCACCGCCAGCAGCTGCTTCCGTGTCGCCGCTTCGCTCGAGACCACTCGCCGTGGCCTGTTGGAAGCCGCGAAGGAGCTCGACTCAGCCGCCGACGAAGCCGGCCGGTTCGCCGCCGAGGCGCTGCGCATTGCCGAAGCCGAGCTGATGCGCGCGCGTCGTGCACTGCAGACGACCGCCACCAGCGTGAGCCCGCTGCAGATGGCGTGAGTGCCTTCAGAAGACGAAGGGAATCACGCGCCACCGCACCTTCTTCGCGTACTCGGCGTAGCCGTCGAGCTCGTCGTGAAGCATGCGGTCTTCCTTCAAGGTCCTCCGCACGAACACGCCCAGCAGCGGCAGCGCCATCGCCCAGGAAATCCACGAGCCGAGCGCCAGCCCCGAACCCAGGGTGAAGAACACCACGCCCAGGTACATCGGGTGCCGTACCAGGGCGTAGGGCCCGGTGTTGATGACCGTCTGCTTGCGCTCGTTCTGAATGCGCACCGCCGACGACGCGAACGGGTTGGTCAACAACGTCCACCCCACCAGGCCCATGCCGAGCGTCACCGACGCGAGCCCCGCTGCCTGGAGCCACACCTTCACCTGGGTCCACTGAAAGCGGCCCACGTCGAGGCCGGCGACCACGTAGTGCGCCAACATCACCGGGAACGCGATGCGCTGCGTGGCGCGGTCGCGGTCCGACGGCGGCTTCATGCGCTCGCGAACCAGGTCCTTCGGCGCGAACGTGTAGACGGCGCTCGACGACAGCCACAACACCGCGCTGTACGCGAAGAAGAACGGGTACTGCCAACCACCCGCCGTCACACACAACACAGTGGTCACGAACACCACAATCGGCAGCACCCGAAGAAAAATCATACATCGACTTCTAGATGCATCGATTCATCGATACAAATCGGGCACTACTCCGTCCACGACAGGCGCATCACGAAGCCTTCTGCGTCCTGTGACTGCAGCACGACCTTCGGGTCCTTCGCCTTGAGCACCTCGAGCATGCGCTCGACCACGCCCATGTCGTACTGCGGCGGGGTGTGCTTCTCGTTCAGGTGGAAGTCGAAGCTGGTCGGCGAGAGCCGCGTGAGCTGCACCTTCGTGTAGCTGTTGGTCGACGCGTAGCTTCGTGACGCGCGCTCGACGCTGCGGGCCACGCCGATGAGCCGCATCAGGGGAAACGCGGCCTTGCCGAGAAACGTGTGCTCGAAGCCGTCGATGGTGACGCGGCCCAGCTGCCGGTACGCCTCGGGGCGCGGCAGCTCGCCGTACAGATGCTTCGACAGCAGCTCGAGCGTCTGCGCCCAGGTTTCCACCGGGTAACCGGGGTTGAACGGCTTGTCCAAACGCACGCCGATGCTGCGCAGCGCCGCGTCGACCTGCGGGGTCACGCGCTTGCGCATGTCCGGCGAAAACAGCGAATCGAAACCACTTCCGAAGACCACCCGCGATTCACTCACGATGGCGCGCACCATACGTCTGTCGCGCTCGCGCGAGTGTGCTTTGAAGGCGCCCTCTCTTCCTGCGGAGAACCCCATGAAGCGTCTGTTGCTGTGCGCGTGCCTCGTCGCCGCGAACGCCTTCGCCCAGTTGAAAGAAGTCGACACCTTTCTCCAACAGCCGGAGCCGCCGGCGCGCGACTTTCAGCTGACCGATGGCCGCGTCACCGGCCAGGAGCCGCGGTTGGGCGTGCCGACCTTCGTGTGGCTGGACCGTCGCGCCGATGCGCCGGACCTCCGTGCCGCTGGCGTGACGCCCGAGCAGGCCGCGCGCCGCGCGTTGCTCACCCACGCACACCTCTACGGCAGCACGCCGACGCAGCTGGCTGAAGTGAAGCTGCTCGAGCTGCTCGACCTCGGCCGCGGGGCCATCGTCGCCAGCTTCGAGCGTCGCTTCGAGGGCCGCCCGGTGTTCCACGAGAAGGTCAACGTGGTGCTCTCACAGCGCCTCGAGCCGGTGGCGTTGAGCGGGTACTTCGCGCCGCAGCAGCCGCTCACGCGCTCGTGGAGACTCGCCGCCGACACGGCGCTCGCGGTCGCGTTCGAAGGCATCAGCGGCACGCCGGTCTCGCCGCAGCACTTCGTCGCCGCCGGGGTCGATGCCGCCGGCGCGCAGCGCTTCACCGCCAGCACACTGCCGGGGCACACGCTCTCGCTCGCGCGCGCGAAGGCGCTCTGGTTCACCGGGCACAAAGGCCTCGTGCCTGCCTGGTACGTGGAGCTCGACGGCAGCCGCCGCGAATCAGCCTCGGCAGAGATGGTCGGCACCGTCGTGTCAGCCGTCGACGGGTCGGTGTTGTGGCGCCGCTCGCTGACGCAGAACGATGCGTACACCTACCGCGTGTGGGCCGACGGCACGACGAAGCGGCCGTACGACGGCCCTTATGGCGCCGCCACCACGCCACACCCCACCGGCATGCCCGATGGAACTTCGCCCACCTTTACGGCGCCCTCGCTGGTGACGCTGGAGCACGCGGGCCTTTCCACCAACGACCCGTGGCTGCCTTCGGGCGCGACGACGTTCACCGGCAACAACGTCGACGCGTACGCAGACGTAGCGGCGCCCGACGGCTTTGGCGCGGGTGACTTCCGCGCGTCGACCACTGCGGCGGGTACGTTCGACGTGACCTACGACCTCAACGCTGGCCCGGGCACGGCGAGCCAGCGGGCGGCCGGGCTCGCGCAGCTCTTCTACGTCGTGAACTGGTTGCACGACTGGTTCTACGACCACGGCTTCGACGAAGCGGCCGGCAACGCGCAAGACGACAACTTCGGGCGCGGCGGAGCCGACGGCGATTCGATTCGCGCCGAAGGGCAGGACTACGAAGGCTTCGACAACGCGAACATGTCGACGCCGACGGATGGCGCGCAGCCGCGCATGCAGATGTACCTGTTCCGGCCGGAAGGCACGCAGTCGGTCGCGTACGGCGCGAACACCCTTGACGCATGGAACGCAGCGTTCGGAGCCACTGCCTTCGACGTCAGCGCGCAGGCCGTCGTGGGTGCGCCGCGCGAGGGGTGCACCGCGCTGACCAACGCCGCGGCCGTCGTCGGGAAGATCGCCGTGCTGGCGCGCGGCACCTGTTCGTTCGAGCTCAAGGCGAGAATGGCTCAAGACGCTGGCGCCGTGGGCGTGCTCATTCTGAACAATCAGCCCGTGAACCTCGCGATGAGTGGCGACGCCGCCGTGACCGGGGTGACCATCGGCGCCTTGTTGATCAGCCAGACCGACGGTGCGGCACTCGAGACCGCGCTGGGCGCCGGCAACGTGACGGTGCGCCTGCTGCGGACGGCGCCGGTACACCGCGACGGCTCGCTCGACTCGAGCGTGGTGGCGCACGAGTGGGGCCACTACCTGTCGAACCGCCTCGTGCCCGGCCTCGGCACCACGCAGGCGCGCGGCATGGGTGAAGGCTGGGGCGACTTCACGGCGCTGCTGATGACGACTGAAGAAGGCGACCGGCAGCGGCCCGGCAACGCACAGCTCGAAGGGGCCTACGCGGGCGCGGTGTACGACACCGAATCGCCGGTCACCGCGACCAACGGCTACTACTTCGGGTTTCGCCGCGCGCCGTACTCGACGAGCTTCTCGAAGAACGCGCTGACCTTCCGTCACATCGCCAACGGCGCGGCGCTGCCCACCACGCACCCCATGGCACCGGCGGCGCCGGCCAACGCCGAGGTGCACAACACCGGCGAGATCTGGGCCTCGATGCTGTGGGAGAGCTACGTGGCGCTGCTCAATGCACAACCACGGTTGAGCTTCTCGCAGGCGCAGAGCCGCATGCTCGACTACGTGGTGGCGGGTCTCTCGGCCATGCCGTCGCAGCCCACGTTCACCGAGTCGCGTGACGCGATGCTCGCGGTGGCCGCAGCCAACGACCTCGAAGACTACCGGTTGATGCTGCGGGCCTTCGCGAAGCGTGGGCTGGGCACGCGCGCGGTCTCGCCTCCGCGCAACGGCGAGAGCAACTCGCCGCTCACCGAAGACTTCAACGACGGCAACGACCTGGTGCTGGCCAGCGCGACGCTCGACGACGAGGTGCTGTATTGCGACCGCGACGGCGTGCTCGATGTCGGAGAGCAGGGCCGGCTGCGGCTGACCATTCGCAACACCGGCGTGGGCACGCTGGCGGCGACCACGGCCACGGTGACCACCAATCTCACCGGCGCGATGGTGGGCAGCTTCACGTTCCCGTCGGTGGCGCCGCTGCAGACCGCGACGGCCGAAGCGACGGTGCGGCTGCCGACATTGCAGCAGCCGACGGCGTTCATCGTCACCATCACCTTCGCCGACCCGACGTTGCCGATGCCGGGCACGCGCACGGTGAACACCAACTTCGCGGTGAACTACGACGACCTTCCGGCTTCACTGGCCAGCGACAACGCCGAGCCGCTGCCGACCGCGTGGACTTTCGCGAGCGCTCCGACGCCGGCCACGGACTTCACCTGGAGCCGCACCACGCAGGGCGCGCTCGCGCACCGCTACTTCGGCCCCAACCCGGCGCAGCCCGGCGACATCTGGCTGGTGAGCCCCGCGTTGGCGGTGGGCCCCACGGCGTTCGGCTTCACGTTCACACACCGCTACGACTTCGAAGAAGACGAGGGCACGGCGTACGACGGCGCGGTCATCGAGTTGACGACCGACGATGGCGCCACGTGGACCGACATCGGCGCGCAGGTGTCGCCCGGCTACAACGTCACGCTCGACAACGAGCCCGCGGGCACCAACCCGCTCAAGGGCCGCCCGGCCTTCGGCGCGCAGAGCCCCGCGTACCCGGCGTGGACGAACGCGACCGTGGCGCTCGGCACCACGTACGCTGGTCAGACGGTGAAGGTGCGCCTGCGCATCGGCGCCGACACCAACACCGCGGGCGCAGGGTGGGAGGTGGACGACTTCGTGTTCACCGGCATCACCAACACCCCGTTCCCCTCGCGGGTGGGCGACCGGAGGCTGTGCATCAACCGGCCGCCGGTGGCGAACGCGGGTGTGGACTTCGCGGTCGACGAAGGCGCGCAGGCGACGCTGAACTCGAGCGCCTCGACGGACCCCGACATGAACATGCTCACCGCGACGTGGACGCAGGTGTCGGGCCCGGCGGTGACGCTGGTGAATGGCAATCAGTTCACCGCGCCGCCGGTGACCGCCGACACCGACCTCGTGTTCTCGCTGGTGGTGAATGACGGCACGGTCGACTCGCTGGCGGCCGATGAAGTCATGGTGACGGTGCGCAACCTCAACGCGCCGCCGGTGGTGACGGTGAGCGCGACGCAGACCGTCGACGAGCGCTCGTCGTTCATCGTCGAGGCGAGCGCGGTGGACCCCGAAGGTGACACCTTGAGCATCGAATGGCGGCAGGTGTCGGGCCCCACGGCGTTGCTGGGAGACACGCGCGCGTGGCGGCTGCAGGGCGCGGCTCCGGAGGTGACGGCGAACGCGGTGATGGTGTTCGAGGCCACGGTGCGCGACGCGATGAACACGGCGAAGGCGCAGGTGACGGTGAACGTCACGCAGGTCAATCGCGCGCCGACGGTGCGGCTGCTGGCGGCGACGCCGGTCGACGCCGACGCGGTGGTGAACGTGGAGGCGCTCGCCAACGACGCCGACGGGGACATGGTGACCATCACCTGGCGTCAGGTGAGCGGGCCGTCGGTCACGTGGGATTCCGTCGAGCCTTCGCGCATCGAGTTCCGCGCGCCGGCGGCGGGTTCGCGCGTGGTGCTGGAGGCGACGGCGAGCGATGGGCTGGCGTCGTCGGTCGGCACGGCGACCATCGACGTGCGTGCCACGACGAGCACGGCGCCGCGTGCGGTGGTGACGGCGGGGGTGACGGTCGAGAGCGGCGGCACGGTGCAGTTGAGCGCGGCCGGCAGCTCGGGCGCGGGCACGCTGCAGTACCAGTGGGAGCAGGTGGGCCTCGGCTCGCGGCTCACGTTCGATTCGACGAGTGCACAGACGGTGACGGTGACGGCGCCGGTGGTGACGACGCGTGAGCGGTTGAACGTGCAGCTGCGCGTGCGTGATGCATCGGGTCAGGTGGCGAGCGCGGTGACGTTCGTGCTCGTCGAGCCGAAGGCTGCGTCGGGTTGTGGTTGCGTGGCGACGACAGGCTTCGATCCGTTGCTGGGGCTCGTGGCGCTGGTGCTGCTGCGTCGCCGTCGTCGTGTGCAGCGATGATCACGTCGCGCCCCCGAGCTGATCAGGGGAACAGTGGCGGGGGGCGTGCGGCGGAGTGCTCGTCGCGCGCTGGCTCCGCGACCTCGAGACGCGCTGTCGTTGCGCAGGACAAGGAGCGAGGCGGCAACGGACACGTCCGAGACGAGGGGCGCCCCTTTTCGCGCTCGTAGACATTCCGCACCAACGACCCGTGTGTTTGCCTACGACGTCGAAAAAGGTCGCCCCTCTCGCGCCCTCCGTCCGCGTTGAGGGGCTCGCGCGGGTCAGGCAATCGGCTCGCCCCGTTCACGTCTTCCCTCATCGAGAGCAGCGCATGAATCCGAGGATGAAATCGAACTGAGCGCCGCTACGGTGCGCGCCCGCATGCTGCGCATCGCCGTTCCCTTCACCACGCTCCTCATCTTCAGCAACTGCGGCATGCCGCCGGCCGAGTGCGAGCCCAACTCGCGCCGCTGCGAAGGTGACCTGCTCATCGGCTGCGACGACACGGGCCACGAAGCGGTGACTGATTGCACGGCGCTCGGCGCGACCTGCGTTCCGCAACTCACGCGCTGCATCGTCGCCACGCCGATGCTTCAACCCGATGCGGGGCAGACCATCGACGCAGGGGAAGCCACCGACGCCGGCGCCGAAGACGCGGGCGCTCCCCTCGAAGATGCAGGCCTTCCCGACGCCGGCCCCGCCGTCATCGACGCCGGAACGCCCGACGCAGGGCTCGTGTGCACGGGCGCCTTCCCCACCAACACCACCGCGCCTGCCATGCCGCCCTACGCCGGCACCGCGTACATCGACGCCGACGCCATGCAGGCCACCGACCCGTCGTCGTTCGTCGACCTCACGTACGCAGGCCGCGGCGTGCGCACGATGTTCGACCGCCGCACCAACTCGTACAACCAGGTCAACGCGCTGCTGTTCGACGCGCGCTTCGGCATCTCGAAGCACGTCGAGATTCAGGTGAACCCCGAGTTCACGCAGGCCGTCGCCGAGCAACACGCGCGCTTCTACGCCCACGCCGTCGGGCAGCTCCCCGCGTTCCTCTTCCGCGATCTCGACACCATGTGGATTCACGACGGCAACGACCTCTTCGGAGGCGCCAACCGCAACATCCTCATTCACGTGCAGCAGGGTCGGTACCTGGCGATGTACGGCTGGCTCGAAGAGGTCCTGCTCCACGAAGCGACGCACACCTCGCTCGACAGCTACCACCTCAACATGCCGCGCTGGCAGCAGGCGGCGACCGCCGACCGCGTGGCCATCAGCGACTACGCGCGCGACAACCCGATGCGCGAAGACGTCTCGGAGACGGTGCCGGTGTGGTTCTTCTCGCGCTTCCGCGCGCAGCGCCTCGACGCCTCGATGCTCACGACCATCGAGAACACCGTGCCCAACCGCCTGCGGTACCTCGACTGTCTGGGCTTCGACGACGCGATTCTGCCGTGACGTGAAAAGACGCAGCGCCGCTTTGAAGTAGAACCGCGGGCGTGCGCGCGCTCTGGCTCGTGGTGGGTGTGATGGCGGTCAGCGGCTGCGGCCGTACGGAGCTCGTCGACTGGAGCGCGACGGTCACGCCGTTCGACGCCGGCACCGACGCCGGTTCACGGAGCGACGGCGGCACCGACGCAGGCGTACGCGATGCCGGAGTGCGTGACGCCGGTCTTCCCGACGCGGGCCCCAAGCCCTGCATCGACGGCCGCTTCTCGTTGAGCCCTGCCGAGCCGGTGGTGATGCTGGTCATCGACCGCTCGTGCTCGATGGACGAGTTCTTCCCCGGCGGCACGGTGAGCAAGTGGGACGCGCTGCGCGCCGCGCTCAACCAGACGCTGCCGGTGGTCGACGAGACGGTGCAGCTGGGCGCCGTGTACTTCCCCATCAACGGGGCGGAAGAGTGCGAGGTGCCGGCCATCACCGCGCTCCCGCCGGGCTTCGGGAACGCCGACGCGATTCTGACGACCGCGAACGTCACGGAGCCGTGGGGCTCCACGCCGACCTCGGCAGCGCTGCGCGTGGCGACCGGCGTGCTGCAGGCGCGCCGCACGGCCAACACCGCGCGCGGCATGGTGCTGGCGACCGACGGCGAGCCGACGTGCACGTCACTGCAGACGACGTTGAACGACGTGCGTGGTGCGCTCGATGCCGGTGTACCGACGTGGGTCATCGGCATCGAGTCGGTGACGCGGCCTGCGCTGACCCTCGCGCTCGATTCGATGGCGCACGCCGGTGGTCGGCCTCGCATCGATGCTGGCTCGGCCTACTTCCCGGCGACGTCACCGGCGGCGATGGTCGAAGCCTTCGCGTCGATCCGAGATCAGGTCTCGGCGTGTTCGTTCCTCACCGACTCGGTGCCCGACCTCGATGGTGGCATCACCGTCACCTTCGGCAACGAAGCGGTTCCCAACGACCCCAGTGGCGTGAGCGGCTGGTCGTGGACGGACCGCAACAACGGCGAGCTGGTGCTGCGCGGCGCGTACTGCACGCGCGCCATCTCGATGCCGCAGCCGTTGACCGTCGTCGTCACCTGCTCACGCTGAGCAGCTGGCCCGCGTCAGATGCGCTCGGCGGTCCAGAACAGGGCGATGCCCAGAATGACCGCGCTGCCGAGCGGGAAGACCAGCGAGCGGTAGACCTTCGTCTCACGCAGCTTCCACGCGAGCGGCACGAAGAGGGCGACGATGGCGAGCTGGCCGGTCTCGACGCCGAGGTTGAAGCAGAGCACCGAGAGCCCCTTCGTGGCGTCGTCGGCGCCGAGGTCGGCGATGGCGCTCACGAAGCCGAAGCCGTGAAGGAGCCCGAGCGAGAACGCGAGCGACCAGCGCGTGTCGGGCACGAAGGGCACCAGGTTGTTGAATGCCGCGAGCGCGACGGAGACGGCGATGGCGATTTCCACGGCGTGCCCGTCGGGCGAGACCACGTCGAAGCTCGCGAGCGCCAGCGTCATCGAGTGCGCGACGGTGAAGGCGGTGACGACCTTGGTCACGTCGAGCAGCGAAGGCTTGAACGCTTCACGCGGTGCCCACGTACGACCTTCGCGACGCAGCACCGAAGGGAGCAGCAACGCGAACAGGAAGCAGAGGTGGTCCCAACCGATGGCGATGTGATGCACGCCCTCGGTGAACGCGGTCCACGCCTGGGTGGCGCGGGGAATCGGTTTGAACGAGACGGTCTGTGAACGCGAACTGGTGGTGAAGGCCTGCCAGTGACCTTCGCCCTGCCCGCTCACCGAGAGGAGCCCGCGATGCGTCGGGTCGGCCTCGAAGAGCAGTGAATAGGTGACGGTGCGTTCGTCGGCCTCGGCGGCGCAGGAAGCGGTCACGGCGAAGCTCGCGTAGTTGCCGTCGGAGTGCTTGATGACGCTCATCTCGCCGAGCACGAGTGGGCAGTCGGCGACGTTGAGCGCCTTGCTGATCAATGAACGAGCGTCGGCTTCGCGAGCGCGCAGCTCGGCCCAGGTGACAAGGCCGTCGCCGTTGCTGTCGAGCGGGAGGATGTAGTCGAGGTCGATGAGCGCGACATCGAAGTGGCCGGTGAGTTGTTGGCCGTTCGCTTTCAATGACCAGTACGCGTCAGAGCCTTTGTGAGCGAAGGCACTGCTGCTGATCAGCCACGCAATCAGCACCGGGGCGAGCTCGACCGCACGACGTGGCCCCTTCACAACTTCACCCCGGTCTTCTTCACCCACTCCACCGCTGGAGCCGCGGCCTTCTCATCACCCGCAGCCTTCGCGGCTTCCATCAACACCTGCGCGTCCGCCGCCTCGTGCTGCACTTTCCAGTTCTCGACCGCGAGCTCGAGGGCCTTCGCGGCATCACCTTCGACCATCAACGCGTACCGGGCCTCTTCGCGGCGATGCAGCGTCTCTCCACGCGCACGTGAAGCCTTCATCCGCTCCGCCAACTCTGTCCGCTCGGTCGACGCCGCGCCGTTCTGCGCGAGCACCACCGCGAGCAGCTCGGCGTCATTCAACGCACGCCCGGAGTAGAGCGCCGCGACCTCTGAAGACTTCCCACTCACCCGCAGCGATTCGGCCAACAACAACCGCGTGTACGAATCATCAGGGTCTGCGCTGAGCGCCTTCTTCAACACCTCCTGCGCGCCGGCTTCATCACCTCGCCAGCGCAACAACTCACCCTTCACCGACAACGCCCACGGCGCATGGAACTGAGACACCGCCTGCAGTGCTTCATCCGCCTTCCCCGTCAACGCGAGCAACGGCGCACGACACACCGTCGAAGTCTCATCAGAAACCAGCGGCACCAGCGCGCCACACGACTGCATCGCTTCGTCGTAGCGCGCGAGCACCTGCAACACCGTCGCGCGCGTCAGCCACGCCTGTGCGTCGCTCGGGTCTTCCTTCACCAACGCGTCGAGATCGGCGAGCGAACCTTCGAAGTCGTGCTGCGACTGCTTCAGCGTCGCGCGCATCAACCGCACCGCATGCGGAGGCGCCGCTTCATTCCACCACGGCGCCAACACCGCCTGCGCGCGGCCGAGCAACCGTGGATCTCCGCCGTTCTTCCGTGACGCGATGATCAACTGCTTCGCCTGTTCAGCGGCCGCTTCCGGAGAAGACCCTGCATCGGCCACGCGCGGCATCACCTGCGCCAGCACCTCGTCATCGCGCGCAGGCGCGTACGCCGACGACGCATCGGCAGGTGCGCGGCGAACGACGAACAACGCCGTCACCAGCACACCTGCTCCGAGCACGACCCATGTTCCGCGCGTCACGGCCATCGACGGTACCCGATACGTGGGCACCGCCCGGCCGGATTCACTTCGTGTGCTGCGCGATGAGCGCGTTGGCTTCTTCCGGGTTGCGCTTGCACTCCAGCAACGCAGACAGAATGAGCGGCGCCACGATGGTCGCGTCGGACTCGATGACGAACATCGGCGTGTCTTCGGTGAGCTTGTCCCAGGTGATCTTCTCGTTGGGCGTCGCGCCGGAGTAGCTGCCGTACGAGGTCGTCGAATCACTGATCTGACAGAAATACGCCCACGGCTTCGCGGGCTCCTGGAGGTCGTACTTGAGGCTGGGCACCACGCAGATGGGGAAGTCACCAGCGATGCCGCCGCCGATCTGGAAGAAGCCCACGCCCTCGCCCGCCGAGAGCTCGCGGTAGCGGTCGTAGAAGTCGGCCATGTATTCGATGCCCGACTTCACGATGCTCGCGTTGCATTCCTTCGTGCGCACGTACGACGCGAAGATGTTCCCGAAGGTCGAGTCTTCATGCCCGGGCACGACGATGGGCAACTTCGCCTTCGCGGCTTCGAGCAGCCAGCATTGATCCGCGCGGCCTTCGTGTGCGCTCGCCGGTACGGCCTGAATCACCTCGTAGAAGTACTCGTGCCAGAAGCGCCGCGACTTCTCCGACTTCCACATGGGCACGATGATCTTCTCGACCGCGCGGAATGCCTCGTCTTCGGGGATCGAGGTGTCCGTCACGCGGCGCATGCGGTTCTCGAGGATCTTCGTGTCGTCGTGCTTGGTGAGGTACCGGTAGTCGGGGAAGTCCTTGTACGAGTGGTTCGCGACGAGCCGGAACAGCGACTCTTCGAGGTTCGCGCCGGTGACCGAGAGACCGTGGATGAGGCCTTCACGAATCGCGGGCGCGAGCGTGATGCCGAGCTGCGCGGAGCTCATCGCTCCAGCCACGGCCCAGAACATCTTTCCGCCGCGCTGAATGTGGCTCCAGTACGAGAGCAGCGCGTCACGCGTCGAGCGCGCGTTGAAGTTCTTGTAGTTGGTGAGGACGAACTCGAGGACACGCGTGGCCATGATGGCTCCAGGGCAGATGGAACTCGGGCACGTCTGCACGCAGAAGCCACCCGAGGCCGCCCTACGGTCACGACGAGAGGTCGTGCCGCCATCGGAGCGACGAGTGGCGGCGCGCGAGTATCACGCTGGTCACGGTGCGCAACCGGAAGAAGCCTCGCAGGTCGACGAGGCTGCATCGGCCTGCGTGATGCCCTTCAACCATCACGCCTCGCGCGAGTCTCACCGCCGTCGCGTCGGGAGCTTCGTACCGTCGAGCTTCCGCTGACAGACCTCGCGCAGCGTGAAGAACTACGGCGTGATGACCGCGCTGATGCTGAACGTGTCTTCGGCGCCGTTGTACGCGAGCACCTGCACCAGCACCGTGCGCGCGCTGTTACCCGTGTTCCGGTACGTCGCGATGTCGGCCTCGCCCGAGTAGCCGCGATCGTCGCGACCGACACACGTGCCGACACCGGAGCAACTGGTCGACGACTGCGTGATGTTGATGGCGGTGTCGAGGCCGGCCGGCGGCGTGACCGTCACCGTCGCAGTGGCGCCTGCGGGCACGGTGAGCGCGTAGAACACGTCAGCGAGCGTGCGACGGCCTGCACACTGCGTGGCGTTGGCCGTCAGCGGAGAATGGCTCGCGGACCCGACGAACGTTCCCTGTGCAGTGGTGCCCGACATCAGCACCGTCGCGGCGGCGCAGGTGTCGTTCGCAGGCGGAGCGGGAATCGCACTCACCGCAGCGCCGACGGTGAACGTGGCGCCGACCGCTCCGCTGGTATTCGACGCGACCTGCACCATCACGGTCTGCGCGTTGGCCGTCTTGTTGTCGCGAATCGCGCGCGCGGGCGTGGTGCCCGAAGAAGCGCCGACGGTGCACGACGCCACGTTCATGCACGCACCAAGGAACGTGTTCACGTCGAGGAACGCGTTGGGTTCCGCCGTCGACGCGGTCACCACCAGGCGCTGCTGCGGCGGCAACACCACCGAATAGAAGACGTCCTGCTGGTGCGTGACATCGAAGCAGGTGTTGTTGCTCGCATAGGTGAGGTCTTCGGCAGCTCCCACCGTGGTTCCGGCCGTCGGCGGCGCACCGGGCGTGAGCACGACGGCGCCGCTACAGGTGTCGTTGGCGGGCCCGGCAGGAATCGGCACGAACTGACTGTCGAGCGTGAAGAGCGCGCCCGGCGTCTGCCCGTTCATCGTGAAGACCTGAATCATGACGGTCAGCGGGCTGGTGCCGGTGTTGTCCCAGAAGGCGACCGCCGGGTCGCCAGGTCGCGACGTGGCGTACTTGCATGCGAGCACTTCGTTGCAGATGTCGTTGAACAGGTTGATGCCCACGTTCTGATCCGCCACCGGCGACGACGCCTGCACGATGAAGCGTTGGCCCGGGTTGATGGTCGCTGAATAGAAGACGTCGCCGAGCTCCTGATCTTCCGAGACGGTGAGGCAGCCGTCGGCGCTCACGTCGAACGTGAGGTCCGAGTTCGCGCTGACGGTGGTGCCGGTCGTGCTGCCGGCGATGAGCGGCACTGCGCCCGCGCACGTGTCGTTTGCAGGCGCTGCGGGCTTCGGCGTGAGCGTGGCCGTGACCGAGAACGCACCTGCGCCCGTGACCCAGAAATCAGGCGCACCGTTGGAATCGAGGTCGAGCCCCGTCGGCGCCGTCGTGCGCAGCGAGTCGATGACAAGGAACACTTCGACCGGTCGCGCTCCGAGGTTCGTCCACTCGACGCGGTCGGCACCGGCGAGCGCGGCAGCGTTCATGGCCGGCGCCTCGCTCCACACCGCGCACTGCGCCCACGTAGAGGTCTGGTTCTGAACGAAGCAGTTCCACGCCGGCGGTTCGACCACGTACACGACCGGGTCGTAGAGCGGGTTGGTCATCGAGCCATCGCCGGTCAACGACTGCACGCTCGCGGCCAGCACCTGACCCGGCGGCACCGTGAAGCGGTACACGGCGTCGGGCCCGGGGTGCGCCTCGCGGCCGTTGCACCCGTCGAGCACGGACGTCCTCGCGAGCGCAAACGTGTTGGGCCGACCGACGGTCGTACCGATGAAGTTCGCGCTGCCCCGAGGCGACGTCGCGCTGCAAACGCCACCGTCACCGAGCTCGATGCCGCCGTCTCCGATGCCCGCGTCGTAGGGCATCGTCGTCGAGCCCGCGTCGAAGGGCATCGTGCCCGCGTCCAACGTCGCCGTGCCCGCATCGTCGCCTGCGTCCGGAGTCGTCGTGCCCGCGTCTTCGCCAGCGTCGGAAGACATCGTGCCGGCATCGTCGGCGACCACCTGCCCTGCGTCGGCGTCGCCTTGCGCTCCCGCGTCACCCGGA
>QFQP01000023.1 GCA_003243425.1 Archangium gephyra | reverse complement strand
CATCAACGGAATGGACGCGGTGGCGACGCTCTGTAGCAGCAACACCCGCGCGCGCATCACGTTCGACCACACCACGGACACACGCTTCTCGAGCGCCACCGACGTGCTCGGCTGCACGAACCTCAACGATCCGTACACCTTCACCACGCAGCTCTACCCAGGCACGTACAAGGTGACGGTGACGCGCGGCGGCTCTGGAGGTTCGACGCTGCCGAACTGGGCCACGGTGTCTTCGACGTCATTCACGGTGAATGCGCCGCAGGCCAACGTGGTGTTCGACGTGCCGATTCCACCGCTGCACACCGTGAGTGGCCGCATCACCATCAACGGAATGGACGCAGTGGCGACGCTCTGCAGCAGCAGCACCCGCGCGCGCATCACCTTCGAACACCTCACCGACACGCGCTTCTCGAGCGCCACCGACGTGCTCGGCTGCACGAACCTCACCGATCCGTACGACTTCACCACGCAGCTCTACCCGGGCATCTACAAGGTGACGGTGACGCGCGGCTCGTCGGGCGGCTCGACGTTGCCGTCGTGGGCCACGGTCGCGGTCGCCCGACTGCAGGTGCCCTGAGGTCAGCTCGGCAGGTTGATGAACTGCGGCTGATAGAACCCCGGCGGCGGATTCGCGCCGTGGCCTTCGAGGTGCTCGGCGTACATGTCGCCGAGGATCTCTTCGAGCTGCCCGTCCATGTCGCCGAACTCGCCGCTCAGCTCTGCGGCGATCTCCTCGGTCGTCTTGCCGTCGCGGGCCAGCGTGGCCGCGGCCATGGTGAAGCGCTCCAGGTTCGGTCCGAAGATCTGCAGCGCCTGGAAGCCCATCTGGTCGCCGTACTTCTCGGTGAAGTCCTCCACGAAGTCGACGGCGGCCTGCCCGCTGAGGCCGTACGCCGCGGCGATGTGCCAGGCCTTCTGTGAGGCTTCGATCGCAGGGCCGTCTTCCGACGACCACGGCTGCGTCGCTTCGAGCGCGTCGATGTAGGCCTGACCTTCGATGCCGAGCGCGGCGATGGAGGTCGGGTCGATCACGCGTTCCGTGAGCAGCACCTCGCGCGTGTGCGCGTCGACACCGGCGGCCTTCAGGCGCGCGTCGATCTCTTCGCGGTTCTTCTTCGCTTCTTCGTTCCCGTCGATGACGCTGCTGATGAGCCCGCCGACGCCCTGAATCACCGTGCCCACCGCGGTGAGCACGCCGTCGACCACCTGACCCGCGACGGGAATGAAGCCGGCGATGTCACCCGCGAGGTTGACCACGGTGCCGAAGGTCGAGACCCAGTCACCGACGTTGCCGCCTTCGCGCAAAGTCTGAATGTCCTTCGCAAGTTGAATCGAATCGGCGACGAGCCCGACGCCCGGCGCGAACTTCGCGAGGAACGTGGCGGCCTTCGCGCCCTGCGCGAGCTTCCCGGCGCGACCCAGCGAGCTGAGCACACCGGACGTCAGCTCGAGGCCACCACGCACCGTCTCGAGTGAGGCCTGAATGCGATCGAGGTTGCCGTCGGCAGAGATCGCCGCGCCCATGGCGCCGACCACGCCGAACACCGCGAGCGCCTTGCCGATCTTCGTCTTGCCTTCCCACTCACGCGTGAGGTCATCGAGGCGCAGCGCATCGCGAATCTGTTCGCCGGTCTTCCCTTCGGCGAGCAGCCGCTTGACGGTGTCGTATTGCTCGGTCGCGACGCCGATCTCGGTGTGCAGCTTCTTGAAGTTCGTCGCGTTGTCCTTGATGCGCTTGAGCTGCGCGACGAGGCCGTCGAGGTCGACGCCTTCACCACCCGCGAGCGCCGCGGCCTGCGCGTTCCCGAGCGCCGGGGCGAGCACCTCGTTGGCGAGCGTGTCTTCGAGCGTGCCGTCGTGGTTCAGCGCATCGAAGAGCGCCTTGTTCTCGGGGAGCCCGACGCGCTCGACGAAGTCGATCGCCACGCGCGCCTGCGTCTGCGACGTGGCCAGCTTCGTCGCGCCGCTCACCAGCAACTCGGCCGCTCTTTCGTCACCGGCCTTCGCGGCCGCCTCGAGCCCAGGGGCCGTCGCTTCGAACGTCTGCGCGAGCTGCGTTTCGGCTGCCGCGAGGTCGCTCTTGATGGCCGCGTTGTCCGCCTGTGACCAGAAGGCCTCGATGTATTCCTGCTTCTGCGCGTCGGTCATCGCCGGGCCGAAGCGCTGCAGTTCGACACCGAGCTGCGCTTCGGCCTCGACGTACTTCTGCTGCGCCGAGTCGTAGGTGCCGTGAACGTCTTCCACGGCCTCCGTCAGCGCGGGGGTGATGGCGCCGAGCGCTTCGGTCTTGCCGAGCTTGCCGAGCTCAGCGCCGAGCGCCGAGGTGAGCGCGATGTTTCCATCGCCGGCCTGACGCTCGAGGAACGAGGTGACGTCGTGCAGCGCATCGCCCGGCGCGGCACGGAAGGGCGGGCGCCCGGCGCGATCGGGCAACTCCGCCGCGATGGCGGCCGCAGCGGCGCGGGTGAACGTGTCACTCCCCGCTTCGGTGAACTTCGCCAGCACGTCGAGCGTGTGTTTCAGGTCATCGCTGGTCGCACCGTTCGCTGCGGCGCCGACCGCACGGCCGATGTCTTCAGCCAGCTCGACCGACGCGTTGGCGACGTACCTGCGGAACTCGGGGTCGGCCTTCGCGGCCGCGGCGGCCTCGAGCACGTCGGCGGCGGCTCTGGCGGCCTCGAGCTCCGAGCCGCCGTTGGCGATGGCACTGTCCCACGCGGCCTGCGCGTCGGTCGCGGCGTTCGCGGCGTCACGCTGATACTGCGCGGTGATGTGTCCGGGGTCGGCCACCGTGCGCGCGGCGACGTCGCTCAAGCCGGCCTTCGCGATGAGCGCGTCGCGCGCCTTGCCTGGAGGCGTGCGGAGCAGCTTCTCGGCGACCACATCGGAGATCTTCGCGGGGTCGGCGTAGCGCGGGTTCTCACGGAGGTACGCGTTGAGGCTCGAGTAGGGCTGATTGGGGCGATTGGGATCGACGACGCTGCCGTCGGGCCGCTCGACGACCGCGTGACCCACGGGGTCGTGCTTGTCGGTGAGCAGCACCACGTTGTCTCTCGGCTTCGCGATGCCGACGGCACGCTCGAGGCAGTTCACCTTGCCGTCGCCGAGCACTTCGGTGCGCAGGCTGGTGCCGGTGCCGAGCTGCTGCTTCAGCGCTCGCGCCGCGCCGGTGGAGAATTCGTTGCGACCGAAGGCCTGGCGAACGGCTGACGCCGTGGGCTTCGTGCCTGCCTTGTTCGCCAGCGCGGCGCGGAGCTGTTGTTGCTGCTGGGCCTTCGCCCTGACGGCTTCCGCAGCCTTCTTCGCGGCTTCGGCAGCCTTTCGCGCCGCCTCCGCGGCGCGTTGAGCAGCGAGCTGTGCAGCGCGGGCCGCGGCGGCGTCAGAGCCCTTGATGGTCATGCCGGCATTTTCGGCACCGGCGCGCAGGGGATTAACGGCGTTTCTGTGAAGCTCCGCCGCATCAGACATCGACGAAGCTGAGCAAGTTCAACGTGTTGGCGGGGCTGCGCTCACCCCGCCACGCGAACACCGACGCGGTTTCTCCGCGACTTGTTGAGCACGTGCTTCAGGTACTTGCCGGTGAAGCTGCCCTTCACGTCGGCCACGTCTTCCGGCGTGCCTTCGGCGAGCAACTGACCACCACCGGCGCCACCTTCAGGCCCAAGGTCGATCACCCAGTCTGACGCCTTGATGACGTCGAGGTTGTGTTCGATCACCAGCACCGAATTTCCAGCTTCGACCAATCGATTCAGGACGATGAGCAACTTCCGGATGTCTTCGAAGTGAAGGCCCGTCGTCGGTTCGTCGAGAATGTAGAGCGTGCGGCCCGTCGCGACGCGCGCCAGCTCACGTGACAGCTTGATGCGCTGCGCTTCACCGCCCGACAGCGTCGTCGAGGGCTGACCCAGCTTGATGTACGAGAGCCCGACGTCGATCAGCGTCTGCAGATGGCGGCTGATGTCGCGGTGCACGCCGAAGTGCTCCATGGCCTCGCGCACCGACATGTCGAGGATCTCGGCGACGTTCTTGCCCTTGTAGCGAACGCGCAGCGTGGCGTCGTTGAAGCGCTTGCCGCCGCACACCTCGCACGGCACGTACACGTCGGCGAGGAAGTGCATCTCGACCTTCTTCACGCCATCGCCTTCACACGCTTCGCAACGCCCGCCCTTCACGTTGAAAGAGAAGCGGCCCGGCGTGTAGCCGTACGCGCGCGCTTCGGGCGTCTGCGCCATCACCTCACGAATCGCGTCGAAGACCTTGGTGTACGTCGAAGGGTTCGAGCGCGGGGTGCGACCGATGGGCCGCTGATCGATGTCGATCACCTTGTCGAGGAACTCGAGGCCGGTGATGCCCGCGTGCTTCCCGGGAATTTCGCGCGACTGGTAGATGTGCCGCGCCAGCGCCGGGTAGAGGATCTCGTTGATCAACGTCGACTTGCCCGCGCCGGAAACCCCGGTGACCGACACGAAGCAGCCGAGCGGAATGTCGACGGTCAGATCCTTGAGGTTGTTCTCCTTCGCGCCCTTGATGGTGATCTTCTGCTTGCCGGGCTTGCGACGCTTCTCCGGCACCGCGATCTCGAGCCGGCCCGACAGGTAGCCGCCGGTGACGCTCTTCTCGTCGGCCATCACTTCGGCCGGCGTGCCTGCAGAGATCACCTGGCCCCCGAGCTCACCGGCGCCGGGGCCGAAGTCGACGATGAAGTCCGACTCCTCCATCGTCTCTTCGTCGTGCTCGACGACCAGCACCGTGTTGCCGAGGTCGCGCAGCTTCTTCAGCGTGCCGATCAGCCGGCCGTTGTCGCGCTGGTGCAGCCCGATCGACGGCTCGTCGAGAATGTAGATGACGCCCGTGAGCTCGCTGCCCATCTGCGAGGCGAGGCGAATGCGCTGGCTCTCCCCGCCGCTCAACGTCGAGGCCGCGCGATCGAGCGAGAGATACGTGAGCCCCACGTCAGCCAGGAACGAGAGGCGCGAACGGATCTCCTTGTTCAACTCGGCGGCGATCGTCGCTTCGTTCTTCGTGAGCGGCAGCTCGGCGATGAAGTCGAGCGCCTGACGAATGGTCATGCGCGAAAGGTCGACGATGCTCTTGCCGTGCACCTTCACCGCGCGCGACTCGGGCTTGAGTCGGTCTCCGTTGCACGTGGGGCAGGGCTTATCGCTCAGGAACTTCATGTAGTACTGCTTCATCGACTCCGAGGTCGTCGAGTTGAAGCTGCGCCACAGCTTGTTGACGAGGCCTTCCCACTCCATCTTCCAGCGCGCCTCGCCCCACTTCATCGTCAGCTCTTTGCCGGAGTTTCCGTAGAGCACGATGTCGGTCTGCTTCTTCGGCAGGTCCTTCCACGGCGTCTCGAGATCGATGCTGAAGGCGCGCGCCAGCGTGTCGACGAGGTCGGCAGTCCAGCCTTCGCCACGTGAAACGCCGGAGGCCCACACCTCGACCGCGCCATCGCGGATCGAGCGCGTCTTGTCGGGGACGATCAGGTCCGGGTCCATCTCCGCGCGCGTGCCGAGGCCGCTGCACTCCACGCACATGCCCAG
Organism: Archangium gephyra; assembly: GCA_003243425.1. Classification (GTDB taxonomy): domain Bacteria; phylum Myxococcota; class Myxococcia; order Myxococcales; family Myxococcaceae; genus Archangium_A; species Archangium_A gephyra_A. The sequence goes on along the minus strand of QFQP01000023.1, from coordinate 141,097 downwards.
CGGGTTGTTGAACGAGAACGACGCAGGCGCGAGGTCGGGGAACGAGAGGCCACAGTGATGGCACGCGTTGAGCTCGCTCATCGTGCGGTCCGACGCCTTGGCAGCGTTCTCGTCGGTGATGATCAGCACGCCTTTGCCTTCTTTGAGCGCCTGCTCGACCGAGTCGGTCAGTCGCGGGCGCAGGTCGGGCTTGAGCACCAGACGATCGATGACGATCTCGATGTCGTGCTTGGTCTTCTTCTCGAGGTCGAACTTCTCTTCGAGCGAGCGGACCTTGCCGTCGACGCGCGCGCGGCTGAAGCCACGCTTCTGCGCGTCGACCAGCAGGTCTTTGTGCTCGCCCTTGCGCGCCACGACGATCGGCGCGAGCAGCTGAATCTTGCTGCCCGCCGGCATCTTCATGATCTCGTCGACGATCTGCTGCGCGGACTGCTTGCCGACCTTGCGGCCGCAGTTGTGGCAGTGCTGCACGCCGATGTTCGCGTAGAGCACGCGAAGGTAGTCGTGCACTTCCGTGACGGTGCCGACGGTCGAACGCGGGTTGTTCGACGCCGCCTTCTGCTCGATGGAGATGGTCGGCGAGAGGCCGCGAATGGTGTCGTACTTGGGCTTCTCCATCTGCCCGAGGAACTGGCGCGCGTAGGCCGAGAGCGACTCGACGTAGCGGCGCTGGCCTTCGGCGTAGAGCGTGTCGAACGCCAGCGAGCTCTTCCCCGAGCCGGAGACGCCGGTGAAGACCACCAGCTTCTTCTTGGGAATCTCGAGGGTGACGTTCTTGAGGTTGTGCTCGCGCGCTCCGCGCACCGTGAGGAAATCGGGCTCAGCCATGGCGCGCTACTTGGGCGGAACGGACGTTCAGGTCAAGCGGGCTTTCGGGCAGTGGCCTGCTCGGTCACGACCCATCGGGGAGGCCGGGGCCGCTGCTCACAGCTTTCGAATTTCGATCGCCGGGCACACGCCGTCGTCGACGATGCCCGTCGGCAGTGCGCAGCTTCCGGGCGCAGCATCGACAGCGCGGCGAGCACCGAGAGCACACCTGCGCCGCCGAGGTAGAGCCAGCGTCGCCGCATCGAGGCATCGGGTTCCGCAGGAAGCGCGTGGAAGCGATGACGTCAGTGGGTCTCGAGGCGCATCAGCCCATCGTCGGCGAGCTCGTAGTAGTCGCCTTTGCTGCCGACGTAGATGTGCGCCTTCGACGACAGCCCCGTCGGCGCATCGACGGTGCCTGCGGTGAACGAGATCTTCGGGTCGCTCTTCGCGTCGAAGAACAGCGTCGAGCCGCATTCGCTGCAGAACCCGCGACGAACTTCTTCCGACAGCGCGTGCCACTTGAGGCCCCGTGCCTCGGTGAGCACGAAGTCAGCGCGATCCACCGCCGCGAAGGCGCCGATGTGCCCGTGCCACTTCCGGCACTTCGAGCAGTGGCAGTACGTCACCTTCGTCGAAGGCCCACGCAGCTCGTACTTCACGGCGTTGCAGAAGCAGCTTCCGGTCTTCATCGAAGCCTCGGCTTCAACATGAGCGTTCGCGCCTTTTCTGCCCGCTTCGCAGACAGCTCTACACCGACCGCATCGAGCCCGACTTCATTGGCGACCGCGAGCATCGTGCCCACGCCGCAGAACGGGTCGACCACGGTCCTGGTCTTCGTGAACTTCACGAGGAACTTCGCGATGGCATCACACGCTTCGAGGCCCATCGCGCGCGCCCAGGTCATCTCTCCCAGCTGCGGCAGCACGTCGGCGAACGACTCGGCCTTCTCGAGCCGTTTGGTGCGCGAAAAACACAGCAGGTGCGCGTACGCCGGTCTGCCGAACGTGGTCATCCCCGCAGGCGCACGGCAGATCACCTTGTGCCAGAGGCAGTGACTGCCCGCGCGTTCGGCGCCGAGCGAGACGAGGAAGCCTTTGTCGACCCAGCGACCGTCGTGCTTCACGTCGGTCTGGTAGAAGATCGCCACGTCCTCGTCGCTCACGTTGCGGCAGATGAGCTCCGACGTGGCCGAGAACCACGTTCGCCAGCCGTCGAACCCGAGCGAGGGGATCTCCGAGGAATCGGGCATCGAGGTCACCACTGCCGTGCCCGGCTCGAAGCGTTGCTGCCGCAGCCAGGCGACCGCTTCGGTGGTGTGCACTTCACGACGGCTCATGGCGCCCACTTACAGAAGTTCTCCGGCCCGCAGGGTTGCCCGTAACGCAAGGCGGGTTGCGCTGCGGCGAACACGACGTCGGTAACCGCGAAGGGCGCGCTCCCGTACCCGGCTCGTTGCTGCGCACTGACGCGCGGCACGTTCCAAAAGGAAGCACATGAAGCCCATCAAGTCAGTTGCCCTCGCGTCGGCCGTTGCCTCGTTGTTCGCTGCGTCGGCCTGCGGTGTCGGCGCCGAAGCGCCCCAGCCCAACGGGAGCTCGCAGGAAGCCGTGAAGTGTTCGGGCATCAACTCGTGCGCAGGCACTGCGTCGTGCGCCGGCTCGTTGCCCGACGGTGGCATGCACGACTGCGCCGGGAAGAACAGCTGCGCAGGGCAGGGCTGGGTCGAGGTGACCGGGAGCGAGTGCGACGCCAAGGGCGGCACGGTCGTCAAGTGAGGCGCGCGTGAGCCACGGCCTGGGGCTGCGCACGCAGCACTTCTCCGAAATCCTCGAGCACGGCCTCCGCGCAGACTTCGCGGAGGTCATCTCGGAGAACTTCATCGGTCGTGGTGGCCGCCCGCTCGCGGTGCTCGAGCGGGTCCGCCGGGACATGCCGGTGGCGCTTCATGGCGTGTCACTGTCCATCGGCGGGCTCGACCCGATCGCGCCTGCGTACCTGCACGGCCTGCGCGAACTCGCCGAGCGCGTCGACGCTTCGTGGGTGAGCGATCACTTCTGCTTCGGCGGCTTCGGGGGTCACGTCGGTCACGACCTGTGGCCGTTGCCGTTCACCGCAGAAGCCCTGGCGCACGTCACCGAGCGCGTGCAGCGCGTGCAGGACGCGCTTGGTCGGCGGCTCGTGCTCGAAAACGTGAGCAGCTACGTCGAGTTTCGCGACAGCGAGATGACCGAGTGGGACTTCATCGGCGAGGTGCTGCGGCGCGCCGACTGCGAGCTGTTGCTCGACTTGAACAACCTCCACGTCAACGCGACCAATCATGGCTACGACGCTGGCCGGGCGCTTCGGGGCATCGACAGCCGACGCATTCGGCAGCTCCACCTCGCCGGGCACAGCGACCTGGGCACGCACCTGTTCGACGATCACGGCGCGCCGGTGTCGGACGCGGTGTGGCAGCTGTTCGTCGATTGCGTGCGCATGCATGGTCCCCAGCCCACGCTGGTCGAGTGGGACGAGCGTGTACCGCCGCTGAGCGTCGTGCTGGCCGAGTGTGACCGGGCCCGGCAGCTCGAAGCGGCCGCCATCATGGGAGTGGCCTCGTGACGTTGCACGACCACCAGCGCGTCTTCTGGCAGAGCGTGCGCACCCGGCCCGGCCCGCCGGAGCTCGAGGCCGTGTTCGTGTCGCGCTGAGCGCTCACCAACGGCTCGAGATCTACCGCACCGCCTACTGGGTGCGTCAGGTCCAGGCGCTGCGGGAGCTGTTTCCGGCCGTGGTGGCCGCCACCGGCGACGCGCGCTTCGCACAGTTGGCCTCGCGCTTCGTGGCCGAGCAGCCGTCGACGCACTGGGCGCTCGAACGCATCGGCCCTCCTTTCGTCGACTGGTTGCGCGAGAAGTCGGGTTTCGGTGGCGTCGCCGCGCTCGACTGGGCGCGCTTCGCGGTGTTCGTCGCACCAGACGTCGAGCTCGTGGACCGCGAAGCCCTGCGCGCGAGGCCGCTCGACGCGTGGGTGGTGCGCACCGGGCAGCACGTGGCGGCGTGCGCCGTCGACGCTTCGCACGAGCACCGCTGTGTCTGGCGTCAGGGCTTCAGGGGGTTCGACGCGCCGTTGCCCCTCAACGAAGCCAACGCCCTCGCCGCGGCGAGCCGTGGCGTCGACTTTCCCACGTGGTGCCAGCTCGTCGTCGGTGACGACGTGCATGGGCCCGATTTCGTGCTGGCGACCCTGGAGCGCTGGCTCTCACGAGGCTGGCTGGTGAATTCATGAGAAGCATCTTGATGGCTGGAGGGTTCGCGCTGCTGGTGTCCTGCGGCGCGGAGCCGGCGAACTGTGACGTCTCGACCGACTTTGCGCTCGGCGCCGACGAGGTGCGTGGGCCCACGATGCGACCGGGCGCGAACTGCCTGCGTTGCCACTCCGCGAGTGGAGAGGCGAAGAACAAGCCGTTCTCTTTCGGTGGCACCGTCTTTGCGACCGGCGATGCGACGGCGTGCGAAGGCGTGGCGGGCGTCACCATTCGTGTCACCGATGCGAAGGGGAAGACCGTGTCGGTGGTCAGCAATTCCGTTGGCAACTTCTGGAGCATCGAGCCGCTCGAGACGCCGTACTCGATGGAGGCGGAGCTGGAAGGGCGGGTGCTCAAGATGCCCGTGACTGCGCCGACCGGTGGCTGCGCGCTGTGTCACTCCTGGCCCGACCCGGTCAGCGCCAGCGGCAGGGTGCGCGCGCCATGAGGCGCTGCGCGCTCGTTCTCTTCGCGGCGACGGCCTGCGGGCCCGAGCAGCCCGCAGCGCCCGAAGACGGCGGCTCGGACGTCTCGACCTTCGATGGCGGCCCCGATGCAGGTAACGGGGTGGTCGATGCTGGCGCGCCCACGGGCTGCCCCCGCGTCTCGGAGCGCGTCGGGTGGAGCGCAGCGCTGGCAACGCAGTTTCATGGCGTGGCTGGGCGGGTGACCATGACCGACGCGTGCACGCTCACGGTCACCGGCTTCTCGTACGACGGACAGGGCATCGACGTGCGGCTGACTGGCGCGGCCGCAGGTCAGGGGTTCGCTCGAGGGGTCGCGCTCGGCCCGCAGCTCTTCCGGCCCCGACAGCCGTGGGTCAACGAGACGCTCGTCATTCCACTTCCTGCCGACGTGTCGCTGGAGCAGCTCGATGCGGTGTCAGTGTGGTGCATCGCCGCCAGCGTCGACTTCGGCAGTGGCACGTTCAGCCGTGACTCGCTCAATCGAGCCCGGACCGCAGCGCCTCGACCAGCCGTGCGCTGCGCGCCGCACAGCCCCGTCGAAAGGTGACGAACACGTGCAGCGGCGTGGCGCGTTCTCGGGGCCAGGTTTCAGGCGCCAGCAGCGCCGGCAGCAACAGCCGCTGCTTGAGTCTGCGCGCGAGAATGAGCGAGGGCTGCAGCTCGTCGAGCGGTGCCATCACCTGCTGCGGCGCGCCCGGCGGCGAGACGTAGACCATGGGCAGTGATCCCAGCGCCTGCGACTGCAGCGCCTGGTGCCTCAGCGGGGCGCTCCCGACGTACAGGTCCAGCTCACCGTGCGCGAGGGCGGGGGCGGCGTGCTCTGCGCGCATGGGCGGTTGGTGGTGGAGGTCGTCGTCGAGCGGGGCTGCTGAAGCCAGGAACCCCTGAAACATCGGTGGCTCCGCGGCGACGCACCACGCGTCTCGGGGGTTGAGCACGTCGTCGACCACGCGCATACCGCCGCGGGTCGCCTCCAGCAGCCGTTCCCCTCGCGGGGTGAGTCGAACACCGGTCTTCTCGCGCACGAACACCGGGAACCCGAGCTCCTGCTCGAGCTGTTTGATGGTGCGCGCGACCGCCGACACGGTCACGCCGTTCGCCATCGAGGCGCGCTGCAGGCTCTCGTATTCGGCGGCGAGGCGGAACGTCGGGAGCCACGGCCAGATCTTCGCCACCTGATGCTGACGCCCGCTGCTCACGACGCCCCTGCGCGTGGCTGTGGGGCGTGGTTACGCCGAAGACGACGGCCCCCAAAAGACATCGGCTCGTGACGCGCCGGGAGCGACGCGACACGAGCCGATGAAGGCGACGCCCGTGAGGGCATCAGCGAAGTGCGAGGTCAGGTCAGCTTTCGCCGGCCGGTGATGAGCGAGATGATCGCCAGCACCAGGAAGACGACGAAGAGAATCTTCGCAACGCCCGCGGCACTCGCCGCAATGCCGGTGAAACCAAAGACGCCAGCGGCCAACGCGATGATGAAGAAGACTGCAGCCCAGTACAGCATGGTGTGCTCCTTTCAGACTTCAGTGAACGTGAGAGGTTGGTGGTGGTTTGTTCAGCGCATCGCGCGACGCGCCATCGAGATGCCCGACGACAGCGAGTGCGAGGCCGCGTTGGTGCCGTCCTTGAGCGCGTTCAGCAGCACCTGGCCGGCAGACGGCGTCGGACGGAGCAGGCTGTTGAGGAGCGCCCCGACCAGCGCGCCAGCGCCGAAGATGATTGCGCCAGTGGCGACGGGGTGCGCCTTCGCGGTCGTGGCGAGCTCGTCAGCCACCTTGCTCGCAGCCTGGCTGGCCTTCTTCGCCGCCAGCGTCGCGCTGCGCTGCGCCGTCTCGAGGTCACCTTCCATCACCGCGTCCGCGACCTTCTTCACCGACGTCTGAAAACCGTTCGCCTGGGTTGCCGTAGCCATTGTGTTGCTCCTGGTTGGTGGGTTGTTGCTGCTGACCGACCGCACTGCAGCGTGCGTGCCGACCCACGTTCCGAGGGAAATCGCGGCTTACGGCCCGCAGGAACGCCACAGTTGAGGCGAGGCGTCACAGCGATCGCGCCCAGTTGTGGCGCGGCACGACACCGGCACTGAAACCGGCGCTCGCATGACGTTGATCAGCTACAACCGCGCGCGCTCATTTCCTTACTCGAGGGGAAAATCCATGTTTCGACGACTGCTCCCGCTGTCGCTGGTCTTCGTGATCGGCTGCACCTGCGGCGACAAAGACAAGACGCCGACGGATCCGATGAAGGGCACCACCGACGACCCGTCGCGCGTGCTCAACCCGCTGCCGAAGGCGCCGGACCTCGACGTCGATCCCGAATCGTTACCCGGCGCCGGCGAAGATCTCGCCGTCGTCACCGCGCGGCCTCAGGGAGAGCAGGAAGGCGAAGTGCGGCCCGCCGTCACCTTCTCGCGGCCCGTGAAGTCGCTGGAGATGGTCGAAGATCAACGCGCCGCCGACGCGAAGAAGCCCTTCGCGAAGATCGAACCGGACCTCGAAGGTGAGTGGCGCTGGCTCGGTTCGTCGACGGCCGAGTTCGTGCCCAGCGGTCTCGTGCCGTACTCGACCGAGTTCAAGGTCACCGTCTTCAAGGACCTCGTGGCCCTCGACGGCGCGAAGCTGAAGGAGGACTACACGTTCTCCTTCACCACGCCGCGGTTGCAGCTGCAGGACGTGTCACCCGCGCGCGGCAATCGCTGGCTCAAGCCCGATGCGAACCTGTCGCTGCTGTTCAACCAGCCCGTCGACAAGGCCGACCTCGAGAAGGCCCTCAAGCTGACCGCTGGCGGCAAGCCGATCGCGGTGAAGGTCATCAAAGAGACGTCGATTCAGGACGAGCGGCGCGCGGCCATGGAAGAGGCGAAGAAGAACGGTCGCCCCTACGAGCCGTTGAGCGACGGCGAGCGCGGTTACCGCAACCAGCAGACGCGCTACGTCATCGATCCTGCCGGCGATCTGCCGCTCGACTCCGAGATCTCGGTCACCATCGACGCGTCGCTGCACGGCAAGTCGGGCGCGCTCACCATGAATGGCGCCGAGAGCTTCGGCTTCCGCACGTACGGCCCGATGAAGCTCGAGAGCGGCCGCTTCTGCGAAGGCGAGTGGCGTTGTCCGTACGGGCCGCTGGTCATCTACAGCACCAACGAGCTCGACCTCGAGTCGCTCAAGACGCGCATCAAGGTCTCGCCGGAAGTCGAGCTCAACTGGGACAACTCGAGCGCCGACGCTCCGGAATCGGAGTGGGAGATGGCCAACCGCCGGCCCGTCGCCCGCATCAGCGGCAAGTGGCGCCCCGGCGTGCAGTACAAGATCGAGATCGCCCCCGGCACCGGCGACGTGTTCAAGCAATCGGCCGCCGAGGGGCTCAAGGTCACGCTGCGCACGGCTGATCTGGCGCCGTCGTTGATCACCGGTGGCTCGCTCGGTCTCGTCGAGAAGTCCGAGAAGGCGCCCATCGTTCCCGTCGAAGTGTCGAACCTCGACACCCTCGAGGTGTCGATGTGGAAGTTGACCGTGCCCGAGCTCGCCAAGGTGCTCTCGGGCAGTGAAGACAACGCGACCGAGCTGGGCCGCGCTGCGGATTTCTCCGAGACCGAGAAGCTCAAGTACGCGCGCAACGACGCCCGTGTTCACCCGCTGAAGCTCGAGAAGATCTTCGGGGCCGAGAAGGTCGGCCTCGCGCTGGTTCGCGTGAACTCGCAGCAGCTCGAATACAAGCCGCAGAACGGTTACCAGCAGGTCGTTCAGGTCAGCGATCTCGCCGCGCACATCAAGGTCGGCCCGAAGTCGTCGCTCGCGTGGGTGACGCGGCTGTCCGACGGCAAGCCGGTCGCCGATGCCGAGGTGAGCGTCTACGACTCGGCGGGTTCACAGACGTGGGTTGGCAAGACCAACGCCGAAGGCTTCGCCGACATCCCGGGGGCGACGGCGCTCAAGCTCAAGGCGCCGAAGTACGAGTGGGAATACCCGTTCGCGCTCGTCGTCGCGCAGAAGGACGGCGACGTTTCCGCCACCGCCAACACCTGGTCGAGCGGCATCGAGCCGTACGAGTTCGGTTTGAGCCAGGGCTGGGAAGGTGAGCGCCCGCAGTCGAGCTCGTTCGTGTTCACCGATCGCGGCATCTACAAGCCGGGCGACGAGGTCTATCTGAAGGGCGTGGTGCGGTACCGCGTGCTCGGCGAGCTGCGGGCGCCGGCTGAAGGCAGCACGCTGACGCTCACCGTGAGCGACTCGCGCGGCGAGAAGGTGAAGACCGAGACGGTGAAGGTCACGAAGTACGGCACGTTCTCGACGAAGGTCGCGATCCCGAAGGAATCGCCCACCGGCTACTTCAGCGCCTCGGCGAGCGGCAACGTCACCGGCGGTGACGTGAACGTGTCGACGTCGTTCCGTGTCGAGGAGTACCGCGCGCCCCAGTTCCGCGTCGACGTGGAGTCGAAGAAGGACGACCTCGTCGCTGGCGAGCCGCTCGAGGTGTCGGTGTTCGCGCGCTACCTGTTCGGCGGCGCCATGAACGACGTGCAGGTGAAGTGGTCGTCACAGCGCACGCAGACCTCGTTCACCGCCGAAGGTGAGCAGGGCTTCACGTTCGGCCAGGAGACCTGGTGGTGGGACGACCATCAGCCGCAGGACTCGAGCGGCTTCTTCGCGTCAGGTGAGGGCAAGGCCGACGCGAAGGGCGCGCTGGCGGTGAAGGCCGGCGTCACCGAAGCGCCGGGCGAAAAGCCGTACACCTACACCTTCGAAGCCGAAGTCACCGACGTGAACCGCCAGTCGGTCGCCGGCCGCACCGGAGTGACCGTGCACCCGGCCAGCTACTACGTCGGCCTGCGCTCGCCGTCGTACTTCCTCTCGGTCGGCACCGAGTACGGCATGGAGGCGCTGGTGCTCGATACGCAGAAGAAGCGCGCGTCGGGCAAGCCGTTCACCGTCACCGTCACCAGCCGTACGTGGAAGTCGGTGAAGCAGAAGGACGCGTCGGGGTCGTTCTCGACGATCTCCGAGCCGGTCGAGACGGAAGTCGCGAAGTGCGAGCTCAAGTCGGGCAACGACATCGTGCCCTGCAAGTTCAAGCCGACGACCGCGGGCTTCTACATCGTGCGCGGCTCGGTGAAAGACGAGCAGGGCCGTACGCACTCCGCGTCGATGGGCGTGTACGCCACGGGCTCTGACTGGGTGGCGTGGCAGCGCAGCGACACCGACCGCCTCGAGCTGGTGACCGACAAGCAGAGCTACGACGTGGGTGACGTCGCGAAGGTGCTCATCAAGTCGCCGTACCCCGAGGCCAAGGCGATGTTCACCGTCGAGCGCGAAGGCGTGCTGTCGCGCCGGTTGATCGACCTGAAGGGCTCCGTCGTCACCGTCGACGTGCCGATCACCGAAGACATGGTGCCCAACGTGTTCGCCGGCGTGCTGCTGATGCACCCGCGTTCGAAGGAAGGCGGCATCGAGACCGGTGACGACCCCGGCCGGCCCAACGCGCGCGTCGGGCTGGTGAAGTTGAACGTCGAGAAGAAGAGCAAGCGCCTCGCGGTCGCGGTGAAGACCGACAAGACCGACTACCAGCCGCGCGAGAAGGTGAACGTCACCCTCGACGTGAAGGACAACAAGGGCGCGCCGGCCAATGGCGAAGTCACGTTGTTCGTCGTCGACGAAGCGGTGCTGCGTCTGACGGCGTACACCACGCCCGATCCCATCGCGTCGATCTTCCCCGAGCGCGCGTTGTCGGTGCGCATGGGCGAGCCGTTGCTGCACCTGGTGCGCAAACGCGCCTACGGAGAGAAGGGTGAAGAGCAGGGCGGCGGCGGTGGCGATGGTTCAGGCGCCGGCTTCCGCAACGACTTCAAGACCACGGTGTTGTTCGCGCCCACGCTCGAGGTGAAGGACGGCGTGGCGAGCACCTCGTTCAACCTGCCGGACAACCTGACGACCTTCCGCATCATGGCGGTGGTGGTCACGCAGGCCGATCGCTTCGGCAGCGGCGACGTCAGCATTCAGGTGAACAAGCCGGTGATGGCGCTGCCGGCGCTGCCTCGGTTCGCGCGCGTCGGTGATGCGTTCGAAGCCGGTGTCGTCGTGCACGCGCACGGTGGTTCCGCGGGCGAAGTGACGGTGACCGCCACTGTCGAAGGTGGCGCTGAGCTGTCTGGCGCCGGCGAGCAGAAGGTCGTCATCAACGAAGGCGCGCCAAAGGAAGTCCGCTTCGGCTTCAAGGGCACGAAGCCCGGCGTCGCGAAGTTCCGCTTCCTGGTGAAGGGCGGCGGCGCGAGCGATGGCGTGGAGCAGAAGATTCCCATCGAGCTGCCGACGGAACTCGATGCCGTCGCCACCTATGGCGACACCACGGATCAGCGTGTGGAAGGCATCGTGCCTCCGAAAGACGTCTGGGAAGATCAGGGCGGTCTGACCGTCTCGATGGCGTCGACGTCGCTCGGGGGCTTCGACCGCGGCTTCCAGCAGCTCATCGAGTACCCGTACGGCTGCCTCGAACAGCAGAGCTCGCGGCTGGTGCCGTTCATCGCGCTGCGGGAAATCGCCGGGCAGTTCGGGGTGCCGTGGCCGGGCCGCGACGCGAAGAAGGCGGCCGCGAACGATGAAGTGAACGCGCTGATCAATACGTATCTGTTCGGCACGCTCGACGTGTCCGACAAGAAGGATCCCGATCAGGTCATCGACGCGACGGTGAAGAGCATTCTCGCGCTGCAGGACGGCAACGGCTCGTTCCGCTACTGGCCGACCTCGATGTGCAGCGACCCGTGGACGTCGGCGTACGCGACGATGGCACTGTCGCGCGCGAAGGACGTGGGCTTCTCGGTGCCGAAGGACCGGCTCGATCGCGCGGCCGAGTACCTCACCCAGGTGGTCGGCGGGAACTGCGGCGGCTGCTGGTCGAACCTGTACTGCGGTGACGAGACGCGCGTGTTCGCCAGCTACGTGCTCGCGCGCATGAAGAAGCCGAAGTCGTCCTCCTACGCCGAGCTCTATGCGCGTCGCGGTCAGCTCTCGTTGTTCAGCAAGGCGCTGCTCGCCAACGCGATGTTCGTCGGCGGCGGTGACCGCAAGCAGGCCAACGCGCTGCTGCAGGAGATCCTCAACAACGCGAAGGAGTCACCGAAGGGCATCACCTTCGCCGAAGTGAACTCCGCCACGTACGCGACGCTGTTCAACTCCGACACGCGCACCACGGGCGCGGTGTTGCAGGCGCTCACCGACATCTCTCCCGACCACCCGTACGTCGGGAAGATGGCGAAGTACCTCACCGGGGTTCGTCAGGGTGATGGCGAGTGGCGCACCACGCAGGAAGCGGCGTGGTCGCTCATCGGGCTCACGCAGGTGCTGCGCACCAAAGAGAAGGACACGCCCGACTACACGGCGTCGTTGATCATGGGCACCGGCGAGCTGATGAGCCAGGCGTTCAAGGGCCGCTCGATGAAGACCGAGGTGAAGACCATTGCCATGAAGGAGCTGCTGGCGAAGTCGCAGGGCGCCGAGCAGAAGTTGACCTTCAAGAAGGAAGGCACCGGCGTTCTCTATTATTCGGCGCTCCTCAAGTACGCGACGAAGACCATGCCGACGTCGTCGATCGACAACGGGCTCTTCGTGCAGCGCTGGTTCGAGCCCTACGTCGGTGGTGGTCAGTCGACGAAGTTCTATGCCGGTGATCTCGTGCGCATTCGCGTGCGCGTGGCGTCGAACCAGGAGCGCCACTGGGTGGCCTTCGAGGTGCCGCTGCCGGCCGGTCTCGAGCCGGTCGACACCTCGCTCGCCACCACCGCGAAGCTGGGCCGTTCGCCGGACGAAGAGCGTCGTGACGTCGGCTACGACAATGAAGGTGGTGAAGATGGCTACGAAGGTGAAGCGGAAGAAGGTGGCGAAGACTTCGACAACCCGTGGGCGTACCGGTTCTGGAGCCCGTTCAACCATGTCGAGATGCGCGACAGCCGGGTGATGATCTTCGCCGACCACTTGCCCCCGGGCGTGCACGTCACCAGCTTCGTGGCGCGCGCGACCACGCCGGGCACGTTCATCATGAAGCCTGCGCGTGGCGAGCTCATGTACGAGCCTGAAGTGTGGGGGCGCAGCGAAGGCGGCACCTTCACCATCGAGCTGCCGACGTCGGTCTCGCAGAAGTGATCGTCACCGCAACAGCTCCCTCTCCCTGCGAAGCGGGGCATGGAGAGGGCGCATGAAGCGCGTCGTCTCCGTCGCGCTGGTGCTGCTGACACCAGCGCTCGCCTTCATCGCTGCTCCACTGCCGCCCGGTCTCCTCGACTACCGACCGGTGGTCTCCGTGAAGATCACCGATCGCGACGGAGGCCTCCTCCGCGAGCTCCGCAGCCGGGACGACGGCCGCTCCACACCGCTCACCAGTTCACAACTCTCTGCGCAGGTGCGCGCGGCCTTCCTCGCCGCTGAAGATCACCGCTTCGCTTCGCACCTCGGCGTCTCACCCATCGCCATGCTCCGCGCGGCGAAGCAGAACTTCCGCGCGGGTCACGTGGTCGCCGGTGGCTCCACCATCTCGCAGCAACTCGCGCGCACCCTCGTTCCGCGTGAACGCACCTTCCTCGGCAAATTCCAGGAGGCGATGTGGGCGCTGCGTCTCGAAGCGCACCTCTCGAAGGACGAGATCCTCACGCAGTACCTGAACCGCATTGCGTTCGGGAACAACACCTTCGGGCTCGAAGCGGCCTCGCAGCTGTACTTCGGCAAGAAAGCCGAGCACCTCTCCCTCGGTCAGGCGGCGATGCTCGCGTCGATACCGCGCGGGCCGAGCGCGTACGATCCGTACCGCCGGCCGTCGAAGGTCGCTGAGCGTCGCAGCTGGGTGTTGGCCCGGCTCGAGCTCACCGGCCTGGCGACGAAAGAAGACGTCGAGGTCGCCCGCGCCGAGCCGCTCGACCTCACCAACTTCCGGGCTGCGTTCAACGCGCCGCATTTCGTCAACTACATCGCGGCGAACCTCGAGCGCTGGGGCTTGAAGGAGGCCGTCGTGGTCGAGACCACGATCGATCCACGACTCCAACCGGTGGTCGAAGCGCAGATCGCCGAAGAGATCTCGCGGCTCGCCGAACGCCGTGTTGGCTCTGCCGCCGCGGTCGTCGTCGACAACGAAACCGGTGAGGTCCTCGCGTACGCAGGCTCTGCCGATTTCTTCGACGAATCGATTCAGGGGCAGAACGACGGCATTCAGATGCGTCGTCAGCCGGGCTCGGCGCTCAAGCCCTTCATCTACGCCGAGGCCTTCACGCGCGGTTACACGCCGGCCACCGTCATTCCCGATCTCGACACCGCCTTCGCCGCACCGAAGGGCGCGTACGCGCCGAAGAACTACGATCGTCGCCTGCACGGCCCCGTTCGCGCGCGTGAAGCGCTCGCCAACTCGTACAACGTGCCCGCGGTGCGCGTGGCAGACGACGTGGGGCTCGGCAACGCGCTCGAGGTGCTGCACGCCGCCGGCTTCGACTCCCTGAAACAGGGCGCCGAGCACTACGGCCTCGGTCTGGCGCTCGGCAACGGCGAGGTCTCGTTGTGGGAAGCAGCGCGCGCGTATTCCGGCCTCTCGCGTGGTGGCGTGCTCAAGCCGCTCGTTCCCATTCGCCGCGCGTTCAAGGCCGACGGCACCGAGCTCAAGATTCCGCGTGAGCTCAAGGCCCACCGCTTCACCGATTCACGCGCGGCCGCGCTCGTCGCGCACATCTTGAGCGACAACGCCGCCCGCGCGCGCGCCTTCGGGCTCGACAACGCGCTGCGCTTCGAATTTCCGGTGGCCGCGAAGACGGGCACGTCGAAGGGCTACTCCGACAACTGGACCGTCGGCTTCACGCGTGAACGCACGGTCGCGGTGTGGGCCGGAAACTTCGATGGCACGCCGATGATTCAGGTCTCGGGCATCACCGGCGCCGGCCCGGTCTTCAAGCGCGTGATGAACAAGTCGATGAAGAACCTCACGCCCGCGCCGCTCATCAATCGCGCGAACCTCGACGCGGTGAGCATCTGCCCGCTGTCGGGTGGCCGGGCCGGGCCCACGTGCCCCGCGGCGATGGACGAGTTGTTCATTCCCGGCTCGGCGCCGAAGCACGACTGCTCGATGCACGGTCAGCTCTCGGCCTCGCTGTCACCGGAGCTCAAGCAGCGGTGCCTGCAACTCGCAGCGAGCGAAGGCCGCATCGCCGACCTCGGGCTCGACTTCTACGACTGGGCTCGCAACGAAGGTCTCTCACGCGAGCCGTGGCTGGCGTCGGCGTGCCTCGGCAACACCGCCGATGACGAGACCGCGCGCGTGCTCAACCCCACGAAGGGCGGCGAGTTCCTGCTGCTGGCTGATCTCCCGCTCGCAGATCAGGCGATCCCGGTGCGCATTCGAGCTGCGCCGTCGCATGGAACGTTGACCGTCTTCATCGACGGTCAGCGCACGCTCGAATTGAAGGCGCCGTTCACCGGCCGAGTTCCCGCCACGCAGGGAAAGCACGTGCTCGAGGTGCGCGACGCGAGCGGAGCGGTGCTCGACTCGGTGAACTACCTCGTGCGCCGCTGAGCGTCGGAAGACGAGTAGGTCGCACCGCTCTTGAGGATGACGCGTCGTTCGATGACGAACGCGCGGTGCTGCGTGAATTGCGCTGTGGTCGAGGAGAAGCACGCTGCAGTCGACGAGAAGCACGCACCGTCGAGGAGAAGCACGCGGCGGTCGACGCGGTCGACGAGAAGCACTCGGCGGTCGACGAGAAGCACTCGGCGGTCGACGAGAAGCACTCGGCGGTCGACGAGAAGCGCGCACCGTCCGACGAGAAGCGCACACCGTCTGACGAGAAGCTCGCTGCGGTCGACGAGAAGCACGCTGCAGTCGACGGGAAGCGGGCGCCGTCCCACGAGGAGCGCGCTGCGGTCGACGAGAAGCACGCTGCGGTCGACGAGAAGCACGCTGCGGTCGACGAGAAGCTCGCTGCGGTCGATGAGAAGCAGGCACCGTCCGACGAGAAAGCGCGCTGCGGTCGATGGGAAGCACGCTGCGGTGGACGATGAGCATGCTGCGGTCAACGAGAAGCGTGGACCGTCCGACGAGGAGCGCGCTGCAGTCGACGAGAAGCACGCTGCATTCGACGAGAAGCAGGCACCGTCCGACGAGAAGCACGCTGCGGTCGACGAGAAGCACGCTGCAGTCGACGAGAAGCGCACACCGTCTGACGAGAAGCGCGCACCGTCGGCCGAGAAGCGCGCACCGTCCGACGAGAAGCGCACACCGTCCGACGAGAAGCGCACACCGTCCGACGAGAAGCGCGCACCGCCAGACGAGAGCCGCGCACCGTCCGACGAGATCCGCGCACCGTCCGACGAGAGCCGCGCACCGTGCGATGTAGGTCGCGCAGCGCACGACACCTTCAGTGCAGCGACAAAATGAAGGGACAAAGGCGCGCGCCGCGTGTGCGCACCGACATCAGCTCACACCGCTTCAGCTCTGCGGCTTGGCGGCGGCCTGCTCGGCGAGCTTCCGCTTCTTCTCTTCTTTCGCGCCGTAGATGAACAGCACCACGATGCCCGCGATGATCGCGAGGTCGGCGACGTTGAACACGCCGGTGCGGAGCGACCCGAGGCCCATGTTCATGAAGTCCACCACGCTGCCGTCGAAGCGCGCGCGGTCGACCCAGTTCGAAAACCCGCCCGACGCGATGAGCGAGTAGCCGGCGACTTCCGTGAGCGCGAGCTTCTTGCTCACCAGCGCGTAGATGCACAGCGCGAGCAGCAACAACCCCACGCCGATGGTCAGCACCCAGTAGCGCGCGTTCGGCGGCAGGTTCGCGCCCAGCGACAGAAACGCACCTTCGTTGGTCGCGTACTCGAGCCGGAACACGTCACCCAGCCACGACTTGCGCGGCACGCCCTTGAGGTGCGCCGTCGCCAGCTGCTTGGTCCACTGGTCGACCACCAGCTGACCGATGAAGACCGCAAGGAAGATGCCGAGTCGTCGGAGAAACATCAGCTCGGCCACTTGTCAGAAGCGGCCGGTGACTGCCAGCCCGTTCGGCATCGGCGCGATCCGCGCTTCGACCGGGCCCACGCGGCCATGGAGGAACGTCGGCATCAAGATGCCCGCCGCCAGACCGAACGCGCTGCCGAGCAGAATGTCGGTGGTCCAGTGCTTGTCGGCCGCGAGCCGCAGAATCGACGTCGCCGTGGCGAGCGGAATGCCGACGGCCCACATCAGCCACGCGAACTTGTAGCCGCGCAGCGTGGCCACCGTGGCCGCCGAAGACGCCAGCGCGAAGGTGAAAGTCGCGTGCCCGCTGAAGAACGAGAGGTTGTTGTCGGCCACGTCGTGACCGCTGGCGTAGATCTCGTCGCTCGCGCCGACGGTGTAGGGCCGCCCACGACCCACTGCGAACTTCACGAACTGGTTCACCGCCAGCGCCGAAAACGTGGTCTCCAGCACGATCAACACGTCGACCAGAAACGTCTCGATGCTGCCGCCTTCGCGCCACGAGAACAGCGCGTCGAGGCCCACCATGAGTATGGGCAACGACACGAAGCCCACCAGGTTGCTGGCCACGTGCGGCGCGGTGATGCCGTCGGGGCTCGGCTGCATCGACGGGTTGAAGAGGCTGCGCACCCCGAGATCGAACCCGTTCGTCTCGCACCACCGGCAGGCCGGCGCGCCCAGCTGCTTCTTGAACGCGAACTCCGACAACACCCAGCCGCCGACGAGCGCCGTGGTGACCGGAATGTCGACCCGGGGCTCCCACTTCAGCGGGTGGGGAACGGTCGGGGCATTTTGGCTCAATGCGAGCGCAAGAACGGCAGCGAGCATGCGCGCACCGTACGCGGTCTTGGATCCCGACGGGAGCGTTGTGTATTGAGCGCGCGCACCGCGGGGAGCCTCACATCATGCGCGTCGAACAAGCCGAAGTCGTCGTCACCGGAGCTGGTCCTTCAGGTTCTATCGCTGCCGGCATGTTGCGGCAGCAGGGCCGCCAGGTGCTGGTGCTGGAGCGCGAGACGTTCCCGCGCTTCTCGATCGGCGAGAGCATGCTCCCGCAGATCATGCAGTACGTCGAAGAGGCCGGAATGCTCCGCGACGTCGTCGAAGCCGGCTTTCAGTTCAAGAACGGCGCGGTCTTCACGTGGGGCGAAGAGCGCTACACCTCGTTCGACTTCCGCGACAAGTTCGGCGACGGCTGGGGCACCACGTACCAGGTGCAGCGCGCGAAGTTCGACAAGGTGCTCGCCGACGCGGCCTCTCGCATGGGCGCCGACGTTCGCTACCGCCACGAGGTCACCGCCGTCGAAGTCGGCGCCAGCCCCGCGCTCACCGTGAAGAACCTCGAGACCGGTGAGGTCTTCCGCGTCGAGACGAAGTTCATCCTCGATGCGTCCGGCTTCGCGCGCCTGCTGCCGCGGTTGCTCGACCTCGAGCAGCCGTCGAACTTCCCCGTGCGGCAGGCGTTCTTCACGCACGTCGAAGATCGCATCGGCCCCAAAGAAGGTTTCGACCGCGAGAAGATCCGCATCGTCGTGCACCCGAAGCACGTCGACGTGTGGTTCTGGCTCATTCCCTTCTCTGACGGTCGCTGCTCGCTGGGCGTGGTCGCCGAAGCGAAGTTCCTCGACACCATTCCCGGCGACGAGATGCAGAAGCTCCAGACGCTCGCCAATGAGGACCCCGGGCTCCATCGCCTGCTCAAGAACGCGAACTGGGACACGCCGGCCCGCACGCTGCGTGGCTACGCGTCGAACGTGAAGCGGCTGTGCGGTGAAGGCTTCGCGCTGCTGGGCAACGCGGGCGAGTTCCTCGACCCGGTGTTCTCGTCGGGCGTGACCATCGCCATGACCTCGTCGAGCCTCGCCACCCGCGCGCTCCATCGCCAGCTCAACGGCGAGACGGTCGACTGGCAGAAAGACTACGCCACTCCGCTCAAGGACGGCGTCGACGCGTTCCGCGCGTTCGTCGAGGCGTGGTACCGCGGCGGCTTCCAGAACATCATCTTCCACCCCACGCCAGACCCCGAGATTCGCAAGAAGATCTGCGCCATTCTCGCGGGCTACGCATGGAACAAGAAAAACCCCTTCGTCGCCGAGCCCAGACGCGTGTCCGTGCTGGAGCAGATTTGCGCGCCGTCCTGACGCTGCTGGCGCTGGTCGTTTCGGCCTGCGCAACCACGCCCCGGCAGCCGCCGCCTGCGCCCGAATTTCTGCTGAAGCTCTCGCCGGCGAGCCTCGGGCGTGAGGTCTCGCTCAACCAGCGCATCACCATGGTGCGCGACGGCGATCGCAAGAGCTTCGACGCGCTGTTGGAAGTCGACGCCTCCGAAGTGCGCGTGGCGCTCATCGCCATGGGCCAGACGCTCGGCACGCTCACGTGGGACGGTGCGAAGTTCGAGTCTCGCGTGTCGACGCACGTGCCGCCGGTGGTGACCGCCGAGCGCATCATCACCGACGTGCAACTCGCCTGGTGGCCCGAAGAAGCGGTGCGCGCGGCGTTGCCCGCCGGCTTCAGCCTGACCGAGACCCCGGGCCAGCGCGTGCTGCTCAAAGACGGGCAGCCCTTCGTCACCGTCACCTGGACCGAAGGCCGCGCCCGTGTCGTGCTCACGCAACATCGTTATGGCTACGCGCTGGAGATCGATTCGGCGGAGGCCCTGTGACGGCATTTCTTTCAGCTCCTGCAGTGGTGTGTGCGCTCGGTGAGAACACGGCGGTCGTTCGTGACGCGTTGTTCGCGCCGCAGGTCGGTGGCGTCCAGACCACGGACTTCTTCTCGGCCGAACGGCCGCTCGCGCTCGGTCAGTTCTCCGGCGCGCTGCCCTCGCTCGCGCACGTTCCCGAAGATCTGCGAAGTCGCAACAATGCGCTCCTCGAACTCGCGTTGTTGCAAATCAAGCAACCGATTCTCGACGCCATCTCACGCTTCGGCAGCGAGCGCGTGGGCGTGGTGCTGGGCACCTCGACCTCCGGAATCGGTGAGTCGGAGCTCGCGGTCGATGCGCTGGTGAAGACCGGTTCGATCCCGCCCGAATACACGTACCTGAAGCAGGAGCTCGGTTCGCCGGCGCGCTACGTGGCGACGACGCTGGGGCTGCGCGGCCCGACGGCGGTCATCAGCACCGCGTGCAGCTCGAGCGCGAAGTCACTCGCGTCGGCGGCGCGCTGGCTCGAGGCCGGGCTGGTCGACGCGGTCATCGCCGGTGGCGTCGACTCGCTGTGCCGCTTCACCATCGCCGGCTTCAGCGCCCTGGAGTCGGTGAGCGCCGCGCGCTGCAACCCGTTCAGCAAGAACCGCAACGGCATCAACATCGGCGAAGCGGCGGCGCTGTTCCTCGTGACGCGTGACGGCAGCGGCGTTCGGCTCGCGGGCTGGGGCGAGACGTCTGACGCGCACCACCTGTCGGCGCCGGAGCCGTCGGGCCGGGGCGCCATCGAGGCCATGCGGCAGGCCCTGGCTCGCGCGCAACTGAAAGCCGCCGACATCGGTTACGTGAACCTGCACGGCACCGCCACGCCGCTCAACGACGCCATGGAGAGCCGCGCGGTGAGCACGGTGCTCGGCCTCGAGGTCGCGTGCAGCTCGACCAAGCCGATGACCGGCCACACGCTCGGGGCCGCCGGGGCCCTCGAGGCGGCGATTTCATGGCTGGCGCTCAACGACGACGCAGGGCGCCTGCCTCCCCACTGGTTCGACGGCGAACGCGAGCTGGAGCTCCCGCAGATTCGCCTCGTGACGCCCGGAGAGACCGGGCGGCCCAGGGCCGTTTTGAGCAACTCGTTTGCATTCGGAGGAAGCAACGCGGCGCTGGTCTTGGTACGTGACTGACCGCCATGCCGCGTACGTTTCACGGGCCCGTCACAGACCTGGTGCCGCATCGCGCTTCGATGCTGCTCATCGATTCCCTGCTCGAAGACACCTCGGAATATGTGCGTGTCGATGCCACCGTTCGCCGCGAGCAGATCTTCTGCACCGACGACGGTCTGCCGGGGTGGGTTTGCGTCGAGCTGATGGCCCAGTGCGTCGCGTGTTGGGCTGGGCTGCGCCGCCTCGAGCGCAAGCAGGAGGTGCAGCTGGGCTTCCTCCTCGGCACCCGCAGGTTCGAGATTCAGACGCCCTTCATTCCCGTCGGTACCCGCCTCGAGATCGACGCCAGGCTGGAGATCGTCAGCGAGCAGGGCCTTGCGGTGTTCGTCTGCTCCATCTTCCGTGACGGCGCGGTGATCGCCACCGGCAGCCTCAACGTCTTCTCACCCGACAACGTCGACGACTACATCAAGGAGGCCCTCGGTGCGTGACACGGTTCTGGTCACTGGTTCGAGCCGCGGCATCGGTCGCGCCATCGCGGTGCGCGCGGCGAAAGACGGCTTCGACGTCGTCGTGCATTGCCGCTCGCGCGTCGACGAAGCGAAGGAAGTGATGGCCGAGATCGACGGCCTCGGCGTGACGTCGCGGCTGCTGGTGTTCGACGTGGCCGACCGCGCGAAGGCGCGTGAAGTGCTGGAAGCCGACATCAAGGCGCACGGCGCGTATTACGGCGTGGTCTGCAACGCGGGCATCGCGCGCGACACCGCGTTCCCCGCGATGACCGGCGAAGAGTGGGACAGCGTCATCCACACCAACCTCGACGCCGTCTACAACGTGCTCCAGCCGCTGGTGATGCCGCTCGTGCAGCGTCGCAAGCCGGGTCGCATCGTCACCATTTCTTCGGTCTCTGGCGTGCTCGGCAACCGGGGTCAGGTGAACTACTCGGCGGCCAAGGCCGGCATCATCGGCGCCACCAAAGCGCTGGCGCTCGAGCTCGCGCGCAAGAACATCACGGTGAACTGCGTGGCGCCCGGACTCATCGAGACCGAAATGGTCTCGCAGGAGGTGCTCGACCATGCGCTCGAATTGATTCCCGTGCGGCGCATGGGCAAGCCCGACGAAGTCGCGGCGGCGGTCTCGTTCCTTCTTTCTCCCGGCGCGTCGTACGTCACGCGTCAGGTCATCTCGGTCAACGGAGGTCTCGGATGAAGCGCGTTGTCGTCACTGGCGTCGGAGCCCTGTCTCCGCTCGGCCACGACTGGCCCACGGTGTTCGCCAAGTTGAAGTCGCTCGAGAACGCGGTGCAGGTCGTGCCGCAGCTGGGTGACTACGAAGGCATGCTCACGCGGTTGGGCGCGCCGGTCGCGCCCTTCGTGCTCGACGAGAAGGTCTACAACCGCAAGTCGCTGCGCAGCATGGGCAAGGTGGCGACGATGGCCGTGCGTGCCTCCGAGCTCGCCATGGAACAGGCGGGGCTGCTCGGCGACCCGCTCATCAAGAGCGGCAAGGTCGGCGTCAGCTACGGCAGCTGCTCCGGTTCACCGGGCCCCTTCGCCGACTTCGGCAAGATGCTGCTCAACAAGACGACCGAAGGCATCACCTCGACCACGTACATCAAGCTGATGAGCCACACCGCGCCGGTGAACGTGGGCGTGTTCTTCGGGCTCACGGGCCGCATCATCACCACCTCGTCGGCGTGCACTTCGGGCAGCCAGGGCATCGGCTACGCGTTCGAGTCGATCCGCTCGGGAGCTCAGGTGGCGATGCTCGCCGGCGGCGCCGAAGAGTGGGACGTCACCCAGGTCGCGGTGTTCGATACGTTGTTCGCCACCAGCACCAGCAACGAGACGCCGAAGAAGACGCCGCGCCCGTTCGACGCGAAGCGCGACGGCCTGGTGCTCGGTGAAGGCGCCTGCACGCTGTTGCTCGAGGAGTACGAGCACGCGAAGGCCCGCGGCGCGAAGATCCTCGCCGAGCTCGTGGGCTTCGCCACCAACAGCGACGGCACGCACGTCACCAACCCCAACGCGAAGACCATGGCGCAGGTCATGCGGCTCGCGCTCGAAGACGCAAAAATTCCGGCTGCTGAAATCGGCTACGTGAACGCGCACGGCACCGCGACCTCGAACGGCGACGTGGCCGAGAGCACCGCCACCCAGGAAGTGTTCGGCGAGCGCATGCCGATCTCGAGCCTCAAGTCGTACATGGGTCACACGCTCGGCGCCTGCGGTTCACTCGAAGCGTGGATGACCATCGAGATGCAGCGCGAGAAGTGGTTCGCGCCCACGGTGAACCTCGAGAACCCCGACCCCGCGTGCGGGAAGCTCGACTACATCAAGGGTGAAGGGCGGGTCATCGACACCGAGTACGTGATGTCGAACAACTTTGCGTTCGGCGGCATCAATACGTCGTTGATCTTCCGGCGCGCGAGCTGAAGTCGCTGCAGGGTTTGCGTGGCGCGAGGCGGTCCTTCGCTCGGAAGAGCGTCGGCCCGCCTTCTGCTTGGTGACGGCTCATGGCGCTCACCATCGATGCACTCATGACCCGCAGCCCGCACACCGTCGGCCTCACCGTTCCCCTCGTCGAAGCGAAGAAGTTGATGGCGCTGCACGGCATTCGGCATCTCCCGGTGCTCGACGCGGGCGCGCTGGTGGGGCTGCTGAGCGACCGCGACGTTCAACTCGCCGAGTCGCTCGCGCGCTTCGAAGCGCAGGACCTGCTCGTGGAAGACGCGATGTCGCAGGCGCCGTACGCGGTCTCGCCGCAGACCACGCTGGCTGAAGTCGCCTTCGCCATGGGGCAGCGAAAGCTGGGGAGCGCGGTGGTGATGGAAGGCGCGAAGGTGGTCGGCGTGTTCACCACCACCGACGGCATGCGCGTGCTGGCGACGCTCCTGAAGGACTGATCAGAACGTCGCGAGGGTCGTCATCGGCGTTCGCACCGGCAGCTCGAGCGAATAGCCGCCGCGCCGTTGCTCGGCGAGCTGTTGCTTGAGCTCACGCACGGTTTCGCTGATGCGCGCGCGCTCGTTGATTCGCTCCACGAGCACCCAGATGCCGATGGCGATGAGCCCCACGCCGAGGCCCGCCATCGTCGCGCCCGCGATGATGATCGCCTCCGGCGCGAAGCTGATGGCCGACACGAAGAGAAAGAGGCCGCCGGCGAGCCCGACGCCGCCGCCGACACCGAAGCACAGGCCCACCAGCCCGAACGACGGCCGCATGCGCTCGAGCGCCCGAATGTCGACCTCGAGCTGCGGGATCGACGCGCGCGGCAACGGCGCTTCTTCCACCTGCGCGAACGCGGGCGGCTCGTCGAGCAACCGGGCGGAATGCACGTTCACGTCACCACTGAGCGTCAACAGCAGCGTCGTGAGCGCCAGCATCCGTCACCCCTGTCCCGGCAGCGAGAAGCTGCGCATGCGAACCAACAGCGCCCGGAGCTCCAGCTCGAGCGCGCGATCTTCGATGAGCGGCTGCAGCTCCAATGCGTCGGCGTATTCGGTCACCTTGTGCGGCAGCTTGGCACCCGTGCGCGCCTTGAGGAACACCGCCTGCCGCGCTGCGAACAGGTGACCGGCCGCGACCTGCTCGGTGAGCTCGATGACGCGAAGCGCGTCACGTGCGGCGATGGTGCCGAGGCTGACCTTGTCCTGGTTGTGGCACTCGGTGCTGCGCGAGAAGACCGACGCCGGCATCGTTCCCTTGAGGGCTTCGGCGGTCCACGCAGAGACGCTGATCTGCAACGCCTTGAGGCCGTGGCTGATGGCCGCGCGCTGGCCCGTCGCGCCGGTGAGGTTCGACGGCAGCCCGTGGTTGAACCGCGTATCGACCAGCAACGCCAGCTGCCGGTCCATCAGGTCGGCGAGGTTCGCGATGACGTTCTTGAGCGTGTCCATCGCGAGCGCGACGTGCCCGCCGTAGAAGTGACCGCCGTGCATCACCTTGCCGCTGTCGGGGTCGATGAGCGGGTTGTCGTTGGCGCTGTTGAGCTCGTTCTCGATGAGCGAACGCAGGAACGGCAGCGCGTCCTCGACCACGCCGATGACGTGCGGCGCGCAGCGAATCGAGTAGCGGTCCTGCAGGCGTGATTCCGTGCGCTCACCACCGGCGAGCTCTTCACGGATCCACTTCGCGACGCGCTGCTGGCCCAGGTGCGGCTTGGCCGAGTGGAGCAATTCGTCGAAGTGATGCGGGTTGCCGCCCATCGCCGCCGAGGCCATCGCGGTGAGGCGCGCCGAGAGCCGCGACAACGCCGCCGCGCGCTCATACGCCAGGCACGCGAGGCCCGTCATCACCGCGGTGCCGTTCATGATCGCCAGGCCTTCTTTGGGCTGCAGGCGAAGGGGAACGATGCCGCGCTCCTTGAACACCTCGGCGGTGGGGCGTCGCACGCCGTCGACGAACACCTCGCGCTCGCCGCAGAGCACGGCCGCGACGTAGGACAGCGGCGTGAGATCGCCGCTGGCGCCCACCGAGCCCTCCGAGGGGATCACCGGCAGCAGGTCGTCGACCAGCAATCGCTCGAGCTGACGGAGCAGGGTGACGGTCACGCCCGACATGCCCTGCGACAGCGACTGCAGCCGCGCCGCGAGAATGGCGCGCGTCTCGACGGGGTTGAACACCGGGCCCAGGCCGACGCCGTGGTACGTGTACAGGTGCTGCGGCAGCTCGGGCACCAGCTCCATCGGCACTGGCACCGTTACCGAATCGCCATAGCCGGTCGTCACTCCGTAGATGACGCCCTGTTGTGCGAGCGTCCTGGCCACGTGCGCGGAGCCCGCTTCGATACGAGCCAGAAAAGTCGAATCGTGCGAGAGACGGCCTTCAGCCGAGCGTCGCGAAAGCGCCGCGACGTGCTCGATGGTGAGTGGCTGGCCGTCGAAGGAGATGAGCTGCGTCATGTCGGCGCCGCTCGTAGCGTGACAGTCGCTCTGGTACAACGGCGCGCGTTTTTCGACCTGAGGAGGGTCTTTGTTCAGCGTCATCGTCGCGGTTCTTCTGTCGCAGACCGCGGTCGAGGACGCGGGCATCGAGCCACCCGATGCTGGAGTCGAGGCGGTGCTCGACGCGGGGCCGGTGATCGTCCCTCCGTCGGCCCAGTGCAATGGCGAGCCGGAGTACCCGCCGTCGGAGCGCGCCAGCGGCATCGAGGCCAACGTCGTCGTGCAGATCACCGTCGGCGCCGACGGCGGCATTTCTCAGCAGAGCGTCGCCAACGCGCCGAGCCCGGCCTTCGAGGCTGCCGCGCTGCGCGCCGTCGAGAAGTGCACGTTGTCACCGGCGACGGTGAACGGTGTGGCCGCGCTCTCGCGGATCGACCTGACGATCTCCTTCGTGCCGCCGGTGCTGCCGTGGACCATCACCGGCACGGTCGTCGGCGAGAACGGCGAAGCGCTGCCAGAATCGACCGTCAGCTTCGCCGAGGCCGCCACGCGGACCGACGAGAACGGCAACTTCTCGCTCACCATCGACACGCAGCCACCGGGTGATGCCTGGGTCACCGTGGATCACGAAGGCTACGCGCTCAAGGGGTTCCCCGAGGTCTTCAAGAGCGGGCAGGTCACGCGCGTTCGCTACGCGATGGTGAAATCGCGCGGCTACGAGACGCGCGTCGAGGGCTCACGGCTGCTTCCGCCCGTGCCTGACGTCGACAAGTCACCGCAGGTCTCACGCTTCACGTTGACGAAGGCCGACATCGATCGCACGCCCGGCGCCCTCGAAGACATCTCGCGCGTGGTGCAGCAGCTGCCCGGCGTCGCCGCCGACCCCGACCTGCTGGCCAACTTCTTCGTGCGCGGCGGCGGCCCCGACGAGACGATCATCTTCATCGACGGCGTGCCGCTCTCGAACCCGTACCACCTGGGCGGCTTCGCCAGCATCATCAACCCCATGCTCATCGAGTCGGCGGACTTCTTCGCCGGCGCGGCGCCTGCGCGCTACGAGCCTGCGCTCTCGGGCGTGCTCGACATCAAGTACGCCCGCGGTGACGTCAAGAAGGTGAAGGTGGTCGCCGACATCTCGATGCTGACCGCCAAGGCGCGCGTCGACATTCCGCTCGGCGTCGAGGGGCTGTCGGCCGTCGTCAGCTTCCGCCGCAGCTACTTCGAGGCCTACTTCGCGGTGCTCAAGGCCATCGGCCTGTTCGGCCAGAACGTCGTCGCGCCTGACATCACCGAGGCCTTCGCGCGCGTGTCGTTCCGGCGCGGCAAGCACCTGACGATGGCGACGTTCACCCACGCCTCCGACGGCTTCAATTTCATCGTGCAGCCCGGCGAGCAGGTGCTGGTGAACTTCGCCGGCAATCTCGCGCTGCAGAACAACGCGCAGATCGCGTCGCTGCGTCACGAGATCGCGCTCGGCGGCGACAGCGAGCTGAGCTTCACCGCCGCCTACCTGCGCGATCAGAACGACTTCAACGTGCAGGGCGCCATCAGCCTCGCTACCGCCGCGCTCCGCAACGACGTCGTGCTCCGCAGCGACTTGAAATACGTGTTCTCGAAGCACAACGCCTTCAACGCCGGCGTTCAGTATGCGTGGCGCGACACCCGGCTGACCGGCACCGTCGCCGATAGCCGCAGTGTTCCGCCGTGGGCGCGCGAGCCCATCGTCGACAGCCATCGCCCTTCGCTGAACATCAACCCTTCGCTCACGCGCAACCTCCTCTCGGCCTACGCGGAGCACACCTACCGCCCCATCGAAGCGCTCGCGTTCGAGGGGGGCCTTCGTGGTCAGTACGACGTCAGCAACGCGCTCCCGAGCGGCTCGGCGCGGCTCGCTGCGGCGCTCACGCTGCCCACGCTCACCGTCATCAAGCTGTCCGGTGGCTACGTGCTGCAGCCCATCTCGACGCCGCTCGCGCTCGACCCGGTCTACGGCAACCCGCGTCTGCAGGCCGAGCGCGTGGGCTCGCTCATCGCCGGCATCGAGCAGCCGCTGCCCATCGAGGCGCTCGTGCGCATCGAAGGCTGGGCGAAGTTCCTCTCGAACCTGGTGGTTAACCCCGACACCGTGCAGGCCGTGGCCGACCGTGAAGCGGCGGGGCTCCCCGTGTACGTGAACGGCGGCACGGGCCTGGCGTACGGCGTCGACGCCATGATCTTCGGCCGCACGCGCCAGTTTGCGTACAACCTCGGCGTCGGTGCCTTGAGCGCGCAGCGCACCAACCCGCTGGCGGCCAACCGCAGCACCTACCCCGTGCAGTGGGAGCAGCAGTTCAGCGTCGGCGGCGGCCTGTCGTGGTCGCCCAACAAGCACTGGCTGGTGCACAGCCGCGCCAACTTCCGCACCGGCCGGCCGTACACGCCCATCGCCACCTTCAACCCCGACGCGACCAACTCGTTCTACGTGCCGCAGTTCGGCGAGACCTCCAGCGAGCGCTACCCGTTCTTCTTCGAGCTCAACCTGCGCGGTGAGTACCGCTTCGAGGTCGGCCCGGTGTCCTGCGCGTTCTACGCAGAGGTGCTCAACGTCACCAACACCATGAACGTGTTCTCGTGGGTCTACGGGGAGGGCGACATCGCCAACGGCATGCCGCCCACGCAGGGCCGCTTCAACCACCTGCCGATCCGCCCGTTCCTCGGTATCCGGGGGGAGTATTGAGACTGCGCTGATCTTTGGTATGGGCGCCCCGACGTGCGCGTCGATTTCGACATCATCCGGTGGGCAGCGTGGGGGCCCGGACTGACGACTCCAGAGTCGTGGGAACAGTGGGCAGCCAGCCCCAGCGTTCCTCAGGGGGCCGACACGCCGCCGTTGACCGAAGTGCCCGCCATGGCCCGCCGCCGCATCGAGAAGATGGGCCGCGTCGCCTTTCAGGTCGCCACCTGGGTTCAGCAGGAAGTGAAGGGCCTGCCGCTGGTCTTTGCCTCGCGCCACGGTGACGCGCCCCGCAGCGTCGATCTGCTCACCGCGCTTGCGAGGAACGAGCCGCTCTCACCGGCCAGCTTCGCCATGTCGGTGCACAACGCCATCGGAGGCCAGTACTCCATCATCCGCCAGGACACGGCCAACGTGATCGCGGTGTCCAACGGGCTCTTCACCCCCGAAGCCGGGCTGGTCGAGGCGGTAACGGTGGGTACGGAAGCGGTGCTGGTCGTCTACGAGGCAAGTCCCCACCCCGTGCACGCGCCTTATTACCCAGAAGCTCCGCATGATTACGCGTACGCACTTCATGTGAAGCGCGGAGGCCCCTGGGCCGTATGTACGGCTGACGTGACCGCGACGCCCGCCAGCCAATTGCCCCACGCGCTCGAGGTGCTGCGCTTTTTCTTGAGCCGGGGCGTGCACTACCGCGCCGCCGACGGGGTCAGCGGGTACCAGTGGAGTCGCACGTGAGAACCGAGCCGTTGCTGCAGGAGCCGATGTTCGAGCCGGAAGGGAACCGGTTCGAGATCTTCCTGCGCATCGTCGCCACGGGGTTCTGCTTCGTGACCTTCGGCGTGGTGACGCTCACCGCCGGTGTGGTGCTGTTTTCGGCGATGCTGGTCATGCACCGCACGGTCGAGGGCCGCCTGAGCGCCTCGCGGTCCATCGTGCGCTGGTGGTTCAGCACCTTCGTCGAGATCATGCGGCTGCTCGGGGTGCTCGATTACGAGTTCCACGGTGTCGAAAAGTTGCAGCGCCCCGGTCTGCTCATTCTGGCCAACCACCCCTCGCTCATCGACGTGGTGATCATCGGGTCGCTCGTGCCGCGCTTCTGTGCCGTGGTGCGCAGCAACCTCATGAAGAACCCCGTGATTCGCGTGGCCATCGAAGGCGCCGGCTACATCACCAACGACCAGGGGCTGGGCCTGGTGCACGGCGCTGAAAAGGCGCTCGCGCAGGGCGACGACGTCGTCATCTTTCCGCAGGGCACGCGCACGCCCGAGAACGGCGACATCAAATTTCAACGCGGCGCAGCAAACGTCGCGATCCGCAACCGCCGGGCCGTCACGCCGGTCGTTATCACCTGTCAGCCGCGCGGCCTGGCCCGCTACCAACGCTGGTACCAGGTGCCTCCGCGGCGAATGCATTTCGTCATCCGCGTTCATGACGATCTTCAGGTAGACCCGTTCCTGGAAGCCGGCGTGCCAGAAGCACTGGCCGTGCGGCGACTGAACGCGCATCTGGAAGCTTTCTTCGAGCAGGAGTCCCGCCGTGCAACCCCTTGAATCGGAAGTCGCGCAGTTCATCATCGACACGCTCAACCTCGAAGACGTGAAGGTCGCCGACATCGATCCGTCGGCGCCGCTCTTCGTGAAGGGGTTGGGCCTCGACTCCATCGACGCGCTCGAGCTCGGCGTCGGGTTGCAGAAGAAGTACGGAATCAAGTTGTCGTCGGACGCGGCCGAGACGCGGAAGCACTTCGCGTCGGTGCAGGCACTGGCGGCGCTGGTGCAAGACCACCGATCGGGGGCTACGTCATGACGAAAGATCAGATCTACGCGAAGTGTGTGGAGATCCTCCACGACACCTTTGCCATCGAGAAGGAGCGCATCAAGCCCGAGGCGCGCCTCTACGACGAACTCGACATCGACAGCATCGACGCGGTCGATCTCATCGTTCAGATGAAGCCCATGGTCGGCAAGCGCATGACGCCCGAGGCGTTCAAGAAGGTGCGCACCGTTCAAGACGTGGTCGACGCGCTCCACTCGCTCATCCACTCCGACGACGCGGCGCCTCCTCCCGCGGCGTGAGGTCGCAGCGCCGTGCTGAAGAACATCGTCTTCACGGCGCTGACGCTCTGTTACCCGCTGGCCATCTGGCTGCTCGGTGATCGCATCGAGCCGAGGTGGCTGGCGCTCGCCCTGGTGCTGCTCGGGGCGCTGCGGCTGGCCGCCGCGAAGCAACGCGGCTGGGTGATTCTCGCGCTCGCTGCCTTTGCCCTCGCGGCCGTCACCGGCTTCTTCAACGTCGGTTGGCCGCTGCGCTGGTACCCGGTCTTCGTGAACGGGGCGATGTTGATTCTCTTCGGCGTCACGCTGCGGGGAGGCCAGTCGATGGTCGAGCGTCTGGCGCGCCTCAAAGAACCCGAACTGCCGCCGCACGCAGTGGAGTACACGCGCAAGGTCACGATGGCCTGGTGCGTGTTCTTCATCGTCAACGGCTCGATCGCCGCGGCCACGTCTCTGTGGGCGTCGGAGCGACTGTGGGCGCTCTACAACGGGCTCATCGCGTACGTGTTGATGGGCGTCTTCGGTGGCACCGAGTTCCTCATTCGCAGGCGCGTGCGCCGTCGTTACGAAGGTGCGCCGACGTGAACCGGCTCGCGCTCTACACCGACGATCGAATCGCCTTCGCGGCGACGCTCTTCGACGCGTGGTCGCGCGGTCATCAGGTCGTGCTCCCGGGCGATGATCTTCCCGCCACCCGGGCCGCGCTCACCCCGCACATCGACGGCTGGCTCACGCCAGAGCGCACCTCGATGCCCACGCTCGCGCGCCTCGACCGCTCCCTCGAAGGCGTGGTCGTCTTCACCTCGGGCTCCACCGGCGCGCCGGTCGCCATCACCAAGACGCTGCGCCAGCTCTTCGACGAGGTCGCCACCCTCGAGGCCACCTTCGACGCGCACCTCACGTCCGACACGGTGTTCGTCTCGTCGGTCTCGCACCAGCACATCTACGGGCTGCTCTTCACGGTGCTGTGGCCGGTGCTCACCGGCCGCGTGATGGCGCCGCGCCGCCTCGAGTACCCCGAAGAGCTCGAAGACGCGCTCGCCCGCGCCGACTCGGTGCTGGTCTCGAGCCCGGCGCACCTCAAGCGTCTCCCCGACACGCACGTGTGGAGCACCCGGGCCCGCGCGGTCTTCTCCTCGGGCGGTCCGCTCGCGCCCGAAGCGGCTGAGCTGGCCAGGCAGATCGTCGGGCACACGCCCATCGAGGTGTACGGCAGCTCCGAGACCGGCGGCATCGCGTGGCGGCAGGGGTCGACCAGCGCGTGGAAGGCGCTCGCGGGCGTCGACGTGCGCGCGTCCGCCGAGAACACGCTCGAGGTCCGGAGCCCGCACCTGCCCGACGCGGAGTGGTTCACCACCGCCGACAGAGTCGAGCTCCACGACCAGTCCTTCCGCCTGCTCGGCCGCGCCGATCGCCTCGCGAAGATCGAAGAGAAGCGCGTGTCACTCGATCTCATCGAGCGCACCTGCCTGGCCACGGGGCTCCTCGCCGAAGCGCGGGTGGTGGTGCTGCCCGGCGCGCGCGTCACCGTGGGCCTCGTCGCCGTACCCACAGACAGGTCGATGCCGCGCAAGCAGCTCATCGACGCCATCAAGGAAGCCGTCAAAGACGTGGTCGAGCCCGTCGCGCGCCCGCGCCGCTTCCGCTTCCCCGAAACCATGCCCGCCGACGAACGCGGCAAGACCCCGGAGGCTCTGTTGACGAAGTTGTTTGCGCCTGAACGCCCCGACGCGAACTGGACCGAGCGCGCCCCTGCCACCGCGCAGCTGTCCCTCACCATCGTGCCCGAGCTCCGCGCGCTCGATGGCCACTTCGTGAAGCTCCCCGTGGTGCCCGGTGTGGCGCAGGTCGACTGGGCGATCTCGTTCGCGAAGGAGGCCTTTCCCATCGCCGGTACCTTCGTTCGCCTCGAGGCACTCAAGTTCCAGGCGATCATGCAGCCCGGCAACGAGGTGAACCTCACGCTCGGTTGGAACGCGCAGCGCAACACGCTCACGTTCAGGTACGCCGGCGGCAACCGCTCGTACTCGTCGGGCAAAGTGGTGTGGGCGCCGTGAAGACCGCCGTCGTGATCCCCGTCTACAACCACGAGCATGCCATCGGCGTAGTGGTCGAGCAGGTGCGCACCTTCGGTCTGCCCGTGGTGCTCGTCGACGACGGCAGCAACGCGGCGTGCGCTGCGGTGCTCGAGACGCTCGCGAAGCAGGAAGGTGTCTCGCTGTACAAGCGCGCGCAGAACGGCGGCAAGGGCGCGGCGGTGATGTCGGGGCTCGAAGAAGCCCGGCGCCTGGGCTTCACGCACGCGATTCAGATCGACGCTGACGGCCAGCACGCGCTCAAAGACCTCCCGAAGTTCCTCGAGGCCGCGCAGCAGAACCCCGAAGCGCTCGTCAGCGGCGTGCCCGTCTACGACGCCTCGGTGCCCAGGGCCCGGCTCTACGCGCGCTACCTCACGCACATCTGGGTGTGGATCAACACGCTGTCCTTCGCCATCAAGGACTCCATGTGCGGCTTCCGCGTGTACCCGCTCGAGCGCACGCTGGCGGCCATCGTCCCCGGCATCGGCAAGCGCATGGACTTCGACCCCGAGATCGCCGTGCGCCTCGTGTGGCGCGGCACGAAGGTCATCAACATTCCCACGCCGGTCACCTACCCGATGGACGGCGTGAGTCACTTCGATGCGCTCTGGGACAACGTGCGCATCTCGGGCATGCACACACGGCTCTTCTTCGGGATGTTGATCCGCCTCCCGGTCCTGCTGTGGCGAAAGGTGAAGGCATGAGCCGCTGGTTCCACGAGATGGAAATGACGGTGCCGTTCTTCGACTGCGACCCGATGCAGGTCGTGTGGCACGGGCACTACCTCAAGTACTTCGAGATCTGCCGGCAGACGATGCTCGACAAGCTCGGCTACGGCTATTTCGCGATGCGCGACTCGGGCTACCTCTGGCCGGTGGTCGACGTGCGGCTCAAGTACGTGCGGCCCGCAGTGTTGCAGCAGAAGATCACCGTTCGGGCAGAGATCGTCGAGTACGAGAACCGCTTGAAGGTCGAGTACGTCATTACGTCCAACGGCGAGAAACTGACGAGGGGGTACACCGTGCAGGTCGCCGTGAACGCGAAGACCAACGAGCTCGAATACGTGACGCCGCCTGAGCTGTGGAAAGCGCTCGGTGTCTCATGACCGCCGCGCTGCTGCTCCTCGCGCTCGCTGCCGAGCCTGACCTCGCCGCGCAGGTCAAAGCGAAGCTGGTCGACAAGCCGGTCATCGCTGGCACCTTCGAGCAGTCGAAGCAGGTGAAGGGCTTCAAGAAGCCGCTCAAGTCGTCGGGCACCTACGAAGTGAAGAAGGGCGAGGGCGTGAAGTGGAACACGCTCAAGCCCTTCGCCTCCGAGCTCACGGTGTCGGCCGACTCGATCCGGTCGACGCAGAACGGCGCCGAGGTCTTCGCGCTCGACGCCAGGGCCGAGCCCACCGTGCGCGTCATCACCGGGCTTCTCTTCTCGCTGCTGGCGGGCGACCTCAACACGCTCGGCACGCACTTCGACGCCAAAGGCAGCGTCGAGGGCGCCAGTTGGCGCATCGACCTGACGCCGAAGCCCGGACCGCTGGCGAAGATCTTCTCGAGCATCTCGCTGAAGGGCGACGGCTACGTGCGGTCCGTTCATCTGCAGGAACAGAGCGGCGACGCCACGCTGATCACCCTGACGCCCAACTGACGAAGTCATGAACCCACGTCTCACCTACGCGTGGTCGCTGATCTTCGCGCTCCTCGTCGGCCACCAGATCTACCTCTGGCGCGGCGGCCTCCAGGTCGAGACCGATCTCCTCGAACTCCTCCCGCGCAGTGAACGCGACGAGCTCGCGGAGGTCGCGCTGCGCAACCTCGCCGACTCGGCCGCGAAGCAGGTGGTCATCCTCATCACCGGCAAAGACTCGCGCGCCGAGGCCGAGCGCTTCAACGCCGCGCTCACGACCGGGCTGCTCAAGCCCGTCGCGCTCCCCGACGCTGCGGGCGCGCAGATCATCGACGCGCTGCTGCCGCATCGAGACCGGCTGCTCACCGACGCGCAGCGCCGCCGCCTGCAGACCGAACCGGTCGAGGTCCAGGCCAACAAGGCGCTGCTCGCGCTGCAGCAACCGATGTCTCAACGCATCGGCGACTTCCGCGACGATCCACTCCAGCTCTTCCCCGAGTTCCTCCGCGAGAGCGCGAGCCGCACGAAGATCCGCCCGGTGAACGGCCTGCTGATGGCCGGCGAGTCGGTGCTGCTCCGCTACGAGGTCATCGGCTCGGCGATGGCGCTCGACGGCGAGCCCCGGCTCAAGGAAGCGCTCGACACCGCGAAGGCCGCGGTCACGCCGGGCACCGAGGTGCTCGTGGGCGGTGTGCCGCTGTTCGCGGAAGCCGCGTCGGTGCGGGCGAACGCCGAGGTCAGCACCGTGGGCTTCGGTTCGTTGGCGGCGATCGTGCTCATCATGTTCTTCGCCTTCCGCTCGCCACGGCCGCTGCTCCTCGTGGTGCTCTCGGTGGGGTCTGGCGTCGCCGCGGGGCTGTCCGCCTGCGCGCTCATCTTCGGCAAGGTGCACCTGATGACGCTGGTCTTCGGCGCGTCGCTGGTCGGCGTCGCGGAGGACTACGGCATCCACTACTTCGCCTCGCGGCAGGCGCGCCCGAACGTGGACCGTCACGAGCTGCTCAAGCACCTCACCCCGGGGCTCTTCCTCGCGCTGCTCACCAGCGTCGCGGGCTACGTGATGCTGGCCATCACCCCGATGCCCGGCCTGCGGCAGGTCGCGCTCTTTTCCGGAGTCGGCCTCGTGGCCGCCTTTCTCACCGTGCTCGCCTGGTTCCCGTTCCTCGACGCGGGGACGGTGAAGCAGACGCGCTTCGCGAACCTGTGGGCGGCCTCGCGCGCGAAGTGGCCGGCGCTGCGCGGGGTGCCGATGATCGTCTTCATCGTCGTCACCCTGGGCCTCTCGGCGGTCGGCATCGCGCGGCTCAACCCGTCCGACGACGTGCGCGGGTTGCAGTCGAGCCCGCCCGAGCTGCTCGACGCGCAGAAGAACATCGCCATCAAGATCGGCCTGCCTTCGCCAGCGCAGTTCTTCCTCGTGCGTGGCGCCGACGAAGGTGAACGCCTGCAGAACGAAGAGGCGCTGCGCGCGAAGCTCGACGCCTTCATCGCCGCCGAGAAGCTGCAGGGCTACGACGCGGTGTCCAACTGGGTGCCGTCGCCGAAGAAGCAGCTCGAGAACCGAGCGCTCATCCGCCAGACGAGCACCGCCGTGCTGACCGCGCTCAAAGACGAGCTCGACGAAGACATCCCTCCACCGCTCGAGACGAAGCCGCTCGAGGTCTCGACGCTGCTGTCGACCTCACTGGGGGCGGCCATCAGGCCGCTGTGGCTCGCCGACGCGAACGTGGTGATGCTGCACGCGCCGTCGCGCGAAGCGCTCGCGGAGTTCTCGAAGCTCGACGAGCTGCCCGGCGTGCACTTCGTCGACCGCACCGGCGACATCTCGGCGCTCATGAAGCGCTGGCGCGTGGGCATGACCGAGCTGCTCATCGGTGGCTACGTGGTCATCTTCGCGGCGCTGTTCTTCCGCTTCCGCCGTCGCGCCTGGCGCGCGCTGCTGCCGACGTTCATCGCCTCGTCGCTGGCGCTGGGCATCGTGGGGTTCCTCGGCGAGCCGCTCTCGCTCTTCCACGTGCTCGCGCTGTGGCTGCTGCTGGCCATGGGCGTCGACTACGGCATCTTCCTGCTCGAGCACGAAGCAGAGCAGGGTGAAGCGTGGCTCGCGGTCGGCCTGGGCGCGGTGTCCACGCTGCTCTCGTTCGGCCTGCTGGCCATCTCGTCCACCCAGGCGATCCACGCGTTCGGCGTCACGCTGGGGGCGGGCATCACCATCGTGTGGCTGATGAGCCCGCTCTTCGTTCCGCTGCCCGAGAAGGCCGACGTCAGTTCGGCAGCGTGAAGTCGGGACCGCGCACGGCAGGGTTCTCCACACGCAACAGGCGCTCTGGCCTCACCAGATCCCCGCGCGCTTCGTGCTCCTGCTCGGCGTGAAGGCGCATCGACGTGAACATGACTTCTTTTCGGGGGCCCCGACGGGCCGGCGCGAAGCGTTCCATCGCCAGGCGCGTGAACGCCTCCGCAGCCAGCACCGTGTCGCCTGCCGCCCCCGCGATTCTCCGGCAGCTGTGGCAACACGCTTCCCCGGGATCGCTGGGTCGACATGATGCGAAGCTCTCGCGGCATGACGCTCGGCGACGTGTACTGGCTCACCACTGACGTTCACCCGCACGTCATCGTCGCGCCCACACCGCTCACCGTCGCGCGCATCACCAGCAACCTGAACCGCGTGAAGGCCCCGGGCTGCGTGCTGCTCGCGTCAGGCGAAGCGAACCTGCCGAAGCAGAGCGTGGTGCTCGCCTTCTCGACGCTCACGGTTGCGGCGGAACAGCTCCGCGAGCACATCGGCACGCTCACCGCGTCGCGCGTCGAAGAGCTCTCCGCCGCGCGCCGCTTCGTGGCTCACTTCGGCTGAAGCTGCGCGCACCAGCTCCGCGTCGAGTAGTACCCGTACTTCGCGCCCGGCAGCGCGGTGCTGACCACGCCGTTGAGGGCGTTGACGCGCTTCCAACACGTCTCGGTCTTCACGAACTGCTGGAAGCCA
Source organism: Archangium gephyra (assembly GCA_003243425.1). Taxonomy (GTDB): domain Bacteria; phylum Myxococcota; class Myxococcia; order Myxococcales; family Myxococcaceae; genus Archangium_A; species Archangium_A gephyra_A. Next base: position 104,420 of record QFQP01000023.1, on the reverse strand, counting down.
CCGTCGACCTGGCGCGACACGTATACGTCGTCGCCCACCGACACCGCGCCACCGTTCGTCGCGCCATCGGCGAACACGTCGGCGACCCACTGGCCCCCGACGCGGCGGAACACGTCGCCGGTCTTCGAGACCATCGTGAAGTCGTCGATCGACGCGCCCGCGAAGCCGGCGTTGACGGTGAGGAAGCTCGCGTCAGGCGGATACAGCAGGTGCTGCGCCGTCACCAGGTCACGCGTCGCGCACGCGGCGTTCACGCCACCATCGGAGCACTGACCGACCGACGTCCCGTCGCCGAGCCGGCGCGCGTAGTACATGACCGGCAGCGCGGCTGCTTCTTCCACGAGCACGCCCGAATCAGGGCGCAGGAGCGCGGCGCCGAAGCGGCTGCGGTACGTGCCGGCGAGAACCTCTCCGGCAGCCGAAGCGAGCTGCAGCGGCGAGACGTCGGTCGGCACGGTGAACGTCTCGATGCCGTTGGCGTCGATGCGCACGATGAGCGGCGACACGTGCCACCACAGGTGATCGTCGGTCACCGCGAGGAGCTCGTCGGCGAAGCCACCGAAGGGGAACGTGCCCAGCTCGCGCACCACGGTGGTGCCGTCCATCAGCCGCACGGTCACCACGTTCGCGTCGAGGTAGGCCACGGCGTACGCGTTCGCGCTCCGCAGGCCGACGCTGAGCAACACGCGCCCCGAGTTGCCGAACACCGGTACCGCCGTGCAGCCGGCGACCACGCGGCGCACGCAGACGTGCGTGGGGCCGCCAGAGCAGTCCTGCGCGGCGCACTCGTAGCCGCCCGGGCACTCGTCGCCGCCCGGCGTGCAGGCGGTCGAGCAGTACCCGCGCGGCGTGCTGGGCGCCGCGTTGTCCCAGATGCAGACGTCGGAGCAGCTGGTGTTGCTCTGCATCACGCACAGCGGCTGATTCGAACCGGCCGCGCAACTCGAGCCGGTGTCGGAGGGCGGGGCGTTGGTGCACTCCGTCATCGGTGTCGGCGCCGTGCCGGCGTCTTCACCACCCCCACCGCCACCACCCGAGCCACCGCCGGTACTTGCGGTGCCGCCACCGAGCATCGCGAAGCCGCCACCGCCCGGGCCGGCATCGGGTGACGAGGGTGGGGTGCAGCCGAACGACGAGACCACGACGGCGAGGAGGAAGATCGAAGTGCGCATGAGGTGCCCGAAAAAGTTGAAGCACCAACGACGCGCGAGCCCAACGGCTATTCAGAAGATGGCCACCGTCTTCACCTTCTACCTCTTGAGCCCGGTGGCCCGCGAAGTAGCGTCCGCCCCGTCAACTCACCCGAGGGGGAAGCACCATGGCTGCGAAGAAGAAGTCGACGGCGAAGAAGGCTCCTGCTGCGAAGGCGACGAAGGCTGCGGCTCCGGCGAAGACGCCACCGAAGCGTGACTCGGTTGCCGCGAAGACGCTGAGCTCGTTGCCCGCGCTCACCGGCAAGCTGCGCATGGCGTACCGGGCCGCGTTCACCGACGCGCAGTGCGAGAAGTGGGGTGAACTCACCAAAGCCGAGAACGTCATCAAGGAAGCCGAGAAGTGGGTGGTGACGCTGGAGCGCACGCTCAAGGACGACGTCGAGAGCGGTTACTCGCGTCGACGCCTGACCTTCCTGTGCGAGCTGCTGGTGCTGCTCGAAGACGAGATGGCCAACACCAGCGAAGCCACGATGCGTGACCTCCGTTCCACGCGTGGCGCGGCGCTCGTGGTTGCCTCGAATGCACGTAAGGATCTCGCGCGCCGTCTGCGTGCCGTCGCCGGTGGTCAGCAGCAGATCCTCGCGAGGATCACCGCGGCCGCCCCGAGCGACGAACGGTCGCCTTCCGACGTGCAGGACTCCCTGACGGCCACCATCGACATCGCGGTGAAGCTGCGCCGTGACGAGGTGCTCGAGGCGCTCGCGGATGACGTGGGTCTCACCGAGGCGCGCCTCAACTCCGCGTACGCCGCTCTCGAGGCGCTCGCCGGGGTGCGTGAGGTCACGCTCAACGCCGCGGCCTACGAAGGCGATGCGCCGACGGTGAACGTGATCGAAGGCCGCGTGCTTCGTGAAATGCGCCTCGCGCAGCGGTTGCTGAAGGAGGCCCGCGACCTCGGCGGCAAGAACCTCCCGGTGCTGGTCGCAGGTCCCTCGCTGAACAAGATCTTCGGGAAGAACGCCGCCGACGTGGAAGATCCGGCGCCCACGCCGCCTTCTCCGTGACTTTCGTCCGGGCCTCACGGGCCCGGTACCCGGGGCTCCCTGGGGCTCCCACAGAGGCTGTCAGGTGAAGGCCCGGAGCTCCCCGGTGGAGCTTCCGGGCCTCTGTGTTTCTGCGCCGGACCACGCAGGCCCGCCGACCGGATCTCCCTCGGGAAACAGGGGGAATGTCCGGGCCCACCACCGGTGCGACCGGGCCCGGCGTCCGGGGCTCTGTGTGGCCATTCAGGTGGGCGCAGGCGCTCCTTCACGCTCGTCGGCGCCACGTCTGGACCCACCTGCGAACGGCGCGGGTTCGTCGATACTTAAGTGGAGACTTGACGGTTTGGCCTCCGCTGTTTACTTACTTGAGTGGATGCTTAAGCAATCCGACGTCGATCGCGTCTTCGCGGCACTCAGTGACTCCACGCGGCGGGCGATGATCGAAGCGCTCTCCAACGGGCCGGCTTCGGTGAGCGCCCTCGCCGAGCCGCTGCGCATCTCGTTGGCGGCGGTCGTGCAACACCTTCAGGTGCTCGAAGACTGCGGCATCGTGAAGACCGAAAAGTTGGGCCGCGTTCGCTCGTGCCGTCTCGAGCCCGCGGGCCTGCGGGTCGCGGAGCAGTGGATCAGCGAACGTCGTCTGTCCGTCGAACGTCGCTTCGATGCCCTCGAGGCGCTGCTCGACGAAGAGCTGTCTCAACCCCCGAAGAAGAGGAAGAAGTCATGACCGTCCTGCACGCCAGCTTCACCATCGAACGCACGCTCGCGAAGCACTCCGTCGATCGCGTCTTCGAAGCCTTCAAGAACCCCGAGAAGCGTCGCCGCTGGTTCGTCGAAGGCGAGGGCTTCACCATTCACGACTACACGCTCGACTTCCGCGTCGGCGCGCGTGAAGGCGGCTCGTTCTCGTTCGGTGACGGCCCCACGGTGACCAACGACACGTACTACCTCGACATCGTCGAGCCTCAGCGCTTGGTCTTCGCCTACGCGATGACCGTGGGCGGCAAGCCGTTGTCGTCGTCGCTCACCACGATTCAATTCGAGAAGCACGGCGCGGGCACGAAGCTCACGTACACCGAGCAGGGCGCGTTCATCGACGGCACGCCCGACGACGTGAAGAACCGTGAGGCGGGCACCGGCGAGCTGCTCGGCGCGCTCGAGAAAGAGCTGAATCGCTGAGGGCGTCGCCCACGAAATTCCGTGGGGCGTCGGCGCTAACTCCGCGAACAGACTGCGACGAATGGGCTGGCCTGATTGCTGCTCAAGGGCTGCCGCATGAACTCCAGAATCTCCTGGCTCGCGTTGGCTGTGTTCGTCGTGGGGTGTGGCACCGGACCTGAAGAGCATGAGCGGAACCGGAACCCGGTGACGTTCTGCGCAGGGCTCGATCGCAATGCATGCAACGCAGCGAGCGAGTGTTACGTCGAGCCGCTCGCGTGCATCATGCTGTGTGTCGACGACGGCCAGGGCAACTGTACGTCGCCATGTGCCACGGACTTCCGCTGTCTGGCGCGGCCCGTGTCGTGCGAGCAGTTGAGCGAGCAGCAGTGCGTCGCCGATTCGCGGTGCGAGTTCGTTCAGTACGCGTGTGACGCGATGTGCCGCGACGATGGTCACGGCGGGTGCCTGCCGTGCAACGTGCCTCCGTCGCAGTGCCGCACGCGCACGCCGGCGACGTGTGAGTCGCTCAATCAGCAGCAGTGCGCGGTCGACCCGCGCTGCGAGGTCGTGAACTACGCGTGCACGCTGGAGTGCCGTGACGATGGTCACGGTGGTTGCCTGCCGTGCAACGCGCCGCCCGCGTCGTGCCGTACGCGTCAGCCGACGTCGTGCGAGCAGTTGAACGCGCAGCAGTGCTCGGTCGATTCGCGCTGTGAGCTCATCGACTGGGCGAGCACCGCGGAGTGCCGCGACGATGGCCACGGTGGCTGCCTGCCCTGTGTTCCCCCCGGCCCGGTGTGCCGTACGCGCCAGGTGAACCCGGTGGCGTGCACCGGCCTCGATGCGCAGACGTGCGCCACGAACCCGCGGTGTGAGCTGCAGCCCGTGTACTGCACGCTCGAGTGCCGTGACGATGGCCATGGCGGCTGCCTGCCGTGTGACCCGGCGGTGGTGTGCGTCGAGCGCACGGCCACGCAGTGCTACGGCCTGTCGATCGAGCAGTGCTCGGTCACCCCGGGGTGCGAGCTGCTGACGCCGGTCTGCAATTGCGCGCCGGATTCGCCGGCCTGTGACTGCGCGGCGATCGCGCCCACCTGCGTGCCGTCGACCACGCCCGTCAGCTGCTACGGCCTGCCGCCGCAGGTCTGCGCGCAGCACCCGGAGTGCGAGTTCGTGTCTCGCGACGTGTGTGACTGCGCGGGGCCGAACTGTGCGTGCCCGGTCATCGAGCCGTCGTGCCAGCCGCGCAGCGAACCGCCGGTGTTGTGCTTCGGGTTGGATCCGCAGGCGTGCGCGGTGAACGCCGGGTGCGAGTGGGTGCAGCGCACGTGCGGCCCGAACGAAGACTGCGCGTTCGACGGCTACTGCGGTCCGCGTTCGCCGGTCGAGGTGTGCGAGGGCCTCGACCCGCAGGTGTGCGTGAACACGCCGGGCTGCGGGCTGCTCGAGGCCGACTGCTTCTGCCCGCCGAACGCCGCGTGTGACTGCACGGCGCCGGCTCCGCGGTGCGTGTCGACGGTCGAGCCCCAGCCCAACCCGTGCGTGGGCCTCGACCTCGCGCAGTGCTCGCTCGATTCGCGCTGCGAGATCGGCTCGCTCGTGTGCACGACGGAGTGCCGTGACGATGGCAACGGCGGCTGCCTGCCCTGCCCGGACACCGCGGTGTGCCAGCTGCGTGATGAAGGCCCGGTCGTGGGGTGTGGGGGTACGCCGCCGCCGTCGCCGTGAAGTGGTGACGACGTGAAGAGAGTGGCTCCGCTTCGGCGGGGCCATTTTCGTTTGTGCTGGCCCGTTGTTCACGTCGGCTTCCACAAGGACGGCATTAGGTCCCGTCCGTGTGGAAGCCGACGTCGAGCATCACGAAGCGCGCGTGACCTGGGGCGTCGAACGCTCGAAGCGAGGGGCCCTGCGTCTGGGCACGATGCGCGACTGACCTCTCGCACTGCCTTCATCGAGGGCCGTCGTTCAGCGCTTCGGGAGATTCGCCCAGAGTTTCTTGAGCGAGATCGTCAGCCCCTTGAACGACTTCGAGCGGAACAGCACGTCACCTTCCGCGTGCTGAATGATCGCGTACACGGCGTTCTGCAGGCGATGCACGACGAGCGTGCGCGTCTCGGGATCGACGAGCCAGTACTCCGGGACACCAAGGGACGCGTACCAGTCGAGCTTGCGGAGGCCGTCGTGGGTCTTGCTGCCGGGTGAGACGACTTCGATGACGAGCTCCGGGTGGCCGCCCTCGAGACCGTTGGCTCCGGCTTCGTCGTAGGTGACGCGGGAGAGCATCTGTACGTCAGGCATCGCGCCGCGCGTGTCGGAGACCTTCACCTTGTACGCGGAGCCGAGGACGAGGAAGTCGTGCTTCTCGGCCCAACCCGTGAGCGCGAAGATGAACTGCGCGCAGATGTACTCGTGCCACTTCGTCGGCATCTCGAACTCCTCCAACCGCCCATCCACCAATTCGCGACGGTCGTCGTCCGGGAGCGCGATGAACTCGCTCCACGTCACGCGACGCGCCGCTGACGATGCCCGTGCCATGGCTCGATTCCTACCACGTCACCCGATGAGCGGCGTCGGCGTGCCCGGTGAGATCAACCAGAGTTGGTGAGACGCGCGCGTCACCGCGACGTGCAGTCGACGTCGGCCATCGTCCGTCGCGGGCCAGTGCGCGGCGCTCGCGTCGGGGATGACCACGTAGTCCCACTCGAGGCCCTTCACGGAATCGACGTCGGTGATGTCGACGCCCGGCTGGAACGTGAAGTCACCGCGCTCGACCAGCCGGCACTCCGGAATGCCCGACACCAGCGGGTAGAAGCGACGCGCGGTGTCCATGTTCGAGGTGATGACCGCGACCGACGCGTGCGGTTCTGCGTCGAGGAGTTCCTTGAGCGCGCTGGCGAGGAAGATGTGTGACGGCGCTTCACCGGGGAAGTTGAAGCGGCCGACGGGCACACCGTCACGTGAGGCCCTGGCGGGCGTCGCAGGCGCGAGCGGCCCGAGCACCGTGCGCGCGAGCTCGGCGATGGGGCGCGGGCAGCGGTAGCTGGTGGTGAGGCGGACGGTGGCGGCGCCCTTCGCGCCGGCGACTTCGAGGGACCGTTGCCAGCCCGCGAACGAGGTGTGGGTCTGCTGGGCTTCGTCGCCGGCCAGGGTGAGGCCCTTGAACTCGCGCGTGGTGCCGCGGAGCGTTTCGAAGTCGAACAGCGAGAAGTCTTCGGCTTCGTCGAGCACCACGTGCGAGGCCTGCGGCAGCGCGAGTGACCTCCGCCACGCCAGCATCGAGAGGAGGATGGGCAGGTCTTCCACGTCGATGGAGCCCGCGAGCTCGTCGGGCGTGCCTTCGGAGAGATCGCGCCCGTCGATGGCGACGCGCATCGATTCGTCGGTGATGTTCTTCGCGCTGAAGCGCTCCTGCATCTGCAGCGACGTGTGTTCGACGGTCTCGGAGATGGCGGTGGAAGGCAGCGTGCCGTTCGCCGCCGCCACCACGCGCGTGAGGAACGCCGTGTCGGACAGGTGCACCGCGAGCTGTCGCCACAGCGGCTTCAAGTCGGTCTTGCTCGACGGCTCGGCAGAGATGACTTGCTTGAGCGCGTCGTAGAGGGCGGGGTGGCGCTTCATCGACGTGACCAGCGCCGGCGGCTCGAAGTTCACGCGCGGCAGTTGGCCGAACGCACGACGTGAGAGCCGCAGGAGAAAGTCGTCGAGCGTGTGCACGACCTCCGGCCCCACGTCGTCGTCTGCATCGGGGGACGGCAGCAGCGGCGCCAGCAGCCGTTGCGCGAGGCGCGCCAGGCCGTGTTCGGGCACCACCACGCGCGCGCGCGTGAGCGGAATGCGCCTGGGGTCGGCCGCGGTGAGGCGCGCGAGGCGATGCAGCGCGACCGTGGTCTTGCCCGAGCCGGCGCTGCCGAGGACCAGCAGCGGCTCGTCGGGCGGCGCGGAGATGGCCGCGAACTGCTCGGCGTCGAGCAGCGCGGTGACGTCGACGCGGGTGCCCTTCTCCTGCGCACCGACCGAGGTGCCCAGGATGCCGTCGCGCGCCGCGGAGCCGGTGCCTCCGGTGGACATCGAGGCCAGGCCGCGCGACTTCCACTCACCGTCGACGTCGCGGAAGAGCGACAGCTCGTCGCCCATGAGCTGCATCAACCGGCCCTGGTGCACCACCACCACGCGGCGCAGCAGCACCGTGCCGGTGGCCAGCCGACCGGGGAACTGCTCTTCGAAGTGATCGCCCTCGCGGTAGCGGTAGAAGAGTTGAGCGACGGGGGCCACGCGCCAGTCGACGACGCGCAGGTTCTGCCGCGTGTCGATGTACGTGCCGTGACCCAGGAAGTAGTCGCGCACTTCACCGCTCTCTTCCAGCCGCAGGTGCGCGAGGTACGGCGAGCGTGGGTCAGGCAGAACGGACTGGGTGCGAGCGGCGAGTTGCTGCCGTAACGCCAGCTCGTGGAGCAGGTTGCCGGCGTCGTCTTCGTCTTCGGCGGCTGCCTCTTCGCGCAGGCTGCGCAGCTCGTCGTTGCTGACCGAGACTCTCGGTGCTTGTTGGGCGGCGCGGGCCGCGGTGATGGCGGCCTGCACTTTGGAGAGCAGGGTTTCTTCTTCGGCGAGGGCAGAAGCTTCGCGATCGCTGATCATCCGGCGAGGAGTGCCATTGCAGGTGCGCGTGCGTCAACCCGTTGGTTTTTCCGAGCCGATGGCTAAGGTGACCGAAGCTCCGTGATGCGCCTCGTCGTCGTCCCAGACTCGGATCGCGTGGAGCAGTGGCTCCTCGATGCGTCTCGAAGTTCAGAGTTCGTCGACCTGCGCGGCGTGTGCACGTTCGCGCAGCTCGTGGAGCGCTGCGAGCCCGGTGCGTTCTCGCGGCGCGCTCCTGCGGACCCGTTGCTGGTGCGGTTTCTGTTTGGTCACCACGCGCGCACGCACGCGGCGGCGTTCGGTGCGCTGGCGCTGAGCCCGGAGTTCGCCGCGCAGGCGCACGACCTGGTGACGGAGCTGCGGTCGAACGGCGCCGAGCACTGGCACCTGCTGCAGGTCGCCGCGAAGGTGGAAGGCCCGTTCGCCCACCGGGTTCACGCGTTGGCCGAGTTGTGGCGCGTGGTCGATGCGTCGCTCGAAGAGAAGCAGCTCGTCGATCGCGGTGAGTGGGCGCGGCTGGCCGGGAAGCGGCTGGAAGCGCAGGGCCTGCCGCCGGCGCTGCGTGGGTACTCGGTCATCGAGGTGAAGGACCTGCACGACGTGCCGTTGTCGCGGCTCCAGTTCCTCGAGCAGCTGGCGAGCGCGTGCGAGCGCGTGGGCGTGACGTTCAAGTGGTCGTGGCCCGCTGCCGGTGAATCGAACGTCGACGCGTTCATCGTCGAGGCGGTGCGCGGCGCCGAGGCGTCGTGGGCGCAGTTGGACCTTCAGCTCGAGCGCGACGTGGCAGAGATGCCGTTGTCGTGGGTGGGCCGCGAGCTGTTCGCCCCGACGGTGGTGAAGCGCGCGGCGCCGGAGTTGAGCGCCTTCGTGGCGCCGACGGCGCGCGACGAGGTGCGGGAGATCGCGCGCCGGGTGCGCAGGTCGGTGACGGCCGGTGTGCCCGCCGAGTCGATCGCCGTGGTGTTCCGGGATCTCGCGGACGACACCGAGCTGCTGGTCGAGGCGCTGGCCGAGCTGGGCGTTCCTTCGCGTGCGCGCCTCGGTGTGCCGCTCGCGCAGAGCGGGCTGGGCCGGCTTGCGTTGGCGGTGCTGGACCTTGCCGACGGCTCGTTCCCGGCAGATGCGGTGGCGTCGATTCTCGAGAGCCGTCTGGTGAACGCGTTGCACGAAGAAGCGGCCGAGCCGCGACGCGCGTTCAGGGAAGCGGGTGTTCGTGACGACGCGCTCGGTGGGGTCGATGGCGCGGGCGCGTTCGCGGCGCGGCTCGGGTCGTTGGCTGCGCGCAGCCGCGAAGAGAAGCGCGCGGTCGAGCTGCTGGCCGATGGCGTCGAGCGGTTGTTGTCGCTGGCGCGCGCGATCGAAGACGAGGCGGCGGGCTTCGAGCTGCTGGACGCGTGGTGGGACGCGCTCTCGAAGCTGGGTCTGTTGGACCCGGCGCGCACGCAGGTGCCGCACTCGGAAGGGCTGATGAGCGTGGAGTTGGCGCGCGCACAGGCCCGAGATCAGGCCGCGGTGGAGGCGCTGGCGACGCTGCTGACGACGTTGAAGCGCTCGTTGAAGGAGAGCGGGCTCGGCGCGCAGAAGCTGACGCGACGTGCGTTCGCGCGGTGGGTTCGTGAAGCGGCCGCCGACGTGAACCTGGTGGCGCGCGGCCCCCGCGGCGGTGCGGTGTGGTTGCTCGATGCGCGTGAGTTGGCCGGGCGGCGGTTCGCGCAGGTGTTCGTCGGCGGCCTGGTCGACGGCCGGTTTCCCGGTCGCGCGCCACCGCTGGCGCTGCTGAGCGAAGACGAGCGCGGTGAGTTGAATCGGGCGTGGGGCCGGCCGCTGTTCCGCACGTCGGTGGGTGAGGGTGACGTGCGGTTGCCGTCTCGGCTCGCGGAAGATCGGCTGCTGTTTCACTTCGCCTTGTCCGCCGGCGCGGTAGTGACGCTGAGCCGCTCACGCTTCGACGACAAGGGTCGAGAGACGCTGGCGTCTCCGTTCCTCGACTCGCTTCGCCGTGTAGTGCCCGATTTCGAAGAGGTCGCGCTTCGTCGCGCGGCCGTCGCGCCGCTCGATGAAGTGCAGAGCGAGGCGGAGTTACGGGTGCGCGCGGCGCTCGAGGCGCTCAGTCCTCCGGTCACTCGTCAGACGCGGCCTGACCCACGTGGTGCGGCGCTCGCGCTCGAGCTCGGTGACGAGCCCTGGTTTCAGGCGGCGCGCGCGCACGGAGCGGCAGAAGCAGAGCGCCTGCGCTTCTTCAGTGATGAGCGACAGGAGGCGGCAGCGTTCTCCGGGCGATTGCAGGGCGACGCGCTGGCGTTGATGAAGGCCCGCCTCGCGTTCGATGCCGCGCACCCGTTGTCGGCGCACGAGCTGCAGCAGTGGGCGCAGTGTGCGTTTCGCGGCCTGTCGATGACGGTGCTGGGGCTCGAGGCGGTGCAACGCGCCGGCGAAGATGTCGACCCGCGGGCGCGCGGTGATTTCTGGCACGAGGCGTTGGCCGAGGTGGTGCCGGTGCTGGGAAAGACCGGGTTGCTGGGCAAGTCGACGCCTGAAGTTCGTGCGCACGTCGTCGCCGCGGTGAAGAAGGCGGCGGCCACGACCGAGAAGAAGCACGCGGTGGGTCACCCCGCGTTGTGGGCGCTCGCGCAGGAGTGGGCGGTGCGCGTGATCCTGCGCGTGGTGAGCAGCCGGCACTCACAGCCCTTCGGCGTGCTCGCGTTGCCGAAGTTCGTCGAGGTGGACTTCGGGACCCCGAAGGCTCCGGAGGAATTGCGCGAAGTGAAGGTCGCGGGTGCGTTCGGCGATGAGTCCGACGTGTATCTGCGCGGGCGAATGGACCGCGTCGACGTCACCGCGGGGACGATTGGCGTCGTCGACTACAAGTCGAGCGTGAGCAAGACGCTCGGTCGCGACTTCCTCGTGCGTGAGTTTCAGATGGCGTTCTACCTGCTCGCGGCGAAGTCGATCGACGCGCAGTCGTCGGTCACCGGCGCGTGGCTGGGGCTCGGGAAGAACGAGCTCAAGACCGTGGGCGAGTTGAGGGCCATCGACTCGGTCAATGAGCTGCTCGCGATGGATGCGCTGACCCGGCAGCGCCTCGAGAGTGAGGGGAAGCCCAACCTCGCGAACGCCGTGCATGACGTGCTGAGCGGACTTCGCGCCGGCGACTTCGGGCCGCGCTCGAGGCCCGAGTGCGGTGAGTGTGAGTTGAAGCCGGTGTGCCGGATCTCGCAGCGCAAGCTGCTCGAGGACATGCCGTGAAGAAGAAGCGCCCGGCCACGGAAGGCCAGCTGGACCTGTTCGGCGCGGCGACACCGGCGCCGAGCGCCGAGGTCGTTCCGCTCTTCGCGCCGCGCCCGGAGCCGCTCCCCGAGCCCGAGCCGAGTTCGGGCGACCTTCCCATCGAAGTCGCGGTGAGGCTCGAGCGGAACGTGGCGGTGCTCGCAGGCGCAGGCGCCGGCAAGACGTACAACCTCGTCACCATGTGTCTGCACCTGCTGTCGGGCGCGCGGACCCGTGGTGCCATCGAGGCGAAGCAGCTCGGGCTGCTCACCTTCACCGAGAAGGCCGCCGATGAGATGCGTTCGCGGCTTCGTCAGCGGCTCGATGTGTTGGCCGATGGCGGCGGTGACGAGCGGGAGCTGCGCGCTTCGTTCGAGGCGATGGGGCAGGAGATGCCCGACGCGAAGAAGTGGCGCGCGCTGCGCGACGAGCTCGGGTCGGCGACCATCGGCACCTTTCACTCGCTGTGCGTGCAGCTGTTGAGGCGCGCGCCTCCGGGCAGTCAGGTGTCGCCCAACTTCGAGCTGCTCGACGAGCGCGAGGCGTCGGCGTTGCTGCGCGACCTCGTCGAGCGCGCGGTGTTGAAGCGCGTCGAAGCGGGTGGCGCCTTTCGGGACCTCGTCGCAGACATGGGCTTCGAGCGATTGGTGCAGGGCATCGGCCCGGTCGCTGCGCGGATTCGTGAAGAAGGTGTCGACCCTGCGTTGGTTCGCGTGCCCGACCCGGCGGCCTTGAGGACTCAATTCGACGCGGCGCTGTCGGCGTTGAAGATGCAAGCGCGCACCACGATGCCCAGGCCGGGCAAACAGCAGGAGGCCCTGCGCGCGTTTCAGAATGCGCTGGCGCGCGTGACGTTCGAGAACTTCGAGACCGTGCTGACCGAGTTGCGGGTCGCCGTGTGGGGGCAGCGGCAGCCCCTCGATGCGCTGCGCGATGCGGTGAGCCCGACCGGGCCGGGTCAGAACATTTCGCAGTTGTACACGGCGTGTCTGCTGGCGCCGCACGAGGCGGAGCTGCGCGAGCTGCTCGTGGAGATCACGAAGGCGCACGAGGAGGCCTTGAATTCACGCGGCGTGCTCGACTTCACCGGGCTGCTCGTCGCCACACGCAACCTGCTGCGAGACGACCTCGAGGCCAGGCGCGCGGCGCAGAAGCGCTTCGGTGCGTTGCTGGTCGACGAGTTTCAGGACACCAACCGCCTGCAGCTGGAGATCGTGCTGCTGCTCGCGGAAGACGGCGCGGTCGAGGTGTCGACCGCCTTCGAAGACCGTCACGAGGAGATCGTCGCGTTGCCGCAGAAGCGCGGGTTCCTCGCGGTGGTCGGTGATCGCAAGCAGTCGATCTACGAGTTCCGTGGCGCGGACGTCAGCGTCTTCGAGGTGATGGCGCAGGCCATCGAGCGGAATGGCGGTGCGCGCGCGTATCTGCAGCACTCGCGGCGTTCGACGCCTGCGTTGCTGGAGCGGTTCAACGCAGGGTTCGCGCACGTGATGGGCGCCAACGCGTACGGAAGCTCGCCCGCCGATTTCGAGGTGGTCTACCAGCCGGAGCACGACGACCTGCAGGCGGTCCGTGAGACGAGCGCTGAAGGTGCGGCCATCGTCGAGCTCACCGACGCCACGCTCCCCGCGAAGTACGACGTGATGCAGTTCCGCGAGCACGACGCCGAAGCGGTGGCGCGTGCGATCGTTCATGGCCTCGGCGGCGCGTGGAAGGTGACGGGCGGGCAGGTGGCGCTGTTGTTCCAACGCTTCACGCAGCTCGAGGTGTACCGGCAGGCGCTGGTGCGCCACGGCGTGCGCCATCGCGTGGTGCGTGGTCGCGGCTTCTACGGCGCGCAGGAGGTCATCGACCTCGCGTCGTTCCTCACGCTGCTCAAGGACGCTGACGATGCGCTCGCGCTGTCGGTGGTGCTGCGAAGCCCGCTCGTCGGGCTGAACGACACCGACTGGGTGTGGCTGGCGCGGCCGCGCAACGGCGACCGCTGGCGGCTCGACGCGCGCTCGGTGCTGACCGGCGTGCTCGACGAAGAGGGGCTCTCGTCGGGGGCGGTGGCGGCCTTGCGACGACTCAGAGAGCGCTTCGCCGAGCTGCGCGCGGGTGTGGACCGGCTCGGGCTGCGTGCGCTGTTGCGCGTGGTGATCGACGCCTTCGATTACCGCGTGTCACTCGCCGCTTCGCCGTTCGGTGAGCAGGCGCTCGCCAACCTCGACAAGCTGCTGTTGCTGGCGACGTCACGAGAAAGGCAGGGCGTCGGTGTCGCCGCGTTCGCGCGCGAGTTGCTCGATCTGGCTGATGAGGCGCCGCGCGAAGCGGAAGGCGAGGTCGTCGACGAGCTCGATCTCGAAGCGGTGACGCTGTGCACCGTGCACCAGGCCAAGGGGCTCGAGTGGCCGGTGGTCGTGCTGCCAGACCTGTTGCCCACGCCGCGTGCCGACACCAGCGCCGTTCGCTTCGACCGCGCGTTCGGCCTGGCCATCGTGCGGCCCTCGCGCGGTGACGAAGAGCTCAAGTCATTCTCGGCGACCACCATCACCGGCCAGTTGAACCGCCGCGCGCGCGCCGAGCACCTTCGTCTTCTCTACGTGGCGATGACGCGTGCGCGCGACCGCGTGGTGCTGGGGTTGCGGCCTGCCAGGCCGCCGCAGAAGTCGTGGGCGAGTGACGTGGAGGCGTTCTTCGAGCTTCGGGTGTCCGATGGTGTGCGCGCGCCACTCGAGACCAGCACGTTGACGTCGGCGCGGGTCACGACGATCGCTCCCGAGCTGCGAAGCGACGTGAGGCAGCTCATCGAAAACGTGCGTGCGCCACGGCCGCTCACCACGCGCGAGCTGCTCGTGCCCGTCACGCAACTGCAGGACTTCGTGTCGTGCCCGCGCCTCTTTCATCTCGCGCATCAGGTCGGTCTGGTCGAACCGCGCTTGCCGGTGAGCGAGCTCGAAGCGCTGCCCGAGGGCCGTTCGACGCGCGAGAAGGGCACGGCCGCGCATCGGCTCCTCGAGCTCACGCCGCTGGAGGCCGTGGGAACGCCGCGGCTCCGCAGTGAGCTCGAAGCCATTCGGCACGCAGAAGGGCTCGATGGCTACGACGTGCTCGAGCTGGTCGAGACCTTCTGGAACACGCCGTTCGCGCGTGAGTTCGCCGCCTCGCCGCTCCGCGTTCATCGCGAATTGCCGTTCGCGCTTCGACTCGGTGGCGCTCCGGATCTCGTGTTGCGCGGGCAGATCGATCTCGTCGTGGAGCGAGACGATGAGCTCCTGGTCATCGATTACAAGACGTCGCTGAAGCAGGAAGACCCGCTGCTACCGCACCGGCTGCAACTGCACTGCTACGCGCTCGCCGCGGCCCGCTTCTTTGGCGACAACCGCCCGATTCGCGTCGGCGTCGTCTTTCTTCGTGACGCTTCGTTGGCCCCCGTCTTCTCCGACCCGGTCGATTTGCGGGCACTTGCGCGACCGTTGTTACTTGCAACATCGCAGCTGGCAGAGGCGCAGCGAGACGTGCGCTGGCCGGGTCGACCCCGTGACGTGTGCGTGTCACTGGGCTGCGGTCACATCGGCCGTTGTCACCCGTGACCGGCGAGCGCTTTCCACGTAGAAGCCGCCGCATGCCGAACGTCGTCGTCGTTGGAGCGCAGTGGGGAGACGAGGGAAAAGGGAAGATCGTCGACCTCCTGACTGAGCACGCTCAGGTCGTCGTGCGCTTCCAGGGCGGAAACAACGCCGGTCACACGCTCGTGGTGGGCGGTCAGAAGACCGTGTTGCACCTCATTCCCTCCGGTGTGCTGCACGCCGGGAAGACGTGCGTCATCGGTAACGGCTGCGTGCTCGACCCGACGGTGTTGATGAAGGAGATCGACGGGCTCCGCGCGCGCGGCTTCCTTCAGGATTCAGGGCAGTTGCTGGTGTCGGAGCACGCGCACGTGATCTGCCCGTGGCACAAGCACCTCGACGCGCTCCGTGAAAAGGCGCGTGGTGGCGGCGCCATCGGCACCACCGGTCGTGGCATCGGCCCGGCGTACGAAGACAAGGTCGCGCGGCGCGGTATCCGTGTGCGCGATCTGCTCGACGGTGATCGTCTGCGCCGCCGCGTGAAGGACCGCCTGCCCGACGCGCTCGAGGAGATCTCGCGGCTCGCGCGCATGGCCAAGGCCGATGAGCCGTTGCTCGACGTGGAGGCGATCGTGAGCGAGCTGCTGGTGCTCGGGCAGCGCCTCAAGGAATTCGTGGGCGATGCGTCGCTCGAGCTGGCGGAGCACGTGCGCAAGGGCACGCGCATCCTGTTCGAAGGTGCGCAGGGCACGCTGCTCGACATCGATCACGGCACGTACCCCTTCGTCACCAGCAGCAACACGGTCGCCGGCAACGCGGCGGTGGGCTCGGGCCTCGGCCCGACGGTCATCGACCGCGTCATGGGCATCACCAAGGCGTACACCACGCGCGTCGGCTCCGGCCCGTTCCCGACCGAGCTGACCGATGCGCTCGGCGATCGTCTCCGCAAGGTCGGTGACGAGTTCGGCGCCACCACCGGCCGCCCGCGTCGTTGCGGCTGGCTCGACACCGTGGTGCTCCGCTACGCGACGCGCGTGAACGGGCTGTGGGGCCTCGCGCTCACCAAGATGGACGTGCTCAGCGGCCTCGACACCTTGAAGATCTGCACGGCCTACGAGCTCGACGGCAAGCGCATCACCGAGCTGCCGTGTGACTTCGAAGACTTCTCGCGCGTGGTGCCGATCTACGAAGAGCTGCCGGGCTGGGAGCAGACGCTCGCGGGCGCGCGCACCATCGACGATCTGCCTGCGACGGCTCGCCGCTACGTCCGCCGTGTCGAGGAGATCGTCGGCATTCCCGTGGTCTGCATCTCGGTCGGTGCGGAGCGCGGCGAGACGATCGTCCTGCAGAACCCCTTCCGCAGCTGATCACTTGGCCCGCATCGACTCGGTGTGGTCGATGCTCTTCACCGCTTTGTCGATCTCGGGCGAGCGGGTGAAGACGAACTCCACCAGAGGTCTCGCCGTGCCGGAGATCTCCTCGTCGGCGAGCCGCATCACGCGCGTCACCTCGATGCTCACGTCGACGGCTCGCTCGGTGACGACCGCGCGCGTCCACGCTTCCCGGGGCGCCCGCGTGGTGATGACGAGTTCGCGGTGGCCGTCGCGCGTTCGCTCGGTGAGCTTCACGTCGGCGTTCGTCTTGAACTCTTCGACATAGAACTTCTTCACCTTCTCGAAGCGCATGGGGAGCGTCCACTTCGCCTGCTCGGGCGCTGAAGCGGGTGCCTTACCGTCGATGGTCGGGATCGGGAAGGCCGCCAGCAGCAGTGCCAGCCACATCACTTCCTGGCCTTCTTCGCGCGCGTCAGCTCTTCCTGGAGGCGCCGGTTCTGGAGCTCGAGCGTCACCAGCTTCTTGTTGAGCGCGCCTGACGTGGCGTCGGCCTGCGTGCACTCGCTCTTCGCGTTCTCGAGCTCGGCGGTGGCGGCCTTGAGCTTCGCCTTCACTTCGTCGTTGGCCTTGAGCGCGGTCGCGGTGCGGAGCCGCTCGTCTTCGAGCCGCGAGCGACCGAGCACCAGCACGCCGACCATCATCGCGATGGTGACCGCGAGCAGCATCCACGGAAGCGGAGAGGGTCGTCGAGGCGCGCCGACCGCCGGCATCTCGAGCGACTCGCGACGCACTTGTTCCCAGGGGCTGGCCATGTGGACGTGAAGCCTACAGCAACTGAAGTAGCGTGCCGCGCGACTCATGCGACGGCTCTTCTTCATCTGTTTCGGGCTGACCGCGATGGTGGCCGTCGGGAGCTACTGGTGGCAGTTCCCCGGGCTTGGCGGTGTCGACGGCATCGCGCCGATGGCGCAGGTCTTCGAAGCGCTGAGCCGGCGGAACACCATCTTCGAGTTGCCGACGCTGCTGTGGTTCTCCTCGTCGGACGTGATGATTCACGCGCTGCTCGCGCTGGCGTTCTTCAGCGGCGTCGCGATGGTGATCGGCCTTGCGCCCCGGGCCGCGTGCGTGACGCTGTGGCTGTGTTGGGGTTCGCTGGTGCAGGTCGGCCAGCCGTTCCTGTCTTTCCAGTGGGACATTCTGCTCATCGAGAGTGCGTTCTGCGCGGCCTGGTTCGCACCGCCCGGTCTGAAGCCACGCTTCGACGATGAACCTCCGCGCGCGTTCGCTTTCGTCATGTACGCGCTCGCCTGCAAGGTGACGTTGCAGTCAGGCATCGTGAAGCTGACGAGCGGCGACCCGAGCTGGCGTGACTTCACGGCGCTCACCTACCACTGGTGGACACAGCCTTTGCCGACGTGGTCGAGCTTCGTCATCGCCGAGTTGCCGCGGTTCGTTCAGAAGGCGATGTGCGTCGCGATGTTCGCGTTCGAGCTGGTGATTCCGCTGCTCGCGTTCGGGCCACGGAGGCTCCGCGTGATTTCGGCGCTGGGGCTGATGGGCTTGCAGGTCGCGCTCTTCGTGGCGGGCAACTACAGCTATTACAACCTGCTCACGTTCGTGCTCGCGCTGCCGCTGCTCGTCGACGGTGGGCCACGGAGCCGCTGGCGCTGGGCGCTCCCCGCCGCCTACGCGTTGATCAGCATCGGAGTGTTCACGCGCGCGCCGTGGGTGAATCCGCTCCGGCGCTTCGACACCATCAATGCGTACGGCGCCTTCGCGTGGATGACGAAGAACCGCGCGGAGATCATCGTCGAAGGCAGCAACGATGGCTCGACCTGGCTCGCCTACGAGCTTCCCTGGAAGCCGGGCGCTGTGACGCGGCGGCCGACGTTCGTCGCTCCGTGGCAGCCGCGGCTCGACTGGCAGATGTGGTTCGCGTCGCTCGGGCAGTGCGGCAACAACCCGTGGATTCTGTCGATGCAGCAGAAGGTGCTGCTCGGTGAACCGACGGTGCTCTCGTTGTTCGAGACGAGCCCATTTGCGACGGCTCCGAAGTTCCTGCGAACACGTTCGTTCGAGTATCGCTTCGCACCGCTGTCCGAGAAGGGCGTGTGGTGGACGCGAACCGAAGTCGGGCCGTACTGCCCGGCGCTGCGACTCGACGAGAACGGCCGCTTGATGCGCGCTGACTGAGGAATCGGCCGTCGACCGCAATGCGGCGTCGACGGGTCGTGTTCGGACGCGAACACCGGCCAACCCGCCACGTGTGATTCATCCGGGAGCGCAGAACCAGCGGTGACTGCGGCGCGGCACCTGGGCTACGAGCGTTCGCGTGATGTCGAACTCCCGTATTGCCGGGTGGGGCCGTCAGTTCGTCGATGGCCAGGAACTCCAACCTGAAACGCTCGAAGGTGCGCCGCCGGTGCTCTTTCGTGGCCTCGGCCGCAGCTATGGCGATTCGTCGCTGCCCGCGGCGTCGAGCCCGGTGGTGGTGAACACCACGCGCGCCAACCGCGTCGTTCATTTCGACCCGGCGACCGGCGTGCTGCGCGCCGAAGCGGGGCTTTCGCTCGTCGATCTCAATCGCACCTTTCTTCCGCGCGGCTGGTTCGTTCCCGTCACTCCGGGAACGTCGCTGGTCACGCTCGGTGGAATGGTCGCGGCCGACGTGCATGGTAAGAATCACCACGTCGACGGCTGCTTCGGCGCGCACGTCACGCGGCTCAAGATGCGCGTGGCCGATGGCCGCGTTCTCGAGTGTGGACCTGATCTCGAGCGCGAATTGTTTCTGGCAACCGTGGCCGGCATGGGGCTCACCGGTCAGATCCTCGAAGTCGAGTTCGGGTTGCGCCGCATTCCCACGCCGTGGATCTGGCAGGAGAGCGAGCGCGTTTCGGACATCGACGAATACGTGCACGTCTTGAAGGCTGCGGCGCGTGATTGGCCGATGACCGTCGGTTGGATCGATTGTCTGTCGTCGGGTTCGAAGCTCGGTCGCGGCTATCTGATGAAGGGTCGCTGGGCGCAGGCCCACGAAGCGCCGGCGAAATTTCCGAGCGAGTTGCCCAACGTGCGCTTCCCGTTCACCGCTCCAGACTTCATGTTGTCGCGGCCCGTGGTGCAGTTGTTCAACCAGGCGATCTACGCGTCGCACTTCCAGAAGAAGAAGGCAGGCCTCACCGACCCCTTCCGGTTCTTCTACCCGCTCGACGTGGTGAAGGACTGGAACCGCGCGTACGGCAAGCGTGGCCTCACCCAGTATCAGTGCGTGTTGCCCGACTCTGCGGGCCCCGCGGCGGCGCGACGGTTCCTCGAGGTTCTCTCGAAGCGCGGCGGCGCGAGCTTCCTGTGTGTCATCAAGGACTGTGGCCCCGAGAGCCCTGCATACCTGTCGTTTCCACGGCCGGGCATTTCGGTGGCGCTCGACCTCGCGGTGCGTGACGACACGCAGGCGACGATCGACGCGTTGAACGAGCACGTGTTGTCCGAAGGCGGCCGCATCTACCTCGCGAAAGATCAGTTCACGCGGCCTGAACATTTTCGCGCGATGGAAACGCGGCTCGCGTCGTTCGAAGAAGTCCGGGCGAAGTGGGACCCCGAGAAGAAATTCAAGAGCGCACAGTCGGTGCGCCTGTTCGGAGATTGAAATGCGACGAGTTGCGATTCTTGGTGGTACCCGCGGCATGGGCCGTTCACTTGCGCGCAAGTTCGTGGAGCGCGGTGACTGGGTGGTCTTGTTGGGCCGCGATGAGACCGAGCTGAAGCGCAGTCAGGGAGACCTCGAAGCGCGCGGCTCGCCGGGCGTGCGCGTGACGTACGCGGTGTGCGACCTCGAGAAGCCCGACACGTTCCGTGATTCGCTCGAGGCGGCCGAACAGTCGCTCGAGTTCATCGACACCGTCGTGGTCACCGCCGGTGCGTTCGCGACGCAGGAGAAGCTCGAGGCCGACCCCGCGCTGGCGCACAAGGTGCTCACCGTCGACTTCGCGAACACCGTCATGTTCTGTGAAGAGGCGCGCAAGAAGCTCCTGCTGCGCGGGTCGGGAACCCTGTGCGTGTTCAGCTCGGTCGCGGGAGATCGCGCGCGCAAGCCGGTCGTTCTGTACGGGGCGGCGAAGGCGGGGCTCTCGGCGTACCTCGAAGGGCTCGATCACAAGTACCGCGCGCAGGGCCTGGTGACGGTGTGCGTGAAGCCGGGCTTCGTGAAGACCGCGATGACCGAAGGCCTGAAGCCGCCTCCGTTCGCCGGGGAGCCCGATGAAGTGGCCGAGACCGTCATTGCAGGCATCGATGCCGGTTCACCGGTGATCTACGCGCCGCCGATCTGGCGCGCAGTGATGACCGCCATCAAGGCGATGCCGCGCTTCATGATGCGGCGGATCAAGTTCTGATCAACGCAGGCGGCCGAGCAGGGCGCGCACGGTGGTGCTGAAGCCCTGCGGGTCCATCGCGGCCTCCAGGTCGCGCAGCTTCACCGTCTCTTCGAACGCCAGCAGGCGGCCTTCGTCATTCAAGTCGGCCCAAGCGCGGTGCTCGCGGATGCTGCCGTCGAAGCCACGTTCACGATGCGCGCTGGTGACCTGTTCCACGAGGAGCTGTTCTTCGGGCGTCATGTCAGCTCTCCATCGAGGTTGATGCCGGCCTTCTCGAGGCACTCGCGCAGGAACTTGCGTGCGCGCGTGAAGTTCTGCAGGAACGTGTTGAGCGACATGCCGAGCCGCGTCGCCAGCTCGGTGTCGTCATTCTCACCGCCGTTGAGCAGCCGCTGCTCCAGCACTGCCCCGGGCTGCCGCGGCAGTTTCGCTCGGCACTTCGCGATGTGTTCGCGAAGGTGTGGGTCCGGCGTGACGGGGCCGACGACGTCTTCAGGGACTTCGTCGGTCATCGTCGCGCCGCGCCTGCGGCACTCACTGACCGCGACGTTGCGAGCGGTGCGCAGCGCGAAGCGCAGCAACGCGTTCGGCCTGCCGTCGTGCGTGAAGCGTGGCGCCACCTGCCAGATACGCAGCAGCGTCTCCTGCAGTACGGCTTCCACGTCGACTGACGTGGCGAACGCCCGAAGTGAGAGGCGCAACGGGCGCTCGACCGACGACGACCAGCGAGCGAACGCAATCGCGTCGCCGCTGGCCATCGCTCGAAGCAGGTGAAGCTCTTCGACCATTACAGGACGATCTCCAGCACTTCGTTGCCGTTCGAGAGATGAACGGTGGCCACTTCACCCAGGCGCTCGTCGATCTCGAGAACCAGCGTGACGCTGACGCCAGCCTGGAAGGTTCCATGGCCCGTGGTGAGCGCGGTCTGCACGTTCACCTTCACGAACGAGCCATCGGACAACTCGAGCCGCGCTTCGTGCGCGGGCGACCACACCAGCGTCGAGACCACGTCGATCTCGACGATGAGCTTCTTGCCGGCGCGACGCAGCTTGCCCTTGAGCCGCCGCGGCGCTGCACCACCGCCGCCCTTCGCCGGCCGCGTGAAGAGCCGCTTCGCCATGTCGACCAGGCGCTCCTTCTCGCGCGGAGCCCGGGCGGGAGGCGCAGGCGGCGGAGCACCGGGCGTCTTCGGAGCGCCACCTTCTGCTTCGCCCTCGTCGCGGCGAACCGGTTCGAAGGACCCGGTCGTCGCCGATTCGCGTCGGGCCGCCGCGGGCGCCGGCTCATCCGCCGCGAAGCCGTCGGCCTCGTCATCGTGCGACTCCTGCATTCGACTCCGCGAGACGTCGGCCTTCGTCGACTTCATCGGCGCTGAGGCGCGCATCATCGGCGCGGGCGAGCTCACCGCGGGCGGCAGCTGCCCCTGCGGCATCGACACCACGCCACGCAGCCCGACGCCTTCGGCCGACATGCCGTAGGCCAGCTCCTGCGGCATCGTCTCGTTGCGCTTCGGCGCGCGCGGGTCGACCGTCTGCCTCGCGCTCACGGCGACCCACGACGTCATGCGCGTGGAGATCTGGAAGTCGACGCCGAGCTTCTCGAGGCGGGGATCGATGTCGGACCTGCTGGCGCCGGTGGCGATGGCGAGCTCGAGCTCTTCGGCGACCTCGCGGGCGAACAGCGTGGTCACCGCCGTGCTGCCGTCGCCGAACGTCGTCGAAGGCACGCTGACACGATCTTCCACGTCACCGTCGGCCGAGCGCGAACGCACGATGAGCTCGCCGCCTTCGGGCTTCAACTTGAGCGACACCAGCGCAGGCGCGCCGCCGAAGAGGTCCGGAAGGCGCGTGGGCGCGGTCTGAACCAGGGCCGTACCGGAGATCTCGACGTCGGTGAGCAGGGGTGCGTTGGTGCGCGCGAGCAGCCGTTTGATGAACGGCTCCACGTCTTCGCCGATGCCGATGACCAGTTCGACACCGCGACCGGCCTGCGCCGCGGGCTTCGTCAGCGAGCGATTCACGCCCGAACCCACGCCCACGGTGTGCACGCGCGAGCCCTTCGGCAACCGCTGGCTGATCGCGTTGAGCACCTCGTGCTCGAAGCCGATGAGCCCGTCGGTGATGAGGATGACCTGGCGCTGGCTCTCGGCGCGCAGCGGGTGCAGCGCCTCGAGAATGCCGGCCTTCATTTCGGTGCCGCCGCTCGCCTGCAACCGCGCCAGCCACGCCTGCGCGTCACGGCGGTTGGCAGCGGTCGCCGCGACCGCGCCGCGCTTCCACCGGCGCGGTGAGTTCGAGAACTCGATCAGCTCGAGCTGGTCGGCGTCAGTGAGTGAATCGACGAGCGCCGACGTCACCCGCCGCGCCTGATCGAGCGGCGAGCCGCCCATCGACCCCGAGGTGTCGAGCAGCACGATGAGATCGCGCGGCACGGGCGTCATGCGCGCTTCCGCCGCGGGCGGCACGATGGTCAGCAGCCCGTACGCCGCGTCGGAGATGATGCCCGAAGCAGGGCGGCTCACGTCGAGCGACGTACCGACTTCCAGCGTCGCCACGCGCCAGCGCACCACGATGTCGCGATCGAGTGACGCGCCGCGCTCGTCACCGAAGCTCACCTTGGTTCGTCCTGGACCCCGGTCGGTGTGCAGCGCATGGCTCGGGCTCTCGGGCCGAACGCCGTCGGCGAGGCCGTCGCGAATCGACAGCGCGAGCGACAACTTCACCGGCAACGCCGCGTCGGCGACGTCGACTGAAACGTTCGCTGAAGCTGCGACGCGGCCCTGGGCTCCGAGGTAGCGCGGCGCGACGACGGTGGGGAACCGCCATTCCCACGCGCCGTCAGGCAGCCACGTCAGCCGTTGGTCGACCTGCACCTCGCACACCACCTGCGTGCGCGGAGGAACGTTGCCCACTTCCTGCGTGAAGAGACTCGAGCGCTCCTGATCGAGGAGCGCCGCGGTGCGACCTTCGAGAAGCGCGTTCTCGAAACGTTCGCGCGCCTTCTGCTTCGCGTCGACCTGACCGACGACGCGCTCCTCACCGATGCGGAACGCGAAGCCGCTCACCGCGCCATCGGCCGGCAACGGGAGTGAATAGGTGACGCGCAACGGCTCGTCGTGCGGGTTGCGGAAGGTCTGTTCGAGCATGATGCGCACGAGCCCGCCCTTCGCGTCGGCCGACAGCGAGGCGCCGATCAACGGCAGCGCGCGACCGTCGGCGCAGACCAGACGACCACCAGACGACTCAAACGCTGCGGGAGACTGCGGGGTACGAGGAGCGAACGACATGCGGTGGTTCCTTTCGTCGAGGGTTCATGGGCCTCAACGCGACCACTTCGATTCTTGTGACAGCACTACGAGAGCTTCTGGAGTTCCGGGCGCTTGGCGAGTTCCTTTTCGACCTGCGCCAGCCGCGTGTTCAGCGTGTCCACCATGGCGTCCATCTTCACGTGGAGCTGGGTGACCTCGAGCCCCGCGCGAATGTTGGCTTCGTACTCGGCATCGGAGCGGATGCGCTCCTTGGCCGCTGAACGGTTCTGGCTGATGAGCACCATGCACGAGAGGAAGATCGCCTCGAGCGAGACGATCATCGTCAGCAGGCCGAAGGGGAACGGATCGAACGCGTGCACTCCGGGCACGACGTCGACGTTCATCGCGATCCACACGCCGAACCAGATGGCGTGCACGATGAGAAAGCTGAAGCGCCCCGAGAAGTCGGCCAGAAGGTCGGCGATGCGATCGATGATGGTGAGGCGCTCTTCGACCGCTTCGTTCGGCGAAAACCGCGGGCGAACCCCGAGCAGCTTGTCGGCCTCGCGCAGCCGGCGACCGATGACGCCCAGAATGTCCATCGCCGCGCCCGGGTGACGCGCGAAGAGCTGCTCGAGGTCCTGGCGGTCGACGCGCAACGCACGCGTGGGCTTGAGCGCCTGCGCGGACGCGCTGCGCGATTCGCCGTCGAGCAACGAGAGCTCGCCGAAGAAGTGCCCCGCGGTCACCGTCTCGAACACGATGCGCGCGCCGGTGGTGTCTTCGATGAACACCTCCACCTCGCCCGACGCCACGATGAAGATCGCGCCTCCGGGGTCGGTGCGACGGAAGATCAGCTGGCCGGGTTGAAACTCGACTTCATCGAGCTGCGTCGCGAGGAGTTCGCGCTCCTCGTCGTTGAACTTCTCGAACAGCGGTACCGCGGCCAACAGCTGGGTATCGGCAGGCATGGGCGCGGCATCAAGCACCGTCGCCCTTCTGCGCACAATGTATTCTCCGAGGTGCCGGCTTCACGGCCCGCGACAGGCGCGTGGTTTGCACAGTCGCTGTGGCATGGTCGCTTTCGTACGCAACGGGTGGGTCACTTCCGGTTTGTGGGTCGCCGAAGACCGAGGAGACGTTGAAATGGAACCGTTGGACTGGAACTCACTTCGCGAGAACTGTGCTGGCGATGAGGGCCTGGTCAACGAGGTTCTCGAACTCTTCCGTCGCGAAGCCGAGGCGTTGATGAGCGACGTTCGCGCGGCGGTCCGTTCGCGCGATCCACAGGCCATCAAGCGCACGGCGCACCGGTTGAAGGGCGCGCTGGTGAGCCTCGCTGCCAGGCCGTCGATCGACGCGGCGCGCGCGCTCGAAATGGCCGGCTCGGAGCGCGACCTGAGCAGCATCGACGCCTCGGTCGCCAGGCTCGACGCGGAGCTGCTCCGACTGCTGAAGGCGATCTCGCTGCCTTCGTGAGCCGTCAGGCTGCGAACTGCCGCTCGACGAGGCGGCGGTAGAGCCCTTCTTCGACGACCAGGCGCTCGTGCGTACCCGACTGCACGATGGCGCCAGCCTCGAGCACCACCACGCGGTGCGCGTCACGAACGGTCGAGAGCCGGTGCGCGATGACCAGCGTGGTGCGGCCCTGCATCAGACGTTCGAGCGCTTCACGCACCAGGTGTTCGCTCTCGGCATCGAGCGCGCTGGTCGCCTCGTCGAGAATCAGGATGCGCGGGTTCTTGAGAATCGCGCGGGCGATCGCCACGCGCTGTTTCTGCCCGCCCGACAGCTGAATGCCGCGCTCGCCGACCAGCGTCTGGTAGCCCTCGGGGAATCTGCTGATGAACCCGTGCGCGTTGGCCAGCTTCGCGGCCTCCTCGACCTCGGCGTCGCTGGCATCGGGCCGCCCGTAGCGGATGTTGTCGGCGATCGACGTCGAGAACAGCGTGGGCTCCTGGGCGACCACGCCGACCTGACGACGCAACCACTCGGGGTCGAGCTGGTCGAACGGAACGCCGTCGAGTGACAGCCGGCCCGAGGCCGGGTCGTAGAGCCGGTACAGCAACGAGGCGATGGTCGACTTGCCGGCGCCAGAAGGGCCCACCACGGCGACGATTTCACCGGGCTCCAGCGCCAGCGTGAAGCCGTCGAGCACCTTCGTGTCCGGGCGCGTGGGGTAGGCGAAGGTGACGTTCTGAAAGCTGATCTGTCCCTTCACTGCGTCGAGCTGACGGCCACCGTCAGCCGGAATTCCGGGTTTGCGGTGCAGCAGCTCGAACACGCGTTCGGCTGCGCCGGCGGCACGCTGCAGGTCGGTCCACAGCTCCGCCAGGGCCGAGAGGCCGAAGGCCATCTGCGTCGTATAGAAGAGGTACGAAATCAGCCCGCCCGGCGTCAGCTCGTTGGCCGCCACCATTCGCGCGCCGTACCAGAAGACGAAGACCGCAGCGGCGAACACCGCGAAGAAGGCGATCCCGAAGAAGCCCGTGGCCAGCTTGATGCGGCGAAAAGCGAGCTGCAGCGATTCGTCGACGGCGCCACGGTAGCGCGCGGCTTCCTTCTTCTCGGCTGCGAAGCTGCGCACGGTGCGAATGCCGCCCAGCGACTCGACGGCCACCTCGCTCGCGCGGGCCAGCGCGTCTTGAGAGTCTTTCGAGAGCTTGCGCACCTTGCGCCCGTAGAACACCGCGGCGAGCGCGACCGGCGGCACCACGGCGAGCATCATCAACGTGAGCTTGGTCGAGGTGATGAGCAGCATCACCAGCGCGCCGAGCGCGATCATGAAGTTGCGCAGCACCATGCTGAGGTTCGCGGTCACGGTGGTCTGCAGCACCGACGCGTCGGACGACAGGCGGCTGGCGAGCTCACCGGTCTTCTGGGTGTCGAAGAAGCCGATCTCCTGCGTGAGCAGCGACGCGTAGAGGTCGCCACGCAGCCGGCTGACGATGCGCTCACCGGCGCGGCTGTAGAAGAAGAAGCGCAGCGCCGACGCAGCCGCGGTCGCCGCGAAGATCACGATCAGCACCAGCGCCATGCGATCGACGCGCGAGAGATCGACCTCGCCGGCCTTCACGCCCAGCAGTGACTCGTCGAGCAACGAGCCCGCGGCGCGCGGAAAGGCCAGGTTGCCGATGCTGCTGGCGACGAGGAACAACGTGGCGATGCCCAGCGAGAAGCGCTCCGGCCACGCCAGCGAGTACATGCGGCGCAGCGCGAGGCCCATCGGGGGGCGTTTGCTGCTCTTCAGGTCTTTCGTCTCGGCCACCGCACGTCCTTAACCACAGGTACGTGCACGCACACACCCCTTCACCGTTCTTCACGCCGCAAAAGTGGTGGGGAGCAGCGAGTTGGGGCGGTTAGCATCGCAGAACATGCCGTCACCGGAAGACGCACTCCTCGGTCGCATCGCCCTCCACTACAAGCTCGTCACGCAGGAGACGCTCAACGCGAGCGCGCAGCGACAGACGGTGCTGCAGAAGCCGCTGGGCGAAGTGCTGCTCGAGATGAAGGTCATCAGCGCCGAGCAGCTCAAGTGGTTGCAGGGCGCCATGCAGCAATACCTCGCCAAGCAGGGCGGCGGGGCTGCGGCTCCACAGCAGGCGGCGGCCCAGGTGCCCGCGCCATCGGTGCCGAAACCGCAGGGCCACGCCGTCAACCTCCCGCAGAACGCGCCACCTCCTGCGCCGATTCAGTCGGCGCCTGCGCGGCGCAGCGGCCCGGTGACGCTCAAGGACATCCTCACGAAGGCCATGGAGGTGAAGGCCAGCGACGTTCATCTCCACTCGGGCGGCCCGCTGCTGATGCGCATCGGCGGCGAGCTGCGTGAGACCAAGACCGGTCAGATGTCGTCGGAGGACATCGAGCGGTTGATCGAAGAGGGCCTCACCCCGGAAGAGATGACGACGCTGCGCGAGACGCTCGACTTCGACGCGGCGCTGGTGATGCCCGGCGTGGGTCGCTTTCGTGCGTCGTTCTACAAACAGCAGCGCGGCTTCGACGCGGTGTTCCGCCCGATTCCAAAAGACCCGCCGACGCTCGCGCAGCTGGGGCTGCCGGCTGGCCTCTCGAAGCTGGCCGATTTTCATCAGGGGCTGGTGCTGCTCACCGGGCCCGCGGGGTCGGGCAAGTCGTCGACGCTCGCGGCCATCGTCGAGATGCTCAACGGCTCTCGCAAAGACCACATCATCACCGTCGAAGATCCCATCGAGTACGTGTTCACGCAGAAGCAGTGCGTGGTGAACCAACGGCAGGCCGGCAAGCACACCAAGAGCTTCGCCAACGCGCTGCGCGCCGCGCTCCGCGAAGACCCCGACATCATCGTCATCGGTGAGCTGCGCGACCTCGAGACCATTCAGCTGGCGATCACCGCCGCCGAGACGGGCCACCTGGTGCTCGGCACGCTGCACACCAACAACGCGATTCGCACCATCAACCGTGTGCTCGACGTCTTTCCGCCCAAGCAGCAATCACAGATCCGCGCCATGGTGTCCGAGTCGCTCCGCGCCATCGTCTCGCAGCGGTTGATTCCGCACGCCGATGGCCAGCGGCGCGTACCGGCGCTCGAGGTGCTGTACGTGAAGCCTTCGATTTCGAACCTCATTCGTGAAGAGAAGACGTTCCAGATCCGCTCGGTGATGCAGACCGGCCGCGCCGACGGAATGATGCTGCTCGACGACTCCATCGCCGAGCTCGTGAAGACGGGGCAGGTGACGAAGGAAGTCGCGCGCCGCTTCGCTGAAGACCCCAAGCGTTTCGCCTGAAGGCACTGCACCATGGCCCGACTCGACGTTCTCTTCCGTCACCTCAAGGAATCCGGTTCCTCCGACCTCCACCTGGCCGCCGGCATGGCGCCGCACGTGCGTCAGCACGGTGTCGTGGCGCCCGTGCCCGACTGGGAGCCCTTCACCGACGAATCGTTGCGCTCGCATTTGAAGGAGCTCTCCAACGAGAAGCAGTGGTCGCACTACGAGTCGAACCTCGATCTCGACTTCGCGTACGCGCTCCCGGGCGTCGCGCGTTTCCGCGCCAACTATTTCAATCAGGAGCGTGGCGCGGCCGCCGTGTTCCGCATCATTCCCGAGCGCATTCGGACGCTCGAAGAGCTCAAGGCACCGGCGGCGCTCAGCCAGCTCGCCAACCTCGAGCAGGGCCTCGTGCTGGTGACCGGCCCGACCGGTTCAGGCAAGTCGACCACGCTGGCCGCGATCATCGATCAGGTGAACACCAACTCCGCGCGCCACATCATCACCATCGAAGACCCGGTGGAGTTCGTTCATCAGAACAAGCGCTCGACGCTCTCGCAGCGCGAAGTGGGCGTCGACACGAAGGGCTTCTCGAGCGCGCTCCGCTCAGCGATCCGTCAGGACCCCGGGGTCATCCTGGTCGGCGAAATGCGCGACATGGAGACCATCTCGCTGGCGATCACCGCGGCGGAAATGGGCGTGCTGGTGTTCGGAACGCTGCACACCAACAGCGCGCCGAAGACCATCGACCGCGTGATCGACGCGTTCCCAACCGATCAACAGCAGCAGGTGCGCACCATGCTCTCGGAGTCGCTCGCGGCGGTCGTCTCGCAGCTGTTGCTGCGTACGCCTGACGGCCGCGGCCGCGTCGCCGTGCACGAAATTCTGCTCAAGACCGCCGGTCTCCCGAACGTCATCCGCGAGGGAAACACGCCGATGATCAGCTCGATCATCCAGTCCGGGAAAGCGCAGGGCATGCAGGCGATGGACGATGCGCTCTACAAACTGGCGCAGGAAAAGAAGATCGACGCAGAAGACGCATTTCACAAAGCGACCAACAAGGCGCGCTTCGAGGCGTTATTGGAAGGGCACGTATGATCTCTGCACTCCTCGCACTCACTCTCTCTGGAGCTCCCATGAGCGTTCACGACTTCACCGTCGAGACCAACGACGGCAAGCAGCAGTCTCTCTCGGCGTACAAAGGCAAGGCGCTGCTCATCGTGAATACCGCCAGCGAGTGCGGTTACACGCCGCAGTACAAAGGCCTCGAGGCGCTGTACCAACAGTACAAGTCGCGCGGCTTCGAGATCCTCGCGTTCCCGTCGAACGACTTCGGTGGCCAGGAGCCCGGCTCCAACGCCGAGATCAAGAAGTTCTGCGAGCTCAAGTACAAGACCACCTTCCCGCTCTTCGCGAAGGTGGCGGTGAAGGGCGACGGCGCCAGCCCGCTCTACAAGTACCTCCAGGGGCTCCCGAAGAACGGCGGCGAGGTGAAGTGGAACTTCAACAAGTTCCTGGTGAACGCGAAGGGCGAAGTGGTCGCGCACCTCGAGTCGGGCGCTGAGCCGACCAGCGACGCGGTCAAGAAGCAGGTCGAAGCGGTGCTGCCTTCGAAGTGATGCGCGCCCGGAGCTTCGGCTCCGCCACGGCCCACAGCTGCACGCACACCCAGGTGCAGCCGATGACTACCGGCACCAGGAACCAGAAGAGCGCCCAGTCGGCCTGACCGCGGAAGACGCGCCCGAAGACGCCGACCCAGCGCTGGAAGAGCAGCATCTCGTGGAAGAAGTACGCGCTGAGTGACGCGCTCCCGAAGGCCGCGAGCGACCGGGCTGCGCGCGAGCCGATGATCGCCGGCCACGTCCGCTCGACGAGCCTGAAGATCGCCACCAGCATCAGCACCAGCGTCCACCTCCGCGCGGCGTCGGCGGGGTTGGTCTTCCAGAAATCATGCGGCGGGTAGACGTTCCGGAGCGTCGAGCCGAAGACCCACGCGGCGAGGCCGAGCGTCATCAGCAGCGCGATCCACGTCCACAGCTCGCGCTCTGATTTCATGGCCCCGACGGTGGCTCCGAAGCTGGCTCCGAGGAAGACGTAGCCGGCCCACGGCAACAGCGGGAACGCCGCCCGCGTCGTCTCGTCGAGGATGCCGGGCCGGGCGTTCAAGAACAGCTGCGCAGGGCCCGTGAGTTGCTCCGCCAGTGGCGAGACGGCGAAGAGGAGCAGGGCGATCGCCAGCAGCACCCAGCGCAGCAGCTTCGGCCGCCGCGCGAGCGCGACGAGCACCGGGAGGATCACCGTCAGCGACGCCGCGATGCAGTGGAGAATGTCGAAGCGCAGGAACCAGAACATTGGTTTCCACGGAAACCAGATCAGGTTCACCAGGCCGGCGACGAGCCACACTTCGAAGATGCGTGAGAACGACTTGCGTGCCTGCGGGCCTCGATGGCCCGCCAGCCCGGCGCGGACTTGAACGAGCGCGAGCGCGAACCCGGCCGAGAAGAGGAAGGCCGGCGCCACGAGCCCGTCGACCGCGTCGAGGTGGCGGAAGAACCAGCCGGTCTTCATCTCGGGTCTCAGCAGCGCGATGCAGTGCGTCTGAATCATCACCAGCACCGCCACGCCACGGAGCCAGTCGAACGCGTGAATGCGACCCATGGGAATGGTGCCGAACGGCGCGTGATGCGCTAGCACCGCGCCATGTCCTCGTCGAATCACGAAAGCGATCCGAACCAGCTCCCCGTTCCCTTCAAGGCGCGCCCCGGCGACATCGAACACCACAAGCGCGAGTGGACCAGCGGCACGCGCGGCGGCGGCTCAATTCCCAAAGACTTCGGGTGGAACACCAACCCCAAGCAGCAGCAGGAAGAGAACGGCGCGGGAACGCTCAAGAAGCCGATCAGCAAGTAATCACTGCTGAGTCACGTACGGGCCGTCGACCGTGTCGGCGACCACGTAGCCTCCCGCGAAGTACAGGCCGCGCACGGCCGTGTTCGCGGGAAGGCCGTTGAGCGCTTCAGTGAACGTGGCGCCGTTGTCGTCGCTCCTGAACAAGCCGCCGTTGTTCCCCGCCCAGAAGGTCGAGCCCTGCGCGACGTAGAAGGTGACGCCGCCCGTCAGGGGTGCGGTCTGCGCGCGGAACGTGCTGCCGTAGTTGTCGCTGCGCTGCTGGCCGTCCATCGAGGTGGAGACCACGACGAACGCGCCGCTCGCGGCCACGCCATCGACGGTGCCGCGAAGTGTGCTCGGCGACCACGTCACGCCGTTGTCGCGTGACTCGGCGAGCGAGGCGCCCGCCGCAAACATCAGCTGCTGTGCTGGTGCTGCGACGAACGTGCGCACCGGCTGCGCGAAGACGCCGGCGTCACTGCGCTGCGCGTAGGTACCGTCGAACGCGTCGGAGCCGTAGAGCCCTCCGGTGCCGACCAGCAGGTAGTCGCTCGACTTGCGAAGGAGCGACCACGTGGGCACGTCAGGCGCGGTGACGACGCGCGCCCATTCCGTGTCGACATCGCGCCACCACACGCCACCAGACGTGCTGCCGGCCGCGGTGAGCACCAGCGACTGGTCGATGCGCTGCAGCGAGGTCGGCACGAGATCGCCGGTCAGCGGGTTCGTCTCGCGGCGCCAGGTCACTTCGGTCGCCGGCAGCGCGTAGATGCCCTGGTCGTTCGCGGCGTAGAGCACGTTGTCGAGCACGGCGGCTCCGCGCACCGCGGCGCCCGATGGCCAACCGTTCGAACGCGACGTGAACTGCGTGTACTTGATGGGCGGAGGACCAGCGTCGGGTCGACCTGCGTCGAACGAAGACCCCGAATCGACGTCGCCGACCATTCCAGTACACGCCGTGATGCTCAGGAGGGTGAGCGCAACAAGGAGTCGTTTCATCGGGTCACCTGCGTCACGAGGAATTCGCCGAGCTTCTCGAGCGCGGTGCGATCGATCGTGTGGCCGCCATCGAAGGGCACGAACTCGGGGCGCATGCCGGCTTCGGCGAAGAGGTCTCGCAGCCACTCGGCGGCCAGGAAGGGCAACACCGGGTCGGCGCGGCCGTGAGATTGGAAGATGGGCAGGCCGCTGCGCGCGCCGGCTCTCGTGCGCCACACGTCTTCGGTGAGCAGGGTGCCGGAAAGCACCACGAGCGCGCCCGGCGCTTCTTCGAGCCGCAGCGCGATGTCGGTGGCGATCATCGCCCCCTGGCTGAAGCCGCCGAGCACGATGCGCTTCATGGGCAGGCCGGTGCCGTCTGCGACCTTCTGCACGAAGGCGAGCATCGCCTTGCGCGCGGCGGCCATGCCTTCGGGCTCCAGCTTGCGGAACTCGCGCAGCGCGTTCGGGTCGTGGTGCAGTCGCTGCACGGCGGCCATGTCGATGAGCCACCACGCGCGCGCCTCGCCCCAGCCGAGCTGGCCCAGATTGATCGGCGCCGCGGGGAAATAGAAACGCACCGACTTCAACGACGGTTGCAGTTGCACCAGTTCGGGCGCGAGACCGACGAGATCGTTCCCGGGGGCGCCGAAGCCATGGCAGAGAATCACGGCTGCGCTGGGAGGGCCTTCTTCAGCCTGAAAGACCTCGACCTCGAGACCGGCGAGTTCGGTGTGCATCGCCGCCCGTATACAGCGCTTGACCCGAGTCGTGCGCTGTATTGCCTTCCCGCCCGATGGCGTTCACGTTGCGAGTGACTTCAGGAGCCGGGGAGTCGGAAGAGTTCTCGTTCGAAGGTGGCGAGGCGCGTCTTGGCCGCACTGCCGACAACGACGTGGTGATCAAGGACCCCTCGTCGTCGCGCAGTCACGCGCGCGTGTACGAAGAAGACGGCCGCTTCTTCGTCGAGGACCTCAAGAGCGCCAATGGCACCAAGCTGAACGCGCGCGCCCTGAAGGCGCCCGCCGAGCTCAAGAGCGGCGACCGCATCATCATCGGCGACATCACGCTGCACTTCACCGCGGTCTCCGAGAGCGACACGGTCGGCCCGTCGTCGACGTTGGACGAGGGCGCCGTCGAAGAGACGGACGATCCGAACCAGACGATCTTGAAGCCGCCGAGCAAGCCGGTGGCCATCGTTCGCAAGCCGCCGCCGCGCGCGCCGACGCCCCCGCCGTCGGAGTCGATCGACGAGTCCGCCGACGAAGCGAGCGACAATTCCACGAAGAACTTCGAAGTTCCTCCGCCTCGCGCGTTGCAGCGCCGCCCCACGGGCGCCACGCCCGTTCGCGCGCAACGTGCGCTCGACGAAGACGAAGCGCCGACGGCGATCTCGGCCGCCGAACGCGCGCGCCAGCGTCGAGAGCTGAACAAGAGCGGCGCCGGCAAGCTGCAGTTGATGTTCAGCGACCTCCCGCTCGCCGGGAAGATCGTCGTCGGTACGCTGGCCACCGCGCTGGTCCTCGGCTCCGTCGGGGGAATCATCTACGCCCTGATTCCCAAGAAGGTCGAACGCCGTGCCGAGACGCTCGAGCTTCGCCCCAACAGCGAAGCCATTCGTGAGAGCTATGGCGCGGGCGACAACGTCGACTTCGAACGACCCGACATGAAGTCGTTCGTCTTCAGCTACCAGTCACCAACGTCCATCGTTGGCGTGTTGCACTACCAGGCCTCCGATTGCTCGAAGGACGAGGTCGCCATCGAGCTCAATGGCCAGCAGCTGGCGACCGTTCCTCCCGACACCATGGAAGTCGCCACGCGGCAGCTCGAAGTGGTGTTGCCGTCGTCGCAGCTGCGCATCGGCGAGGCCAACGAGCTGGTGTTCGACAACGTCAACAACCCGCCCGGCGACGACCCGTGGCGCGTGTGGAACATCTGGGTCGAGATCATTCCGATCC
The DNA here is from genome assembly GCA_003243425.1 of Archangium gephyra. Classification (GTDB taxonomy): domain Bacteria; phylum Myxococcota; class Myxococcia; order Myxococcales; family Myxococcaceae; genus Archangium_A; species Archangium_A gephyra_A. The sequence continues at coordinate 70,085 of QFQP01000023.1, read as the reverse complement.
CGCAGATGTCGGCCGAGGAGACCACCCGACGCGCCAAGGAAGACCTCGAACGCGCGAGCCGTCAGTACGAGCTTCGTGACGTCGGGGCGATGAACCTCTTCCGCTCGTGGAAGCAGTACCGCGACGCGTGGCTGTTGCTGGAAGCCACGCCCGATCGCCCGGCCGACCTGCTCGAGCTGTCACGCACGCGCATGCGGGAGATCCGTCCGGAGCTCGACCGCAAGTGCTCGGCGATGCTGGTCGACTACCAGAAGGAAGTGAACCAGCGGAACCCGAACATCGCCGCAGCACGCAAGGTGCTGCAGAACATCCCGTCTCACTTCGAGAAGGAGCACCCGTGCTTCGGAATGAGCCGGGCGCTGCTCCGAGACCTCGATGACGTGTCGGAGATGGAGTGACGCTTCAGACCGCGCCGCTCGAGAGCACGAAGAACAGGCTCTCGTAATACGACGTCAGGGCCTCGAAGAAGGTCGGCAGTACCTTCATCATCACGAACCCTCCGCCCACGAGCAGGAAGTGCGAGACGACGCTGTACTCGACCATCGCCTGGCCGCGGGGCCCCTTGCGGATCAGGCGGCGATCAGCGCTTTTCATTCTGACAGTCTTTCTTGCACTCACCGTCGAACTCCTTGCACTTGTCCTGGCAGTACCCGACCTTGTCTGCGTCTTTGCCTTTGCCCAGCGTGGTCTTGCACTGGTCGCGGCACATCTTGACGACCTCATCACAGCTCTTCTCGCACTCGCCGGCAAACGCCGTGGCTGAGAGGGCGGTAACGGTGATCACGAAAGCGTACTTCAGTGACTTCATGGCATTGCCTCCTGCGGTGTTTGCCGAACGTAGGTGATGATCAGGTTCACGTAGGAACCTTCGTTTCGGGTCGAGACGATGATCTTCATGTCTGCTTTGCGGGCCGACACGGTGTTGCGGTTCTCGTCGGACGCGGTACCGATGTCGTCGAAGCGGGCCTCCCTGAAGAACTTCTCGTAGAAATCGACGACCTGTTGCCCCGTCATATTCGAGACGCGCGCGTAGGCCATGTCGTTCGCCAGCGGTCCTTCACCCAGCTTCACCACCTGCGGTGACGACGCGCCGTCCGGTATGGGGAGGCCACCGGGAAGTTTGCTGCTCTGATCGAGCAGGAGCTCCGGCTGTGACGCCGAGAGCAGCACCATCGTCTTGCGGTACTGCTTCATCACCGAAACCATGTGCAACAGCCCCGCACCGCCGTCGGTGGCGTGCTCCATCCACCCGATGTAGCCAACGTCGGGCGAGTACTGCTCGATCACCGACACCCGGCGGTCCGCGGCGAACTCCTTTGCGTAGAACTGCAGCACCGTGTCGGGCGAGTCGTCAGTCTGAAACCACGAGATGACGGCCGGCGTGTCTTTCAGCACGCCGTACGAGGTGAGCTTTCGCGGCGCTGCGCCGGGGTAGGGAGGCAACCCGGCGAGCGACCTCGGGTCGGGGCGCATGTCGACGGCCTCCATCGGGCGACCGGCCATCATGATCCGGTCCACCTCGGCCTCGGCGATTTCTTCCGGTGACGGAGGGTCGCTCTGCGACCAGGCGAGCACGACGCCGCCGGTGATGCCTGCCACGGCCGCTACGAGGAGGAGCCGGGCTGCGCTCCACCCCGGTCGCTCTTTCTTCACCACGGGTAGTCTTTGCGGCCGTCGGACGCCTTCTGCTGGCGATCGTCCTGCCAACCGGAAGCCTTGCCGCCGTTGTTGTCACGCTGCACGTCTTTGTCCCAGTACACGGGCAAGCTCGACGGGTTGTCGCCACCGAGCGGACCGAGACCGTCCATGTTGGCTCCGAACATCATGGAGTCCTGGAGGTAGTCGGTCATGTCGTCGAAGTACTCCTTGGCCGCGTCGTTGCCCTCGTCCATGTACTTGTTGAAGTAGTGGCCCGAGCGATCCAGCAGCGGGTGGTGCGTGTCCTGGCCGGGAATCATGCCGGGCTTCAGGAACGAGGTGATGGGCGAGCGGGTACCGGGCTCGACCTTCTCGTCGACGAGGTTGAGCGCCCACGGGTCGGCCATCACGCCGAACGACTCCTGACGGAGCACCCACGCGTTGCCGGTGTTCGACTTGTCCGCGTGCACCTTCGCGTCGGTGGTGTTGTTTTGAATGGTGTCGAAGGTGGCGCTGTCGCCTGCGCCAGCGGAGTTGCGACCCTTGCTGGAGATGGCGGTCTTGCTGCCGCCATTGGCGTCGCCTTCCTTGGTCATGCCCATCAGGCCCCACACCTTGTTGGGGAGCATGTAGTTCATGACGCCGAGGCGCGCGCTGCACTGCACGGTGCCGCCCTGGTTCCACCCCGACTGCGAGAACATCATCGTGGAGTTTTCGCGGAACAGCATGGCGTCATTGCCCTTGCTGACGGTGCAGCGGACCTGATCGGCGTCGCCAACGAGCCAGCACTGGTGCGCCGCGGTCGCCGTGTGATGGCCCTGATCGCTACCACCCGAGCTGCCGCCGGCCGATTCGTAGGTCGTCTCGCCACCACCCGAGTCTTCGCTGCCGTTGGGGCCGGTGTCGGTACCGGTGCAGTCGTACGGCTGCTCGTAGCTGTCGTACGCGGCCGAGTGGTCGCAGTACTTGAGGCGGTTGAGACGGCCGATGTCGCGCTTGGCCGACGCCTTCATGTAGTTGTTGGTGATGTAGTCCCAGCCCGCGACGATCGTCGGCTCCTGGTTCTCGAGCCGGTAATAGAGCAGGTCCTCGAGGAAGAGCGTGTAGAGGATGAGCGGCACGAGCACGATGGTCGTGACCGCCATTTCCACCGCCGCAGCTCCGCGCCGACGCATGGTCCGCTTCATCACTTCACTCCTTCGACAGGGGTCTGACCGGTCAGCATGTCGGGGCCGTTGGGGTCGCCGGCGGCCTTGAGCGCTTCCTTCATTTCTTCACGCACGAACGGGTGCAGCTTCGCACGCCAGAACGGGTCGAAGAGGTTCGGCGGCGCCGCCCAGCTGCCGAGCTGGTGGAAGTACGCCTTGCCCTTCGCCACCGCGTAGCCGTCGCCGTTCGGCACGTATTTGAACTTGGCGTCCGTGCCCGGCATCTTCACTTCGCCCTTCTCGCCGAGCTCCCACGGGCCGCCCTTGCCGTCGGCAGACTTCGCGCCCATCTTGCGAAGGCCCTGCTTCACGGCGCCGTACGTGGCCGGCTGGCCCCAGTCGGTCTCGCCACCTTCTTCAGCCAGACGGAAGTTGATGAAGCAGCCGTCGTTGCCGTCGCAGGGAATGCCCTTGTACTCGTTGCTGGTGCTGGGCGGCCGGCCGCTGGCCACCACGCCGACGCCCACGCCGTGCTTCCACGTCACGAGCACGAAGCCGGCGCCGCTCTGCGACGAGATGCTGTTGTTGGACACCGACGCGCTGTTGGGAGCACCGAGCTCCATGTACGTGCCTTCGTTGCCCTGGATGTCCATCATGTTCGAGGGGTTGAGCACCGGCATGCCGATCGGGTTCTGACCGCGGTACCCGTCGGCCGACGCGCTGCGCTCGAGAATGGTGCCCTTTTCCCACTGGTTGCGGACGGCCATCGCGGCGCTCTCCATGACCTTGATGCGCTCATCGACGCTCTTGACCGTGCCCTTCTGCTTCCAGCCGCCGACCTCGCACTCGTCGTCGAAATCGGAGCCCTCGACCGCACAGGCGAAGCCCTTGGCGTTCATGTCGACCTTGAGGATCTGGGCCTTGGGCGCGGTGATCTGGGCGATGTTCTTCACCAACATGCCGGGGCCGTCGATGGCGTCCTTCGCGTTCTTCAACGTCTCCTTCTGCGCGTCGTAGGTCTTCTTGATGGCCTCGCTGTACTTGGTGACCGCGTCCTTGAACTTCTGCTCCTTGCCCTGAAGATCGCTCTTCTTGCTGCGGTATTCGCGCGTGTACTTGGCGGCGATTCGCCAGGCCTGAAACGCGTGAATGCAGTGCGGAATGTTGAACTTCGGGCACTGCGCCAGCTCGGTGATGCCGACGATGACGAAGGCCATCGCGCCGGCCTGGTACATGTTCACGTTGTGCTTCGCGAGCGAGTGCCACGCGTGAATGCCCATTTCGGCGACCATGGCGCCGGCGATCGCGCGGTTCATGAACGCGACGGTGTTGAAGGCGCGCGCCTCGATGGTGGCGGTGGTGAACGCCACCGAGTCGGCCGCCGCCTGAATGCGCGTGCGCTCGTGCACGGCGTTGGCGAGCGAGAAGCTGGCCATCATCATCAGCGCGCACGTGAGGAACGACAGGCACGCCAGAACGAGAACTTGTCCGCGGGTTTTGGTTCTCATGGTCACTTCTTCTTCCAGGGGATGTGGCAGGGGTTCTTGCTCTCGAACTTCACGTTCTCGTCGAAGTTCGACATCATTCGCATCGCGTAGGACGCGCGCACGGGCATGATGTAGTTGCCCTTCTTGGCCTGCTCGGTGAGTTTCGCCAGCGTCCAGTCGCCGTTCTGAGACTTGCGGTCCGTGTTGTCATCGCGCGCCTTCATGCGCAGCGTACGCATCGTGTCTCCCACGCCGCCGCCTTCGCCGCCGTCTTCACCGCGCGCCGCCCACCAGATGAGGCCGTTCACGTAGGGAATGTAGAGCGGCATGTACAACGTGACCTGAATGGCCAGCTTGGTGTTGTCGAAGCCCTTCCAGTCGCTGGTGTTGGTGCGGAAGTCGTCGAAGTCTTTGTCTTTCGCCGCGTCGGAGTTGGGCGCGCAGATCTTCACTTCGACCATCTCGCGGTCATACGGACCCTTGAGGTTGGTGGACACCTGCTGGAAACCGGTCTGGTAATCGCTCGCGCTGCGAACCTTGTAGACCTGATACTGCGGCTGGAACCGCGCATCGCCGCCGCGCAGGGGTGAGGTCTTGGCGAGCATCGGCAGGAGCACCGCCGTCGCCGCGTTCTTCATCACCTCTTCCTTCGCACGGTTGAGCGACCCGGCGCGCACCGCCTTGTAGGCCGCGTACTTGGTCATCAGCCGCGCCTGGTGAAGCAGCCCCAGCTGGATCATTCCGAAGATGATGAAGACGAACAGCGGCATCACGATGGCCGTCTCGACCGCTGACTGACCTGACTCCCGCCGGGATCTGCGTTGCATGGTGACGGATTGTCGGCGCGAGCCTCGACCTGCTCCATCGGTCATGTGGACATCTCGCGGCGAATTCTCAAGATGCCGAAATAACTGGAATTTACTGGTGCGCTCGGCGACGGTCGCCGCATGGAAATGCCTGAAAGCGGGCCGAAGCAGCGCCCGGCATGGCTGTACGTGCTGTTGGGCTGTGGTGGTGCCGCCGGTCTCGTGTGCCTCATCGGTGCGCTGGCCATGGGGTACTGCGCGAAGTCGGTCAACGACCTCAACAAAGGGGTCACCGACCCGGAGGTGCGCAAGGAGAACGCGCTCAAGCAACTCGGCGCCATCCCCGAAGGCTACACCGTGGTGATGAGCGCGAGCATGTTCGTCGCGCAGGTCACGGTGCTCACCGACGCGGCGATGCTCGACGACGGTGGCTTCCAGCTCGAAGGCAAGACCCACAGCTTCATGTACCAACGCGTCATGGCCAACGAGAACAACAAGGCCATTCGCGAGTTCCTGCAAGGCAAGACCACGGACGAAAAGAGCGCGCTGCAGCTCAACCTGCGCGTGAACCCGGCGAGCGTGGTCAAGCGCGGCTCGCTCACGGTCGACGGGCGCAAGTTCGCGTACATCGCGTCGCGCTCGGGCCCCGAGAACGGCGAGCCGCAGGACGTGCTGAACACCACCGTTCTCTTCGAGTGTCCCGGCGACGTACTGCACGTCGGCGTGTGGACCCAGATGGACCCTGAGCCCGACAAGGCGAACGAGGCGCTCGACCTCGCGGGGACCGTCGCTGACGAAGCGGAGCTGGCGCGCTTCCTCAAGCCGATGAATCCCTGCGGCAGGTAGAGTCGCGTCGTGCTGACAGCGCTGGTGGTGGTGTGCCTCGCCGTGGGGGACGGCGGTGTGGTTGCCGTCGACGCCAGCGAGTTCGTGACTGACGCTGGAGTCACGCCGCTCGAGCCGGTCGCGGGCGTCGTTCCCGACGCGCCGTACGCCTTCGATGCCGGCGCCGCCAGCTTCGCTGATGGTGGGGTACCGCTGCTCGCCGCGTCGGCTGATTCGGAGAACCGCCAGGGCAAGCCGGAGTTCGTCAAAGGCGAGCTCTCGGTGTACCTGGGCAGCGATCGCCTCACCGTGAAGAACACGCGCATCGGCGTGTCACTCGGAGTCGACCGTTTTCTGCAGGCCTACTACGCGCTGGTCGAACCGCTCGTCGACCTGCGGTTCCTCGACGGCAAATTCGGCATCGGCGTCGGCGCGCCCTTGCGCCTCGAGCTGGTGAACTTCGAGGTCAACCCCGGCACGGGGGCTCCGTACCTCTTCTCGCGGGCGCCGCGGCTGCGCGTCGAAGATTGGGACTCGGTCCACGATTTCGGCCGCATTCTCAAATACGTCACGTACGGCCGGAAAGAAGACAACCTCTACATTTCAGCCGGGCAGCGTTACGCGTCGTCGATCGGTCACGGCGCGATCACCCGCCGCTACTCACCGAACATCGACGTCGACTACCCGCGCGCCTCGGCCCAGGTCGACGCGTACAACGACTACGGCGGCTTCGAGTTGATGACCAACGACCTGTTGGCCTGGAACCAGCTCGCGGGCATCGCGTTCGTCAAACCGTTCTCGTTCTTCAAGCCCCAGAACCTGATTCTCAAGACACTGTCGGTCGGCGTGAGCGGTGGTCTCGATTGGCAGGCGCCGTACGCGCTGACCGTGGTTTCGGGGGAACGCCAGGTCAAAGACGGCCGCATGCAGGCGACCACGAGGCCCGTCGGGCTCATCGGCTTCGACGTCGAAGCGAAGGTCGTGAAGACCGACAACGTCGACATCAAACCGTACGTCGACTACTCGTTTCTGGTCGGTGGTGACGGCGGTTTCACCGCGGGCGTGCTGGGCCGCTTCAATGTCGGCACGCAGATCGTCAACGCGTTCCGGGTGGTGGCCGAGGCGCGCTTTCTGGGCAGTCGCTACATCCCGAGCTTCTTCGACACGTTCTACGAAGTGGACCGCTTCATGTACCGCGACGTTCGGCTCGACTCCGACGTCGCCAACTTCGTGTCCAAGGGCCGCTACGCGCTCGAGTACGGCCTGGGCACGCGCGCCGGCTACTACTTCGAAGCCAGCTGGGGCATTCGCAACGCGGTCGGGGTGACGCTCGCCATCGAAGGCGTCAGCAATTCACCGGCGAAGAACTTCGTGGGGCACCTCGAAGTGCCGGTGCTCAGCTTTCTGCAGGTGTTCGGCAGCTACTACCTGCGCGGCGTGGAGTCGTTCGCCGAGCTGGGTCAGACGAATCGTCAGGGGACGCTCGGTCTGTTCGGAAGCAAGGCCATCGGCTTCGCTGGCGCACGCCTCCGGCTGCTGCCGTTCCTCTTCATCAACGGCCGGCTCTACAAGACGTTCCGCGTGAACCAGGAACTGCAGCGCTACGACAACCAGTTCGGCTTCGTGGTCGACCTCGAGGTCGGCTACGAGTTCCGCAAGTCAGACCCGCCGCCGCCGCGCGACGAGCCCGTGCAAGGTGCTGCGTTGGGTTCGAGCGCTATGCGATAGAGGCGCGCGGTGAGCATCGAAACGTTGGCTCGGGAGTTTGGCGTCACGCGGCTCGCGCGCTTGACGGGCCTCGACAGACTTGGCGTCGAAGTCGTCGGTGCCGTGCGGCCGCGCGGTCATGTTCTTCAGGTTTCGCAGGGCAAGGGTCGCTCGCTCGTCGAAGCGCAGTGGAGCGCGCTGTCTGAAGCCATCGAGCTTTCTGCCGCCGAGCAGCCCGACCCGCGCGCGCTGGTGTTCGGCCACGCGCCGGGTGACACGTGGTTCGACGTCGGCGACCTGAAGATTGCCTGGGTCGCCGGCCGCGAGCTGCATTCGGGTCAGACGTCGTGGGCGCCCGCAGAAGCCGTGTTCTGCCCGCCGGCGGGGCAGGTGTGGCTCGGGCCTTCGGTGACGCGTTGGAAGTCGAACGGGCTGGGCGCACATCCTCGTGCGCGCGCGTTTGCGGAGGAGCATGCGGTGCTCGAACTCCTCGAGCGGCACTGTCTTGCGCAGACGTTGCCCGATGGCTGGACGCCCTCGGCGATGCGTCGTCACTTCGTGCGCACGCTGCACACCGCCGATGGCTTCGCCGCGTTCTCGTTCGACCTGACGCCCGATGATTCGGCGCTGCACGTCGCTGGCGTGCTGCTCTTCGATCTCGAAGAGGGGCCGGTGCCGCTGACTGCCGGCTACGCGTGCCGCCGGGCGTGGGCAGGCGCTGAAGAGAGCGCGTTCCTCGAAGCCGCTCAGTCGCGGCTCACCGAGATTCATGGCGCGCGTGAAGACGTGCTGATCGGTCAGCGCGAAACGGGCAAGGCGGCGCTCGCGGTGTGCCGCGCCCTGCCTCAGCGGCGGCTGCGCCGTAGCGCCGTTCGCCACGCACTGGCTCGATGCGTCGACGCGCGGGTGCTGCTGGTCACGCTTCGTGAATCGCCGTGGGTGGTCAAAGCCATCAGTCCTGACCTCGCCGTCTCGGAGTTGTTGTGAGCGTCATCGTCTTTCTCGGCCCGAGTCTCCCGGTGAACGAGGCGAAGCAGCTGCTGCGCGCCGACTATCGGCCGCCTGCGCGACAGGGCGACGTGTTTCGCGCGCTCGAAGACACGCCGTCGGCGATCGTGCTCATCGACGGCGTGTTCGAAGCACAGCCGTCGGTGTGGCATCACGAGCTGGTCGCGGCCCACGAGTCTGGCGTCGCGCTGTTCGGCGCCTGCAGCATGGGGGCGTTGCGCGCGGCCGAGCTGCCAGGCGTGGTCACGCCGCTGGGGCGAATCGCCGACCGCTTCGTCAGCGGCGAATGGAACGACGACGCAGCGGTGGCGTTGTTGCATGGCGATGCGGCCCAGAAGTTCCGTGCGTTGTCGGTGCCGTGGGTGAACGTGTGGGCCACGGCGCAGGCCTCGAAGGCGTCTCTGGGCGCGAAGGAAGCGCAGCGGTTGTGCGACGTCGCAGCGTCGATGTTCTACCAGTCGCGAACCTGGCCCCGGCTCTACGAGGCCATGAAGTGGAGTGCGGCGCAGCGCGAGAAGGTGAAGCGCGTCGACCTGAAGGCGGACGACGCGCGCTCCGCGCTCTCGACGGTGGCGAAGTTGAAGTTCCCGCGGCGGGCTCCGCGGCCCAGCAGTTTTTCGTCGTTCGTTCGGCGCTCGCGCCTCGCCGCCCACGGGCTCGAAGGCGCGGAGTGGAAGGAGGGCGTGAAGACCTTGCTGCTCGCAGAATTCGCCCGCATGGGTGGTATCGAGCCCGAAGCGCAGACCGTCGCGAAGTATCGCAAGTCTTTGAAGGGGCGCTTCTCGGCCGACCAGCTCGAGACGTGGGCCCACGCGCTCGCGCTCGAGGCGCTCATTCTCGAGGCGCCGGAGTTGTTCGTCAGTGATGGACCGTCGTCACTCGAAGGTGCCGCGTTGCTGCGCGCGCGTCGCCGGTCATTATGATTCTCGTCGACCCGTGAGACTCGTCACCTACAACGTCCGGTATTTCGGTCATGGGCTCAAAGGGCTGGCGAGCACGGCTGGTTCGAAAGCGCGCATCAGTGATGCGATCGCGTCGCTTGCGCCGCTGCCCGAGCTGATCGCGCTGCAGGAGGTCGAAGACCGTTCGTTTCGCGCCGGCGTCGCGCATCGAAAGGGGCACGCCTCGGAGCGGCAGCTCGATGCGTTCATGCGGCACCTGTCGTCTGCGTTTCACCAGCGCGGCCTCGTGATGCCGTACAGCGCCTGGTACTTCCCGGCGCACGTCTACGGCGTCGGCGCGTTCAGGCTGTACACCACCGGCCTCGCCGTTCTCGTGAACATGCAGAAGCTCCACGCCATCAACGGGCATGGCGCTGCTGCGCAGCACATCACCCACGTGGTGAGCGAGAAGCTGCGCAAGGTGAAGCAGACGCGCATCGCCGCGCACCTGCATCTCGAAGACGTGCACGGCAAGAAGTTCCATCTCTTCAATACGCATCTTTCGTTGCCGACGTTCTGGGCGCGCGAGTTCTGGAGTCAGCCCGCGAAGATGGGCTTCGGCATGAACCAGCTCGCCGAAGCGAAGTCGATCGCCGAGTACGCGAAGGCCACCGCGAAGGGTGACCCGTACCTGGTGGTCGGTGACTTCAACACCGCCCCGGGCACGCCCGTGTATCAGCAGCTCACGCGTGGCTCGGGCCTCACCGGCGCGCAGGAGTTCTTGAAGCAGATCGACCCGCAGAACCCGAAAGGCTTCGCGACCGCGGGCTTCATGCACCTGCGCATGCACCTCGATCACGTGTTCGGCAGCGGGGTGGAGTTCACCGATCTCAACGACACGCGGAGCTTCGGCGACGTTCACAATCGCTTTAGCGGGCTGTCAGATCACACGCCCATCATCGCGGGCTTCGAGCCTCACTGAAGCGGCGCGCGGCGATCGAGATCGAAGAGCTCGTAGCTCTCGGGCGCGGTGTGGTTCATGCCGCCGTCGAGAAAGTAGAGCCGCGCATCGTCGAACGTTCCCCGCGCGTACTCCACGTCGTCGCCGCTGATGCGCAGTGAACGAATCGGCCCGTCGAGCGGTGCGACGTCTTTCACCCAGCGGCCGAGAATCTCGTGGCACTTCTTGTCGCGAATGTGACCGATGGCCTGCGGGAACCCGGAAGGGAGTCGCCGCGGGTCGTAGCGACGGCGAAGCGGGCCACTGAATTGCGGGTCGCCGACGACAGGGAACGCCGGGCGCTGAAACAACACCCCGCGCGCGATGCCAGTGGCTGCCGAGCCGGGCTGATGAAGCTTCGCTACTTCGGCCGCGTTCAGCGCCTGAGCCGCCTCCGCCGCGTTCGACGGTACCCCGCCGATGCGCTCGAAGTCGTCGACCGTCACGCCAGCGTGCACCAACAACAGCGCACGGTGTTCGTGCGCCAGCACCAGCCGACGCGCAGCGAGCAGCCGTTCGACCAGCGTGCGTTGTTCGACCGAGAAGCACGAGAAGTCGCGAGCGACGGCTTCGGCGTCAGGCACGTGTGGATGGCGCGCGAGGAACGCGGCTTCGTCGGCGCCATGCCGGTACACCCGCACCGCGGCCTCGTAGGCGGCTTCGAAGTCAGCGTCGGTAGAGAAGGGCGCCAGCTCGAACACGCGCGCGAGATCGTGATTGCCGGCGACGAGCACCACCTGCTCCGGCGGGTGTGACGCGAGCCAGGTGAGCAGCGCAACCGCGTCGTGCGTGGCGCGCGAGCGCTGGTCCGGCGTTCCCCAGTCGAAGTGGTCGCCCATGGAGACCAGCTGCACGTCGTCGCGCAGCCGATCCTGTCCATCGAGCAGTCGGTGATGCTTCAGCACCGCAAGCACCGTGTCGAACGGCGCCTGCGGGTCGCCCATCGCCACGTGGCGACGGAACGTCATGCTTCAGACCGACGCGATGTTGCCGGCGTAGAAGCCCTCGATGAGCTCCTTGTACTTGGTCTCGACGGCCTTGCGCTTGAGCTTGAGGCTCGGCGTGAGGTCGCCGTCGTCCTGCGTGAGGTCCCTGGGGAGGATCGTGAAGTTCTTGATCGACTCGTAGCTCGCGAGGCCTTTGTTCAGCTCGGCCACGTAGGGCTTGATGAGCGCGTGCGTGCGCGGGTCCTTCACGATCTGCTCGTAGGTGCCGTCGACGCCGTTGTTCTTCGCCCACTCGGTGATGGCTTCCTTGTCGAGGGCGATGAGCATCACGCAGAAGTTCCGGTTGTTGCCGTGCACGAGCGCCTGGCTCACGTATGGGCACACCACCTTGAACTTGCCTTCGATGTTCTGGGGCGCGACGTACTTGCCGCCGGAGGTCTTGATGAGGTCCTTCTTGCGGTCGGTGATGCGCAGCAGACCGTCCGAATCGACTTCACCGATGTCACCGGTGTGGAGCCACCCGTCCTTCAGCGTCTCGGCCGTGGTCTCGGGCAGGTTGTGGTACCCGCGCATCACGCCGCGGCCCTTGATGAGGATTTCTCCGTCGGGGGCGAGCTTGAACTGGGTGCCCGGCAGCGGCGGGCCGACGGTGCCGAACTTGAAGCTGTCGGGGCGGTTGACGAACGACGCGGCCGAGGTCTCGGTCAGACCGTAGCCTTCGAGAATCAGAATGCCGGCGGCGTGGAAGAACTCGGCCATGTCGCGCGAGAGCGGAGCCGAACCCGACACGAAGTAGCGCAGGCGGCCGCCGAAGCGGTTCTGCAGCTTCGAGAACACCAGCTTGGTGGCGATGGAGTACTTGAGCGCGAGCAGCCCGGTCGGCTCCTGGCGCTTCTGGCGCAGCGCGCTGACTTCACGACCCACCTCCAGCGCCCACTTGAAGATGGCCCACTTGGCGCCGCCGTCCTTCTTCGTGCCTTCGACGACCTTGTTGTAGACCTTCTCGAAGATGCGCGGCACGGCGGCCACGAACGTGGGCTTCACCACGCCGAGGTTCTCGACGAGCTTGTCGACGCGGCCATCGATGGCGGTGTGGAAGCCGATCTTCAACTGCGCGACCTCGAGCACCTTGCCGAACACGTGCGCGAGCGGCAGCCAGAAGAACTGCACGTCGTCGGGCACGAGCAGCTTCATCTCGTCGATGCCTTCCGCTTCGTAGACCCACGCGTCGTGCGTGAGCACCACGCCCTTGGGCTTGCCCGTCGTGCCCGAGGTGTAGACCAACGTCGCGATGTCCTGGTTCTTCACCGACTTTGCGACCGTCTCGTAGTCAGCCTGCGAGGCGCTGCGACCCTTTTCCTGCAGTTCGGCGAAGGTGATGACCCAGCCATCGCTGCTCGACTTGCCGTCGAAGGTGATGACGTTCTTGATGTTGGGGAGCTTGGCGCGGCTCTTCTCGAGCTTACTCACGTGCTCTTCGGTCTCGGCGAACACGAACACGCAGCCCGAGTCGTTGAGGATGTGCTCGGTGTCTTCGATGGTGCTCGACGGGTAGATGGTCGTCGTCGCGCCGGCGCCGGCGAGAATGCCCATGTCAGCGGCAACCCACTCGTAGCGGGTGCCTGAGAACAGGCCCACGCGCTCTTCGTTCTTGAGCCCGAGCGCACGGAGCCCCATGGCGATGGTGCGCACCTGCTCGCCGAACTGCTTCCAGCTGACCTGTTTCCAGCCGGACCCCACGGGGTAGCTGAAGGCGGTGTGATCAGGCGTCGCACTCACGCGGTACAACAGCATTTCGGGCACGGTCTGGAACTTGGTGGACACCAGTGACTCCTTGGGTGTGGAGAATCGAGACAGCGAAAGGGAGGCGCATGTTACGGACGCGAACCCGTCACGCAACGCTTTAAAAGAAGAAGGCCGACCCTCCAGCGAGTGGAGGAGTCGGCCTCTTTCTTACGCAGCGCGTTGAAGCTTACTTGCGGGCAGCGGCTTCAGCGGCCTGCTTCTCCTTGAACTGCTTCATGAGCGCGTCCTGCTCGTTGCGCGGCACGGCGGAGTACTTCGAGAACTCCATCGAGAACTCGGCCTTGCCCTGCGTGGCCGAACGGAGGTCGGTCGAGTAGCCGAACATGGTGTTGAGCGGCACTTCGGCGATCACCGTGACCTGACCTTCGGCCGTGCTGGTCTCGACGATCATGCCGCGGCGCTGGTTCACCTGGCCGACGACCGAGCCCTGGAATTCGGCGGGCGCGAGCACTTCGACCTTCATGACGGGCTCCATGACGACCGGCTTCGCGCGATCGTAGCCTTCACGGAAGGCCATGATGGCGGCCATCTTGAACGCCTGCTCGCTGGAGTCGACGTCGTGGTACTGGCCGTCGTTCACCACGGCGCGGATGCCGACGACAGGGAAGCCGATGAGCGAGCCGCGCTTGATGGCCTCGTTGAAGCCCTTTTCGATGCCCGGGATGTATTCCTTGGGGATCGTGCCGCCGACGGTCTCGTTGACGAACTCGTACTGGAGCACGGCGTCGGAGGGCAGGGGCTCAAGGAAGCCGCACACGCGCGCGAACTGACCAGAACCACCGGTCTGCTTCTTGTGCGTGTACGCGAACTCGCCGCGCTGGGTGATGGTCTCGCGGTACGCGACCTGCGGCTTACCCGAGACGACCTCGCAGTTGTACTCGCGGCGCATGCGCTCCATGTAGATCTCGAGGTGGAGCTCGCCCATGCCCGAGATGATGGTCTGCGCCGACTCTTCGTCGCGGTGCACGCGGAACGTGGGGTCTTCACGCGTGAAGCGCTGGAGCGCCTTGCTGAAGTTCGCCTCGCCCGTGCGGTCCTTCGGCGTGACGGCGAGCTGAATCACGGCGTCAGGCACGTGCATCGACGTCAACGTGTAGAACACCGACGAGTCCGAGAAGCTGTCGCCCGACGTCGCTTCGACGCCGTAGAACGCGACGATGTCACCGGCCTTGGCCTCGGTGATTTCTTCGCGGCGATCGGAGTGCATGCGGAACATGCGGGGCACGCGCTCTTTGCGCTGCATGCGCGAGTTGTTGACGATGGTGTCGCCCGTCTTGACCGTGCCCTGGTACACGCGGAAGTACGTCAGCTGGCCGTACTGGTCCTGCTGGAGCTTGAAGGCCAGGCCGACGAACGGCTTGCTCGGGTCGGCCGAGAGGACGACCTTGGCTTCGGCGTTGCGCTGGTCGAGCGCGATGTTCTCGACTTCCGGAGGCGAGGGCAGGAGCGCGCACACCATGTCGAGGAGGACCTGAACGCCCTTGTTCTTGTACGCCGAGCCGCACATCACCGGCGTCATCTTGAGCGCGATGGTCGCGCGGCGGATGGCGGCGACGATCTCGGCCGGGGCGATCTCTTCGCCACCGAGGAACTTCTCGGCGAGCTGGTCGTCGACTTCCGAGACCAGTTCGATGATCTGTTCACGGCGCGCCTTGGTCTCGTCTGCGTACTCTGCGGGCACGGCTTCCGAGCGAACGTTCTCGCCCTTCTCGCCGTCGAAGAAGTAGGCCTTGCCGTAGATGGGGTCGATGACGCCCTGGAACTTGTCCTCGGCGCCCATGTTCACCTGAATCGGAACCGAGTGGTGGCCGAGCTTTTCCTTCAGCATGTCGGCGCAGCGGAGGTAGTTCGCGCCCGCGCGGTCCATCTTGTTGACGAAACAGATGCGGGGAACGCCGTACCGCTTCATCTGACGGTCGACGGTGATCGACTGCGACTGAACGCCGGCGACCGAGTCGAGCACGAGGATCGCGCCGTCGAGCACGCGGAGCGAGCGCTCGACTTCGATGGTGAAGTCGACGTGTCCAGGCGTGTCGATGATGTTGATGTTGTGGTCTTCGAGCTGCGACTGCGAGCCGTTCCAGATCGCGTAGGTCGCGGCGGACTGGATCGTGATGCCCTTCTCACGCTCGAGGTCCATCGAGTCCATGGTGGCGCCGACGCCGTCCTTGCCGCGCACCTCGTGGATCTCACGGATCTTGCCCGTGTAGAACAGGATGCGCTCGGTCAGCGTCGTCTTGCCCGAGTCGATGTGAGCGGAGATACCGATGTTGCGGATTCGTTCCAACGGGATGGTCGCCATAGCGGGGCCCGCGCCTATCCAATGAATGGTTGAAACACAAGGGCGGCGCGCCTACGACTTCAGGCCGTGAGCGACGACGCTTTGCCGTTACCGACGTTCGCGCCCGACGCGCGCGTCTGTGGCAACTGCAAACTCTGGCGGCCGCACTCGATCGAGGGCGCCAAGGGCTGGGTCGGTAACTGCCGAATGCAGCCCAACCGCGGCTTGTTCGTGCCTTCTGCGCCGATCTGCAACGTGTTCGCACCGCGTGGCGAAGTGACGGTCACCGCCCCCGAACCTGCGAAGCGACCGCGCGCACTTCAGTCGGTCTCGCCCGTCGTGCGACGACCGCCCACCGACCCCAACGCCACCGTCGATTTCGAAGGAGACACCATGACGCGCGCCGAACTGATGGAGCTGTTCCTCGAAGCCTCGGGCCTCGCCGACGTGCCGCTGGCCGGCAAATGGGAAGGCGGCACGCTCCGCCTCATTCCCGCTGACGCCTCGCTGCAGCCGAAGGACATCCCCATCGAGTCGCTGTTTCACAAGGTGGTGATGGTTCGTGATCGTCTGCGCACGCTCGAGCAGAAGATCAACGGTCACCCCAGGCTGACCGACGCCGAGAAGGTCGAGATGCAGCAGTACGTCACGCGCACCTACGGCTCACTCACGACGTTCAACGTGCTCTTCAAAGAGAAGAGCGACCAGTTCGTCGGTCAGAAAGAAGACTGATCGGCCGGCTCGTCTGCGGTCTTCATGCGCGCCATCAAGCGCGTGCGGCCCCGGTTGAGCGAGCTCTTCACGGTGCCCTCCGGCAGGTTCAGCATGCGCGCGATCTCCGGGTACGAATAGCCGCGGAGATCGCGCAGCGTCACCACCATGCGGTGCTGCTCAGACAGATGTTCGAGCGCCTCGAGAAACAGCGCGTGCTGCTGGTTGCCGACGGCGATCTCCTCGGGGTCTTCGGCGCCGCCCACGGTGCTCTCGAGGCGGCCGCGACGCTTCCTGGCGCGCAGCGAGTTGATCGACGAGTTCACCAGAATGCGGTGAAGCCACGTGGTGTACGCCGCCTTGCCGTCGAAGCGGACGTTCTGGCTGAACAGCCGCGTGAAGACCTCCTGCACCACGTCTTCTGCCTCGTCGGCGTCGCGGAGAATGCGGCGGGCGATGGCAAGGGCGCGGCGGCGGTGCTGCTGATACAGCTCGTTCATCGGTGGCAGCGCGGTCATGGAACTTCAAACGCGCCACCTTCAATTGCGATCTACGAGCTGGAAGCTGCCGGAATCACTCGTCGTTCGAGGTCAGGCCCCACTCCTTCAAGCGCTTGAAGAGCGTGGAACGCGAGACCACGAGCTCGCGGGCCGCAGCCTCTTTGTTTCCCTGCAGCCGCTTGATCGCGCTCTCGACGATGAGCCGTTCGGCGCGCTGCAGCTGGGCCTCCAGAGACATGCCGGGCTGGTGCTCGAGACCCCCTGACGCAGAGACCATCGGGCGATCGGGCACCGCGTCGAACTTGAGATCTCCGGCGTCGATGTTGGGGCCTCTGCGGAGCAACAGCGCGCGATGAATCACGTTGCGCAGCTCGCGAATGTTGCCTGGCCACGGGTGCGACTCGAGCGCGGCGACCGCCGCCGGCAGCAGCACCACGCGCTGACCTCGCGGCGCGTAGGTGCGCACGAAGTGTTCGGCGATCAAGCGGATGTCGCCGGGGCGGCTGCGCAGCGGCGGCAGCGAGAGCGGGATGACGCACAACCGGTAATAGAGGTCTTCGCGGAACTTGCCTTCGCGCGCCATCGCCAGCAGGTCGCGGTTGGTCGCGGCCACTACGCGCGTGTCGACGGTGGTGGGGCGGGGCGCGCCGACGCGTTTGATTTCGCCGCTCTCGAGCGCGCGCAGCAGCTTGGCCTGCAGGTCCAACGGCAGCTCGCCGATTTCGTCGAGGAAGATGGTGCCGCCGTCGGCTTCTTCGAACGCGCCTTTGCGCGCATTCGTGGCGCCGGTGAACGAGCCCTTCTCGTGACCGAACAGCTCGCTCTCGATGAGCTCCTTGCTGATGGCCGCGCAGTTCACGGGAATGAAGGTGTTCTCGGCGCGATTGCTCTGCGAGTGAATGGCGCGCGCCACGAGCTCCTTGCCGGTGCCTGATTCGCCGAAGATCGCGACGGCCGCCATCGAGGGCGCCACGCGATCGATGAGCTCGATGAGGCTCTTGATCGATTGATCGACACCGATGAGCCCATAGGTGCCCGTCTCGATGGGCGCGGTGACCTTGCTGAGCGCGGGCTCGATGATCAGCTCGCCCTCGCCGACGCGCAGCGTCGTGTAGAACGGAACGTCGGCCTCGAAGATGCGCACGTTGTTGATCCACGTGCCGTTGGTCGACCGCTGATCGCTCACCGTGAAGCGATTGTGGTGACGCGTCACTTTGAGGTGACGGCTCGATACGAAACGCTGGTTCAGCACGAGGTCATTTCCGGCATCCTTGCCGGCAGTGAACGACTCGGTCTGCAGCTTGTGCGTGGTCTCCTGGCCGTTGGTGCGCAGTCGCACCTGTGCGGGGAGCTTCGGGCTGTCGGTCGCCTCGGCGCTGGCGAGGAGTTCGGTGCGCGGGCCGAGCTCGGTGGCCATCGCGTCGTCGCCACGCCCGGTCGCGCGGAAGATCGCGCGCCATTGCCCCAGCGAGATGTCGCCACCATCAGGCACATCACCGTGCGTGATTCGTTTGCCGGCGACCTCCGTGCCTTTGCCCGACAAGTCCTGCAGCACGCAGCGACCATCTTCGAGGTGGAGCGCGACATGCTGACGCGAGACTTCCGGGTCGGGGATCACCACGTCGCAGCGATCTCCACGCCCCAGCACCACTCTCTCATCACCCAACGACAGCCGAAGTACTTCCTCCCCTCGGCGGAAGAACACGAGCTCTGGCATGGCGGCGCACCTACCACGGGGTGTCCGAACGTACCAACGCGCACACGGTTGGCGCGTCTGAGCGTCCGATGGAGTCGCGGCGCGGAAGACTCCACAATTCGCGCGGTGGGGAACACACGTGAGCGCGGCCAGGCCGCAGTCGAGACGGCGCTCACCATGCCGCTGACGCTGTTCATGGTGCTCGGGACCCTGCAGCTCTTCATGCTCCTGCAGGGCCGCATCTTCGCGGAGCACGCGGCCTACTCGGCGGTGCGCGTGGGCTCGGTGCGGCACGCCGACTGCGAAGCGATGACACAGGCGTCGATCCTCGCGTTGTTGCCGAGCTTCACCACGTATCTGGGCGACGGCACGCCCGGCGCGTCGCCGTCAGAGAAGCTCGCCAACGCGTTCGCGGCGCGCACGCGCAACAAGCCCGACAACAATCGCTACGACGCCGCGCTCGACGACCCGCACGACGGGTCGATCGTCTGGCTCTACCGTGAGTCTCCGACCATGCGTCAGGTGCGCGACGCGTCCGAAGACGACTTCGACGATCCCGACTCTGACGGCTACACGCTCGAGGTGCGCGTCGTGTACTGGTACCCGCTGCGCATTCCCTTCGCCAACTGGGTGATGGCCACCATGTACCGGGCGTACTTCGGGCTCGGCGACTACACGCACCAGAACCCGCTGATGCCCGCGCAACGCGCCCGGTGGACGCAGGCCGGTGCACGATCGCTCGACGGGTTCCGCTCCGAGTTCATGCGGCGCTTCAACGCCGAGCAGTACGTCTTCCCCGTGGTGGGTACGGCGGCCATGCGCATGATGACCCCGCCCCGGCGCGCCAACTTCCGCCGGCAGCACTGCGAGCCCACGCCATGAGAGCGCCCCGCGGTCAGAACCTCGTGTTGCTCGCGCTCACGATGTTGTTCCTCACCTTGATGGTCACCATGACCATCGGCCTGGGGCTGCGCGTTCGTCAGAAGCAGGAGCTGCAGAACCTCGCCGATGCCGCAGCGTTCTCGAACGCGGTGATGACGGCGCGCGCGTACAACAACGCCGCGTTGATCAATCGCCTCGAGGTCTCGTACTGGGTCGCCCAGGCCGCTGATCAGTCGCTGATCTCGTGGACCACCTACGCGCGCGGCGTGAAGATGGCGAGCGCGACGGCGGCCGATCAACTCGCCGAGTCGAGCTGCGTGGCGCGACTGCCGAATGGTGCGCAGGTCAAGCGCGATCTCGGCAACTTCAAGGGCCGCGTGGGCAACTTCGTGGACGATCAGTATCGCGCCGGCTTCGAAGCCGCAGACGAAGCCGCCGGCAAGGAATCGCGCGCCATTCAGAGCGCCATCGCCGGGCTCCGCAGCGAGCTGAGCGACGGCATTTCGAGCGTCGACGGCGACCTGCAGGACAAGCTGTACAAGGCCGTCGGCTCGCAGCGCGTGACCAAACACATTCTGCGCGAGGCCGGGCAGGACGACATCAGCGTCGTCGACACTGGCGCCGGCCAGGACCCCAACACCGCCGCCGAGCTCACGCGCCAGGAGATGGACTGCGACTACGGCGCCACGGGCACGCCTTCGCTCGACGGTCTCCCACCGGGTGGGACGGGGCTGTGTCTTCGCGGCACCTGGAGCGACGTGATGCTCGACGCCGCCATGGGCACGCGCGGTTCGGCGTTTCTCACCGGGCGCAGCGCGGTGCCGCCCCGCCTCGCGGCGGAGCTGGCGCGCGCCGACGCGGATTACGGGAGCATTCGAGTCGAATCGACGAAGATGGGCAGCGCCTATTGGGCGTCGAGCCAGAATCACGGCGCGGCGCCGAGCGGCGAGATCGCCTGGGGTGACGACTACGGCACGTTCACCCTCGTGGCCGGGAGCTGCCGGAGCGACGCGGTCGAAGCGATGTCGTTCGTGCGCTCCACGCATCTGCTCGACACCAGCGATCAGCACATGTGGGGCGTCACCGGCGGCGAACGCGGCGAAGGCGATGCCCGCACCGATCACACCATGGGTGACTGCACGCCGTTGTGCCCGTCGGTGTGGGTGCGCACGCTGGGGTTCCAGCCCAACAACGACAGTGCGGCCGACGCCTGGGGGCAGCCCAAGGTGCTGGTCGCGCTGCAGCGCGATCTCAACCGCCCCGACCGGCGCTTTCCGTGGGAGCTGCATTTCAAGTTCCCCTTCAGCGCGACCGGCGACGCGGCGGAGTGGGACGGCCGCGGCCGGAAGCTCCACACGCGTGGCAGCAACAACCTCAACATCTCGCGGCAGACGGCGGTGTCGACGGGCATCGCGTACTACCACCGGCGAAATCACTGGGACGAGTTCCCCAATCTGCTCAACCCCTTCTGGCGCGCCACGCTGGTGCCGATCGACGTCGACAACGACCCGAGAGACCTCGGCCGGGCGTTGTCGGGGCAGGACTACAAATGGCAGCGCGACGCGTGGAACGCGCTGCGTGGAGCCGGCTACGAGGCGCTGCGATGAGGCGCGGTCAAGCCACCGTCGAGCTCGCGCTGGGCTCGCTCGTCTTCGTGGCGGTGCTGCTGGTCGGCATTCACCTCGCCGAGTACGCGCAGCTCTCGCTCAAGGTGCAGGAGGCCGAGACCTTCGCCATCTGGGACGCCTCGCTGCGGCGCGTGCAGTCGCGTGGTGAGAACGGCTCGACCGATGCGCGTCCCTTCTCGCGCACCATGGACGACACCACCGGCGTCTCGGCCCGCGCCCAGCGCCGCTATCGAGACTTCGATGGCGTGCGAAACGGCAACTCGACGACGGTGGTGACGCGCGCTTTGACCCGAGGCAGTCGCGTGAGCGTCGACTGCCGGCCCGACGACGGCTTCAACTTCGCGGCGACCGCCACGGCAGACGACCTGCTGCTCGACGTCGGCGGCCTCTCGTGCCGCTCCGAAGCGCAGGTGCGGGCGATTCGAATTCCCGAGCGCTTCGTTCAGGAGTCCGAGGGCGGCTTCTTCAAGGAGAGCATGATTCGCGCGGACCCCATGAAGGTCTGCGGAATGGGGCTCCCGGTGAGCGGCGCGTGTCGCGGCCGCCTTGCGTTGCTGACCAACGACTGGGGGCTCGCCAACGACGAGACCCGCGAGTGCAAACTCGACTGCGCGAACTCGCCGTACAAGGCGATGGTGCGCACCATGTACGCGCCACCGTCGGGCGCAGGCCCTGCTCTGGCGGCGACGTTCGCGGGCGCAGCGCCCATCGCGCCGGCCGACTACTTCTTCAGCTTCTCGGGCGAAGAGTCGGGCATGCAACAGACCGTCGGCGGTGAAGGCAAAGGCGAGTTCTTCACCGGCGGGGGTGGCCTGGGCATGGTTCCGAAGACCAACACCGGTCACGACTGCTTCCTGGGCAAGGGCGGCTGCCAGTGACGTCGCTGTTGCTGGCGCTGGCGCTGACCGCCGCGCCCGATGCTGGAGTCACACCCGCGCCCTTCACGTGGGACGTCCCCGGCCTGCTCGAAGTGGTTCCGGTCGGTCAGAAGATGGAGCGCAGCGGCCTGCCGCTGAAGATGTACCTGGCGCACTCTTCGTGGGAGCTGGACCGCCTGCTGCTCCACTACACAGCGCGCTTCGCGGAGGCGGGCTACTTCATTCCGGCGCGCATGGGTCGGTTGCCCGGGCTCAAGTTGCCGCGGCTCGTCGCGCTCGACGACACCCACATGATCAGCTTTCTGGTCTACGGCTGGCCCGAGAAAGACGGCACCACGACGCTGGTGTTGGGCGCCGCCGACCTCGGTCACCGCAAGCCGGCGAGCGCGAACGGGCTCCCCGTTTTCCCCGGCGCCAGCAGCGTCACCACCTTCGACGTGGAGCTCGCTACCGCGCTGAGTTTCCGCGCCGAGGCGACCGAAGCCGAGGTCATCGACTTCTACCGCTCGGTGTTGCCGTCGGGCGGCTGGGTGGAGCGCGAGCCCGGCACCTTCATTCGGGCCGAGCGCGCCGTTCGCGTGCTGGCAAAAAAGCAGGGGCGCTCACTGTCGGTGGTGCTGCTCGAACAGCATGATGACGGGCCCGTGGAGCGGCCCGCCGCCACGCGTTGATCAGCGGAACTGCGGGCGACCGAGGTAGCCGGTCACGCGGCCCATGCGCCAGGTGGGATCTTTCGGGTCGCTGCCGATCATCGACAACGCGCTGCCGAGCAGCCCGAGGCGCTTCTGGAACTCCGGGTCGGGCTTCACGCGCAGCTCGAGGTTCGGTTCGCAGTAGTCGAGCTTCTTGGCGAGCTTGATGGTGCCCGAGAGGTTCAACTCGAGATCGCTGCTCTTCGACTTGAACTCTTCGATGGTCGTCGCGCCCTTCTCGATCTTCACCTTGCCGCTCATGTCGCCGATCACGATCTTCGGCAGATCGACCGGCGTGGGCTCCGGGCCGAACTGCGGAATGGTGATGTTCGCGGTGCCGCCGTTGATCGCCAGGTTCGAGGTGGTGAGCGTGATGCTGCCCGAGGCCTGCGACAGGTCGGGTTCAGCCGGCGCGTTTGGCGCCGCCGCCGTGCGCGGAATCGTCAGGTCGAGGTGCGCGTCGACGGTTCCCGCGAAATCGACGCCCGAGAAGCCCTTCAAGTTGCCCCTGGCGAGGTCGATGCCATCAGCGTCGAACTGCACACGCGAGCTGCCGAAGCCCGACACGCGCGCCACCACGGTGCCGTCGAACATGTTGGCCTTCACCTTCAAGCCGGGAGGGAAGAGCGACGGCCCGATGCTCAGCGAGTCGATCTTCAGCGCTTCCGGCGGCGGGTCGGCGTCGGACTTCTTGCTGACGTTCACGTCGCTGGCGCGAATGGCGAACAGGCCCGGGCCCATCGACCCGATGCGAAGGAAATACCCCGCGTTGTCGGCCTCGAGCCGGATGCGGTCCTTGAGCGCGGTGTAGGGGAAGGTCACGAAGAACATCAGCACCAGCGCGAAGATGCTGAAGAGCGAGTACCCGACGATGCGCTTCCAGAGTGCGGTCTTCTTCTCAGCCATGGCTCACTTCAACTTGTAGGTGGCGATGGTGAGCCACGCGGTGACGGTCTCCTGCGCGGGTCGGGGCTCCATGCGCAGGTACTTCACTTTGACGATGCCGGGGCCCGCTTCCACCGACTGGAGGAAGTCGAGGAGCCGGTTCAACTTCACGTCGGTCAACGTCACCTCGACGCTGCTCTCGACGATCTTCGAACCTTCGAGCGGAACGTCGGCCTTGGGGTTGATCGACGGCAGATCGATGCCCGCGGGCTTGGCCTTGTCTTCGAGGTAGCTGACGAGGCGGATGTTCGACAGGCGCAGCTGGTTCTCGAGCGCGTCCTGCCTGGCCTTCGCTTCGCGGTAGCCGGCGGCGAGCGTCTGCACCTCTTCGAGTTGAACGATCTTCTTGCTGGTGCGATCGCGAATCTTGTCGGCGGTGTTGCCGAAGCTGAAGATCACCATGAACACGACGAACACGCCCACGGCCGCGAGCGCGCCGCCGAGCATCTTCTTCTCGCGTGAGGAGAGCGTGGCGAGCTGCTGCTGAACCCGCGTCTGCAGATCGGTGATGGCGCTCATCCCTTGTTCCCTTCGCCGTCGTCAGGGCACTCGACCTGAATGTCGAGGCGGCTCGAGACCTTGGAGCCGTCCTTCGACTTCTCGACCTTGCCCTCGTTGATTTCCTTGAAGCACTTGTAGGTCTTGAGCGCGGTCATCAGCTCTTCGAGGTTCTTCGAGGTGGCCGTCTCGCACCGCAGCGAGATGCGGTCGAGGTCGATGACCAGCTGATCGAAGGTGACGTCCATGTCGGGCGGCACGTGCGCGGTGAGTTCGGCCAGCAGCGTGGCCGCGGACCGGTTGGGAATGCCGGCCGCGGGGCTCTCCTGGCCCTTCAACATCGAAGTGGCGATGGTGAAGTCCTTCTCGCATTTGCCCAGAATGCGCGTGGTGATGTCGCACAGCACCGCGTCGACCTGCTTCTCGCGGCGCGTGAGCACCGAGTTGCGCACGATGCCGCTGGCGATCATGAGCACGAAGAGAATGGCGGCGAACGCGGCGATCTGGCCGATCTTGTCACCGGCAAAATCAAAGTCGCTCTTGAACGCGAACTCACCGCGACGCAGGTTGAAGCGCGGCGCCTTCGTACCGGTGGCACCACCGCGCAGGGCGAGCGCATAGCTCTGCGCCAGCGCGGGCGTCGGCAGCTCGGCGGGCAGGTCGAGCAGCCGCGTGGGTACGCCGAGATCGCCGGCGAGCTGCTCAGGCAGCCCCTTGAGCAGTGAAGTGCCACCGCACAGCAGCACCAGCCCGACGGGGTTCTTCGTGCGTGCGACGTACGCCTTGATGGTGGAGCGCAGGTCGCGGAGCACCGGCTGCAACGCGCGCATGAAGGCTCCGGCGGCGCGCTCAGCTTCCACGCCGACCACTTCGTGGCCGACCGCGCCGTGTTGTTCCTTCCACGCTTCGGCGTCGGCGTTGGGAATCTTGAACTCGTTGGCGAGCGCACGCGTCAGCGCGGCGCCACCACCCGCGAAGGTGCGCGCGTACTCCACGGCGCCACCGGGCCGGCCAATGGCGAGGCTGCAGCGCTCGTGACCGAGATCGAGCACCACGATGGCCGCGCCAGGGTCGACGAGCGTGACGGGCAGGGTGCCGAGCACGTTCTGGTAGACCAGCCCCGCGTGCGTGACGATGCGCGGGTCGAGCTTCGCTTCGGCGAGCGCGGCCAACACCGGCGCGAGCTCGGTCTTCTTGGCGACACCGACCAGCAGCTGCGCGCCGTTGGCGTCGCCCTGTGAGAGCTGGTGATCGAACACCGCCTCGTCGAGATCGTACGGCAGCTGGCTCTCGACCTCGAAGGCGAGCGTCGACTCGATCTTCCTGGGGTCGGAGAACGGCAGCGAAATGGGGTGCGTGGCCAGGCCCGTGCCGGGCAGCGACGTCACCACCGAGTCGGCCTGCGGGCCCTGGGCGGCGAGTGCACCGAGCGCCGCCTTGAGGCGGTCGGCTTTCTCGCCCTCTGTGGGAACGGGCACGGTGAAGACGCCTTTGACCGCAGCGCCGCCGCGGTAGGCCGATTCGACGATGACGGCCTTCACGGAATGACTGCCGAGATCGAGGCCGAGTACGCGGGCCATGGTTATTCCTCTCTCCAGTAGACGAGGCGACCGAGCGTGTCGTCGAGCCGCACCACCGCGGTGATGGTGCGCGTGACGTCGCCCGCCGAACCGGTGACGCTGATTCGGTAGGTCATGCTCTTGTCGCCGATGAAACGGTTGCCCTGCACGTTGTTCTGAATCGCGGCGTTCACGGGGATGCCCGAGGCCGCGATGATGTTGACGAAGTCGGCCGTGCTCATGCCGAAGAGCGCGAAGATCCTCGCCGCGCGGATCTTCTTGATGAGCGTGTCCATGAAGATGGGGTCGGCCAGGCGCGGGTCGGGGCGCAGCGGGTCGGCCACCGAACGAATCGCGACCTCGAGGAGCATCGGGTCGTCGGTGTTGATGTTCAGGCGCGAGTTCACGTCGGGGTACACCGTGAACTTCTCTTTGAACGCCGCCATGAACCGGTCGTTCACGCCGTGCACCATGAACAGCTCGTCGAGGCTGTCGAAGCGGGCGTTCTTGGCGCGGTACTGCGGGTCGTACTTCACGTAGCCACCGTTCTCGTCCGAGAAGCCCTTCTGAAACGGGTCGCCGGTGCCGGTGATGTTGAGCGTGGTGCCGGTCTCGTCTTCGTCGATCCAGTCGCGCATGTTGACGATCAGCTCGTCGGGCGTGACCTTCACGCGGTTGCTGTCTTCCTTCTCGAAGAGAAACTCGTACTTCTTGTCGGTCAGCGTGTTGATGAGCTGCAGCAGCAGACCTGCCGACGTGCCCTGCGGCGCGTCGAGCTTGGCGAGGTTGATGCGCTCTTCTTCGTCGGTGAGCTTCGATTCGAAGCAGCCCGAGAAGCTGCCGAAGCGACGGTTGGTCTGCGCGGCCGCCAGCTCGGGGTTCTCGTCGTCGAAGTCGAACTTCTTGTTCTTGATCGACCCTGCGATGGCCTGACCCTTCTCGTCGAGCTCCGGCACCATCTGCTCGAGCATGTGGCAGTCGATCTTCGCCATGCGCCAGAGCTGAATCGACATGCTGCCGCCGCCGCCGGCGAGCGGGTTGGCGCCCGCCGCGCCGGTCTGGCCGGTCTGCCCGGTCAACGCGCCAGTGAGGCCCTGCAGCATGCCGCTGATGTTCGGGATCTGAATCGAGTCGAGCTGCTTCTGGAACCGCAGCATCAGGCGCGACAGGCCGATGCCCGACTTGGCGAGGTAGTGCGCGCGCAGTTCGTCACGCTGGTTGGTGGCCAGGCGCAGCTCGACGACGGAGTTGTAGCGGATCTCGTTGGCCACCAGCGCGAGCACGGCGATGCCGACCAGCACCAGCAGCATGGCCACGCCACGTTCTGAACTCTTTGCGCGCCGGGTCTTCATCAGAACCTCGGGAACTCGGTGTTCAACATGATGCGCGCCTGGGTCGTGTACTTGACCTCTTTGCCGTTCTCGTCGTTCGCGATGAGCGTGATCTTCACGCGCGTGGGGAGTATCGTCTTCCGCTCCGCGCGCCGCGTGTCCCACTCGTCTTCCCACTGCTTGCGCTCGCTGTTCCAGTACTGGAACTCGATCTTCTTGGCGCCTTCGAACAACGAGTCTTCGTTGCCGCCGCGCTCCATGCGCTCTTCGAGGATCACCTTCTCGCGACGCACGAGATCGTTGCGGCCCTTGGCCTTGGGGTCGGGCGAGTTCTTCACCTGGTACTCGACGATCATCTGGTCCGACTCTTTGGCGTCGGCGTACAGGCGCTGGTGCGCGAGCGTGGTGAACAGCAGCTTGTCGCGCGTACCCACGAAGTTGGTGGGCCGGTCGTAGGCGTCGCGGTAGCGCTTGGGGTCGTAGCGATCGCTCACGTAGGCCGCGGAGATCTCCCGCGTCATGCGGTTCATCGCCGCGCGCAGCATGCGGTAGTGCTCCGACTGCGTCTCGATGATCTCCTTGTTGGCGATGGTGGTGTTGAAGCTCACGCCGATCACCACGCCGATGAACGCGGTGATGGCGATGGCGATGACGACCTCCATCAGCGTGAAGCCGCGGCGGGTGCTCATTTGCCGATGCCTCCGCGAAGAGCGTTGAAGCCGGGGTTCATCAGCGGGTTGCCGGTGCCCAGCGGGTTGGCGAGCTGGTTCTGCGCGGCCTGCATGAGCTGCGTACCGTCGTCGTCGCACATGCCCTGGCCGCTGGGGCACGCGCGCGGAGAGCGGGCCGCAGTGCCGTCGGGGCGCACGAAGCCGCCGCTCTGGGCGTTGGTCTGACCCGCGGCCGCGGCGGCGCCACCGTTGCGATCGCTGCCGGGGCCGATCGACACCACGTGTGTCACCAGGTCGATGCTCTCGGTGATCTTGCCTTCCTTCCACGTCACCGTGAGGTGCACTTCACGCACCGACTTCTGGAGCTGATCGACCATCTGCGTGAACTGCTGCTGAGCCATGCCGGCCATCGGCCCGAGCATGCCCATGAGCCCGCCGCCAGCCGCCTGACCCTGCGCAGCGCCCTTGGCACTGGCGAGCGCGCTGTTGCTGATGCCGCCGCTGCTGCCCATGAGCGTCTGCAGCATCGACGTGGGCTCCCCACCGGCCCCCGCGCCGCCTTCGCCGGTCAGCGGAATGCCGAACAACGCGCCGAACAGCTGCTCGGGTGAGAGGCCATTGGTCTTGGGCACGATGATCTTCGCGCGCCACTTGAAGCCCGGCCAGCCTTCGCTGCTGAAGTCGCCCGCGTCTTCGTCGTCATCGGACGGCAGCGGCTCGTCGTAGAGCTTCTGCTCGAGGTCGGTCATCTTCGAGCGGGCCAGCAGCGTCGCGACGGTGAGCTTCTTCGCGTACACGTGCGAGTAGACGGCGTTGGAGTTGATGTCCAACACCGCCACCAGCGACACCGCGAGAATCGACATCGCGACGACGACTTCCAGCAGGGTGAACGCGCGAATTTTTCTCATGTGCGCGGCACCTCGAGGTCTTCGCCGTGAATCTTGGTCTTGCCGGTCAGCGGCGAGATGGTGAGCGTCCACGCGTTGTCGCCCTGGCGAACCCAGACCTGCGCGCGCTCGGTGTAGCCCTGCGGGAAGAAATAGAGGTACGCGGTGCCGGTCTTCGCCGGTTGCCGCTGCTTCTGCGTCCACACCTCGACGCGCACGTTCGACGGGAGCGTCTTCTCGACCACGTCTTCGCTCGAGAAGTCCGAGAACTTGGCGGCTTCTTCGACGCGGTCTTTTTCCTGTTCCTGCAACTGTTGCAGCGTGGGCGCCGAGTCGTCGTCGAGGCGGCGGAAGCGCTTGTCGTCCTTCACCTTGTCTTTGGTCTTCGCGCGCAGCTCTTTGAGCTCGTCGTCACGCTTCGACGTCGCCGTCACGCCGCCCTTCGCGCACTCGGCGCGCCACTTCACGGCGCCTTCTTCGTTCTTCTCTTCGGGCAGGTCGAACACCAGCCGGCAGGTGCGGCCCGACAACGCGGCGGTGTCGTAGAGCGCACGAATGGTGCCCGCGAGCTCGGTCGACGCTTCCTGGGCTTTGGCACCGGTGAGCGCGCCGACCCCGAAGGTCACCGCGGCGAACAGCACGGCGACGATCATCAGCGCGACCACGATCTCGATGAGCGTCATGCCGCGGCGTGAACGGAGCGTGCTCATGAGAGCACCCGCCGCAGCACGTCGACGACCAGCCACACGCCCGCAGAAGCGCCGAGCGCCACCGCGATGGTGAACGGGGAGAGCCCCGTGTTCTGGTCGCCGGAGGTCTGCATCACTTCTTGCCGAGGTCCTTCGACGAGATGTCGGCGTCGCCTTCGGAACCACCGGGCGTGCCGTCCTTGCCGTACGAGATGACGACCGGCTTGCCGCCTTCGTTCAGGTACACGTACTCGTGGTCCCACGGGTCGGTGGGCATCTTCTCGAGGATCTGCGCGTCGACCACGGCCTTCAGCCCGGCGCCGGTGTCGGGGTAGTTGCCCTTCTTGGCGTAGTAGGTCTTGAGCGCGTTCTGGATGTTCTGGATGTCCATCTTCGCGCGGTCGACCTTGGCCTGATCGAGCTGCGGAATGACGGCGATGCCGACGGCGGCCATCAGCAGCGAGAGGATCGTGATCACGACGATGATCTCGATGAGCGTCATGCCGCGGCGGCGGCGGTTCATGCGGCGGAGCAGGGCGTTCTTCATGGTCATGTTCCTTTCAGACGTAGAGCAGCAGCGCGGCACAGACGAGCGACGCTGCGAGTGTGATGAGGGTGCCGGTGAGCAGGCGTTGAATCAGGGTGTCGGCGGTCTTCGCGTTCATCAGCGCACCATCGAGTTCATCTGGAGAATCGGCATGAGAATCGAGAACGCCACGAAGGCGATCACCGCACCCATGAGCACGATCATCATGGGCTCGAGCAGCGCGGTCAGTGCGCCGATGCGCACGTTCACGCTCGACTCGTAGCTCTCGGCGACGTTGAGCAGCATGTCTTCCAACTGGCCGGAGCGCTCTCCGATTCCGACCATGTGGTAGACGAGCGGCGGGAACTCGCCCGACTTCTTGAGCGGGTTGGCGATGCTCTCACCTTCACGAATGGCGTCGCGCGCGGTGTCGATCACCGACGACATGGTGGTGTTGGTGATGACGTTCTTCACGATGTCGAGCGCGTTGAGCAGCGGCACGCCCGACTTGAGCAGCGTGGCCAGCGTGCGCGCGAAGCGGGCGACCGACAGCTGACGCACCAGCGGCCCGAACACCGGGAAGCGCAGCACCAGGCGGTCCCATACCGGCTTGCCCTTTTCAGAGCCTGTCCACCGGAAGAAGAAGAACGCCGAGGCGATGAACGCCGGCACCACGAAGAACCAGTAGTCCTGCAGGAAGTTGGAAGACGCGATGAGCAACCGCGTGGTCCACGGCAGGTTGACCTTCATGTCGTCGAAGATCTTGGTGACCTTCGGCACCACGACCGTCATCAGCATGATGAGCACGCCACCGCCGATGACGAGCATGATCGCCGGGTAGATCATGGTGCCCACGATCT
The DNA here is from genome assembly GCA_003243425.1 of Archangium gephyra. Lineage (GTDB taxonomy): Bacteria > Myxococcota > Myxococcia > Myxococcales > Myxococcaceae > Archangium_A > Archangium_A gephyra_A. Next base: position 39,598 of record QFQP01000023.1, on the reverse strand, counting down.
TCTGGCGCAGGCGGGCCTGACCTTCGGTGAACTCGGCCAGTCGCAGGAGCACCGAGTCGAGCGCGCCCGAGCTCTCACCGGCGCGGATCATGTTCACGAACAGCGGCCCGAAGATCTTCACGTGCGTGTTGAGCGCGTCACCGAGCGACGAGCCTTCGTTCACGCGCTGCTTCACGTCGGAGAGGATGCGCTTCAACTTCTCCTTCTCGACCTGATCGACCATCGCGCTCAGCGCGTCGACCAGCGACACGCCCGCCTTGAGCAGCGTGGCCAGCTGGCGCGTCATCACCGCGATGTCGTCGGTGTTGATGCTGCCGCCGGCCAACTTGCGGAAGTTGATCTCGGTACCTCCGCCCGAGCTCGCGCCGGCCTTGCCGCCCTTGCCGGGCTTCATGCCTCCTTCGGCCTGGCCGACCACGTCGGTGAGGAAGATGCCGTCTTTGCGCAGCAATGCGCGCAACGCCTTCGGGCTCTCGGCTTCCTTGAGGCCCGTGACGTTCTTCCCGGTGGCGTTGAGGCCTTTGTATTCGAAGACGGCCATGGCGGCTTAGAGGTCCTCCTGCGTGACCGAGAGCACTTCGGCGATGGTCGTCTCGCCGCGCGCCACCTTCCACGCACCGTCGTCGAGCAGCGTGAGCATGCCCTTCTCCATGGCCTTCTTCTTCACCGTGCCGGAGTCGACGTTCTTCAAGATGAGCTGGCGGATGTCGTCATCGAGAATCAGCAGCTCGTAGATGCCGGAGCGGCCGCGGTAGCCGACCTTGTTGCAGGTGGGGCAGCCCTTCGCGCGGTACACGGTGTCACCACCGAGCGCGCGGAAGCGGTCCATGCTCATGCCGAGCTTGGCGATCTCTTCTTCGGTCGGCTTGTACGGCTCGCGGCACTCCTTGCAGACGCGGCGCACCAGGCGCTGCGCCATCACCGCCATGAGCGACGACGACACGAGGAACGGTTCGATGCCCATTTCGACCAGACGGGTCACGGCGCCGGCCGAGTCGTTGGTGTGCACCGTCGAGAACACGAGGTGACCGGTGAGCGAGGCTTCGATGGCGATCTGCGCGGTCTCTTTGTCGCGGATCTCACCGACCATGATGATGTCGGGGTCTTGTCGGAGGAAGGCGCGCAGACCGCTCGCGAAGGTCAGGCCGATGCGCGGGTTCAAGGGCATCTGGTTGATGCCCTTCAACTGGTACTCAACGGGATCTTCGACGGTGAGAATCTTCACTTCCGGCGTGTTGATGCGGGTGAGCGCGCCGTAGAGCGTGGTGGTCTTGCCTGAACCCGTGGGGCCGGTGACGAGAATGATGCCGTGCGAGCGGCGAATCAGCTCGTCCATGTCCCTCAAGATGTCGGGGTTCATGCCGATTTCGCCGAGGTCGAGCAGCGTCGCGCTCTTGTCGAGCAGACGCATGACGATGCTCTCGCCGTGCACGGTGGGAATGGTCGACACGCGAATGTCGATGTCGCGGCCGGCGAGCTTGATCTTGATGCGGCCGTCTTGCGGCAGGCGTTTCTCGGCGATGTTCAGCTGCGCCATGATCTTCACGCGGCTGATGATCGAGTTCTGGTACCGCTTGGGCGGCTTGATGATGTTCTGAAGCACGCCGTCGATGCGGAAACGAACCGCGAGCTCGCGCTCCATCGGCTCGATGTGAATGTCCGAGGCGCGCTCTTTCGCGGCACGGAACAACAGCGAGTTCACCAGGCGGATGATCGGCGCTTCGTCGCCGGTATCGAGGAGGTCCTGCTGGTCTTCGAGCACCGCTTCAGCGGCGTCGAGGTCCTGCGCCTCCATCTCGCTGACGACCTGGTCCGCCTCGTTGATGGCGCGGTCGTAGACGGAGTTGATCGCGTCGATGATGGTGCTGGCTTTGCTGATCTTCGCCAGCACCTCACCGTTGAGCAGCGCGCGCGCGTGGTCGACGACCGCGGTGTCCAGCGGGTCGGCGACCGCGATGGCGATGAAGTCACCTTCGCGCTTGAGCGGAATGAACTTCGCCTGCTTGGCGAAGTTGATCGGCACCAGCTTCACCAGCTCGGCGTCGACGTCGTCGATGGAGATCACATCGACGTATTCGAGGTCGAGCTGCGCGGCGAGCGCGCGCGTCACCTGATCTTCGGTGACCGCCTTCAAGCCGATCAGCACTTCACCGAGGCGGCCGCCTTTTTCCACCTGGGCGGCCAGACCTTCGTCGAGCTTCTCGCGCGGCAAGCCGAATGACTCGACGAGGATCTCTCCGAGCGGTCGGCCGAAGAGGTACGCCGGGCCGTGCGAGACCAACCGCGTCTGCTCGGTGAGCGAACCCTCTTGCGTGTCGGCGCTGCCGTTCATGTCAGTTGATCTCCTCGGCGGCCGGGGCGGGCGAGGTCTGCGGCTGCGGAGGCACGGGTTCGGTGCCGGTGTTCGGCGTGGCCTCCGGCTCGTTGCTGGTGGGGAGCTGCGGCTCGGCCGCGGGGCCACCGGGCGTGATCAACTTCTCGCTGCCGGTGCCGGGGCCACCGTTCTCGAGCTTGTTCATTTCCTTGTCGACGATCTGCCCCATGCGCGAGAGCGGGCCGGCCTTGCGCTCGAAGTCGATGGCCACGTCGTAGCCGGTGGTGGCGCCGTAGAACTGCTCCACGAACTCCTGACGTTCACGCATCTTGCGTTCGAAGATGCGGCGGAAGTCCGACCCGTCACGAATGATGTACGGGGTGAGGAACAGCAGCAGGTTGGTCTTCACCTTGCGGCGCGTCTGCTGGCGGAAGAGGTTCCCCAGCAGCGGAATGTCACCGAGGATCGGGGTCTTCGACACCGACTCGACCATGCGGTCCTGCATGATGCCGCCGATGACGACGGTCTCCTGATCCTTGGCGACGACGGTGGTCTTCGCGCTGCGCTTGGAGGTCGTCGGGCCGAGCACCGGGTCGCTCGAGGCGATCTCTTCGATCTGCTCGGTGATGACGAGGCGCACGTAGTCGCTCTCGTTGATCTGCGGCTTGACGCTGAGCTTGAGGTCGACGTTCTGACGCTGAATGGTGCCGAAGGGCGTGCCGCCCAGACCGCCGAGGCCGCCGAGCCCGCTCAGACCACCGAGCGCGCTGGTGTTCAGACCCGTGGTGCCAAGGCCACCGGCCATGCCCGCGAGACCGCCGAGGCCACCGAGACCGCCGGTCGAGAAACCAGACTGAAAGGGCACGTTCTGACCGACGGTGATCTCGGCCTCTTCGTTGTCAGTGGTGAGGATGTGCGGGGTCGAGAGCACGTTGACGTCGCTCGACTTCTGCATGGCGTTGATCACGATGCCGAACGCGGGAATCTGAATGCCGCCGACCGTGAGGTTGGGAATCGTCGGGCCCTGAAGACCGGCGAGGAAACCGCTCATGCTCACGAGGTTGGTCAGCGACAGCGACGGAGGCAGGCCCGAGCTGCCGTACTTGGTGCCGAAGAACACCGGCATCGTGCCGCCCTGACCGTTGCTCACCGGCAGACCACCGTGGAGGTTGATGCCGAGGTCGGAGTTGCGGTCGAGGTTCACTTCCATGATCACCGCTTCGACGAAGACCTGGCGACGGCGGATGTCGAGGCGCTCCACCACGCGCACCAGGCTGCGGTAGTCGGCCTGGCTGGCGATGATCACCAGCGAGTTGGTGGCCTTGTCGGCGCTGATCTTCACTTCACCGGCGAACAGCTCGGCCGACGCAGCACCGGCGGGCTTGCCACCCGCGGGCGGAGGCGGACCACCCGACTTGGGGCGGTTCGCCGTGCCCTGCGCGAGCGTCTGCAGCGTGGCGGCCACGTCTTCGGCGTTGGCGTTCTCGAGGTAGTAGACGTTGATGCGGCCTTCGCCGGAGATCGGAATGTCGATCTCGCGGACCAGCGACTGGATGCGCTCGAAGCCGCTGGGGCTGGCGATCACGATGAGCTTGTTGGTGCGCTCGTCGGGGATGATCTGCGAGAGCGTCGCGGCGCCGCCCGCTTCCCCTTTGTCACCGCCACCGGCAGGCGACGGAGGCGTACCGGGCGGCGGCGGGGTGGACACGATGCCCGGCCGCTGACCCGGCTTGTTGCCCTTGCTCTCGAAGAGCTTCTGGATCTTGTCGGCGATCTCCTGCGCGGTCGCGTACTGCACCTGGATCACGCGAATTTCGTCGCTCGCCGAACGCGTATCGAGCTGGCCGATGACGCGCTCGAGGCGGTGCATGTTCGAGCCGAGGTCGTTGATGATGATGGTGTCGGGCTGGAACGGAATGGTGTCGCCCGACGGCGTGACCAGCTGCTGCAGCACGCCGCGCAGCTGCTCGATTTCGACGTTCTTCACCTTGAAGACGCGCGTCACCATCTGCTCGTTCATGGTGTACGGCTGATCAGGGTCGGTGATGGTGGGTATCGGGAACTGCTTGGCCCGCTGCTTGTCGATGATCTTCATGAACTTCCCCTGCTCGTAGACAGACAGGGAGTTCGAATCCAAAGCGGCGAGGAACGCGGCGTAGAACTGGTCGGCGTTCACCTCGACCTTGCCGTTTTCAGGGCCGATGATCGAAATCTTGCCGCGGATGTTCTCGGGAAGAATGAACGTGCGGCAGGTGACGTCGGCCACCGTCTGCACGAGCTTCTCGATCTCGACCTTGTCGAAATAGATGTTGTAGCGGCCCTTCCTGCGCTGCTCCTCGCAGCTCGGCTTCTTGGGCGCGATGGTCGCACCGGGAGCAGGCGCGGGTTGCGCGAGTGCCACGAGCGGTACGAGAGCGAGCAGGGCGACGATCGATCGGTTCATGAGTGGGTGCTTCACTTGACGTTGTAGGTCTTGCGGACAGCGGCGCCGTTACGTTCGACTTCGATGTCGATGCGCGCGCTCTCTTTGAGCTTCGAATAGACCTCGAGGGCCTTTTCGGGACTGTTCAGATCGAAGCCGTTGATGCGCTTGATCACGTCGCCGTTCTGGATGCCGATCTTCGAATAGATGGAGTCAGGGCGAATCGAGAACAGCTTGAAGCCCTGCGCCACTCCATCTTTGAAGGCCGGAACGATGCGGGCCTGCATGGCGACGTCGTTGAGGTTCGCGAGCGTCTTGTCGATCTCCGCGCGCGGAATCTCGTAGTCGTTCTCACCGAGCTGCTTGACGCCCGTACCGAGAGCAACCGGCGGAGGCGCGGCTTCCTTCACGGGCGTCGCGACCGGGATCGGCGGAGGCGCGCCGGCCTCACCGCTGCCGTCGATGAACTCCTTGCGGTTGTTGTTCAAGATGATCACGCGCTCGCGCTCGATCTCGAGCACCTCCGCGGTCTGGATCTTGTCGCCCGGCATGTACGTGGCGGTCTTCAGCGTGACGACGTCTTGAATGCTGGCCACCGACCACTCGGGAAGGCTCTCGCTCACCAGGGTGCCGAGCAGCTTGAGCCGCAACGTGGTGCGCACCGGCGCCGCGTTCATGTCGACCACCGGCGCGGTCGGTTCTTCGACCTTCGGTTCGGGCTTGGGCACCGGCAGGCCGAGCGCCTTGGCGACCCGCTCGAGATTCAGCGACGTGATGGCCGTCGGCTTCTGCAGCGGCGCGGCGCGCTTGCTCTGCCCCGTGGGCAACGGCAGCAGCGACACCTCGATGAACGCGTTGGCCGTACGCGTGATGAGCCAGGCCACCGCCAGCATGAACAGGAGGTGGACGACCCAGAAATGACGCTTGAAGAGGACTTCCACGGACAGTGCGAATAGCAAGCCAAGTGCCACTGATTCTTCAGTGGTTCCGGCGGGTTGCCCGCCCGTTTGTGCGCTCCGCGTGCCATTTTGTCAGTCCAACGGAGGGCGTTCGGTACGCGCTGGCGAGGCGGTCGCTCCGGCTACAACTGCGGCGGTTTTTCAACGCGCGGGCGTTGCGAGTGCCTGGCCGACACTTCGACGGTCGATGTCAGTCGAGTTCGAAGCGCGGGTTGGTGACCTCGAGCGTCTCGCGCGCGGTCTTCAGCAGGTGGCCCAGCGTCGCAGCGTCGAGCGCTTCACCGGCGCGCAGCTTCCTGGCGAGCTCGGCGTTCAAGTCAGCCAAAGAGCCCGGGTGACCCAGCAGCGTCACCAGCCGCTCGGTCTCAGCGGACGCGCGCGTGTTTGCCGTCCGCGCCTCGTTCGCCACGACGGTCGCGAGGTTCGCGGCGATCAACACCCGGAACTGCAGCGCCTTGTCGGCTTCGAGTTTCGGCGCCACGTCGCCCATGAGGAAGGTGGCAATCGCGTCGAGGAGCGTCGGGTGATCGGGCCGGTCTTGCATGCGGCGGACAGTAGTCGATCACTTCCATGCGTAGCCGACGCCGAGCGTCGCGATACCCATGAGCGGCGCCCGCACGCCCGGCGGGTTGGGGCCAGGCACGTCGGGTGACCCGGTCACGTTGGTGAGCCGGATGCCCGGCGCGAGTTCGAAGAAGGCCTGGAAGCCGGAGCGATTCCCATTGCGCGCGAAGAGCCACGAGAAGCGTGCGGGCGCCACCAGATTCACGGCGATGGGCACGTTGTTGTCGCCCAGCGGCCCGAGCCAACCGAGGCCCAGACCTGCCGAGATGTAGAAGCGCTCGGAGAGGGCGAACTCGATGGCCGCGTCGGTGACGATGGCGCTGGAGACGATGATGGTGCCGCCGGTCGCACGGAGCACGAGCGCAACGGTGTCGCGAATCGTCAAGCCGATCTCGACATCGAGACCGGGCGACGCACCCGCAGTGGAAGGGCTGAAGCTGTAGCCTGCAGAACCTGTCAACCCGATGCCGCCGCGAAGACGAACGTCGTCTGCCGGCGCAGCCGCAAGGGCGAGAACGAGAGCGGAAGTCGTGAGCATTGCGGTCCGTGTCTGGACCGCGTGCAGGCACCGCAATCAGTGTTTCAGCGCGGGAACGTGGTCACCACCAGACGTATGAAAGTCCAAGAACTGCGGTGACGGCGAGCGGTGGACCGAACGGGCGCGCGCCTCCGCGGCCTTGACCGCCAGCGAACGTCACGCCGGGCGCGAGTTCGAAGAACAACGCCAGTCCACGACGCGCGAGCTGATCGTCTGGCCGTGAGAAGAAGAGATACGAGAGCCGCACTGGAACGGTCGCGGCGATCCCCGCGGGGGCTTCCAGACCGCCGCCAATCACTGCCACCGCGCCGCCAACCGACAGCCCGAGGTGTTCTCCCACCAGCGTCTCAAAGCTCGCACCGAGCGAGATGATGTTGCTCAGGAAGAGCGAAGTCAGCACGCCACGGAACACGACGGCTTGTCGATCGTTGATGGTCGCGCCGATGTCGAAGGTGACGCCCGGCGCGAATCCCAACGCTGGTTCGCGAAAGCTATACCCGACGCCACCCGCGAGCCCGATCGCTCCACGAAGGCGAGGTGCTTCACGCGCTTCGTTCACGGCTCCACTGACCACCAAACCCAAAGCCAACCACACCATCCGTCCTCACTCGACCCGGCCCCGCTGAATCAAGCGTAGCGCTTCGAACTCCATTTCGACACTGCGGCGGGCGATGGCGATGAGCTCGAGGTCTTGCTGCTGGCCCGAAAGGTAGCGCTCGCCTTGATACAGGCTGCCCACGGCCCAGCGAACGTTGCCGCAGATTTCCCACCAGAAGATCTGTGCGAGGTCGACGGTGCGGCCGCTCGTGCGTTCGTACGCGGCGTAGAACGGTGCCCGTTTCGCGAAACCACCGACGGGTTGATCGAGCCGATTGAAACGCCAGTCGCGCACGCTCACCCACGCCAGATCTTCGTAGGGCGAACCAAGGTGCGCGAACTCCCAGTCGAGCAGGGCCGCGAATCCCTCGGGCGTGACCATGAAGTTGCCGGTGCGGAAGTCGCCGTGCACCAGCACCACTTCTTCATTCGTGGGCGCGTGCGCCTGCAGCCACGCGATGGCGTACTCGATGGCGGGGTAGGGCGCCGGAATGCCGTCGAGCATGGTGCGCAGTTGTTCGAGCGCAGCGAGTGAGGGGCTCTGCGGCTTCGGGAATGGCAACGCGTCTTTCACCGAGTGAATCCGCGCCAGCGTCTGCGCGAGCGACTCGGGCAATTGCTGTCGCGCAGCTTCCAGCTCCGGGTTGCGGACGACGCGACGACCGATGGCTTCGCCGGGTACCCAGTCGAGGAAATAGGCACTCGCGCCATCGCGCAGCAGCGAATCGTGCAGCCAGCGCGCAGCAGGTGTCTTCACGCCAGCGCGAACCGCGGCTTCGATGACCTGAAACTCTTCGCGTCGACGAATGCTGCCGGGAAGAGATGACGGCGCATCACTGCGCAACGCGAGCCGCAGCGGCTTGCCTTCGAGCTCGATGTCGACGCGAAAGTTCTCCTGGCAGGCGCCGCCGTGCAGCGGCTTGACCTGCTTGAGCTCGGCACCGTGTGAAGCGAGCGCTGCGCGAATGCGATCTTCCATGGGCGCGCGAACGTAGCGCTCCGGCATTGCGGTGCGCAGCGCCTTTCCCGCGCTCCGCGAGCTGCCCGTCGAAGCGCTTCGCCAGTGCGCCGATTCGGCTGACCTGTTGCGTGAGCAGTGGTGTCCGCTTCGTCAGTCGGCAATATGACGACGCATGTGTCCATCGAGGCGCGAACCGGTGCTCCGCAGCGACGCGTTACGCAACCGGGCCCGCATTCTCGAAGCGGCGCGCGCGCTGTTCGGTTCGAGCATGAACGAGGTCTCGATGGACGCGGTCGCCCGTGGCGCGGGCGTCGGTCGCGCCACGCTGTACCGCAACTTTCCCGACATCGACTCGCTGAGCGCGGCGATCTTCGAGCAGAACATCCGCTCCATCGAAGCGGCCATCGAGCGCGAAGCCGACTCGCCTGGCGCGTTCGAGCGCGTGCTGCTGGCCACCATCGACGAAGGTCTCTCGTGCCGCGCGTTGATGCCGGCGCTCGCCACGCGCGCGCAGTCACCCGAAGTCGCCGGGTTGATGGCGCGGGTGACGCGGCCCCTCTCGGTCGCGCTGGGTCGCGCCCAGGAGCGGGGCGAGGTGCGCGGTGATCTCTCGGCGCGCGACATCGTTCCGCTCCTCGCCATGGTGTTCGCGACCGTTCTGGCCGAACCGGGCGCCAGAGATCTGAAGGCCCGCACCCGTCGCACCCTCGACCTGGTGTTCGACGGCATTCGTCCGAGGAAGAAATGAGCGTTCGCGTCGAGAAGAAGGGTGCGGTCACCACCATCGTGTTGCACCGGCCCGAGGCGAAGAACGCGGTCGACGCGCCGACCGCCGACGCGCTGCTCTCGGCCTTCAACGCCTTCGAAGCCGATGCTGACGCGCGCGTCGCCGTGCTCTTCGGTGAGGGCGGCACGTTCTGTTCGGGCGCCGACCTCAAGGCCATCGGCACCGAGCGGCAGAATCGCCTCGACCTCGACGGCGCGGCGCCCATGGGCCTCAGCCGCGTGGTGTCGAGCAAGCCGGTCATCGCGGCGATCTCCGGGTTCGCCGTCGCGGGCGGCCTCGAGCTCGCGACGTGGTGCGATCTGCGAGTCGCGGAAGAAGACGCGGTGCTCGGCGTGTTCTGCCGCCGCTGGGGGGTGCCGCTCATCGACGGCGGGACGGTGCGGCTCCCGCGGTTGATCGGTCTGTCGCGCGCGCTCGACCTCATTCTCACCGGGCGTGCGGTGAGCGCCGCCGAAGCGCTGCACTTCGGGCTCGTGAACCGGGTGGTGCCGAAGGGCACCGCGCGCGCCGCTGCCGAGACGCTCGCCGAAGCGCTCGCTGCGTTCCCTCAACGCTGCATGCGCGCCGATCGGAGCAGCACCTACGACGCGTTCGACCGCGAGCTTCCCGACGCGCTCCGCGCCGAGTTCGAGAACGGGGTGAAGACGCTGGAATCAGAGGGCCGCGACGGAGCTGCGCGCTTCACTGCAGGCGCTGGCCGCCACGGCCGTTTCGAGCGCTGAAATTCGTGGCTGAACGTGATTAAGGCGCGGCCATGAACGCTCGCGTCGACAAGCAGTGGAAGGACAAGGGGCTCACCGGCTACTCCACGGAAGCCATCATCGGCACGCTGAACCACTACGGCGTGAAGCTCGACGAGGCCGGCTTCAAGGCCACCGCCGCCGACAAGTTCCCGCTCGATCTCGCGATTGAATGGAAGCCGACGTGGAAGGGCACCGGTCAGTTCGCGCCGTACCCGTACGCGGCCGCCAACGAGCTCTTCAACCGGCTGCTCCCCGAGAAGCCGACGCCCATGAAGACCGCGCACGTGATCCTCGACGTGATCGCCAATGGTCTGCGCGCGGTCGCCGGTCGCGACGACGCGAACCTCGCCGGGGCCTTCGGTCACTGGGACGCCCTCGTTCCCAACCTCCCGCCCAGAGGCGACCGCCGCGACGCGTTTCTGCGCGAGCTGGTGACGTTCCTCGAGTCGTGGGCCCAGACGTTCAACGAGCTCCCCGAGCGCCTGGCGAAGGCCGGCAAGAAGGACGAAGCGCTCAAGGTCGCGCTCGTGCACGAGGTGCTGTTCACCGATCGTGAAGGCTGCATGACGGCCATCGTGCGCGCGCACTCCGGCGAGCGTGAAGCGGCGGTCGGCGACCTCTCGAAGTGGGCCGGTGAAGCGGGTCGTGACGTGTACCAGCGCTACTCGGCGCTCGACGCGCTCTTCCAGCTCGAGGAGCTCGAGAAGGTGAAGACGCTGGGGCTGGGCGTGTTCGACGCCGCTGCCGAAGACAAGAAGTGGGGCCTCGCTGATTCCATCGCGCACCTGCTCGGCCACCTCGTGCAGAAGGCCGGTGGTGAGCCTGAGTTCGTTCGCGCCGTTCGTGAGCGCCTCGACCGCGCGCACGCGCACACTGGCGGGCACCACTGATGTCGGCCGAGCGCGTCGACAAGAGCTGGCACACGAAGGGCATCGACATGTACTCGGTGCCGGCGATTCTCGGCACGCTCGCGCACTACGGCGTGACGGTGACGGAAGCCGAGTTCCTCGAGCTGGCGAAGCGCGAGTACCCGCTCGCCATTGCGAGCACCTGGCACGAGGGCTGGAAGGGCACAGGCCAGTTCTCGCGGTTTCCCGCGGCCGCGGCAGAAGAGCTCTGGCGCCGCCTGAAGCCCGACGAGTTCGCGCCCACCGACCTCTCGCTGGCGGTGGTGAACCTGCTCGGCGAGCTGGACCGCGTGCTCGACAAGAAGCCCGACGACGGAACGCGGGAGACGCGCTTCAAGGTCGTCGAGAACTACCTCGCGAAGTTGCCGGTCGGTGCGCAGCGCGAGAAGTTCCTCGACGAGATGCTCTACGCGCTGGGCGAGTGGATGGAGCCGTTCGACGAGATGGCCGAGGCGCTCGCCACCGAAGGGCACGGTGAATTCGCCGACCGCTTCGTGAAGATCGAAGAGACGCTGATTCCGATTCGCGAGGGAACGGCCGCCGCGCTGGTTCAGGCCGCGAAGGGTGACCTCGACGGTGCGCTCGTGAAGCTGCAAAAGATCGCCACCGAGGCCGAGCCGTTCACGCGCATCAGCGCCATCGACGCGCTCTTCGAGCACGAGCAGGTGGAAGACGCGAAGAACGCGCTGCTCACGTTGGTCGACGAGGCCGAGAAGTCGAAAGACGTGGAGCTCGCCAGCGAGATCGTCGAGCGCATGTCGCGGCTGCTCGAGTTGGACCCCCACCGCGCCGACAAGAACGCGTTGCGTGAGCGGGTCGAACAGCTCGCGCGCGTTCTCGAGGGCTAAGGGGTTTCTGTCGGCGGAGGCGTCGCGGCTGCGGCGCCTTCTTCGGCGGCGAGCTTTCGATAGATCGTGCGCGCCGCGATGCCCAGCATGCGTGCCGCGAGGTTCTTGTCGCCGCGCGTGTGACGCAACGTCTCGTGAATGACGCGCCGCTCGATCTCTTCGAAGGGCGTGCCGATGGGAATGATGATCTGCGAAGCCGAGCCGATCGGCCCCCGGCGAATCGCTTCTGGAAGATCGTGGAGCTCGACCGTCTCGCTACGGCACAACACGACCGCGCGTTCAACGGCGTGTTCCAGCTCGCGAACGTTGCCGGGCCACGCGTAGTTCTCGAGCACCGACAGCGCTTCGTCACTGAAGCCGCGCACGTTCTTCGAGTTCTTCGCGGCGTAGCGACGCAGGAAGTGTTCGGCGAGCAGCGGCACGTCTTCGCGGCGCGAGGCGAGCGACGGAATGCGCACTTCGACCACGTTGAGCCGGAAGTAGAGATCTTCGCGGAAGCGGCCCTCCTGCACTTCGCGCTGCAGATCTTTGTTCGTCGCAGCGACCACGCGCGTGTCGACCTTGATGGTCTGCGTGCCGCCCAGGCGTTCGAGCTCGCCTTCCTGCAACACGCGCAGCAGCTTCACCTGCGCCGACGCGCTCATCTCGCCGACTTCATCGAGGAACAATGTGCCGCCATTGGCGCGCTCGAAGCGGCCTTCCTTGCGGGCGACGGCGCCGGTGAACGCGCCACGCTCGTGACCGAACAGCTCGGCCTCGAGGAGCGACTCGGGCAACGCCGCGCAGTTCACCGCGATGAACGGGCCCTTCACGCGCGGGCTCGACTCGTGAATGAAGCGCGCGGCCAGCTCTTTGCCGGTGCCTGACTCACCGAGCAGAAGAAGCGTCGCCGTGGTCGGAGCGGCCTGACGCAGCAGATCCATGAAAGCGCGAAACGCAGGCGCCTGACCGACGAGCGACCGCGTGCCGATCGCGGCCAGCTGCGCCTTCAGATCGCGGTTCTCTGCGACGAGCGCCTGCTTCTCCATGGCCTTCTGGACGGCCTTCACCAGCGAGTGGCGCTTGAGCGGCTTGGTGATGAAGTCGTACGCACCTTCGCGCATCGCAGCCACCGCGGTTTCGACGGTGGCGTAGGCGGTCATCAACACGACCTCGACGTCAGGCCGCATGGCGCGTGACGCTCGCAACAACGCCTGACCGTCGACCCCGGGCATCATGAGGTCGGTGACGATGATGCCGACCTCCGGCTTGCGCAGGTGTTCCAGCGCTTCCTGGCCGTTGCTGGCGCTGAGCGTGGTGACGCCTTCCTTCTGAAAGATGCGGCAGACCGAGTCGAGGTTGGCTCGGTCGTCGTCGACGACGAGAACGGTGGCGCTCACGGGGGCTGTTTAACCCGTCAGCGCCACAATTAGTCCCGACTTACGGCACGCAGGCCGCGTTGTAGTACTCGCCCGGCTGCTTGCCCGCGCCGCAGAAGTTGTAGTCGCACGACGCACGCTCACTGTCGGAGCAGTCGGGGTCGACGATTCCGCACCCACAGTCGCAGTCGCCGAAGAACAACTCGTCGTACCAGTCGGGATCGCACGTCCACACGGCGGGCGCCGCGACGCAGACGCCGTTGTTGGTCGGGTTGATGTATTCGCAGGTCGCGTCGTCGCAGCCCGCCGTGTCGCAGTAGCGGCAGTAGCCGCGTGACGCGCCCCCGCAGTCCGGATCGACCGAGCCGCAACCACAGTCGCAGTCGCCGTCGCCGCGCCATGACGCAGGGCAATTCCAGGTTGTCGTGCCACCGTCGGTGCCGGAGCCTCCGCCGGTTGCGCTGCCGCCGCCGGTCGCCGTGCCGCCGCCGGTCGCGCTGCCGCCGCCGGTCGCCGCGCCGCCACCCGTGGTGCCGACGCCGCCGCCAGTCGTTCCGACGCCACCGCCGGTCGCCGACCCACCGCCAGTTGCCGACCCACCGCCGGTCGCCGACCCACCGCCAGTTGCCGACCCACCGCCAGTCGCCGAACCACCGCCTGTCGCAGAACCGCCGCCAGTCGCCGAGCCACCGCCTGCCGCCGAACCGCCGCCAGTCGCCGAGCCGCCGCCCGTTGCAGAACCACCGCCCGTCGCCGAACCGCCACCAGTCGCCGAGCCGCCGCCAGTCGCAGAACCGCCACCAGTCGCCGAGCCACCGCCCGTACCAGCGTCACGGCCGGTGCCGCCGCCAGCGCCGCCATCTGGACGACCATTCCCGGTTCCGCCGCCGGTGCTCGTACCCGCATCGCCACCGCGCGCGCACACGCTCGCCGCGCAGTACGAATTGAACGCGCACAACTTGCCTTCACACTGCGGATCAGCGCAGTCGACGAACGTGTCGCCGTTGTCGTCGACGCCGTTGTCGCAACGCTCCATGCGCACCTGGCAGCGCGCGTTCGCGAAGCACGAGGGGTCCTGGCAGTCGACCTTGCCGTCTTCGTTGTCGTCGACCTGGTTGTCGCAGATCTCGTCGACGGGTTGGGGCGTAGACGGCTTCGGAGTTCCGCACGCGCCGACAAGAGCCAGCGCGGCGATCAACAGCGACGAGCGAGACAGCATGGGATTCCTCGGAGCGGCGATCAGAATCACCCGACACTATCACTGCCGGGCGCTTCGTCGCTTTCACTCCTCGGAATCGCCGCCGCCTCCACCGCCGCCCATCTTCGCGAGGTCTTCTTTGTTCACCTTCGCCGGGTCGATCTTCTTCGTCGCGTCGATCATCTTCTGCACGGTCTCGTCGAAGTCGAACTCGCCGTCTTTCTTGAACCGTAAGAAATTCACGCGAGCGACCACGTAATTCCGCAGATATGGCGACTGCATGCCCTTCGCCTTGAGGGCTTCGATGACGCGCGCGACCTCGTCATCCCACTGCAACAAAAGGTCGGCGCGCGCTTCTCGCGTCTTGAGCGCTTCACCGATGGGCTCCTCGAGGAACGCTTCGAGGCGTTTCACCACGGGCGAGTACGCACCCGCCGAGAAGCGCGGCCGTTTCTCGTAGACCGCTCCGAAGGTCGCGAAGTGGGGCTCTTCGAGGAACGCGATGTAGTCGCTCTCGTTCTTCTCGGAGTCGGCGCCGACGAGGCCGCGCACCATGCGGATCACTTCGAGCGAACGCTCCTTGAGGTTGTGCGCCTTCTCGGTGTTCAGCGCGAGAATCTGAAACGCGACGTCTTCTTCGGGAATGACGAGCGAGACGATCGACTTGAGGCCGAGCAGCCTGGCGGCGCCCAGCCGGTGATTGCCGTTGGGCGTCCAGTACTTACCGTCTTTGCGCACCGAGATGATGGGGTCGAGGAAGCGGCCGACACGCTCCATCGCGTCGGCGAGCTTCTTGACGTGCGCTTCACTGCGATCGCGCTGGTACGGCGTGGGCTCGACCTTGTCGATGGGCAGGGTGGCGAGCACCACGTGCTTGCCGCCGAGCGGCTCCTTGTAGCTGCCGACGATCGTGCCGCCGTCTTCTTCGACGAGCCTGGCCAGCTCGAGCCCATCGACCGAGACGGCGGTTTCCTTCGCACCAAGACCTTTTGACTTCGCCTCGACCTTCTTGCGTCGCGGCTTGCGGGTCTTCTTCACCGTCTTCTTCGTCGCCATGGCTCACTCTCCTGAAACGGTCAGTTCCTTGAAGCGAATGGTCGGCGCGCCGGTGGAGCCGTAGAAATGCAGGTCCGAGCCGACGGCGTCGATGTTCTGCAGCATGTCCGTCAGCGCGCCGGCGACAGTGACCTCCTGAACCGGCCTCGTCAGCTCTCCATTTTCGATCCACAGGCCGTTCGCGCCACGTGAGTACTCGCCGGTAACGGTGTTGGCGCCGTGACCGAGCATCGCGGTGACGTAGAGGCCGTTGGGGACTTCCCTGATGATCTCTTCCGGCGACCTGCTGCCCGCCTCGAGCACCAGGTTGTTCACGCCGATGGCCGGGAGGCTCTGGTACCCGCGCGCCGCATTGCCGGTGGTGCGCGTCTTCGCTTTGCGCGCGGTGAAGGCGTCGTAGAGGAACGCCTTGAGCACCCCGTTCTCGACGAGGCTGGTCTTGCGCGTGGGCACACCTTCGCCGTCGAACGGAGACGTCGCGAGCCCCCGTGAACGGAGGCCGTCATCGACGATGGTGACGTGCGCCGGAGCGATCTTCTGGCCGAGCTTGTTGGCGAGGAACGACGACTTCTTGAACACCGCGTCGCCGTTCATCGCGCGCGTGATGTTGGCGACGAAGCCCGCGGCCATCGTGGGGTCGAAGATCACGGGGACCTTCTGCGACTTCACCTTCTTCGCGCCCAGCAACCGCACCGCACGCGCGGCGGCCTTCTTCGCGACGTTCTCGGGCGTGTCGAGGTCTTCGAAGAAGCGTTTGGCGTCGTACCAGTACGAGGTCTGCAACTGCGTGCCGTCGGTGGCGACCGGTGACGCATACAGATAGACGCTGGTGCCTTCATAGCTGCCGTGAACGCCGGCGCTGGACGCGAGATACACCTCGCTCACCGCTTCACCGGCCCCCACCGAGTCCATCGTCTTGATGCGTGGATCGAAGGCGCGAACCACCTTCTCCATTTCGATCGCCGCTTTGATCTTCCAGTCAGGCGGCAGGTCGGCGACGCGCTTGTCGAAGAGCTCCCCGACGTCGGGGAACTTGCCGAGGTCTTTCCTGTCGGGGAGCCCGTTGAGCGGGTTGGGCGCCGACATTTCGGCCAGCGCGATGGCGCGGTCGATCAGGGTGTCGAGGGCGCCGTTGTCGAAATCGCTCGTCCACACGAAGCCCACGCGGTTCTTCACGAACACGCGAATGCCCACGCCCTTGCTGGTGGCCTGGGTGAGGTCTTCGATTTCACCGTCGCGGACACGAACGTCGGCGCTGCGACCGACCTGCAGGAACGCCTCGGCTTCCTTCGCACCCTTCTTCTGCGCGCGCTGCACGATCTTCTTCGCCAGCGTCTCGTAGTTGGTGCTCATCGCTTGCCTCCGACGCGGGTGCCGCCGACCGTCATGTCATCGATGCGCAGCGTGGGGAGCCCGACGCCCACGGGCACGCTCTGACCGTCTTTGCCGCAGGTGCCCATGCCGGGGTCCTGTTTGGGATCGTTGCCGACTCGGGAGACCTTTTTGAGCGCCTCGGGGCCGACGCCGATCAGCGTCACGCCCTTGAGCGGCCGGCCCAGCTTGCCCTTCTTGATCTCGTAGGCCTCGCTGACCTCGAACACGAAGTTGCCGTTGGTGATGTCGACCTGACCGCCGCCGAAGTTCGCGCAGTACACGCCCTTGTCGACGCTGCGCAGGATGTCTTCGGGCGTGTCTTCGCCGGGCGCCAGGTACGTGTTCGTCATGCGCGGCAACGGCAGGTGCTTGAACGATTCACGGCGCCCGCTGCCGGTGGACTTCTTGCCCATCAGCTTCGCGTTGAGGGAGTCGTACATGTAGTCCTTCAGCTCGCCGCGCTCGATGAGCACCTTGAACTGAGCGGGGTTGCCTTCGTCGTCGACGTTGATCGACCCGCGCGCGTTGGCGACGGTGCCGTCGTCGATGACGGTGACCAGATCGCTGGCCACCTTCTCACCGAGTTTGCCCGCGAAGAGCGACGTGCCCTTGCGGATGAAGTCGGCCTCGAGCCCGTGACCGACCGCTTCGTGCAGCAGAATTCCGCTCCAGCCGGGCGCGAGCACCACGGTCTGCTGACCTGCTTCGGCGTCGGCAGCGCCGAGCCCGGCGACGGCCTGCCGTGCGGCTTCACGTGCAACCAATTCAGGGGTGAACGTGTCGAAGTGCGTGAATGCGACGCGACCACCACCGCCGTACGAGCCGGTGCGGCGTTCACCCGCTTTGCCTTCCGCGACCACGCTCGTGGAGATGCGGCACATGTCCTGCGTGTCTTCGGCGAGCCGGCCTTCGGTGTTCGCGATGAGGACGTGCTTGGTCGAGTCGGCGTACGTCGCGGTGACCTGCTTGATGCGCTTGTCGAAGGCGCGCGCGGCCTTGTTGGCACGCACCACGAGGTCACGCTTTCTGGCCACGTCGACGGCCGCGAGGTGATCGTTCAACCGGTAGAACGTCGGCAGCGGCGTGCGGCTCACGTTGAAGCTGCGGTCACTGCCCTTGCTGTTGGCGATGAACGCGGCCGTTCGCGCAGCGCGCAGCAGCGCCTCTTCGTCGAGATCGTCGGAGTACGCATAGCCGACGCGAGGCCCTGAAATGACGCGGACGCCGACGCCCTGGGACAGGCCGTTCTGCGCGCTCTTCACCTTGTCTTCTTCGAGGGTGACGGCGGTGAACTCGTTTCTCTCGGCGTACACCTCTGCGAAGTCGGCGCCGCGTTCCATCGCGGCAGCCAACAACTTTTCGCACAGCGGAATAGGCAGCATGCGGCGAACACTAACAACGGGTTCTCACGTCACCTGCTAGTCTTTCGACCTGAAACGCATGCCTCCGCCCAGGAAAGTCACTCGAGGAACCGGCGCCGTCGACGACGATCCCGAACGGGAGAATCGCACGCAGGCGCGCGTTCAAAACCCCGTCGCCGATGCCGACCCGGAGCGCGCCAACAAGACGCAGGCGCGGGTGCCGCGGCCGGTCGCCGCCGACGAAGATCCCGAGCGCGACCAGTCGACGCAAGCGCGCGTGAAGAACCCGCTCAACGAGAACGAGCGCACCTACAAGTCGAAGATTCGCGCGAAGGTGCCCGCGAAGCGGCCCGAGGAGGACTACGACACCGCCGGGGAATACGCGGACGACGGCGGCTACCAGACCGGTCAGAACTACCAGGCCGCCGGTGACGACGAAGAGTTCGCGGGCCTGAGCCCCAGCATCAGCCTCGAAGGCGACGGTCTCGAGGCGCTCGACCCGGAGATCGGTTCACGCACCAGGGCGCTGCCTGCGCTCGAGGTCGACGAGCCCGCAGAACCCGAAGAGGCCGACGACGCGAACGCGACGCGGGCGGGCCCTCCGCTCAAGCTGGAGATCACGGCGGGCCCCGATGCCGGCAAGAAGAAGAAGTTCAAGGGCGTGCGCATGGTCATCGGGCGGACGCCCGGCGTCGACCTGCAGCTGTCCGACCAGTCCGTTTCGCGTCGCCACGTCGAGCTCATCTACGGCGACGAAGGCGTGATGCTGAAGGACCTCGGCTCGGGCAACGGCACGAAGGTGAACGGCACGAAGGTCGCCGAGAAGAAGCTCGAGCACGGCGACGAGATCCACATCGGCAAGACGAAGATCAAATTCGTCGACGAGCTCGCCGCGTTCAAGAAGGCGCGTGAAGAGCAGGAAGCCAAAGAGGCCGCGAAGAAGGCCGCCGCCGAGAAGAAAGAAGAAGAGCCGAAGACCGAAGCGGGCGAAGGCGAAGAAGCCAGGGCCGCCGACGACAAGAAGCCCGCGAAGACCGAGTCGGGCGACAAGAAGCCCGCGGGTCGTCAGCGGCCGGTTCGCACTGCGCGCACCACGGGTGGAGGGCAGGGCGGTTTCGCCGAGAAGTTCAAGGCGCTGCCCAAACCGATCCGCCTCGCCATCGTCGGCGGTGTGGTCATCGTGCTCATCATCTTCATTGCTGGCATCGCGCTGCGTCCGCCTCCGCCGGCGCCGGTAGAGCCCGCGAAGCTGCTCGCCGATTCGAAGATGCAGGAGGCGCGCAACGCGGTGCGTGACGAAGACTACGGCCGCGCGGCGCAGCTCATCGACGACGCCGAGAAGCTGGTGCCCGGCATCGACAAGACCAAGCTGGGTCAGCAGGCCAAGGCCGAGCTCGCGTTCCGCACCGGGCTCGACGAAGCCAGGAAGGCGCTGAGCGAGAAGCGCTTCGAAGACGCGAAGAAGGCGCTCGACGCCACCGGCAAGGGCAGCATCAAGAGCGAAGAAGCGAAGCTGAAGGTTCGCGAAGAGCTGAAGGCCGCGGAGCTCGTCTACAAGAAGGAGCAGATCGAGGAGTTGATCGCCGCGGGTGAGCTGGACGGCGCCAAGAACCTGCTCGCGGAGCTGCCGGTCGAGATGCAGTCCGAACCGGCGCGCGCGATTGCCGAGTTCGAGACGCAGCTGGAAGAGCAGAAGAAGCAGGACGAAGCAGACGCGGCCTCGGCTGCGCGACGTGCCGCAGGCAATGCCAGAGCCGCGCGCGAAGAGGCGATGAACGAGGCCTTCGTGGTGGTGGAGCGCAAGTTCGGCGGGGGTGAGTGGGAGCGCGCCGCCAGCGAATGTGCACGCGTGCTCGACTCGTATTCGAAGGACAAGGACATCGCCGCGCGCGCCAAGAAGCTGCAGAACCTGATTCCGTCGTTCGGGCGCAACTACGACGAGGGCATGAAGAAGTACCGCCAGGGGCAGCTGGCGCAGGCCGCCAAGCCGTTGCGCGTCGCGCACCAGACGTACCTGCAGATGGGGCTCCGGGCGAACAAGTACGGCCAGGAGCTCGAAGAGAAGATCGGCGCGGCGGCAGTGGTGGCGGGGAAAGAAGCGCTGCTGCGGAGCGACCTCGTGACCGCGTGGCAGAACTTCCGCGATGCGGCGAAGTTCGACCCCAACGACTCGAAGGCGCGCGCCGGTCTCGACGACGTGACCGCCAGGGCCGAGCTGCTCTTTCAAGACGCGTACATGACGCGCGACCGGGACCCGCTCGATGCGGTGCGAAAGTTCAAAGTCGTGGTGCAGGTGACCGAGGCCGGTACGACCGTGCACGAGAAGGCGAAGAATCAACTGGCCGCGATGGCGCCCTGAAGCGCCGCGTGACCTCAGCCGGAGTGTGGGTACGTGAGTCAGTCGTTGCGCGAGCTGGGGATGGATTTCGTGGAGGTCGGCAACTGGGAGCGGGCGCTCGGCATGTTCGCCGAGGCCGTGCGCCGTCAGCCCGCCGACCATCGCGCCCGCATGCTGGGCGCTCGCTGCTACGCGAAGCTCGGCGAGACGGAACGCGCGGTGACCGTGCTGCACGCCTGTGCGGAAGGCCTGCTCAAGCGCGACTATCTGCTGTCTGCCATCGCCGCGTGTCGTCAGGCCCTGCCGCTGGCGCCGCGTGAGAAGCGCATTCGTGAAACGCTGACGCGCATTCACGCGCGCGCCGCGAAGGTCATCGGTGGCCGCGCCGGTGGTCCGCCTCCGTTGCCGCCCGAGAGCATCTACGACGGGAAGGTCGACGCTGACCTGCTCGCCTTGCATGGCTCCGAGCTGGCTGATCAGGCGCTGCTGGTGCTCGCCGCCGTCGACTCGACCGCGATCGCCGACCCCTCGGCGCGCCCGCCATTGCCGCTGTTCGCCGACCTCGAGCGTGACGCGTTCGTCGACCTGGTGGAGCTCGTGGACTACCGCGAGTTGAAGGAAGGCGACGTGCTGTGCACCGAAGGCCAGGCCAGCGACCGCATCACCGTGCTCGTCGCCGGGAAGGCCGAGGTCACCCGCAAGGTAGACGGCGAAGACAAGACGCTGGCCTTCCTCGGTGGTGGTTCCATCTTCGGAGAGATCTCGATGCTCACCGGCGCGGCGCCGAGCTCGTCGATCACCTCGGTGAGCGATTGCGACGTGCTGGAGATCGAACGCGAAGATCTCAATCAGCTGGCGCGCACCTACCCGTCGGTGCCGGCGGTGTTGGCCACGTTCGCGCAGCAGCGCATGGCGCGAAACCTCATCTCGACCTCGCCGTTGTTCGCGCAGATTCCCGAAGGCGAACGGGTCGGTCTGCTCACGCGCTTCGACTTCAAGGCGCTGGCGCCGGCCGAGCAGGTGATCACCGAAGGCGCACCGGTGCAGGCGCTGGTGCTGGTGCTGGCCGGTGAGCTCGTGGTGCAGAAGGAAGACCCGGGCGGCGGCATGGTGAGCCTCTCGATTCTGCGTGAAGGCGACATCGCCGGTGAGATCTCACTGCTCAAGGGCCTGCGCGCCACCGCGACCGTCGCCGCCAGCCGCAAGACCGCGGTGGCCACCTTGAGCCGGCCCAACTTCGAAGCGTTGCTCAAGGAGCACCCGAAGCTGCGCACCTACCTCGACGAGCTCTCAGACCGTCGCCTCAAGCGCATCGGTGAGGCCATGCGGCCCGCCGAGATTCTCGACGCCGACGAACTGGTCGTGGAGTCGACGTGAACGCGCGCTCGCTGATGGGCATCGCGCTGGCGGTGCTCGTGGGCGTCGCCGTCTACGCGCTGTGGCCGAAGGAGAAGCTCTCGCCCGAAGACGAAGTGCGGCAGCTGATCTCCGAGATGGTGAAGTCGGCCGAGAAGCGCGACGCGTCCGGGGTGGTCGAAGGGCTGTCCGAGAACTTCCGGGGGCAGGGCACCTCGAACAAGCAGGAGATCAAGCAGCTGCTCGTCGGGCAGTTCTTCCGCGCGCAGGAGCTCACGGTGCTCAACCCGCTGCTCGACGTGACGGCGTCGTCGCCGACCACCGCGCACTTCAAGGGCACCTTCGTGTTCGCGCGTGACGGCGCTTCGCCCGACGCCACGAAGTACGTGCTGGAAGGCGACGTCGAGAAGGGCGCCGAGGGTTGGAAGATCGTGTCCATCGGCTGGCAGCGTTGAAACGAAAACGGGCCGCCCGAAGGCGACCCGCGATCTCGAATCAAGCTGAGCGCTGGCTCACTGAATGAGCGGCTTGGCCTCTTCGACCCACATCTTGGCGATTTCCTTCTGGTTCGCCGCCTTCAGCTTCTTCTCGATGTCGGTGACGAGGTCGTTCAGCTTTTCGCGCGGCTCCTGCTTGGCCTTCATGCGCGTGAGCGCGAAGGCGTAGTTCTGCGCGCCTGCGCCCCAGTCCTTCTTCTCGAAGAGGATGTCGCCCATGGCGATGTACGCCTCGGCGAGCTGGCCCGTGCCGTCCGGCGGCGTGATGTCCTGCAGCAGCTCGGCGGCCTTGTCGAAGTCCTTCTTCTCGATGAGCAGCGCTGCCTTGGCGTAGTACGCGCGGGTCAGGTTGATGCTCTTGGCTTCGATGGCCTTCTCGTACGACGCCATCGCGTCATCGAGCTTGCCGGCCGTCTTGAGCAGGTCGCCGCGCGCCAGCCAGTAGCGATCGTCGCGATCGAGGTAGACCTCTTCCTTGCCGTCGGCGGTCGGGTTCTTCACCGCCTTGAACACGCCTTCGTACCTGGTCAGCAGGCCCATGGCCGCGTCGCCCAGGCCGGCCTTCTGCAGGGCCGCAGCGCCCTCGAAGTAGAACACCGGCGAGGTCGGCGCCTTGGCCAGCGTTGCCTCGAACGCCGCGGGCGCCGATGGGTCCTTCTTGGCGGCCAGCGCCATCGCCTTCGCGTGCAGCGCCCACTGATCGTCGGGGTTCAGCTTGAGCGCCGAGTCGGCCGCGACGATGGCCGTGTCGTACTGCTCCTGGATGTTGAGGATCAGCGCGCCGATGGCGGCCGCGCGGGCCTTCTGCGGCGCCGAGAGTTCGGCTTCACGCGCCATGACTTCCTTGACGATGTTCTCGGCGTCGCCCACGCGGTCCTTCTTCTGCACGCGGGCCAGCGCGAGGCCGAGGCGCGCGCGGAAGTGCTCCGAGTTCTGACCGGTGGCCTTGGTGAACACGTCGATGGCGCCGGGCGTGCCTTCTTCGATCAGCTCTTCGCCCCACGCCGAGGCGTAGTTCATGTCCTTCCAGGACTTCTCCATGGCGGCCTTGAGGCTCACACCTGCCAGCTTCAGGTTGCCCTGCTTCTTCAGCGCCAGACCCTGCGCGTAGAAGATGCGAGCGCCCGAGCCGCCCTTCTTGCGGAGCTCTTCGACGAACTCTTCGGCGCCCTTCGCGTTGCCGCCGGCGACCATGATCAGCGCTTCGGTGCCGTAGCGATCTTCGCCCTTCGAATCGACCGACTTGGCCTTCTCGAGGAACTCCCTGGCCTTCGCTTCGGCGCCGGCTTCACGGTGAATGAGCCACAGGTCGGTGTAGAGCGCGGCGTTGAGCGCGTTGGGGTCACCGGCGTTGCTGTCCTTGGCGAGCGCTTCGTCGGCCGTGGCGATGGCCTTCTTCACGTCGGCGAGGTTGCCCTTCACGGCGGTGGCGCGGGCCTGCGCGGTCAGCTCGGCGATGTCCTTCTTGTTGGAGCCGCGCTTGTAGACGAAGAACACCACGCCAGCGAGCAGCGCTCCGACGATGACGATCTGCACGAGCGCAGAGCCGAAGCTCTCGCGCTTCTTCCAGTTGGGGACATCAGAGCCTTCAGCCATGTGGGACGCCTCTTGGTTCGAACGTAAACCTGCGGAAGCGCGGCGATATACTTTCGGCTCTGTGGGGGGTCAACGAGTGATCGCGGCGGCGATTTTCAGATGCCCGACGCGATCTTCCACTCGTTGTCGCCGACGCGCTTGAGCAGCATCTGCTTGATGTCGTTTTCGCTCTGCGTGCGCGAGTTGTACTCGGGCATCTTGAACGACAACTGGTAGCTGTAGGTGACGCGCGCCATCTTCTCTTCTACGTCGAACTCGATGCGGCGCACCGTCACTTCCAGCTTCATGTCGCTGATCTTCGACATGCGCGTGGTCAGGCGCTGCTTGAGCGACTTGTAGTCGAGGTCGTCGTCAGGCAGCGCGCTGCCGCCGTCATCGCGGAACGACGGGTCGACGAGCTGGTACACGCCCTCGACGTTCCGGGCCTCGACCGCGGTGCGGTACTTGCGCACGACCTCGAGCACGGCCTGCGTCTCGGTGGTGTCGTCGATGTCCGTGCCGGGGATCTTCTTGGGAGTGCACGCGCTCAACGCGAGGGCGAAAACGGCGACGGGAATCAGCGTGCGCATCGGTGATCTCTGCTCCAGACGGATTGACGGAGCGTTTTCGGCTCCGGTTGCCAAATTGTCAGTTCGCTCACACCCAACCCCACGAAACCGCGAACTGGTTGCCGCAAATTGCAGGGCGCGTGCCGTTTGTCACGGAAACGCGAACGCGCAGCGAGCGACCCAGTCGTCGAAACGGGGCTCGGAGGCGAGGTCGCGAACGAGCGCGCAGTTGCCGGTGGCGAAGGCCGCCTCGATCGCCAGCCGGCGCGTCTCGAGTTCGAGTGACGGCGGCAGCTCTTCGTCGAGCAGGGCGGTCAGCAGGGGCAGCGCGTCTTTCCAGGCGCGCAGCTGCTGGAGTTTTCTCCCGAGCAGATAACGAACGGCGATGGCATCACCGGCGTCTCGAAGTGCGAGCAGCTTGAGGCCGTCGTCACCGGCCTTGAAGAAGCCGTTGACCGCGTCGAGCTCGGCGCCCTGGAGGCGAATGCGGGCGGTGCGATCGACGCCGGGCGACACCTCTTTCCTGATCGCGTCGCGCCAGAGAATTCGAGCCCGCTCGATGTTGCCCTGTTCGATGGCGAGGTCGGCGCGCACCAACGCGGCCTGCGCCCAGGGCGACGGTTCGCCGTCGAGCCGCTGGAGTTCTGCGTCGAGCAACGTGGCGGCGGCGTCGACCTGGCCGAGTTTCCGCAACACGAGCGCCTCTTCGAGCACGTGCGCGGGTTCTTGCGGCTGGAGCTCACGGCAGCGCGACACGAGGTCACGTGCGCGTTGCGGATCGCTCGCGAGATGCTCGTTGACCTCTGCAGAGAGCCGGCCGACCTCGCGTGCACACGGCCGCTCGAAGACGCTGCCGCGGCGGAACCGCGCGAAGGCCTGATTCACGGCCTCGTTCTCGAGCGGAACGGTGTCGAGGAACGCCACGTAGTCGGCAGAGAGCTTCTCGAGCGGAACGCCGTAGGCACGTTCGAAATCACCATCGCGGTACAGCTCGCGCAGCTTCTCGCGACCGTGCGTGTCGGCGAGGTAGCGCAGAAAGCTGCCGGCGGTGGCGTACGCGCGGCTGGGCGGCGCGGCGTAGAAGCCACTCGCCGTCATCGTGGTGGCCACGTCGGGCAGCAGGTTCTTCTTCTTCATCGCCGCGGCCCACTCGTGGAGCGTCAATTCATCGAACGGGTTGTCGGCGGCGACCGCGAGGCCTTCGATGACGCCGGTCTGCGGGAACCAGCCTCCGAAAGAAGCGGCGACACCGAACGGCGGCGAGCCCCACGGCGCGGCCATGGCGTGCACCAGCTCGTGTTTGATGACCGGGTGCGGAAACCCGAAGTCGTTGACGTGCACTTCGCGGCGCCAGGGCTTGGCGAACTGCGTCGTGGCTGCGCCCACGAGCCGCTGCTTTTCCGCCGGGCTCCGGTACCACCACACGCGCACCTTTCCTTCGGGGGCGACGCCGAAGAACTTCACGTTCTGCGCGTAGCGGAAGCGCACGTCGCCGACGATGCGTGCCACTTCTTCCTGGCCGTAGCTGCGCGGGTAATGCAGCACGAACTCGTCGGTTTCGACGCGACCGCCGAGCGCCGCTGCCAGCGCTTCGTCGTTCATGCGGAAGCCGAGGGCGACGCCGTGGAGCTCGAGCACGACGAAGCCGGTCGCGCACAGCAGCGCCACCGCCCGCCGCGACGAGAGCGCGAAGGCCAACAGCACCGTCGCCAGCCGGAACCAGAGCAGCGACGCGGTGACGCGAACGTCTTCGTCGTAGAGCGGGCCGGGCGCGAACCCCACGAAGTGGTTGAACACGAAGGCCTGCGGACCGAAGAGAATCGGCCACAACGTCGCCACGGCGCCCAGCCCGAAGGCGCCGACGTTCAACAGCAACGCCGGCCACCACCGCTTCGTGCGCTGCGCCACGCGCGAGCCGATGGCGGCAGCCAACAGCGCCGTGGGGAGCACGAGCACCGGCACGAACTGCACGTTGAAGAACGGATCACAGGGCGACCCGAAGCGCGTGCGCGCCACCGCCAGCAGCAACGCAGGCAGCGTGGTCGACGCGAGGAGGAGCGCGATGGCGAGGACGGACGAGAGCCCCCGCGGGAGCTTGCGCGCGGCGTGCGTGGCGAGCCCCAGGCCGAGCACACCAAGTAACGAGGTGTGCGCAGAGGCCAGCTCGTAGCCGGGCAACGAAAACAGAGGAACCCACGTGAAGACCGCCGCGATCGTGGCGAGCGTGACCCACCACCACCGCACGCCGCGCAGTGAAATGAGCGTTCTCACGCGAAAAAGGACTTCGCGCATCGGCGGCCCGTATACTCTGCGCGCAATGGCGGCTGATCAGAAAGCAGGGCCCGAAGGTCGAGAGCACCTCCGTGCTCCCATCGAGCTCAAGGTCGATTACAAGAAGCTCAATTCGTTCTTCGCCGACTACACGAAGAACATCAGCAAGGGCGGCACCTTCATCAAGACGAAGAAGCCGCTGCCCATCGGCACCCGCTTCCTCTTCAAGCTCTCGGTGCCTCAGCGCCAGACGCCGTTCGAGCTGCTCGGTGAAGTGGTGTGGTCGACGGTCGAAGGCGAAGAGCCCGGCATGGGCATCAAGTTCGTCTACTCCGATGATTCACAGCGCAGTGACTTCGAGGGCGTGGTCGAGACGCTGATGACCGATTCGCTCGGTGCGGATCTCGCGGGCCGTCTCCTCAACAAGTCGATGAAGACGTGAACCGGTCGCTGATCGCAGCGTTCGCGCTGCTGTTTTCGTGTGAGTCGCAGGGCGGCAAACCGGCCGCGCCCGTCGCGCCGCCCGCTCCGGTCCAGAAGCCAGCACCCGTCGTCGTCGACGTCACCGCGCAGGACTTCAAGTTCGTCCCCGCCTTGCCGCACCGGCGCGTCACGTTGACCGACGCGCGCGGCGGCAAGCACGTGGTCGACGCGGAGATCGCGGCCACGCGTGATCAACGAACGCGCGGGCTCATGTGGCGCACGGTGTTGCCCGAAGGCACCGGCATGCTGTTCCTCTTCGAGCAGGAAGACTGGCTGTCTTTCTGGATGCGCAACACGCTCATCCCGCTCGACATGATCTTCGCGCGCGCCGACTTCACCATCGTGGGCATCGTCGAGAACACCGAACCGAAGACGCTCACGGCGCGCGGCCCGGGCAACGTGAAGTCGCAGTACGTGCTCGAAGTACCCGGCGGTTGGTGCAGCAAGCTGGGCATCAAGCCGGGCAGCAAGCTCGAGGTCGACGGCCTCGAGTCGCTCCAGGTCACGCCTTAATTCTTGATGCTGTCGTCGGGCGCGGCGAGCGACTCGACGGTGCTCGTGGCGATGGGCGCGATGGGTTCGAGGGCCTTGTCGGCGGCGGTCTTCTCGAGCGAGCCGAGCTCGGTGTGGGTCGCGACCTCGTGACCCAACCGGGCTTCGTCGGCCTGTGAGAGCGCCAGCGCGTTCAGCTTGCGAGCGACGGCGGCCATTTCTGCGGCCCGCACCGTCGCGTGCGTCGAGCGCATGCCGATCAGCGCCACGCGGGCGCGTTCGAGCAAGGCCACCTGCGACTTGAGCCGCGCCAGCACGCGTTCACGTTTGAGGCGAACCTCACCGAGGCGCGTGAGCTCTTCCTTCAATGACTGCGCAGCGTTCTCGAGCTGCTGTCTGGCCACCGCATCGCGTGCACCGCGCGCGCTCTTTTCGAGCTCGTCGATCTCCTTCTGGAGCTCGGCGTGCGCGTTCTCGTGAACCTGCGCTTCGACGCCTGCCCATTCACCGGCGAGCTCGCCGGCATCGCGCGTCAGCTTCGAGAGTGTACGCGCCAGCTCTTCACGGGCCGCGTCGCGGGGCAGGGCGGCCAACTGCACGCCCGCCTGGCGATAGAGCGACAGCGCGCGTGACACCTGCTGTTCGAATTCGCCGCTCAACGTGGGCAGCAGCTCTTCCAGCTTCGCTTCGACGGGGTCTGACTTGAGCGCCACGTGCGATGCCAGCGAACCGATGCCCGCGAAGAGCGCGATGGTCACGCCGCTGACCGCGAAGTTGATGAGCGAGGGCGTCGACATGTCTTGCAGGCGTGAGGCGAGGATCTTCGCGACCTGCGTACCGGCGACGGCGAGCCCACCGGTCGCCAGCGCCGCGCCCGCGTAGTGGAGTGGACCGGGCCGATCGCTGCCGACGCTGCCTTCTTCGCCACGCTCGGCGACGCGCGACTTCACCATCAGCAGACCCGCAGCGGCGCCGGCCATGCCCACGGTCCACGCGGCCGAGAAGCCGAACAACCACGGCAGCGCCGGCAACACGACCGAGAGCCCGGTGAGCAGCAGCCGGTCGGTGCGATCGCCGCGAACGCAGGCGAGCGAGGTAGCGACGATCGCCAGGAACGACAACGGCACCGGCCAGTGAATGCGACTGGCGACGAAGGCGAGCAGACCAGCGCCGGCGCCAGCGGCGAGCGCGCGCGTCACGTTGCGCTCGAAGGCTTCACGGTGCTGCAGCTGAATGACGGCAGTGTTCGACATGGTGAGTGCTTTCCGTCTCGTTCAGTAGGTGGAGCCCATGAGGCCGTAGTCCTGGCGCGCCTTCTTGCGGAGCTGCTTCTGCACCGCGCGCCCTTCCTCTTCTCCCGTCGCCGAACCGATGCCCGCGGCGAAATCGTTCTGCGACTTGCGGTCTTCGGCGAGCGCCGACGGTCCGGCCACGGCGCTGGCTTCGTCGAAGAGAATCGAATTGAGCTCGAGCGTCTTGAGCGCGCCGTCGCGATCTCCCTGGGCGACCTGTTCGGCCGCGCGCTCGGTGTTCGCCGCCGCACGCGCCCGCGCCGCGAACACGATGGCGTCCTTGTCGCGGTTGTCGAGCACCACCTGCTGCTGCTCGGTAGCCATCGCCGCCAGCCGCGCTTCGTCGTGCATCGCGCTGTCGCGCAGGAGATCGGTGTACGCGAGGTCGAGCGCGCTCACGTCGAGGGAGCCGCCGGTGCTCGCGTTGACGGTGAAGTGCGCCACCACGCGCTCCTGCTGCGACGCCGCGAAGTCGGGCAGCGCGACCGTCACCAGCTCCGAATCACCGTCGCGGCGGCGAGAGACCTGCGAGTAGCCGAGCACCCGCTGCAGCTGCGCGCCGCGAGGAACCCGGAAGGTGAGGGTGACGCCACGCGCGACCTGCGTCCCGGCGGCGTTCAAGTCCTTCTGGAAGATGGCCGAGAGCTGCGCGGCGTCTTGCAGGTAGGCGTACGCACCGGCGCCGACTTCGGCGAAGCCCGCCATCAGCTGCTCGTTGAAGTCGTCGCCGACGCCGATGCTCGAGACCGAGACGCCGTAGCCGCGAATGTCGCGCACCAGGTTCGTCAGCTCGCCCGTGTCGGTGGTGCCTTCGGTGGGCTGACCGTCGGAGATGAGGATGAGGCGGTTGACCTTGAAGTCGTTGCGCGCGCTCAAGAGCACGTCGCGGGCGGTGGTGAGGCCGGCCGCGATGTTGGTGCCGCCGTCGTCGAAGATGCCGTCGACGTAGGCGAGCAGCTTCTGCTTGTTGTCGGCGGTGGCCAGCAGGCCGTCGAGCGACTTCACGTCGCTGCCGTAGTGCACGATGGCGAGGCGATCGCGCGACTCCAGCTGAGAGATGAGCTGCCGCGCGGCCTGTTTGGCCTGATTCAACTTGAAGCCCGACATCGAGCCGGACCGGTCGATGACCAGCGCGAGGTTCACGGCGCCGCGCTGTTGATTGGCCAATTCGACGGCGCGCAGGTCGACGGTGGCGAACACGTCTTGCGTGCCGAGGGCCACGAAGGGGTGCGAGAGCCGCGCGGTCATCGAGAGGCTGCCGCTGCCGGAGGGCCGCGGTCGGGGCGCGGGGTCTGGCTGCGACGGGCTGCCAGACGTCAGGTGCGGAACACCCGCCACCAGCGCGACGAGCGCGAGCATGGCAGCCGAAGCGAGGAAGATGCCGGTACGGTTCACGAGAAACCCCTTTCGCAGGCCAAAGAGAACGCGCGAGCGCGCCGTTCGATCTTCCCTGCGAAAGCTGAGCCGGTTTCTTCAGTGAATTGGCGTGGCTACGAGGCCACGCCACAGCGGCTACATGCCGCCGTCGGTCGAACGCGCACAGAAGTACGGGTCACGCACGCCGGGGAACTCGTCGCTCAACGCCGCGAGCGTCTCGGCCGAGAGCAGCAGCGGGCGGCAGCTCAGCGCGGTGGCGCCCTTGTCGAGTTTCTCGTCGTACGACGGGCACGAAGAGCCCTGGGCGCACTGGCGCGAGCAGTAGCCGGTGGCCGGGTCGTCGAGGCCGGCGTCGCTCTGGAAGTTGGCGTCGCGCACGCAAATGAGGTCTTCACACTGCACCGAGCCGACGGCGATGAAGTCCTTGTTCTGGCCGGACATGTTGCGCACGTCGCGCTCGAGAATGGCCAGCGGCGAGCCACCGTCGGGGTTGCGCTTCACCAGCGTGCACGTGGTGTTGAGGTCGGTGGCCGGCTTGCACGCGACGAACGAGAGGGCGAGCGAAGCAGCGGCGAACAGCATGCGTTTCATGAACCGGATCTCCTCGACATGGGCGTGCGTGCAACAGGAGCGAAAAAACGCGCGGAAGGTAACACACGCTCCCCCGAGATCGAGACTTCACAACGCATCGCCAACAGGTATTGTCCGCGCGCTTCGTACAAGGGGTTCGTCGCGGTGTTCGTGGCGAATTGGGAATTCAGCGTCGCTGGAGATGCACATTGACACGGAATCTGGCTGCGGCGTCGCTCGTCGCGCTCCTGTTCATCGGGGGCCGCGCGTTCGCTCAGAATCAGTTCGACGGCCTCGACCTCTCGGGTGATGAACCCAAGAAGGAAGAAGAGAAGAAGGACGACGGCCTCGACCTCTCGTCACCTCCACCGGCTGAGAAGAAGCCGGCCACCACTTCAACCGCGCCCGCGACGGAGAAGAAGCAGAGCGACGCGCCGGCGGTCGAGCGCGATACCACGCAAGACGACCGCGTGAAGTCGGTGCAGCGCAAGCTGTACACCAAGCGCGGCCGCTTCGAGCTCGCGCCCTCGTTCATCATCAACGTGAACGACGCGTATTACACGAAGCTCGGCGGCGCGATTCGCCTGGCCTTCTACCCGGCCGACACGCTGGCGATCTCTGCTCGCTTCTCGCTGATGCAGACGTTGCCGACCGACGACGTGCGCACCGCGAAGACCAACCTCAACAGCCGCATCTTCTTCTCGGTGCCGATCTGGTCGGTGATGGGTGACGCGGAGTGGTCGCCCATCTACGGCAAGGTGGCGATGTTCAACTCCATTCTCCACTTCGACGGTTACCTCGTCGGCGGTGGCGGTGTGGTCTTCACCGAGACCTCGGCGGTGCCCGGCGGCACGGTGAAGCCGGCGTTCGATCTCGGGCTGGGCATGCGCTTCGTGGCGCGCGACTTCATCGCGGTGAACGTGGCGCTCATCAACACCGCGTACGTCGACAACCCGACCGGTACGACCAAGGGCGCGATTCAGAACATGATGATGGTGAACGCGGGCATCTCGATCTTCTTCCCGTTCAAGTCGACGTACCGGGAGGACGAGTGATGAACCGCTTCCTCCTGGTGTTGCTCGCGCTGTTGGCGGTGCCGGCCTTCGCGCAGAAGTCGTCTGAAGACGAAGCCGGCGACGTGTCGGAGGTCGACAAGGACGCCTCGGGCCCGTTGCGTGATCGCATTCGCCCGGTGTCCGGCCACCTGTTCCTCATGGGCGGCCGCTTCGAAATCAGCCCCGGCGTCGCCATCTCGGTGCGCGACGCGTTCTGGCAGAAGATCGGCTTCGGAGCCGCGTTCACGTACCACTTCAACGAGGACCTCGCGCTCTCGCTGCGCGGTATGTACAACCTGTCGCTCGTCTCGGGCGGCGCGCAGATCTGCGCCCCTGACGGCGGTTGCCAGCCGCCGACCCGTGAAGAGCTGACGACGCTCAACGGCCAGCCGGCGAACGTGGCCTACGGCTACCTGTCGCTGCTGACGTCGCTCGACCTGCAGTGGTCGCCCATCTACGGAAAGCTCTCGCTGTTCGCCGAGAAGTTCTTGAGCTTCAACATGTACTTCCTCGCCGGCCCGAGCTTCCTCATGTACGGCCCGCAGAACACGCCGACCGCCGGCGGCAACGTGGGCGTGGGCTTCCGCTTCTTCATCAACGAGTGGCTGACGGTGCGCCTCGAAGTGCGCGACGTCATCTACGGCGAAGTCGGTGCGCGGCCTGATCGCATCACCGGCCAGCAGCAGGTCTCGATCCGCAATCAGATCATGCCGGAGATTGGGTTCTCGATGTTCATTCCCACCGTGTTCAAGGAGGCCCAGTGATGAAGCTCGCACGCCTCCTCGCGTTGGCCGTGGTCGCCGCGCTGGCCACGCCTGCCTTCGGGCAGATGAACTTCGAAGGTCTCGACCTCGGCGGAAAGAAGAAGAAGGGCGGCAAGAAGGCCGGCGGCAAGAAGACCGGCAAGAAGGACCCGAAGAAGGGTGACGAAGACAAGGGCGACGAAGGCGCCGAAGCCACCGGTGAAGTGCCGCTGCCGGCCGGCGGGCTCGACCTGAGCAAGCCGCCTCCGGCCGAAGAGAAGCCGAAGGAAGTGAAGGCCGCGCCGACGATGTCGTTCGAAGCCGTCGACGTGTCGGGCAAGTCGGGCGATCGCCAGAAGGTCGACGCAGCGATCGCCAAGTTCAAGGCCGACAACTTCGAAGCCGCGGCGCTCGATTTCTTCGAGCTCTCGCAAGACCCGTCGCTCGCCGGTCTCGCGGTCGAGAACGAGTACTGGCTGGCCAAGTCACTCTACAAGCTGGGCATGTACCACTCGTCGCTCCAGCTGTTCTCGAAGGTGCTGGCGCGCGGCCCGACGACCAAGTTCTTCAAGTCGTCGCTCGAGTGGCTGTTCTTCATCGCCCGCAAGACGGTGAACGAGACGGTGGTGCTCGACGAGATCGCCCGCTACTCGAACTACGAGTTCCCCGAGCGCTTCCGCAATGAGTTCCGCTACCTGCTGGCCCGCTACAACCTGGTGCGTGGCAAGGCGCTCGACGACAACGGCCAGACCGGCGACGCCACCAAGAGCTTCGATGAAGTCAAACGCATGGCGCTGCTCATCCCCAAGGGCGACCCGTTCTACCCGCGCGCCAAGTACCTCGAGGGGCTCGCGTACTTCCGCGAGAACAAGCTCGAGACCGCGCTGGAGACGATGAAGGAGGTCGTGAAGGTGACGCGCCAGGCGGAAGGCCCGATGACGGCCGAGCGCAAGCAGTTGCAGGCGCTGCGTGAGCTGGCGTTCATGCAGCTGGCGCGTACGCACTACGGCGCCCGTCAGAACCGCGCGGCGATCTTCTATTACGACAAGGTCGAGCGCGGCGGCGTGCAGTGGCTCGAGGCGCTGTTCGAGGCCTCGTGGAGCCACTACCGCATCGGTCAATACGAGCAGGCGCTCGGCAACTTGATCACCTTGAGCTCGCCGTTCTTCCGCGACGAGTACTTCCCCGAAGCGCTGATCTTGAAGGCCGTCGTGTACTTCGAGAACTGCCGCTACCGCGAGTCGCTCACCATCATCGAAGACTTCGAGAACATCTACGGCCCCGTGCAGGACGAGCTCGACGTGCTGGTCGGCAAGAACATGGAGGCCACCGAGTACTTCAACGTGCTCGACGAGGTGCGCAAGAAGAACAAGGAAGGCAAGAAGCTGCGCGGCACCGACGAGATCCTCGAGCGCATCTTGAACCTCGCGCTCACCGACAAGGACCTCAAGAAGACCGTCGACTCGATCGCCGAGCTCGAGACCGAGATGGACACCTTCGGGACCAAGGGCGACACCTTCAAGTACTCGAACCTCACCAAGCAGCTCATCGAGCAGCTCAAGACGCAGCGCCAGGAGCTCATCGGCAAGGCGGGCTTGATGGCCAAGGCCAAGTTGGAGTTCGAGCTGGGGCAGCTCAAGACGCTGCGCGCCAATGGTCTGCGCATCAAGTTCGAGACCAACTCCAAGGAGAAGGAGTTCCTCGAGGAGATGCTCAAGGCCGGCGGTCAGCAGTCGATCGTCAAGCCCTACAAGTACTCGACGGCGGTAGGCGACGATTACCTCTACTGGCCGTACGTGGGTGAGTACTGGCGCGATGAACTGGGCACCTACCAGTACACGCTGACCAAGGGCTGCATCGCGCGCGACTCGGCGAACCAGCGGAAGGAATAAGGCGTGTCTCAGCGGCCGGTCACCATCGCCTTCGACGTGATGGGGAGTGATCACGGCCCGCTGGAGATCGTGCGGGGCGCGGCGCAGTTGACGCTCGAGACCCCGCACATTCACGCGTTGCTGGTCGGTGATCGCGCGCAGATCGCCGACGCGCTCACCAGGGTGCGTCACAACGCCGAGCGCGTGGCCGTGCATCACGCGCCTGACTTCGTGGCGATGCACGAGAAGCCGGCGGCCGCGCTCGATGCGAAGCCCTACGCGTCGGTGCTGGTGGCCACGCAGCTGGTGAAGGCGGGCGAGGCCGACGCGGTGGTCTCGGCGGGCAACACCGGCGCCGGCGTGCTGGCCTGTGCGCGCACCTTCACGCTGATTCGCGGCGTGCGCCGGGCAGCGTTGGCGACCGTGTACCCGACGGCCGTGGGCCGCGGCGAGAAGAACGACCCGTTCTCACTCATTCTCGACGTGGGCGCGACGGTCGACGCCGCGCCCGAAGACCTGGTGGCCTTCGCGGTCATGGGCTCGGCCTACGCGCGCATCATCTCGAAGAACGAGAACCCCACCGTGGCGCTGCTCTCCAACGGCACCGAGCCGTCGAAGGGCCCGGCCCGCGTGGTGGAGGCGCACCAGAAGCTGCAGAGCCTCAAGGGCGTGCGCTTCATCGGCAACGTGGAGGGCGTCGACATTCCCAAGGGCACGGCCGACGTCGTGGTGTGCGACGGCTTCGTCGGCAACGTGTGCTTGAAGATGCTCGAAGGCGTCAACGAGACGGTGATGGAGCTCGCGAAGTACGCCTACAAGGAGAAGCTGCTGTGGCGCGCCGGGCTGGCGATGCTGTCGTCGGGCATCGAGCGCATCAAGGAGGTCACCGATTGGGAGCAGTACGGTGGCGCTCCGATTCTCGGCTTCGACCGGCTGTTCATCAAAGCGCATGGTCGCAGCAAGGCGCGGGCGATCTCCAACGCCGGCAAGGTCGCAGGTCGTGCGGTCTCACACGATCTGGCCAACGCCATTCAGCAAATGCTCCCGTAAGATTGCGGCACCGTGAGCGTGCGCCGCATCTACAGGTGGGACCTCGACAAGACGTACCTGCAGACGGAGTTCGACACGCTCCGTCAGCTCTGGCGGACCGCGATGCAGAAGGCGCACGAGAAGAAGGCCGTGCCCGGCGCAGCCGCGTTGATCCGTGAGCTCCGGTCGCAGGGCGATTCGCAGCTGTGCATCGTGTCGGGCTCGCCCACGCAGATGCGCAAGGTGCTCAGCGAGAAGCTCAAGCTCGACGGCGTGGAGTTCGACGAGCTGGTGCTCAAGGACAACCTTCGCAACCTGGTGCGTGGGCGCTTCAAGGCGATGCGCGGCCAGGTCGGCTACAAGCTGCCCGTGCTGCTCGAGAGCCGCTCGCGCGCGCCGGTGGAGACCGAAGAGGTGCTCTTCGGCGACGACGCGGAGGCCGACGCGTTCATCTATTCGCTCTACGCCGACATGGTGGCGCGGCGGGTCTCGGAGCCGGTGGTGTACCGCGTGCTCGAAGCCGCGGAGGTGTACTCCGACGACATCGACCGGGTGATGAAGCAGTGGAAGTCGTTGCCGCAGGCCGACCCGGTGCGCCGCATCTTCATCAACCTCGACCGGCTCACGCCGCCCGCTGCGTTCGCGCACTACGGCCCGCGGGTGGTGCCGATCTTCAACTACTTCCAGGCCGCGCTGGTGTTGATGGGCGACAAGCACCTCACGGCGCCTCAGGTGTTGAGGGTGATGATCGAGCTGGTGCAGACCAGCGGCTACAACCTGCTGACGCTGTCCAACTCCTTCCAGGACCTGCTGCGTCGCGGCTTCCCCATCGCCGACATCGCGCAGGCGCTCTCGGAGGCGATGCAGGGGCCGGCGGCCATGGCGCAGGTGGTTCGCCCAGTGCCCGACATCATCGCGGCGCTCGGAAAGCGCGTGGTGTCGCTCGGTGCGCAGCCGCCGCCGCCGAAGGCGCGCGACATCGATTACCTGTCGCTGCTCGATGACGCGCGACCGCGCACCCACAAGAAGCGGAGGCGTTCTGAATAGGTTCCTCGTCGTGTTGCTCCTGGCAGGGTGTGGTTCGCCGATGAACGAGCCCGAGGCGCCGCAGCCGGTCTCCTCCACGCCGTTGACCGGCAAGGTCGCGGGCGTGGAGTGGACCGCGAGCTCGGCGGTCGCTTCGGCCCGCCGCGCGTTCTCGGACGACGCGAGCGAGCGGTGGGTCGACCTCGGCGCAGGAGCGTTCGACTGTTCGGACTTCCTTCCCGACGCGGAGCTCATCGGCACGCTGCCGTGGCGCACCGGCGCGTACTCGCTGGGGCTGCAGCGCAACCTCACTTTCGTCGTGCGCGAAGCCGACGGCGGCATCACAAACAAGGTGGCCACCGAAGGCCGCGTGGAGTTCATCGAGGCCACGGGCCCCGACGCAGGGCCGTCGATCGTGCGAATTCGCGCGCGTTTCGACGCTGAGAATCAGGTCGAAGGGCAGGTCGCAATTTCCGTCTGCGACTGAGGTCAGGGAGCGCTGGCTTTTGACCCGATGTTTTGCGCTATAGGGCCGCAAGAAGCCCTCGAGACGGGCCCGGCTCTTCAGCCGTGACGCTTCGCCATCGGGGTGCGTGAGAGAACGCGAAATGAATATCGAGACTTCCGCCACCTTGCCGGCGCCTGAGAACACCGCACCGGTCACTGAATCTGAGAACACCGCGCCCAACGGTGAGCCGGACATCGAGCCTGAACGCCTCGACGCCGACGCGGTGCGGGTGCTGTTGCGCCTGCGTCAGCACGGTCACGAGGCGTACCTCGTGGGCGGGTGCGTGCGAGACCTGCTCATCGGCCGCGAGCCGAAAGACTTCGACATCGCCACCAGCGCCACGCCGAACCAGGTCAAGTCGCTGTTCCGCAACTGCCGGCTCATCGGGAGGCGCTTCCGGCTCGCGCACGTGTACTTCAAGGGCGGCAAGATCCTCGAGGTGTCGACCTTCCGCGCGATGCCCACCATCGTCGAAGAGCCGCAGCCCTCGGAAGTGCAGGAAGGCGACGTGCTCTCGGAGGGCACCGAGAACATCGCCGCGGCCGACGCCGAGTCGGTGGTCGCGGTGGAGCTGGGTCAGGAGGTGCCGACGGCCCCGGTGGCCGACGTGCAGGACGAAGTGGCGCCCGCGGAGCCCGACCTGCTCATCACCGAAGACAACACCTTCGGCACGCCGGTGCAGGACGCGCGGCGGCGCGACTTCACGATCAACGGGCTCTTCTACGACCCGTCGATCGGCCGCGTGATCGACTACGTGAACGGCCTGCGCGACCTCTCGCGCCGTGAGCTGCGCACCATCGGCGATCCCGAGGTGCGGCTGCGCGAAGACCCGGTGCGCATTCTCCGCGCGGTTCGCTTCGCGGGGAAGCTGGGCTTCGACATCGAGTCGCGCACCTACGCGGCGATGGAGGGCGCGGTGGAAGATCTGCCGCGTTGCTCGGCGCCGCGGTTGCTCGAGGAGACCTTCCGGCTGCTGCGTGGAGGTCATGCGCGGCCGGCGCTGCACCTGACCGCGGCGCTCGATGCGCTCAAGACGTTGCTGCCGCCCGTGTACGAGTACCTCGACGGCCAGGAAGCCGAAGGCGTCGCCGAGTACTGGCGCTTCGTCGAGTCGATGGACGAGTCAGTGCGCGGCGGTGCCAACTTCGACGACTCGATGCTGCTGGCGAGCATTCTGTTGCCGATTTCGCTCGACGAGCCCGATCAGGGTTCGGGTGACGAAGAGAACGGCAAGCCGCCGTCGGTCGCGCAGGCGATCGAGCAGCTGCTCTCGCAGCTCGTGCAGAAGGCGCGCCTGCCCCGGCGCATCGCCGAGCGGTGCCGCATGATCCTGATGGCGCAGCGCACGCTCGCCGGGCTGCGCCGCCGTCGTGGTGGGCTCATGGGCTTCCGCGGACACCCGCTGTTCAACGAGTCGCTCGCGGTGTTCGAGGTGTGGGTGCGTGCCACCGGTGAACACAAGGACCAGCTCGAGAAGTGGAAGGCCGGCGGAGCGCCGACGCCCACGTCCGATGCACCGGGGCCCAAGCGCCGCCGTCGCCGCCGTCGTCGTGGCGCGGGTGGTCAGCCGGGCGCCGAGGCCACGAGTGGCGGTGCTGAAACGACCGCCGCGCCCGCTGCGCCGCCGCCTTCGGCGGAGTGAACCCGATCGTCCATGGCGAGCTCTCGTGGCTCGCCGCGCAGAAGCTCACTGAGCGTCGCGACAGGCTCCTGGTCACGCTCGGTGGCGTCCTGCCCGATCTCGACGGCCTTACGCTGCTCGCCGGTGAAGACGCGTACGGCCGCTGGCATCACGTGCTCACGCACGGAATCGTCGCAGCGGTGGTGCTGAGCGCGGTGCTCGCCGCGTTCGCGATGCGGCGGCTGGCGGTGTTCGGGCTCGCGCTCGTCACCTTTCACCTGCATCTGTGCTGCGATCTGCTCGGCAGCGGCCCCGGCTGGCCGCTGTACTACCTGTGGCCGTTCTCACGCGTGGAGACCTTCTGGTCAGGTCAGTGGGACCTCGCGAGCTGGCAGAACTCGCTCATCGGGCTCGCGGCGACGTTGCTGGTGCTGGCGTGCGCGCTGCCCTTTGGCCGAACGATGGTGGAGCTGTTCTCGACAAAGGCCGACGCGAAGGTCGTGGCGACGTTGCGGAAGCGGTTTGGCCGCTGAGCCGGCACCGTTGACCTCAGCTTCGGGGGGTGCGGTGCCGATGGGTTCCGGGAAGTGCGCGACTCGAGCAGGCCCCTCATCGCGTGCGAATTCAGTTCGGAGCTTCGTGGTGACTGGAACCACAGCGGGCTGTGGTTTTCATAGACACGAATGTTCAGCCCCGAAGCCGTCGTGGATTGCGCCGTTCCGACCTCGGCGTCGATGGAGCTGGGCAGGGATGCGCGACTCGAACAGGCCGGTTCAGCGCGGCGAATTCGTTCGGAGCCTCGTGTCCTGACGTCGGCCTCAATGGGAGCGGTTTCGATGGGTTCCGCGACGTGCGCGATGCTTCGGCCGCTCTGAAACTGATCCACCCGCCGGCGTGAAACTGATCCACCCCAGGTTGGACTTCCAGCCTACCTAGC
>QFQP01000022.1 GCA_003243425.1 Archangium gephyra | reverse complement strand
AGGCTGCGCAGACCGAACTCGCGATGGCGCAGGGCGAGCTCGCCGGCCTCCGCGAAGCGACGACGCAATTGCAGAACGAGCTGGCGGCCGCGCAGGCTGCGCAGACCGACCTCGCCGTCGCCCAGGGTGAGCTCGAGGGGCTTCGCGAGGCGACCGCGCAACTGCAGAGCGAGCTGGCCAGCGCCTCGAGTGCTGCGACCGACCTCGCGGTGGCACAGGGTGAGCTGGCGGCGCTTCGCGACGCGACGGCCGCCCTTCAGGACGAGCTCGCCGCCGCTGGCGCCGTGAGGGCCGACCTCGCGATGGCGGAAGGTGAGCTGGCCGCGCTCCGTGAGAGCCAGACGCAGCTGCAGAGCGAGCTGGGCGCGGCGCAGGGCGTGACCGAGGCGCTGCAGACCGAGCTCGAGGCCGCGCGCAACGTCGAGACCGAGGCGCGCGCGCTGCGCGAAGCGAACGTTCGACTCCGCAACGACTTGAACGCCGCGCGCGCGGCTGAGGCCGAGGTGAAGGCCCTCAAAGACGCGACCACCAGGATGAAGGCCGAGCTCGACGGGTTGAAGGCCTCCGCGGCGACGCTGGAGCTGGATCGCAACAACGCGCAGGGGGAGCTCGAGACGCTCCGGGAAGTCAGCCACACGCTCCAGAGCGAGCTGAGCATCGCCCGTACGGCGGCGGCTTCTTCGAAGGGCTCCGACGCCGAATTGAAGACCCTGCGCGAGACGCTCGCGAAGATGAAGAGCGAGCTGACCGCCGCGCGGAACGCCGAGGCCGAATACAAGCGCCTCGCCGCCGAGCTCGAGATTCAGAGCGCCCGTTCGTCGGAGACCCAGGCGCAGCTGCAGTCGGAGCTGAAGACGCTGCAGGCGCAGCTCGAAGACAGCGACAACGGCGCGCTCCGCCGCGAGCTGCAGGAACTGTCTGCCGCGCTCGACGACGAGCGCCTCAAGTCGATGGCGCTCGAGCGTGCGCTGCAGCGGTTCTCACAGATGGGCGGAGCGGTTCCTCCGCGCTAGTCAGCGGGGCAGCGAGCCGTCCTGGTAGAGCGAGAGCCCGTGACCTTCCGGGTCTTTGAACTCCGCCGACCAGCCGCCCGGCGCTTCCGAGACCGGCGTCACCAGCTCGACGCCCGCTTTGGCCAGCGACGCCACGATGCCGTCGATGCCGCCCTTCGCCAGCCCGAACACCACCTGCGGCGTCGCGCCCCGCGGCGCATCACCGGCGACGAACACGAGTGCCACGTTGCCGGGCAGCCGCGCCTCCATGAAGCCGTTCTCGATGTCCACGGTCTCGAAGGTGAGGCCGAGCGTCTCCGAATAGAACCGGTGCGCGCGGCGGAGATCCTTCACCGTGAAGACCACTCCAAGATTCTTGATCTGATTGTTCAACATGACGTTCCTTTCGCAGACGACCGTTCATTCGGTGCGGATGCGCCGGGAGTTGCCGCGACCGCTCACTTTGTGAGCACTTCGGTGAAGATCAGCCCGTGTTCGTCGGGGTCACTCGCGGCCAGCACGCGCGCTGACTTTCCCGCGAGCGTGGGGAGCGCACCGACCTGACTCCGTCGCAGCTGGGGAGGCGCACGGTTGCTCGTCGCCTCCGGCCGTTCGATGGGCGCACGCGCGCGCAGCGCCTCGAAGCGCTTGCGCAGCGCCGCGTCGCTCACGCCGAGCGCGTAGCGAAGCTCGTGCTTCTCGAGCCCCGCGAACAACAGCCGCAGCGTGGTCTGCAGCGCGGGCGACAAGACCGAAATCGGCGCGCCATCGACGCTGCTCTGGCGCTCGTCGTCTGGCGGCACGGCGGCCTCTCGGGCCCTCCGCCGCCCTGCGGTGCGAGCCACGAACGCCGCGTGCCGCCTGGCCGCGCCGGGGAGGCTGCGGACGAACTGGTCTTCGTCGAACGACTGGCGACGCAGCGCCGAGAGAATCAGGTCATGCGCGAGGTCTTCGACTTCGTGAGCCACGCGGGCGTGACGACGCGAGGCCTCGACGGCCAACGCACGCACCGCCGCCACCGGCTTCTTCGGTACGCGCTTTCCCAACCAGCGATGGGCGTCGGTGAGGCGCTCCGCGTGCAGTCGGAAATAGTGGCGCCGGCCTTCCACGCGTCGTCGCACCAGGCCTGCGGCTTCGAGCACCTTGAGGTGCTTGGACGCACCGGCGAACGACATCGCGAACGGCTCCGCCAGCTCACCGACCGTGCGCTCACCATCGGCCAGGTGGGTGAGCATCGAACGGCGCGTCGCGTCGGCCAGCGCGTGAAAGACGGCGTCGAGTTGCTCAACCATTCGGTTGAACGTAGTCGCTCGGCTACGGTGGCGACATGCCCAAACTCCTCGCCGTCGCCGCGGTGGTGCTCCTGCTCGACGTCTTTCCCGGGCGCTGTGGGGGCGGGGCCAACCCTCCTTCGACGCTCGCGGGACCGTGTCAGACCACGTGCGACTGCGACCCCACCATGAACGCGCCCATTCGCTGCCCCGGTCAGTGGGAGTGCAACGCCGACCAGCGGTGCGAGTACTCGTGCGGCGACGACTGCCTCGAAGACGGCGGCTGCGCCGATGCGAAGAAGACGTGCACCGGGGTCGCCTGCGTCACCTCGCGCGCGACCTGCCCGTGAGCCTCAGAGTTGGAGCTTGAGCGTCAGCGAGATGAGTCGGCCTTCATTGCCGCCCAACTCGTGGCGATACGCGAAGTCGATGCCGCTGCCCTCGTAGAACCAGCCGATGCCGCCCGACAGATAGTGGTGGTTGGGGTCGGCGATGCCGTCCCACTGGTAGCCCGCACGAATCGGGAACGAGTTGGCGATGAGCCACTCGATGCCGGCGTGCACCGCGAAGCGCGGGTCGGCCTTGTTGAAGTCCATGCGCACGTCGACGGCCGGCGAGAGCTGATTGAAGAACTGGCCGGCGATCGACGCGGTGAAGAAGCGCGGCACGTCGGGGTTGTAGACCCCGATGAGGTTGTGGCCCGAGAAGCCCAGCGTCAGGAACTGCACCGGCCGCACCACGAAGCCCGCGTTCATCGACACGGAGTTGGTGGGCGAGGCGCCGACGATGACGTGATGCCGCACCGCCACGCCGATGTGCACGATGTCGCCGAACGCATACGCCGTCGCCAGCGTGGTGAGGTGCGCCCAGCGCCG
Source organism: Archangium gephyra (assembly GCA_003243425.1). GTDB lineage: Bacteria > Myxococcota > Myxococcia > Myxococcales > Myxococcaceae > Archangium_A > Archangium_A gephyra_A. The sequence continues at coordinate 122,715 of QFQP01000022.1, read as the reverse complement.
CTGCTCCCCGCCGTAGGTCGCAAAATGGTACGAGACCCCGGCTGACAACGCGTTCGTCGAGTCAGCGAGCCCGATGGACCCGAAGCCATAGCCCTGGGGAATGTCCCATGAGCCCGTCGCCTCCATCTGGTAGCGCTTGTAGAGCGAGATGGCCGCGGGGTTGCCGCCGATGGCCTCCGCGCCGTACCCGAGCGCTTCGTACGCGCCACCCATGGCCATGTTGCGCGAGTGCTGGAGGTCGCGAAGATCCGGCGTGACCTGTTCGGCCTTCGAGCTCTGCGCGAACGCCAGAGTCGGAGCGAGCAATACGAGCAGCGCGAAGATTCTTCTCACCGTGAGCCGAACCTCTACTACGGGTTCCGCATGCCTCTGAGTAATGTGCCGGCCGTCATGAAGGCCTCGCTCCTCGCGCTCGTCACCGCGTTCATCATGCCGACCTCTGGCGTGCTCAAGCGCTACGCGGCAACCCGTGACGACATGAGCACCACCCAGCTGAAGGCTGACGGTGTGGCGGTGGTCTCTCCGGCTCTGGCGAAAGATGTGTCGACCCTCCTCGGGGTCACGTGGAACAGCGGCGAGTTGAACGTGAACGCGTCGCTCGCCGTGCGATTTCCGGGCCGTTGCCGGCTGGAGCTGACGTCGGGCGAAACCACGAAGTCGATCGCGGCCGTCAGCGCGGGCGGCAAGGCGCGCAGCGAGGGCGGCGACGTGAAGGCGCTGGCTACCGCGCTCGAGCAGGCCTGTGCCATTTTGGCACTCAAGTCTGGCGAAGACGGTGCCACCCGCGACAACCTGATCAAGCACCTGCAGTCGCTGAAGATCGAAACCAGGAACATCTCGCTGGGCCGCATGGGCGGCTCGCTCAACTCGGTCAGCTACGTCATCGGCAACAAGGCCGACGGAGCGCCGCAGTTCTGGGTCTACAAAGATCGCTTCCTCCCCGCGCGCCTCCGCTTCCAGGAAGACGGCGCCACGTGGGACGTGCGCTTCTCCGATTACACGTCGCAGTCGACCGGCGAGGTGTGGCCGCGCGTGCTCGAGATCTTCAAGGGCAACGAGCCGCAGCTGCGCGTGATGGTGCTGTCTGCCGACACGCGTGCCGACCTCACCAACGTGAAGTTCTGAAGGTGCCGTGAGCGAGTCGCAGGCCTACGCGCTCGTGGCTCCGGGCCGGCCGGTGCGTGGTGAGTTCACCTACGCCGTACCGCCGGAGCTGCAGGGCAAGCTGGTGCCCGGGCAGCGCATCAAGATTCCGTTCGGCCGCTCGACCACGCTCGGCTTCTACCTCGCGCCTGCGCCCGAGCCGTCGCCCGAGGTGCGGGCGAAGTTGAAGCCCATCGTTCAGGTGCTCGACCCCGACGCGGCGTTTCCGCCGGACGTGGTGCAGCTGGTCCGCTTCGCCGCGCAGCACTACCGCTACCCGCTCGGTGAAGCGCTTCGCGCCGCGCTCCCGCCGGGCATGACGAAGCCTGACGAAGGCCGGCAAGCGAAAGGCGACGTGGTCGTTCACGCGCGCGCGCTCCCCGCCGCGTCGTTGGACGAGCTGCGCCGCGCGCCCCAGCAGCACGCAGCGCTCAGCTACCTGCTGGCCGTCGGTGGCCGTGCACCCGTCGAAGAGGTCGCGCACGCCATTCCCGGAGCGAAGGACACGCTCAAGAAGCTCGCCGCGCGCGGCTTCGTGGCGCTCGAAGAAGAGGCCGTCGTCAAGGGCGTGCGCGAGGGGCTCCAGCAGGGCCGCCCCGACGCGCTGACCGCAGAGCAGGAGGTCGCCGTGGGCACGCTGGTCGCGGCGCTCGAGAAGGGCGGCTTCGCGCCGCACCTGCTTCACGGCGTGACCGGCTCGGGCAAGACCGAGGTCTACCTGCGCGTCGTCGAGCGCGCGCTGGAGCTCCGCAAAGGCGCGTTGATTCTGGTGCCTGAAATCGCGCTCACGCCGCAGCTGGTCGGGCGGTTCCAGAGCCGCTTCGGTCAGAACGTGGCGCTGCTGCACTCGGCGCTCAAGGACCGTGAACGGCTCAAGCACTGGCAGGACCTCCGCGCCGGGCGCGTGAAGCTGGCCGTCGGCGTTCGCAGCGCCATCTGGGCGCCGGTGCCAGACCTCGGCGTGGTGGTCGTCGACGAGGAGCACGACCCGTCGTTCAAGCAGGAAGAGAAGCTGCGCTACCAGGCGCGCGACCTCGCGGTGATGCGCGGCAAGCAGAGCGAGGCGCTGGTGATCCTCGGCAGCGCCACGCCGTCACTCGAGACCTGGGAGAACGCTCGCAAGGGTCGCTATGCGCTGGTGTCGATGACCCGTCGGGTCGACGACCGCCCGATGCCGAAGCTGGAGCTCGTCGACCTCCGCGTCGAACGCCCGCGCACGCCCGAGACGCGCGGCACCGAGCCGCCGATGTTGTCGCCCACGCTGCGCACGGCCATCGGTGAGACGCTCGAGAAGAACCAGCAGGTCATCCTGTTTCTCAACCGGCGTGGTCACTCGACGTTCGTGGTCTGCGAAGTGTGCGGGCAGTCGTTGCGCTGCACCGACTGCGACGTGTGCATGACGCACCACCGCAGCGCCCGACAGTTGGTGTGTCACTACTGCGGCAAGTTCAGCCCCCTGCCGAAGGCGTGCCCGTCGTGCGCGGGGCCGCTGCTCGAACTCGGCGTCGGCACCGAGCGCATCGAAGCGGAAGTGGCCGACGCGTTCCCGACGGCGCGCATCGCGCGGCTCGACCGTGATGCGGCCTCGTCGGCCGAGAAGCTCACCGAGATGCTGTCGGCCTTCGCGCGCCGGGAGCTCGACATTCTCGTGGGCACGCAGATGGTCGCCAAGGGTCACGACTTTCCCGGCGTGACGCTGGTGTGCGTGGTGATGGCTGACTCGGCGCTCACGCTCCCCGACTTCCGCGCGGGAGAGCGCACGTTTCACCTGCTCACCCAGGTCGCCGGGCGCGCCGGTCGCGGCAAAGACCCCGGCCGCGTGCTGGTGCAGAGCTACAACCCGGAAGCGGCTCCCATCGCGCGCATGCTCACCAACGACTACGCCCGCTTCTCGGAAGAAGAGCTGCGACGACGCCAGCTGCTCGCGTGGCCGCCGAGCACGCGCATGGTGGCGCTGCGCATCGAGAGCGACTCCGCGGACCTCACGATTCGCACCGCGAAGGAGCTCGCGCGCGTCGCTGAACGTCACCTGCCGCCCTCGAGCCAGGGCGTGCGAATGCTGGGGCCGGCCGCTGCGCCCATCGCGCGCATCAAGGGCAAGACGCGCTGGCAGCTGGTGTTGAAGGCGCCGTCACACGCGGCGATGGCGCGCACGGTCGACGCGCTCGAGGCGGCGATCTCCGAGGTGCATCACGCGGTGAAGGTCGTCATCGACGTCGACCCCGGCGCGATGCTGTGACCATCGCAGCGTGACCTCGGAACGCGTCAGGCGCCGAGCATCGCCGAAGCGTCGAGCCGCCCCTGCTCCCAGCCGAGCACGGCGGCGAGCTTGCGGACCTCTTGAGCCACGCCACGCACCACGGCCGAGTCGCCCTGCAGCTTCCGCAGCGCCTTTGCCTGTTGAAGCATCGCGCGGGCCTGGAACAGCAGGTCGCCACATTTGAGCGCCGCAGCCGCCGCCGCTTCGTAGGCCTTCGCGGCCGCGTCGAAGCGCTGCTGGTAGGCGAACACCGTTCCCTGCGTCGACAACACGCGCGCCTCGGCGTGGGGCCAGCGAATCTGCCGCCACGCCGCGAGCGAACGCTCGAGCAATTCGGTCGCCCGGTTCACGTCGCGCCGCGCGAAGACGATGGTGGCCAGCCGCGCTTCGAGGCGCGCCACCAGGCTCACGTCACCGTGCCAGCGCGCGAACTCGGCTGACGCGGGCGCGAGAGACTGCGCCGCTTCGAGCGCAGCGATCGCCCCGTCGAGATCGCCTTCGAGCTCACGCGCTTCGCCCCGTTCGACGAGCACCAGCGCCAGCACCGGCGTGTTCTGGGCCGCCGCTTCGGCCTTCGGAAGCACCTCGGCGGCCTTCACGCGGCGGCCTTCGAGACGCAGGGTCTTCGCTTCGACCAAGAGGTACTCGGGGCTCTGCGCGTTCAACGACGCGACGCTGTCGAGCAGCTGGCGCGCGCGCACGACGTCTTCGACCACGAGCGCCTGAGCCGCCGCACGCGCCATCGCATCGACCCGCGCACGCACTTGCGCATCAGACGCGGGCATCAACGCCATCGCCTCTGCGATGCCGGCCCACGCCACGCTCGCGGCGCGTGCGTCGCTGCGCGCGACCGCAAGGTCCAACGCGTGCTTCCACAGCGGCGCAGCACGCGCGCCATCGCCGGCGGCCACGAGGTGCGCCGCGAGCTCCGCGTAGTCAACCGACGCTGCGTCGAGCTTCCCCTGCTCGATGAGCGCAGCGGCGCAGCGGGCGTGAATGTCGGGGCCCACGGTCGTGAGCAGCGCGCTACGAACGGCGTGACTGCGCACCGACAGCTGCCGTCCACCTTCCGACAAGATCCACCCGTTGACCTGCAACGCGGCCAGACGCTCGGGCGTGGCTTCCGGCGACGCGCGGCGAACGGTGGCGATGTCACTGCGTGGCCCAAGTGAGGCGAGCGTCTGCAACAACAGTCGATCGAGCACCGGCAGCAACGCGAGCCTGGCGAGGCGAACGTCGACTTCGGGCGGTTCGAGCTCGGCCTGCGCGATCTCGACGATGCCCTCGCGATCGATGAGCTGCCCCGATTCGTCGAGCCACGCGAGCAACTCCATCACCGTGCCCGCCACGCCGCGCGAGTGCGTGAAGAGCCACTCGCTCAGCATCTGACCGGCGGTCGCGCGCAGCGCGCTGCTCGCGGCGCGGCTCACCTCACTCGCGTCGAGCTCCGGCAACGCCACGCTCTGCAGGTCCTTCAGCTGTGCGTTGCGCTCGGAAGGCGAGGCGAAGCCGACCACCAATTCACGCGACGCCGGCCGCGCGGCCATCGCCACGAAGGTGTCGAAGCTCTGCTGATCCATCAGGTGGAGCGCGTCGAACACCGCGACGATCGGCAGCTCGCCGGCGGCCCCACGCAGCACCACGCGCAACGCGTGTGCAGCCTGCCCGGGAGTCGGCAGCGACGGCCAGGCGCGCACCCCGGCGACCGCGAGCGCCGCTTCACGCACCGGCTCGACGATGAACAACTTCTCGAGCGCGGCTTCGAGCTTCTGAAAGCGCTCTTCGGGCGTGAGACTGACGGCCTGACACAGCATCGCCGCGAGCGCCGAGTACGGCCGTGACGACTCAGGCGACGCGCGCGCCGTGAAGAACTGCCGCTTCTTCGACCCGGCGATGAGCAGGTGCCCGACGGTCGTCGAGCCGCCACGAATGGGCCCGGTCACGAGCAACGACACGCCCATGCCCTGCTTCAGACTGGCGAGACGGCGCTCGAGCGCATCGACGACCGGTCTGCGCCCGAGCAGCTCGGCGATGGCAAAACCACCGGGTCGACGCGGGCCGCAGGCCACCACCCCGTGCGTCTCGGTTTCGGCGAACGCGCACAAGCGCGACGCGCGGCTCGCCGCAGCGGTCTCGATCCACGCCTGACCCGCGCGGGCCCGGGCGAGGCGCTGGCGGAGCGAAGTCGCGACTTCATGGGTGAGCGGGAACACGGCGGCGCCGGCGAAGGCGCGCAACGCCGAAGGTGTCTTCTGGCGCTGCCCTTCGAGGGCCACCAGCTCGCGCGCCGCCAACATCGTGCGCACCGCACGGCCGGGAGACGAGCCTTCGCCGATGAAACCGACGGTGATGCCTTCGTCGTCGACCGACGCGAGGAAACCGCCCGAGTTCGCGACCTCTTCCAGCACCCGCGCGGTGCAGTGCTGCTCGGCGGCGCTTCGGCCCTGCGGCCCGAGCACTTCGAAACGAATCGCGACACCGCGGCCCGGCTCGGTGGGCGTCGCGCCGTGCAGGCGCGTCAACGCCGCTTCGCTGGCGACGCTGATGAAGGGCGCGAGCAGCTTCGAGGTCGGGGCCTTCTTCGCTGCCGGTGAAGGCATCGGCCCGACGGAGCTGAAGAAGTCATCGGCCGGCTGAACGACCGCCGACGGGCTGCTCGAGACAGGCGCAGCGGGCGGCGCCTCGGACCACTCCGACACCTCCTGCGCAGGCGGAGGCCACGGAGTCGACGTGCTCGCCGTGAACTCCGGCGGCGGCGCGACGGCTCCCGGCTTGGCCAGCGCGTCTTCGAGCGCTTCGCGGAACTCGTTGACGGACTGGAACCGGCGCTCCTTTTCCTTCGCGAGCGCCTTGAGCACCGCAGCGCCGAGCAACGCGTGCGAGTTGAGTTCGGGGCGGAACTTCTCGAGCGGCTCGGGCGGCTGCGTGAGGTGCGCGCTCACCACCTTGCGGAGCTCGGAAGCCACGAACGGCGGGCGACCGGTCAGCAGCTCGTACGCGACGCAACCCATCGCGTAGATGTCGGTGCGGTGATCGAGCTCGTCGGCGAGCGCCTGTTCGGGCGCGAGGTACGCGGGCGTTCCCACCACCACGCCCAGCTGCGTGAGGCGCGTCGAGGCGCCGGTGGCCTTGTCGGACAACCGCGCGATGCCGAAGTCGAGGATCTTCGCGCGCTCACCGCCGTCACGTTTACGGCCCAGGATGATGTTGGCCGGCTTGAGATCGCGGTGAACCACGCCCAGCGCGTGCGCCTCGCCGAGGCCTTCGAGCACCTGCGTCAGAATCTCCACGGCGGCGCGCGGCTCGAGCGGACCGCGCCCCAGACGCATGTCGAGCGTCTCACCGTCGACGTATTCCATCGCGAGGAAGAGCTGACCTTCCTCCGTGCGGCCGAAGTCGAAGACGCGAACGATGTGCGCGTTTTCGAGCCGTGAGACGAGCTGCGCCTCACGCTCGAACCGCGTCCACGATTCGGGGTCGGCGAGCAGCGAGCGCCGCAGCACCTTGAGCGCCACCGCGCGCTTCAGATGAACGTGCTCCGCCCGGTACACCTCGCCCATGCCGCCGGTGGCGAGGTGACCGTCGACACGGAAACGACCGTCGATGAGCGTGCCCGGTTCGATCTGCTGCTCCGGGAGCTCGTCGCCCGGCGCCGGAGAAGACGACGTCACGTCAGGAGAGCTCTTGGTGGCGTCGATGTGCAGCCGCGACGTCGAGAACAACACCGGCGCGCGGGCCCCACCGGCGAGCGCGGTCTCGAGCTGCTTCACCGCTTCCCACGACGGCTCGTCGAGCTTCACGCGCAGCCCGACGTTGCCCAGCTCGTCGAAGTCGGCGGCCGTCACTTCACCGCGCACCTCGAGCTGCGCCTCACCGACGGTGATGTCGAGCTCCAGCACCGAGCCGTTCTCGACCTCGTCGGGGTACGGCACGAAACACGACGCTCCGCCCGCCATGATGGCAGCGCGGAACTCCTCGAGGTTCGAGTACGCAAGGCCGCAACGAATCGACACGGTGCACCAGAAACGGGGGCCGACCAGCTTTGCAGAGCATCGGCGGGAACGGTGCGAAATTGGACCGCACCACCGGCGTGTAGGAACGTGCGGCGGTTCAGCATGGCAGCGCCTCCCGTCCTCCTCGTCGCCGACGACCTCGCGATCATCGCCTCGGTCAAACGCGTGCTCGCGCGCGAAGGCTACGAGTGCGTGCTGGCCACCAACGCCGCCGACGCCATCATCGCCTGGGGCCACTCGTTGCCCGGTCTGGTGCTGCTGCAACCTTCCGTCGAAAGTGAACGCGGCGGCGTGGTGCTGGAAGAGCTCCAGAATCATCCCGACGCGCAGCTGCTGCGCGTGGTGCAGCTCGGTGAAGCAGTGCCCGGGTTCGCCTGGCCGGTGGAGCCGCTGCCGCTCGACTCGGAACACCTGACGAAGACCATCGACGCCAACATTCGCAGTGTCGACGCGGGTTCACAGTGGGCGGTCTACGAAACGACGTCGCAGGACACTGCGGCCGAGCACCCGCCGCTGCCTGAGAACGACGAGCCCGACGCGTGGCGCGCCACCAGCCCGCAGGAGGTCACCGCAGACGAAGCCGCCGGCCAGGAAGTCCCGGAGCCCGAACCGATCCCCGTGCCCACGCCTCCGGCGCGCGGCGTGTCGGACGCACTCGAGGAGAAGCTGTTCGGTGACCTCGCCGCCGACGTCGAGGCCTCGGCCCTGCAGTCGGTCGAATCATCGCTGCCGCCGATGCGCGACGACGAAGAGCTCCAGCGCCTCGAAGACGAGGTGCGCGCCGAGGCGCAGCGCCGCCGCCAGTCGCGAGAAGCGCAGGCGGTGACGGTGAAGCCGGCGCCTCCGACCCCGCCCACGCCCGTCCCCGCGACGACGCTCACCGACGAGACCGAGTCGACCTTCGAAGATCTCAGCGAAGCCCCGGCGCTGCCGCCTTCTCGCGCCGCAGCGGTGTTGTCTCGCGCCGAGCAGATGGTGCTCGAGGGCCGGGCGCAGAGCGACGCCGAGCTCCGCACCGAAGAGGCAGACGCGCGCGAACGGCTCGAGCGCGAGAACGCGACCTTGCGCCGCGCGGAGCACGCTGAAGACCTCGTACGTCGCGAACGTGAAGCGCGCTCCTTGCTCGAAGAGGAGTCCGTCGCGCTTCGCGACGAGGTGAAGCAGCTGACCACCGAGCTCGCAGCTGAACGTGACGCGAGCGACCGCCGCGTTCGGGAAGAAGAAGAACGTGCCTCGGCCGCAGCGCGCGCACACCGCGAGCTCGAAGAGCAGCTGTCGACGCTTCGCGACGAGCTCGCGCGCGAACGTTCGGCGGGCGCCGAGACCCAGAGCACCTCGCATGCGGAAGTCGAGCGTCTGCGCGCCGAGCTCGCCGCCATTCAGGAGCTGCGGACCGGAATCGAAGCGTCGTTGCAGTCGGCGCAGGCCGACCTCGAGCGCCTTCGCAGCGAAGCGCACACCGCGCAGGGTGAGCTCGAGACGTTGAAGACGGAGCACGAGACGCAGACGCGGCAGCGCGAAGAAGCCGAAAGGGCGCTCGCCGAAGCACGCGCGCAGCTCGAGATTCAGGAACGCCACCTCGCCGAGACGCGCCAGGCTCGCGACGAAGCGCAGCGCGAAATGCTGGCGTCGGAGGAACTTCGTGAGCGGCTGCAGACGCAGCTCAACGAGACGAACGGTCGCGTCGAAGGCCTCACGGCCGACGTCACCAGCGCTTCTGAATTGCTCGAAGAGACGGCGCGCGAGCGCGACGGGCTGCGCGCGAAGCTCGCCGCCCTCGAGCCGGTGAAGGACCTCGCAGAGAAGGTCTCGACCGAGCTCGACGAAGAGAAGAAGCGCAACGAAGTGCTCGCGGCGACGGTGGAGCTCGCGTCCGAGAAGGTGAAGCAGCTCGAAGCCCGGGAGATCATGCCGGTGTCGCTGCCCGGCAATCGCGCGGTCGGGCTCTCGCGTCACGACACGGTCGGGCTCGACGGGCTCGCGCGCGTGGTCTCGCAGCTGGTGCTCGCCAGCGTCGAAGCGAAGCTGGAGCTCGGGGTACCCGGCGGCATTCGCACCTTGTGGTTCAAGCGCGGGCAGATCATCGCGGCCGAATCGAACATCGACCACGAGAGCCTGCTGACGCGCGCGCGTCGCGACGGCCTCATCGACGGCAAGCAGGAAGGCGAGCTGCGCATGCTCCGTGGTGCCCCACCCCGCGAGCAGCTCGAGGCGTTGAAGGCGCGCTCGTTCATTCGCGACATCGAGTCGGTGCCGCTCGTGCAGCGCTACACCGAGCAGGTCGCGCTCGACGCGTTCACGGAAGAGATCACCCAGTACCGGCTCGTCGACGAAACGCCTCCGCCGGCGACGCTCCTGGCGACCGTGCCGCGCCCCACCCTGCCGATGCTGGCCGAGTCTTTGCGTCGCGCCATCGCTCCCGACGTGCTCCTCGAGAAGCTCGGTGGTGGCGAAGCGGTGGCCACGGCCAACGAATCGGAGCTCGACCTCCGCGCGCTCGGCTTCTCGGAGCGCGAACGCAAGATGCTGTCGTGGGTCGACGGCGAAGCGTCCGTGGAAGATCTCTCGCTGGCGTCGGGGCTCAAGCCCGACGCTGCGTTCCGCGCATTGCTGGTGGCGCGGTACCTCGGCCTCATCGACGTGAAACCGGGCACGCGGAAGACCGAGTCGACCTCGGGTCAGCTCGACGTGAACCGCCTCGAGGCCAAGTACGACGAGGTGCAGGACGCGGACTACTTCACCATCCTCGGACTGCCGCGCGTGGCCGGTGGCGAAGACGTCAAGCGCGCCTTCACCCGGCTCTCGCAGGAGTTCGATCCGCTCCGCTATTCAGGCCACCCTGACCCGTCGCTGCAGCAACGCGCGCAGACCGTGGCCCGCCTGTTGGAAGAGGCCGCGAGGGCCCTGGAAGACGATCGCCGACGCGCCGAATACGCCCGCCACCTCCTCGATTGAGGGGCGGTGTGCACGCTTTGCGCCGCTCGGGATCAGCGGTTAAGACAAAGCCATGGTTCACGAAATTCTGGTCTGGCCAAACCCCGTCCTCAAGCAGAAGGCCCAGCCGGTGGCAGTGGTCGACGACTCTGTCCGCACGCTGATCAACGACATGTTCGAGTCCATGTACGCGGCTGATGGTGTCGGCCTCGCGGCCGTGCAGATCGGCGTGCTCAAGAACGTCATCGTGCTCGACACCACGTCGAAGCAGCCCGACTTGAAGCCCGTCGCCATGGTGAACCCGGAGATCCTCACGCTCGAAGGCAAGTGCACCTACAAGGAAGGCTGCCTGTCGGTTCCCGGCGAAGCAGAAGACGTGGAGCGCGCCGCGAAGGTCACCGTTCGCTTCCTCGACGAACAGGGCCAGGAGCAGACGCTGACGGCCGAAGGGCTGCTGTCGATCGCCATTCAGCACGAGTGCGATCACCTCAAGGGCGTGATGTTCGTCGACCACATCTCGTCGATGAAGCGCGAGCTGATCCGCAAGCGCATGAAGAAGGTGCAGACGGTGATGGCGGAGCGCGCCGAAGAAGACGCCGCTCCGAAGAAGAAGTCGGCCGCTCGCGCCGAAATTCGCTGATCAGTCCTTCTTCGGCTTCACGCCCTTCTTCGGGCAGAGGTCGGCGACCACGCAGCGATGGCACTCGGGGCTGAGCGCAAAGCAGCAGCGCCGCCCGTGCCAGATGATGAGCTGGTGACCTTTGAACCACATGTCCTGCGGGAAGATCTTCCGCAGCTCGGCTTCGACGTCGTCGGGCTCCGTCTCGTTGGTGAAGCCCATGCGTTTGCTCAAACGCAGAATGTGGGTGTCGACCGGAAACCCCACGTCGGTGCCGAGGTGAATGCTCACCACGCCAGCGGTCTTGTTGCCGACACCGGGCAGCTCCGAGAGTTCGGCGCGTGACCCCGGCACCTGGCCGTGGTGTTTCTCGACGAGCGCCTGGCCCAGCTTGACCAGGTTCTTCGCCTTGTTCCGGAACAGACCGACGGTCTTGATGAAGGGCTCGATGTCTGCGGGCGTGACGGCGGCGTAGTCGGCGGCGGTCTTGAACCGGGCGAAGAGCTCCGGAGTGACCATGTTCACGCGCTTGTCGGTGGTCTGCGCCGAGAGCGCGACGGCCACCACGAGCTCGAGCGGCGTCGTGAAGTCGAGCTCGATCTTCGCCTCGGGCATCGCCGCGTCGAGACGCTTGATGATTTCGACGCCGCGCGTGCGCTTCGCGTTGATCGTCTCTCGCGCCATGCACCGCCTCAAAACACCGGGGCCTGAAACGAGGCAACGAAGAACGGCGTGGTAGTTTCGCGCGCGTGCGTTTCGGGTGGCTCGCGCTCATTGCTTTGACGGGTTGCGCCACGCCGGCGCCGGCACCGCGCATTCCCATCGCCGAGCTGATGCTCGCGCCGTCGTCGTCGGTGCCGCTCGAAGCTGCGGTGACGCGCTACCAGCAGTCGGCACGCGCGACGCGAGCGTCTGTCGTCCAGGGCGCTCCCATGCCGACCGATCACGCGCGTGCGTGGACGATGCTGCTCGACGCGAGCGAGACGTGGGTCAGCGCGCAGAAGGGTTTGCACGACAACACCGGCGCGGCGCGACTTCGTCTGCTGCTCGAGACCGAGCTCACGACCGACGCCCACACCTTCGGCGACATTCCGGAAGAGGTGGCCCACCGGGTTCCGCACATCATTCGGCAGCTGTCGGACCAGCTCACCGTCGCAGCGCCGCGCAAGGCCCCCGTGGATCCCCGTCGCTTCCGCTGGCCGGCGGCGCCGTTCGTCCTTTCATCTCCGTATGGAGAGCGCATGCACCCCATCGCTGCCGAGTCGCGCTTTCACGCGGGCGTCGATCTCGAAGCACCGCTGCGGCAACCGGTACGCGCCGCGAGCGACGGCACCGTCATCTTTTCAGGGTGGAACGGCGCGCACGGCCGCCAGGTGGAGCTGATGCACGACGCACACTGGACCACGCGCTACAGCCATCTCGACAAGCTGCTGGTGAAGCCGGGCACCGAGGTGAAGAAGGGCCAGGTCATCGGGCTCGCCGGAGCTTCGGGGCTGGCGACGGGGCCGCACGTGCACTTCGAGCTGCGCCGCGACGGTGATGCCCTCGACCCCGAGCTCTTCATTCCCCAGAGCAACCAACCCCTGATGTCGGAGCGACCATGAGCCGGCTCGTCGAATCACTTCTCGGTATGTCATTCGACCAGGCGACGCCCAGCGAGGCCAACGAAGCCATCGAACGGGCGCGCCGCAGCAGAGGCGAGAACGCGCTCAGCTACGAGGTCGCCCTGCCCGCGCTCGGGCCCGACGAGTTCCTCACCCAGCGTGTGCTGCCGAAGCTCGCCTACTTCCTCGACTGTCGCGGCGTGAAGCCTCCGGCGAGCGGCGGCGTGTTCATCTCGCTCTTCTCGCCAGCGGGGCTGCACTTCGTCGACGCGGGCCCGGTCGTCCAGAAGCTCGCCGAAGCGCGGTCACTCACGCTGGCCGAGGTGTTCCGCCGCTACGGAGCCGATGGCGCTGGTGACCCGCCGCTGCTCGGAGGCTGAACCCACATGGCCCGCAACGACGAAGGCCCCGAGCCGGAGCCCGAGGCCTTCAGACGACGCGCTGCGAAGAGACGCTCAGAGCGTGTCCTTCAGCTCCTTCGCGGGGCGGAAGCCGATGGTCTTGGTGGCCTTCAGCTTCATGATCTCGTTGGTCTGCGGGTTGCGGATCTTGCGCGCCTTGCGGGTGCGGATGCTCCACGTGCCGAAGCCGGGGTAGCTGAAGCGGGCGTCCTTCTTCACCGCCGTGCCGATGTTGTCGAACACCACGTCGATGAGCTCCGCAGCCGCCTTCTTGGTCAGCCGGGTCTGCTCAGCAACCGCCTCAACGAGCTCTGCCTTGGTCATGTGTGTTCCCTCCCGTTCGCGACGTGGAGAGTCGCGAAGGCGCGCGGAAATAGCAGCGTGAGATCTTCCGAGTCAACGTCAAACCATACAAATTTCACGGGGTTTTCATGTCTGATCTGAGAGCTCAGATCTCCGATCAGGCTGCGGCGCCAACCTCGCGAATCACCGCGGCAAATCGGCCTCTGCGTGATCGTGACCACCGGTTCTGCGATCTGCTGGTGCTGAGCTCTGCGCTTCTCTTCACCTGCGCGCGCCAGCCTTCAACCACCGCTGCGTCATCAGTACAACGACCAGAGATCTGGGTCGATGCCTTTTCGCAACCCGGGGGTGACGGAACGAAGGAAAAGCCGCTCAAGGCACTGCCGTTGCAGCTCGCGAACGTCGACGTGCACCTGCGTGCGGGCCTCTATGCCGGGCCGATCGCGCTCGGTGACGGCACCAGGCTGAAAGGTCACGGTGAAGTGGTGCTGGTGGGCGACGTGACGGCGCACCGCGCGGCGCTGGTGAACGTGACGATTCAAGGTGGTGCGCTGCGTGGAGGCGAGCTCACCTTGGGCAAGGTGACGTTCTCGGGGCAGCGCACGCTGGCGCTCGAGCTCGACGGCCCGCTGGCGGCGCGCGAGGTGCGCTTTCACGCGAGCGTGGAAGGCGTGGCCGGAATCGTCGCGAAAGACACGCGGGTCGAGCTCGTCGACGCCACGTTTCGTGGTGGCTTCGTACGCGCCATCGACGTGAGCGGTGGTCAGCTCGCGCTCACCAGGGTGACGTTCGAAGGCGCGAAGACAGGCGTGCGCGCGCTCGATGCGGCGTCGTCGCTGTCCGAGATCGAAGCCACGGGCGGTAGCGCGACGGGCCTGGTGTTCGCCGGCGGCAGCGTCGTCGGCAAGGGCATCGACATTCGTGGCTACGAGTTCGGCGTTCAGCTCTCACGCGGCGTCGCCTCGAAGTGGACGGGCGTGACGGTGCGCGGGAGCGCGGAGGTCTGCTTCTCGGCAGTGCAGCAGGCGAAGGTGGAGCTCACCACCGCGCGCTTCGAACGCTGTGGCCGTGGCGGCGCGCTCTCGTTTCTCGACGCGCGCAGCACCGTGCGCGACGTCGACGTTCGCGACGGAAGCGAGCTCGGCGTGTTCGTGCGGCAGGGCAGCGCGTCCTTCACCAAGCTCGACGTGCGCGGTATTCGCGGAGGCGACGCGCTCCACGTTCGTGATGCCACCGTGCACCTCGAAGCTTCGTCGTTTTCAGACGTCGACGGCAGCGGTCTCTACGTGAGCGCTGCCGCCAACGTGACCGGCACGGGACTTCAGGTCGAACGTGCGGCACAGGCCGCCGTCTTCGTCGAGCGCGGCTCGTCACTCACGCTCGAACAGCTGCTCGTGCGCGGCGGTCGTGGGGCGGCGGTCGTCGTTCCCGACGCCGCGCGGGTCTCGCTGGGAACGCTTTCCGTCTCGGGCGGCAACGAGGCGCCGGTCTACGCAGAGTGCGACCGGGGCGCGCGCGTGGAGATCGGGCGCATCGAGTCGACCATCGAGCAGCTCCCCAGCCGCTGTGTCACTCGTCGCGCAGGTTCGCGGCGAGGAAATGGTGAATGACCGGGTAGACCTCGGTGTGTGCGTTCATGCCGATGACGAGGTCGCCGTGGCCGTACTCCGACGAGTGCCCGTAGCTCTTGCCGAACATCTCGAGCTGCCGCACCGGCGCCGTCAGCAGATTGAAGTAGTCGCGCGTGACGTCAGGTGGGGCGAGGAGGTCGACCGTGCCGCCGATGACCAGCGTGGGCGCTTCGATGGTCTTGATGTTCTCGCGGTAGTCGATCTTCCCGTCGCGCGACTTGAAGGAGTCGGTCGCGAGCCACTCGTCGAGCTGCTCGATGACACCACGCCAGATGGGCGCGAAGACGTTGGCCAGGAGGTACCGCTGCGCGAGCGGCGAGACGTTGCGGAGGTTCGCGGTGACGTCGGTGATCTTCGGCACGGGCGTGCGGCCGGCGAACGGCGCAATGAGCCGGGCCCAAGACGCCGCGAACTGGCCCGCCGGCGAGAGCCACTTCGCCCACCGCAACATCGAGCGCAGGTGCCTGGGCAAGCGGAAGAACACCGGGGTGCCGATGGTGACGAGCGCCGCCAGCTTTTCCTTCGGCAAAGTCGAAGAGGCCGCCGCTACCGCCACCACCCCTCCCAGCGAATGACCGACCCAGGCCACGCGCGAGCTGCCAGAGTGTTTGCACACCGCCTCGATGATCGCGGGGACATCGTACTGAACGTGATCATCGACACTGGCGTCGGTCGGCAGATCGTCGGGACTCAACGAGCCGCCCGCGCCGCGGAGATCGACCGAGTAACAATCGAAACCGGCCGCCGCGAGGTACTTCGCGAGGTTCTGTTCACCCCGGAATTCCATGAACGCGTGGTTGTTCGCCAGCCCGTGGCACAGAACGATGGGAACGCTGAACTGCCGTTTCTCAGCAGCCCGGTGCCAGGCCACCACCGTCCAACCGTCAGACGTAGGAATTTCCAATCTGGCCGGACGGTCGTCGAGTTCGTACAGCCATGAGACGACAGCACCGTCGAGCCCAACCAGCAGCACGAGGGTCACCACGATGATCAGCCACACAGCGTTCATGATGCAGGCTGTTATGGTGCGCCGTCCATGAAGCTGCGCGACTTGATGTTCGTTCTCCCCAACCTCTTCACGGTCTCGTCGATCCTCTGCGGCTTCTACGCGATGACGCTGTGCACGGGAGACGCGACGCCGACGCACCTGTACCAGGGGGCGTTGGCGATCTTCTTCGGCATGTTCTTCGACGCGTTCGACGGCCGCGTCGCGCGCCTGACCAAGACCCAGAGCATGTTCGGCCAGGAGCTCGACTCGCTCGCCGACGTCATCACCTTCGGCGCCGCCCCGGCGCTGCTGGTGTGGAAGTGGGCGCTCTCGGGCCTCGGGCTGGTCGGCCTCGTCGCCGCCTTCCTCTACGCGTCGTGCGGGGCGCTGCGACTGGCGCGCTTCAACGTGCTGGCCATTCGTTCTCCGCACGGCGGCGGCGGCAGCTTCTTCGTCGGCATGCCGATTCCCTTCGCGGCCTGCGGGGTGATCTCGATGATCATCGCGCACGAGCACGCGCGTGGCGGCACCATTCCCGAGGCGGCGCGCTGGCCGGTGCTGGGCGTGGTGCTCTTCCTCGGCGCGTTGATGGTGTCGACGGTTCGCTACCGCACCTTCAAAGACGCCAAGCCCAACCCGAAGACGTTCGCCATTCTCGCTGCGGTCATCGTCACCGGGGTGATCATCGGCGTGCTCTCGCACCCGGCGTGGGTGCTGGTCGCGTACTTCGGGCTGTACCTGCTCTCGGGCCTCGTCGAATCGGCCTTCATGCTGCGCAAGTACCTGGTGGGCAAGCGCGCGGCGACGGGCTCCATCGCCGACGTCATCGACGAAGACGAAGACGACGAAGAGGACACGTCCGACGATCAGGAAGTGCTCTGAGCAGTCGCGCGCGTCGGTTAGACCGCTGTCCGTGCGCATCGAGACCATCTGCACCGGCGACGAGCTGCTGACCGGGCTCACGTCGGACACCAACAGCCGCTCCTTCCAGAGCGAGTTGCTCGACCGCACCGGCCTCACCGTGCGTCGCAGCGTGGTGGTCGGCGACGATCGCGACGACATCATCGAAGCGCTGAACGCCGCGGCCGAACGCTGCGACGTGGTGTTGGTGTCGGGCGGGCTCGGGCCCACCACTGACGATCTCACCGCCGAATGTGCGGCGAAGGCCGCGGGCGTTCCGCTGGTCGAGAGCGCCGAGGCCTACGCGCACCTCGTCGACCGCTTCCGCCAACGCGGCATGACGCTCACCGACAACAACCGTCGCCAGGCGCAGGTGCCGCAAGGGTCGGAAGTGGTGCTCAACGCCGAAGGCACCGCGCCGATGTTCGTGCAGAGACGCGGCACGTGCGTCTTCTTCTACGTGCCAGGCGTTCCGCGCGAGTACCGGCACCTCGTCGGTGCGCACGTGGTGCCGCGCATCGCGGCGATGGCGAAGAACACCGACGTGCGGAAGCTCGCGTTGCTCAAGGTCATCAACTTCCCCGAGTCGCACCTCGACGCAGCGATTCGCCCGCTGATTCCGCAGCACCCGAGCGTGACCTTCGGCTACCGCACGCGGCCGCCCGAGAATCACCTGAAGGTGCTCGCGGTGGGCAGCACCGACGACGAAGCCCGGCGCGCGCTCGATGCCGCCGTCGCCGCCGCGCTGCCGCTGCTCGGCGAACGGCTCTTCGCACGCGACGACGAAACGATGGCCGGCGCCGTGCTCCGGCTGCTGCGCGAAAAGAAGCAGTACCTCGCGCTCGCCGAGAGCTGCACCGGCGGGCTCATGGCGTCGCTCCTCACCGCCGAATCAGGAGCGAGCGCGAGCTTCTACGGCGCTGCCGTCACCTACCTCGAAGAAGCAAAGACCCGGTGGGCACAGGTGCCTGAAGGGCTGCTCGGTCAATTCGGCGCCGTGTCGACCGAATGTGCCGAAGCGATGGCGAGCGGCGTACGCACGAGCACCGGCGCGACCTGGGGCCTGAGCACCACCGGCTGGGCGGGGCCGACCGGCGGCGACGCCCAGAATCCCGTCGGCACCGTGTACGTGGGCCTCGCCGGGCCCGGCGTGTCGCGCGTCGAAAAACACCGCTTTCACGGAGATCGCGAACGCGTGAAGTCCTTCGCGGCGTACACCGCGCTCGATCTCCTCCGCCGCACCCTCGAAGGAGCCACCTCGTGAGTCAGTCCACGCCTGCGCCCGCCAACGCGGGAACGCCCTCGCCACTTCAGGTCTGGCTGCGCGCCTACCGCGTGGAGCTGACGCTGTTCGTCGGCGCGTTCCTCATACTCGCGGCGTTCAGCTCGAAGCGCTTCTGGCGGCAGAGCGAAGCGCCGCACTTCGTGTACCAGTCGAAGGCGTTCCTCGAAGGCCGCAGCGACATCGCGTTCGACGTGCTACCCAACTTCGAAGACTGGGCGTGCGTGCGTGAAGCCGGCGGCGTGAAGGGCCGCTGCGAAGGCCGCCCGCTCGAGACCGACCGCTGGTACTCGTCGTTCCCCTGGTTCCCGTCGGTGGTGATGCTGCCGTTCGTCGCGGTGCACGGCTACCAGTTCAACGACACCAGCTTCGGCGTCATCGTCGGCGCGCTGGCCATCGCGCTCTTCTACATGCTGCTGCGCACGGTGAAGGAAGTCGAAGGCGCGGGCGGTGACGAAAACGAGAACCGCCTCACCGCCCTGGTGCTCGGCTTCTGCACGCTGTTCTTCTACGCGTCGCTGCGCGGCGAGGTGTGGTTCAGCGCCGAAGTGATGGGCGTGGCCTTCACCGCGCTCTACCTCCGCAACGCGCTCCGTGCGCGGCGGCCGCTCCTGGCCGGCGTCTTCTGGTCGATGGCGGTGCTGACGCGTTCGCCGCTCCTCTTCACCGGCGTGTTCTTCGTGCTCGAAGTGCTCGCGCCCAACGCCGGCAATCGGCTGCAGCAGGTGAAGGACTTCTTGAAGAAGCCGAACTGGAAGCCGCTCGGGCTCTTCGTCGCAGGCGCCGCGCCGCTCGGCCTCATCGCAGCGGTCTTCAACTACGTGCGCTTCGGCAGCTTCACGGAGTTCGGTCACCGCTTCTTCTTCAACAACCGCGTCAACGCCGACATCGATCAATACGGGCTCTTTCACCCGCACTACGTGCTGCGAAACCTCGACGCCGCGTTCTTGAAGCTGCCCAACTTCTCTACCAACCCGCTGAAGCTCGGCTACGACGCGTGGGGCCTGTCGCTGTTCATCACGCTGCCGTTGCTGGCGCTGTGCTTCGTGCCGTCGACGAATCAGAAGCGCGCGCTGCAGCTGCTCGGCGCGATGTTCGGCCTGCTGGTCGCGTCCATCGTGTTTCCGCCGCTGTCGATGCCGGTGGGAGATCGCGCCATCGCGGCGTGGTTGGTGCTCGCCCTGGTGCTGGGCTTCTTCGCGTTCTCGGGCTGGGAATGGGTGCAGTCGAAAGACGCGCCGCGCCTGCTGGTGCCGACGCTCGTCACCCTGCTCGCCTGCATGCTCCCCGGGTTGATGTACCAGAACACCGGCTACGCCCAGTTCGGGTTCCGTTTCTCCATCGACTACACGCCGTATCTGGTGCTGCTGATTCCACTCGGCGGCTGGAGCTGGAAGAAGCCGTTACCGATGGTGCTCGGCCTGCTCGCGCTGCTGGTGAACTTCTGGGGAGCCATCGGCTTCTATGGTTTCACCGAGCAGGTTCGTAGGTGGTGAGACATGGCAAACGTTCGTTGGCACACGCGTGAAGATTCCGGCCTCAAGTTGGACCGCCAGCAGCGCTGGTGGCACGACGACGAGCCCATCGAGCACCCGAACATCATCGAGGCCTTCAACCGGGGCCTGAAGGTGATGGACGACGGGCGCTACCAGCTGCACTTCGGCAAGGACTGGGCGTACGTGCAGGTCGAAGGCTGCGCGTTCCAGGTGGTGGCCGTCGACGAAGCGGAAGGCGGAAAGCTCTCGGTGCGTTTGTCGGACCGAACCGGCGAATGGCTCGACGCCGCGTCATTGGAGCTCGATGAAGAAGGCGTGGCGACGGTGAAGGTGAAGGACGGCAAGGCGCGCGCGCGCTTCTCGCGTGACGCGCAGTACCAGCTGGGTCAGTACCTGATCGAAGAAGGTGACGGCGTGGTGCTGGTCGTCGCGAATCAGAAGTTCCCCATCTCCACCGCTGGCTGAAGGTCTTCGATGCTGTCGCTCGTCGTGCTCGCGCTGCTGTCCGCTGACGTCGAAGTGGACGCAGGTCTCCCGCCGCAGAAGTTGAACGCCCGCCCGCTCGCCCGGAAGGTCGACGAGGCGCGCGTGGAGCGTGTGCTCGAGTCGTTGTCGACACGGGAGCGCGCCGCGCAGCTGGTGATGGCCTACCCGCAGATCGGCCGCAGCACGCCCGTGGAGGTCGGCGGCGTGTTGTTCGTCGGCAACGCGCTCAAGAACATCGGCAAGGCGAAGGAACGAATCGACTCACTGCGGTCGCGCGCGAAGGTGCCGCCGTTCGTGGCCGTCGACATGGAAGGTGGGCCGTCGAATCGCATGAAGAGCATCGCCGCGCTCCGGCCACTCCCCTCGGCCCGCGAGATGGCGCAGCTCGACGACGCCGAGGTGAAGAAGTGGGGCCGCAAGGTCGGTGAGTCGATGAAGGCGGTCGGCCTCAACATGAACCTCGCGCCGGTGCTCGACGTGGCGAAGTCAGGTCACATGGAACGCAACGGCCGCAGCTTCTCGGGTGACGCAGACGTGGTGGTGGCGAAGGCCTCGGCGTATTCGCGCGGGCTCCTCGAAGCGGGCGTGGTGCCCATCGGCAAACACTTTCCGGGCTATGGCGACACCGACGGAGACAGCGACCATGCGCTGGTCGTCAGCGATTGGCCGAAGGAAAAGGTCGAAGCGCAGATGGAGGTGTTCGTGCGCGCCAAAGAGGTGCTGGGCGGCGTGATGCTCGCCAACGTCGCGTACGCGGCCATCGACGAGAAGCCCGCGATTCTGTCGAAGAAGTTCGTCGACCGCGCGCACGAGCAGGACTGGCTGTCGATGACCGACGACATCTCGATTGCGCTGCTCGCCGACGCGATTGGCGGCACCACGGAAGACGTGCTCGTGCAGAGCTTCCTCGCGGGCAACGACTTGATCCTCACCACCGCCCCGCCCGACTGGGACAAGGGCATCGACTACATCGGCATTCTCACGCGCGCGGTCGAGAAGAACGGCGCCGCGAAGAAGCAGCTCGACGAGAGTTGTCGGCGCGTGCTGCGACTCAAGGACCGCATGGGTCTGCTCGACGGGCTCTGACATGTCGACCATCACGCCGCCGCTCAAGAAGCGAGTGAAGCGCTACGTGCGTTACCTCCTTCTCCGCGCGTTGCTGGTGCCGGTGCAGCTGATTCCGTTGTCGTTCGCGTCGTGGCTCGGTGAACGGCTCGGGAAGTTGGCGTTCATCGTGGCCGGAGGCGAACGTCGCAAGGCGCTCGAGTCGTTGCGCATCGCGTTCCCCGAGCAGAGCGAAGAAGAACGCTCGAAGCTCGCCCGTCGCAGCTTCGGTGAACTCGGCCGCACGTTGCTCGAGATGGTGCGCATTCGCGCGTTCGATGCGCGTCGTCACGAGTACGTCGAGTGGGACGCCAGCTCACGCGCAGCGATGGACGCAGCGCTGGCCCGTGGGAAAGGGGTGGTGTTCGTCACCGGCCACTGCGGCAACTGGGAGCTGCTGGCTCGCTACGTCGCGCTCGAAGGCTACGCGGCCGCGGTCGTCGGGAAAGAGACGAGCGACCCCAACACCACGAAGCTGCTCGAGCGCTTTCGCACGTCCGGCAATTTGCGCGTCATCTGGCGCGGGGCCCCGGGTGCAGCGAAAGATCTCCTTCGCACGCTGAAGACCAACGCGATTCTCGGGCTGCTCATCGATCAAGACACGAAGGTGCAGTCGGTGTGGGTACCGTTCTTCGGGAAGCTCGCCAAGACGCCGCGCGCGGCGGCAGACCTCGCGTTGCGAACCGGCGCTGCGCCGATGCTGGGGTTCTGTACGCGCATCGGCCCGCTGAAGTACCGCATCACGATGAAGGAGCTCGTGGTGCCACAGACGCGTGAAGAAGAAGACGTGCTCGCGCTCACCGCGGAGCTCACGCGAGGCATCGAGAACCACATTCGCGCCAACCCCGCGCAGTGGGTGTGGATGCATCGACGTTGGAAGTCACCGCCGCCATGAAGCACTTCGTGTTCGTCGCGTTCATGCTGATCGCCAGCTGCAAGAAAGAAGCGACCGCACCGCTTCGAATCGCCGCCGCGTCGGACCTCACCGAGGCGTTCACCGCGCTGGCTCCAACGTTCGAGAAAGAAGCGGGCGTGAAGGTGTCGCTCACCTTCGGTTCCTCGGGGCTGCTCGCCAAACAGATCGCAGAAGGCGCACCGTTCGATCTCTTCGCGTCGGCGAACGCGCAGTACGTCGAGAACGCGGTGAAGGCCGGTGCGTGTGACGCGAGCTCGGTGAAAGTCTACGCACGCGGTCGGCTTGCGCTGCTGGGCAGCGTGCCGATCGATTCACTCGCCAGCGTTCGCCGCATCGCCATCGCCAACCCCGAGCACGCGCCGTACGGGAAAGCCGCGCAGCAGGCGCTCATCAGGCTGGGCACGTGGGACGCGCTGAAGCCGCACGTCGTCTTCACGGAGAACGTGCGTCAGGCCGTTCAGCTCGCAGATACCGGCAACGCAGCCGTCGCGTTCGTCGCGTGGTCGAACGTCATCGAGCGCGATGGCGGTGTGACGCTGGTCGACGAAGGCCTCCACGCGCCCATCGAGCAGTCGCTCGTGGTGTGCACACGCGGCGCGAACGCAGAATTCGCGCGGCGCTTCGTTCAATTTCTCGAGGCAGAACCGTCACGCGCGACCATGCAGCGCTTCGGCTTCCGCTGACACGTCACACGAGCGCGCAACGGGCCATGTGCCTGCGTCGGCGAAACCAGCGTCAGCCGGCAACACGACCGGGGCCGGAGTGAACGGCGGCGGGTCGTAGCTGCCGACGCGCGTGCCGGTGAAGGTCGTCTCCATCGTGAGCGTGGCGCCGACGAGCACCGGCCCGAACGCGTCACCGCCGTGCCAACCGAGCAGGACCTTGCCGTCGACGATTCCATTCAGGGCCGCGTTCGCGAGAATCACGAGCCCGGTCACCGCGACCTGCGCGCAGTCGACTCCACCGTCGGCGATACCCGCGTCGAGTGTGTACGGCGCTCCGCCCGCGAGAAACGGCCTCCGGCGAGCGCCGCGCAGTTCTGATTCGCACCACCCTCGGCCCCGAGCCCGAGCAGAAACCGGTCTTGCTGCGCGTGATCGACGAGCCTCGACAACGAAGCCGCACGAACGCCGGCATCGAGCGAACGAAACGTGTCGTTCACCACCGTCAGCTGCTGCAGGTCGAGCGAGCGCTCGGCGAGGTTCGGCTGGGGAATCGCCACGCGCGGCCAGCACGCTTCACTCGGGCATCGCACGCCGGCCGGCCACAGAACGCCGTGCGGTCCAACGGCACCGGTTGACCGTTCCGCGGTAGCCGCTGTGGGTCTTCTCGCGAACCGCACCGCCGACGTTCACGTTGAGCTTCAGGGCATCGCGGTCGTTCGAGCCGGCAGCTGCCCGACACGTCGCGCACTTCGTTCGTCGCGCCGCTGCCGTCGAGACGACCGCAAGAACGCAGCACGAGACCGGCGAGCACGACGGTGCGCATGGCCGGTTCGTCGCCGATATCGCGAACTCCCTTCACTTCACCGGCGCGAACACCCAACGCCGCGTCTTCTCGGTGAAGTTGTGCAGCACGAGCGTGATGCGCTGCCCCAGGGTGAGCACCGCCTCCGTCTTGCCCCTGGCGCGGAGAATCACGCCTTCTTCTGCGGGCTCGAGCCACGCACCGTCGAAGAACGGCGCGAGGTCGTACAGGTAGAGCTTCATGTCGAGCGGCGGAGAATCGAGGCGCACGTGAACCTTGTTCGACGTCAGCCCCATGATGGTGCCCGTGAAGCGCGTGCGCTGCTCTCGCGGCTTCTTGAGCTCGGGCGTGAACAGGCGACGCAGCACGACCTCGTTCGACAGGTCCTGCACGCGCCGCTGCGTTTCACGCGAACGGTTCGCCACCTTCACCACTTCGGCGCGCAGCGCTTCGTCGTCTTCGACCGACGGGTACACGCAGGTGATGAACTCCATCGCCTCTTTGTGGAGGAACACGCCGACCATTTCGCGCATCGGCGCCGAGAAGCGTGCGTACGGCTCGGCGCCCACGCCGGTGTGTGCGCCGGGCTCGGTCGAATATTCCGACCGCAGGTTCACCATCACCGACTGACGTGTGAGCGCGGCGACGAGGCGATCCTCCTGTGAGCCCGGCGTCGCGCGCGGGAGCCCGGCGAGATAGTCGGCGAGCGACGTGGTCTGCTGATTCCAGACCCACGGCGTGGCCGGCAGCTTCCACCGGCTGGCCATGAACTCGGTGAGCTTCGCCAGCTGCGCCAGTCGCTCCGGTTCAGGGCCCGGCTGCACGCGGTAGATGGGCTGTACGGCGTCGTGTTCGTGCTCACGGAGCAACCGCCCACCTTCCGCGTTGCACATCAGCGAGAGCTGCTCGTTCCACAGCTCCACCTCGTCACGCACCTGCTCCATCACCTGGAACGTGAGGCCTTCCCCGTCGAGCTCGATGGACACCTCTTCGCGGCGATAGCGCACCAGCCCGCGTTCAGCGGCGAGCGCCATGCGAAGCCTGCCGACGTCGCGCAAGAGAAACAGACTCGCTTCGAACTCGGTGCCGTGCAGCGGGCTGGTCGACGGCGAATCGATGAGCGTCTGCACCTGACGCCACGACAACCTGGCGCGGCTCCGTACCCGTGCGCGCTCGAGCTTCGTGTCGATGATCGCGCCCTTCGAATCCAACGAATGGCGGAACAGCAACGCGCGTCGCGGCTCGTCGGGGTTGAGCGAGATGAGCCCTTCCGACAACGCACGCGGCAGCATCGGCACCGAGAAGCCCGGGAAGTAGTAGCTGGCGCCACGCTTCATCGACTCGGCGAACAACGCCGAACCGGGCCGCACGTAATACGAAGCATCGGCGATGGCGTAGATGACGAGGTAGCCGTCACCTTCGCGCCGCACGAAGAGCGCTTGATCGAGGTCCTTCGAGTGTTCGCCGTCGATGGTGACGAACGGGAGCCCGGTGCGGTCGAGCAACGCCGCGTCATCGATGCCCGGCGAACGCAGCCACGCTTCGGTCTCTGCGAGCACCTCCGGCGGGAACTCCACCGAGAGCTGCAGCGCCACGGTGATGGCCTCGAGCTCCTGCCGAGGCGTCATCGCTCCATCTCGGCGACCACGCGGTTGCCCTCTTCGAGCAGCAGCGCGACTTCGGCCTGCGCACGCGCGGTGAGCGCTTCGCGATCGTTGGGGCCCATGCCGACGGTCTCGATGGGCTTGCCGATGATGAGCGCCGACGGCCGCGAGTGAATCGCCATGGTTCCCTTCTCGAGAATGCGGTGCGTACCGGCGACGGCCGCGGGAATCAGCGGCACCTGCGCTTCGATGGCCATCACCGCGGCGCCCTTCTTGAACGGCCGCAAGATGCCGTCGTCGGACCGCGTGCCCTCCGCGAAGAAGACCACGCTCACGCGCTCACGCACCGCGCGCGCGGCGTCGTTGAGCTTCTGCTTGTCACCATCGCCACCGGTGCGGTCGACGAAGATGTTGCCGGCGCGCTCGAGCGCGTAACCGAACACCGGCCATTTCCGCAGCTGCGCCTTGGCGACGTAGCGCATGTGACGCCGCACGTGACGGAACAGCACCAGCGCGTCGAAGTGCGACTGGTGGTTCACGCACAGCACGAAGTTGCCTTCGGGCAGGTTCTCGAGGCCGTGCGCGACGGTGCGAACGCCGGCCGCGCGGAGAATCGAATCGGCCCAGATGAAGAGCGTAGTGTCCGGCGCGCGCTCGTCGACGAACGAGAGCGCAGAGACCACGGGCGAAAGCGCACCGGTGATGCCGACCGCCGCGGCACCGGAGAACGCAGTGCGAATCAGTTGCTTGGGCTTGAACACGGCCCGGAAGCTAGCTCGTCACCTGGAGACCGCGAAGCGGTAGCGAACCTCGTCGTCACCGCGAGAGAACCCCTTGATGCACTCGGGCGTCGCGTTCACCTCGAGCATGCGCAGACCAGCGGCGGCGAAGCCGATGATCGAATACTCGAAGTACACGTGCGGAATTTCGACGCCGCGAATCACGAGGTCCATGTGCGAGGCCGAGGCTTCGTTCAGCAGCTCGCCGCCATCGAAGTAGTTCTTGTAGATCTGCGGCGAGAACTGAAGGAACCGACGCCCTTCGCCCGGTGAGAACAACCCGCGCAACTGGTGTTGCAGGGCCCACTCGCCGGACTGTTCACCGAAGCGCCAGTACGCCTGCTTGTCGCCCCCGAAGAAGTGCTCGACCAGCTCGTCGTGCAGCGCGAGGAATTCACGCACTTCGATGCGCGAGATGGGCATCACTGGCGTCTGGAGGAAGGCGAACCTCGACGCGCGGGCCTTCAAAAACTCGGCCCACTTCTCGGGCCCAACGGTCTTTTCCATGACCTCGCAGCGCGCGAGCCAACCGTTTCCTTTGACCTTCAAAGCGTGCTCCTCCCCGTTTCGGCGCGGAGTGTGGCCGAATCAGACGAAGTCGCGTGCGGGAAATAACAACACGTCAGTGATTTCCCTGACGCCCAACAGCAGCATGAGGACTCGGTCGAGCCCCACGGCGATGCCACCCGACGGCGGCATCGAAGACAGTGCCGCAAGAAAGTCTTCGTCGAGTTCGAAGACCGGCCTGCCCAGTGTTCGCCGAAGGTCTTGTTCTTCCATCAGCCGACGGCGCTGCTCGTGCTCGTCCGTCAACTCCGAGAACCCGTTCGCCAGCTCGATGCCGTTTGCATACAGCTCGACGCGTTCTGCGACGCGTGGGTCTGACGGTTTGAGGCGAGAGAGCGACGCCATCGACGCCGGGTACTCGATGAGGAAGGTGGGCCGGCCGAAGCCGAGCTTGCGCTCCACGCGCTCGAGAAAGACGTGGAAGAACACGTCGTCGAAGCTGGTCGAATCGCCCACGTGCACGCCGATGGCCTGCGCGGCCGTACGCAGCGAGGCGCCGTCAGCGTGCACGAAGAGGTCGATGCCCGTGTGACGCAGCACCGCGTCGCGCACGGTCAGCCGCTCGAAGGGCAGTTGCGTGAAGAGCCCCAGGCCAGGAGCCACCGCGCGTTCGACTTCGGCGAGCGCGTGCTCGAGGTCGTCCATGATGGCCGTGTAGTCGGCGTGCGGCCGGTAGAACTCGAGCATCGTGAACTCGGGGTTGTGCGTGCCCGACACTTCGCCGTTCCGGTACGTCTTGCAGATCTGGAACAGCGGGGGCGAACCCGGGTCGGCCAGCAGCCGCTTCATGGCGTATTCGG
The DNA here is from genome assembly GCA_003243425.1 of Archangium gephyra. Taxonomy (GTDB): domain Bacteria; phylum Myxococcota; class Myxococcia; order Myxococcales; family Myxococcaceae; genus Archangium_A; species Archangium_A gephyra_A. The sequence goes on along the minus strand of QFQP01000022.1, from coordinate 95,418 downwards.
GGCTGGTGTGAAGCCACAGCGAGCGCTTCTCGCCCACGCCGGTCTGCGGAATGAACGGCGCCTCGAAGGGGTCGATGTGCGGCTCGAGCCCCGGGGTGCGAATGAGCGTCGGCGTTTCGACCTCGAGGTACGCGAGCGCTTCGAAGTGGCGACGCAGCGCTGCGTACATCTGCATGCGCGCGCGGGCGGCCTTCCACTGAGCAGGCGTCGGCATCAGGGGTTCCGTTTGCGGAACATGGACCAGCCGGTCATGTGCATGACGAGCTCGTTCTTCTGGTTGAAGACTTCCCACTTCGCGAGCACCGAGCCCATGTGCGGTTTGCTCTGCGAGGGCTTCTGCTGCTCGACCGTCATCTTGAAGTGCAGCGTGTCGTTCACGAACACCGGCTTGACCCAGCGCAGTTGATCGATGCCGGGGCTCCCGAGGCTCGCCGAGTCGAGCAGGTACGCGTCGCACATCATTCGCATGCACATCGCCGCGGTGTGCCAGCCGCTCGCGCACAGCGCGCCGAACAAGGAGTCCTTCGCGGCCTCGGCGTCGACATGGAAGTACTGCGGGTCGTACTGCGTTGCGAAAGCGACGATGTCCTTCTCAGTCACCGTGGAGCCCGTGCCCTCGAGCTGGAGGCCGGGCGTGAAGTCTTCGAAGTACCACCGGGGCATGCCGCTGCTTACAGTCGCGCGCATGTTTTCGCAGCGAATTGCGCTCGGAGTTCTGGTGCTGACGACGAGCGCCTGTGTCACCACGTCGACCGCTTCGTCAGCGCCCGCCGACGCTGGCGTGCGTGAGCCGCAGGTGCTGGCAGAGAAGATCACGGCGCTCGAGACCGAGGCGCGCGTGGTGCTCAGCGGCATCGACGAAACGCTGTGGAGTCACTGGACCACCGGCGCGCCGCTGGAGCTGAGCAAGCCACGCGAAGGTCACGACGCGTTGTTGAGCCCGGAGACGTTGAAGACGCTCCGTCGAGCGCGCGAGCTGCAGGCCGTTCAACCGAAGCGTGTCGACGACCTCGAGCGCTGGGTCGCCGGCGAGCTCCTGGCGCGAGGCGTGGCGACCGAGCGCGCCGACGTCGCGGCCCTGGAAGCGACGTTGACCTTCACCGTCGACGCTCGCGAGCACGCGTGGCGCGACCTGCCGCGCCTGCTGGCGAACGAGCGCAGCGCCGTGAAGCGGCGTGCCCTGTGGACGGCTTCGACCCTCGCCGCGCAGAAGCTCGACCCGGTGCTCCTCAAGCTCGAAGCGCGCACGGCCGAGGTCACACAGCAGCTCGGGCTGCCGACCGACTTCGAGGTGCGTTCACGCGGGCTCACGCCGGGCACGCTGAAGACCCGGGCCGAAGCGCTGCTCGCCGACACCGACGAAGAGTGGAAGACCACGTTGCAGCGGTTGTCAGACGCAGACGTGAAGCTGCCGGTCGCCTCACTCACGCGCGCCGACCTGCCCCGCCTGCTCCGCGTACCGACCAACGTCGACGCCGAGTTCTCGAAGGACAAGTTGCAGACGCGGCTCGACACGCTCGCGGGCCTCGACGGCATCAAGGTCGACCTCAGCGACGCGCCCAGGAAGAACTTCGTGCCGCTGGCGGTCGCGCCGTCGCCCACCGACGTGCGGCTGAGTGGCAGGCCGGTGAGTGGTCTTCGTGAGCAACAGCAGCTCGTCTCTGAAGCCGGCGTCGCGCTGCAGCTGCGTGGGGCTGCGCGGCTGGAAGATCCATCGTTCGCGCTCGAGCAGGCCGAGCTCTTCGCCGGGCTCTTCCGCGACGACGCGTGGCTCACCGAAGCCGGCGTGACCTTGCGCGGCGAGACCATCGCCGCGGCGCGCGCGCTGTGGCTCTTTCAGGCGCGTCGTTCCGCGGCGGTGCTGCTGTCGAAGCTCGAGCCGCAGAGCGACGAGGCCGTGGCCCGCGCGAAGTACGTGGCGCTGATGACGCGCGCGCTCGGCATCACCCTCGCGCCCGAGGAGGCCGCGCGCTTCCGACTGGAGCTGGGCGACGCGTGGCGCACCGCTTCGCAGCTCGACGCCATGCTGAAGGCAGAAAAACGCCGCGCGACCCTCGCCAATGGCTGGTGGAAGCAGCCACTGGCGGAGCGCGCGGCGGGTACGGCGCAGCCCTGAAGAATCAGAGCTGCTTCATCAGGTCGGCCTTCTTGCCGTTGAACTCGTCCTCGCTGATGAGGCCCGCGTTCTTCAACTCCGACAGCTCCTTGAGGCGGTCCATCACCGAACGGCCGCCGCCCGAGTTCTGCTGCGCCGCGTTGGCCTGCGCCTGCTGGTTCTGCTGCTGGTGTTGCTGCTGCTGATTCTGGTTCATGAACATCTGGGCCATGCCGAAGCCCATGCCCATGCCCATGCCGCCCATGGCGTTGCCCGAGCCCGAGCCTTCACCGCCACCCTTGGCCATGCCTTCCGCGGCGCCGAGCATCGCCTGCCCCTGCGCGTACTGCTGGAAGCCGCCGGCCAGGCGCGAGTAGGCCACGTCCTTCGAGAGCTTCTTCAACGTCGCTTCGTCTTCCGGCTTGATGCTGACCGTGAAGTTGCCGAAGCGGACGATGCTGACGCCGTAGCTCGAGGTGTGCGGCGCGAGACCGGCGATGACCTCGGTCTCGATCTCTTCGGTGTACGCGCCCGACGTCACGTCGAGCAGCGGCCACTTCTTCTTCACGCACAGCTCGGCGATGCGGTCGCGCGTGATCTTGAGCACCTGGCTCTTGAACCAGCCGATGAACTCTTCGTTGTCGGCCTTGCGCAAGCCGACCATGCCGACCACCAGCTGCTCGGGGTTGGTCACCTGCAGCGAGAAGTCGCCGTACACCATGGTGCCGATGCCGAGGCCCGTTTCAGGGTCGCGCACGTCGCCGATGGGCCCGCCGAACTTCACCTGCGGGTGCTCGCGCGTGCTGACGAAGTAGACCTCGGCGACGAAGAGGTTGCCGCCGGTGAACTTCTCGAGGAGCGACGAGAGGAACGGAATGTTGTTGGTGTCGAGGTTGTGCCGACCGGGCCCCAGCTTGCCGACCAGCTGGCCGTCCTTCACGAAGAGCGCGACCTCGTCGGCCTGCACCGTGAGCTGCGTCAGGAGGCGGATGTTCCGCTCGGGGTACTTGTAGACGATCTGGTTCTTGGCCTCGTCCGCGCGGGCGATGAAGTTGCGCTGCGCTTCAGACTTCAGCGAGTCGAAGATTCCCATGTGTTCCGGTTCTCCCAGTGAGGTGGACTGCGATGAAATTCGCACCGACTCTTCTAACGATGAGCGCGGCGCACGATTGCAGAAGCCAACCCCTTGATCCACGGTCGGATTCCCGATGACGAACGAGCTGCACAAGCATGGGCGGTTCTTCGACGTGTGGGCGCATTTCTATCGCGCTGGTCCGATGGCCAGGCTGCTGGGCCACGTGCAGCGAAAGCTCATCGAACAGGTGGGAATTTCACGCGGAGCGCTGGTGCTGGATCTCGGCTGCGGGCCTGGCGATGGCGCGCGGCTGATCGCCTCGCTCGGGGGCGTGCCGGTGGGCCTCGACTCTTCCGAAGGCATGGTGCGAAAGGCTCGAGGCGAGCCCCAGCTGGTCGGGCGCTTGTTACGCGGTGACGCGGGCCATCTGCCCTTCGCTGACGCGAGCTTCGACACGGTGGTGTGCACCAATTCGTTTCATCACTACCCACGGCACGTGGCGGCGCTGCGCGAGATGCGGCGCGTGCTGAAGCCCGGCGGCGTGCTGGGCCTCGTCGACCCACGGAAGGATCATCTTCTGGGCTGGGCGGCGATCGACCTCATCGAGAACGCCGTGTTCGGCCTCGAAGAGGTGCGCGTGTTCTCGGTGCCGCAGTGGTACCGCATGTTGAGCGAAGTCGGTTTCACTTCGGCGCGCGTCGAGACCGGTGCGTGGTGGAACCCGGTGACCGGCGCGGAAGTGTTCGTTCGCGCGGTCGCATGAGTCAGTCGACGTAGCCACGCTCCCTCTGCGCCCGAATGCGCAGCACGAGCACTGAATCGTCGTCGTCGTCATAGTCGTAGAGCGCGAGATACCCGTGCTGACCGCGACCGATGAGGAACTCTCGGAGCCCGTTGAGCAGGGGACGACCGATCTCCGGGCTCAGTCGAAGAACTCGCAGTGTCGCGAGAATCGATTTCAACCGCACGTCGATGTTCGCAGCGTCGTGTGTCCTGAGATGATCGGCGATGCGCTCGAGATCTCGTCGAACCGCATCCGCGAGGATGATTCGCGTCACTTACGCGCTTTCGGAATACGACGCGCCTTCGGCATCTCGACCTTCTCGCCGCGCGCCGATCGCGTGAACCAGTCGTCGAGGTCTTCGAGCTCGAGCCCCATGCGCGTGCGGTCGAACTCTTCAGCCGCGCGTCGGCCCGATTCGAGCCATTCCTCGCGTGTCTCGGCGCGTTCGACCGTCGCCTCCAGCGCCTTCAACATGAAGCTGTGTGGAGACTCCCCGGCTTTGTCGGCGAGCTTCTTGATTCGGGCCTTCAGCTTCGGGTCGATGCGGAGCGCGGTCGGAGACATGCACTCATTTGTAATACACGTGCACTACAACGCTCAAATCACCCAGGCGGAGGCATACGCGAGCGCTGCGACCACTGCCGCTCCCAGGCCCGCGTCACGGTAGATGGTTGCTGCCACCTTCTTGCTCGCCGCTGCGAATTCCGCGTCCGCCTTCGTGAGCGAGAAGTCTTCACCTTCGATGCTGCCGGTCGCCGCATGCGCGACACAGGTATTCCGGGTGACCTGCAGGCCACAGATGACCGTCACGAACGCCGGCAGCGCAACCAGCATTCTCGTCAGCGCCGGTACTTGCAGCACCATCGCCGCCGCGAAGCCGACGACCGTGATTCCCGCACCCACCATCGCGACGTTCCGGCGGCTTCTTCCGACCCGCGGCGCCGAAGTTGGGTCGACACGCCGCGCCTTCGAGAACGAGCTCGCTCATGGGCGCGAACCCTAACCCCAGCGGGACATGAGCCGCTCGCGGTCGAACAAACGTCGCGCTGCGAACAAGATGCCCACATCGAGCAACAGCACGATGGCGCCCAGCAGCGCGTAGTAGCCGGCGCCCGCGTGCAGGAAACCGGCGAACTGTCCGGCCGCGAGTCCCACGAGTGGAAGTACGAAGAGCCCCGACAACTGCTGCGCGAGGCGACTGTCTCCGACACGGGCGCTGATCAACACCGCCACGCCATTGCCGAAGAACGCGAACAACGGCGCGATGACGAACACGCCGAACGTCCACATCGCGTTGGGCAACACGAACTGCTTCGTGAGCGGCCACGCGACGGCATCGACGCCGATGCACAGGAACGTGAAGGCGATGAAGCACACCGCCACCGAAGGAATCAGCGAAGCGAGGCTCTTCCCGATGACCAGCTCGAGCGGCGTGATGGGTGAGCTGAGCAGCGGCTCGAGCGTTCGCTTTTCCTTCTCACCGGCCACCGCGTGCGACGAGATGAGAATCGGCACGAACACCGGCATCACCAGGTACAGCACGAACCAATCGGCGAGCACCTTGTCGACGAGGAACCGCGCCGCGTTCGAAGTGTCGGCGGTGATGTCGTAATAGAGCGCGATCGCCTTGAGCGCGGGGTCCTTCGGGTTGGCGACGTAGGTGCGCACGATGCCCAGCGGCACGAGCACGATGACCGCCGGCAACGCGAGCATCGACCACAACATGCCGCTGTTCTTCTTGAGCTCCAGCAGGTCTTTCGAGACCACCGCGCGCACGCGGGCGAACGAGAAGCTCATGCCTGCACCTCTTCACGAACGAGCTCGAGGTACGCCTCTTCGAGAGGCCGTGCTGCACGAACCACCGAATGAATACGCGCCCCGGCCGCCACCAACGCCGCCACCGCCTCGGGCGCCTGCGCTTCGTCACTGAGCATCACGGTGAGTTTTCCGCCTTCGTGCGTGGTGTTGAACGACAGCTTCGAGGCGAACGCCGACGCGTCACCTTCCAGCTGCACTTCGAGCGCGAGGCCTTCGCGACGCAGCTCACGAAGCGCAGCGACCTCTCGCAGGTACGACTTCACGACCGCCACGCGCGTGCACAACCGTTCGACCTCCGCGAGGTTGTGGCTGCAGAGCACCAGCGTTCGACCTTCCGCCGCGAGCTCGGCGACGGCGTCGCGCACCGTGCGGGCCGACTGGGGGTCGAGGCCGGAGGTCGGCTCGTCGAGAAAGATGACCTCGGGCTCGTGCACCAGGGTGCGCACGATGGCGAGCTTCTGCCGCATGCCCTTGCTGAAGCCGCCCACCGGCTCGTCTTCACGCCCGGCCAGCCCGAAGCGCTCGAGGTAGCGCGCCGCCTTCTTCCACGCGGCGGCTTCATCGACCTCGTGGAGCTTCATGAAGAAGCGCAGGTTCTCGCGCGCGCTCAGCCGATCGTAGAGGCCGGGTTGCTCGGTCAGCAGGCCGACCTTCTTCCTCAGCGCGGTTCCGTCGGCGAGCGGGCCGAGCTCGACACCACACACGGTGCCGCGGCCGCTGGTGGGCTGCAGCAGGCCGGTCAGCATGCGCACGGTGGTCGTCTTCCCCGCTCCGTTCGGCCCGAGCAGCCCGAACACTTCACCCGGCTGAACGTCGAACGACAGGCCGGTGACGGCCACACGTTGTCCGAAGCGCTTCTCCAGCCCCTCGACTCGAATGCTCATTCGACTGTCACTCCGGCGCGCTGAACGTCACGCGGCTGACAGGCTGTCACGAATTCCTTCGACCGTCGGTGCATGTGTCGCTTCGTGAGCAACACACGTGCCTGTTTCAAGCTCGGTCGCCACGTCGGTCGTGCGCTTCGAGCGGCCGCTGAAAACGAACGAGCCCCGCCCGAACGTCAGTCGTCGATGGTGACGAGCACGAACTTGTTGTTCAGGTCTTTGTCGATGAGCGTGACGTTTCGACCACCGACCGCCTGCTTCAAGATGTTGAGGCGGTTGTGTTCGACGAGGCTCCACTCGCGGCCCGGCTGCGCGGCGTAGTTCTGCATGCCGACCTGCGGGTTGTCTTTGATCTGCTTGACGGTGTTGCGCGAGTAGAAGGTCTCGCCGCGCCAGTTCATGAGGAACGAGGCGATGGGCTCGTTGGGCCGACGCTGCGTGTAGTAGCGCCAGAACTGATCGCGCTGCGTCCAGTGGGCCGACAGGTCGACCCAGTGCGACCAGTTGAACCACAGCGCGAAGCACAACGCCGCCGCGAGGCCGGTCGTGAAGAGCATGGCGCGCGAACGGGCGATGGCCAGCAGCGCGAGCACCACGCCGACGACCGTGAACAGCAACCCCAGCACCTGCTTGCCGTTGTACGTGCCGAACACCTGACGCTCGAGCAGGAACGTGGGGTACGGGCGGTCGTAGTTGTAGACGAACAGGTCGGTGAAGTTCTTGGGGTTGGTCGAGAGGTCCTTACCGACCAGCAGGAACAGCGGCAGGCCGATGAGCAGCGCGAGCAACCACGCGTCCACGCCGTCTTCCCACAGCTTGTCGATGAACAGGCCGATGAGGATCGCCATCGGCGGCAGCATCGGGAAGACGTAGTGGTGGAACTTGGTCGCCGAGTTGCCGATGAGCGTCCACGAGACGACGAACCACAGCACCGCGAGCAGCGCCACGCCGTCAGCCGCGCTCGGCCCACGAATCTTGAGCCGCGAGGTCACCGCGAACGCACCGGGGATCAGCAACACCCACGGGAACATCGCGTAGCCACCCTGGAGGATGAAGTACGTGAAGTCGCCGCCGGGCGTCGTGGTGTGCACGCCGCTGCCCAGGCGCGCGAAGTGGTCGTGAATGATGAAGCGGAACCAGAAGATCTTCGACTCGTCGTCGACCCTCCAGAACGTGAACATCTCGTAGTACCAGGGCAGGCACACCGCGAGGAACAGCAGGATGCCGGTGCCCAGACGCATCTTGTACGCCAGCGCGATGATCGACGGCGGCGGCTCCGCGGTCTCGGCCTTCGTCTGGTGCAGCATCAGCGTGGTGACCGCCCAGAACGCGAGCGAGCCCCACATGATGCCCAGCCACGTCGGGGCCGAGATGAGCGACTTGTTGTCGATGATCGGCACGGCCATGAACGTGGTGTTCCACGTCTTGCCGAGCACGTACGCGATGCCGCCGGCGACGATGGCGGCGCCGAGGCCTGCGCCTGCGGGCACCAGCAGGCGCTTGAGCACCCACGCGAGGTGGGCCTTCACGGTGCCCAACGAGAACTCACGCAGCAGCACATAGAAGATGAACATCACCATCGGCACGCCGAAGCCGAGCAGGCCCTTGGCGAGCGTCGCGATGGCGAAGAAGACGTACGCCGCGTACCACCACTGGCTGCGGAACTTCGTGGTGCGGTCGAAGAGGCCGACCATGGTGCACGAGAGGCCGGCGATGGTGGCGCTGACGATGGGCGTGTCGGTCACCGCCTGCCGCGAGAGCAGGAAGTAGAGCGGCATGGTGACGAGCACGAAGGTGCTGGCCAGCGCCGCGCGCGCGTTGACGGCGATGGTGAGCGCGTAGGCCAGCAGCGCCAGCGCCAGAATCGAGAAGGCCGCGAACGGAAACCGGAAGCCCCACTCGGTGAAGAGGGGCAGCGCGTCGGGGCCCTCGGCGATGCTCGAGAACCGCCAGACGGTGGTGGTCGCCTTCGCCCAGCCGAACAACACCAGGAAGAACGCACCGAACGTGAGGCCCAGCAGGCCCCAGAACTCCTTCACCACCGAGGCGCCCTGCAGCTTGCCCGTGTAGAGCGCGAAGCCGAGCCCGGCGAGCAGGGCTCCGAGCACCAGCGCGAACGACGGCCCGATGTCGGCCGCCTGCATGCCCAGCGCCTGCATCCACATGGTGAAGGCGGGCTTGCTGAAGAACCACGCGTTCTCCCAGAAGGGGTGCACGTAGTCGTTGCGCTGAATCATCTCGCGCGCGACCTCGCCGTAGTGCGTCTCCCATGGGTCCCAGAGGCCGACCGCCCCGAGGTACGGCAGCAGCACCACCGAGCCCATGATGGTGGCGACGAACGCCGCGCGGAGCTCTGCGGGCCACGCGCGGATCTTCGCGAGGAAGCTCGCGTTGAGGAGCTCTTTTCCGAAGATGGCTTCGGTGAGCGTCGCGGGTTCGTTGGTGGCCGACGAAGTCGACACGGTGACCTCCTAAAGGCGTGAAAAGGTGGCGGTTCGTCGCACGGCGCGGCGCGTAAGGCAACGACGCACAAAGGGCCGACACGCGCGCTACGAGCCCGCGCTACCGAACCAGATCAGCAGGTCTTTGAGCGCCGTCACCGTGACCGGCTTGGGGAGGTACGCGTCCATTCCCGCTGACAGACAGCGGAGGTCGTCGCCCTTCATCGCGTTCGCCGTGAGCGCGACGATGGGCACGTGACGCCGGGTGCCCTTCTCGGCGTCACGAATGGCGCGCGTGGCCTCGAGGCCGTCGAGCACCGGCATGTGCACGTCCATCAGCACGAGGTCGATGTCGGGTTGCGCGGCCGCGCTCACCGCCGCCTGGCCGTCGCCGACCACCGTGACCTTGTGCCCGAGCCGCCGCAGCAACGCCGACGTCATCGACGCGTTCACCGGGTCGTCTTCGGCGAGCAGCACGCGCAGCGCGGTGGTCGTGGTCTTCGGCCGCGCAGGCACGTTGGTGACGTGCGCGATGACCACCGTCGGCAACGGCACGTCGAGCAGGAAGGTCGAGCCGCGGCCCACTTCGCTCTGCACGTTGACTTCACCGCCCATGAGCCGGGCCACGCGCCGCGTGATGGCGAGGCCGAGGCCCGTGCCACCGAAGCGCCGCTGAATCGACGAGTTCTCCTGCTCGAAGGCCTCGAAGATGCGGCCCTGATGTTCGGGCGCGATGCCGGGCCCGGTGTCGACGACGCGCATGTAGATCTGATCGCCCTGACGCGTGACCTTCACGCGCACCGAGCCCCTGTCGGTGAACTTCACGGCATTGCCGACGAGGTTGTTGATGATCTGCCGAATGCGCGACGCGTCACCGCGCACCGGCCCCCTGGCCTCGGGCGCGACCTCCAGCGTGAGCTCGATGCCCTTGCGCTGCACCACCGCGTAGAAGCTGCGAATCGTCTCGGTGAGGATCTGCTCGAAGTCGAACACGCGCGACTCGAGCTCGAGCCGGTTGGCCTCGATCTTCGAGAGGTCGAGCACGTCGTTGACGATGGCGAGAAGCGATTCACCGGCGGCCTGCAGCACGTCGACGTACTCGCTGAACTCGCCGGGCAACGGGTGCTGCTTGAGCAGCTGCGTGACGCCGAGAATGCCGTTGAGCGGCGTGCGGATCTCGTGGCTCACGTTGGCCAGAAACTGCGTCTTGAGGCGGCTGCGCTCGAGCGCCTCTTCACGCGCCGAAACCAGCTCGGCCTCGGCGACCCGGCTGTCGGTGACGTCGCGGATCACCGCCAGCGCGTCGCCGCTCTTCATGGGCACCACGCGCGCCTCGAACGAGCGCTTCTCGCCGCCCAACTCGAGCGCGTAGTCGAAGTGCTGGTGGATGTTGCTGGTGCGCGCCGCGCGCATCGCGCTCAGCGTCTGTTCGGCGATCGCCGGCGGCAACACCTCGCTGATGTGCTTGCCCAGGAACTCATCGGGGCTGCGGTACAGCTGCGCCATGTCGGGGGCGCGGAACCCCAGAAACCGGCCGTCGGGCCCCAGGTGCAGCAGCAGGTCGGGCGACGCCGACAGGAGCGCTTCGGCGCGCGCGGCGATCTTCTCGAGCTCCAACACGCGAACGCGATCGCCTTCGTCGACTTCACTCGACTCCATCGGCGTGCCCAGGCCGGCGATGGTGGTGCTGCCGTCGGGCTTCCGGTTCGCGCGCACCGAAGTGCGCAACCAGCGCCACTGCGCAGACGCGTCGCGTACACGCACCACGAAGCTCACCGGCTCGCGTCGCTGCAGGGCCTGAGCGAAGGAGGCCATCGACACCACCAGCCCGTCGCCGTCGAAGTGTCCGAGCCAGCCGCGACCAAGCGCGTCGGCGAGGCACTGCCCCGTCAGCTCCGTCCACCGCGCTGAAAGCGCCAACGCATTGCCCGACGTGTCGCACTCGAACGCGACGGCCGGCAATGCGTCGATGAGAGGACCGAAGGCCCCTGAGTCACCCGCCAATGAGAAGCACCCCCACCACCATCATGACCGGCCGGAGCACTCACGGTCCACGAAAGTCCACCGTGACACCGCGCGGCGCCAACCACACCGACTCCATGAACTGCAGCCCGCCCACATCACCCGTGTCGTAACGCGTGGCCAGGCGCAGCGCACCGAAGTGCGCCAGCACCACCGCGACCACCACCACGGGAATCACGCGCTCTTTCCAGAACGCGCTCGCAAGCCACGCCGCCAGCGCGCCCACCAGCAGCAGCAGCACCGCGCCCGACGCCGGGTTCGGCACCCACGCCGCGAGCCACGAGACGGGGAAGAAGCCGTCGCTCAACAATGGCATCGCCAGCGCCCACACCGACGTCGAGACCGTGTCGGGCACGTACGCGAGCAGCCCGACCAACGAGGCAGCCAACAACGAGGTCAAACTCAACCCGGCGATGACGGCGCGGCGCGGACCAGCGCTCTGCTCCCACAGCATCGCGATGGGAAGAAAGAGGAAGGGCACCATGCTCACCAGGTGCCGCGGGCCCACCGTCCACCCCCAGGAGGTGTGGTCGAAGGACGACGTGAAGTAGGTGTGCGCCGCCACGAGCACGACGAGGAAGACGAAGACCGCGCGGTCTCTTTCTTTCACGGCCTTGAAGCCGAAGAAGGCAGCGGCCAGCACCGGCGAGAGCGCGAAGAGCCCACGCAACGGCGAGAAGAACGAGTGGATCAGCGCCGCGAAGATCGGCACGCGAATGCCCAGAAAGCCGCCCTGGTGCCAGTGCATGTAGCCCGCGTCGTTGAGGAACTTGTAGCCGCTGACGAACGGGCTGCCGAAGGTCGCTGCGTGGTACCAGCACAGCAACGCCAGCAGCGGCGCTGAGCCTGCGATGACCAGCCCCGCGGCCTTCGCGAGCTCCGGCCAGCGCCTCCACCGGGCGGCGATGGTGTACGCGGCGACGCAGAGCACACCGAGTGACGCCGTGTACTCGGAGACCACGGCAGCGCCAGCGGCGACCCCCGCGAGCACGTAGCCGCGCAGCCGCCACTCACCCCGTTCCACGCGCCACGCGCAATAGAACGACGAGAAGAGCAGCACCGCCGTGACCTGATGACTCATGAAGGTCTCGGCGTAGGTGAACGCCATGGTGCCGACGGCGTAGACCACGGTGAACAGCCCCGCGGTGGCCGGCGACACGTACGCCTCGAGGAAGCGCCTCAGCAGAAGGAGAAAGAGGAGCGACGGCAACACGGTCACGAAGAGCCGGCTCCAGAAGACCTGACTGAGCTCCGAGACCTGGCCGCCCTGCACCTTCGTGAGCACCCAGTAGACCGGCGCCGCGGCGAACGAGAGCAACGGCGCCTTCGACGGGTAGTAGTGCACCGCCACCACGTTGCCGCGCGGCGCTTCCGGGCCGACACACGGCAGCAACTTCTCGCCCTCGTGGTCGCGCACCGTGGCCGTGCATGACAAGTCTCCAACCGGGCCCCGCTGCTTCATCACCCCGTTGATGGACAGTGTTCCGAAGTCGACGAGGGCACGCGACTGCCACAGCCGGCACAGCTCGTTCGGTGAACGCAGCTTCGGGTGATACGGGAACGCCAGGAGTGAGAGCGCCGTGACGAGCCACAAACCAGTCTTCGGCGAAAGCCAGCGCTGCATGGGGCGTGCGGCTCTAGCACCAAACCCGGGACTTGCCGGGCCGGTGTTAGCGTTCACGAGGCGACCAGGGCCATGACGCATCTCGAAGAGAACCTCCTCCTCGCCTTCACGGTGGGGCAGCTGAGCGGTGATGACGCAGCGGCGGTCGAGGCGCACCTGCGCGAGTGTGAAGACTGCCGCCGCCGTCAGCAGAACCTCTCGTCGAGCGCGTTCTCGAAGACGGTCGCGGGGCATGGAGGGACACCGACGCGCGTAGAAGGCGCCACGTCGGGAAATGGCCACGTGCTCGAGAAGGGCGTGGAGCTCGGCCATTACGTGCTGCTCGAGAAGCTCGGCGCCGGCGGCATGGGCGAAGTGTTCGCGGCCTACGACCCGCGGCTCGATCGCAAGGTGGCGCTCAAGCTGCTGCGCGCCGGAGCGCTGTCGGCCCAGGAAGGTCGCGCCCGTCTGCTGCGCGAAGCACAGGCCATGGCGCGGCTGCAGCACCCCAACGTCATCGCCGTGCACGACGTGGGCGTCATCGGCGAGCGCGTGTTCGTCGCCATGGAATACGTGGAGGGCGAGACGCTCGCTGAATGGCTGCGGGGCCGTCACGCGTGGGACGACATCGTTCGCACGTTTCTGGCCGCGGGCGCCGGCGTTTCGGCGGCACACAAGGCCGGCCTCGTGCACCGCGACTTCAAGCCCGACAACGTGCTGCTGGGCGGAGATCAACGCCCGCGCGTGGTCGACTTCGGGTTGGCGCGGCAGAGCAACTCGACGCCCTCCCCTTCACCTCCGGAGGTCGTGGCGCAGAGCGGCGAGACGTCGCTCTCGCACAAGCTGACGCGCGATGGCGCGGTGATGGGCACGCCCGGCTACATGCCGCCCGAGCAGATCAACGGGCTCGCCACCGACGCGAGGTCGGACCAATTCAGCTTCTGCGTGGCGCTGTGGGAGGCGCTGTACGGCAACCGGCCCTTCAGCGGCACCACGCTGTCGCAGATCGCCAAAGAGATCGCGCTCGCGAACTTCACGCCGGTGCCCTCCGACTCAGAGGTGCCCGAGTACGTGCACGACGCGATGATGCGCGGGCTCAAGAACAACCCGGCCGATCGCTGGCCCGACATGGACTCGCTGCTGCGAGCGCTGAGGCCGCGCGCGCGTGCCAACCCCCGGCGGCGCCTGTTCGTGGCAGGGCTCGTTTCGTTCTCGCTGCTCGGCATCGGCTACGGGTTGTGGACACGGCAACGCACGATGGTGTGCGCGGGCATGGAGCGCGAGCTGGTCGGAACCTGGGACGCCGCGCGAAAAGAGAAGCTGCGCGATGCGTTCGTGAGCACCGGCCTCTCGTACGCCGGCGACGCGTGGACACGCACCGAGCACGCCATCGACGCGTGGGCGGCCGAGTGGGTCGTCGCCTCGCGCGAGGTGTGTGAGGCCGCGAAGCTCCGTGAAGAAGACTCGCCGGAGCTCACCGAGCTGAAGACCGCCTGTCTCGACGAACGTCGCGCGCAGTTGAAGGCGCTGGTCTCGATCTTCGAAGCGCCCGACCACGACGTGGTGAACACCGCTCCGACGGCGGCGCACGAGCTCGAAGGCGCAGCGCCGTGCATTTCGGCGACCAGGCTCAAGACGCGGCCGTCGATCGACGAGAAGGAACGCGTCGCCGACACCGCGCTGCGCGCGAAGATCGTCGAAGCCCGCGCACAGTTCGCGGCGGGGAAGTACGCGGGCGGTCTTCAGCGGCTGCAGGACATCTCGCCGAGCGCCGCTCCGGCGACGCAGGCCGAGGCGTACCTGTGGCTCGCGCGGCTGTACTTGAAGAGCGGTCAACCGCAGCCGGCGCGGGCCGCGAACCTGAGCGCCGCTGAACAGGCACTCAAGTCGGGTGAACCGGCGATCACCGCGCGGGCGTTGTCGCGGCTCTACGCGAGCGAGGGCTTCGACGAACGCAGCACCGACGCGGTGGCGTGGGGCCGCCTGGCCGTCGCCGCCGCGGCGCGCGTGCCCGGCGACTGGGAAGTTCAGGTCGAGCTCGCGCAGAACGAGGGCTTCGTGGAGATCGCCCGCAAACGGTACAAGGCCGCGCAGGTCGACTTCGAGCAGGTGCTGGCGATGCAACGTGAGCATCTGGGTGAACAGCACCCCGACGTCGCGTCGACGCTCAACAACCTCGGCGTGGTGCTGACGTACCTCGAGCAGCCGGAAGAAGCGGTGCGCCGCTACGAAGAGAGCCTGCAGCTTCACGAACAACTCGAAGGTGCCGACCACCCCAACGTCGGTGCGGCGTCTCACAACTACGCGGTGGCGTTGCGGCGGCTCGGGCGGCTGCGTGACGCAGAAGCGGCGTTCTCACGTGCGCTCAAGGTTCGTCGCGCGGCGCTCGGCTTCCGTCGCCCCGACACGCTGCGGAGCGCCCAGGCGCTGGTGAAGTTGCAGGTCTCCCTTGGAGATCTCGAAGCTGCGCGCGCGCTCGTAGACGACCTGAAGGAAGCCCGGCTCGCCGTGAACGGCGCGGAGTCTTCGGAATACGTGACGGCGCTGGAGCTCGAATCGGAGCTGCTGCTCGCCGGTGAATTCTGGCGCGAGGCCTTCGAGACGTCGGCGCAGCGGGTTCGCCTGTTGCGTGAGCGCCCGAAGCAGAACCCCGCCGAGCTCTCGCGCGCCCTCATCGACCAAGCGCAGGCCGACACCGGGTTGGGCGCGTGGAGCGACGCGCGCCGCACCCTCGCGGAAGTACAGCGGCTCGGCAGCAGAGACATCGACGAAGCCGACCTCGACGAGAGCCTCGGCCGGCTCGAGCTGGCGCAAGGTCGCGCCGAACAGGCCGTGCCCCTGCTCGAGCGCGCGCTCGCTGCACGAAAGAAGAGCGGTGAGCTGGCCGCGGCGCGGGTGACGTTGCCGCTGGCGCAGGCGCTCTTGAGCGTCGGCCGCGCGGAAGACGCGTTCACCCATGCGTCGCAGGCCGAGAACGTGTTCGCGCGCTTCTCGCTGACGCGGCTCGAGCTCGACGCGCAGGTGCTGAAGGCCCAGGCGGCGTGGGCCGCGCACCCCGACGAGCGTTCGGAGCTCGCACAGTCACTGACCAGCCTGGTCCCGAAGCTGACCGAGCCGCGGCGGGTTCCGCTCACCGCGTGGCTGCAGAGGAATGAAGTCGACGCCGGCGTGCCGTAGTCAGAAGAAGTCGTAGCGCGCGCCCACCAGCACACGATCGTTTCGGCTGAAGTAGCCGAACGGGCTCCACGGGTTGCCTTCGTAGAACTCCGCCGACGCGAAGATCTTGAGGCCTTCGACGCCCTGCCACGTCACGCGCGGCGCCACCGAGAAGCTGCGCTGTACGGGCTCGAAGGCGCCGCGCACCGAGATTTCGAGCTTCTTGTCGAACAACGACACGCCGACGAAGCCGAGGAACACGTGGAAGAAGCCGGTGTGCGCCGCGCCTGCCGCGGTCGCGGGCTCGAGGAAGATCAACTGCTCGTTGGCGCCGATGTCGGGAATCGCCATGCCCAGGTAGCTCAACGAATAGAGCAGCCACGAATCTTCGGCCTGGCTGAAGCTCGCGACCCAGGTGATCGACTGCTTGTTCACCGGGTTGAAGTCTGCGTCGTAGAACGTCTGCCGCGGCGAATACGTCACGTCGACGTCGAGTTGCCCGGGGCCGATGAGCGCCGAACCTTCTGCAGAAAAGAGGTGCTGGCGACCGTAGAAGCCCCGGTACAGCGTTTCACCGGCTTGCGCGCGGTTGAGCACCGACAACGCCGCAGCCTGTGAATTGAACGCCTGCGCGAGCTCCGGGTCCATCGTCACGCGCGCGGTCTTCTCGTTCATCCACACCCAGCTCGCGCCGACGTTCACGCGCCCCTTGCGTTGCAGCCGCAGCGCGATGTCTCCGAGAAACGGCGGCGGGCGCTCGGTCTCGAGCACGCGCTCCTGGAGGTAGTCCTCGATCGACGGGTCGATGCGCGTGTTGTCGAGCGAGCGGCCGAACGAGGGCTGCAGCACGCCTTCGTCCTGGCCGAACACGAACAGGCGATGCGGCGTGAAGAACGGCACGTACGCGGCGAGCCACGAGAGCTGCCCCAGATCGCCCTGCGCGCGCACGGCAAACACCGGCAGCAACGCGTCTTCGGGGTCGCCCGCCGTCTCGCGGAGATCGCGCGGGTTCAAGGCGTCGGCTGGCGCGAGCGCCGCGTTGGCGCCGAGTGGAATGCGCTGATTGCCGACACGGACGTCCACCTTCGAGGTGTAGAGGTCGACGTAGGCATCGCCCAGCATCGGCTCGAAGAAGCCCTTGAGACGATCGAAGTCGCGCTGCGTGGCCCCACGCACCTGCGCGCGGCCCTCGAGCACCACGCGGATCCAATCGGTCAGCTTCACGTCGACGCCCAGCACGGCCTTCAAGCGCGCCTCGGCGACGTTCTCGGCGAGCGCCACGCCACGCGGTGAGTCGAAGCGCGTGTCGACCGCCACGTAGGAAGAGGCCCAGCCATACACACGCACCGTCGGAGCCCAGGCCTTCGACTGGAACGTCTCGATGGGTGGAGTCACGGCCACGCCGGCATCGACCGCTTCAAACGATTCGATTTCCATCGAAGGCGCCGGCTCGAAGGACTCGATTTCCATCGGCGCGCCGGCGTCGAGGTCTTCCTGCGCGAACGCGGGCAGCGCCGCGATCAACGCCAAGCAGATGACTCGCATCAGCCGCGCTCGAGCGCCCGCTCGGTGAACGCGTCGTCGCCCAGCGTCGAGTCTTCGAGCTTGAGCACCGACATCTGCGTCCTGGTGTTGGCCTGCAGGTTCTCCATCACCGACTCGGCGGCCAGCACGCGGTCTTTGAACTGCTTCAACTTCAGCGTGCGGTAGCGCTTGAGCGGCTTTCCGGCCTTGTCGGCGTACTCGACCTTCATCGGCACGTAGGTCTGCTTGTCGACGTAGAGCTTCACTTCGCCGTAAGGCGAGGTCTCGTCGCCCTTGCCGGCGAGCACGTAGCAGTCGCGGCCCTCGATCTTCTCGTCGGCCAGCCGCCTGGTGTCTTCGTCGCGCGTGCCGTTCGAGGCGATGTCGGCGTACGAAAAGTCCGTGTCCATGAACGCCTTGCCGCGATCGCTGCGCGCCACTTTGCGCACGCGCTTCAACTTCGGCAGGTAGAGCGACACGTCATCGCCCTGGCCCTGTTCACCGGCGATGGTGAGCACCGCCACGCCAGCCACGCCGACGGGCGACGAGAAGCGGGCCAGCGCGTGGCTCTTTCCGCCGATGCTGCGCGAGCTCGAGGTGAGCACCTGCTCTTTGGTTCTGCCGTCGGCGCCGGTCGAGGTGAGCTTCATCTCGGCCGTGAGGTCGACGAGGTTGAGCGCGCCACGCTCGCGGGACTTCTTCGAAATCTCGGCTGCGGTCTCGTCAGCCAGCGCCATCGACGCCATCAACAGCGCGCCCATCAACGTCACTCGCATCATGTGAAGAAGCCTCCGAAGGCCACGGTTGCTACCTGAGTTCGGGCAACGTGGCGCGCAACTTCGACTCGACCTCGCGGAGCCTCTCGTCTCCCGGCGCCGACGCTCTGGCCTGCACCAGCCGCTCGAGCGCACGCCGCGGCCGACCGCGCGCCAATTCACACCGCGCGTCGGCTTCGAGCGCCTGCGCGTCATCGGGCTCGTACGTCAGCGCAGCGGCCGCCGCCGCACAGCCGCGCTCGATTTCGCCCGAGTCGAGGAGCGCTCGCGCCAGCGCGACCCGGTACGAGACGACCGACGGCGCACCACGCACCGCCGCCGCCAACGCGTCCGTCGCCGCCGACGCCTCACCTTGATGGAGCAGCGCCAGCCCCAGCGGCGCCAGGGCGTCGGGCGAGTTGGGAAAGAGGAGCGCCTCGGCGCGGACGTGCCGCAACGCGCGCGGCTCCGAGAACCGCAGGCCCTGGACGATCATGTCGGCCACCTGGCCGTAGCGCGGAAACGCGGCGGGCCAGGCCGAGACCAGCGCCACCACCATCGTTCCGCGCGGCACCAGGATCACCTGCATGCGACGGAGGCCACCGTTGATCTCATTCACCGTCGCGCGAATCCGCAGGCCGTCACGGTCGCCGACTCGCCACGGCTCCTGCGCTTCGATCTTCACCGACGTGACGTCGTCACCGAGCTGGCGCGGCACCAACCGCTCTTCGGTGAACCGCCGCGCAGCTTCGTGAACGTCGGCGCCGTCGGGCATGTCGATGGCGTGGGCCACCACGCTGGCGCGACCGGCGCTGGGCAGGCCGTTGAACCAGGCGTCTCCCATCGGGTCGGCGCCGGCCATCCAGTCCGACGGAACGGGGATCGACAGCCCATGCACGTCGTACCGCTCGACGCGCATGCGCGGCAGGAACTGGCCGAAGAAGAGCTGCTGCCCGAAGAAGATGAGCGTCAGCACCGCGAACGACGGCAGCGCGCGCAGCGCCGGCTCCCACCAGAAACGCCGTGCTTCGATGAGCAGGCGCGGGCGCAGGAAGAACCCGGTCGCGAGGCCGGCCAGCAGGCCTCCGAAGTGCGCGCCGTTGTCGACGCCCTGCGACGTCACGCCGATCAAGAGGAGCCCCAGCACGATGGGAATGGCGGCGTTGCTCAGCAGCGTGCGGTACAGCGCCGGGAGCTGCTTCTGGTAGCGCAGGCCGAAGGCCACCACGCCGCCCATGCAGCCGAACACGATGCCCGACGCGCCCACCGTGATGGAGTCGTTGAACAGCAGCGACGTGGCCATGGTGGCGATGCCCGAAAACACCAGCAGCCAGATGTAGTCGAGGGTGCGGTACGTGTTTTCGAGCACGTAGCCGACGTTGAACAACACGAACATGTTGAGCCCGATGTGCAGGGCGTCATGGTGGAGGAAGTTGGCGGTGAAGAGCCGCCACAGCTCGCCCAGGTCGAGGATCAGTGGGCCCACTTTTGCGCCGTGCAGAACTTTGTCGTCGAGCTGCAACACGCCGTTTTCGGTCGTGAGCAGAAAGATCGCGACGTTCAGCATGATGATGCCCGACGTCAGCCACGGGAAATGACTCAGGCGGAAGGTGCGCTGAAAGTACGCCGACCGCGGCTTGTGGAGCCGCTGGTAGACCTCGAGCTCGCACGCCGCCACGAAGCGATCGCCGGTGACTGCCGGAAAGCGCACCTGGCTCTGGGGCGAGACCTCGCCCGCGGTGATCCGCGCCTCGAAGTCGCCCAGATCCAGCTCTTCGTCACCGGCGTCGGTGCGCAATGTGAGAGGTCCGGCCATTTGTCCGATGGAACTCTAGCTTCACTGGCGCCTGCCATGATCACGCTGGCTGACGCTCGAACGATGTGGAAACGTTCGAGATTCAGGCGCGGCCATTGCTGCGCCAGTTTCTACAGTGATGGTAGAAAGGTTCGGCGTGCTGAAGCTGATCATCGAAGACGATGAAGGCCGGAAGACTGTCGTTCCCTTCGTGCGGGACGAGATCACCATCGGCCGGCAGGAGGGCAACACCATCCGCCTCACCGAGCGGAACGTGTCGCGTCGTCACGCCCGATTGATGAGGAACAACGGTCATGTCCTCATCGAAGACCTCGGGAGCTACAACGGCATCAGAATCAACGGTGACCGGATCAGCGGCCAGGTGCAGGTGGCTGACGGAGACCTGATCCAGATCGGTGACTACGATCTGGCGCTGCAGGCTGAAGACGCCGCCGGTCTGCCGACCGTACCGCTGGAATCGGCTGCGGGGCTGGCGCAGACCCGCAAACTCCCCGAAACGTCGGCGACCATGCCGTCGCTGCCGTCGATCGACGCGACGCAGGAAGCCGCCGACGAAGACATCAGTGACGCCGATGAGGTGGGCAAAGACGCCCCGCCTTCGCTGCCCAAGCACCAGGCGACGGCCGTCATCCGCATCGATCAGATCGAAGCGGGCAAGAAGCGCTCGGTCACCGAGCTCGACGTCTCCGAAGCGCCCCGCCTCGTCATCCTCAACACCGACCTCGCGGGCCGTGAGTTCGCGTGCGTGCGCACCGAGATGAAGATCGGTCGCACCGACGACAACGACATCGCCATCGACCACCGGTCGCTTTCACGCACGCACTGCAAGGTCGTCCGCGAAGAGTCCGGCGAGTGGCGCGTCATCGACATGCAGTCCGCCAACGGGCTCATGGTGAACGGTGAATCGTACGCGCAGGTCACGCTGCGCCTGGGCGACGTCATCGAGCTGGGCCACGTGAAGCTCAAGTTCGTGGGCCCCGGCGATCAGGTGAACATCGCGCCGTCGACCTCCTCCAGCGTCACCACCGAGTCGGATCAACCGGGCGTCAGCAAGACGCCGCTCATCGCCATGGCCATCGCGCTGCTGGTGCTGCTGATCGGCGGCGGCGGCTACATGCTGATGAAGAGCGGCGAAGCCCCGACGCCCAGGAAACCGAAGGACCCCGTCGCGGTGAAGCCACCCGTCGCGGAAGACCCCGCGGCTGACGAAGCGGCGAAGCAGGCCGCAGCGCTGAAGGCGGCGCAGAGGAAGGTCGATCAAGCACGCGGTGCAGCGCTCGACCTCGACTTCAACAAGGCCGAAGTGCTCGCCAAGGACGCGACGGTCGACGGTGAACCGATCTCGGAAGCGCTGGACTTCCTCAAGCAGCTCGACGGTGAGCGCGCCAATCGCAACGCGCTCGAGGCGGCGAACAAGGCGCTCGACTCGGGCGCGCTCGACAAGGCCAAGGTTCAGCTCGACACCGCCAAGAACTCGAAGCTGCTCAAGCCCCGCTACGAGGAGCTCGAAGCGCGTCGCGTGAAGGCCGTGGCCGACAAGCTCGCTGCCAACACGCCACCTCCGCAGCCGGTGGTGAAGAATGATCCGCCTCCGCAGCCGGTGGCGAAGAACGATCCACCTCCGCAGCCGAAGGTGAACCCGGTGGCCGAGCCCGCACCGACCGCGACGAAGAACGCCGAAGCCGATGCCCTCTTCAAGGAGGGCAACGACGAGAAGAAGGCCAAGAACTTCGAGCGCGCGGCGATTCGTCTCGAGCGGTGCGTGAAGGTCGCTCCGACCTACGCGCCGTGCTACCGGGTGCTGGGCAGCGTGTACGCCAGCATCGCGGCGCGCGACCAGAGCATCAGCGACCAGCAGAAGGCTCGGAAGAACTACGAGCGCTATCTCGAGCTGGCTCCGCCCGACGACGAGTATGTGCCGCGCGTGAAGGCCATTCTCGAGAACGCTCAGTAAGTCTCTCCACTCTCACTACCGCCAGGACACCCGTGCGAGGCTCTCAACAGATTCGAATTCTCGTCGTCGACGACGAGTCCGATAACGCTGAACTTTTCAAGGCCCTGCTGATCAAGGAGGGCTACCTCGTCACCACCCTGCTCGACCCCACGAAGGTGATCCCCACGTTGAAGGAGGGGAACTTTCACCTCGTGCTGCTCGACATGATGATGCCCAAGCTGTCGGGCACCGAGGTGCTCGAGCAGATTCGTGAACTCGACGACGACGTGGCGGTCATCGTCGCCACCGGTTTCCCCACGGTGGAAACGGCGGTGGCGAGCCTCAAGCTGTCGGCCAGCGACTACGTGAAGAAGCCCGTCGACCCGGCGGTCTTCATCGAGACCGTCAAGCGCGTGCTCGAGAAGAAGGGCATCACGCGCGACCCCGAAGCCGAGCTGCACCGCTCCATCGGCCGCTTCATTCGTGAAGGTCGCACGCGTCAGAACCTCACGCTCAAGCAGCTCGCGCGACGCACGGGGCTCTCGGTGTCGCTGCTCTCGCAGATCGAGCGCGCGGAATCGTCGGCGTCGATCTCTTCGCTGTACCGCATTGCCAGCGCGCTGCGCGTGCGCATGAGCGAGCTGTTCTCGGACGTCTGATCAGCGCCCGGTGAAGGTCGGCGGCTTCTTCGACAGGAAGCCGTCGCGCCCGCGGCGGAGGTCCTCACTCTCGAAGGCCTGCCGGCGAAGACGCTCGTAGTCAGCGTCGTGGTCGAGGTGCATCAGCTCGAAGCCGCGCTTGATGCCGGCGAGGGCGAGCGGCGCGTGGTGCGCGAGCTCCCAGCACAGCGCTTCGGCCTCTTTCCGCACGTCGGCAGCGAGCACGTCGAGCAGACCGATGCGGTGGGCTTCGATCGCGTCGACGGTACGCGCGGTGAGGAACATGCGCCGCGCGGCCTGTTCCCCGATGCGCGAGCTGAGCCGGCGAAGCCCCTTGAGCGTGTAGACGAGACCCAACTTCGCGGGCGGCATGTTGAAGCGCGCCTGGGGAGAGCCGACGCGGAAGTCACAGGCCGCCGCGAGCTCGCAACCACCGCCGTACGCCGGCCCGTTGATCAGCGCCACCGATGGAGCGGGATGCCTGCTGATCAGATCGAGCACGTCAGCGAGGCGATCATCGGGAAAGGACCCGTCGGGCGCTGCAGCAAGCTGTAACAGGTCGTAGCCCGCACAGAACACGGTCGGATCCTTCGAGTCGAACAACCAGCAGCGCACGCCTGTGTCATCACGTAGCGCGTGCTCGAGCGCGTCGAGCAGCCCCGCGTCGATCGCGTTCTTCTTGCCGGGGTTCGAAATGGTGAGTGTGCGCACGCCGTCGTGCAGCTCGCTGATCAGGAGGGATGCAGACATGGCGCAGGCCCTGACAGGTTGGTAAGCGCGTCTTCGTGATGTCGAAGCGCAGCGCGTCCCTCACTACAGCTCCTGTCGCCGAAGTGGTGAACCTTCGCGACGCCCGTCACACGCGTCGGCTCGACGACTACCGCGCCCGTCTGGACCGGGTGATCAAGGGAAACCGGCGCGCCATCACCCGGTTGTTCTCGACCGGCATGTTGTTCACGAAGAACGGCACGCGCGCGGGTCGCGATCTCCTCGCCGCGCACGAACACCTGCTCCGTGTCGTTTCGCTCATCGAGCGCATGGGCAACGAAGGCGACGTGCCTGCGCCACGGAAGACCGAAGAGATCGACGCGGTGTTCGCCGAGTTCGACACCCTGCTCGACCGCACGTCGGAGCTCACCGAGCAGACCGCGCGCCACCTCGAGGAGCTGAGGAAAGACTGATGTTCATCGCCGTCTACCTGCGCCTGTACGCCCGGGCTTTCGTCGACGCGTTGGCCAGCATCGGCCGCAGCGCGTGGACGTTGCTGCTGCCCATGGGCATCGTCTTCGCGTTCGGGCTCGCCGCCACGCTGGTCTCACCCCTGGGCTTCGCCGGCGGCTTCGTGATGGCCTTCGTGCAGGCAGGCCTGCTCAGCGCGTATTCGTATTTCCTGAGCATGCTGGTGAACGGCAACAAGGCCGGCATCGACGAGCTCAAGAAGTCGGTCGGCGCCTACTTCTTCAATTGGATCAGCTTCTCGTTCGTGTTGTTCATGATCGACCTCGGGCTCGACATCGCGACCAGGAACAACCCGCAGGGCCGACCGTTGATGTTGGTGGTGAAGCTCATCGAGCTCATCGCGCTCAACGCTGCGCCCGAGACGATCTACCTGAAGGGCACCGGCAGCGGCATCGACACCATCACGCGCAGCTTCCGGTTCCTCCAGGAGAACTGGATCGAGTGGTTCGTGCCCAACGCGCTCATCATCGCGCTGCTGTGGTTCACGGTGACCAACGGTTGGCTGGCGATGATCCCCGGAGGGATGCTCACCGTTTCGGTGATCGGCGGCGCGCTGCTGCACGTGGTGATGGTGTTCCGCGGGTTTCTGTACGTGGCGCTCGACGGCAGCACGCACCGTCAGCGCATGTACAAGTTCCGCGGCGCGGTCTGATCAGTCCTGCTCGGCCTCGGCCACGAGGTCGAAATCGGGGATCTCTTCGCGCATGTACGTCTTCATGCGGCCCAGCAACGCGGCCTCGAGCTGACGCGCGCGCTCACGTGAAACACCGTAGTGCGCGCCGATGTCCTGCAACGTCATCGGCTCATCGGCGGTCAGCCGCTTGTCGAAGATGTAGCGGTCCTTCTCGTTCAGGCCTTCAGCGAACGCCGCGAGCTTGGTGCGGAACATCTCGCGCAACTCCTGATTTCCCAGCGTCTCGTCGGGCTGCGCGGCGGTCGACGGCAGCAGACGGTCGGCGCGCGTCTGTCTTTCATCGTCACTGCCGGGCAGCGGCGCGTCGATGGACATCTCGTCGTTGCCCAGTCGCTGGTCCATCTCGACCACGTCCTGCTCGGTCACGTTGAGCCGCTCGGCCAGCAGCTTGGGCGTCACTTCGATGCCCTGCTTGAGAAGCCGCTCCTGCTCCTGGCGCAACTTGAAGAAGAGCTTTCGCTGGGCCTCGGTCGTGCCCAGCTTCACCATCTTCCAGTTGTCCATGATGTAGCGAAGGATGTACGCGCGGATCCACCAGGCGGCGTAGCTGGCGAGCTTCACGCCGCGCTCGGGGTCGAACTTCTTCACCGCCTGCATGAGCCCGATGTTGCCCTCCTGCACGAGGTCGAGCAGCGAGAGCGGGTTGCGGTGGTACTCGTGCGCCAGCTTCACGACGAGGCGCAGGTTCGAAGCCACGAGCTTGTACGCCGCCTTCACGTCGCCGGTGTCGCGGTACTGCTTTGCAAGCGCGACCTCTTCCTCGCGTGACAACAGCGGGTGCTTCGTCACCTCCGCCATGTACGCGGAGAGTGGATCGGTGCGCGCCAAGCCCCCCGACGAGCGCGCCGGCTTCACCTCAACGTCGGCGCTGACGTCTTCCAGCTCGGCGACTTCGGGCTCCTGCTCGTCAACCGCACGCGGCTCGTCAGACGACTCTTCCTTCTCGTCGTCGACCACTTCGGCTTCGACCGTCTTCGCGGCGGCCGCTTTCGCCTTGCGCGGCTTCTTGGGCGTCGGCACCGGCGTCGCTTCGACGAACTCCGCGTCGACGACGTCTTCCGTTTTCGGATTCTTGCGCGCGGCCATGGCCTCTCCCTTATTCGCGAGGCGCCAGGAACGCACGCACCGGTGCGCGTACGTACCGGAATGACCGCCCTTTCCGCCGGAATATGAGTCGTTGCTACGTCGGGAGGTGGCGGGTACACCCGTTCGCGAATGAACGAGACGCAACACGAGCTGCCCACGGGCACCGCTGATCGGCCGCAGGAATACCGCGCCGAAGTCAGCTTCGACGACCTGGGCCTCTCTCCCGAGCTGCGCCGCGCCATCGGAGAGCGCGGCTACACCCACCCGACTCCGGTGCAGGCGCGCGCGTACCCCGCTGCACGAGCCGGCAAAGACCTCATCGTCCGCAGCAAGACGGGCACCGGCAAGACCGCGGCGTTCGGCATGCCGATCATCGACCAGATTCCGGTCGGGGCGCGTGGCGTGCGCGCGCTCATCATGTGCCCCACGCGCGAGCTGGCGATTCAGGTCGCGCAGGAACTCGAGATTCTCAGCCAGTACCGCGACATCGCGCTGGTGTGCATCTACGGCGGCGC
This sequence comes from Archangium gephyra, assembly GCA_003243425.1. Classification (GTDB taxonomy): domain Bacteria; phylum Myxococcota; class Myxococcia; order Myxococcales; family Myxococcaceae; genus Archangium_A; species Archangium_A gephyra_A. The sequence goes on along the minus strand of QFQP01000022.1, from coordinate 69,319 downwards.
GTCGATGTCGCAGCAGGAAGATGCGCTGCGCAAGGGCGCGGCCATCGTCGTCGGTACGCCCGGCCGCATTCACGACCACATTCGCCGCGGCAACATGAAGCTCGAGCAATGCGTTCACGCGGTGCTCGACGAAGCCGACGAGATGCTGAACCAGGGCTTCTACGAAGAAGTCACCCGCATCCTCGACTTTTTGCCGAAGCAGAAGCAGGTGCTGCTGTTCTCGGCGACGGTGCCCGACGACATTCAGCGCCTCATCTCGCGCTACACGACCAACGCCGAGACGCTGCTGCTCTCGGGCGACGTGTACACGGTCGAGCACATTCGCCACGTGCGCTACGAGCTGAGCGACGCGTACCCCAAGCCGCGCAACCTGCTCTACGTGCTCGAGATGGAGAACCCCGAGAACGCCATCGTGTTCTGCAACACGCGCGATGACACCGAGCTGGTGACCGCGGTGCTGAACCGCAACGGCTTCGACGCCGAGCTGCTCAACGGCGACCTCGCGCAGAAGGAGCGCGAGCGCGTGATGGCGCGCGTGAAGAAGGGCGAGCTGGCGTTCATGGTCGCCACCGACATCGCGGCCCGCGGCATCGACATCAGCGACCTGGGTCACGTCATCAATTACTCGCTGCCGGAAGATCCAGCCGTGTACCTCCACCGCGTCGGCCGCACGGGCCGCATCGGCAAGAAGGGCACGGCGCTCAACCTGACCTCGGGGCGCGAGCTGGCGACGCTGACCGCGCTCGAGAAGAAGTACAACGTGAAGTTCGAACGGAAGCCCATGCCTACTGCCGAAGAAGCCGCGACGATGTGGACCGAGCGCCATGTGCGCGACCTGAAGGAAGCCGCTGCCGGTTCCATCTACGAAGGGTTCCTCGGCCTCGCCGGAGACCTGAAGAAGCGTGGTGACGCCGACGAGCTCATCGCGTTCATGCTGCGGTACTTCTTCACGCACCGCCGCATGGACAAGGCGCAGGCCGAGCCGTCGACCGAGCCGCAGGACGCCCAGCCCGCGCGTGAGTCGAAGCCGAAGGCCGACCGTGGCGGCCGCCGTGAACGTGAAGGTGGTGGCCGTCGCGAGAAGAGCCCGCGTGAAGAGCGCCCGCGCCGTGAGCGTTCGCACGAAGAGAAGCCGGTCGATCGCAGCGAGGCCGTGACCGACCCGAACAAGACGCCGGTGGGTGGCGTGCAGGCCGTGGCGCCTGCCGCTGCGAAGCCCGCCTCGGCGCCCAGGAAGAAGTTGTCTGACCGCGAGCTGTTCGAGCTGATGCAGGCCGGCAAGCCGCTGCCTCCCATCGACGACCCGACCGACTCGAGCGGTGGCGACGAGCCGTACGAAGAGCGCCGCCCGCGTCGTGACCGGGGCGAACGCAGCGAGCGTCGCCCGCGGCGTGAATCGGTGCCGGTGGAAGCCGGTCACGTGCGCGTGTGGACCAACCTGAGCCGGAGCGAAGCGGCGGACGAAGCGGCGCTCAAGGCGGCCGTGGCCGCGCTCGGCCTCCCGGCCGACAAGGTGGCGAAGGTCGACGTGCGCGACACCTACTCGTACCTGCACGTGGCCGAAGCCGATGTCGGCGAGTTCGATGGCAAGACCGGCAAGCACGGCGAGAAAGACGTGAAGCTCGAGAAGGAGCGCGATCGCAACGCGGCGCCCGAGCGTCGGGAGCGGCCGCCGCGCCGTGAGGCGGTGGCGACTGACGCCGGCCACGTGCGGGTGTGGACGAACCTGAGCAAGAGCGACGCGGCCGATGAAGCAGCTGCGAAGGCCGCGCTGGCGTCGTTGGGTCTTCCCGCGGACAAGATCGCCAAAGTCGACGTGCGCGACACCTACTCGTACCTGCACGTGGCAGAAGCCGACGTCGGCGCGTTCGACGGCAAGGAAGGCAAGCACGGCGACAAGTCGGTGCGCTTCGAGAAGGAGCGCCCGCGCGATGGCGCTGCGCCGGCCCGCCGTACCTCGAAGGTCGCGGCGCCCGGCAACGCGCGCTTGTGGATCAACGTGAGCAAGGACGAAGCGGCGACCGAAGAGGCGCTCAAGGCGCTGGTCGGTGCCGCCGGCGCGCCGGTCGAGAAGATCGCGACGGTCGACCTTCGTGGCACCTACTCGTACCTGCACGTGGCCGAAGGCGACATCGCCGAGTTCGAGGCCGCGCTGCAGGGCAAGCCGCACGGCGACAAGACCTTCAAGGTCGAGCGCTCACGCCGCTGAAACACCGTGGCCGACGCGCGGAACTTCATCCGTGCGTTGGTCGCTGGAGCGACTCCGGAGTCGCCCCGACCTTCTCCATGACAGTTGGTGAAGACCACCGCCGCGGGCCGCGCTGCCCGCGTCGAACAGGGCCCGTGCGGCGAAAGTCGGGCTCGGCCTCAAGCCTCTGCCGATTTCCTTGAGAAGCGCTCGAGTCGTGGACGAAGCGCGGCGGAGCGTTCGCTTCTCCCACCCGAGCCTTGCCGAGAGCGACGAACCAGACCGTCGCTCGACACGACGACGCACCTGCATGTGAAGCGCGAAGGCGCGCCGCAGTGAGCCACGACGCTGAGGCGAATCAAACCGTCGCGGGGGCTTCAGCGGGTGCTTCGGCTTCCGACTTTGACTTGCCGCGGAACTCCAGCATCGAGGTCACGCCGACGTACAGGAAGCCCAGCTGGAACAGCACGAGGAACGGGAGCGAGGTCCAGATCTCCTGGTCCCACGCGAACCACACCGCGCCGGTGAAATAGAGACCGAACGCCAGCTCGATGAAGGGCACCCAGCTGCGCTTGCCGCGGTAGGCCTTCTTCACGGCCTGCACCGACCTGCCTTCAGAACCGGTCTTGGGCGTGCGGGTGAACTCGCTCTGCTTGTCCATCAGCGCCTCGACCACCGCCTTGGCCTGGTTGATGGCCATTCCGATGCCGAGGCTCATCACGAACGGGAGGAACTTGATGCGGTTCCACCAGCTGAAGCCGAGCTCACGCGCGGTCGCCACGTAGAAGAAGCCCACCGACGCGGTCGACGCGAGGAAGATGGGCAGGTCGAGCCACAGCGACGCGTACAGGCCGTGCTTGTAACGCAGCACCATCGACAGCGGCATCATCACCGACATCACGACCATCAACAGGTACGCGACGTTGTTCGAGAGGTGCAGGAACGCTTCGCGCTTCACTTCGTACGGCAGGTCGCTCTTGAGAATCGTCGGCAGCAGCTTCTTGGCGGTCTGAATCGAGCCCTTCGCCCAGCGGTGCTGCTGGCTCTTGAAGGCGTTCATGTCGACCGGCACTTCGGCGGGCGAGATGATCTCCGGCAGGAACACGAACTGCCAACCCTTCAACTGCGCGCGGTACGAGAGGTCGAGGTCTTCGGTCAGCGTGTCGTGCTGCCAGCCGCCCGCGTCCTTGATGGTCGAGCGCCGCCAGATGCCGGCCGTGCCGTTGAAGTTGAAGAAGCAGCCCGAGCGGTTGCGCGCGGTGTGCTCGATGATGAAGTGACCGTCGAGCAGAATGCTCTGCGCCTGCGTGAGAATGCTGAAGTCACGGTTGAGGTGACCCCAACGCACCTGCACCATGCCCACCTTCGAATCGGCGAAGAACGGAACGGTGCGCGTGAGGAAGTCGACCGACGGCACGAAGTCGGCGTCGAACACCGCGACGAACTCGCCCTTGGCCAGGTGGAGCCCGTTTTCCAGCGCGCCGGCCTTGAAGCCCGAGCGGTTGGTGCGGTGGATGTACGAGATGTCGATGCCCTTCTCTTTCCACTGCTCGACGCGGGCGCGGGCGATGCTGCAGGTCTCGTCCGTCGAGTCGTCGAGAACCTGCACCTCGAATTTCTCGCGCGGGTACTCGATGCGGCACACCGCGTCGACGAGGCGCTCGACGACGTACATCTCGTTGAAAATGGGCAGCTGAATGGTGACGCGCGGGAGCTCTTTGAGCTCCCCCTTCGGCGTCGGCAGTGCGTACTTGTGCCGGTAGTAGAGGTACGCCATCCGGTAGCGGTGCGAGCCGTAGACAGACAGCACGGCGAGCACGCTGAAGTAGATGGCCAGAAAGACGATTTCTGCGGGACTCATTGGAGCGTCGGCCTCTCACAAGTGCCCGGAACAACTAGGAAAATCACCTCCCGGGCGAAGGACAAATCCTTCTAGGGAGGTTGACTCGCCCTGTCAAAACCTAAGTGCGTCGCCGCTTACGCAGTGGATCAGAGGCGCGTCAGCACATCAGCCGCGTAACTGTCGGCGATGAGCTGGGCCTTCTGGCGCTCACGCTCGTCAGCAACGGAGCCTTCCAGCACCAGCGTCTGGCCGTAGATGGCGACGTTGGCGTTGGGGAGCCCCTGCTTGTGCAGCGCGGCGGTGATGTTTTGTGCGACGGCGGGCAACACGCGCGGGTCCAGGCGGGCCAGCACCTTCACGTTGCCGTCGTTGCCGACGAGCTCGCGGAGGCGGCGCAGCTCGGCTGGAGAATCGAGCATGCCGTCGATGACGGTGACGCCGCTGTACTCCTCGACCTTGAGGGTGGGGTTCACCATGGTCTTCACCAGCTTGCCCAGCTCGGTGGACTTGCCGTCGTCGACCACGACCTGACGCGTCTCGATGCCTTTGCCGGTCCACAGCGTCAGCGTGGTTCGGCCGCGCGACTTCGCGGTAATGACGAGTTCCCCGCGGGAAGTCGGCGTGACGTCGACCACGTTGGGGTCGCCAACACCGACGCGCGAAACGGCCGGCACGCGGAGCACTTCCTGCGTGCCGGGAGAAAGACGAACGGGCTCAGCGGACAAACACAGCGACAGGAGAGCGGCGGTCGTGAGCATGACTGCCAGCTTAGCTGTCAGCCGACGCGCAACTCCATGGGGCGGGTCGCCACGGGCGCGGGCAACACGTCGACGCTCTCGAGCACCGCGAGCGAGAGCACCTTCTCGCAGAGCTGCTCGAAGGTGAGGCCCTTCGCCTTCGCGATCTTCGGCAGCAGCGAGGTGGGCGTCATGCCCGGCAGCGTGTTGACCTCGAGCAGCACTTCGTTGCCGACGTCGGGGCAGAGGAAGTCGATGCGCGCGGCACCGCGACACCCCAGCGCGCGCCAGGCCGTGAGGGCCATGGCTTCGATGTTCGCCAGCCGCGTGGGCGAGATGCGGGGAGGCAGGTGGTACTTCGCGCCACCTTCGTACTTGGTGGCGAAATCGAAGGTCGCGCCGGGCGCCGCGATCTCGCAGCTACCGAGCACCTCACCACCGAGGATGGCGACGGTCACTTCGCGGCCCTTCACGTAGCGCTCGACGAGCGCCTCGCCGCCGTAGCGACAGGCGTGGGCGACGGCGGCCTCGAGCTCTTCGGCGCGCTGCACGAGCGAGAGGCCGACCGACGAGCCACCCGAGGCGGGCTTCACCACGCAGGGGAAGCCGAGATCACAGTGCAGCTCGTTCACCATCGCGACCTGCGAGGCGTCGACGGTGTAGCCGGTGGGCGTGGCGAGGTTGTGCTGGCGGAAGAGCTTCTTGGCGAAGGTCTTGTTCATCGCCAGCGCCGACGCGAGCACGCCCGAGCCGGTGTACGGGATGCCCATCACCTCGAGCAGGCCCTGCACCTTGCCGTCTTCACCCATGCGGCCGTGGAGCGCGAGGAAGGCGACTTCGATGTTGGCAGCGCGGAGCTTCTGGTCGAGGCCGGGGCCCGCGTCGATGCGCGAAACCTGGTGACCGTGCGTCTCGAGAGCCGCGGCGATGGCCTCGCCGGTCTTGAGCGAAATCTCCCGCTCCTCGCCCCAACCGCCCATCAGTACGCCAACACGTCGTGAAGTCATTTGAAGCCTGTGTCCCTTTTGCCGCGTGGAGTGCGGCGGGTGGGTTCAAGAGCAGGAGCCATGCCGCCCTCGGAAATCGGGGCGACGGCTGTACACGCTACAGGCCTGTTTCGGTATGTCGAATTTCTGACCGCGCTGGCCTCAGTAGTTGCGGAGGTCGTCGTGGTCTTCTTCCTTCTTCTTCTTTTCTTCGGCCTCGCGACGCTTCTTTTCTTCTTCGTCGCGCTTCTTCTTCTCGGCCGCTTCCTTCGCCTTCGACTCTTCTTCGGCCTTGAGGCGCGCTTCTTCCTCTTCCTTCGCCTTGCGCTCAGCCTCTTCCTTTTCCTTCTTCGTCTGGCCCTTTGAGGCCTTCTTCTCGTCTTCCTTCCGCTTCTTCTCTTCTTCGACGGCCGCGCGCCTCTCTTCGTCCTTCTTCTTCTTCTCTTCTTCAGCCGCCCGCTTCTCGTCTTCCCTGCGCCGACGCTCGGCCTCCTCTTTCTCCTTCTTTTCGAGCGCGGCCTGCTCCTTCTTCGAGAGCTTCTTCTTCTCGTCTTCTTCCTTCTTCGCGGCAGCGGCGGCGGCCTCGTCGTCCTTCTTCTTCTTCTCTTCAGCGGCGCGCGCGTCGTCGGCCTTCTTCTTTTCGTCGTCGAGGCGGCGGGCGTCATCCTTCTGCTGGGCGGCGGCCTTCGCGTCGTCCTGCTGCTTCTTCTGCGCAGCGTCGCGCTTCTTCGAATCGTCCGCCGTGGTGTCTGGCGAAGCCCCCGACGAGGGCCTGGTGAAGAACAACACCGCGCCGGTGACCAGAGATGCCAGGCCGATGCCGTAGGAGATGTCGGCGCCGATCGACGCGCCACGGCCGTTGCTGAACGCGAGCGCCGAGGGCCCGGTCTGTTTCTGCGGCAACGACAGGAAGGTGTTGTGCTCGAGGAGCGCGACGCTGCCCAGGATGATGCCGGCGATGACGAAGGCGGCGCCGCCACCGAGCAGGCTGTAGGTGACGATGGTGCGAACGTCGGAGCCTTCGGCGCCCTTGTAGTGGTGCACCGCGTCCTTGCCGTCGCGCTTGTCGTCCTTCGCGGCGAGGCCATCGAAGAACGTGGCCAGCGCCTCGGGGTCGCCGGGGTTCACGGTGCCCGTACGGTACGCGTCGTTGTGACCGTCGCTGGCTTCGAGCCGCACGCCGATGAGCTCGAGCTGTTCACCGGCCACGCTCTTCTTGGCGATGACGAGCAGCACCTGGTCGACCGCCGCGGCCTTCGCTACCGCCTGCGTCGACGTGTCACGCACCGCACCTTCCGGGTCACGCTTGATGTCGACGAGCGCCTTCTTCCACGCCTGGGCGAGCTCGCTCAATTCGAGGTCGAGCTGCGCTTCGCCGGGCGAGACCTGACTCTGCCCCAGCGCATAGCCACCGAGCGCGGCGGTCACGAAGTGCTTCGCCGACGTCAGCCCTGCCACGGTGACCGGGCTGACGCCGCGATACTGCCCGTCGACCCACACCCGCGCGCCCGGCGGCTCGGTGCGAACCAGCAGCTCACCCTTGGCGTTGCTGGCCAGCTTCTTCTGCGCCTCGGCGAACTTGATGAGCTCCGGCGGGAAGAACGTGGGGCTGAACTCCGCGCGTGGAGACAGCGCGATGACGGCCTCCATGTCCTTCCTGGCCGGCACGTTCTCACCGCCGGTCGCGTGACCTGCAGCCTTCATCACCCACGCGTCGAGCAGCGCCGGGAACTCGCGCGTGAGGTCCGCCTTCTGCAGCGCCTCGAGCGCCTCCTTGAAGTCGGCGGTGGCCTTCACGTTGTCGAGCTCGTCGAGCGCCTGCTTGCCCGTCTTCAACTTCGCGCGCGCATCGTCGACCACCTGGGCATGCTTGCCCGCCGACGAGGGGTTGAACGCGTCCTGCACGGGCACGACGGTGAACCGCGCGGCCCGGGCGAGCGCAGCTTCGGCCGCCCCTTCAATGGCGCCCTGCTGCTGCGAAGCGCTGAGGTCGAGTGGAACGACGAACACCGCGACCTTCGGCCCCGTCGCCCCGAGCGCCACCCGCGGCAGCACGTCGCGTGGCGTGGCCGCGACACCAACCGCCGGACGAGCGAGCGCAGACACCAGGAACGCGACGACGATCTGAACGCCAACCGAGCGCTTCATAAGGCGGTCATGGTCGCTCAGCTCGAACCGTGGCGCCACACTTCTACACGCCGGGTGTCACGCTTCGTGATCAGGCTCGACGAAGCACCAACGCACCTCGGGCGCGTGGTCGTGCACGGCCTGTTCGAAGGCGTTGATCGAATCGACGACCTCGGTGGTCGTGAGGCCAGACTTCACGCGCACCTTCATCGCCACCAGCACCTCGCCGGGGCCCTGCTGCACGGTGATGAGGCGCAACACCGCTTCGATGTTCGGGTGCTTCGGGCCGACGGTGGCCTTCACGGCGGCGTCGACGGTGGGGTCGGCGCTCTCACCGATGAGCAGCGACTTCACTTCGCGCGCGAGGAAGATGGCGACGCCCACCAGCACCACGCCGATGAGGATGGAGCCGATGGCGTCCCACTGCGCATTGCCGGTGCTCCACGCGAGCAAGAGCGAACCGATGGCGAAGAGCAGGCCGAGCACCGCCGCCGAGTTCTCACCGAAGAGGATGATGAGGTCCGAGTCCTTGGTGTTCTGCAGATAGGTGAACAGCGGCGTGGCGCCGCGACGCTTCTTCATCTCCTTCAGGTTGCCCCAGGTGGCCCAGCCCTCGAGACAGATGGAGAAGAGGAGGATGCCCAGGCCGAGCCACACGTTCTCGACGGGTTCCGGGTGCGAGAGCTTGTGCACGCCTTCGTAGATGGAGAACACGCCGCCGCCGGAGAACAGCAGCAGCGCGACCACGAAGCTCCAGAAGTAGAGGTCGCGGCCGTAGCCCAGCGGGTGCGATTCGTCGGGCGCTCTGGCAGAGGCCTTCACGCCCAGCAGCAGCAACAGCTGATTGCTGCAGTCGGCGGTGGAGTGCAGCGTTTCAGCGAGCATCGCGCCGGAGCCGGTGAAGAACGCGGCCACGCCCTTCGCAGCAGCGATGGTGAGGTTCACCGCGAGAGACTGAAAGATCTGTTTCGTGTCGCCAGCCATGGGCGCGCACCGTACCCAGCGCGAGGCGTCCTGCGAGACGAAACGGATGTCGCTTTTGAGTTGATCAGCCGCGACAGACCTGGCGATTCGCCACCGCTTCACGCACGTCTGCATCGACTTCAGGCCGCGCGGCGACGGCCTCGAAGCTGGCGACGAACTGCGGCCACTGAAGTCGCGCCATCGTGCGCAGCAGCGCGTTCAACAGGCGACGATCCACTGCGCGAAGTGCGTGCGCGTGCAGCGCAGCGACGATCTCCGGCTGCGGCTCGAGCGGTGCGACCAGCCCCAGCGCGTCGATGAACACGGCCTGCAGGTCGGGGCTCGACGCTTCACGCAGCTCCTTCAACGGCGTCTCCCACGTGAAGAGCAGGCCTTCACCACGCACGTCTTCGAAGTGCTGCTGCGCGGCAGGCCCCGTGAAAATCGCGAAGATGACGCGCGTCTCGGCGTCGACCACCACGTGGCACGAGCCCTCCGGCTGCAACGCCCACACGTATTCACGGGAGTTGGTCTCGGTCTCGGGCTGCATGGCGGTGAGCGGCCACCCACGCGCCATGATCGCCGGCGCGAGGCTCTCGACGTGCTGCGCCCACGCGATGACTTCACCCGGCGAAAAAGGGCGGCCCATTTCAGGGCGCCTTCGGCGCGCGCGCGGTGTTCTTGCCGTCGGCGAAGTTGGAGCCGTTCAGGTACGCGAGCGCGACCTTCAACTGGTAGTCGGTGACCGCATCGCTGACGTCCCACGCCTTCAGGTTGTCGGGCAGTGAGATCTTCACCGCGCTCACGTCGGGCGGCGCGACCTCGCCCTTGAAGTGCCGCTTCAGGTCCTTCTCGCGAAGCACGTCGGTGCGCATCACGGTGCCGCCTTCGGTCTCGGGCACCACGAAGTCGGGAAGAATGCCGCTCTCCTGAATGCTGCGGCCCGACGGCGTGAAGTAGCGGGCGATGGTGAGCTTGAGGCCCGAGCCGTCTTCCATCTCGATGACGGTCTGTACGCTGCCTTTGCCGAACGTCGGCACGCCCATCACCACCGCGCGGTGGTGGTCCTGCAGGGCGCCAGCGACGATCTCAGAAGCCGACGCGCTGCCGGCGTTCACCAGAATCACGATGGGGTAACCCTTCTCGGTGTCGCGATCTTTCGCGCGCTCCTCGGTGATCTGGGTGGCGCCACGCCCGCGCGTGCTCACGATGGAAAGACCACCGCCCAGAAACCGATCGCTGATGGCGACGGCTTGATCGAGCAGGCCGCCGGGGTTGTTGCGCAGGTCGAGCACCAGCCCGCGCAGCTCCTTTCCACCGTTCTGGGCGCGCAGCTTCTCGAGCTCTTTGTAGAGAGACGCGTCGGTGCGCTCCTGGAAGTTCTTCACCTTCACGTGGCCGATGCCGCCGTAGAGCGCGGCCTCCACCGAGGCGATGCGAATGTGATCTCGGATGATCGCGAACTCGCGCGGCGCGGTGAACCCGTCGCGCATGATGGTGAGCAGCACCTTCTTCCCGGCGGGCCCGCGCATCTTCTGACTGGCGCGCGCCACCTCCATGTTCCGCGTCGGCTCGTCGTCGATCTTCAGCACCACGTCGCCGGCTTTGATGCCCGCGCGCTGCGCCGGCGTGTCGTCGATGGGCGCGACCACCACGATGTTGTCGTTGCGTTTGGTGATCTCGATGCCGAGACCGCCGAACTCCCCCGACGTGTCGATCTTCATCTCCTTGAAGATGTCGGGCGGCATGAACTGCGTATGCGGGTCGAGCGTCTCGAGCATGCCCTTGATGGCGCCATGCATGAGCTGCTGCTCGTCGACCGGCTCGACGTAGTTGTTCTGCACGTACGACAACACGCGCGCGAACAGCTCGAGCTGGCGGTACGTCGCCTCGGCGCGAGTGCTTGCAGGCGGTGGTGCGCCGGCGAGAGCGGAAGTGGACAGCGACAGCGACAGGATCACCGCAGCGGCGCGGACGACACGCATGCGCACAGTCTAAGAGCCACGCGCCCCCGTTCGCACGAGGCGCTGTGTCTGCCCATGTAGGCAGTGACGCGTCAGGACTCGGGCGGCGGCTCGGGAGGCAGGCAGCGCGGCGGCACCACGAGCGGCGGCGCGACCGGGCAATTCGTGCAGGGCCCCCGCAGCGGAATGTTCAACGTGCGGCCGACGCGCAGCGCGGTGCTCGTCATGCCGTTGGCCTTCTGAATCATCTTCACGCCCGAGTTGTACTTCGCGGCCAGACCACCCAGCGTGTCGCCCTTCTTCACGCGGTGAATGACGAGGTTCTGCTCAGGCTGCTTGGCGAGCAACGGCTGAATGCGGCGCCCGAGCTCCTGGCTGCGGCCGGAATAGAAACGAACGTGGAAGTGGTCGCGGTGGCCACGCGCGTGACGAATCAGCGACGCGAAGCCCGCGCGGAACAACTTGTCGAGCCAGGCCTTGTCTTCGCCCTGCTTCAACGCAAAGTCGTAGAGCCGGGCCTGAATGCGCTTGTCGACGAGAATGAACTGCACGTCGGCGGTGGTGATGAGCGACTTCACCAGCGCCCAGTTCATCGCGAGGTCCATCGCGAGCTCGCGCTTCTTCGACAGACGACCCGGGTCTTCACCGAGCGGGTAGTAGAAGCCCAGGTCTACGTCGCGCCCGGCCTGGTGGCTCTGATGCGGGCGAATGTAGCCACCGCTGGCCTTGCCGATGTGGTTGATGCGGAGCGCGGGCGCCTTCTCGAACTGCGCGCGAACGGCGTTGGCGGCGGCCTGAATGAACTCGACGGTCTCGTGCGTGCCGAACGCGTTCTGCGGATCGACGATCGACCACGCGTCACCCGTGGGCATGGGCACGCCGTTGATCAGCCGGCCGGCTTCCACGAGCCCCACGCTGATCGACCCCAGCTTCGAGGGCTCTTCGGTCCAGATCTTCAGGAGATCTTCGTCGGACAGATCCGTCGAATAGAGAATGCCGTTGGCGTTCAACGCTTCGGCGCGCGGATCAGCGAGCTCACCGTCACCGGGCTCCGCGGCATCTTCGCCTTCCTCTTCTGCCGCTTCGTCGTCGGCGGCGGCCAGCAGCACGCCGGCATCGCACGCGAGCTCGACGCCAGCGTCATCGGGGAAACCAGCGTCCTCCGCGAGCGCGGCGAACGGCACCAGGACAGAGAGAAGAACGGCGCGGATCATCAGCGGCGGCACTCGTGGTCGAAAATCGTTTGAACGTCAAGCATGTACGAGGCCGCGTGCCACCGCGAATTTCGTGACGCGCTCGATGAACGCGCGCGGGTGCTCCATCTGCGGCATGTGCCCGAAGCCCTTCACTTCGTGGATCTCGGCGTTGGCCGGCAGATGCGCGCGGAAGAAATCGAGCCCTTCGTACGGCAGCAGTTTTTCCTGACGCCCCCAGATGAGCAGCGTGGGCATGGTGAGCGACGACAACTGTTCGGGCGTGAACATGTCGGCCGGCGTCACCTCGCGAACGAGGCTCTTCACCGTGTCGGTGCTGACCATTTTCCGCAGCTCGTCGGCGAACAGCAGAATGTAGAGCGGCGGCTTCGCGTAGAGCTTGTTGGCGAGCACGCGCGCCTGCTTCGCGTCGTCGACGTGGAAGCTCTTCAGCAGGCCCTGAAAGCGATCATCGGCGACGCGCGCGCCAGCTGGAGCGACGAGCGCCAGCGCCCTGACGTGCTGCGGCTCCTGCAGCGCGAAGTTGAGCACCATGCCGCCACCGAGCGAATTGCCGAGCAGGAACACGGGCTCGCCGATCATGCGCCGACGGAACTCGGAGAGAATTTCCAGGTGCTCCCGCACCGGCAGCGGGCCACGCGCAGGGGTCGGCGAGAAGCCGTTGCCGGGAAGATCGATGGCGACGACGGAGCGGAACAACTTCGCGAGCGGGACCATCGTCTTGAAGAAGGCGTTGGCCGAGCTGCCGAGACCGTGAACGAGCAGCAGCGGCGGCCCCTTGCCGCCCTTCTCGGCCCGGTAGAAGTGAACGTCGGTGTCGCGAATACGAACCACTTCACTGCTCACGCCGCTCGCGACGAGCGTGCGACGAATCACCCTGTTTGCAAGACCAAGCCATTCCATGCGGGCGCGCGTTGTCGCATGGATCGACGGCGGGTTGGAAATGCCGGGGTGGTACACGCACGCACGTGCGACCTCGCCTGTGACCTCACTCGGGCTTGAGCCACGGCAACGGGTCGACGGCCTGGCCGGCTTTGCGGATCTCGAAATAGAGATACGAGCCCTTGAGACTTCCCGTGTCGCCGACCTGACCGATGCGCTCACGTTCGGTGACGGTCTTGCCGACGTCGACCTGCGAGTTCGCGAGGTGCGCGTAGAGCGAGTGAAAGTTCGCTCCGTGGTCGATGATCACCAGATTGCCGTAGCCCTTGAGCCAGCCAGAGAAGACCACGGTGCCCTCGCCCACGCTGAACACGTCTGCGCCTTCGGCCGCGCGGAGATCGAGCCCCTTCTGCACGGTGACGGTGTTGAAGCGCGGATTGACGACGCGACCGAAGCCGACCTCCACGATGCCCTGGGTGGGGTACGGCAGAAGCCCTCGGCGGGCGCGGAAGCCCTGCGCCGTGACTGCGCTCTGCATGTCGCCGACGAGGTTGGCGAGTTCGGCGTCGGTCTGCTCGAGGTCGGCGATGACGCGGCTCATGCGGTTCTGTTCCGCGGTGATCGACGAGAGCAGGTCACGAAAGCGCGCGAGGCGAGCGCGACTGACGGCCTGCTCGGTTCGCAGCGCGCGCAGGTAGCGACGGTTCGTCATCTCGAGACGCTCGAGCCGATGCATGCGGCGACGTTGCCAATCGGAGAGCTGCCCAAGCTCCTCGAGCTCACGAGCATCGGCCGCGACGAGTGACTGCAACGCGCGCTGTCGTTTGAGAATCGAAGCGAAGTCGCCGGCCGCCAGCAGGTTGCCCAGCGAGTCCTGCTTCTGAACGCGGTACAGCGTCACCAGCCGGGGAGCGATGCGGCGCTGCTGTTCACGCACCGCATCCTGAGCGACCTCCGCCTCTTCTTCTGCAGCGGCCACCTGCTTCGCCACGCGCGCGACGCTGCGCTCGAGGTTCGCGGTCCGCGTCGCCGATTCACGCGCGAGGCGCTCGAGCGTGTCGAGCAGCGTCAGCAGATCCTTCTTCTCGTCACCGATGGCATCGAACGCAGCCTTCTCGGAGGCGAGGCGGTGCTGCAGCTCTGCGCGTTCGTCTTCGACGTCAGACGACGCCGCCAACAGCAGCGCGAGCACCAACGCGTTCATACGCGCAGGAATCTCCGCACGGCGATGAAGCTGCCCGAGAGGCCGAGCACGATGCCCAGGCCCACCTGCTCGCCGGCGAGCCGTGCCCAGTTCACGACGAAACGGCCGTCGAGCATCAGGAAGCCGACGAGCTCGCCACCTTCGCTCTCGACCCAGCGAATGGCGCCGAAGACCAGCCCGAGGGCGATGACGCCCGCGAAGAGCCCCTGCATCGCACCTTCGATCAAGAACGGCATGCGCACGAAGCGGTCGGTGCCTCCGACGAGCTTCTGAATTTCGATCTCTTCCCGGCGCGCGAAGATCGCCAGCTGCAGCGTGGCGCTGACCACGATGATGGCGGTCAGAAAGACGAGCGCGAACGCGACCAGGCCCGCCAGGCGCAGCGCCCGCGCGATGACCGAGAGCCGCTGCAACGCCGCCTGCCCGTAGTCGACGCCGGTGACGAAGTTGAGGGCACGCGTCCTGTTGGCGAGCAGCTCGAGTGCTTCGGGGTCTCGCGCCGCTGGAGGAACCTTGAGCTCGATGCTCCACGGCAACGGGTTCTCTTCGAGGTCGACGAGCGCCCGGCCTTGATCACCGAGCGACGCGGCGAGGCGCCCGAGGGCATCGGCCGGCGAGACCCGTGCCGCCGAACCACCGGTGCGCGTCGTCAACGCCTTCTCGAGCTCGGCGACCTGGTCGGGCGGCGAGTCGGGCGCGAGGTACACGGTGAACTCGACGTCGCCTCCGAGCGACGACAGCAGCACGTCGAGCTGCGTGCCGGCGATGCGCGCGAGGCCGAAGCCCACCAGCGACAACGCCAGCGACGCCACGGCGATGACGTGCACGAACGGCGAACGCACCATGCTGCCGATGGCGGTTCTGGCGAAATAGGCGAGGCGGGCGCCGGTGCTCACGACGGGCCGTAGTTTCCACCGGTTTCGGTCGCATGGCAGGTTTGATGATCGTTTCGGACGGTCGCGGCATCAAACGGGGCATGACTCGCTTGCTCCTCGCGGCCCTCGTCCCCTTCGTGGTGCTCACCGGTTGTTGGAATCAGATCGATGGTGGGCCGGCGGCCTCAGACACGAGAACGCAAGACGCGTTCAGTCGCGTGCGCCTCGAGAGCGGGCTGACCGCCAGCTTCAAACCCGGTTCGCCGTCGGTGACCATCAACTCGCAGCAGAAGGTCATCGACAACATCGACACCATCGTGCGCGACGGCCGTCTGCACGTGCGGCTCAAGCCGGGCGTGAAGGTCTCGTCACTCGAGTGGACTGAAATTCTCATCACCGGCACCGACGTGGCGCAGCTCGAAGCCAGTGGTGGGTCGACGTTGAACGCGACGGAGCTGACCGGCGCGAACATCGACTTCGACGTCTCCGGCGGGAGCGAGATCACCGCGAGCGGCACCGTCACCGCGGTCGACCTCGAAGTGTCCGGCGGCAGCAAGGCGAAGATTCACGTCAGCGCCGAGACGGCGAAGGTCGAGGTGAGCGGCGGCTCGTCGGTCGAAGTGACGGCTACCGGCAAGGTTCGCGGCGAAGCGTCGGGTGGCAGCAAGGTGCGCGTCGCCGGCGGTGGCGACCTCGCAGGCGTCGAGAGCAGCGGCGGCTCCGTCGTGTCGGTGCTCGAGCCGTAATCAGTTGTCGTTGATCATCAGACGAGCGGCCTTCTCACCGCGCTCGTCAGCCACGATGGAGCCGCGCTCGAGCCGCAGCGTGCGCTTCTCGTAGCGTTCGATGAGTGACGCGTCGTGCGTGGCGACGATGACCGTCGTGCCTCGCGCATTCACGTCTGACAGCAGGTCCATGATCTCGACGGTCAGCGCGGGGTCGAGGTTTCCCGTCGGTTCGTCGGCGAGCAGCATCGCGGGGTCGTTCACGAGCGCGCGCGCGAGCGAGACGCGCTGCTGCTCACCACCTGAGAGCTTGAGCGGCGACACGTCGGCTTTGTGCTCGAGGCCGACCCGGCGAAGCATCTTCACCGAGCGCTCTCGAACTTCGTCACGCGACACGCCGAGCACGTCGAGCGTGAAGCCCACGTTCTCGGCGACCGTGCGCGTGGGCAGCAGCTTGAAGTCCTGAAAAACGACGCCGATGTTGCGGCGCAGGTACGGAATCGAAGACTCACGCACGCGCGCGATGTTGCGGCCGCCGATGAGAATCTGTCCCTTCGACGGCCGCTCCGCGAGGAACATGAGCTTGAGCAGCGTCGACTTCCCCGCGCCCGACGGCCCCGTGAGAAAGACGAACTCTGCCTTGCCGATGTCGAGGTTGATGTCGGTCAGCACCGGCGGGTCGCCGGGGTACGCCTTGCTGACGTGGAACATCTGAATCATCGCGCGGCGAAGATCTCACGCCCTCGCCGCGCCCGCCATTTCGTCACTCGTTGCCGCGCAGCGCGTCCATCGTCGACGAAGGGCCACCTGAATGCGGGTGCAGCCAGTGCTCGACCGCATGCGCGGCCTGACCCAGGCCCCCGTCGATGGCGGCGTGCTTCACAGCGTGCGAGAGGTCGCCTTTGGCTGACCCCATCGTTCCGCCGATGGCCGAGGCGACTCCGACCTCCGCGAGCTCGACGCCCCACTTTCGTCTCGCGGCGCTCACTGCGTTGTCGTTCGCGGTGCCAGCGAGCTGGCCTGCGACCGCACGGTCGATGTGCTGATACGAACTGGCGAGCGCGCCTGCGTTCAGCGCGATGGGCGCGGCGGTGCTGGCGGCCTTGCCTCCACCGACCGCGCCGACGAGAAACGAGAGAGACAGGTTCGTCGCCGTCTTCGCGCGGGCAAGCTCGCCCTCATCTTCGCCCGCGCGCGACTTCACGTTCGCCAGGCCTTCCTCGCCCCAGCTCCCCGGCTTGATGCCCTGCTCGGCCAGCAGCTGCTCGCCGAGCGCGGAGTGAAGCGCGAGGCTGCGGTAGAGCGTCGTCTCGCCGGCTTCGAGCATGGTGTCGGCTTCGCGAGCCACGAGCTTCGCGCGCGACTGCAAGGCCGCAGCGAGCTGCTCCTTCGAGACCGGCCCGTCGGCGAGCCCGAGCAGGTCACGCGCCGAGGCCGCGAGTTCCTTCTGTCGCGGCGTCGCCGACGGGCTTTCCCAACGCTGGAGCTGCGAGGTCATCGTGGCGAGCATCTCGGGGTCCTTCGAGTCGCGTTCGAGCTGCGCGGCGGCGTTGAAGAGCTTCTCGGAAACGCCCTTCTTGAGCTTCTGCGCAGCAGCGGTGCGGACCTGCTGGTCGATGTGAGCGCTGATGGTCTTCGTGAGCCCGTCAATCTCTGCAGGCGTCGCGTTGGGCGCGACGTTGCGGATCATCGTTTCGATTCCACGCTCGACCCACTCACGCGGCACTTCGTTGAGCATCGTCGCGAACTCGGGCCGGGTGGCCATGCCCACGACCAGCGCCTGCATCGCGTTGCGGTCCTGAAGCGTCGCGGCCTGCTCGAGCTGCGCGTTGATGCTGGTGAAGCCGTCGGTGAGTCGTGCGTGAAAGAGGAGGTACTGCTGCTGTTGCGCAGTGAAGGTGCCCGCGCGCATCGACGATGACGCGTCTGCAAAGTCTCCGACGGGTGGCTGCCGCGACGATGACGCGTCGAAGCGCTCGACGGCAGCTCCCTGCGGGCCGTTCATGTTCAGCAGCCGCTTCGGCGGCGCCGCAGGCACGTCGACATCGGGTTCAGCGGTGATGGTCGAACGACTGGCTTCGATGCGAGACGACATGGCGCTCCCTGGTTGAAGTGAGCGCGCGTACTGAGCAACGCGGGCGCCAGCCGAAAACGCGCGAAATCACGTCAGTGCGGGCGAAGTCACCGTCTACGGCGCGAGCACCTGCGTCCACACTTCGAGCGCGCGGCCGTGGGCATCGAAGCCGGGACCACAGTGACCGACGCCCGGAAGAATCTTCTCGTCGACCACGAAGCCCTTCGTCGCGTAGCCGGTCGCGGTGTCGTGCGAGTCGGCGGCCAGGTAGTCCTGATCTCCGTAGGTGAAGAACATCTTCGTCGAGCCGCGCGCTGCGGGGTCGCTGATGGCCCACGCGAAGTCGGTGTCATCGGGCATTTCACCGCCGCAGTTGATGGACATGCCGCCCGGGTACGCCTCGCCGTAGATGGGGATGAAGCGGCGCGTGAGGAAGATGCTGCCGCCTGACGCCGAGTAATAGAGGTACTGCTCGTTGCGGATGTCGTAGGCCGCGCGCACCGCGTCGATGACCTCCGCGAGTTTGTGCGCATTCTCAGCATTGGTGTCCGGCACGGGGGCGCCGACGTTCATGCAGGAGCCATCGAACTGCGCGGTCGGCGCTTGCCACCACGAACACTTGTTGGGCGCGAGCACGGCGATCTGCAACACGTGCTTCGCGTCGGCGAGCGTCAGCATGCGGCGCACGGCGGAGTTGCTGTTGTAGGCACCGGCGCCGTCACCGTGCAGATAGATGCCCAGCGTGTACGGGCCGCCGCCGCCGTTGGGCAACGTGACCTTGAAGCTCGTGCCATTCACCGAAGACAGACACGCGGAGTGCCCGTCGAACGACACCGAGCTCATGCACGTGATGCCACCGTCGCCGCGCGAACTCGAAATGCCAGCGTCCGTCACGCCTGCGTCAAGGCCACCTGCGTCGGGAATTCCCGCGTCGTGACCGATGCCTGCGTCGTTCTCTGGGCCGGCATCTGAGGCTTCACCAGCATCGACTGAGGCATCGAGCGTTTCACCAGCGTCGACGGGAAGCTGCGTGCCCGAATCTTCAGGGCCCGGCCTGCTCCCACACGCGACGAAAGACAGCACCGCGAACATCAACGACGAGCGAAACATGCTGGCCGCATAGCCCAACGCGGCGGCCACGCGTGCAGCTTCACCGCCCCGCGCTCAACGTGGGGCTCGAAACATTCGTGGGCGCAGGCTTCGGCTTGAGTTGGCTGGTGCTCTTCGACATCGACTCGAGACGCGTGATGGTGAACGTGGCAGCGCCGAGCCAGAGCGCGATGCCGACAGCAGGAACGACGAGGAAAGCGATGCGGTTCATGTGAACTCCGTCGGGTTGCGAGGTGAACGCCGCCTGTGCGTGCCTCGGGCCAACGTGAGTTCGAGTGATTGTCGCGACTTACGTCTCGGTCACCGTCCGCGCGTAGCGAATGACGTCTCCGGGCTGACGCACCACGCGGCCCTGGTCTTCGAGCACCTCGACGTTCCCGAGCACCTCCGAGAGCATCAGCATCAAGCGGCCGAGGTCACGGCGTGGAAACACGGCTGGCAGCAGCTCGAACGCGCTGCGTGCTCCGTGCGTGCTCCGTACGCGAGCCCGTCGAGGATCTTGCGCTGGCGCACTTCGTAGAAGCCCAGCAGGCCGTCGATGAGCTCCTGATGCCCTCGAAACGCAGGGCCGTGGCCGGGCAGCACCGCGTCGAGCTCGAGGGAGCGGACCCACTTCGCGCCGCGCAGGTAGCTCGAAAGCGCGCGGAACTTGCTCTCACCTTCGCCGTGCACGAAGTCGAGCACCGGGTTGGGAGACACGCGCGCGAGCACGTGGTCGTCGGCGAAGAACACGCGCTGCCGTTCGGCGTACAGGCACACGAGGCCCGGCGTGTGACCCGGCATGTGCTTCACGGTGGCCTCGAAGTGCTTGAACGAGAGCACCTCGCCATCGTGGAGCGGCGCGAGACGTTCGGCGTCGACGTAGCGAACCGTGTCTTGCGCCTGCGAGACGCGCGCGTGAATCGCGTCGAGCGTGTCGACGGGAATGCCGAGGCCCTTCAGAAAATACGAGCGGTGCTTCTCGAGCAGTGTCGCGAAGCGGCCTTCCCCGAGCAGCTTGGAGCGATCGAACTCGTGAACATAGATGCGCGCCCCGCTCTCTTCCGAGAGCATCTGCGCGTTGCCGAAATGATCGAGGTGACCGTGGCTGACGACGATGCGCGACAAGCGCCTCAAGTCGAGCCCACGTTCCGCCGCCTGCGCTCGCAGCGCCGCGACGCCGTCAGCGGTGCCGATGCCGGTGTCGAACAGCGTCAGCCGTCCGTCGGCGTCTTCGATGGCGTAGACGTTGGCGGGACCACCGGCCTCGAGAAACGGAACCGGAATCTCGAGGCGGTGGATGCCCAGGCTGATGAGCGGCGCGTCGTCGAGGTCGATCGTCGCGCCGTGCATCACGGGTACTGATTACTTCGCGGCCTTGATGGCGGCCTGGAGCTCCGGCAGCGCCTTGAACAGGTCCTGCACGAGGCCGTAGTCGGCGATCTGGAAGATGGGCGCGTCGGCGTCTTTGTTCACGGCGACGATGGTCTTGCTGCCCTTCATGCCGGCCACGTGCTGAATCGCGCCGCTGATGCCCGCCGCGATGTAGAGCGACGGAGCCACGACCTTGCCGGTCTGACCGACCTGCAGATCGTTCGGCTGCCAGCCCGCGTCGCACACCGCGCGCGAGGCACCGACCGCCGCGCCGAGCTCGTCGGCGAGCCCTTCGATGGGCTTGAAGTCGCCCTTGGTGCCACGACCACCGGAGACGACGACCTTCGCCTCGGTGAGCGCGGGGCGGGCGCTCTTGACTTCCTTGAAGCCGATGAACTTCGAGAGCTGCTTGTCCTGCGCGACGGCGGCGAAGGTCTTCACTTCACCAGCGCCCGACTTTTCGGCGGCCGCGAACTCGGTGGTGCGCGCCGTGAAAGCCTTCACGTTGCCCGAGAGCTTCACGGTGGCGATGACCGCGCCGGCCCACATGGGGCGGTGCAGCGCGAGGTCGGCACCCGAGCCTTCGACCCCGACGATGTCGGAGGCCATCACGGCCTTGAGCTTGGCGGCGACGCGCGGGAGCACGTCACGGCCGATGGCGGTGGAGGCCGCACCAATCCACTCGGCGCCGATGGCGGTGGCCGCGGCGGCGATGGTGGGCGCCCAGTTTTCGGCGACAGCGTGCTCGAGGTGCGGAGCAGACGCCGCGTGCACGACCTTCACGCCGTAATCCTTCACGGCGTTGGCGAGCGCCGTCGCGTCCTTGTCGAGCGCGATGGCGTGGAGTTCACCACCCGTGGCCTTCGCGATCTGCGCGCCTGCCGTCAGCACGTTGAGCGTGGCCTTGCGGAGAGAACCGTCAGTGTTGGCTTCGACGACGATGAGAACGTGACCCATGTTCTTGATTTCCTTTCGAATCGAGCGTGACGCTCAGATCGCCTTCGCTTCGTTCTTGAGCTTCTCGACGAGCGTCGCGACGTCGGGGACCTTGATGCCGGCCTTGCGCGCAGGCGGGTGAGCCATCTTCGCCACGGTGAGCTTCGGCGAGACGTCGATGCCGAGCGCTGCGGGCGTGTGCTCTTCGATGGGCTTGCTCTTGGCCTTCATGATGCCCGGCAGCGACGCGTAGCGCGGCTGGTTCAAGCGCAGCTCGGTGGTGACGACCGCAGGCAGCGAGGCCTCGAGCGTCTGCAGACCGCCGTCGACTTCACGGATGACGGTGATGCTCTTGTTGTCGGCGCCCAGCTTCACGGCCGGCGTCTTCGACTTCTCGGCGTCGGACTCGAGCGACTCTTCCTTCGAGGCGAACGTGGCCTGCGCCCAGCCGAGCCACTCGGCGAGGTACTGGCCGACCTGCGCCTGGTCGTCGTCGATGGCCTGGCGACCGAGGATCGCGAGGTCCGGCTTTTCCTTCTCGATGATCTTCTGCAACGCCGCGGCGACGCCGAGCTGATCAATCGGACCCGCGTGGTTCACCCAGATGGCCTTGTGCGCGCCCATGGCGAGCGCGTGGCGCAGCTGCTCCTGAACGTCCTTGCTGCCGACGGACACGACGACCACTTCACCGCCGTGCTTCGCCGCCAGGCGCAGGCCTTCTTCCACGCCGATTTCGTCGTACGGGTTGATCTTGTACTTGAGCCCGTCCGGCACGATGCCCGTGCCTGCAGGGTTCACTTTGATCTTCGACTCAGCGTCTTCGACCCGCTTGGCGGTAACGAGGATCTTCAGCGGCATGCGTAGCGCTCCTGATGGAGTGAAAAAGCGCGCCTTTGACGCGCCGTGTTGTGGGGATCGATTTATGAATCAACCATCGCGTGTGCAACCCGAAACATGCCCGGGTTGCGAGGACCTGCAACGACTTCAGATGCCCTTGAGAAGTTCGCGCGCGATCACGAGGCGCTGCACCTGGCTGGTGCCCTCGTAGATCTGGATGAGCTTCACGTCGCGCATGAGCTTCTCGACCGGGTACTCCTTCGAATAGCCGTAGCCGCCGAAGATCTGCACGGCGTCGGTGGCAGCCTTCATGCCCATGTCGGCGGCGAAGCGCTTGGCGTAGCTCGAGACCAGCGTGTTGCGCTGACCTTCATCGAGCAGCCACGCGCTCTTGTAGGTGAGCAGGCGCGCCGCTTCGATGTCGGCGGCCATGTCGGCGATCATGAACTGAATGGCCTGGAACTCGGCGATGGGCTTGCCGAACTGGGTGCGCTGCTTGGCGTAGTCGATGGCGTGCTCCATCGCGGCGCGGGCGATGCCGATGGCGAACATCGCGGTGAGCGGGCGCGAATTGTCGAGCGTGGCCATGGCGAGCAGGAAGCCCTCGCCTTCGTTGCCGAGGCGGTTCTCGACGGGCACCTTCACGTCTTCGAAGGTGAGCGTGACCGTGTTGCTGGCGCGCTGACCCATCTTGTTCTCGTGCTTGCCGATGGTCAGGCCCTTCGGCCGCCCTTCGACCACGATGGCCATGATGCCCTTGTGCTTCTTGCTCGTATCGGTGCTGCAGAAGAGCGTGAACTGATCGGCGTACTCGCCGTTGGTGATCCACTGCTTCTGGCCGTTGATGACGTAGTGGTCGCCTTCACGGCGCGCGACGGTGCGCATGCCCGCCACGTCTGAACCGGCGCCGGGCTCGGTGAGCGCGAAGCTCGCGAGGCGCCTGGGGTCGGTGGTGAACGGGCGCAGGAACTTCTCTTTCTGCTCCTTCGACGCGCCGAGCACCAACGGCAGCAGCGCGAGGTCGTTGGCGATCATCGAGGTGGCCATGCCGGCGCAGCCCCAGGCGAGCTCTTCGGCGATGATGGCCTGGGCGACGTGGGGCAGCTCCATGCCGCCGATTTCGGCCGGCAGCGTCATGTTCATCAGGCCCAGCTCGCTGGCCTGGGTGATGATCTCGCGGGGGAAATCACCCTTCTCGTCGTAGTGCGCAGACTTCGGGCGCATCACGTCGCGCGCGAACTTACGAGCCGTTTCCTGCAGAGCCTTTTCATCGTCCGAGAGACCGAAGTGCATAGGCCCGCGCGTCTAACGCAGGTGCGCGCGGCGGGCCACGCGATCCGCCCGGGTGCCGCGAACATTGACGCTGTGATGGGGCGCGAAAATACTGCCGCCGTTCCCCACACCAGAAAGAGGCCTATGCGCCGTCTGTCACTCACCGCGGTCTTCACGTTCGCGTCTCTGTTTTCTGCCTGCGAACCCCAGAAGGTCGAGCCGATTCTTCAGCTCACCCCGAGCCCGCGCACCATCGATGGCAATGGCCAGAAGTCGACCGTTCGCGTCTTCGCGGTCGATTCGGCCGGCAAGCCCGGCACCGGCACGGTGGCGGTGACGTCGTCGCTCGGGTCGCTCAAAGACGGCGTCGAACTCACGCTCGCTGAAGGCGCAGCGTCGGCCGTCTTCGAGTGCGATCGAGCCACCGACCCAACCTGCGCGGGAACGGTGAAGCTGACGGGCACGTGGAATGGCCTGACCGCCGAGGCAACCGTGACGATCGGTGCGGCTCCGGTCGATGCGGGCATCGACGCTGGTGTCGACGCGGGCATCGACGCCGGCATGATGCTGGGCGACGCCGGAGTGGCGGTGACCACCGACAAGACGCAGCTCATCGCGGGCATCGGTGACTCAGCAGTGATCACCGCCGTGTTCATCAACAACGGCGCCCCGGCCGCCAACGAGTCGCTCACGTTCTCCACGATGGTGGGACGCCTCGGGCCCGTCGGCGGCGCAGCGGTCGGCACCAGCTTCGTCGTCGTCACCGACGGCAACGGCCGGGCACAGGCGCAGCTCCTCGCCGACGGCACGGCGACGGGCCAGGCCCTGGTGCGAGTCACCAGCGACGACGGTCAAACCGGCACCACCTCGGTGGTCATCGTCAACGTCACGCAGGTCTCGTACATCTCGACGACCTGCCCGCAGACGGCGACGAACTGCAACCTGATGGGCCTGCAGAACTCGGGCTTCAACGAGACCGCGCAGCTCAAGTTCAGGGTCTCCGACAACGTGAACGTCGGCGTGCCGGGCGTGCCGGTGGCGTTCTCGCTCATCAACGCGCCGGCAGGCACCACGGTGGAACCCATGGCCGTCACCAACGCGCTGGGCGAAGTGAGCCCCACCGTGCGCGCGGGGACCACGGTCGGCACGTTCAGCGTCTACGCCAGCGTGCTCAACAACACGCTGTCGGTGACCAGCCCCACCATCGGTGTGCGCGGCGCCAAGGCGTCCAACCGTGGCTTCACGCTGCGGTGCGACCGCGTGAACCTCGCAACGCTGGCCTCCCCCAACCCGCCGCTCCCGCTCACGCAGACGTGCACCGTCGGGCTCGTCGACCGCTACGGCAATCCGGTGGGCACGGGAACGCAGGTGCGCCTCAACTCCGAAGCCGGCACCGTGCCCAACAACGTGACCACGCAGCCTTTCGCGCCCGGCAACCCGAGCGAAGGCATCGGCTCGTTCACCTTCCAGACCATCGGCACGTACCCGCCGCTCGATGTGCCGCCCTTTCCCGCCGACGCGACGCAGTACCCGTTCCCGCGTGCGAGCGAACCGTCGCGCGCGGAGGGCCCGCTCACGAAGAACCCGCGCGACGGCGTGGTGACGATCATCGCGTACCTCCAGGGTGAAGAAGATTTCCGCGACGACAACAGCAACGGCGTGCGCGACGGCACCGAGCAGTTCATCGACCAGGGCGAGCCCTTCGTCGACCGCAACGACAACAACATGTGGGACGTGGGCGAGTTCTTCGTCGACACGCCGCCGTCTGACGGTGGTCTGCCCAACGGCATCTGGGACGGCCCCAACGGCGTGTGGGACTCCAACGCGCAGATCTGGGCGGAGTTCAAACTCCTCTACACGGGCGAGGCCGGCTCTGAAGCCGGCACCAACTGCGTGTTGAACGAGGCCGGGAACCCGTCATTGCCCAACTCCTACGGCACGCTCGGGCTCCTGCAGACCAAGACGATCCCGCTCCTCATCACCGACGACAACCTCAACCGCGTCGAGGCGGGGTCGTTCGTGGGCGTGCGCTTCGCGCCGCAGGCGCGAGGCGGCGTGCAACTGATGAGCGTGAACACCGGGCTCGACGGGTACGGCTTCGGCTACGAGCGTCGACTGGTGTCGGCGGACCTCACGTCAGACTGCTCGACGACCGAGCCGCGCTGTGTGTGGCGCTCGATCTTCGGCGGGTGGCAGTCGCCGATTGGCAGCGCGCAGCTGACGGGCGCCGCCCCTCCCGAGATGCCGGTTGCGCAGACGTTGACTGTCGAGACGACCACGCGCGGCATCGTCACCACGTGTCTGGCGTCAGGAATCGTGCAGTAACCGCACGACCCCCGATGGTGCCGGAGGCTCACTTCGCCTTCGGCACCTTCTCCCAGTCGGCGAGGAACTTCTTGATGCCCGCGTCGGTCAGCGGGTGCCCCGCCAGCTGCTGAATCACGTTGAGCGGCACGGTGGCGACGTCGGCGCCCAGCAGCGCCGATTCGTGCACGTGAATCGGGTTGCGGATCGACGCCACCAGCGTCTGCGTCTTGAACCCGTAGTTCTTGAAGATGGTGACGATGTCCTTGATCAGGTCCATGCCGACCTGACCGATGTCGTCGAGGCGGCCGACGAACGGAGACACGTACGTCGCGCCGGCCTTGGCGCACAGCAGCGCCTGGTTCGCCGAGAAGATGAGCGTCACGTTGGTGCGGATGCCCTTCTCTGAAAGCGCCTTCACGGCCTTCACGCCTTCCACGCCCATGGGGATCTTCACCACCACGTTGGGGTGGATCTTCGCGAGCTTCTCACCTTCGGCGATGAGCTCCGGCGCGGTGAGCGAGACCGCTTCGGCCGAGACCGGGCCGTCGACGATGGTGCAGATCTCCTTGATGGTCTCTTCGAGCGGGCGACCGACCTTCGCGAGCAGCGACGGGTTGGTGGTGACGCCGTCGACGCAGCCCATCTCGTGGGCAATGCGGATTTCCTTCACGTCAGCGCTGTCGATGAAGAACTTCATGGTGGCTCCTTGAAAGGGGTTGTCGCGGGCGGCACGTAGCCGATGTACAGCACCCGCGCCATGGCTCGCCGAGCGCCCACCAGACCGAGCGGAAACAAGGCCACGCTGAACTACGCGAAGACGGTGCTGACGCAGGAAGCGCGCGCCATCTCGGCGCTGCCTTCACGCCTCGGTGACTCCTTCGTCGCCGCCGTCGACGCGCTCGATTCGTGCGCGGGCCGCGTGGTGTGCACCGCCATCGGCAAGCCCGGCTTCATCGCGCAGAAGTTGTCGGCCACGCTGGCGTCGACCGGCGTCGCCTCGCACTACCTGCACCCCGCCGAAGCCGCGCACGGAGATCTCGGCCGCGTGACGAAGGGCGACGTGGTGGTCGCGCTGTCGAACTCCGGCACGTCGGAAGAAATCGTTCGCCTGCTGGTGCCCTTGAAGCGCCTCGACGTGACGCTCATCGCCATCACGGGTGACGCGAAGTCGCCGCTCGCGAAGGCCGCCAACCTCGTGGTCGACCTCGGGCCCATCGACGAAGCGTGCCCCATGGGGCTGGTGCCGACGGCTTCGTCGGCGGCGCTGCACGCGGTGTGTGACGCGCTGGCGATGACGCTCGCGTGGCGGCGCGAGTTCTCGCAGGCCGACTACGCGAAGTACCACCCGGGCGGGAAGCTGGGCCGCAGCGTGATGAAGGTGCGCGAGCTGATGCGCGCGGGCGAGGCCAACCCGCTCATTCGCGACACCGCGACGCTCTCGCAGGTGCTGGGGGTGATGACGAGCACGCCCGGCCGCCCCGGCGCCGCCAACGTGGTCGACGCGAAGGGCAAGCTGGTGGGCATCTTCACCGACGGAGATCTCCGCCGCCTCGCCGAGCGCGACGAACTGAACCTCAAGCGCCGCATCGCAGAGGTGATGGTGCGCCGCCCCAAGTGCATCGGGCCGGAAGAGCTGGTGCTGGCCGCGACCGCGATGATGCGCGAGATGAAGATCGACCAACTCCCGGTGGTGGACGCAGAAGGTCGGGCGGTCGGCCTGCTCGACGTGCAGGACGTCCTCGCCGCGCGCGTCGTCTGATCAGCCGGCCGACGTCTGTCTTCGACGGCTCCGGCCACAGCACGTCGGTGCGCGTGCCTGCCTTCCCGAGGCTCCGGAAGCAGGAGATGGGCGCACGTGTCCGCGTGTCGAAAGCTGCGAACGCCGCACACGCGAGTCCGCTGCCGCGTTCGGAGCGTTCCAGACGTGAAGCGGTGGTTCAGAGGCCCGTGCCGGTGAGGTGCAGCGAGGGCAGCGCGGAGTCCGCGTCGTGACTGAAGGTGACCTGCGTGCGCTGCGCGCCCTTCGTCGCGGGCGAGAACGTCACCGTCGCGGTGAGCGACTGCTCCGGTTGCAGCGTGCCGCTGGTGTCGCGCGCGTAGAACGAGCCGTTGCCGATGGCGCCGAGGTACACGCCGGTCACGTTCATCGCGTCGGTGCCGACGTTGGTGGCGCGAATCACGACCTCCTTGCGGCCGCCGACGACGACCTCACCCATGTCCCACGTGGGCATCCCGGCCGGGGCTTGGTCAGACCCGTCGACCGACAGGTGCAGCACACCGCGGTTGGTGTTGCGAATCGGCGGAGGGCTGCACGCCAGCAACAGCCCTGCGAGCGCGACCCAGCGACTCACTGCCGGCCCTCGAGCTTCGAGGCGTAGGACGGGACGCTCTGCGCGAGGCGCTGCCACACGGCCTTCGCGCCGGCGTCGTCACCCTTCGCCTTGAGCACGTCACCGAGCGCGGCCACCGCGTCGGGGTTGCCCGTCGCCACGCGCCACACGTTGTCGGCCATCGGCTGGCGGTTCAGCTTGATCATCGTCCACGCCATGCCGGCGCGGAGCCGCGCGTTGTCGGGCTGGTACGGCATCACCTGCTTGTACGAATCGAGCGCGTCCTGAAAGCGCCCGCGCGCGAGGTGCTCTTCGGCGGTGTCGATGAGCTTCGCGAAGTTCTGCTCCATCTCCGGCGTGCGCGGCGCGTTCTGGAACGCCTCCATCACTTCCTTGCTGAGCACCGGGGGCTGGCCGGGCTGACGCGGCGCAGGCTGCGGCGCGATGGAGGCGACCTGCTCCTTGCTCACGCCGACTTTGGTGAGGCCGCCCTTGTCGATGGCTTCGATGGTGCGCGCGAGCAGTCGCTTCGCGTTACCGGCCTTGGGAGACCCCGGCGCGTCTCGGAGCACGCGCTCGAGCTCGGTCTTCACTTCACCCAGCACCTTCAAGTCGTCGCCTTGCGTGTCGAGCAGCAGCGCCGCGCGCGCGTAACGGGCCTCATGGTTCGTCTCGAAGAGCGCGAGGGCGCGGTCGTAGGTCTCGAGCGCCGCCTTCTTGTCGCCGGCGAGGAACTGGGCGTTGCCGAGCATCACTTCAGTGTCCTGCAGCGACGAGAGCGCGACCTCGAGACACCCGACCGCACCGGCGGCGTTCTTCTTGTCGGCGAGGACCTTCGCGAGGGTCTCGAAGTTGGCCATCGTCGAATCGGCCTTCGGTTCACAGCCGACCGACTTGGCGTCGGCTGCGGGCTTGTTACCGAGCACCTTCTTCTGCGCCACGTAGAGCGCGCGGGCACCCTCGGCGCGCGCGACGGCCTGGGCGTAATAAAGCTGCGCATCGGCGTAGCGGCCCTGCCCGAAGTACAGCCGCGCGAGTGAAGCGGCGATCTCGTACGGCTTGTCGCGTTCGCGAAGGCCGTTGGTCGCGTCGAGCTTCTGAATCAACTCGTCGGCCGACGGCGCGTTCTTGCCGCTGGGCGTGGGGTGGTTCGGAGGCAGCGGCGCGGTCTGCGTGAGGAGCAGCAGCAACAGGGCAGTCACGACGCGCGGCGTAGCACGTCTTTCAGCAGCGCTCGCGTGGACTGTCCGGTGAGCGGATGTCGGAGCTCCGGCGCGAGGTGTGCGAGCGGCTCGAGCACGAAACGGCGCTCGTGCATGCGCGGGTGAGGAATGGTGAGGCCCTCGGTGTTCATCGTAACCTCGCCGAAGAGGATGAGATCGAGATCGATGATGCGCGGAGCCCAGCGGGTGGTGACGCGGCGGCCCATGTGACGCTCGATGCGTTTGAGTTCGGTGAAGAGCGCGCGTGGAGAGAGCGACGTCGTCAGTTCGTCGACGGTGTTCAGGTAGTCGGGTTGCGGCGTGGGGTCTTCGGGCGGGAGCAGCGCCGGCGTCTCGAGCACCGGGCCGCGACGGAGCTCGCCGAGCGACGCGAGGTGGCGACGCGCTTCGTTCAGGTTGAGGAGCCGGTCACCGAGATTGGTGCCGAGGGCAACGAAGGCCTGGCCCCTCTCCCCGCTTCGCAGAGAGCGGGAAATTTCACCGGGTGACGACATTGCGCAGCACGCCGACGTTCTCGATCTCGACCTCGACGATGTCGCCCGCGACGATGGGCCCGACACCCGACGGCGTTCCCGTGCTCACCACGTCACCCGGCAGCAGCGTCATCACGTTCGAGATGAACGCCACCAGCTTCGCCGGCGAATGCACCATGTCTGACGTACGACCGTCCTGCTTCACCGCGCCGTTCAGCCGGCACACCACGCGGAGATCGTCGAACGGAATTCCCGTCACCAGCTCAGGGCCGCAGCAGGCGAACGTGTCGTAGCTCTTCGCCCGCGTGTGCTGAATCTCGCGCTTCTGCACGTCACGCGCGGTGACGTCGTTGAAGCAGGTGACACCGAAGATCGCCGCCGCCGCTTCTTCTTCCGTCACGCGCGTGAGCTTCTTGCCGATGACCAACGCGAGCTCGGCTTCGTGATGCACTTCCTGGCTCGCCGGCGGCAGCAGAATCGCGGCGCCGTGCGCGTTGAGCGCGGTCTTCGGCTTCATGAAGATCAACGGCTCGACGGGAATCGGCTTGCCCATCTCGGCCGCGTGCTTCGCGTAGTTCTGACCAATCGCGACCACCTTCGAGGCGTCACTCGGCGGCAGATAGATGGCGTCGTCCTTCTTCACGCGACGGCCGGTGTCCTTCACGCCGTCTTCCCACGGAGCGCTCGACAGCAACTCGTACGAGTCACCTTCGGCGCGCGCGTAGAACGCACCATCGGCCAACTGCAGCCGCGCATAGCGGGCGCTCACTTCGCCCCCAGCACGTGCGTCATGTCGTAGAGGCCCGGCTTCTTACCGACGACCCACTTCGCAGCACGCAGCGCACCACGCGCGAACTGTTCACGGCTCGTCGCCCGGTGCGTGAGCTCCACGCGTTCACCGTCGCCGAAGAAGAACACGGTGTGTTCGCCCACCACGTCACCGCCGCGCACGGTCTGCACGCCGATCTCCTTCCGCGGCCGCTCTCCGATGAGCCCGACCCGCGAGGTGCAGATGTCGCCGGAGTCGCGCCCGAGTGACTTCGCGAGTTCCTCCGCGAGCCGCATCGCCGTACCCGACGGCGCGTCCTTCTTCATGCGGTGATGGGTCTCGACCACCTCGACGTCGAAGTCTTCACCGAGCCGCTTCGCCAACTGCGCGGCGATCTCGATGACCAGGTTCACGCCGACGCTCATGTTCGGCGCCATCACGATGGGAATGACCTTCGCGGCGTCGGCCATGTGGAGCTTCGCGTCGGCCGAGAAGCCGGTGCTGCCCACCACGAGCGGCACTCCGGCGTCGGCGCACTCGCGCGCGTGCTGCACCGAGGCCTCGGGCGTCGTGAAGTCGATGACCACGTTCGCGCGATTGAGCGCCGCGCTCAGTGAATCGACGGTGCTCACTTCGAGCGGCGCGAGGTGCGCGGCGAGGCCCACGTCGAGCGAGATGCTGGCGCTGCCGGGCTTGTCGGTGCCGCCGTGGAGCACGAACTCCGGCGTGTCGCGCACGAGCCGAACGAGCGACGCGCCCATGCGGCCCGACACGCCGGTGATGACCGTGCGAATCGGGGTCACGACGCCTTCCCCAACAGGCCGAGGCGACCGAGCTCGTCCTTCAGCTTCGCGGCGTTGCCGTCGGTCATGGGCAGCAGCGGCGGGCGAAGCTCGGTGCCAAAGAAGCCCATCTGGTGAAGCGCCATCTTCACGGGAATCGGGTTCGACTCGATGAAGAGCAGACGGTGCAGGGGCTGCAATTCGAGCTGCGCCTTGCGCGCGCCTTCGATGTCACCGGCGAGCGCCTTCGCCACCAGGTCGGCCATGTGCCTGGGCGCCACGTTCGACGACACCGACACCACGCCCTTGCCGCCCGAGAAGATGAACGGCGCCACCACGAAGTCGTCACCCGAGAGCAGCGTGATCCGATCGCCGACCTGCTCGTACACATCGAGCGTGCGCAGCACGTTGCCGGTCGCCTCCTTCAGCGCCACGACTTCCTTCACGTCGAGCAACCGCTTCACCGTCTCAGGGAGCATGTCGACGCCGGTGCGGCCGGGAACGTTGTAGGCCATCAACGCGAAGCCGGGGTGCGCCTTGCCCACCAGCCGGTAGTGCTCGACGAGGCCGGCCTGCGTGGGCTTGTTGTAATAGGGCGTCACCACCAGCGCGCCGTCGGCGCCGAGCTCACGGGCCACGCTCACGCCTTCGATGGTCTCGGCGGTCGAGTTGCTGCCAGCGCCGGCGAAGACCTTCGCGCGGCCCTTGTTCACCTTGATGCAGACCTCGATGGCGCGGCGACGTTCAGCGGCGGTCATGGTCACCGCTTCACCGGTGGTGCCCATGGGAATGAGCACCGACGTGCCGTTGGCGACCTGGTACTCGATCAACTTCTCGTACGCGGCCTCATCGAGCTTGCCGTCTTTGAAGGGGGTGGCGAGCGCGGTCATCGAGCCTTGCAACTTCATGGGGTCTCTCCTTGCCAGAGTGCTTCGAGCGCATCGCGCTTGCGCACGACACGGTAGTCATTGCCGTCGACCAGCACTTCAGCGGGCCGTTGGCGTGAGTTGTAGGTGCTTGCCATCGACATGCCGTACGCGCCGGCGGTCTTGATCGCGAGCAGGTCGCCCTGCTGGAGCGGCTCGAGCGAGCGCGCGTGGCCGAGTACGTCGGTCGACTCACACACCGGGCCGACGATCTCGACCGTGGTCTTCGCGCCGCGGCGCGGCTTCACGGCCACGATGTCGTGGTGCGCTTCGTAGAGCGCCGGCCGCATCAGGTCGTTCATGCCCGCGTCGACGATGACGAACTTCTTGGCCGGCGTGTTCTTGCGGAAGAGCACCTTCGTGATCAGCACCCCGGCGTTGGCGACCAGCACGCGGCCAGGCTCGAGCACCAGCGTCGCGCCGAGGTCCTTCGTCGAGTCGATGACCGCCTTCGCGTACGTGCTGACGTCGGGCGGCTTCTCTTTGGAATACGTGACGCCGAGGCCGCCACCGACATCGAGGTGCGTGAGCGGAAAGCCCTGCTTCTTGAGCTCGGCATACAGACCGCCGACGCGGGTGATGGCTTCCTTCACCGGCCGCGCGTCGGTCAGCTGACTGCCGATGTGACAGTCGACGCCGCGGGCCTCGAGGCCCTTCATGCGGCGGCTCTTCTTGTAGAGCGCCACCGCTTCTTCGAACGGCACGCCGAACTTGGACGTCTTCAAGCCGGTGGCGATGTAGCGGTGCGTCTTCGCGTCGACGTCGGGGTTCACGCGCAGGGCGAACGGCGCCTTCTTGCCGAGCCTGCGGCCGACCTTGTCGAGCAGCTCGAGCTCTTCGGCGCTCTCGACGTTGAACATCAAGATGCCGGCGTTCAGCGCGGCCTCGAGCTCGTCTTCACGTTTGCCGACACCCGAGAAGACGACCTTCTTCACGTCGCCGCCGGCCTTCTGCACACGCCCCAACTCACCGGCCGACACGATGTCGAAGCCCGAGCCACCAGCGGCGAAGAGCTTGAGCACCGCGAGGTTCGAGTTGGCCTTCACCGAGTAGCAGACCAGCGTGGGCACGGCCTTGAAGGCGTCCATCACCACACTCAGGTGCCGCGTCAGCGTGGCCCGCGAATACACGTACGTCGGCGTGCCCACTTCATCGGCGATGCGCGACAGTGCCACGCCCTCCGCCTGGAGCGCGCCGCGCTTTTCATGGAAGTGATTCACTTCGTCACTCCGCCGTCGACGCTCTCCATCGGAGCGGGCGCCGGTTCATCGAGCGGAGGTTTCGGCGCGGCCTTGATGCCGCACGCGCAGAGAGCAAAGACGACGAGCAACGCGGGGAAACGCACGGCGCGCACCCTGCCCGCGCACGACGCGCTGCGCAAGACACAGGCGCGCGATGGTGTCTCGGATCAGCGCTTGTTCAAACCGACGGCGCGACGGTAGCGGGCGGCGAGCGCCTCCAGCTCCACGCGGGGAATGACGGCCTCGATGTCGTCGAAGCCGTTGGGCGCGCGCTCTTCAGCCCACTGCATGCACTGCTCGGGGCCGTTCTGCCGGTTCAGGAGCACGATGGCCGCGGTCGCGGGCAGGCGCTGCTGCTCGTAGTGCTTCAGCGCGTCGTCGACGTCGTGCTGGTTCAGCGCGGCCACCAGCGCGTCGGAGTCGAGGATCGCCTGTGACGCGCCATTCGACCCGACCGGGTACATGGGGTGCGCGGCGTCGCCGAGCAGCGTCACCCGGCCGTGCGTCCACGCTGGCAACGGGTCTCTGTCGACCATCGGAAACTCGAAGGCGGCGGTGGCTCCCGCGATGAGCGCGGGCACGTCGAGCCAGTCGAATTTCCACGTGGCGAAGGCCGGCGCGAAGTCTTCGAAGTGGCCTTCGCGGCTCCAGCTCTCGCGTTCCAGCATCGCCGGGCGCGGGAGTTCGGCGATCCAGTTGATCAGCTGCGTGCCATCGAGTGCGACCGTTTCGATTGGATACGCGACGAACTTCAGCGCCGGGTGGCCGGCCATGATCATCGTCGCGCCAGAGAGAAAGGGCTTCGCGCGGGTGACGCCGCGCCACATCAAGCGGCCCGAATAACGCGGAGGCCCTTCGTCGGGGTGAAACTGCCTGCGCGCGGCGGAGTGGATGCCGTCGGCCGCGACCGTCACGTCGGCGTCGACGATGAACGTTCCTCCGTCACGCGACTCGAAGTGCGCGCGCCCGCTCTCTTCGAGGTGCACGAGCCGGCGGTCCATCACCACGCGCACCCGGTCGCGCGCGGCTTCTGCGAGCGTCATCTGCAGCACGCCGCGGTGAATCGAAATCTGCGGCACCGGGAAGCCCGCTTCGATTCCACGCGGCTCTCGCCAGATCTGCTGACCGAACTTGTTGAAGTAGATGAGCTCGCGCGTGGTGACGCCGCGCTCGACGATTGGCTCCAACACGCCCAGGCGCTGCAGCACCTCGGCGGCGTGCGGCAGCAGGTTGATGCCGACGCCCAGCGGCTTGAGCTCACGCGTCGATTCGTAGACGGTGACGTCGTGCCCCGCGGCTGCGAGCGACAGCGCGGCGGTGAGCCCTCCGATGCCTGCACCGGCGATGGTGACGCGCATGCCATCGATGATGGCAGAGACGAAACGACCGGCGCGCAGCGAAGCGCACCGGTCGGTGTAAAGCATCAAAGCTGAGTCGACGACCTCAGAAGCGGATGCCGAAGACGCAGCGCAGCGCCTGCGGGTTCTCGAGCGTGATCGGCGAGCCGGTGACCACACCGACGCCATTGCGCGGAGCACCGCCCGGCCCCTGCGGATCGACGGTCTTCTTGAAGCCTTCGAGCGGGAAGAGGATGCCGTACTGAATCTGGCCGTAGAACCCGTCTTCGGTCTCGTAGCGCGCGCCGCCGTTGATCTCGACGCCGAGCGACTCATTGCTGCCGAAGTACGGAGCGCCGGGCGTCGACTCGACGAAGATCGCGCGCGAGTAGATGACCGACGCGAAGGCCTCGAAGCCCTGGGTGATGCGGTACTTCGCCTTGGGCTTGAAATAGAGGCTGTCCGTCACGCCGCCGAGGATCTCGCGGTACATGATCATGTCGACGCGGTAGTCGCGGTTGAAACGGAAGTTGTTGATCTCGTTGTCGCCGTTCGCGCAGCCGTTGAGGCAGTTGTACTGCTTGCCGTCGACGTCACCGAGGCCGGTGTAACCGCCGCCGCCGCTGCCGGTGCGACGCGGGTAGTTGCCCATGCCCGGTGCCTTGTCGCCCGACGCGAAGCCGATTTCGCCGCCGATCTCGAGGTCGCCGTTGAGCAGCCGCGCTTCGCCCTGAAGCACGGCGCCGAACTGGTACATGTTGAGCGTCTCGAGCTGACCGTCGGCACCCGTCGAGAGCTGACGGCCCTGCATGCTGCCGAGCACCGCCGCGACTTCGGCTTCGATGCGGAACTCCTTACGCTCGATGCGGGCCCAGAGGTCGGGAATGAAGATGTCGGCCTTGCGCAGCACGATGGGCATGTTCGCCGTGCTGGTGTTCACGCCGTCGCTGCCGAACGGCGCCGAGAGCGTGTCGACCGCGTCAAAGCGCTGCGTGCGGTAGGTGAAGTGCAGGCCGTAGTTGAAGACCGTCTGATCAGCGGCGAGGCGCTGACGACGCTCCTGCTCGGTGTCACGGCGCTGCACCGCGAGAATGAAGCTGGTCGCGTTGTCCGACGGCGTGAGGTCGAACGGCTGGCCGCCTTCCTGCGTGCGCTGCGACAGCATGCCGGCGACGTTCATGTCGATCATCGGCGTGATGTAGAAGCCCGCGAGCGGCTCGGCGGTGAAGCTCACGCGATCGACGGTGTCACCGAAGTCGTTATCGATGCCGTTGCCGTCGTTGTAGAGCATGCCGGTTCCCCAGTGCGTGCCCATGCGGCCGAAGCGAAGAATACCGACCGGCGTCGAGATCTCGCCCCACACGCGCTTGACGGCGATGGAGTCCTGCAGCGAGTTGATGCCCGAGCGCTGCTGCGTCTGGCTCATCGAGAAGAGCGAGAACTCGTTGCGGTCGTTGTAGTAGCCGCTGTTCTGGTTGCGTGAGTACGCGTAGTCGGGCGTGCTGCCCCACACGAGGTTGTCGAGCGCGTCGATCTGCGTGCGAATGCGCACTTCTTCCGAGACGTTGATGGTCGGCTCGAAGCGGAAGCGCATGTTCACGCCGACGTTCGTGCGGTCGTTGCTGCTCGACGGCGAACGGGGGAACAGCGAGTAGCCGGCTTCGTCGAGGCCGCGGCCCATGTCGAACTTGTAGAAGAGCTCGGGGCGAACGCGGAGGTAGCCGTCGATGGTGACGAGCTCGAGCTTGCGCTTCTCGTCGACCCAGTCTTCCTGCCAACCCTGCGCGACGGACGACGACGCGATCTGCGCGCGCATCTCTTCGCGGAGCTCCTTCACTTCGCGGCGAGCGGCTTCCAGCTTGGCCTCGAAGTCGCGCTTGAGCGCTTCGGTGTCGTTCGGCGTGACGGTGGCGGCGGTCGGCGATTCGACGGGGGCCGCGGCAGGCACACCGGCATCAGCCTGGGCGAAAGCAAGAGTTGAGGTCAGCGCGAGGGCCGACAGCAGGACGCGTCGCATGAGCAGCGTTCTCCAAAGGAAAATGAAACGCGCTGCGTGTAGCCCAGCGCCGGGAAAAGGGGCGGATTTTCCAAAGGAATTCACGTGCGCCGCGTACGAGCGGCCGGGCGCGTGATTTCAGTGCGCAACGGAAGGAGCTTCGCCATGACCGTGGCGAGCTGGCTCGAGCGGTGGATCGACACCTCCGTGCTGACGGAGCTTCTGCTCCGAGTTCGTCGCAGCGGAGCCATTCCTCAAGAGGGCGTGACGGGGCGAAGCGGCGGCTTCGATGTTTGGCGACCATCTGTTCACCACACAGAACGCCGGGCAGCAGCCGCGCTCGTAGGACGCAGTGCAGGCAGCGCTGTTGGCGAGCGACCACGTCTTTCACGTCGAGGGTTGGCATCTGTTTACGCGCGTCGCTCCGGTCGTGGTGCGGTTTCGCGAGATGGCCGACGCGGTACGAAAGAGTGTGCTCGCGAGGTTCGTGCACGAGCGGGCCATCGACGCACACGGAGCATTTCTCGAGGCGAAGTTCGAACAAGCTCGGTCGTGCAACGAGACCATTCACTCGCGGTGGGCGTAAGAGCTGCGCCGGGCGTTCTCACTTCATTGACGCGGCGACTTCCCGGACCGTCCAGTACGCACGTTCGGTCCACTCGACGTGGCGTGGCGCGTTCATGACGGGGCTGCCGGTGACGGTGAGCTGCTCGTTCGCAAAGAGTCGTTTCGCGCGCCGAAGATGCGAGGGGTCGGTGACGACGATGACCGACTTCAGGCTGTGTTTGCGCATCAGCCGCGCGGTGAACTGCGCGTTCTGCTTCGTCGAGTGACTGTCTTCCTCGAGCAGACACGCTTGGGAAGGCACGCCGAGCGTGAGCACGACGTCACGGGCGACAGCGGCCTCGGACGCGCCGTAGTCACCGACACCGCCAGAGAAGATCACGGTCTTCGCGAGGCCCCGGTTGAAGAGCGTCGCGGCGTGTTCGGCGCGGGCCTTCAGGGTCGGTGAGGGGCTCCCATCCGGCTGCACACGAGCGCCCAACACCACGATCGCGTCAGAAGGTGCGGCATCGTCGACGACACCTTCGCGGTCGATGCGCCACACAACGAGGCCAACGAGCAACGGCGGAACGAGGAGCAGCCAGCGCATCGCCGACCTGAGTGCATGACTCGAGCCGTCCCGCCCGTTTGGCGTCTCTCCGCAACGCTGTCCCCGCTGTCGCATGGAGCGGGAGTTTCGGTATGAGCCCGACCCGATGCCCCGCCCGCTGTCACCAGTCCTGTTGCTCGGCGGAGGCGCCGGCGAAGCGACCTGCGGAATTCTGTACCTCGCCAGCCACCTGCGCCGTCACGGCATCGAGGCCTACGTTCGCCTCTGGGACGGCGACGAAGACGAAGCGGCCGTCGAAAAGTCGATCGAACAACTGATCAACCGCGTCAAACCGAAGCTGATCGGCTTGAGCTTGAAGTGGTTCCACCACGCCGCCCGCACGCTGATCATCGCGCGCACCATTCGCCGCGTCGCACCCGACGTGCACATCACCGTCGGGGGAAACTCCGCGTCGTTCTGGTGGAAAGAACTGCTCGCGTACGACTGCTTCGATTCCGTGATTCTGGGCGACGGTGAAGTGCCGCTGACGTCACTCGCGCGCGGCGACCTCGCGTCGCCCAACGTGCTCAGGCGCGGCACGAACTCGCGCGGCGAGATGACGTACATCCAGAGCCCGAAGAGCGACGAGATTCACTACTCGCACTTCAGGGAGCTGTTCCTGAGTGAGCTCGATCTCGCGTCGTACTCAGGCTGGGTGCAGCCCGGGAAAGGCTGCAGCGAGAACTGTCTGTATTGCTCTGGCACGCGCGGCATGCAGAAGGCGTCGTTCGGTCGCGCGAAGCCGTTTCTCCGTTCCGCCGAGGCCGTGCACGCGGATCATCTGCAGATCGTCGATCACACCTGGCAGCTCCGGTACGACTTCGCCGGCAGCACGGCCAAGTTCCTCGAGCAGACCTGGGGCGCGCTCGATTTCAGCAGACACTCGGTGACGTATTTCCTCTGGGGCGTGCCGCCACCGGAGCTCGCCTCGACGCTCTCGCGACGCTTCCAGAAGATCTACATGGTGCTCGACATCGGCTGCTTCTCGGAAGCGCAGCGGCTCGACACCATGTCGCGCGGACTGCTCAAGCCCTGCCCCACCAACGACGAGCTGATGCAGGTCATCGAGCGCTGTCAGTCGTTCCCCAACATCGAGCTCGAGGTGTCCGGCATCGCGGGCCTGCCGTACTCGACGCGTGAACGGCTCGGCGAAGAACGCGAGCTCGTCGAGCGCGTGCTGCAAATGGGTTGTTCGGTCGGCTACCAGCGACTGCAGGCCCAGCCCGGAGCGCTCGTCACCGAACACCCCGACCGCTTCGGCATGGTCACGCAGGCACGCACGTTCGCCGAGTTCCTCGACTACTTCGAACAGGTCGACCCGTCGACGGTCACCGTGCCGATGATTCACTACGCCGACGAAGCCTTCGAAGCCGAGGTGCAGGCGACCAGTGACGCGTGCGACGAGCTGGTGTTCGCGGCCGCCGAGGCGAAGCAGCACGTGAACTTGAAGGGCAACACGCGGTTGCTCAATCGCGCAGCAGACACGCGTGAAGTGTCGCTGGGTGACTGGCTCGGGTCGCATCGCGCGCCCGCGAAGGTCGCGAAGGAAGTGGTGACCGTGGTGCGCTCGTCGACCGGCAATGGGCTCTCGTGCGCGCCGACGGTGCAGCACAAGAAGTTCTCAGACCCGCTGCTTCAGCAGGGTGACGAAGCGCGCGCGTTGCTCGATGTCTTGAGCGCGTTCGAGAAGGCGAAGACGGTCGACGCGGTGGTGAAGGAACTGAAGCCGAAGTTGCCGCCCGACGTTTCGCGCGAAGTCATCGAGTACCTCGCGGTGGGCCGGTTCCTGCAGCCGACGGAATGATCAGCCGCGCCTGGGCTGACACTTCGGACAGAAGTGCGTGGTGCGCCCGCCCTGCGTGAAGCTCTGCACCTTCGTCTTGCACTTGCGGCACGGCGTGCCCGCGCGCCCGTAGATGAAAAAGGGGTTCTTCGCACCGGGCTCTTCGACGTACTCGATCTCATCCGACTCACCGTCGAGCTTGAGCGCGAACGCGATGGTGTCACGAATGGCCTTCGCGAGCGCCGTCCACTCCGTGGGCTTCAACGAATCGGCGGTGCGCGACGGGTGCAGCTTCGCGCGGAACAGCGCCTCGGCCGCGTGAATGTTCCCCAGCCCGGCGATGCGCTCCTGGTCCATCAACGCCACCTTCAGCGGCTGCTTCGACGTGCCGATGGCGTCCTTCAACTGCGCGACGCTCAAGCCATCGTTCAACGGGTCGACGCCCAGCTTCGCGACCGACTTCCGCTTCGTCAGCTCGCTGGCCGGCAGCGCATCGATGTGCCCGAACATGCGCGGGTCCTGAAAGTGAATGACCTCGCCCGAGTCGAGGAAGAAGCGAGCGCGGCTCCACCGCACTTCGTCGCTCGGCTTCCGCTTGAGGAACTTCCCCGTCATGCCCAGGTGCGCGATCGCCCCCAGCCCCGACGAGAAGCCCAGCATCAGGTACTTGCCCTTGCGCGTCGCGCTGTCGAGCGAGCCCTTCGTCGCCGCGAAGATGCCGAGGTCGCTGTCGCGGAAGGTGCGCGTGTTCGGCTCCGACTCGGTGCGCACCAGCTTGCGGCCTTCGAACCAGCGCACGAGTGAACGGCGCGCGAACTCGACTTCAGGAAGCTCTGGCATGCCCGCGGTGTCGCCGAGGCCTCCGGAGCCCGCAATAGATATGAATGGACGCCCGTTCAGTACGGACAGGTAGGCATCACAACCACTCTGGAGCCACGTCGAGGAAGCTGCGTTCGCCGTTCACGCAGAGCGCCAGCTTCGCGTCGACCAGCGGCACTTCGGTCGAGAGCCAGTACTGCGCCGCCGCACGCGTGCCCTTCGCGAAGTCGTCGTCGCGAAGACCCAGCGCGTTGACCAGCTTCACGTGGACCCACGCGATGACCAGCGTCGACAGCGCGTCCATGAAGTCGGCGGAGTGACCCATCATGCCCAGCACGTCACCCTTCGCGCCCAGACCGCCGAGCGTGGCCGTGACGTCCGCCGCGCGCTGCAGCGACGAACGCAGCGGCGCCACGTCGAGCGACGACTTCGCGAGGTCCGACTCCACCGCTTCCATCAGGGTCATCAACGCCGCGCCGCCACCGGCGACGACCTTGCGGCCCAGCAGGTCGAGGCCCTGAATCGTGGTCGTGCCTTCGTGAATCGAGTTGAGCTTCTGATCTCTCAACCACGCCTCCGGGAGGTACTCGCTCGAGTAGCCGTAGCCGCCGTGAATCTGCAGCGCGAGCGCGTTGGCCTCGAAGCCCTTCTCGGACGGGAAGGTCTTGGCGATGGGCGTCAGCAGGTCGAGCAGCAGCTTCGACTTCAACCGCGTGTCTTCGTCGGGCGAGTGCGTCGAGAGATCCGCGTAGCGCGAAGTGACGCCCAGCAGACCGAACGCGCCTTCGACGATGGCCTTCTGGCGCAACAACATGCGGCGAACATCAGGGTGCGCGGTGAGCGCGTACTGCGGAGACGTGGTGTCGTTCGAGCCCAGCGCCCTGCCCTGCTTGCGCTCCTTTGCGTACGAGAGTGATTCGTGGAACGCGACCGACGCCGTCGACGCCGCGTTCACGCCCACCATGATTCGCGCCTCGTTCATCATCTGGAACATGCAACGCAGCCCTTGATGCGGAGGGCCGACGAGCCAGCCTTCGCAGTTGCCGTCTTCACCGAAGTTGAGCGCGAGTGACGGCAGACCACGCCAGCCGATCTTGTGGATGACGCCGCTGACGCCAACATCATTGTCGGTGCCGTCGGGCCGCTTCTTCGGAACGGCGAAGAGTGAAATGCCCTTCGTGCCAGCCGGCGCGCCGTCGATGCGCGCGAGCACCAGGTGCACGATGTTGTCGGTGACGTCTTGATCACCGCCGCTGATGAAGATCTTCGAGCCGCGAATCGCGTAGCGGCCGTCGCGCGTCGGTGTGGCGCGTGAGGTGACGTCAGCCAGGCTCGACCCCGCCTGCGGTTCCGTGAGCG
This sequence comes from Archangium gephyra, assembly GCA_003243425.1. Taxonomy (GTDB): domain Bacteria; phylum Myxococcota; class Myxococcia; order Myxococcales; family Myxococcaceae; genus Archangium_A; species Archangium_A gephyra_A. Next base: position 27,531 of record QFQP01000022.1, on the reverse strand, counting down.
CCATCGTTCCGGTCCACTCGCCGCTCTCCATCTTCGCGTGAAAGAGCGACTTCACTTCGTCGCTGCCAAACGCGTGAATCAAGTGCGCGGCGCCGGCGGTGAGCCCCGCGAGGCCATAGACCGAGAGATTTCCGGCCATGAAGTACGCGTTCGACAAGGTGGTCACGGTCAGCGGCAATTGACGAATCGCAGCGATCACGTCGAGCTGCACGAGCTCCTTCCACGCGCCGGCGAACCTCGGGTGGAGGTGCACGCGACCATCGACGAAGCGCGGCGGCTCGGCGTCGATGACGCGGTAGGTGGGAAAGAGCACCTCACGAGACACGCGACGGCACGCCGAGAACCACGGTGCAATCGTGTCGCGCGAGTGCCCTTCGAACGCAGGCAGCGTGCACAGGGCGTCCACGTCGAGCACGTCGTGCAACAGGAAGTCGACGAAGGCGTCCGAGATCAGCGGGTTCATGCAGTGACCTTTAGCGGCTGCAAGCGCGTCGGAGAGCGGTGTTTTTGCAGCTCTCATTGTTCGAGCGGTTCACAAGCGCTCCCCTTCCTGCCATTTGCGAAGACGTGAAACGCACCTTCGGCATCGTTGCCGTCATCGCGCTGCTCCTCGTCGGCGCGTCGTTGTGGAAACGCCACGAACTGTTCCGTCGCGCGGCCGGCATGCCGGACTTCACGACCGACGACTACAGCTCGCGCATCGAAGACGTGACGATGCGCGACGGTGTGAAGCTGCACACCGAGATCTTCCTGCCCATGGGCGGCGAGAAGTCTCCCGTCATCCTCGTGCGCAACCCGTACGAATACCTGAAGCCGCTCGAGGCGCTCACCTGTCAGGCCATGACCCGCTACGGCTACGCGTGCGTGCTTCAAGACGTGCGCGGCCAGCTCGAGAGCGGCGGCGACTGGTACCCCATCATCAACGAACGCAACGATGGCCTCGACACGCTGGCGTGGCTGGTGAAGCAGCCCTTCAGCGACGGCAACATCGCGATGCGCGGGCCGAGCTATCTCACGTGCGTGCAGTGGGCGATGGCCGACGAGTTGCCGCCAGAGGTGAAGACGCTCGTGCCGTCGGTCTTCGGAACGGACCTCCGCAAGGTCTTCTACGAGCGCGGGCTCTTCCGTCACGACATCCTCACCGCGTGGGCGACCTTGATGCCCGGTCGCGGCATGCATCACTTCGCGGGCAGCGACTACCTCGCCGCCGCTGCGCACCGGCCGCCGCTCGAGGCCGACGAGAAGTTCATGGGCGGCAAGGTGCAGTGGTACCGCGACACGCTCGCCGCCCAGTCGCCCTCGGACCCGTACTGGGAAACGACGCAGATGCAGCAGTTCCGCTCGACGCCCGAGCGCGTGAAGGTGCCCATGCTGCACCTCGCGGCCTTCTTCGACCCCTTCTTCATGGCGCAGCGCGACACCTGGGAGCGGCTCGCCACGCGAGCGCAGAGCGTGTTCGTACTCGGGCCGTGGAACCACCTGGGCCTCACCACGGGCGAGGTGGACTTCAGCGCCGCCCCCGGCCGCCTCGACCAGTGGCCCATCATGCTCGAGTGGTTCGAGCACACGCTCAAAGGCAAGCCGCTGGTCACGCTCAAGCCCAACACCGTGCGCACGTTCGCGGTGAACGACACGAAGTGGCGCGACCAGCCGGTGTGGCCCGACCCGTCGGTGCCGGTGACTTCATTTTCGCTGTCGGGCGCCGAAGCCTCGAAGGCCTGCAGCGGCGGGGCGCTTGGCCCGAAGTCCGGCGAAGAGACCGTCACCTTCACGTTCGACCCCGCCAATCCGGTGCCGACGCGCGGCGGTGCGTCGCTGCTCTCGTTCGCGTTCTTCCGCACGCTGCGCATCACCCCCGGCCCGCTCGACCAGGGCGAGCTCTGCGCGCGCGACGACGTGCTCACCTTCAGAACCGAGCCCACGAAGTCGGAGCAGCGCCTGGCCGGCGCGGGCAAGCTGAGGCTCACGGTGACGTCGACCGCGCCTGACACCGCGTTCGTGGCGCGCCTGATCGCCGAGCAGGACGGCAAGGCGCTGCTGGTGCGCGAGAACGCCGCCACGCTCGCGTACCCCACGGCCGACGTGATGACGGCGCAGGCCTCGACCCCGGGAACACCGGTCGAACTCGAGATCGACTTCTGGCCCATCGAGTGGGTGCTGCCGGCCGGCGGCCGGTGGCGCGTCGACATCACCTCGTCGAGCTTCCCGGCGCTGCACACGCATTCGAACCGGGCGACGCCCTGGCAGACCGAGCCCGGCTTCGACGCCGCCGAACAGACGGTCCACCTCGCCACTTCGAAGCTCGAGCTCCCGCTTCGTTGACGTCGCGCTGCGCACCGTCGTTTCCATTTCCATACCTCCGAAACAGGAAACGCGCGCGCGCGTACGCACCGTATGGCCGGCGTGGATTTCGACATCGTCAACTGGGCTGCGTGGGCGCCCGGGCTGACCACCCGTGACGCATGGCAAGCGTGGGCGAAAGACCCCACCCCGCGCGTCGGAACCGAGATGCCGCCGCTGACCGAAGTGCCGCCCATGGCGCGCCGGCGCATCGAGAAGATCAGCCGCCTCGTCTTTCAGGTCGCGCTCTGGGTGCAGGGTGAACGGCGCGGCGTGCCCATCGTGTTCGCGTCACGCCACGGCGCCGCGACGCGGGTCTTCGAGCTCATGATCTCGCACGCGCGCAATGAACCCATCTCGCCCATGGGCTTCGCGCTGTCGGTGCACAACGCGGTCGGTGGTCAGTACGCCATCACGCGCGAGCACGTTGCCGACGTGGTCGCCGTCGGCAACGGTCTCTTCACCGCAGAGGCCGGCGTCATCGAGGCCGTCACCCTCGCGCCGGAGTCGCTGCTGGTGGTCTACGACGGCTCGCCGCACGAGCTGCTCGCGCCGTTCTTTCCCGAACCAGCGAGCGACTTCGCGTGGGCGCTGCACCTCAAGCGCGGGGGCCCGTGGCACTTGAAGACCAGAGAGGTCGCGACCACGCCGGCCACCAACCTCCCGCACGCGCTCGAGGTCTTCCGCTTCCTTCTCAACGGTGACGCGCCCTACCGCGCCGGCAACGGCGTCAGCGGCTACGAATGGTCGCGTTCGTCGCCACCACCGTGAACTGCGCGTCGTCCACCAGGCTCCCCGGGGTCACCAGCGTCTGCTCGGGCACCACGCCCAGCCGCGCGGCCATCGCCAGCTCATCTGCGCTGAGCGCCAGGTCCTTCACCTGCTCGTGCCTGCCGACGCTGCGCGACGCCCCGCGCTCGAAGGCCTTCACCACCAGCTCGCTGCAGTAGATGCGCTCGTCATCCCAGCGGTACTTCGCGTCGTAGGGGCGGCCGAGGAACTGCCTCGCAGCGGCCAGTACCCGCTCACCGTCGACGTCTGTCGCGCGAAGGACGGTCACCTTCCCGCCTTCGCCGCGCTTCGCCCACGTCGCCAGCGGTGTCCGCGACACCGGCTGCACGGCTTCGATGACGAACACCCCGTCCTTCGCCACCTCGACGACACCGGTGTGTGAATAGGGCGAGCGGCTCGCCTTGCGAATGAGCGCCGAGCGCTGCGACTTCGAGGCCTGCAACACCACGTCACCACTGTGAAAGTCGACGACCTGCGGCGCACCTGCCACTCCGACGAGTGCACCCAGACACAACATTCGGAACAAAAGACCCATGGGCTCCGTCCACAGCAACGTGTGTGCCGCCATGAGGTGTAGGCTGATGACCGTGCTTCGATTTCTCGTGTGTCTGACGGTGTTGGCGCCCCTGGCCGTGCGAGCCGAGGAGTGCGTCGACGACTACACCGAATGCAAAGACGACTGCCTCATCGAGTTCGGCGGCTCGATCCAGGTGGCCGTGAAGAAGAAGTTCGAGAAGTGCACCAACAAGTGCAACAAGCTCGCGCGCCGCTGCAACGAACGCGAGATGACGGTCAGAGACAACGGCCTCGACGAGGGCTCACTCGATCAGAAGCGCGGCAGCGACGACTCCGAGGCGCCCAGGAAGAAGTCGAAGAAGGCCGCCGAGGTCGCGCGCGACGACGAGCCCGTTCAGGACGAGCCGGTCAAGAAGAAGGAAGCGCTGCGTGGAGACGAGCTCCCGAAATCGAACCGCACCGAGCTCAAGAGCGACGACCCGCCGCCCGCGAAGAAGGAAGAACCGAAGAAGGAAGAGCCGAAGCAGGACGTCATCGAGATGAAGCTCTCGAAGCAGAAGGAAGAAGAAGACCTGCGCGACGACAAGCCGAAGGCGACCGCGAAGTCAGCGCCGCGAGAAGAAGAAGAGCCGCCTCCGCCGCCGAAGAAAGAAAAGAAGAAGGAAGAGCCGAAGAAGAAAGAGGAGGACCACGACGACCTCCGCTACTACTGAGCGGAGAAATCACTTCACGCGCGTGAAGGATTCGTAGTGGTCGTCGCTGTAGTACCGCTCGCCGCCCTGCCCCGTGACGATGCGCCGCGTACCGCGCGACTTCACCCCGGGCGTTCGCACCGTGTACTCGCGGTAGTAGCCGGCGGGCCTTGCGGGCAGCAGGCCTTCGCGGTTCTCGAACTCCACGCCGTCGCGCGGGTACGGGAACGGGCCGCCTTCGTCGATGAGCGCGAGCGTCTGCATCGCTTCTGCCGGCAACGACGGCTTCGCCTCGGAAGGCGGAGGCGCGGTATCCCCGCCGCGAGAAGTGATGGCCTGCTTGAACGCCTCCTCATTGCGCTCGCCACCCTTCGGCGCCTTGTCGATGGCGTCCTGAATCAGGCCGATGCGGTTGTCGGGGTTGGGGTGCGTCGAGAAGAACTCCACGTTGCGACCGCCGCCGCCTGCCGCCTTGAGCACGCGCAGCACGTCGAGCATCGCGGTGGGGTCGTAGCCGGCCTCCGCCATCAGCCGCACACCGAGCGCGTCTGACTCGAGCTCGTCGTCGCGGCCGTACTTCATGACCACCAGCTGGCCGACGACCGCGGCGAGCTGCGCGTTGCGGTGATCGTCGGCGGCGACGCCGGTGGCGATGACGAGGCCCTGCGTGAGCTCCCGCTTGGCCAGCTGTTGCGAGCCGTGGCGCGCGAGGACGTGGCCGATCTCGTGACCGAGCACGCCAGCCAACTGCGCTTCGTCGCCGAGGCGCGAGAGCAGCGCCTGCGTGATGAACACCGGGCCGCCGGGCAGGGCGAAGGCGTTGATGGTGCGCTGGTCGGCGAGCACCACGAAGTGGAACTGGTACTGCGACTTCGAAGCCGCGCTGCGCGCGACGATGCGCTTGCCGACCGATTCGACGTAGCGCGTGATGGCCGGGTCGGCTTCGCCTCCGTACTGCCGGGTGAGCGACGGCGCGGCCGAGAGCCCCAGCTGCACTTCTTGCCGCGGTGAGAGCGAGACCTGCTGCACCTCGCCGGTGATCTCGTTGGTGGTGCTCTTCGCGAAGAACGCCACCACCGACGCCAGCGCGATGACGACACCGATGACGAGCCTGACTCTCCTGGACGATTCGCGCGAAGCCATCGTGCGTCCTTAGAATGACGTCATGTCCTCCGCGCCACGCATCATCGACGGTTCACGTTTCGATGGCCTCGAGGGCTTCTGGGACGAGGTCACCAGGGCGCTGTTCGACGGTCAGCGCTGGGGCCGCAACCTCGACGCGTTCGCCGACCTGTTGGAGCCCGGCCGCCCGGTGCGTTGGCTGCACGGGTCGCGGTCACGTGAACAGCTCGGCCACGAAGAGACGGCGCGCTGGCTCGAAGAGCGGCTGGCGAAAGTGCACCCGTCGAACCGCAAGACCTTCGAGCTCCGCCTGGCGGCTGCGCGGCGCGGTGAAGGCCAGACGCTGTTCGACACGCTCACCGACGTGATGCGCGAGCGCGGCGTACAGCTCGACCTCAGCGAGTGACCTTCACTTCGGCGCCGTCCACGGCACGTCGGGCACGCGCGCGAGGAAGTTCGAGTACCGCGCCATCGCGAACAGCAGGTCGGACAAGCGGTTGAGGTACACCACCACCGGCGCGTCGACGAGGCCGTCACGGTGCAGCGGCACCACGCTGCGCTCGGCGCGACGGCACACGGTTCGCGCCAGGTGCAGCAGCGCCGCGGTCTTCGTTCCACCGGGCAACACGAAGGCGTTGAGCGGCGGAAGTTCGGTGTCGAAGCCGTCGATGGCCTTCTCCATGGCGTCGACCCACGCCGGCTGGAGCTGCGGAATGTGCTCGGCGGCCGCGCTGTCCTTCGGCGTCGCCAGGATCGAGCCGACGGTGAACAGCTGGTCCTGCAGCGCGTTGACCAGCGCGTCGAGCTTGCCCAGCCCTTCTGCGCGCGCGAGCCCGAGCACGGAGTTGAGCTCGTCGACCTCGCCGTACGCCATCACCCGCGCGTCGTCCTTCTGCACACGCCCGCCGCCGAACAGTGAGGTCGCTCCGCCATCGCCGGTCTTCGTGTAGATCTTCATGCGTCCTCAGGTGTCCCAGTTGATGTCGCGGCGCGTTCGCACCGCAGCTTCCGTGCGCCAGCCGGGCTCATGCCCAGCTGATGTCGAGAATCGCCTGTTCGGCGTCGAAGCCCTTCACTTCACAGCGCGCGTCATTGCCGCCGCACACGCCGAACCCGTACTGCAACGAGCCGCGCACCATGTCGCGCAAGGGGCCGGGCTCGTTCATCAGCACCGAGAAGTGATTGTCGGCGTGGCGAATGGCGCGGCTCTCGAAGTAGTTGTTCGCAGTGCTGATCATGTGATCGATGCGCTGCATCGCGCGGTTGGGGCCCAGCAACCGCATCGTGGCCGAGGCGACGATGCCCATCGGCGTGATGAAGTAGCCCGCGGTGAGCAGCTCACCCAGCAGCGCGTACGCGTCTTCACGCTTGAGGTCGGAGTAGAGCTCCTCGGCGGCGATGCCCACCGCGCGCTCCCACGTCGCGTGCGGGTAGCTGTGCTTGAGCTCGTTCAGGTTCACGCCCAGCTCCGCCTGGAGACGATGCTCGAGCGACGTCGTCATCTGCCCCTTGAGGCCCACGATGAAGAGCGCCTCGAAGACGCGCCCGTAGACGATGCGGGTCATGGGTCCCACTCGATGTCGTACACGGTGTTCGTCTCGTCGAAGCGCAGCACCGTGCAGCGAACGTTCCTGGCGCCGGCCACCTCCATGCCGCGACGAATCACGCCGCGCAGGTTGTCGCGCAGCCGCCCGGTCTCGTTGGTGTGAATCTCGAAGTGACTCGGCGAGAGCTCGGTGAGGCTGGTCTGGCTGTAGTTGTTGCCGCTGCGCAGGCTGCGTTCGATGCGGCGAATCGCGCGTGGCGGGCCGATGAGCCGCAGCATCGCCGCCAGCGCCGAGCCCACCATGGTGTCGAAGTAGCCCTGCGTGAGCGCGGCGCCGAGCAGCTCGAAGGCCACGGCGAGCTCGACCTTCGGGTGCAGCTCTTCGGCGGCGACGGTGACCGCCGTGTCCCACGAGTCGAGCGAGTAGCCGGGCTTGAGCGGCGCGCGCAGGTCGATGCCCGCTTCCTTCGCGAGGCGGTCCTTGAGCCGCTCCGTCAGCCGCTCCTTGAGCGCGCGCAGAAAGAGCCCCTCGACGGTCTGCGAGAACACCAGTCGATCGCTCGCGGGCACGCTCACCTGACGCGCTCCAGGTCGATGAACTCCACGCCCCCGGTCGCGCCGCGCGCGCGCTTCACCTCGCGCCACTCCGTCGGATTCAGCTCGGGAAAGAAGGTGTCGGCTTCGGTGTCCTTCTCGAGCTGCGTGAGGAACACGTGCGTCACGCGCGGCAACGCGTCGGCGTAGAGCTGCGCACCACCGATGATGAACGGCATCGCGTCATCGGCCACCAGCCGCAGGGCCGCGTCGAGCGAGCCGGCCGACTCACAGCCGGTGAACACCGCCGGTGTACGCGTGAGCACCACGTTGCGGCGGCCGGGCAGCGCACGACCGATCGACTCGTGCGTCTTGCGGCCCATGAGAATCGCGTGGCCGGTGGTGAGCGCCTTGAAGCGCTTGAGATCTTCCGGCACGTGCCACGGCAGCTTGCCGGCGAGGCCGATGCCGCGGTTGCGCGACTGCGCGACGATGAGCGCCAGGGGCTTCACACCGCCACCGGCGCCTTGATGGCGGGCAGCGGGTCGTAGCCCTCGAGCGTGAAGTCCTCGAACTGGAACTCGAACAGGTTCTTCCGCGCCGGGTTCAGCTTCATCACCGGCGGCGCGCGCGGCGTACGCGAGAGCTGCTCTCTGGCCTGCTCGAAGTGGTTCGAATACAGGTGCACGTCGCCGAAGCTGTGCACGAAGTCGCCCGGCTTCCTGCCCGCGGCCTGCGCCACCATCAGCGTCAACAACGCGTAGCTGGCGATGTTGAACGGCACGCCGAGAAAGAGGTCTGCGCTGCGCTGGTAGAGGTGGCACGACACCTCGTCGTCCTGCACGTGGAACTGGAAGAGCGTGTGACACGGCGGCAACGCCACCTGGTCGGCTTCTTCCGGGTTCCAGCCGGTCACGATGAGGCGCCGGCTGTTGGGCTTCTCGACGATGTCGTGCATCAGCCGCGCGAGCTGGTCGACGCCGTCTTTCTCGAACGTGCCGTCGGCCTTCTTCGTCGCGCCGAAGTTGCGCCACTGGTGCCCGTACACCGGGCCGAGATCGCCTTCCTGCCGGCCGAAGCGCGCGGTCTGCTCGGCGGTCGCCCACTCGTCCCAGATGGTGACGCCCACGTCCTGGAGCGACTTCACCTGCGTGTCGCCGCGCACGAACCACAACAGCTCGTGAATGATCGACTTGAGGTGCACCTTCTTCGTCGTCAGCAGCGGGAAGGCGCCGCGCAGGTCGAAGCGCAGCTGACCGCCGAAGAGCCCGCGGGTGCCGACGCCGGTGCGGTCCTTTCGATCGCGACCGTGCTCCAGAACTTCTTTCAGCAATGAGAGGTACGCGGCTTCCGACATGCGCTCGCCACTAGCAGAACTTTGACTTCGGTTCTCAAAGTGGGTGAAGGGGCTCGCATGCGCTCGATGTCGTTGATGGTGTTGCTGTGCGCCAGTTCCGCACTCGCCGATGACGCTCGCTGGCACCGCGTGGTCGGCCTGCTGGAGTACCTCGAAGGCGACTACGCGAACGCGCTGGCCACCAACGATCAGGCCGAGCTCGAAGAGCAGCGCGGCTTCGCCGACGAGGTCGTCAAGCAGCTCGAGGCGGGCGGCGCAGACGCCTCGGCGTACCTCGAACGCGCGAAGACCATCCAGGCCGTCATCGGTGAAGCGAAGCCCGCGGCCGAGGTCACCCCGCGCTGTGGAGCGCTCGCCCGGTCGATCGCCAAAGACAAGCAGCTGGTGCAGGCGCCCAGGCGCTACCCGGCGATGGACGACGGCAAGAAGCAGTACGAAGCCGTGTGCTCGACGTGCCACGGCGTCACCGGCGCCGCCGACACCGAGGTCGCGAAGGCGCTCGATCCTCCGCCCGCGAAGTTCCTCGACGCGGAGCGCATGGCGACGCTCACCCCGTACAAGGTGTTCAACACCACCAGCTTCGGCATTCCGGGCACGGGCATGGCGGCCTTCGACACGCTGCCCGAAGACACGCGCTGGGCGCAGGCCTTCCACATCTTCACGTTGCGACAACCTGCGTGCGACCACGTGCCGCCGCGGGTGAGCGTCGCCGAACTGGCCACCTCGACCGACGTGCAGCTCGCGGCGAAGTACGGAGAGAACGAGGTCGCGTGCCTGCGGCGCGCGATGCCCAGGGAGGACGGCGGCTCGCTCGCGATCGCGCAGAAGCTGCTCGACGACGCGCTCGCGCTGTACGCCAAGGGCGACGTCGACGGCGCGCGGCAAGCGGTGGTCGACGCGTACCTGAACGGCCTCGAGCCGGTCGAACCGATGCTGCGCGCGCGCGACGAGCGGCTGGTGATGCAGCTCGAGCAGGCGTTCACGCGCGCCCGCGTCGCCGCCCAGAGCGGCGAGCACTTCGAGGCCGAGGTGATGGAGGTGAAGGTGCTGGTCGGCAAGGCCCAGAGCGCGACGAACGCCTCGGGGTTCTGGGCGGTGTTCGTGGCTGCGCTCCTCATTCTTCTCCGTGAAGGCTTCGAAGCCGTCGTGGTGGTGGGTGCGCTGCTCGCGGTGCTCAAGAAGATGAACGCCACCCAGCTCGCCCGGGTGGTGCACGCCGGGTGGGTCTCGTCGCTCGTGTTCGGTGGCGTGGCGTTCGCGGTCGCGCACCAGTTCTTCGCCGGCGCGAACCGCGAGTGGCTCGAGACCATCGTCGCGCTCGTGGCGGTCGGCCTGTTGCTCTACGCGGCGCTGTGGCTCAACGCGCGCGCCAACATCAGCAAGCACATGACCGAAGTGCGCGGAGAGATGACGCAGGCGCTGGCCTCGGGCAGCACGCTGAGCCTGTTCCTCATCGCGTTCTCGTCGGTCGGTCGCGAGAGCCTCGAGACGGCGTTGTTCCTCCAGGGCCTCGCAGCGGACTCGTTCGACGGCGCGGTGTGGGGCGCGGTCGCGGGGCTCGTCGCGCTGCTCGGCCTCATCGTCATGGTGCGTACGGTCGGCTTCAAGCTGCCCATGCAGACGCTCTTCAAGGCGTCGACCATCGCGCTCGTGGTGACCGCGGTGATGCTGCTCGGCAAGGGCGTTCACGGCCTGCAGGAGCTGGGCGTTCTCCCGATTCGCCCCGTTCCGTTCGTTCGCGTCGATGCGCTCGGCGTCTTCCCCGACCTGTGGAGCCTGCTGGCCCAGCTGCTGCTGGCCACCGGGGCGTTCGTCTTCAGCCGCAACGAGAAGAAGCTCACCGCCAGGAAGCCGGCTTAGGCAATCAGCAGCAACCGTGGCCGCGCATCAGGTGGCGGCGCGCGGTGAATGCACGGCGGCACCGGCGAGCCCGGCCAGTCGCACGCAAGTCGCCACAGATTCCCGAGACCGAACGCGTACGGAGCCGCACCCGCCTTCATGCGGTAGTGCAGATCGAAGTGCTCCTCCGTGAGGTCGAACGAGCGGAGCGCGTCTGCGACCTGCGGAACGTCGATGAGCCGAACCGCGTCGTCGTTGTCGAGCCCTTCACTGCTCGCGCCGGCGTACGTGCACAGAAACGTGTCGGCTTCGACCGGCGCGCGGTCGACGTGGAACGAGTGCACGTCGACCGAGACGGGGAGCCCGCGCGCATCGCGTGGGTAGCGCGTGATGACGTTGAGCTGCGGTTCACGCCCGAGCTCCGAGAGGCGCGCTGCGTCGTCGAGCACGACCTTCACCGCGCGTTCATCGACGCCACGCAGCGCGCGCAGCGTGCCCTCGTCGACGACCAGCACTCCGTCTTCGGCGTCGGCACGGGCCGCCAGCGCCGCCGCGATGCCTTCGAAATCGCCCACGAGCCGCCGCTCGAAACACCGCGCGTTCACGCCAGCGACGAAGGGAGCCAACAACGCGTTGAATGAAGACACCACCTGGCGGCGAGACACGATGCGCAGCGTAGCCGTTCCGCCACAGTGCCCACCGACTGTGCCGCATGCGCGCCACGACCTGTGGCGTGGTGACTCAGCGAACTGCACGAATCCGCGGGGGAACCGGGGCTGGCACGCGAGACGCAGTGCGCCCGCCGTCGCAAGACCCACTCATTCATCGGAGAAATTCATGACGCACATCAAGTCCTTCAGCCTCGCCGCCGCCGCCTTCGCGCTCGCCGCCACCGGTTGCGCGCACGAGAAGCCCCGCAAGTTGACCCCGCCGTCGATGGCCGCGATTCGCCTCGACGAGAAGATCCGCTCGACGTGCAACGCCACCACCTCGGTCACGCCGGTGTTCGACTTCAACAGCGCGGAGCTCTCGAACGACGCGCAAGACTCGCTGCGCCTCATCGCCAACTGCTTCAAGGACGGCGCGCTGAAAGACAAGACGCTGCGCATCGTCGGCTACACCGACCCGGTCGGCTCGCGCGAGTCGAACAAGGAGCTCGGCTACGACCGCGCCGAGTCCGTCGCCACGTACCTCGAGGCCCGCGGCATGAGCCGCTCGAACCTCAAGGTCGAGTCGCGTGGTGAAGAAGGTGCTTCGCCGGACCCCGCGCGCTGGCCGGCAGACCGCATCGTCGACCTCAGCGTGTTGTGAGGTGACGAAGGGTGGCGGCGCTCAGAACGGCGCCGTCACCGCCGCAGTCGGCTATCTCTGCGCGACATGGCGGAGAACTGGCTGACCCGATTGAGGCGAGAACTTCGTGAGGTGAACGCCGCGGTCGACCTGTTGCTGGTGAAGGGCTTCTCCAGCCCCACCCTGCGACAGGACTTCGAGAAGGCGGCGCAGCTCCGACACTTCGCCGGCACGTCGCAGAAATGGGCCGAACCGCTGTGGCGCGAGATGCAGAAGAACACCGCGCTGCGGGTGTCGATGCGGCCTTTTCTGCTCGCGAACCTCGCCAGCGGCACCATCGACGAGAATGGCAACTGGCAGTCGGCGTGGAAGCGCGCCCCCCAGGCTAACGCCCGGTGGCTCGCTGACGCTGACGCTGCCGACGACATCGAGATCTTCCGCGAACTCACGTCGTGGAAACTGGAGCTCGATTGGAAGAAGCGCGACGACACCTTCCGAGCCGAGCTGCGAGCGCGCCTCGCGAAGGCGAACTCGAAGGCCGACAAGCAGGCGGTGCTCCGTCGCTACGATGTTCACGCCACGCTCGATGAAGACACGGCGCTCGCGCTCTACGCAGCGTTGGGCGACGGCGCGCGAAAGTTCATCTTCGACCGACTCCCGTGGCGAGACGCGTTCTGGGAACGGCTCCATGCCGCGGCGTTGCGCGCGCATGATGACGACACCGCGTGGGCGCTCTATCGGCGTCAGGTCGATCGCAAGCGCTGGGGCCACGACGTCAGCGCGTTGATCACCACCGTGCTCGACGACGCCGGCCTGCTCGAAGCGCTCGAGAAGCGCCACCCCAACCACGTTCAGGAGGCCGGTTCGGTCTTCCTCGAGCTCGCCCGCAAGCGGGGCGCTGGCGTCATTCCGTATCTCCAGAAGCACGCACGCGCCGTGTTTCCACGCTGGGGTTGGTACGGGCCGAAAGACGACAAGGTGCTGCCCGCCCTCGTGCGGCTCGCCGACGAGAACGCGTGGACGGCGCTGTGGTCGCGGCTGCTGCAGTCGTCTGCGACTCCGGAGCTGTGGAACGCCGAGGTGCGCCGGATTCTCGCCACCGACATGCGCACGCTGACCGCGCGGACGAAGCTGCACGCACTCGCCGGGGCAGGCAGCGAGTGGAACTTCGCCGGCTTCAGCCTCGCCCAGGTGCAACCGCTCGAAGACGAAACCGCAGTGATGATGCTCGAGCGGGCCCCCGACGTGCTGCGCGGGCCGTACCGCATGCACCTCTCGCCGCGGCACGACCTCGAGTATCCAAAGCTGCTCGACCGCGTGCTCGCGACCGACGACGAGGTGCTCGTCGACTTTCTCGCCAGCCGCGTCACCCTGCTGGCCTGGAACTCCGCGAAGCTCGGGAAGCGGCTCGCGGCGCACTACGAGAAGCTCGACGACGCCGCGTTCATTCGCCGCGCCACGCACGTGCTGTCGATGCTGCCCGCGTACGCCATCTGGAACTACGGCTCGCTCGTCGAGACCAACGCGCTCGCACGGCTGCTCTTCGAGCGCAGCACCCCGCTGTACCTCGGCGACGCCGTGCTGGTGCGGGAGCTGCTCGAGTCGCCGCAGATTCACGTGCAGGCGCTCGCGTTCCGCGTGCTCGCCACCGACGACACGCGCGCCGACGCCATCGCCGCGAAGAACGTCGACGTGCTGGTGCCCACGTTGTTGCGGCCGCTGCACCGGAAGACGCGCCTGGCTGCGTTCAAGGCGCTCGCCGCCGCCGCGCGTGGTGACCAGCAGGCCGCCGCCATCGTGCTGAAGAAGATGAAGGAGGCCCTGTCGTTGCCAGACAAGCGGTACCCCAAAGAAGAGCTCATCGCGGCGATGGCGAAGGTGCTCTCGAAGTGGCCGGCGCTGCGCTCCCCGGGCGAACAGCCGCGCATCTTCCGGAAGGCGGTCGCATGATCTCCACGTTCTCGTACGCCCTTCCGAGCTCCTTCGAGTCGAACCGCACGCGCGCGTTGTTCGACCTCTCCGTCGATCTCGCCAGGCCCGTGAAGTTCCACGCCAGGGTCGTCGACCACGTGCTGCCGCTGCGCTTCGCGATGCAGGCGCTGGGTCAGCTCATCTGGCACTCCGATGAATGGAGTCAGGACTTCTGGACGCTCGACCCCATCGTCACCGTGCACCCCGACCGGGTGTTCTTCGAAGCCTTCAGCGCGGATCAGTCGAGCTACGGCCTGGTCATCGCCGACCGCACGCTCTTCGTGCCCGAAGGTGAGGTCACGCACGGCACCACCAACGTCGACTTCACCGCGTGGCTGTGGGCGGCGATCGCCGAGATGCGCACCACGCGCGAAACGCACTTTCGTGTCGGCGCCGAAGGCTTCGAGGTTCGCACCGCGGGCGCGGGCGGCCGCTTCGAACAGAAGGTCGACGTGCCTGACAGCTGGGTGCGCGGCTTCCTTCAACTGCAGGGCGCGATGGCGCTGCCCGGCACGAAGTTGTCGATGCGACCAGTCGACATGCTCGCGGCCATTCGCACGCTCTCGCACATGAAGGCGAAGGTCTCGCCGCGCGCACTGCGCTACGAAATGGAACCCGGTCACGACGCGTCGCTCGTGCTCGAGCCCTGGGAAGCGCGCATTCCACTTTCCGGTGCCTCGCACTCGTTCGCCGAACGTCGCGTGATTCGCACCTGGGGCCGTCGCCGATTGCGGCTGCTCGAGCCGCTGCTGCCGTGGGCCGAACAGGTCGACGTGTACTTGAAGGGCCGCGCGCTGCCGTCGTTCTACGTGGTCACCCTGCCCGGCGTTCGCTTCGTGCTCGGGTTGTCGGGCTGGTCGGCGAACCGGTGGACTGAATCGGGCAGCTTCGATCTGCTCGTGGCGCCTTCCAGGAACGAGAAGGTGAAGAACGTCGCGCAGCAGTGGCTGTCGAAGCACTTCGTGGGCACGACTGAGCAACTCGCCACTGCGTGCAACGCGACGGCCGCTGAAGTCACGCAGGCGCTCTCGTCGCTCTGCTCGGAAGGCAAGGTGCTCTACGACGTCGAACGGCGCGATTGGCGGCACCGTGAGCTTTTCAACAAGCCCATCGACCTCGAAAAGTTGTACCCGCCCGATCCACGCCGCGAAGAAGCCAACGGCTTCATCGCGCGCGGCGAAGTGCGCATCTCCAACTCGGCGATCCGCGAAACCGCGAAGCAGAAGCGCTTCAAGACGCCCGACGGAGACATCTTCCGTGAAGTCGTCTTCCGTGACTGGGTGGTGAACGGGTCGGTGGGGCCGCAGAGTGAAGTCGAGCTCGTGCTCAACGACGAAGACCGCATGATCTTCGGCCGCTGCAGGTGCGCCTTCTTCGACGAGCACCTCATGAATCGCGGGCCGTGCGCGCATCTGCTGGCGTTGCTTCAGGTCGCACAGCCGCAGCGCAAAGACCTCTCGAGCGCGCGTGAGCTGTCGAAGGAAGACCTCGCGCCCTCGCCGCACGTCACGAAGCAGGAAGCCGACGACGACTCGGAAGACGCCGTTGACACCGACGAGGACAGCGATGAGAACGCGTGACGCTTCCGGGTTGGGGAGACAGGCGCAGCCGAGCCAGTTGAACCACGGTGTTTCGCCGTGGTGGTGCCTTGTTTCCATCACTTCGCCAGGGTCCCCACGTACGCAACGCGGGGAGCCCCGGGTCCACAGCTTCGCAGGTCGACTCCTGTCGCCTCAGCCCGGAGCGTTTTCATGAACTGGCTTCGCCGCTTCTTCGCGTGGCTCTTCGGCCCGAAGCAGGTCACCCGCGACGTCGCGCGTCTGCCAGACCACTCCGGTGGCCGGGCCCCCGACGTGTTGAAGGAGGTCGTGCAGACCGGCGGGCCGGTGAAGCCGAACTACCGCCGCCTCGCGGTCCGTGACGCGCGGTTGTTGCCAGACCGCTCGCGCAAGGGTGGTTGGACCGGGCTCGCCTGGCGCGCGCCCACCAGCGTGATGACCGGCAAGGAATCGCGCCGTCTCTTCTCCAACTCGTTGCGCACCAGGAACCGGAACCTCCGCACGCTCGCGACCGACGAGAAGCAGCTGGCGCGCTACGGCCTGCCGCTCTGGCGCACCGAGACTGAACTGGCGGCCGCGCTCAACCTCAGCATCGAGCAGCTGAGGCACTTCTCGATTCACCGCGTGAGAGATCGCGTGCCCCACTACGTCGCCTTCGCGATTCCGAAGCGCAGCGGCGGCGAACGCGTCATTCACGCACCGAAGAAGAAGTTGAAGGCCGTGCTGCGCAACGTGAACGACCAGCTCGTCTCGAGGTTGCCGGTGCACGCCGCCGCGCACGGCTTCGTGAAGGGCCGCAGCGTGAAGACGAACGCCGAGCCGCACGTGGGTCGTGCCGTCGTCGTCAAGCTGGACCTCGAGGACTTCTTCCCGACCGTGACCTGGGCCCGCGTGCGCGGCCTGCTCATCTCACTCGGGTACGGCTACCCGGTGGCGGCGGCGCTCGCTTCGTTGATGACCGAATCTGAACGTCAGCCCGTCACCGTCGACGGCCAGACCTTCCATGTGCCCGTGGGAGATCGCGTGTGCGTTCAGGGCGCGCCGACGAGCCCCGGTCTGTGCAACGCAGTGACGCGCAAGATGGACGCCCGATTGAGCGGGCTGTCGAAGAAGCTGGGCTTCACCTATTCGCGCTACGCCGACGACCTCACGTTCTCGGGCGACGACGCGAAGCAGATTGAAACGCTCCTCAATCGCGCCACGCGCATCATTCACACCGAGGGCTTCGTGGTGAATGGCAAGAAGACGCGCGTGATGCGTAGCGGTAACTCGCAGAAGGTCGCCGGCGTCACGGTGAACGAGACACTCGGCCTGTCACGCAAAGAGCGTCGGAAGATTCGTGCAGCGCTCCATCAAGCGACGCCCGAAAAGCGAGCCCAACTCGAAGGCACGCTCGCGTGGGTTCACATGCTCAATCCGGAACAGGCCGCGAAGTTGAAAGCCGACGCGGTCAGAGCCCCCACTTCACCAGGCCCCACAACGACGTGAACTCGTCGGTCCACAACGGGCCGGAGTACTTCGCGAGATCGAGCGCGTCCTCGGCCGGAATCTCGAGGTTGATGGGCTCGCGCGACAGCAGCACCCATTGCGACCGCGAGCGCTCGGCATTCGCGTCGCTGTCCACCACCAGCGACTTGAGGCCGAACTCCCGCGCGAACCGCGCCACGACCGGCAACAGCAAGATGTAGCGATTCGACACGTGCATCGCGATGACCGACTCCGGACCGCGCAGGTGCGACAGGTAGAGCTGCATCGCTTCGCGCGAAAGCAGATGCGTGGGAATCGAATCGCCGCTGAACGCATCGACGACCAGCAGATCGAACGCGTTCGGCTTCTCCTGTTCCAGCATGGTGCGGGCGTCGCCGAGCACGACCTCCGGCATCTTCGGAGCGTCGCGCATGAACGAGAAGTGCGGCCCCCTGGCGATGTCCACGACGGTCGGGTTGATCTCGTAGAAACGGTACGTGTCGTCGGGCCTCGCGTACGCCGCGAGCGTGCCGACGCCCAGGCCGATGCCGCCCACGTGGAGCGGAGTCGTCTTCGAGTCCAACCAGCGGCCGACACCACTCTGCTTCGAGTAGTACGTCGTGGCCTGCCGGCGCCGCGGCTCATCCGAGAACTGCAGGCCGTGCATGATGCGCCCGTGCATCAACACCCGCGCGTCAGGGTCCTTCTCCACGCGCAGCACGCCGTAGAAGTCGCGCTGCGTCTCGAGCACCGTCACGCCCGGCGACGTCATCGCCCAGCCGAAGACGATGGCGACCACCACGCTGAGCGCAACCACGAGCTTCCCGAACTTCGACGGGCCTTCACTGCGCGCGACCACCACGGCGATCGCCACCATCAACAGGCCGCCGAAGATCTGCAGCTCGAAGTACTCGCGCAGCACCATCGGCGCCACGAGCCCCACGAGCAGCCCTCCCACCGCGCCGCCGACCGACACCGCCAGGTAGAAGGCCGTCAGGTGCTCGCCTCTGGGCCGCAGCTTCACCAGTTCGCCGTGACCGACGAGACACGCCAGCGCGAGGAAGCCGCAGTGCACGACGAGCCCTTTGAGCGCCGAGCTCTCGATGGGCATCATCAACATGCCGGCACAGCCGAGTGAGAACAGCCACAGCGCTGGAATCGCCCAGCCGCGCCGGTACCAGCGCTCGCTGTCGAAGGTGACCACGAAGCTCGCCAGATAGATGACCAGCGGCAGCACCCAGAGAAACGGGATCGGCGCGACGTCTTGCGTGAGGTGGTTGGTCACCGCCATCAACAGCGCGCTCGGCAACGCGGCCAGGGCCACCCACGAAGCGACGCGTGAGGCCGGCAACTTCGACTCGGCGTCGGGCTCACGGGCGATGACCGGTGCGTTCCACGCCACGCTCGCGCACGAAATGACGAAGAGCAGAAAGCCGAGACTCCAGCCCCAGGCCAACGTGCGTAGCGGCCAGAACGGCTCGAGCAGGACCGGGAAGGCGAGCAGCCCCACCAGCGAGCCGATGTTCGAGACCGCGTACAGCCGCATGGCCTTCGCGGTGTCGACCTTCTGCGCGACCCACGCTTGAAGCAGCGGGCCCGTCGAGGCGAGCGCGAAGTACGGAACCCCGACACACAGAAACAGCACCAACAACAACCGCCCCATCGGCGCATCGGTCGTCGTCGGCCGCAGAGACACCGTCGGAATCAGCGGTGTGCCCCACACGACGCCACCGAGAACCAGCGTGAACGCCGCGAAGCCCAGAAGAATGAGGTGCGCGCGGCGCTGCCACTCACCGCGCAGCCGCCGCACCACGAGGTGCGACCACGCGTACCCGCCGAGCAGCATGAGCTGAAAGAAGAGGAGGCACGTCGTCCACACCGCGGAAGCGCCGCCGAACCACGGCAGCACCACCTTCCCCATCAACGGCTGCACGAGGAACAGGAGGAACGCGCTCAACACCACGGTGACCGCGAAGCGCGACATGGCGCGCAGCGTGCCACGTCACGGCCACGGCTTCAGCACGCCTGCTTCGACCTTCGTTCGGCAGCGGAGGCAGTAGTGGCCGCGACTCTGGTCGGCGGACTTCATCGCCTTGCCCTTCGCGTCGGCCATCACGCAGCCGGTCGTCTCGCAGTGCTCGAGCCCCAGCGTGTGACCGAACTCGTGCACCGCCACGTCGGTGAAGCGCTTCAACGCCTGCGCCTTCGTCTTCGAGTGCCTCGTGTAGAGGAACGTCGACGCCACGCTCGACAGCGCGCCGAGGTTGCCGAGCCCGGCGATGCCCCAGTCTTTGATGTCGCCCTTGGTCGTCGAGATTTCTGCCGAGGTGATGACCAGCACCTTCCACGCGTCTTCCGGAGGGTCCACGTCGATGGCGTCGAGGAGCTTCTCGGCGCGCCAGCGCTTCCGCGGCGCGTACCACGCCGTCTTCGGCAGCTCGCGCATCGCGTCGATTCGAACCTCGGCGTCGACACGCGCCTTCACGGCCTCGGCCGCAGCGTCGATGAAGGCCTCGTCGACCTCGCCGAACGGCACGATCACCACCGTGCGCGGCGCCGCCGACAACAGCGCTGCGAGCAGCAGCGCGTGCATCACTTCCAGACCACGAGCCAGCTGCTGAGCACGATGCGGCCGAGGTGACTCGTCAACGCGTTGCCCTGAAACTGCGTGCGGTAGGTCAGCGTGTTGCGCTGGCCCTTCATCACTTCACTGGTCACGTCGACCACGTGGGGCGCCACGTCCCACCCGGGGCACCAACCGCCGCGGCCGTAGTACCAGGTGCCGTGCTGGTTCGGCACCACGCCCTCGGTCACGCGGTCTGCGCACGTATTGAGGGTCTGCGCTTCGGGGAACGACTGGCGGTGCATCGCGCCGTTCACCGTGAAGAGGTGCTCGTGGTCGCAGAACTCCGCGCAGTTGGTCGGCGCGTTGCCTTCGTGGCCGGTGATGATGGTGACGAGCTCCACCTTCTTCGCGTCGGCAGGAATCATCACGTCGATGGGCTGCTTCGCGCCGTCGTACGTCTGGTCCCAGTTTCCACCCGTCCACAGCGGCGTCGCCTGCACCGGCTTCATGCCGCGCGCCTTCTCACTCAAGCGCAGCGACAACGACACGATGTAGTTCACCTCGCGCGGGTCCCACTGACGGCTCGCGTAGTAGCGGAGGTGCTTCGTGCCCGGCGAGAGCGTCGCCAGCTGCTGCGAGATGTCGGTGACCCAGCGGCCTTCGCGCCAGTACGGGGTGATCCACCGCGCGAGCTCCTTCTCACACGACCACGTCATGCCGCCGTCGCTCGCGGTCGCCGGCTCGCACAGCCACAGGTGCGACAAGTAGTCCCAGGCGCCGCAGTTCGCGTTCATGTGCGCGGGGCAATCGAGGGCGAGGTCGACCTCCAGCGTGTCGAAGTTCGCGAGGTCGGGAATGGTGACGTCGAAGTCGAGCGTCTCGCGCATGGTCTCGTTCGTCGCCAGCGTGAGCACCGTGGTGCCCTGCTCCGCCGCGAGCCGTTCGTCGCGCGCGAACTCGAACTCGAAGGCCTTCACTTCGTTCGCCAGCATCGTGATGTCTGCGGCCACGCCGTTGCCGGTGAGCCGGCCGAGCATGCCCACTTCACGAATGCGCTGACGGCGATCGATCGCGAACGCGGTGAGCCCGTTGCCCAGGTACATGGGTTGATTCGCGATGCGCGAGGTCATCATCGCGCCGACCCAGCCAGCCTGGAGGTCGAAGCGCCCCACGAGGAAGTGAACGCGCGGCCCCCAGTGCTCGCGGTCGGCCTGCGAGAGGGACTGCAGCTCTGCGCGCCACCGCGTCGCCACGGCGTTGAAGCCCGCCTCGTCACGGAGCCACGAGAAGAAGTAGTGCGTGTTGCGCGGCGACGCCGTCAGCAGGTCGCGCAGCGAGCCTTCGAAGACGCCGGTCGTGGGGTTCGAGCGCGCGAGGAACACGTAGGTGTCTTCGCCGGTCCATTCCAGCTCGAGCGGCCACGGGCCATCGCTGGTGTTCAGCGTGACCTTTCCGGCGATGCTCCTGACCTGCGTGCCGTAACCGCCGTCGAGGAAGGGAGTCGTCGGCGCCTCGCGATAGCAGCGGCGCGCGGCGAAGCAGTCGAGACCGGCGAGCTCGAGGCACGTGCGTCGCTCCGCGTCGCAGCCCTGGACACACGCAGCGAGGTCGAACGGCACGCACAACTCCGACGCGTTCGCGCACGGCGTGTTGCAGTTGGGCAGCGGCGGCAGCACCGTCACCGGCGTGGTGTCACCGTCGAACGTCGGAGCCGTCGGCGCGCACGCCAGCAGGAGAAGAGGAAGAAGACGCTTCGCGACGTTGAGCCTCATGCGCCGGCTCCGTAGCAGGCAGCAGACCAGTCGGCAGTGGAGTCACTTGTGCGACACCACCCGCGAGAGTGAGATGCAGCGCATGTGGATGACGCTCGTCGCGCTCTCGCTGCTCTCTGACGTGCCACCGCGTCGCGTCGCGCCGCCAGCCGTCGAATGCCGGCAAGACAGTGAGTGCGTCATCAGCACCTTCCGTGGGTGTTGCCCCGCGTGCTGCGAGCCGCCTCCGCGCGCGGTGAAGAAGGGCACGAAGGAAGGCGACGTCTGCATGGCGATGTTGTGTGAGGAGCCGGATTGCTC
The DNA here is from genome assembly GCA_003243425.1 of Archangium gephyra. Taxonomy (GTDB): domain Bacteria; phylum Myxococcota; class Myxococcia; order Myxococcales; family Myxococcaceae; genus Archangium_A; species Archangium_A gephyra_A. Next base: position 5,868 of record QFQP01000022.1, on the reverse strand, counting down.
GACGGTGCGTTGCGCGAAGCCAGCAGCAGCGACGGCTGTGTGTCGCCAGCACAGGTGCGTCGCCGTCGAGCTGCCGTCGAACGCGCAGTGCCGCGTCGACACCGACTGCAAAGTCGTCGACGTACCGACGGCCAACGGTTGTTGCACCGAGCGTCGCGCCGTTCCGCTCGACACGCCGGCGCCGCTGAGCAGAGACACGAAGAAGGGCGAACGCTTCGGGCTCAGCACGCCGACGGCGCCGCAGGCCTGTGGCCCGTGCCCGGCCACCACCGGTGGAGAAGCGGTGTGTTCGGCCGGGCGTTGTGAACTGCGTCGTGTCGAGAAGAGGTGACCATGCGGTTCATCTGCCTCGCGGTCGTGTTGGCCAGCTGCGTTCCCCCAGCGCCCGAGTCGCTCGACGGAGGCGTGAGCTCGCCCGACTCGGGGACACCTGACGCCGGAACGCTCGACGGTGGCCACGAGGCCGACGCAGGCGCTTCATGCGACGCGACGTGTACGGGCTGCTGTCTCGACGGCCGTTGCCTGCAGTTCGCCGAGCAGAACGAATACCTCTGCGGCACCAACGCCAACCGGTGCCGCGCGTGCTCACTCGCGGAGCTCTGCGACCCACGAGGCTGCGTACCGCGGCGCAATCCCGACGGCGGCTTCCTCGGCGCGGTCGGCTCGGCCTGCCTGGTCGACACCGACTGCGGCTCCGACAACATGGGGCTGTGCTTCGCTGAGTTTCACATCGACCAGTACAGCGGTTGGCCCGGTGGCTATTGCTCGCGCACCTGTCGCGACACGACGTGCCCCGCAGGCTCCGAGTGCATGCCCGGAACCGTCCCCTACTGCATCGCGTCGTGTGACGCGGGGGTCGACTGCCGAACCGGCTACGACTGCTCGACTACGAAGCTGTGCCTGCCGCAGTGACCCGGGCGCCGTTGCGCGTCGCGCGGCCTTCTTGAATCAGCTTCTCGAGGATCGCTTCGGTGTTGCGCTCGGCGATGGGCCACACGAACGCAGCCACGTCGTCGTACGCGCGCTCGACGAGCTTCCCGATTTCCACTTCACCGTCGAATGACTGCAGCGCCTCGAACACCTTCTGTTCGCGCCACGCGCGGTGCAGTTGGTACTCGCGCATCTTCCCCGGTCCGTCGGGGATGACCGGCCCGTGCGCGGGGTACACCGCGGCCACCGGAAGCCCCTCGAGGCGAGCGAGCTGCCGCAGGTACTCGGCCATGTCACCTTCCGGCGGATCGATGACGATGGTGCCCACACCGGCGACCATGTCTCCGACGATGGCTGCGTTCGTCGCTTCGTCGACCAGCGTCACGTGCCCGCGCGCGTGCCCCGGCGTGTGCAGCACGCGCCAACGCATCGGCATCGGCCCGTCGAGCACGATGACCTCACCCTCGTGCAGCGTGCGCGCGACCTCGACCGGAACACGGTCAGCGGTGCGTTCGTGCGCCCACACGGGAACACCCAGTTGCTCCGCGAGCCGCTTCGCGCCACCGGTGTGATCTCCGTGATGGTGCGTGAGCACGATGGCTTTGACGTGCATGCCGTCGAGCGCGCGGGTGAAGCGAATCAGGCGATCGATCTCTTCATCGTCAGGGGAACCGGGGTCGACGACCAGCAGCTCCCTGGTCCCCAGCAGATAGCAATTGGTGTGCGTCGCCGGCGGCAGCGTCGGCGTCAGCAACGGGAACAACATGATGCCGCGCTGAAACTCGATCCGCGCGGCGATGAAGTTCGTCAGGTGCGGCGCGCTGGCCAGCTGCTTCGCCGCGCTCGCCACGTCGGTGAAGTTCGCCATCACCTGCAGCGCATGGAGGTTCGGAGGGTGCAGCAACGCCGTCGCGCGCTCCCACCGCTTCAACGCTTCATTCGGCGCGATCCACTCGCCGGCGGTCAGCTCGCCCTTCCAGACGATCGCCGACTGGTTCGCAGGCGCCTCGACGAGGAAGAAGCGCGCATCGAACCCGCGCGGGAGATACGGCGGCGTGATCCACCGGCCCGACGGCACGAAGTCGTCGGCGTGCAGCACGAGCCCGCGTGACGACAGCAGCTGCGCGAACGAGAGCGTCTCGGCGAGCACTGCGCGTCGCAGCTCATCGAGCTCGAGCTGCGCGAGCGTCTCGGCCCCGCCGGCCTTGAGCACCCCGGTCTCTTCGAACAGCTCGCGCGCCGCACACGCGATGAACGCAGCCTGGTCGCCCTTCGCGCCGTCGACGGGCACCTGTTTGTCGGCCTCGTCGAGCTTGCCGCCCGCAAACGCGTAGAAGCCGCCGGCGAACTGCAGGCGCTGCTCGCGCTCGAGCCAGAACACCTCGACGCCACCGGCCACCCGGCGGAACAACACCACGACCGAAGCGTCACGCGGAGGCGGCGGAGGCGGGGGCAGTGGAACGCCCGGCAGCGCCTCACTCATCGTGAACCCCGGTCAGCCGCTCGACGATCTCCCGGCCCTGCTTCACTTGATCGGGTCGCACGAACACGCGCGAGAGCTGCACCGCCCGCGCGAAGCGCTGGTACAGCGGCGTGTACTTCGCCACCGCGGTGAGCCGACCGTTCGAACGATCTTCGACGAACAGCGACGGCACCTCGCCATCGTCGAAGTACTTCGACAACACGCCGCGCGATTCGATCGTGAAGTGCTCGACGCCCGCGCTGTCGAGTTCCGCGCCGATGGCCTTGAGGTCATAGCCTTCGTCACGCTCGGTGAACTGCGCCACGCGCTTGAAGCCACGACGCTGCGCGATGCGCTGCGCCCACCGATTCTTCGAGCGCCGCAGCGTCAGGTGCAACGCCATGTCGTCGCAGTCGATGAAGGCCTCGGGGTCGGCGGGAATCTCGAACTCGCCGGGCGTCTCTGCGTAGTAGCGCTTCAACATCCAGTCGAAGCTGACCGACGTGTGGTGCAGATAGACCGACAAGAACATGTGGTAGCGGCTGAGCAGGAAGTCTTCGAACGCGAAGATCGCCGCCTTCGACAACGCCAGCACCGCCTTGCCATCGCGCTCCACGGCGTTGAGGTTCTGGAGGATCCACTCCATGTCGTACCGGCCGTAGTTCACGCCCGTGTAGAACGAGTCACGCGCCAGGTAGTCCATGCGGTCCGCGTCGAGCTCGCCCGACACGATGCTGCGCAGCACCGGCATCCAATCGACGCCCTTCTCGACGAAGCCTTCGAGCCCCTGCGGCATGACGCCCGTGACCAGGGCCGCAGCGTGCACCGCGGTGATGCCCGTGCCCGCGTACGCGTCGTCGATGATCTTCGTGAGCGGCGAAGACAGCAGCAGCATCGCCGTGAAGTCTTCGTGCGAGGCCTGCGCGTTCTCACCTTCGCTCAGCCACGAAGGCAGCGACAACTTCGAACGCGCGGGAGCGATGCTCTCACTCGCGTGCGACAGCGGCATGTGGCCGATGTCGTGACACAACACCGTGAGTCGAACCAGACATCGGAAGCGCTCTCGCGTCGCCGCGGAAAGTTCCGCGTTGGCGGTGATGGCGTCGAACAAACGTGACGCGACGTGCATGGCGCCCAGCGAGTGCACGTGACGCGTGTGCGTTGCCCCGGGAAACGCGAGGTCTCCGAAGCCGAGCTGACGCACGTGACGCAGTCGTTGGAACTCACGCGCGTCGATGACGCGGGTCTCATGTGCAGAAACCGAAATGCTTCCGTGAATCGGATCTCGAATGCGCATCGCGTCGCGACGTGTAACGCGCGTGAGGCTTTCGCTCCACTTCGCGCGCGTGCGCGTGGTACACGATCGCTCACCACCTCTGCATGCGCATCGCGATCCTCCACAACCACGACCACGCGCTGTTGGAAGAGGACCCCGGCCGCGAAGCACGAGAAGACGTCGTTCGCGTCGCCGCTGCGATCCGCTCCGCGCTGATCAAATCGAAGCACGCGGTTCAACTCATCCCCGTCGAGCAGGACCTGCTCGGGCTTCACGAAGCGATCGTCGGCGACAAGCCCGACGTCGTGGTGAACCTCTGCGAGTCACTCGCGGCCGACGCGCGCGGTGAAATGCTGGTGCCCGCCATGCTCGACCTGCTGCAGGTGCCTTACACCGGCAACTCGGCGCTCTCGCTCGCGCTCGCGCTGCACAAGAACAAGGCCAAAGAGATTCTGCGCGCGCGCGGAGTGCCCACGCCGGACTTCTGCATCATCAGCCACGTGGAAGACCTCACGCAGGTCGACCTGCCCTTCCCGCTCATCGTCAAGCCGTCGCGCGAAGACGCGTCGATGGGCATCGACTTCGATTCGGTGGTGCACACGCGCCAGCAATTGGGCCGCGCGGTGTCGAAGGTGCTGCGCACGTTCCGTCAGCCCGCGCTCGTCGAGCAGTTCATCGTCGGCCGTGAAGTGTACGTGCCGGTGCTCGGCAACACGGCGCGCCGCGCGCTGCCGCTCTCCGAGATCCGCTTCGGCAACGCGTTCGTCGGCAAGCCGCACGTCGTCTCGTACAAGGCGAAGTGGGACACCGAGTCGGCCGAGTGCATCGAGAGCCCGTCGGTGCTCGCGACGTTGCCCCGCAGTGTCGAAGCGCGCTGTGTCGAAGTGGCGATGGCCGCCTTCGAAGCGCTCGAGTGCCGTGACTATGGCCGGGTCGATTTACGTGTCGACGAAGACGGCCAGCCGTATGTGATCGACATCAACCCCAACTGCGATCTCCACCCGCAGGCAGGGTTCGCGAAGGCCGCTGAAGCAGCTGGCCTGTCGTACGCCGACCTGGCGTTGCACCTGGTGGACCTCGCTTCGGAACGCCGAAATGGAAATCAGGCCCCTCGCGCCGCAAGACCGGACGCCCCTCGCCGAGCTGCTGAGCCGTATCGAGACCTTCACACCGGACGAGGTGTCGTGCGCGCTCGAGCTCATCGACGCCGCGCTCACGCCCAATCACCCTGACTACCAGGTTCGCTGCGCCATTCGTGAAGGCAAGGTCTGTGGTTACGTCTGCTACGGCCCCACGCCGATGACCGAAGGTACGTTCGATCTGTATTGGATCGCGTCTGACCCGCTGGTGCGTGGTCAGGGTGTCGGCGCGGCGCTGGTCTCGGCGATGGAAGGTGACATTCGCCGCCGCAAGGGCCGCCTGATTCGGGTCGAGACGTCCGCGATGGAAGCGTACGGCCCGACGCGCGGGTTCTATTCGGCGATGCAGTACAAGGAAGAGTCGCGGTTCCGCGATTTCTACAAGCCGGGCGACGACCTCATCGTGCTCGCCAAGCGCCTCTGACTCACGGCATCGACGTGCGCCGCGCGTCGACGTGAATCACCCAGCCAGCAAAGACGAGTTTGCTCTCGCCGAGCGACGTCGTCTTCCGGCCCAGTGAGAGCCCATCACGCACGAGCTCCACTTCGAGCTCGTCGTCTTTCGCCCAGTCGAAGAACACCTTGTTGCGATCGGCCGTCCACTCGCCGTCGCTCGACGGAGCGAGCGTGAGAATCGTCGAGTCGACGTAATCGAGGCTGGCCGTCACCACGAGCGCGTCACGACCGTGCGCGCCGCGCCAGCTCGACGGCTTTTCGACCGTCGCGCAGCCGCTCAGCACCATGCACAGAAGCCCAAAGACTCGAATGTGTGCATTCATCCCACACAGCGTGCCTTCGGCTGTCGTTGGGCGCGAATTTTTGACGGAGATCGTGGCGATCGAGGCCGTGAAGCGGCGGAAAGGCGACGCTCGAGGCCTTCACCACCTCACTTCCAACGAAAGTCGTTGGCCGCGGACACGAAATCCACGTTGGCGGACGGTTCAGTCGCCCAAAGCACTGCGATCCCAACGAACTTCGTTGGCGCGTGATGCCGCCGCTCTGAAACTGAGCCACCCGCCGGTCTGAAACTGATCCACCCCTCAACAGGGCGCGCTTGCCGG
>QFQP01000088.1 GCA_003243425.1 Archangium gephyra | reverse complement strand
GGTCCGCCCATCGTGTCCACGCGCACCTGGAAGTGGGCTGGCGAGGACGGTGAAGAAGAAGTCGACGAAGACGGGAATGCGACAGCCTGGGTCGGCCCATTCCGCGTCGGCGAAGGCGCGCAGAGGTTTGGTCACGACGGCCTGGGAAGCGTCACCTCGCAGAGTGATGGCGTCTTCACTTCGACGGCCGAGTATTCGGCCTGGGGGCAAATCAGTACAGCTGGCGCGATGCCTTCCTCGGCCGCCTACGCCGGCGGTCGCGTCGAGTCGCCGCTTGGCCTCAATTACAACCGTCGCCGATGGCTCGATTCGACGAGCGGGACATTCCTCTCCCGCGACGACCTCGGCGCCACCACATATCTCACTCGCCCCAACGGCATCGGCGCATCGAGTTACTCCGGTGGCAACCCGCTAATCAATTCGGACCCAGACGGCCGCGACCTCCTTGACTGGGCGAAATTAATCTTCACGCCTCCCTCCGTGGGCGGTGGCTACTGGCTCTCAAGACAAGCGCAAGCAAACACAAACATCGCAGCACAGTACGCGCGCGAAGCCCCGGCACAAAACTACGAGGCATACGAATTCGTCGTCGGAGCGGCGCAAAAAGCCACCGACGACGCCATCGACAACACGGCGTACGACTCAAACGCTACTAAGAGAAGTCTTGGTGCCGAGTCACTAGCTGACCTCGAGTCAGCGGCCAGTTCGGCAGTCACTCGATTCGTCGTCGGGATCCCGTTCGGCGTCATCAACACCGTCACCCGTCCGCACCGCGTCGTCCAAGGAATTGGTACGATCCCCTCACGATTTGTTCATGGTGTAGCGACAGCGATGGACTCGAACTTGCCCGTCGAGGCCCGCGTTGTAGGTGCAAGCGAGGCGTGGGGTGCGGCATCCGAAGCAGTGCTGCTCTTCGCGAGCTTCCTCAAAGGCGTTGGCATAAACGGCCGCACGCTGGGTCGATCACAACCAGCAATAGCCTCGTCACCACTTTCATCCAGTGCAAAGGAAGCGCTTTCAACACTGGAGAGCGACAAAGCAGCATTAGCGAGCAGGCTGCAAGCGCCGCGATGGGAACCCACTGTTGATCCCGCGTTGTCGAACTGGGAAGGCGAAGGCGGGGCACTTTCGCAGGGAGCTCAATCCCCGCGACTCAGGATTCGAATTATCGGAGACTCGAATCTATTCCAAGATCGCCCGGGGGTGTCCGGAACGCGGGCTATCGCAGACAGCATCCTTGCAGATGAATCAATTGAGATCCTCGTCCCCCGAAGCATCCTCAACGAAGTGCAGCAGACTCCGACCCAGTTAGCCAGAATACGGGCATCAAAGGCGCTGGTCGTGGAAATACCAGACCCCGACATCACACCATTTGAGCAGGCACACGCCCCGACTCGCGCCGGAGTCAAGCTGATGAGCCGAAACTTTTCGCCCAACGACGCACTCTTGGCAGCAGCTGCAGATCGCGAGGGCCTACCGGTACTAACCACCAACTACAAACTCAAAACACAAATCGAAAACCGCCAAGTTTTCAACAGAGTCCGAATTCTGCGCATCGGCAAGGATATCAACCACCCACTCGACATCATCAAGTCAACACAATGACCAACCAAGAAAACATATACGACCTCTGCGCACTAATAATCACCTCTCCGTTCGATCGACTTCTCAGCACATACTCAAAAAAATGCATGCAAGAACACCTAGAACTTGCCGCGGAAGTACTATCCAAAGCATCCATCCCCACAGCGGACATCAGACTAGGCTGGATCGACTCAAGCGGCGCAGAGACGGTCAAGGGGAACATAGAGCTCAATCCCATCTCGCTTACGGGCTGGATAGTAATGCCAAGCGGGTCACACATCATTGCGACACCGCGATTTGCGTCCATCGACAACAACTGTTTCAATCGAGGGGACGCTTCGCTGGGTGTCGTCATGGCAGTTCGCGGGACAACCGTCGCAACGGGAACAGGTGACACGCAAGAGCTCGACGCGCTACTGCGCTCCCTCGTTTTGGACGAGGGAATACTCCCATGGCTCGAAGGCGACCCATCAACACTGTGGCACAAGCTGGCCGAAGCAGTACAACTCGGCCAAACAGATAGATTCTCCGAACTCCTAGAATCCGCAAAAAACAGGTACTCAGCCGAAGGCTACGCCTTAATATCACGCGCACTAGCAGCACTCATAAATCTACCAAAATAGCACAAGCATTTTTTTTGGAACTCGACACCAGCCCCAAAAAAACAACAGCCATCTTCGCCCCCAAGGCTCTCGCACACAGCAGACATTGACTGGTCGTGTTCTGGCGCCGAAGGTCTCGATGCCGCGCCCATGCGCGTCGGTGTGAATTGGAAGATGTTGTTCTTCTCGACCGGCGGCAATCGGGTCCATGTGCTGTCGCGTACTGCCACCGGGCAATGTGGCGACGAGCAGCCGACGCTTAGCGTTGTCGGTGAACCAATCAACAGCTCGACCGTGGGCACCGCGCAGCATTCGATCTTGATGCTCAGGCACCTCGGGACGATCCTTGCTTGAGTTCGCGCCTGCGCCACTCCAAGTTGGTAGATGCGGGTCATCATCGAAGCGCTGGCTCGACTCGACGAGCGGCAGTTTCCTCTCGAGAGATGACGTCGGCGCTGGCAGCTACCTCTCGACTCTGAATCGTCTTGGGACGTGGTCCTACGCGAATCTGAGTCCCGCTCACTTGACACCCTGACGGCCGCGCGGGCCTCGCGGGCAACTACGTCTGGGCTGAGAGGTATGGGCATTCCGCCGCAGAAGTGGTTCGCACTGACAAGAGGGAAACACCGTCTCTCAGGTGCTGGTGGCCGTCCACGCAGGCGTCGGCGGCGCGGCTGTTGTCGGAGTGGCCGGACTGATGTGTGCCAATCCCGTTGGGGCGCCCGTTTGCACACTATTGGGTTGGGGCGCACTCGGAGGCACGCTGACGTCAGGTCGACCCACTCTTTTTGCTGTCGACGAGCAGATTCGCAGTTGCCGGGACCTCAACCACCGCCACGAGGAGTGTGGCTTCAACGTTAGCGGACTCGGCGGAGGCATCTACGGCCTTGCGCAAAGCGCTGGCCCAAATGATGTCGCGAGTCAGAGACCCGTTCGACTTCAGGCCAACCATGGAAGCTGCGCTGACTGAGGCAGTCGGTGAACTCGCGGCTGAGACGGCGAACCGAACCAACACTGCCGCCATCTTCGGCGCTGACGAACTCACAACGGAGGAAGCAGCAAGAAACGCAAGGCTCCTCAATAACCTCCGCGCCAGTCGGGCCGGTACGGCCTCCAGCCGATTCGGAGAGTACCTCGACGCGGTAAGGGCTCGGCGAAACGCCGAATGGATGGCCACTCCCGAGGCGCGTGAGGGCTTCGCCGAGTACATGACCGAGCTCGTGTGCCCGGCGACAATTACATCTCCCCGGTAGCGGTGCCCGGCGACAATTACATCTCCCCGGTAGCGACAATTACACTTCCCCATCCTGAGTGAGCGCCGGAGACGCAGCACCGACGGAGGAGTCGGTGATCGCGACGGACGCCCAGGTGAGGAAGCTCATGGAGGAGTTGAAGAGCACGGGAAGCTGGGGCTCGCGGCCGCACGCGTAGGCCTCGACCGCAAGACGGCGGCGAAGTACCGCGACGCGGGCAAGCTGCCGTCGGAGATGAAAGCGCCGCGGGACTGGCGCACGAGAGAGGACCCGTTCGAAGAGGTCTGGCCGGTCATCAAGTCGAAGCTGGTCGACGCGCCCGAGCTGGAAGCGAAGACGCTCTTCGAGTGGCTGCAGACTGAGCGACCGAGTCAGTTCGACGAGGGCCAGCTGCGCACGCTGCAGCGGCGCGTGCGCGACTGGAGGGCCATCGAGGGGCCGGACAAGGAGGTCTACTTCGCGCAGCGCCACGTGCCCGGCGACGCGATGCAGACCGACTTCACGTGGTGCCACGAGCTGAACATCACCATCGGCGGGCAGCCCTTCGAGCACATGCTCTGCCACCCAGTGCTGCCGTACTCGAACTGGGAGTGGGTGACGGTCTGCCAGTCGGAGTCGATGGCGGCCATCAAGCGAGGCGTGCAGGCGGCGCTCTTCGAGCTCGGCCGTGTGCCGAACTGGCACCAGACCGACAACTCGACGGCGGCGACGCACAACCTCGCGGACGGGAAGCGCGGCTTCAACGACGAGTACCGCGCTCTGGTCGAACACTTCGGGATGAAGCCGCGCACCATCGAGCCGGGCGAGAGCCACCAGAATGGCGACGTGGAGGCGCTCAACGGCGCGCTGAAGCGGCGGCTCGAGCAGCACCTGCTGATGCGTGGCAGTCGCGACTTCGAGAGCGTCGCCACGTACGAGGCCTGGCTGCGTGACGTGGTGCGAGCGGCGAACTCGCTGCGCCAGACGCGCCTGGCCGAGGAGCTGGCGAAGATGCGACCGCTCGTCGTCGAGCGGCTCAAGGAATTCACCGAGGAGGACGCGCTGGTGACGTCGTGGAGCACCGTGCGTGTGAAGCACAACACCTACTCGGTGCCATCGAGACTCATCGGGCAAACGCTGAAGGTGCACGTCTACGACGAGCGTCTCGAGCTTCGGTACGGCGACTCGCTGCAGCTGACGGTGGCTCGCCTGAGTGGCCGTAACGGTCACTGCATCAACTACCGGCACATCATCTGGAGCCTGGTGCAGAAGCCCGGCGCCTTCGCGCAGTACCGCTACCGCGAGGAGCTCTTCCCGACGCTCGTCTTCCGCAAGGCGTACGACGCGCTCGTCGACCGCCACACCGGCCGGAAGGCCGACCTCGAGTACCTGCGCGTGCTGCACCTCGCCGCCTCGACGATGGAGAGCGAGGTCGAGGTGGTGCTGGAGCGCCTGCTGACCACGAACGAGCTGCGCGACGCGGAGCAGGTGAAGCTGGCAGTGAGGCCCACGCGCACCGAGGTGCCGCAGCTCGACGCAGAGCCCGTCGACCTGAGCGTCTACGACTCGCTGCTCTCGGAGGTGGCGTCATGACGAGCGAGACGCAGACGCTCGAGATGCTGCTGCGCGTGCTCAAGCTGCCCGGCTTCGCCGCGCACTACGCCGAGCAGTCGAAGAAGGCCGAGAAGCAGGGGCATTCGCACACGGCCTTCCTGCGCACGCTGGTCGAACTCGAGCTCGCGGAACGTCGCGCGCGGCGCATCGAGCGTCTCTTGAAGGCTTCCGAGCTGCCGACCGAGAAAACGCTCGCCACGCTGAAGCTTGAGAAGCTGCCGCCCAAGGTGCGTCGCCAACTTCCGGCGCTGTGCGAAGGCGGCTTCATCGAGAGGGCCGAGAACGTGCTCGCCTTCGGCAACCCGGGTCGCGGCAAGACGCACGTGGCCTGCGCGCTCGGTCACGAACTCGTGAAGCGCGGGCACTCGGTGCTCTTCACGACGGCCGTGCTGCTCGTGCAGCGCCTGCTCGTGGCGAAGAAGGAACTGCGGCTCGAAGAGGAGCTGCGAAGGCTCGATGGCTTCGACGCCGTCATCCTCGACGACATCGGGTACATCCAGCAGGACCGCGAGGAGATGGAAGTCCTCTTCACCTTCCTGGCCGAGCGCTACGAGCGTCGCAGCGTCATCATCACCAGCAACCTCGTCTTCTCGCAGTGGGACCGCATCTTCAAAGACCCCATGACGACCGCGGCCGCCATCGACCGCGTCGTGCACCACAGCGTCATCCTCGAGATGAGCGGCCCCTCTGTCCGCAGCGAGGAAGCGGCGAAGCGCGAGCAGGCCGAGAGCAAGAACCGCAAGCCAGAGGCAGAGGCGTGAGAGCCCACAGGCTTTCCACAGCTTTTGAGTCTCCCCCGGACCCCCTCGAAGACCAGGTCCACACGCACAGGAGGTCACCACCGCACAGCCACACCAACCCGACTACGACGATGGAGTGATCAGCAGGTCAACCGATGGGGAAGTGTAATTGTCGCCAAGGGGTACGAGTAATTGACGCCGAGGAC
>QFQP01000051.1 GCA_003243425.1 Archangium gephyra | reverse complement strand
AAACAGCAGCGGAAGTTTGGCCGCCGAGAACGCGACCAAAGAAACAGCAGCGGAAGTTTGGCCGCCGAGAACGCGACCAGAAAGGCAGACAGACGATTCATGGCTCCCAAAGACGACGACAGCAGTGGCTTTACCGGGAAGCGGAAGAAGACGTTCCGCGAGCTCGACGCGCAGCGCGGCAAGTCGAAGTACGGCTCGCGCCAGGACGACCCGAAGCAGCAGCGCATCGAACAGAGCGCCAGCTACGAGAAGTACAAGAAGGCCGCCGACTCGCTCTTCACCGGTGGCGCGTTGCCGCAGGGCCTCGAGGCCACGTTCGACCCTGACGGCAAGCGCAAGGAACAGAAGACCGCGCTGCAGAAGGTCATCGACGCGCCCGACCGCAAGGCGTGGGCGCAGCTCGCCGTGGAGTTCATCGAGAAGTACGACCTGCCCGACGACCCGTTCTTCCTCGACTCGCTGCTCGACCACCCCAAAGACCGCATCGTCGACAAGGCGCTGGCGAAGCTCGAGCTGCTCGCTGAAGACGGCCGCCTGGTGAAGGGCAAGGCACCGCGTTCACTCGAGCAGCGGTTGAAGACGCAGGAAATGACGAGCATGGACGACGACGTGAAGGCGCGTGCGAAAGCGCTGCGCACCAAGATGTTCTGACGCGAGCGTCAGCGCCCATGACGCTTCGGGGGTTGGTGCTTTCGGTGCTGGTGACGTGCGCGTGTGCGCCTGAAACGGACCCGCGCACCATCGCCCAATCGCTACACCGTCGAGCTCCTCCGGGCTGACGCGTTCGAAGAAGTCCTCATCGCCTTCGCGGGCACGCCGCAGACGGGCCTCACGTTCCCTCGCGGTTTCCTGCGGCGCGAGGCGGCGTATTTGGTTCGCGTGTGCGCCATCGAAATCGACGCGCTCGAGCACCAGCCGTGGAAGCGTCTTCCAGCTTCGAGCGCAGCCCCGTTCAGCAACCCGTTCATCGCCGAGTAAGCGGTTGGTCCTCTCCGAGGAAAAGTTTCTCAGAGAAGCAATGTCCGTTGCGCTACGCGGTCGCCATGCACGTCGTCATCACTGGAGCCTCCAGCGGTATCGGTGAAGCCATCGCGAAGGAATACGCGGGCCGCGGCGCGAAGTTGACGCTGGTCGCGCGCCGCAAGGACCTGCTCGAGAAACTCGCCGCGGCGACGGGCAAGCCTGCGCACATCGTGCAAGCAGATCTGGCGGATCCGCTTCAGGTCACCTCGTGGGTCGACGACGCCGAGAAGGTCAACGGCCCCATCGACGTGCTCATCAACAACGCCGGCGTGCAGATCGTGAAGCGCTTCGTCGACACCTCCTTCGACGAAGGCGCGCGGCTCCTACAAATCGACCTGCTCGCGCCGCTGCGGCTCTCGCAATACGTCGCCGCGAAGATGGTGCAGCGCAAGTCAGGCGCGCTCGTCGACATCTCGTCGATGGCAGCCATCGCTCCGACGCCCGGCATGGCGTTCTACAACGCCGCCAAGGCAGGCCTCGCCGCCGCGTCAGAAGCGCTGCGCGCCGAGCTCAAGCCGCACGGCATTCACGTGGTGACCGTGTACCCGGGGCCGGTGAAGACGCCCATGGAGACCGCTGGCCGCGCGGCCTACGTCGAGAGCCGCGCTGCCTCGCTGCTCGCGCCCGCTGGTGACGCCGACGTGCTGGCGCGACTGGTGGCCGACGCCGTCGAAGAGAAATCGGCGCGCGTCATCTACCCGTTCATGAACGCGCTGGGCCGGCACTTCCCCGCGCTCACGCGCGTCATCCTCGACACCTTCACGCCGAAGCTGCGCTGATCATTCCAGCTGCAGCCCGCAGTCGCCGCACGCGCCGTTGACGAGTGGGCCCACGAAGCTGCACGCGGGGCACGGCGGTTCCGCACCTTCGGGGAGCTCCTGCGGCGTGCCCAGCTGAACGAGCCCGGGAACGACGCCTTCGCGCTGCACGGCCTGCAGCCACTCGTTCTGCATGTACTGCGCGACCTTCTGCACGTCGTCGCGGTGAATCATGAGCTGCAGCTTCGAGCCGCACCCGCAGCCACCCGCGCAACAGGCCTTCGGCGGCGGCTTGGCGAGCTCCGCGTCGATCTCCATCGAGTGCAGCTTGCGCTCGAGTTCACGCATCTGCGCGAGGGGACCTTCGAAGTAGGCGACGAGTTCTTCGGTGCTCATGGGTGCGCGGTCTATCGCCTGAGGTAGCGCTCCAGCAACGTCACGACTTCGTCCTTGAAGGCGTCGGAGCTCAAGAGCTCGGGGCGCTCGCGCGCGGCGGTATCGATGACGGCCGTGGTCGCGGCCCGTGCCACGAAGCCGGCAAGGTCAAGGTCAGGCACGTTGCGCAACAACGAGACGTCGAAGTTGGCCTTCGCGCTCGACCCATCGTCGGCGACCACGCCGGTGCTGCGTGGCAGCTCTTCCTCGAAGACCCGGTGCAGCTCGGGGTTGACCTGGCGCTGGCGAATCAACGTCTCGACGCTCGCGCGCAGCGCCTGACGCAAGGTCTTCGGCCGCTCTCCGCTCGATTCGCAGCGCTGCAGCTGCTCGACATGGCGGCGCCGCAACTCCGCGACGATGGCCTCCTTGTTGGAGAAGTACTGGTACAGCGACGCGATGTTCACGCCGGCGCGCTCGGCGATGGCGTTGGTGGTGAGGCCGCGCCAGCCGCGGCGCACCAGAATGTAAGTGGTCGCCTCCAGAATCGCGTCGACGGTGGCCCGCGCGCGCTCCTGCGTGGGCCGTTTTCGCGGGGTGAAGGCCTTCGGTCGCCTGCGCATACGGGGATGCAAGTTGTGACAATGTAACTGATTACTTACGTATGATGCATGACGAATCGAGACGACTGGCAGGTGTTCAGGGCCATCAACGCGCGGCGGAGGGCGGTGCGTGACTTCGACGGGCGCGCCATCGACCTGACCGCGCTGGAGGAGATCGTCGCCGAGGCGGTGAACGCACCGTCGAGCGGCAACCTCCAGCCCTACCGACTCCACGTGGTGCACGAGCCGAAGTTGAAGGCGGCGGTCGCCGAGGCCTGCAATGGGCAACGCGCCGCGAAGACATCGAGCGCGCTCATCGTGGTGGCGGCGTCGCAGAACATCGCGACGGCGTCACTCGCGCAGCTCGAACGCGCGCAAGGCACCATCGAGTACTACGCGAAGGGTCACAAGACGCTGCGCACCTTCTTCCGCTTCGCCCCGGCGCACGTGTTCGGGGTCCTCACGTCGCTGGTGGCGCTGTTCCTCCCGGTTCTCTCGCTGCTGCCCTTCGGGCGCGGCGGTGTTCGCCAATGGCTGGCGAGGAACAGCGTGTACGCCGCACAGACGTTGATGCTGGCCGCTTCAGCGCGCGGCTTCGACACGTGCCCGATGGAGGGCTTCGACGCGAGAAAGGTGAGCCGGCTGCTGCGGTTGCCGCGAGGCACCGTGATTCCGCTGGTCATCGCCATCGGGCATCGAGCGCACGACGCCCGCATCGAGCCACGTGTTCGACGTTCACTCACCGACGTGCTGGTGACGCACTGACGGTTCTTCCCGCGCGCGTGAGGCAGGAATAGGCAAGTCATTGACGGGCTTCGGCTCACGGTGCGCACCCGCGTCGGTGATTGATGCGCACCATGAAAACGCACGGCTACGCAGCACTGAAACCAGGCTCCGAACTCCACCCCTTCGACTTCGAACGGCGCGCGCTCCGCAGTGACGACGTGGCGCTCGAGGTTCACTACTGCGGCGTCTGTCACACCGACCTGCACCTCGCGCGCAACGACTGGGGCTTCTCGCGGTACCCGCTCGTTCCCGGTCACGAGATCGTCGGCCGCGTCATCGAAGTGGGTTCGGCCGTCACCCGCCATCGCGTCGGCGACCTCGTGGCCATCGGCGTGAACGTCGACAGCTGCGGTCAGTGCACGCACTGCAAGTCGGGCGACGAGACGCTGTGCCTCGAGGGCTCGACGCTGACCTACAACGGCACCGACCGCGTCAGCGGCGAGGTCACCTACGGCGGGTACCCGAAGCACCTCGTGGTGAAGCACCGCTTCGCGCTCAAAGTTCCGGCGCAGCTCGACGCGTCGAAGGTCGGTCCGCTGCTGTGCGCCGGCACCACGATGTGGACGCCGCTCAAGCAATGGAACGCGGGGCCCGGAACACGCGTGGGCATCGTCGGCCTCGGCGGGCTCGGTCATCTGGGCGTGAAGCTCGCGGCGGCGCTCGGGTGCGAGGTCACCGCCATCACGCGCAGCGCTGCGAAGTCGGCAGAGGCGAAGTCACTCGGCGCCAGGCACACGTTGGTGTCGACCGACGCAGCGGCGATGAAGAAGCACGAGCGGGCCTTCGACCTCGTCATCGACACCATTCCGGTGCAGCACGACCTGCGGCCGTACGTGCCGTTGCTCGATATCGACGCCACGCTGGTCGCGGTCGGTGCCATCACCATGAGCGCGCAGCTCGACATGATGCCTCTGACGACCCATCGGCGTCGCGTTGCTGCAGCAGGTGCGGGCGGCACGGCGCCCACGCAGGAGATGCTCGACTTCTGCGCCGAGAAGAACGTGCTGCCGGAGACGGAGCTGATTGGAATTGAGCAGCTCGGCGCCGCCTTCGAGCGCATGGAGCGCGGAGACGTGCGCTACCGCTTCGTCATCGACCTGGCGACGCTGCGCTGAGCTTCGGAGTGGCGAACGGCGCGTCATGACACGCGTCGTTCACCGTGCCTGCGCTGCGCCGCTCAGGCCGCCGTCATCGATGCGCGCATTCGTTCGGCGTCACGCCTCGGCGGAGCACCGAACGCCCGCGCAAATTCGCGCGTGAACTGCGTCGGGCTCTCGTACCCGACACGTGAGCTCGCGGTGCCCACGTCGATCGCCTCCGCGAGCAGCAGGTGCCGCGCTTCCTGGAGCCGCAGCTGTTTCTGGTACTGCAGCGGGCTCATTGCCGTCACCGCCTTGAAGTGTCGATGAAACGACGTGGGGCTCATGCCCACGCGTCTGGCGACCGCGTCGACGTGCAGCCGCTCGGTGTAGTGCTCACGAATCCACGTCACCGCTCGCGCGATCTGCGCGACGTACCCTTCCTTCAAGATGATCCGTCGCAGCATCGAACCGTGTGGACCGTTCAGTACGCGGAACAGGATCTCCTTGCGCACCAGAGGGCCGAGCGTCGGAATCTCTTCCGGGTTCTCGAGCATCCGCACGGCGCGCAACACCGCGTCGAGCAACTGGGGGCACGCTGGTCCGCTGATGAACCCGGCGTCGCTCGACTCCCGCGGAGGCACCGACAACGCCATCTCGGCGATCTCCACCGGGTCGAGCTCCATGGTGAACGCCGTGTACGGCGCGACGGTGATGCGGCCGGTCACTGGCAAGGTGAGCGAGGCGACGAGCTCTTCGCCCGGGCCGTAGGTGACGAGGCGCTCACCGACCGCGAGCTCCTTGAGCCCCTCGATGCCGATGCACACGCGCGGTGCGTACAGCACCGGCGTGGGCGCCGACGGCGCGTCACCGCGAATCAAGATCACGCCCGGGAGCGCGGTGGCGAAGGTGCCGCGATGCTCGGTGAGACGGCGGGTCACGGCGCGAAGCTCGAGCAGGGCGTTGATGCACGCGAACTAACGGGCTCAGTCCTTGGTCTCAATCGGCATCCACGCCTTGCGCGCCGACACCTGCACGAGCCGGCCTTCGGGCAACCACAAACCCGTCAACGAGCGGCCGTACACGCACCCGGTGTCGAGGCCCGTGGCAAACGGGTACCGCTGCAGACCTCGCACCGCGTCGTGACCGAAGATCACGTGGCGGGGGCCGGGCCACTTCGAGGCCCACGGCACACCATTCTCGATGCGCGTCGAGCCCCGCCCTTCCGCGTCAATGGAGCGCAGGTTGAGCAACACGTGCCGCGGCTGATTCTCGAGCGGGATGCCCGCCAACACGCCGGCGTGCACCGTGAGCACGTTCAACTCGGGCAGGTCGAGCCACAGCGGCAACAGATCGAGCCAGCGGAAGTCTTCGGCAGGGAGCGCGCGGGCGATCTGCGCGTGCGGCGCCTTTGAGTCGCTGTCGCGCAGCTCGACGACGCGTGCATCGTGATTGCCCAACACCGCCAACGCTTTCAATTCACGCGCGCGCGCCACGACCCCGAGCGAGTCGGGGCCCTTGGCAGTCATGTCACCGACGAGCACGAGGCGATCGTCACCGCCGAACCCGGACGCCGCGAGGAGGTCGCCGAATTCGTCGTTACAGCCGTGCACGTCTCCGATGAAGAGCGTGCGACGCACGGCTCAGACTTCGGACGACTTCTTGAAGAAGGTCTGCTGGTAGTACGCGAGCTCACCAATCGACGCGCGCAAGTCGGACAACACCGTGTGCGCAGCGTCGACCTTCGAGCGGCCGGGCGCCGACGGGTACCAGGCGCGGGTGAGGATCTTCAGGCTCGAGACGTCGACCATGCGGTAGTGCAGCGCGCGATCGAAGCCCGGCATGTAGCGGTTGATGAACGCGCGGTCGGTGTGAATCGAGTTACCGCACAGAATGCCTTCGCCGTAGTCGCAGTGCTGGAGCAGCAGCTTGGTGGCTTCACGCTCGGCGACACGCAACGAGATGTCCGACTTGCGCACGCGCTCGAGCAGGCCGTTGCGGGTGTGCATGTCCTTCACGAAGGGCTCCATGCGGTTGAGCGATTCTTCCGGCTGCCAGATGGCGGCTTCCCACTCGGCGACCGGTTTGAGCTGGCCGTCGGTGATGATGAGGCCCATCTCGATGATGGTGTTGGTCCCGGTGTCGAGGCCCGTCATCTCGAGGTCACACCACACGAAGCGCGTTTCAGCAGTCATGCGCCGAGCTTTATGTCACGGCGTGAGGGCGTGCTACTGCGACGGGCGTGGACGCCACGAATCTCATCGCGAAGTTGCAGGGTGATGCCGCGCAGTCGCTGGCGGCGTTGTCGGTCGAACAGGTGCTCTCGAAGCCGGTCGAGGCGCTGGTCCCCGAAGCGCTGGCGCGTGAGACGGTGCGGATGGGGCTCGAGGCGTGGCTGAAGTCCGACACCGCGCTGACGGTGCTCGAACGCATCGTCGAAGCCGTGGTCAACGAACTGCAGCGCGAGAAGCGGTCGTTGAAAGAGGTGTTGTCGGCAGACATTCGCCGCGCGGCACACGAGCTGTTGCGTCGCCCGTTCTCACCAGACCGGCGGCTGGTGCTGACCATCATCGACCGTGAGCCGATGCGTGAAGTGGTGCGCGCGCTGTTGCTCGACACGGTGCTCGAGTTCGGTCGCAAGGCGAGCGCTCCGGTTGCGGGTGTGGCGCGTGGGCTGGGGTCGTTGGCGAAGCTGGCCGGTGAGACGGTGAAGTCGCGCAGCGGTGGTCTGGGGTCGCTGGTCGGCGCGGTGAGCGGCGAGGTGGAACGGCAGGTCGAGAAGCGCGCGGTGGAGTACGTCGACGCGGCGCTCGGCGGTGTGTTCGCGCAGTTGGCGGACATCATCTCGGACCTGCGCAAGGCAGATCAGGCGGCCGAGCTGCGCATCGCGGCGTTCGACGGCGTGCTCGAACTGACGGCGACACAGCTGGCGCGTGAGCTGATGAACCTCGACATCACCGGTGGCGCGAAGGTGCTGCGGTCGGGGCTCGAGAAGTGGCTCGCCAATTCTGAGTCAGAGAAGCACCTCGAGCAGGTCGCAAGGTTCGTGCTCACGCCCGATGCGAAGCGGCCGGCGCGCGAGGTGTTGCAGGAGATTGGGTTGCTCGACGTGACGCGTGAAGTGGCGACGAAGCAGCTCGCCGCGCACATTCAGAGCATCGCCGCGTCGCCAGAGTTCGCGAGCTGGCTCTCAGCGCTGTGAGAGCAGCGCTTCGATCTTCGGGCGGGGAACCGCACCGATGATCTGCCCCGTCGCTTTCCCATTGCGGAAGGCGATCAGCGTTGGAATCGAGCGCACGCCGAAGCGCTGGGTGACGGCCTGGCTCTCATCGACGTCGACGTAGAGCACCGGAACCTCAGGCCGCTCGGCAGACATTGCTTCGAGCGTCGGCTTGAGCGCCTTGCACGGCGGGCACCACGTGCCTCCGAACTCGACCAGCACCAGCGGTGCGGAGTTCACGTCGGTGTCGAACTTCAAATCATCGGTCGTGCGCAGCATCAGGTTCTCCAGGTGAGTGGTTCACCTGGTCTGTGCCAGCGACGTCGGAAAGTGTGTCACGCAGGTGTGCGCGCACGCGTTTGAGCCGGCTGCGGATGGCGTTGGACGTGACGCCGAAGCGCTCGGCGATCTCTTCTCCAGTGAAGCCTTCGGCCGCGAGCATGAAGGCAACTCGGTCGGTGCGAGACAGCGTCATCAACGCGTCACTGATTCGCGCTTCGAGCAGCACGTCTTTCTCAGCGCACGAGCAGGGAATGTCGGCTTCGGGGTCGAGCCGTTCCGCACGCTGATTCATGCGCGAGCACGTGCGCGCCACGAGCGTCGTCAGCCACGACAGCGGCGAGCTTTCGCCACGAAACCGCGTCATCGACGTCGAGGCCGCGAGCAGTGCTTGCTGTACCGCTTCTTCTGCGTCGGCCGCGAGATGGCACTGTCTTCGCGCCACCGACATCAATCGCTTGCCGTACGTACGAGCGAGCACGTCGAGCGCGCGAACGTCTCCCGCCTGCATCAACTGCAACAACGTGTCGGCGGACGGAGTCATGCGCACGTACGTGTCACCGGCGCGCAGAACTGTGTCACGCGACGGTCGCCGAGCCGCCCGCCATCTCGAACTTCGTACCCGGCGTCAGGAAGTCGCGGTGCGCGTAACCGAGCGCCAGATGCTGTCCGTGCTTCGGGCTCTTCACCACGCTCGTCACCCAACCCACCTTGCGGTCGCCGACCTTGAGCTCCGTCTTGTACGGCGGCGACTGTTCGCCCAGCTCGAGCTTCACCAGCTTCTTGTTCATCTGCCCGCGGTAGGTCGCACGCGCGATGACCTCCTGGCCGATGTAGCAACCCTTCTTGTAGTGAATGGCGTGGTCGAGGTTCGCCTCGAGGGGAATCGTGACCTCCGTCATGTCGATGCCGAACAACGGCACCGCGTTCTCGACACGCAGCACTTCGAGCGTCGCGTCGGACAAGCGCGGCACGTCGCTCAACGTCGCCAGCACGTTCGCAACTTCAGCCCGCTGCACCACCACGTCGACACCACCAAAGAACGAACGCAATTCACCTTCACGCGGCTGAACACGCGTCGCGACCTCCGCCGCCTTCGGGCCGATGAACGACAGCACCGCGAGTTCCGGCGCGTCGAAGATCTCCGCTTCCTCACTGATGAGGTACTTGTTCAGGAAGTCCTTCACCGTCGCGCCGCGGCCGGCACCGGTGTCGATGATTACGTCGTCTGCACGACGCAGCACGCGCAGGTCTCCGACCATCGAGCCCTTCACCGTCAACAACGCCGCGTAGCAGCTGCCACCGACCGTCAGTCCGCTTACGTCGTTGGTCACCATGCCCTGCAGAAAACTCACCGCATCAGGCCCGGTGACACGCAACAGCTCGCGCGACGACGCGTCGAACACGGCACAGGTGGTGGTCGCGGCTTCGTAC
Source organism: Archangium gephyra (assembly GCA_003243425.1). Classification (GTDB taxonomy): domain Bacteria; phylum Myxococcota; class Myxococcia; order Myxococcales; family Myxococcaceae; genus Archangium_A; species Archangium_A gephyra_A. The sequence goes on along the minus strand of QFQP01000051.1, from coordinate 18,944 downwards.
TCGGAAGGGACGGCTTCGACGGACATGGGCGTCCCTTAACGCGGTCGCTCGCTGACGGCATCTTCAACACCCGCCTTGATGGTCGCAGCAATGACGGTGGCGAGGCGCGCTGCCCGTTTGCCGTCGTGCCCCGCGACCTCGAGGCGAAGGCGCGCAACTGGCCCCGTTCTCGGGAGCGAACCCGGACCGAACCACGGGCCAGAACGACCTGCGCTGACGTCGGCCGAAGCCGAGCGCCTGTCGCGGTTCGTGCAGTGCCGGAATCCTCCAACACCGCCTCCCATCGAGGCTGCTCAACCACGCCCCGTCGTCAGTGAGCCACGCCGACATCGCGCAGGTGCCCGACTCCACGTGTGGCACGCGACTTGGAAAGTGCGCGCCGCATGAACACACCACCTCCACCTCCCGGAGCCGTCGCGCGCGGCCTCACCTGGCTGTGGCAACAGAACCTCTTCGGCTCACTCACCATCGTGGTCTTCGCGACGCTGGTCGTTGCCGCACAGGTCTCGACGCGAACCGACTTCGCGAACACCGAAGTCGCTGACGCCGTCGAATCACGCTGGGGCGCGCCGGTGCAGCAGGCGGCACCTTCCGTGCGCTGGGTTCAGAGCGGCACGGTGTTCACCGAACTCTCACCGCTCGCGCTCGCGCAGCAGCACGTGAAGGTCGACGCGCAGATGAACTACCGCAAGCGCGGCCTCGCGTACTTCTCGGGCTTCGACTTCGTCTTCGACGGCACCTACGTCGCGAAGAACGAGCAGCCGCACGACATCGACGTGGCCTTCGTCTTCCCCATCGAGGTCGACAAGTCGCAGGTGCTGTTCTCGGAGCTCAGCTTCGCCGTGAACGAACGACCCGCATCACTCGACCTCGGTGAGCAGGGCAACCGCCTGGTGTGGACCGGCCGGCTTCCCGTCGGTGGCGAGGCGAGCTTTCACATTCACTACAAGGCGCGCGGCCTCGAGTCGTTCGTGTACTCGCTTGACCCATCGCTGCCGGCGCACGACGTGACGCTGAACATCGACGTCGAAGGTGGCGACAACATCGACTACCCGCCGTTCGTGCTCGCGGCGAGTGAGAAGACCGTCGGCAACGGCCACGCGTCGCTCACGTGGAAGTATCCGTCACTCGAATCAGGTGTCGCGCTCGGGGTCGTGCTGCCGTCGATGAAGAAGTACGACGACCTCGTCGCCACCATGTCGTTCCGCGCGTTCTTCCCCGCGCTCGCCTTCTTCGCGGTGCTGTCGCTGCTGGCGCTCAAGCACCGTCGTCGCTTGAGCATCTTCGAGAGCTACGTCGCGGCCGCGGCGTTCGGCTTCACCTTCGTGCTGCTCGCGTACCTCGGCGCGTTCATGCACTTCGTGCTCGCGTGGGCGCTGACCATGTCGGCGTTCGGCGCGGCGGTGGTGCTCTTCGTGAGCCGCCTGTTCCCCGACGAAAAGAAGCGCGTCATCGCCGGCGCGTGGGTCGCCACGCAGGTCATCCCCACCGCCGCGGTGCTGCTGCCCGGCTACACCGGCCTCATCTACACGCTCGAGTTGCTCGCGGCGCTGCTCGCCACCATGGCGCTCATCACCAACGCGCAGGTGCGTGCCTTCCTGTCAGATCGATTCTCACCCGGAGGTGCCGCATGACGTCCGCCCTCGTCGCGCTGTTGCTCACTGCGAGCCCGTCTTCGGGCACCGTCACCCTGCCGCTCTCGGAATACCAACTGGTTGAGGTGCTCCCGCCCGCACCGATGGCCGGCGCCGTGACGAGTCAGCGCCTCACCGGCCGCGTCACCAACGACAGCCTCGAGGTGACCGCGCACCTGGTGGTCAGCATCATCGACGCGACGAAGTGGACGAAGCTCTCGCTCTTCAGGCTCACGCCCGGGGTGACGCTGGTCGACTCGAGTCAGGTCGAAGGTGCGCTGGTCGCCGTGCAGCACGGTGAAGTCGTGCTGGTCTCGAAGACCGCGGGCACGTGGAACCTGGAGCTCAAGTTCTCGGTGACCGGCGGTGACGGCGCGCAACACACGGCCCGTTTCACGCGCGGCGCCGACACGATGGACGGCGTGCTCAAGCTCGAGGTCGACGGCGAGTTCGCCGAGCTGCAGCACGGCGCCGAGGTGCGCTCCGAGAACGGCGCGTGGAACGTGCGGTGGAAGACGGTGAGCACACGCCAACAGCAGGTCGTCGCCGCGCGCCCTCCGATGGAGCCGGTCATCACCGCGGCGAACGCGCAATTGGTGAGCACCGTCGAAGGCCGCGCGCGGTTGACCGTGCAATACGCGCTGGAGCTCGACCGCGAGCAGCGCCTGACGCTCAAGTTGCCCGAGGCGTGGGTGATGACACGCGTGAGCCTGAACGGTTCGGCGGTCGTGGTGCCCGAGGGCCGTGAAGTGACGTGGAAGGTGACGCCTGCGCGGCCCGGTGAAAAGACCGCGTCGCTGGAGCTCACGCTGGAGCGCGACTTCGGCGTGTTTCATCTCTCTGGACGCATGGGCGTGACGTTGCCCGGCGCCTCGTGGCCCACCGCGCGCGTCGAGAGCAGCGTGCACCTGCCCGCGGTGTTCGAGTGGCGACGCCTGGGCGGTTCGCTCGAGCCGGCGGAGGCGCTCAGCTGGAGCCCGCCGTCGATGCCCGGCAAGCAGCTCAGCTTCCGCCAGCACCTCGTGGCCGCCGCCGGCCCGACGCTGGAGCTCGCGTATTCGGTCGACCTCGCGGGGCGTTACTTCAGCCTGCGTGGAGGCCGGTGACGCCGTATAAGGCGCGCCGTGTCCGCCTCTTCCGCTGAGCAAAAACCCTCTGCCGCCGCGCTGGTGACGCTCTTCGGCTCGTCGACGGCGTTGATCGGCCTCGCCATCTACCAGTGGTTCGAGCTGATCAAGATTCGCCAGGGCGGCACGTCGGCGTGCTCGGTCAACGAGACCGTGAATTGCGCGACGGTGTGGAACTCCACGTTCGCGCACCTGGTTCACGAATACCTGGGCATGCCGGTGGCGGGCCTGGGCGTGTTGTGGGGCGTGGTGGCGTTCGCGCTCACGTTCCTGCTGGTGCAGCGCCCGTCGAACTTCCGCGCCGGAGTGAAGTCGTGGGCCATCGTCGGCCTGTTGGCCTGCGTGACCTTCATCTCGGCCTCGCTGCAGGCCAAGGCGCTGTGCCTCACGTGCCTGGGCACCTACGCGTTGACGGCGCTCTACGCGTTCGGCGCGTTGAAGCTGCTGGGTGGCGAGCTGATTCCCGGCGTGAAGGAACTGCTGGGCGGTCTCGGTTGGGGGCTGGTGTTGTCGGTGCCGGTCTTCCTCGGCCTGCTGTACCCGGGCTCGCTGACGCCCACCGAGGTCGCCGCGCTGCCGAAGAACCTCGACGTGCGCGACCCCAACGACGTGAACACCATCATCGACTCGTTGCCCGAGCGCGAGAAGCTGCTCGTCTCGTGGGCGCGCGACACGTGGAAGAAGGCGCCGACGCACGACACGTCGATGTTCCCGGTGCACGCGCGCCGCGGCAACCCCGAGGCGCCGGTCAAGCTCGTGGAGTTCACCGACATTCTCTGCGGCCACTGCGCGAAGTTCGAAGGCACGCTCAACGAGATCGACGCCATGGCGCCGAAGGGCAACCTGTCGATCGAGCCGCGCTACTACCCGCTCGACGAAGAGTGCAACCCGGAGGTCAAGGGCAGCGCGAAAGACGGCGTGCGTTGTTACGGCGCGAAGATTCAGATCTGCGCGCAGCAGCACCCGAAGTTCTTCGTGATGCGCCGCGAGTTCTTCGAGAACCAGCACCAGCTCGATCAGGGAATGATGCTCGCCATCGCGCAGCGCCTGGGCATGGACACCGCCGCGATTCAGAGCTGCATCAAGTCGCCCGAGACCGAAGCGCGGCTCAAGGAAGACATCGCCTACGCGAAGCTGTTCGACATCAAGGGCACTCCGCTGGTGCTCATCAACGGTCGTGAAGCGCCGCCGGCGCCGGTGTTCCTGCTCGGCATGGCGATGTCAGGTGGCAACGCCGACGCGCCATTCTTCCAGCGGTTGCCGCCGCCTCCCACGCCGCAGCAGATGGGCCAATGAGCGACGACAAGAAGCCGTTCAACAACCCGTTCGGCGCGCTGGGCGGTCTTCGAGAGGCGCTGCCAGCGCAGCCCCCGAGGCCCGAGAAGGAGAAGAAGGGGCCTGCGCGGGCCGTCGTTCGTATGGAACGTACAGGGCGCGGCGGGAAGGAAGTCACCGTCGTGGAGCACCTCGAGCTGTCGCTGGTCGAGCGCGAGAAGTGGCTCAAGGAGTTGAAAGGCGCCCTCGGGTGCGGCGGGACACTCGAAGGCGACGCGCTGGTGCTGCAGGGCGACCTCCGCGAGCGCACCGGCAAGTGGCTGGAAAAGAAAGGCGTCCGCAAGGTGACGCTCGGCTGAAGGAGACGCGTGATGAAGCCAGTGCTCTACGTGGACATCGACGACACGCTGGTTCGCACCGTCAGCAGCAAACGAATTTCCATCGACCACACGGTGCGCCTGGTGCGCGAGCTGTCGACGCACGCCGAGTTGTACTGCTGGAGCCGTGGTGGCGCGGAGTACGCGCGGGAGATCGCCATCGAGCTCGAGGTGAAGGACTGCTTCGCGGCGTTCCTGCCCAAGCCCGATGGCTACGTCGATGACGTCAGCATCGCGGAGTGGGCGGGGCCGCAGTTCCACCCGAACGACGTTCGGGGTCTGACGGTCGACGAGCTGCTCGCGAAGCTGAAACGCTGAGCAGCCCAGGACGTGTCGCGGGCCCGCAACGCCGGGCCCGTAACGCCGTGTTCAGTGCTTCTTGGGCTCCATGCGGCCGCGGCCCTTGGGCTTGAAGCGATCGCCGGGCTTGGGAGCGCCGAAGCGCCGCGACGAACCGTCACTCGGCTTCGAGCCGAAGTCGCGCTTGGCGAAGGGCTTCTTGTCGCCGAAGGACTTCTTTTCGCCGAACGGCTTCTTGTCACCGAACTCGCGCTTCTCACCGAACGGCTTCTTGTCGCCGAACGGCTTGCGGTCGCCGAACTCGCGCTTCTCGCCGAACGGCTTGCGGTCGCCGAACTCGCGCTTCTCGCCGAACGGCTTGCGCTCGCCGAACTCACGCTTCTCACCGAACGGCTTGCGCTCACCGAACTCACGCTTCTCACCGAACGGCTTGCGCTCACCGAACTCGCGCTTCTCGCCGAACGGCTTGCGCTCGCCGAACTCGCGCTTCTCGCCGAACGGCTTCTTCGCGAAGCGGCTGGCCGACGCACGCGGCTTCGCCGCTTCTTCCGCTTCACCGCGCTCGACGTCAGAGGGGAGTTCCTGCGCGTCGGACAGACGCGACGGGCCGGCTTCCTTGTTGGCGCCGAACGCGCCCTTCTCGGCGTACGACACGCGGACCTTGCGGCCGCGAATGCGCGTGGCGTGCAGCGCTTCGGTGATGGCCTCGACCGATTCACTGGGCACGTCGACGTTGGAGGTCAGCTCGCCGATCTGCACGCGCTGAATGAGCTGCGACGAGATGTTGGCTTCGTTGGCGATCGCGCCGACGAGGTCCTGCGGACGAATGCCGGCGTGCTCACCCAGGCTCAGCGTCAGCGTCGTCATCGGGCCACGGGGCGCCGAGCGCGGCCGCTCTTCACGACCACCGGTGCGTTCACGGCGCTCACCACGCTCGGGGCGATCTCCGCCACGTTCACGCGGCCCGCTGCTGCTGGGGCGGCGATCGTTGCCGGTGGGGAAATCGGCTTCGTCCTTCCCGTTCGACGGGAACAACTTCTGCTGCAGCAGCATCATCGCCGCGGCCGCCACCTGCTCGACGGTCGCGCCTTCGCCGGCCTTGGTGACCAGCGCGTTGAACGCGTCGACGCCGGGTGCGGAGATCGCGGCCTTGACCTGATCGGCGACGGTCTCGGCGCGCCTGCCGTCCAACTGCGCGCGCGTCGGCACCTGCTGGAGCGGAATCTTCTTCTTCATCTGCCGCTCGACGTTGCCGAGCAGCCGCGTCTCGCGCGGGTCGAGGAACGACAGCGCCACACCGTCTTTCCCGGCGCGGCCCGTGCGACCGATGCGGTGCACGTAGACCTCGGGCGAGGTGGGCAGATCGAAGTTGATGACGTGGCTCAGGTTCTCGACATGCAGACCACGCGCGGCGACGTCGGTCGCCACCAGCACGCGCACCAGGCCGTCCTTGAACTTGCGAAGCACCGCGTCGCGCTGCTCCTGCGTGAGGCCGCCGTGGAGCGCCGCCGGCTCGTAACCCGAGCGCATCAGCGAGTGCGTGAGCTCCTCGACCTCGTTGCGGGTGCGGCAGAAGATGATGGCGCTCTGCGGGTTTTCCCACTCGAGCACGCGCATCAACGCCGGTTCCTTCACCTTGCGCTGAACGATGTACGCAGCCTGGCGGATGTTGGGCAGCGTGCCCGCCGCGACCGACTTCGCCGCGATGGTGACGCGCACCGGGTCTTTCAGGTGCTTCTCGGCGATCTTCGCGATGCGGGGCGCCAGCGTGGCCGAGAACAGCGCCGTCTGACGCGTCGCGGGCAGCTCACCGAGGATCGACTGGAGGTCTTCCTCGAAGCCCATGTCGAGCATCTCGTCGGCCTCGTCGAGCACCACCAGCTTCACCTTGTTGAGCAGCAGCGTCTTGCGGCGAATGTGGTCGAGCGCACGACCCGGCGTCGCCACCACCACGTCGGCGCCGCGCTTCAACGGCCGCAGCTGCTGAACGAACTCCTGGCCGCCGTACACCGCGACCGCCGTCACCCCGATGCCTGCGCCGTACTTCTGCAGCGCTTCGGTGACCTGCATGGCCAGCTCGCGCGTGGGCACGAGCACGAGGGCCTGCGCTTCGAAGGGCTTTCGATCTGCCTGCGAGATGCGCTCGAGGATCGGCAACGCGAAGGCGGCGGTCTTGCCGGTGCCAGTGGCGGCCTGGCCGAGCACGTCGCGGCCAGCGATCAGCGCGGGAATCGTCTCGCGCTGAATCGGCGTGGGTTCTTCGTAACCAAGGCCCTTGAGGGCCGTAAGCACTTCACTCCGCAGCCCGAAGGACTCGAAAGTGACGACAGGGGCTGCTGCTGTTTCTTCCATTGCCCGCCGCCCTACGCGGTTTACGGGCTGTTGGCCACTCGCAGCCCGTCATTCCAGACGTTCGAGCACCAGCGGGCGCACCGCCGGAGCGACTTCGCCGAACGTGTAGGCGGCGATCACCCGGTCGGTGACCTCCTTCACGCGCGATTCGTCGTTCACGTGCATGGTGACCAGCGGCTCGCCGGCCTTCACGGCCTGACCCACCTTCTTCTCGAGCACGAAGCCCACCGCAGGGTCGATGACGTCGCTGGCCTTCGCCCGGCCGGCGCCGAGTGTCATCGCCGCAAGTCCCAGTGCTTCCGAGGCGATGGCGGTGACCACCCCGTCGGTCGGGGCCTTCACGGCGATGGTCCTGGCGGCGCGCGGGAGCTTCGAAAGATCGCGAATCGCGTCGGGGTTACCGCCCTGCGCTTCGACGATTTCACACAGCTTCTTCTCGGCGGCGCCGGACTTCATGGCCTCTTCCATCAGCTTGCGCGCGGCCTTCGCGTCGGGTGCTTTGCCACCCAGCACCAGCATCTCGCCGGTGAGGGCCAGGGTGATCTCGGTGTAGTCGAAGGGCGCGTTGCCGCGGAGCATCTCGACGGCCTCGATGACCTCGAGCGAGTTGCCGACCGTGTTACCCAACGGCTGATCCATGTCGGTGAGGAGCGCGACGACCTTCTTCTTCATCTCCTTGCCGATGCCGATCATCGTGGTGGCGAGCGTGCGCGCGTCGTCGATGGTCTTCATGAACGCCCCGCTGCCGACCTTCACGTCGAGCACCAGCGCGTCGATGCCCTCCGCCATCTTCTTGCTCATGATGGAAGAGGCGATGAGCGGAATGCAGTCGACGGTCGCCGTCACGTCACGCAGCGCGTAGAGCTTCTTGTCGGCCGGCGCGAGCGTCGCGGTCTGACCGATGAGACAGCAGCCGATGTCCTTCACGAGGCGCCGATAGTCCTGCACCGAGAGGTCGACCCGGAACCCGGGGATCGACTCGAGCTTGTCGAGGGTGCCGCCGGTGTGGCCCAGACCCCGGCCCGAGATCATCGGCACGGGAACGCCGCACGCCGCGGCCAGGGGCGCCAGCGACAGCGAGACCTTGTCGCCCACCCCGCCGGTCGAGTGTTTGTCGACCTTGATGCCCTTCGTCTCCGAGAGGTCCAGCACCTCACCGCTCTCCAGCATCGCGCGGGTCCACGCGCCGAGCTCGACCGGGTTGAGACCACGGAAGAACACGGCCATGCACATGGCGCTCATCTGGTAGTCGGTGACGTCGCCCTTCGTATAGGCGTCGATGAAGGCGCGGATGTGCTGGCCGTCGAGGACCTGGCCGTCACGCTTCGCCTTGATGAGTTCGTAAGCACGCATGCGCCCAAGCTACGCCACAACTGAGGCATGTTCGTGGGTCATGAACATGCGCCTGGTCCTCATCGTGCTCGCGCTCTGTGCTTGCCGCAGCCGGGACAAAGACACGTCGCCGAAGGGCCCTGTCGTCGGGCTCGTCACCGACGTCGGGGGGCGCGGAGACCAGTCGTTCAACGATTCCGCGTTGCGCGGGCTCGAAGCGTGGGCCGCGAACATGAAGTCGGTCGACGGGAAGTACGTGGCCTTGAGCGCGTCAGAGCGCGCCGCGCTGGTGCCTCCCGAGCTGAACGTGGCGCCGCTGGGCATCAAGCCCGTCGTGGTGCAGAGCAAGGCGCAGGAGGACTACCAGCCCAACCTCCAGCTCATCGTCGACTTCGGCGCCGACCTCATCGTGGGCGTGGGCTTCATGCTCGAGAACTCCGTCGAGGCAGTGGCCAAGGAGAACCCGCAGTCGAAGTTCCTGCTCATCGACTCGCCGGTGATGGACGCGAAGGGAACTCTGGCGCCGCTGCCGAACGTGCGCACCGTGGTGTTCAAGGAAGAAGAAGGCAGCTTCCTGGTGGGAGCGCTCGCCGGGTTGGTCGCGCGCGGCAAGGTCGGCTTCGTGGGCGGCATGGAGATCCCGCTCATCAAGAAGTTCGAAGCCGGGTTCCGCGCGGGCGTGCGCACCACCAACCCCGGCGCGGAGGTGCTCATTCAGTACACGGGCTCGTTCGACAACGTGGCGCACGGCAAGCAGGCGGCGCAGGACCTCGTGGCCAAGGGGTGTGAGGTCATCTTTCACGCCGCCGGCAGCGACGGGAATGGCGTGATTCAAGCGGTCAAGGAAGCGCGTGCCGCGGGCTCGAACGTGTTCGTCATCGGAGTCGACTCCGACCAGTCGCACCTCGCGCCCGACGCAGTGCTGACCTCGATGGTCAAGCGGGTGGACTACGCGGTGTGGCTGTCGGCGAACGACCTGAAGAACGGCACGTTCGGTGCCGGCGATTCGGCGATGGGCCTCAAGGAAGGCGGCGTGACGTACGCGCCGGTGCGCGTCGATGTGCCCGAAAAGGCGGCGATGCTGGCGCACGTCGAAGCGTTGCGGGCGAAGGTCGTCGCCGGCCAGGTGAAGGTGCCGTCGAACACCACCGAGCTCGAGCGCTTCAAGCCGCCGTCGCTCGAGTGAGCACGCTGAGGAGCTCCTGCAGCAGGTGCTCCGGCCGGTCCTTGAGCGCGTGCCAGGTCCACTGCAGGACGACGTAGCCGCGTGCGCACAGGGAGTTCCGTCTCGCGCGATCGCGCTCGAAGTCGGCCACCCCGGAGTGATGTTCGTAGCCGTCGGCTTCGATCACCACCTTCGTCCCGGGAAATCTGAAGTCGAGCCTCCTCAGCCGGCCACCTACGAGTACCGGGCACTGCTTTTCGGGTCGCGGGAGGCCCGCAGCGTCCACCACTTCGAGCACACGCGCTTCGAGCTCGCTCTCGGTGGGGCCACCACCGCCTGCGAATTCGTGGAGCAGCTTGCGCACCAGCTCGACGCCCCGATGACCGCGATTCCGCTCCACGAGCGCGGCGAGCTCTTCGAGCGAGGTCCACTTGCAGCGGAGCGCCTGGTCGACGCTCGCACGGAGCTCCGGTTCAGCGGTCTCAGCCGAGATGTCGAGCAGCGTACGCGCCGCGGTGGTGACCACGAGGCCGCGCCGCTCCGTCACATCGCGGTGATGAAGGCGATCCGTGTAGTGCACCTTGACGCCTTCGGGCGCGCGCTGCTTTCGACACACCGTCAGCTCGACCGTCTGCGCCTTGAAGCGGGTGAAGCCCCAGAGCGCGGCAGCGGCGCGGTGCGAGATGGCGAAGCCACGCGCGGCCCAGAGCGAGGCGGCCTCGAGTTGCTGCTCCCACGATTCGGGGGCGCTCACCACGCGGTACACGCCGGGGTGCACCCGCCGCCAGTGTTTGCAGTCGAGCTGGCGCTGAATCTGCTGCCGACTGGCGCCCTCCTGGCGGGCCTGGTCGCGGCGAATGAGCCCACGCTGCCGCGACGCCACCTTCAAACACTTCACGACCCGTTCGTGCACGCCCGCCACCCTCCACGAAGGCGGCATAGCAGGCGGGTCCGACAAGTGCGGGACACGCGGGCTGCATGACGCCCGCAGACCGGGCTCATTGCAGCTCTCGCGGTGCGACGTCAGCGAACGGCGACGGCCTCGGGCTTCGTGACCACGGTGCAGAACTCGATGGCCTCGATGGGCTGCGCGTGCGGGCCGATCATTCCCAGCGGGTGAACCCAGCGGGGAGAAGCGCTCACGAACGTGCGTTCACCAGCCTCCACGGTGAAACGCACGCCCGCGGGCACCTGCGCTGCGAACCCGAAGTAGTCGTGGCCGCCCTCCACGGCCGTCGACCACTCCGCGAAGCGCACCGTCTTGTCGCCCACGTCGAGTACCAGCGGTAACGCACCGAGCGCCGACCCCTCGACACGGCGGCACGTCTCGACAGCGACAGGAGCACTCGTGGACTCGAACCTGGTGGCGGGCTTCGACGCCAACCCACACCCAGAAAGTCCGACAGCAACGATGACGGTTCGCAGCATGAGGTCTCCTGCCGGGGCCCGAAGCACGGGGCGGGCCAGCGAGGCGACGACGCGGAAACGCACGGTTGCGTGGTCAACCGACGACACCTGGTGCGGCAGTGGGGCAGCAGTGCTGTGCACGCTGAACACGCGTGTTCACACCTGCCACAGTGTTCTGTCGCATAAGGTCCCACGCCGTTGATCTCGCTCCGGCACATCACCAAGCGCTTCGGCTCGTGCACCGCGCTCGACGACGTTTCCCTCGACATACGCTCCGGCGAACGGCTTGCGCTCATCGGCGAAAACGGTGCAGGCAAGTCTTCGTTGATGAACGTGCTCTACGGCCTGTACCACCAGGACACGGGCGAGCTGGCGTTCGGCGGGCAGACCGCGCGCATCAAGACGCCGGCCGATGCGCTCGCGCGGGGCGTGGGCATGGTGCACCAGCACTTCACGCTCGTGCCGACGTTGAGCGTCACCGAGAACGTGGTGCTGGGCCGCGAGCCGACGCGCTTCGGCGTGCTGGATCTCCCGCGGGCGCGGCGCGAGGTGGACGCCACCTGCGCGAAGTTCGGCTTCAAGCTCGACACCGGAGCGCTCGTACGAGACCTCAGCGTCGGCAGTCAGCAGAAGGTGGAGATCGTCAAGGCGCTCCACCGCGGCGTGACGACGTTGATTCTCGATGAGCCGACCGCAGTGCTCACGCCCGCAGAGGCGGACGAGTTGTTCGCGGTGACGCGGCGGTTGAGCGACCAGGGGCTGTCGGTGGTGCTCATCAGTCACAAGCTGCGCGAGGTGCTGACGTTCTCGACGCGCATCGCGGTGATGCGAAAAGGGAAGAAGGTCGCTGAAGCCGTGCCGTCGGAGACGTCGCCGGAACAGCTCGCCGAGTTGATGGTCGGCACGCGCCCGGCCTCACCACCTGCGCTCGCCGCATCGTCGCCGGGTGACGTGGTCGTCGCGACCCAGAAGCTGCAAGCCGCGGGCGTTCACGACTTCTCGTTCACCGTGCGAGCGGGGGAAATCGTCGGAATCGCCGGCGTCGATGGAAATGGCCAACGTGAGCTCGCGGAGGTGTTGACCGGTCTTCGGGAGTGGACGAGCGGAACCCTCGCGTTCGAAGGCGTCGCCGTGAAGCAGTGGTCGCCGAGAACCGCGCGAGAACGGGGCGTCGCGCACATTCCGGAAGATCGACTTCGCCGCGCCATCGTCAGCGACTTGAGCGTCGAAGAGAACGCGTCCCTGGGACGGCAGACGAAGGCGCCGTTCGCGAAGGGGGCGCGCATCGACTTCGCAGCGCGCACCGCATTCACGGCCGAGCTGATGGAAGCGCACGACGTTCGACCGAGAGATCCGCAGCTGCGAACGGGCGGACTGTCGGGCGGCAATCAACAGAAGCTGGTCGTGGGTCGCGAGCTCTCGAGCGAACCGAAGTTGCTGGTGGTGGTGCAACCCACGCGCGGTCTGGACATCGCGGCTGTCGCGGCGGTGCGCGAGCGGTTGCGCCAGCAGCGGCAGAAGGGCTGCGCGGTGGTGCTGGTGTCGCTCGACCTCGATGAAGTGCTCGAGCTGAGCGACCGCGTGGTCGTGATGTACGACGGGCGCATCACCGGCGAGTTCACGCGCGCCGAGTTCGACGAGCGCGTCATCGGCCGGCGCATGCTGGGAGTCGTCGATGCGTAGGGCACTCCCCAGCGTGCTGTCGGTGCTGACGGCCATCGTCATCTGCTTCATCGCAGCCGTCGCCACGCGCGATCTGGAAACGGCCACCGACGCGTTCCTCGCCATGCTCCGCGGAGCCTTCGGCAACTGGCCGCGCTTCTTCGACACCGGGCTCTCTGCGTCGGTGCTCCGGCCGCTCGGTGAGTCGGCGACCAAGGCGGCAATTCTGACCTTCACCGGCCTCTCGGTGACCGTCGCTTTCCGCGTCGGCCTCTTCAACATCGGAGCGCAAGGTCAGCTGGTGGTCGGTGCGCTCGCTGCGGCAGTCGTGGGCGCGAAGGTCGAGCTGCCGTCGCTCCTCCACGTTCCGCTCTGTCTTCTCGCCGCCGCGGCAGCAGGCGCCGCGTGGGCGTTTCTTCCGGCGCTGCTCAAGCTCAAGCGCGGCGTGCACGAAGTCATCAGCACCATCATGTTGAACTGGGTGGCGGTGAGCCTGGTCGACAACTGGCTGGTGGTCGGCCCGCTCCGCGCAATTTCCACCGGCGACAATTCTGTCTCGGGGACGGACCAGATTCACGACAGCGCCGTGTTGCCGCGGCTGCTCGGGAACCTCTCGCGGCTCAACCTGGGCATCGTCATCGCGCTCGTGGCCGCCATCGCGACGTGGATCTTTCTGACCCGCTTCACGCGCGGCCTCGAGTGGCGAGCCATCGGTCTCTCTCAAGACGCCGCGCGCGCCTCAGGCATCGACGTCGAGCGCGGCTTCATGGAGGCGATGCTGCTCGCCGGCGCCTTCGCGGGTCTCGGCGGCGCGCTGCTGATTCTCGGTACGGAGTTCAAGTATCCTGCGGCGCTCGGCGCGCCCTGGGGCTTCGACGGCATCGCGATGGCGCTCATCGGTCAGGGTCACCCGCTCGGTGTGCTCGCGACCTCCACCTTGTTCGGAGGGCTTCGAGCCGGCGGCACCGCGATGCAGCTCTTCGGCATGCACAAGAGCTTCCCTGAATTGATTCAAGGCCTCGCGCTGCTCTTCGTCGCCGCGAAGTTGATGTGGACAAAGCTCATCGACCGCGTGTGGCCAAAGGCGGCCGCATGATTCCCGCGCTCCTGACTTCGGCGCTCGGCTGCACGTTCTCGAAGCCCGCGGGCGTGATGAACGTCGGCGCTGAACTGATTCGAGGCCCCGCGCTGCGCTTCGTCGCCGCGAAGTTGATGTGGACGAAGCGCATCGACCCCATGTGGCCCCGGGAGTTCGCGTGATCCTCGCGCTCCTCTCGTCGGTGCTCGATGCCGCGCCGCCGCTCATCTTCGCCGCGCTCGGGTGCACGTTCTCGGAGCGCGCGGGCGTGGTGAACGTCGGCGCGGAAGGAATGATGCGCGCCGGTGCGTTCGCCGCCGCAGCAGCAGCCATCGTGATGCCGACGCCGTTGGGTGTGCTCGTCGGCCTGCTCGCGGGCGCTACGGCCGCGGCCGTTCACGCGTGGCTGTGCATTCGCTGGCGGAGCGACCAGGTCGTTTCGGGCATGGCCTTGAATCTCGTGATGCTCGCGCTCGGAACGTTCCTGCTCGAGGCGGTCTTCAATTCACCGTCGTCGACGCCGTCGATTGCACAACTGCCGTTGTGGTTCGGGCACTCGCCGCTCACGTGGCTGGCGGTGGTGCTGCCGTTCATCGTGCACTTCGTCATCAACCGCACTGCGTGGGGGCTTCGCCTGCGCGCGGTCGGTGAAAAGCCGCAAGCCGTCGCGGCGATGGGTGTGGGCGTTGCGCCGCTGCGCTTCACGGCGGTGCTGATCAGTGGCGCGCTGTGCGGTCTGGGAGGCGCCGCGCTCAGCACCGCCACGCTCGATCGCTTCGAACATCACATGCCGTCGGGCATGGGCTTCATGGCGGTGGCGGCGATGGTCTTCGGCCGCTGGACGCCACTGGGCGCCGCGGCCGCGGCCACGTTCTTCGCGTTCGGCAACGCGCTTCGCATCGGCCTCGCGTCGTCGGCGCCAGGGCTGATGGAGGTCATCCCCAAGGGCGTGTTGCTCGCGCTGCCGTACGCACTCACGCTGCTGGTGTTGTCGCTGCAACGCACGAAGAACGTCGCGCCCGCAGCGCTCGGCCTGCCCTACGACGCAGAACTGCGCTGAGCATCTTCAACAGCGATGACGCGTCGCTGCACGTCAGCCGCGTAGAAGCCCGCGGAGTTGAACGTGTTGAGTTCGATGATTCGCACGCCGTGCGCGTCTCGGCGACGTCGATGACGAATGCGTCGCGCGGCGACCATTCAGCGACGCGCGCTCTCGTGAACGCGAGCGCTTCGAGCGACACGTCAGGCGAGAACCACGGCTATCCACCACGCGCGTACACGCTGTGCGCGACGACTTCGCCGCGAAGACTCCAGAACCGCGACGCGGTGAGAATCTCGCGAGGCTCGGCGAGCTGCACCAGGGCGTCTTTCGGCAGCGCGAGGAACTCGTCGCGCGTCATCACCCGACCGCTGAACGACTTCGAGTCGTCGACCGGACGAACGAACGCGCGTTCAGCCAGGAACTCTGCATCGCCCACGCGCGTGACCGCGGAACCGCTGTTGAGAAGGTGCGCGCCCCACTTCGCGCACTGCGCTTCGAACGACACGTGCGAGAGGTCAAAGCCACCCGGCGACCAACCGTGCTTCTTCAATTTCGGCGAGCCCATGCACATCACGGGATCATCGAACGACGCAGACGCGTCGTAGAGCGACCACGACACGCCGAGACGCGACAATCCGTTCATGAGTCGCGCCTCGTCATCGGGACCAAAGAAGTCTTCCTGAATGATCCAGTGCGCGACGGAACTCCGCGCGTCGTCGACGTTGCTGACGTCGCAACGTGAACAGCGCGGCCAGCAACGAAGTCACCGGCGCCGAAGAACAGCCGCCGCTCACCGGCTCCGGAACAACGACACCGGCATCAACAGGTTCAGCGGGAACACCCGCATCAGGCACTTCGACGATCGGACAATCGTGGTCGTCGCAACCGCTCGCGCAACGACCGTCTGCCGAACACAGCGGTGGATCATTCGCGGCGATGAACGAGTCGATGAACGACAGGTGGACATCGACGCGTATGTCGACGCCGGTGCCGCACGACGACGATTCCGTCCGCGAGTGGATGCCGACGAGCTCACCATTCACGAACGACGGGCCTCCCGAATCACCGGCGCAGATGCCGGCGGTCCCGCTGCTCCCGAACTCGAACTCCGCGGCGCGCAGTGCAGTCATCGGCGTGGTCACCGCGCGGCGTACACCGCTGGTCGAGCCCGCATTCACGCTCGTACGGCCGTAGCCGAAGATCTTCAACGTGGTGCCGGGCGCCGGAGCACTTCGCGCCAACGTCGCCGGCGTCACGTCGACCGGCGCGCGCGACAGCAACAGCGTCGCGACATCGAACGCACTTTCCTGATCAGCCGGATTCCACTGCGGGTGGCGCGAAATGAGCGTCACGTCGATGGCGTCGGACTGCATGAGGTTCGACGTGTCGGGCTTGTTGATGGCACGCACCGTCAACGAGTTCGCGCCGTGGAACACCGGGTCGACACAGTGCGCGGCGGTCAACACCACGCGCGGGCTCACCAGCACCGCGCTGCAGATCGACGCACCGTTGTCGAAGCGGAGATCAAGCAGGAACACCGACGACGCGTCTGGCGCGGCCTCGCCACCGAGAATCGACAGCGCGAGCAGCGCGAGCAGACGCATCGTTCACTCCGGTTGCGGCGGCGGCATGAACACTTCGTAGCGGAGGTCTTCCACGCGCTTGAACGCCTCGGTCACGCCGTCTGGCACTGGCGCCGCGCCGTCGATCGCCTCTCGCGCGGTGCGCAGAATCATCGACGACGACTCCAGACCCAGCGCCTGCCGCAACACCTCCAGACGTTCGTGCATGTCACGAACGTGCAACTGCGCTTCGTGCAACGACAACTCGTTGCCCTGAAGGCGCCGGCCGAGCGCGCACACGAAACGGCGGCACCCGCCGGGCCGCGCCTCGTAGATGGAGCAGCACGTGCCGACCAGCTTTCCGCACGGCAGCGGCATCACGTCGCCCCCGCGCTTTCGCCCGGTACCGATGCGTAACTCCTCGAGGCGCACCCGCTCTTCCGGCGTGATGGCCACCTGCCGGAACAGCGTGCCGTCGCAGCACAGACCGCACGAGAGGCAGAGCGTCGAAAGCGACATTTCTCCTCGAAGATCTTCGACGCGCTGCGTTCAGACAAGCCCCACTGAACGAGCCCATGAGCACGCCGCGCTTGAATGCCGCGCATCGAAATGCGAGCAACGACGCATGCCCAACGTCAGCACGAATCTGACCACCAACAAGAACCTCCTCAGCTGGGTCGAGGAGATGGCCGCGCTGTGCGAGCCCGACAACGTCGTCTTCTGTGATGGCAGCGAAGAAGAGCGCAAGCGCCTCACCGAGTTCGCCGTCAGCAAGGGCATTCTCCAGCCGCTGAACCAGGAGAAGCACCCCGGCTGCTACCTGCACCGCAGCAACCCCAACGACGTCGCGCGCGTCGAGCACCTCACGTTCATCTGCACGCCGAACAAGGAAGACGCGGGCCCGACGAACAACTGGAAGGCGCCTGATCAGGCGTACGCGGAGCTGCGCGGCTGGTTCAAGGGTTCGATGAAGGGCCGCACCATGTACGTGGTTCCGTACTGCATGGGCCCGCTGGGTTCGGAGCACTCGAAGATCGGCATCGAGCTGACCGACTCCGTCTACGTCGTTCTCAACATGCAGATCATGACGCGCATGGGGAAGGCCGCGCTCGACATGCTCGGCGACAGCAACGACTTCAACCGCGGCCTGCACTGCACGGGAGACCTCTCGCCTGACCGCCGCAGCATCTGCCACTTCCCGCAGGACAACGCGATCTGGTCGTTCGGCTCCGGCTACGGCGGCAACGCGCTGCTGGGCAAGAAGTGCCTCGCGCTGCGCATCGGCAGCTACCTCGGCAAGAAGGAAGGCTGGCTCGCCGAGCACATGCTGATCCTCGGCGTCGAAGATCCGGACGGCAACAAGACCTACGTGGCGGCGGCGTTCCCGTCGGCGTGCGGCAAGACGAACTTCGCGATGATGATTCCTCCGCGCCGCTTCGACGGCTGGCGCGTGTACACCGTCGGCGACGACATCGCGTGGCTGCGCGTCGGTGAAGACGGCCGCCTCTGGGCCGTGAACCCCGAGAACGGCTACTTCGGCGTCGCGCCGGGTACGAACATGAAGTCGAACCCCAACGCGATGAAGACCATCAGCAAGAACACGATCTTCACCAACGTTGCGGTCACCAAGAACGGCGAGGTCTGGTGGGAAGGGCTCGACGGCGAAGTGCCCGAAGAGCTCACCGACTGGAAGGGCCAGCCCTGGAAGAAGGGCAGCACCGAGAAGGCCGCGCACCCCAACTCGCGCTTCACCGCGCCGGCGTCGAACAACCCGATTCTCTCGAGCCACGTGAACGACCCGCGGGGTGTGCCGATCTCGGCCATCATCTTCGGCGGCCGTCGCAGCACCACGGTGCCGCTGGTGATGCAGAGCTTCAACTGGGCCCACGGCGTGTACCTGGGGTCGACGATGGCGTCGGAGACCACCGCCGCCGCGGTCGGTCAGCAGGGTGTCGTGCGCCGCGACCCGATGGCGATGCTGCCCTTCGCTGGCTACAACGTGGCCGACTACTTCCAGCACTGGCTCGAGATGCAGAAGCGGGTGCCGTACCCGCCGAAGATCTTCATGGTGAACTGGTTCCGCAAGAGCAAGGACGGCAAGTTCCTGTGGCCGGGCTTCGGCGACAACATGCGCGTGCTCAAGTGGATCCTCGACCGCGCGCAGGGGAAGGTCGGCGCGCAGGAGACCATGTTCGGCTGGGTGCCCAAGCAGGGGCACATCGACCTGTCGGGCCTCGAGATCTCGGCCGACACCGTCGACGAGGCGACGCACATCGACGAGGGCGAGTGGAAGGTCGAGCTCGAGAGCCAGAAGTCGTTCTTCGAGCAGTTCGGTGACCGCATGCCGAAGACCCTCGAGCTCATCCGTCAGCAGCTGTTGTCGCGCCTGAGCTGAAGAAGTCGCCGCTCGAGCTCGAAGCCCCGGCGCTCCTGGTGAGCTCCGGGGCTTTTTCATGACTTCGCTTTGACGAGCGCGGCGCCGAGTGCCGTCGGGCGCTTGTCCTCGCGGCCCATGTCTCCGTCGGCCGGTCGGGCGCCGAGGAAGAGCTGCCCGCCGTCGCGCTTGAGCAGGTCGAACTCACGGCCGTAGGTGGCCACCGGCGTCACGAAGCTGCAGCCGGTCTTCGACAC
>QFQP01000050.1 GCA_003243425.1 Archangium gephyra | reverse complement strand
ACGAAGTCGCGCTCGAGCTTCTGGAACGCTTCAGGCAGCAGCTCCCGCGACGTGCATTCCTGCACGGCCACGAGGTTCTGCAGTTCGATCTCCAGCGGGTAGCTGGGCGGCACGAAGTCCTTCACCACGGCTTCCACGTCGGCCGTCGTCACGTCCTCCCGGCCGTCCATCACCGCGCGGAACTTTGAACGCACCAGAATCGCTTCGATGTCAGCACCGGAATACGGGTGGCTGTTGGTCAACTTCGCGAAGTCAGGGAAGTCGACCTTCACCTTCGTCTTCTTCTGCATCGCGGTGAACAGCTCGACGCGCTCGGCATCGGTCTGCGGGTAGAACAACGCGAGGTGCTCTTCTGCACGGCCCTGGCGCTTCAGGTCGATGGGCAGCAGATCGGGTCGGCACGTGAGCAGGAACCAGACGATCTTCCCGCGGTACGCCGTGTTGCCCATGAAGCTGGCGATCGACGCGAAGATGCGGCTCGAGGTGCCCGAGTCGCCGCCGGCGTCGCGATCTCCGAGGAAGGCGTCGGCTTCGTCGATCATCACCGCCACCGGCCAGAGCGCCTTGAGCAGGTTGAAGATCTTCTCGAGGTTCGCCTCGGTCACGCCCTGCCACTGGCTGCGGAAGTTGAGGAACTTCACGCACGGCACACCGATCTCACCGGCGAAGCACGTGACCATGAAGGTCTTGCCGGTACCGACCGGGCCACTCACCAGGTAGCCCATGGGCATCACCTCGATGCGGCCCTTCTTCAGCATGCTCGAGGCATCGCGCAGCATCTTCTTCGCGCGCGCGTGACCTGCCACCACGTCGAGGTTGTGCTCGGGCTCGATGAACTCCAGCAGACCGTGACACTCGGCCTGAATGATCTCCTTCTTCTTGTCCTTCAACGTCTCGGCGGTGATGCGTTGACCGGCTTCCATCGCCTCGGTCAGCAGCCGGTCGAGGTTGATGCGTGAGAGACCGGCCGTCATCTTGGCCAGCGCGGCGATCGGCACGTCACTGACCGACTGCAGCTTCTGCCCCTCGAGCTTCCACTTCACGAACTCCAGCCGCTCTTCTTCGGTCGGCAGCGTGAGCTCGAGGTTGGCGACGTACGGGTTGCGCGAGAGCCGCGGCGAGAGATCAGCGAGGTTCTCGGTGATGAGCACGATCGAGAGATCGCCGCCGAGGAACTGCGGGTCGCTCGCCCACTTCACGAGCGTCGCCAGCACGAACCTGTCTTCGGCCTGCAGGTGCGCCATGTCGCCCGCCGGCGCGATGGTCTCTGCGAAGTCGATGACCAGCGCGAGGGACTTCCCGTCGCTCACCTTCATGCGCAGGTAGTTCTCGAGCACCTGCAACGCGCGGCCGGGGTCGCGCGGCATCACCTTCGAAAAATCGGTGCCGTAGAGCGTGTCGTAGCCCTGCAGCACGCGCACGAGGTCCTTCTGGGTCTCGGGCTGCGCGGCGCGAATGCCGGAGCTGCGGTCGTAGAAGACGACGTGATCTCTCCCGCCGAACAGCTCCTCGGAGAAGAACTGCTTGAGGTTCTGGAAGTCCTTCCCGCCGTCTTCTCGGGTGACGGGCTGGAGATCACGAACGGCGCCGTACACCACGAAGGTGCTGACGGTGCGCGTGTAGTACCGCTGGGCGAGCTTCTGCGCCCACGACGGCAGCGCCGCCAGCGGGTCATTCGTCTTCTTGCGTGCCATGTGTTCTCGCTAACGCTTCAGGGCGACTTCTTCTTCAGCTCTTTGGTGAGCTGGGTCGGCTCGTTGCCTTCTTTCACGTCGATGGTCTGCGTGAGCGGCTCGTAGCCGGGCGCCTTGATGAGCACCGTCACCTTGCCGACCGGCACCGGGCGAATCTGCGGCCAGTCAGTGAACGGCTGGCCGTTGTCGTCGACCACGTCCTTGCCGTTGATGTTGACGGTCACGTTCTTCGCGCCGTCAGGCACGGTGATCATGAGGAGGCCGTTCGCGGCGGGCTTGAACGCCCACACCGCAGCCACCGCGATGATCAGCACCGCGATGATGCCGACCAGCACCACGATCAGCTTCATGTTGTTCGGTGCAGGCGCCTGCGTCGGGAGGTCTGCGTTGGTCTGCGCCACCGCCGGGGCCACGCGTTGCGACGACACACCCGCAAGCGTGGGCGCGGTGTCCGCGGCCGGGGGAATGGGGGCCACGTTGCGCGTCGGGCGCCGCTCGGGCACCGAGGTCACCACCGGCGGCTGACGAATCACCGGCGCAGGCACCGCAGGGCGACCGGGATCCGTCGCCAGCTCTTCGGCGAAGTTGCCACCCGGGCGGTTGCGGATGTTGATGGCGCGCGTGGGGTCGGGCCGCTGCTGCGGACCGCCGCCGGGGTTGGTCGCCGGGTCATCGAACGGAGGGCCACCGCCGATGCCGTCGGCCAGCACCGTCGACTCGTGCTCTTCCTTGCCGTTGGTGAGCATGGGCGCGACGGCCGTGAGCCGAGGCATGCTGGTGAGGCTGGGCGGTCGCGTGACCGGCGCGCCTGCCGACGGCGTGAGCGTGGGCGGCATCGGGCGCACGGTGGGCGGCAGACCACCGGGTTGCGGGCTGATGGGCACCGACGTGGGCACCGCGGTCACGGCGCTGGCGTTCGGCGCCCCGGCGTTCGGCGCGGGCACGGTCCCCACGCCGTACCCCATCTCGATCGCGGCCAGCATGCCCTCGGGTGCCTTCACCTCCACGTACTCCGAGATGCGCGCCTTCTCCTTCTCGTAGTCCTCCGCGAAGGTGGCCTTCATGAAGGCCGCGAGGTCCTTGCGCGCAAAGGCGTTGCCCGTCGAATACATGAACGCGCGCAGGTCTTCGCCGAGCTCGCTGGCGTGCTGGTAGCGATCGTCGACGTCCTTGGCGAGCGCCTTCATCACGATCTTCTCGAGCTGCTCGGGGATCTTGCGGTTGAAGTGCGAGGGCGGCAGCACCTCGACCTTGCGCACCTTCTCGAGCACCGAGAAGTCCGAGTCGCCGACGAACAGCCGCTCGCCGGTGAGCATCTCGTACAGGCACACGCCGATGGCGAAGATGTCGCTGCGGCCGTCGAGCGGGAGCCCGCGGATCTGCTCCGGGCTCATGTAGCCGAACTTGCCCTTGAGAATGCCGGCCTGCGTCTTCGTCGCCTTGCCCGCAGCCTTGGCGATACCGAAGTCGATGACCTTCACCTCGCCGTCGTAGGAAATGAGCGCGTTCTGCGGCGAGACGTCGCGGTGAACGATGCCCATGTCGCGGCCCTGTTTGTCCTTCGCGCGGTGGGCGTAGTCGAGGCCCTCGCAGCACTGGGCAATGGCGTAACAGGTGAGCGGAATCGGCGCGGGCTCGCCACGCTTGCGGCAGCGATCGAAGACCGCGCGCATGTCCTTGCCGGACACGTACTCCATGGCGATGAAGTAGGAGTTCGAGAGGTTCGCCAGCTCGTAGATCTGCGCGATGTTCGCGTGATTGAGCTGAACGGTGATCTTCGCCTCGTCGATGAACATCGTGATGAACTCTTCATCCTCCGCGATGTTCGGGAGAATGCGCTTGATCGCCACGATGCGTTCGAAGCCGCCAGCGCCGAAGGTCTTGGCGCGCCACACTTCGGCCATGCCGCCGATGTTGACGCGGTCCAGCAGCAGGTACTTTCCGAAGGGAATCGGCTGTCGTTTGGGGGCGGTCGACAAAGCGCCGCGAGCGTAACGCGGTCAAAAACAGCCCACGTCAGAAATCGAGCCGCGCCTCGGGTGTAGGCGCTTCGCACACTGGCTACGGCTGGTCGAGCTGCACGGCCGCCACCCACGGCGCTTCGAGCCCCGACATGGCGACCTCGCCGAAGGTATGACCGGCGGCAGTGGCGACGACATTCACCCACGCCTGACGGCGGTCGACCGACACGCAATACACGATGGTTCCCGGCGTGGCGTCGCGCGCATCGGCCGCGGGACCACTGCAACCTTCGCGCAACTGAACCTTCCAGTTCGGCACGCGTTCGCCCTTCACGAAGATCGGCACGTCAGTGAAGGGAGCCACGGCGGCTTCGAGCACCGCCGGCTCTCGCGCCACGACCTGCGTTCCCGAGTTCTCGGCGGCGGCCTGAGCGACGCTGTTGGCCGCGCCAATGAGCAGCTCTTCGGGTTGCACGAAGCTGCTGCGCGACGAGATGACCACGAAGTCGATCAGCGGAAGCAGCACGGCGACCACGGGGACCCACTTCGCGACGCGCGGCGGCAGCAACGCCTTCTTCGTGAGGCGCGTGGAGAGCGCTGCCAGGAGCGCGCACGCCACGACGGTGCCGAACAGCCCCAGCGGCAGCAACGGCGCGTCGTTCATCACCGCGACCGGCGCGGCCTGGAGCCGACCCCACCGCACGACGTCACCGCCGTAGAGCCAGAGGAGGAACACGGCGAAGAGCGCGACGGCGGCCGTGCGCAGGTGTGTCTTCACGTGCCCTGCCCCGCGAGCACGCGCGCCGGGTCGACCTTCGAGGCGCGGCGCGCGGGCAACCACGCACCGCCGATGGCCGCGATGACGCCCAGGCCGAGCCCCACCACCGGCAGCCACAGCGGCACGAGGAAATAGCTGTCGGGCTTGAACGGGAAATCGGGCAGCACGCGGGCCGACAGCATATCCACACCGGCCGCGGCGCCGAGCGCGATGAGCGTCCCGGTGAGCCCTCCGGCGATGCCGAGCAGCGCGGCCTCGGCGAGCACGAGCCGGAAGATGTCGGTGCGACGCGCTCCGACCGCGCGCATCACGCCGAGCTCTTTTTCGCGCGCGCGAACGGAAGCCGACAAGGCATGCGCGATGTTGAAGGCCGCCAGCAGACAGATGAGCGCCGAGAGCAGCGCCATCGCGGACGTGGTGATGGTGACCGCGGCCCCCGCGTTCTCGGCAAGACGACGCTCCTGGTCGTCGACGCGCAAACCCATGTCTTTGACCGCGGCGACGATACCGGGCACGTCGTCAGGTGACTTCGCCTCGAGCGTGACGGCGGTGAACGTCTCGGCGTCTTCGTTGAACTCGCGGTTGAGGCGTCTGGCGACGTCGAGCGGAATGGTGATGCCGGCGAGCAGACCGCGATCTGAAACGCCGACCACCTGCGCCGGGGCTGCGCTGCTCGCGCCTTTCGCGGGCGCGACGAAGCTCCGGTTCCAATCGACGGGGAACTGGAAGCCGATGAGCATGTTGCCGCTCAGCTGCGGCAGTGAGCGGGCCGGCGCGAAGGTCTTGTTGTAGATCTCCAGCAGCCGCGAGGCGACGACGCCCGGAATCGGCTTGCCCACGCCGGGGTCGCTGAAGTCGCCCTGCTGCACGTCGCGCTTCACCAGCTCCGCGTCGACTCCGACCGCGAGCACCTCGATGCCCATGCGGATTCGACGGCCGAAGAAGTCACCGTCGTAGAAGCTCACTGCGGGCACGCGCACGTTCATCTTCCGGTACGCGCGCTCGACGCCGGGCATCGAGCCGAGGCGGTCCACCGCGGGTTGGTCGAGCTTGCCGCCGAACAGGCCGATCGACAGCTGCGAGGGGATGACTTCGACGAGCTTGATGTCGAGCGGGAAGACCTTCTCGCGAATCACGCGGCCCACACCGAGGCCCAACGCCACGAAGAAGACGAGCGCGCCGATGCCCATCGAAATGCCGAAGCTCGAGGCGAGCGCGCCCCGACGATCTCGCGAGAGTTGGAGTCGGACGAGCCTGCCGAAGCCCGCGAAGTTCGTTCGCGGTGACGGGGTCGGTCCCACCGCCTGACCGCGGTCCCCGGCAGAGACGGCAGACTTCAGGGCGCCGTCTTCCAGCGTGATGACGCGCGAGGCCGCGGCGCGCAGCCGATCTTCGTGCGTGATGGCGACGATGGTCAGACCTTCGGCGTTCAGCTGCTTGAACAACGCGATGATCTCGTCGGCGGTCTGCGCGTCGAGGTTGCCGGTGGGCTCGTCGCACAACAGCACCTGCGGCCGGTTGAAGAGCGCGCGGGCGATGGCGACGCGTTGACGTTCTCCGCCGGACAATTGAGACGGGAGCCGCTCCGATTTTTCGGCGAGCCCTACGCGCGCGAGCGCCTCGCGGGCCTTCGCTTCGTCGGCGCGACTGCCACCGAACGCCGCCGGCAGCAGCACGTTCTCGAGCGCCGAGAGCCCGCCGACGAGATGAAAGAACTGAAAGACGAAGCCCACCGTCTCGTTGCGAAACCGCGCGAGCGCGGCGTCGTCGAGGCCACGCAGCGACGTGCCGGCGACGCGAACGTCTCCGGTGAACTCGGCGTCGAGGCCGCCGAGCACGTGCAACAGCGTCGACTTGCCCGCCCCGCTCCGCCCGACGATGGCCGCGAACTCGCCCCTGGCGACGTGAAGGTTCACACCGTCGAGCACACGAACCCTGCCGCGCGCGCCGTCGTCGTAGCTGCGAGACAACCTCTCGACGGTGATCACGGCGCCCCGAGGTCGAGCCGCGCGTTGACGCGCACGACCTTTTCCTTCACCGACGCCGACACCGCGATGGACTTGAGATCGTTCGTCGCGTCGAGCCAACGCACGGTTGTGGCCTTCATCGCGAAGCCGCCCAGGCCCCAGGCGCTGTCGGGCAATTCACGCACCGAGGTCGCCAGCTTTCGCAGGTCGATGACCAGTGAAACGGCGTCGTCGGTCAGCCCCGCGACCGGCGCACCGGCCTTGCCATCACTCTTCACCAGGGCGTCGAGCCGCTGCACCGGAGAGGCGAAGAACACGCGGTCGCCCTTCGGCGCGAAGTGCACGCCCTCACCCGCCGAATACGTCGTGAGAATCGCCTTCTGCCCGTCGTCACGCGTGCGCAGCTCCATCTGCGCCCCGAACTTCGGCGCTACCGCGATGATCTTCTCGAAGGTGGGCACGATGGCGTCGGGCGACTTCACCTGCGCCACGCCCGACAGGTGCGCGAACGAGAACGGGTTGGTCTGCCGAAGGTCGAGCGCCGGCATGCCGCTGCCCATCGGCGGTTTCTCACTGAGCGAAAGCGACACCACGGCGCCCGGTTTCAGTTGCTCGAGCACTTCAGACTTCACATCGAAGCTGCCCTGGTCGAAGGCGCGCGCGAGGTACGGGCCGAACAGCTGCTTCACCCAGGGGTGCAACTTCGCGGGGTCGCCGTTGAAGCGCGTCACCAGAAACGCATCGCGCGGCAGGTAGCCGAGGTTGTCGTCGCCCTTCTCGGCGTTGAGCGCGGCGAAGCGGGTACCGTCGTCTTTCCACGAAGCGTCGACGACCACCGCGAGCCCCGAAGTGGTCAGCGTGGCTGCGCCGATGGCCGCAGACACCGGCCCGCGGAAGAGCGCCGGCGACCCCAGCGGCACCCACGCCACCACGTCACGCTCGCTCGGCATTTCGCGCAACCGCAGCACGTAGTCGCGGTCACCGCTCAAGGCGTCGCTGTCGGTCAACGACGCCAGCCCCGCGAGCTGACCGATGCCTGACGCGTCGGTGATGAGCGCGTAGCCCTTCGCCACCACATAGCCCGCGCGCGCCGGCTCACCGGCACGCGCGCTGAAGGTCTTCACCGACAACTCACCAGCCTTGAGTTCACCTTCGACCGCCGCACCGAGGCGACGCAGCACGAGCGCGGCGAAGGCCTCGTGAAACCTGGCTTCGTCGTTCACGGGGAGCGCGAGGTACATGTGACTGGTCGCCAACACCGCGAACGCCGCACCGCGCGAACCGTCGATGCCCGCCTTCGCCAGGGCGTCCGCGCTTCGAACGTCGATGCCGAGCTCCGCGACCAGCGCGTCGCCGAACACCTTGCCGTCATTGAAGCCCTGCAGCTGCGCCACGAAGCCCGACACCTTGAGGGCTTCGACGATCTTCAGCTTCTGACCGAAGGTGCCCACCGACGGCACCATCACCGCCGCCACCGCGCCCCGGGGAATCACGCGCTCCACCGGCGTGGCCTTCGCCACCGGAGACTTTCCGCACTTCGCGCAGCCCACGGCGAACACCGCGACCAGCACCACCAGCAACGCCCGCTTCATCGCACGCGCTCCGACGACGGCAGCGAAACGGTCGACGAGAACTCCTCGGTGACCTGCATGAACTGCTCCATTTCCTTCACGGTCTCCTCGGTCGCGGTGACCTCGGCAGTGAGCGCGTCGAGCTGACGGCTCACCACTTCGGGGTCACGAATCGCGATGGACTGCTCGTGGGTCAACCTCAAGACATCCTCGATGCTGGCGAGCTGATGACTCACCACTTCCCGGCTCTCTTCAGCCTGGACGAAGCGAGCCACGCGCTTCTTCAAGATCTCCACGCGGCGCGCCTTCACTTCCTTGAGGCGCTCGTTCTTTTCGCCGGTGAGCTCCGACTCGAGCATGCGCAGCTCGTCTTCGATGCCGCGGCGGTCGGTGGCGTTGAGGAACTTGCGGTAGCTGTTGAGCGTTCCAATCAACCGCAGAAAGCTGGTCAGCAGCGCGTCGAGCCGGCGCTCACTCGAAGCGGCCAGCACCCGGCCGCCCGGCATGCGCGTGTAGCTCTCGAGAATGCGATCTCGCAGCTCGCGCAGCACGTCGTAGTGCTGGCGTTGTGACGGCGCCAGTTCGGACAAGCGCGCTTCCCGCTCCTCGGGCGTCGCCACGTCGCTTAACACCTGCGCTTCGAGGTTCGCGCGCACAGCGCGGCGGAACGACGGCAGCATCGAGAGCAGCACGGAATAGACGAGTGAACCGCCGGCCGCGGCGGCGAGGGGAATCCAGTCACCGGTCGCCGCCGAAGCGACCCCTCCGGCGGCGAGCGCGAAGGCGTTGGCCGGCATGGCGAGGGCGGCTCTCAAACTGCTGCGCGTCTTGGGAGGAGTGGTCACGGTGTTTGCGGCTGAGCAACGTACTTGAGGGGACCCAGGTCGACAGTGTCTTCAGCTTCGGGGCCGGGCGGCGCGGCGAAGAGCTTCCGGTTGAGTGCCTCCGCGCTGGTGAACAACTCCGCGTAGGTGACCGGTGCCTCATCTGCGATTCCGAAGAACGCGAGGTTCTCCTTCAACGTCGCCGGCGGCGCGGCAGCGATGGCCTCCATCGGGTCACCGAGCTGCGGAGCCAGCGTGCCCAGCACGCGCGCGGTATCGGTGCGGTCCTTGAGCGTCTGCGCGTTGGCGTCGAGCACGCCACGAATCACGCGGCGCAGCGCGTCGGGGTAGCGCGCCGCGAAGTCACCGCGCGTCACCAGCACCGTCGCCGTCAGATGCGGCGCGTCTGCCGTCGACGAGAGCTCCTTCGCGCCCAGCTCGCGCATCGCGCTCTCCATGTCGCCCTTGAAGCCGGCCACCGCGTCGATGTCGGCGCGCCGCAGCGCTGCGCCCGCGCTGTACGCGTCGTCGAGCGGCACCAGCTTCACGTCGCGCATCGAGAGCCCGACGCGCGAGAGGCTCCACAACAACAGGTACCAGGCTGACGAGCGGTCTTCGACGCCGATGCGCTTGCCGGCGAGCGCCTGCAACGAAGCGATGTTCTTGCCGACGACCACTTCGTGCCCGCGGCTGCGGCCGAGCAGCATGACGACGCGCGGCGCTGAATCGCGCAACAACGACGCGCTCATCGCCAGTGAAGACACGGGCAACGCCGCCATGTCGACACCGCCGTTGTCGCCGCCACGAATGAGCGCCTTGCGGAGGTCGTCGTCGCGCTGAAAGCGCTCGACCTTGACGTCGATGGCGTAGCCGGCGCGGAAGAGCCCGACACGTTCGGCATCGCCCGCGGCCCACAACATGGGAGACGTGCTGCCGCGCGGAACGAGCCCGATGACCAGCGGCCGCGTGGGGATTCGCGTGACGTCGTCGATGGGCGCCATCACGCCGGCGGGAAAATCACCGGCGGTCAGTCGAGGCGCGCGCGGGTGAATTCGCAGGCGGAGCTTCTCGACCCAACCGAGCTCGGCGGCGACCACCGAACCCGCGGCGAGCAACACCAGAAACGAGCCGAGCAGCCACCGGCCGACGGGACGACGTCGCTTCCGGGGACTGCTCGCGCTCTCGCTCACGGCGGAACCTTGTAACGACGACTGCGTTACTTGACCTCGACCTTCTTACCGATGGTCTTCTCACCACCGTTGGACACGTCCGACACCGGTGCCGGGCTGTCGAGACCCATCTCCATCTTGAACTGCTTCACCAGCTCCGCGGCCTGCAGCGCCTCGGCCTCTTCTTCGATCTTCATCGACTGCGTGTCGACGGACTCGAGGGCCATCTGCATGCGCGCCTCGTTGACCGCGGTCTGCTCTTCGACCTTGCGGAGCATTTCGTCGTGGGTGGCGTCGATGCCGCCGACTTCGAAGCTCTCCATGGCGTCGGCGACCTTCGACTGCCACTTGGCGCGGCGCGCGTCGCGAATGGCGTTCATCGCCTCGTTGGTCTTCTTGTCCTTCTCGCGCATGAACGCCTTCTTCACGTTCAAGGCCTTCTCGTAGGCCGAGCGCGCGGTCGCCAGCTGCGCTTCGTTGCGCGAGAGCGCTCCCTTTTCCATCTGCAGGCGCGTGGCGTACTGCGCCGCGAGGTCGTCACGACCGCCCTGAATGGCCGCCTTCACCTTGGCCGTCAGGTCGCCGACCTCACGCTTGTACTTCTCGTTCTCTTTCTCGAGCAGCGTCACGTTGGCGCGCACCATCGCGATCGACTCGTTCATCTTCGGAACCTGATCGTTCAGGTCGCGAATGTTCTGCTCGAGGATCAGCTCCG
Organism: Archangium gephyra; assembly: GCA_003243425.1. Lineage (GTDB taxonomy): Bacteria > Myxococcota > Myxococcia > Myxococcales > Myxococcaceae > Archangium_A > Archangium_A gephyra_A. The sequence goes on along the minus strand of QFQP01000050.1, from coordinate 18,127 downwards.
GGTCCTCGATGGTGCTGACGAAGAAGCCGACGAAGCTGCGCATCGCGCGCCGAAAGCGTTGCCACATGGGAGTTGGTTCTCCGGGTGCTGCGGGGTCTTGAGAGAGACTGAAACGTTCAGAAGTCTACACGGGTTTAGAGGGCTTCGATTGCGTTCCAGTTCCCTTCCCGCCGAAGCGGAAAACCTCGCTGTTGAAGGCACTTGCAGCGGCCTTGAGGGCGATGAAGGCGAACGCCAGCACCGACCCCACGGTCAGTAACACCTGAAGCGCGGTGGCGTTCCCCAGCACCGAGGCCTTGATCAGCAACGCCACGTTGAGCAGCGGTATCAACGCGGTCACGTTCGTCAACTCGATGCCCGGCATCTGGCTGAGCAGCGCAGGCGCCAGCCCCACCAGAAGAACAGGCGTCATCAGCGACTGGCCTTCCTTGAAGGTGCGCGCCGTCGACGACACCGCGAGCGAAACACCCGCGAAGAGCAGCGCCGCCGGCACCAGACAGGCGAGCATCACCAGCACCTGCGTGATGCCGAGCCGGAACGTGGTGTTGACCGGCCCCATCGAAAGACCGACCCCGAAGGTGAGGCCCATGGCGGCGAGGTTCGCGAGCGCAGACACCACGGCCACGATGGCCACGGTGAGGTACTTCGCGGCCATCACGTCGACGGGGCGCACCGCGGCGACCAGCAGGGTCTCGAGCGTGCCGCGCTCCTTCTCGCCGGCGGTGAGATCGACCGCCGGGTAGAGCGCGCCGATCATCAGCATCATCAGCAGCACGATGGGCAGCAGCCGCGAGGCGAGCAGCGGCCCCAGGTCTTTCTGGAAGTCGAGGTCGACGGCCTCGAGCTTCACCGGTTGTACGAAGCCGGGCTCGAGCTGACGCGCTTCGAGCCGCACCTTGAGCGTCTCCGCGTTGAGCGACTCGAGCACCGGCTTGAGGCGCTCGAGGGCTTCGACGGAGCGGTCGAAGCGGCGCGTGTAGAGCACCTGCACCGACGCCTGACCGCCTTCGTCGAGGTGCTGCTGCGTGGCCTGGGGTGCGACGACGGCAGCGGCGAGCTTCTGCGCGCGCAGCTTCGCCTCGGCCTCTTCGCGCGACATGAACTCGTACGTGGTCTTCGCCGGTGCGTCGCGGCGCGAGAGCAGCGCCTTCGTGGCATCGCCGACGACGGCCACCGTCAGCTGCTCGTTCTTCAGGCGCTGACTGCCGGCCGCGATGATGCCGCTCATCAACAGCAGCAGCCCGGGGTACAGCAGCACCGGCAACAACACCGTCAACGCGAGCGTGCGGCGATCTCGCACGATGTCGAGCAGCTCTTTGTGCAGCAGCAATCGCCACGCGCTCACGGCAGGGCCCCGGCGAAGTGGAGGAACGCGTCGGTGAGCTCCGCTTTTCCGCTCTGTTGCAGCAGCTCGGTCGCGGTGCCGCGCGCCACGACGCGGCCTCCGCGCATGAACACCAGTCTCGTGCAGAGGTACTGGGCTTCTTCCATTCGATGCGTCGAGAAGAGCACGGCTTTGCCCCGCGCCTTCGCCCGCTGCACGAGCTCGAGAATGTCGCGTGACGCCACCGGGTCGAGCGTGGCCGTCGGTTCGTCGAGCACGTACGCCGCGGGGTCGTGAACCACCGCCCGCGCGATGGAAATGCGCTGCTTCTGCCCGCTCGAGAGCGCCCCGCAGCGCTTGTCGAGGAAGGGCGTGAGCTCCAGCTCGGCGCCGACCAGGTCGATGCGTCGGGCCAGCGCCTCTTCCGACAAGCCCTGCAGCCGGCCGAACACGGTCAACACCTCGCGGCCCGTGAGCCGCTCGTAGAGCCCCGTGCTCGCGGTCAGAAACCCCAGGTGCCTTCGCGCCTCGAGCGGCGCCGTCTTCACGTCGTGACCTGCGATGCGGGCCGAGCCTGATTGCGGCGTGAGCAACCCGGCCAGCACGCGCAACGTCGTCGTCTTTCCCGCGCCGTTGGGGCCGAGCAGACCGACCACCTCGCCCGACGCCACCTCGAAGGAAACGCCGTCGACCGCGCGCGCGGCGCCGAAGTCCCTCACGATGGAATCGACTTCGATGACCGGCTTCACGCGCGCGTGTTTAGCGCACGAAGTTCATGAAGGGCTCACCGAGCGTGGGCACCATGTTCAGCTTCAGGCCCATCGGCGCGTTGCCCCAGGCAACTCCGTCGATGGCGTTCTCGCGCACCACGAAGTCGACCGCGTACGAGCCTTCCGGCACGCGCAGCACGTAGGTGTCCTGCCCGCCGTTGAAGTTCCACTCGTAGATCTGAAAGTCCTGTTGACGCTGGAGACGCAGCCCCACCTCCGGCGTGCCCAGGGTGTCGCGCACCGTTTCGCCGCCGACGCGCAGCGGCCCCGACACCTCGACGGTTCGGTAGTCGAGGTTGAACTCGCTGTCTTCCTGCAGCGAGAGCCGCGCGGCGACCTGCAGCCGACCCGACGCGTAGGTGGGGTACGTCTCGTTGTCGATGCTGAAGAAGACCTCGTATTCGCCCCTGGGCAGGCGCACTTCGAAGGCGCCGTCGTCACCGGGGACCACCGAGGCATAGAACCAGCTCCACTGGCCTTCGAGCGCGCGGTTGCGGAAGACGAACTGGCCGACCCTGCGCCCCGGCACCGGCGGCTGCCCGTCGATGGAGATCTTGCCGTTGACGCGCGCGGTGTCGATGTTGATGGCCATCGTGCTGGCGCCGTAGTGCTCGAAGAAGCGGTCGACGACGTAGAAGCCGCCGGCCAGGTTCGGCGACAGCCCTTCGTCGAGGCCGAGCGCGACGAAGTAGAGACCGGGGAACGCCTTGAGCTCGAACGACGCCGACTCCATCGGCACTTCGTAGAGGTTGTACGCGCCGGTCTGCGTCGAGTTGGCCATCGAGTACATGAAGAGCTGGAAGTTGTACGCGGGGTTCGGGAGCGGAGGCCGGCCGTCGATGAGAATGCCGCCCTCGATGGGCTTGGTGAGGAAGTCGATCGACAGCGACACATCGTTGCGCAGGTCGACGCCACCCTGAATCTGCTTGCCGAAGATGCTCGAGGGGTACGTGCGGTTGGGCGCCCCTTCGAAATCGAGCGTGACGCCGTAGGTGGCCTTGGGCACCAGCGCCGACACCCGGGAAACGCCACCTTCCTGGTGCGAGAACACCGACGACGTCGTCTCACCCGGCTTGGTGAAGCGCAGCTTGTAGTCGCTGCCCACGCGCGCGTCGGGCAACGGCTGACCGTCCATCGTGATTTCGGCTTCGAGCACCGAGGTCGGAATGTCGACGTCGAACTCCGTGTCCTGCACGAGGTTCATGGCCGCGCCCGGCGTCAGCGAGAACTCCCGCAGCTCGGTGCCGTACAACGAGGTCGCCGGCGTCGAGATGAAGATGCCGAAGAGACCTTCGAGCATGCGCAGCTCGTAGCTGCCGCCATTGCTGGTCACCATCGACATCTGCCACGGCGGCGAACCGTACGCGTTGAACCACACGTCCTGCGGGAACGCGTTGGGCACGAAGGGCAGCCCGCCGAAGCGCACGGCGCCGCGCACCAGGTGCGAGCGCGCGTCGAACCTGCGGTCCTGGTCTTTCGTCATGTCGCAGAAGCCGTGCTCGATGAAGCCCTCGAAGTACGGCCACACGCCGCCCGGCTGATGACGAAGAATGTCGTAGCGGCCGCGCATGACCTTCACCTGCAGGTTGCCGTGCTGATCGGGCGCGCGCGTGAGCTCCGACTCGTAGCCGCCGCCGGTGAAGCGGGTGATGACCGGCTTGGTCTCGGGCTGCCCGTCGAGCGTCACTTCAGCCGTGAGCGTCGAGAGCTTGATGCAGATGCCCATGCGGAAGCCGCCGTCGACCTTCATCCACTGGCCGCCATCGGCGCCGGGGAAGATGTCTTCTCCGCACGGTTCGCTCGCGTAGAGCGTGGGCCAGCTGGCATCGGGCACGTCGACCGGGTCCACGCCTGCGTCGCGGCGCGGCGGGCGACCACCGTCGACCACGCCGGCGTCTTCTTCGGGCAGCTCTTCGGACACACCGCATTGGCAGCCGCTCAGCGCGAGCGACATCGCCAATACGACTGTCCCGAGGCTGCGCGACAAAGCGGTCTCTCCCGGCAAGAAACCGTCAGGAACTCCTGACGTGTACGACATGCGTCGCTTAAGCAAAGGCGGCACCAGTTGACAAGGTGCCGACCTTATTGGGTTTTCGGGCAGCCGATTCAGCGGGTGACGACATCGGCGGCGGGCGCCGCCAGAAGACTGTCAGTCGAGTTTCGCCAGCAATCGCGCGGCATTGGAGCGGCCGGCTTCGAGCACGGCGGCCTCGTCCATCGTCAACAGGTGGCGATCACGCATGAGGATCTGCCCGTCGACGACGACGTCGCGCACGTCGCGGCTCTGGCCCGAGTACACCAGCGTAGACACGGGGTCGTGCGCGTTGGGCGTGCTGTGCACCTGCGAGAGGTCGACGGTGATCACATCGGCCCGCGCGCCTTCCTGCAGCACGCCCACTTCTCCTTCCAGACCCAGCGCCCGGGCACCGTTGAGCGTCGCCAGCTCGAGCGCCTGCATGGCCGACAACGACGTGGGGCCGGTGCGGGGCAGGTGAATCAGCGCCGCGAGCCGGAGCTCCACGAAGATGTCGAGGTTGTTGTTGCACGGCGCTCCGTCGGCGCCGAGCCCAACGACGATCTTCTGCTGGAGCAGCTCGGGGATCTTCGCGGTGCCCGAGGCCAGCTTGAAGTTCGCGCTCGGGCAGTGGGCGACGCGGGTCTGGGTGTCGCGCAGCAGCTTCTGCTCTTCGGCGGTGAGCCACACGCAGTGCGCGAGCGTGGTCTGCTTGCCGAGCAGGCCGATGTGGTTGAAGTACGCCACGTTGTCCATGCCGGTCTTCTGGCGAACCACGTCACACTCCGTCGGGTTCTCCGACGCGTGGGTGTGAATGCGAACGCCGCGCTCTCTGGCGATGACCGCGACCTGCTTCATCAGGGCTTCGGTGCATGACAACACGAAGCGCGGCGCCAGCGCGTAGCGCAGACGACCGTTGTGTGTGCCGTGCCAGGTGTCGATGAGACGAATCGATTCGTCGAGCGACGACTGGGTCGTCTCCCGCAGCCCCATGGGCACGCCCTGCCCTGCGTCCATCATGCATTTGCCGCCGACGAGCCGAACGCCGGAGTCACGCGCCGACTCGAACACCGAGTCGTAGTGGCGCACGGTGCCCATATCGAGAATCGAGGTGGCGCCGGAGCGGATGCACTCCATGAAGGTGATGTCGGCCGAAGCGCGCAGCGACTGGGCGTCATGCGCGGCTTCGAAGGGCCAGATGCGTTCGCGCAACCAGTCGAGCAGCTCGAGGCCGTCGGCGGCGTTGCGGCACAGCGTCTGGCAGGCGTGAAGGTGACTGTGAATGAGCCCGGGCAGCACGACCTTGCCGCGCGCGTCGATGGAGCGGCGAACGCCGGTCTTGCGGCCCTTGCGGGGCGCACCGACCTTCACGATGCGGTCGTTCTGAATGACCACTTCGGCGTCGCGCAGCACTTCGCGCGAGGCGTTCATGGTGATGACGGTGGCGTTGCTGATGACGAGATCCACTGGCGCTCAGACCTTCTCCCGGCCGCGAGGGCGGGTACACTTTTCAACCGTGAACACGTTTCTGCTGAACCAGTTGCTGCGGTTGCCCGGCCTGCCCGGCGACGACACGCCGCGGTACGTCAAGCCCGTCGGCTCGGCGCAGGTGCGGTACTTCGAGTGGCTCGAGAACAACACCCACATCGTCTACCCCATCATCGCCATAGCGGTGGTGGCGTTGATTGCGTTCGGCATCATCTCGGCCTGGCGCACCGAAGACATCGACGGCCTCAAGAAGGCCGAGATGAAACGCGAGATCATCCGCCTGCTGCGCCGCGAGGTCTACGGCATGACCGCGGTGCGGCTGGCGCAGACGCTCGACATTCCCGGTGGCCGAATGCTCAAGCTCCTCGAAGAAATGGCCGAGGCCAACATCGTCGAGTCGCGCACCGACACCTCGCGCGTCACCACCTGGCGCATGAAGGGCCTCACGGCCTGAGGCCCTCCACGCCGCGGCTCACTGCGCGCGGCCGGTGATGGGTACGTTGACGACCGGCTCGTAGGGGTCGGTGGTGTTCACCACCGCCCAGATGCGCTGCTCCTGCGAGGGAGGGATGTACATGCCCGCGTCGGTGACGGGGTCGACCGTCCAGACGCCGTAGGCGATGCGGCCCACGACCTTGTCGACCGGCTGACCGAGGTTGGTGGTGCCTTCGAGGAGCACCGGCAGCGTCGGCCCGGCGACCCACGTGAAGTACGAGCACGGGCCCGCGTCGACCGCCGAGCAGTCCTGATCAGGCACCGAACCTCCGTCGGACGACTGCCGCAGCGAGACCGAGAGCAACCGCACCGGGCCATCACCCACGTTCGAGATGAGCCGCGCGTCGACCGGCACCGGCCGATTGCCGGTGAAGGTGATGGGGAAGGGCTCGGGGTTGGGGAGCACCGACGTGCCGGTCAGCGTGGCCAGCATGGTGTTGGGCGGGCGCATGGTGCCGATGGGTTCACCCTGGCGAGACCAGGTGATGGTGGCGAGGTCCGAGTCGTCTCCGCCACGGCACGCCGAGCGCGCGCGGTACACGATGGCGACGGGCGCTGATTCCCACGGCGTCGGGTCGGTCACCGCGTCGGGCAGCTTCGACGTCGGGACCATGAACGTGGGAGGAGAACCACCGTCGGGAAGCAGGGGCGCGTTGGCGAACAAGAAGTCGATGCCACCGTCACCGCCGCAGCGGCCTTGCTGACCGGCGCTGATGTTCATCGAGTAGCTGACCGGCGTGTTGCCTTCGTTGCGAACGTAGAATCGGCCCGAGCGCTCGTAGGGAATGGCGCCCCCGTCGAGGCTGCAGCTGAGCCCTCCGTCGAGCGGGTACACGCGGCTGTCGCACAGCCCGCCGAAGGGCACGTTGAGATTCATGCCCACGGTCCCATCGGTGCACTGCTCGAAGGCCGAATCATCGAAGCGGAAGCAGAGCTTCGGCCTGGCGGCGATGCCCTGGCCGGTGATGGGCAGCGACAGACTGCCGACGCCCGCGGGCAACTCGATGTCGAGCGTGCCGCCGAGCGTGAGGGCCATGGTTGGCGCGAAGCGCAGCGTGACCATCACCGATTCACCGCCGGCGAGCGTCTTGACCAGCGGCGTGAGGTCGGCAGTGAGCGAAGGGTCGGTGCCGGTGAACTTCGCGGCCGTCACCGGGAGCTCGTTGGACCCTGAGTTGGTCAGGGTGAAGGTGAGCGTCTTGAACTCGTTGGCGTAGACCTCACCGAACGCGAAGGTGCGCGGGTTGGGAATCGCGGTGGCCGTCACGCCGGTGCCCGCCAACGAGAGCTGCACCGAGCCGCGGTCGGGATCGTTGGTGGTGAGCGTGGCCGTACCGGTCTCGCGTTGATCGGCGACGTCAGGCTTGAAGGTGAAGGCCAGCATGGCCTCTTCGCTCGGCGCCAGGCTCACGGGCACCGCGGTGGTCGCGAACTTCGGGTTGCTGAACGCAGCCGAAGAAATCTCGAGCGCGCCGGTGCCCGCGTTGCGTACGCGCACCGTCCTGGTAGCGCTGAAGGTGAGTTGAACCTGGCCGAACTCGACCATGTTCCGCGCGTTGCCTTCGTCATCGAGCACTTCGATCTTCGCGAAGCGCCGGTTCACGTTGTCGTCGCACTTGCAGCCGGCGAGCACGACCATCGAGCACGCAGCGAGTGAAAGAATCCGCATCGTCAGTCTCCGTTTCAAAACTCACTCTTGTGGGAACGCCCCATCAACGCGGCGACCGCGGCCTTCGGCGGCGCGCCTTCCCACGCAATCCGGTACACCTGTTCGCAGATCGGCAGCTCCACGCCCACCTTCAGCGAGAGATCGCGCGCGCTCTTCGCGGTCTTCACGCCCTCGGCCACCTGCTTCATTTCCTTCAAGATGTCGTCGAGCGAACGGCCGCGGCCGAGCTCCATGCCCACCTTGCGATTACGCGAGAGCTCGCCGGTGCACGTGAGCACCAGGTCGCCCATGCCCGCCAGACCCGCGAGCGTGAGCGGGTTGCCGCCCATCTTCACCGCGATGCGGGAAATCTCGGCGAGCCCGCGGGTGATGATGGCCGCGCGCGTGTTGTGGCCCATGCCCAGGCCGTCACCCATGCCCGCGGCGATGGCGATGACGTTCTTGAGCGCGCCGCCGACCTGCACACCGACCACGTCGCTCGAGCTGTAGGTGCGGAACCACTCGCTGGCGAGCATCGGCTGCACTTCCCGCGCGGTCTCTTCACGGCGCGCAGCGACGGTGACCACCGTCGGCAGGCGCTGCACCATTTCCTTCGCGAAGGACGGGCCCGACAACACCGCGACGTGCGGGTGACAGCGCTCGGGCAACGACTGCTCGAGCACCTCGGTCATGGTGCACAGGGTGCCGTTCTCGATGCCCTTGGCGACGGTGACGATCGGCACACGGTTGGGAATGAGCTCGTGCGCAGCGCCCAGCAATTCGCGCGTGGCCTGCGACGGCGTTCCGACGATGACGAGCTCCGCGCCCGCGAGCGCTTCGTCGAGCCTCGTGTGGCCCACGATGCGCTCCGAGAGCGCGAGCCCCGGCAGGTAGTTCGCGTTCTGGTGCGTGGCGTTGAGCGACTCGACGAGCGCCGCGTCACGACCCCACAACGCCACGTGGTCGAAATTGGCCGACAGCACCTGCGCCATCGCCGTGCCGAAGCTGCCTGCGCCAAGAACGGTGGCCTTCTTCATAGGGGCCGCGTTGTAGCGCGCTTTGCCGCCGTCAGAGCGAAGTGACGAGCCCCAGGCCGCCGCTCGGCATCACCACCGAGTCGATGTCACGACCGTGAACGTCGAGGCCGAACATGAAGAGGAACGAGGTTCGCGCCGAGAGCGGCAGTTCGGCGCCGCCGCGAATGCCGCCGTTGTGCCCGAAGATGACCGCCGGTGGAATGCCGCCCAGCGGCGACGAGGCATAGCCTTCGAAATCGAGCGCCAGCAGGTAGTGCGCTGCGAAGAAGACGCGCGGCGCGCGTGGCGCGGGACCTTGAATCGAGAGCACCAGCGAGGGGTTGATGTTGACGTTGCGGCGACCGGTGAGCCAACGCGCGCCGCGTGATTCCAGCGTCGCCCGCTGCACGAAGAACGCGTAGCCACCCTCGAGCTGGGCGCTCAACGCCACGCTCTGGGTGTGCACGAGGTTCACGCGCACGATGCCCTTGGGCTGATTCATCATGAAGAAGTACGAGTCGAACCCGAGGCCGATGTCGACGCGCTCTCCCAGACCGAAGAGCGCGCGAACGTCGATGAGCGGGAAGCCCATCATGACCGACTGACCGCGATTGCCGCCGCCGAGCGGCGTGGCCCCCCACACGGAGCGCTCGTTGCGTTCCTGCCTGGGGCGAACGCGCGCCAACACCTCAGGCCGCACGGAGAGCGGCTGCGGCGCGTAGGCAGGCGCCGACACCGGCTCAGGGGCGGGAGGGAGTGGCGCCGGTTCGGGCGCCGGGGTCACCGGTTGCGCGCTGGGAGGCGCTCCCCAGTCTTCATCAGGCGACTGCGCGAGGGCGGCTCCCGAGAGGAGCGCGCCCACGAACACGGCGGAAGTGACGAGTCGCTTCATTGGCGCGACAGCCTGCCACGACTCAGAGCGACTTCAGGTACGCAACCAGCGCGGTCTTCTCTTCGGCGTTGAGCACGCGGGTGTTGCCGTGCAGCGAATCACCGTTGGTCACGCGCGCCTCGAGCGTGAGTGACGAGCCGTCGTGGAGATACGGAGCCGTGCGGCCGATGCCGAGCAGCGAGGGAACGTTGAAGCCCTTGCTCATCACCACGCCGTTGTCCGGGTTGGCGCCGCTCAGGCGCAGCGTGCCGACGTCGGCGTTGCTGTTGTCGGTCAGCGCGTCGCCGCTGTGGCAGGTGCCACACTGAGCCTTCTCGAACGCCGCCTTGCCCTTCGTCTCGAGCTCGGTGTTCGCCATGGCCACGCGCAGCGGGTTCTCGGGCAGCGGCATGGCGTCGATGAACGAATCGAGCTTCGCGGCGGTGACCGCGTCGAGGCCCTCGCCACCCATGCGCTCGATGATGGTGTGCGAGTTGAACTGGTCGATGGTGCCGAACTCACCGCTCCAGTGGAACGGAGCGGTCGCCAGCAGCTTGCGGCCGGCCAGCGAAGGCGTCTGGCGCGCACCGTCGGGGAAGTTCCACACGTGGCCGTCTTCGCGGCCTTCGAGGTGGCACGTGCTGCACGCGACCGTCGTCTGCGCGGAGCTCATGCGCGTGTCCTTCGCGTCGAAGAACAGCTTGCGGCCCTGAATCTGCGACGGGCTCATCGTCGCGATGTCCTGGGCGACCTGAATCGTGGCCTCGGGAACGATGGTGGCGCCCGCGCCGGTGCCTTCGCCCTTGAAGACCTCGAGCTTGTGGTCAAACTGGCTGTACACGAACGCGCGCTTGAAGTCGGACGTGATGGCGATGCCGTCGGCGCCCGCGCCGTTGATGGCCTGCACCGTGCGAACCGACGTGCCGGTGGTCTCGAAGTCGATGTTCGTGCCGGTGCGCTTCCACGCCGGCATGAAGGCGATGTTCTTCGATTCACGCGAGAGCACCATCAGCCACTGACCCGACGGGTCGATGACGCCAGCCGTCGGGCCCTGAATCGCGGTCTCGGGCGTGCCCGCCTGTGACGCGAGCGTGGTGGCGGGGAAGTTCTTCTGCTCGGAGTTGGTACCCGTGGTGAAGCACGAGGTGAGGTCGTCGACCTGCGGCTGCGGCGCGGCGCCGGTGTCGACGGTCACGATGCCGGCCGTGGCGACCGCGCCGATGTTGCAGGGGCCACCCGCGGCGTAATACCCGCCGAAGCGGCTCGGCACGCGACCGATGGCGTCTTCACGCGCCCACACCACCGGAGCGAACACGCGCTTGCCGTCGTTGGTGACCACGAGGTCGCTCATCGCCCGGGGGCGGAAGGTCGACGTCGTGCCGCCGAAACCGCCGGTGCCGTCGAGCCGCGTAGCGTTGGCGCGGTCGTAGATGCCGCTCCTGGCGCTGATGGTGGTGCCGGTCTTGAGGTCGACCTCCACCAGCTCGCCCTGCTTGTAGAGCGTGACCAGCGCGCGATCTCCAGCGATCGCCGCGACCGCGCGGGGCTCTTCACCGACTTCGAGCTCCCACTTCTTTTCGAGCGTGCCCACGTCGATGGCGGTCAGCGTGCCGACGTCAGGCCGCTCGAGCGAGGTGGCGGAGACCACGAGCAGCGTCTTGCCGTAGGGCGTGATGGCCATGCCCGTGGGCTCGACACCGACGGCGATGCGGGCCGATTCGGCGGTGTCACCTTTGCGAATGACCGACACGCTGCGGCTGCCGCGATTGCTGACGAACGCCGTGTCGTTCACGTCGACGATGACGCGCGCCGGCTGCTCGCCGACCTTCACGGTGCGGACTTCCTTCGTCTCGGCGTCGATGACCGCCAGCACGCCGTTGTCGGAGTCGACCGCGAAGACCGTCGAATCATCGTTCGAGAGCGCCACGGAGCCCGACGCGCGCGACGGCGACGCGTTGCCTTCCGGACGGCAACCAGAGAACGCCATCGCCGCCGCCACTGCACCCACCACCATCGATCGCTTGAACCAGTTCATGTGTGCCCCCGCTCCGAAGAATTTTCGGAAGCGTCTTTGAAAGACCGCGACATCTTGCCCATCCGTCGTCCTGACAGCCATGCCCTGTCAGCAATGTCAGCCACGGATGCTTCACCCTGCTGCCCGGTACGTCAAACCCCTCGAAACCCGTGCGCCCCGGAGGAACGCCGCACGCCGGTGTGCACCAGACGTGCCCACAGCTGACCCATTCGCTTCGGTGCTCAAAAGAACGCTTCCGATCACCCCGCTGCGCAGGAAAGTGCCTGGAGCCTGTGCAAGAAGCTGCGCATGGCCGGGCCAGGCAACGTCGAACTCACGTCGTTCCGGCGCACCTTCACGCTCTTGATTCTCCTGGTGGTGTTGCCTTCCGCCGGGCTCTCCGGCTTCGGCATCGTGGCCATCGTCAACGAGCGTGCCGCCGTCGAAAAACGGCTCGAAGGCGTCTGGGCCGGCCGGCTGGCGAGCGCCCAGGCCGAGCTGCTCGGGGCCTTCGGCGACGCGACGGTGACCTCGAAAGACCCCACGTTGACGCTCGAATACGACGGCACCCCCCTGACCGACGTGGGCTTCAACATTCGCGGCGACGACGTCGAATCGAACGACCCCCGCATCGCGACAGCCGTCAAATCCATCGCGCCGGAGCTCGCGGCGCTGCCCAGCAGGCCACTCATCTTTTCCGTCACCTCCCCGCAGGGCACTTTTCTGCTCGCCGCCGTACGTGATGGAGACCGCATCGTCGGCGCGCAACTGTCGGCCACGGCAGTCACCCAGCTCGTGGCGCGTGTCGGCGAACATGCGACACCGCCCGGTGAAGAGGCGCGGTTCGTCCTCTTACCTGTGAAGCGAGAAGCGCCTCCCGAAGGCGTGGTGGCGCGGCTGATGTCGGGCGTGACCGAAGTGAAAGAAGCAGCGCTCGGCCCGCCGGAGCTCTCGAGCACGCTGCTGCCGGTGCCGCTGCAGGACTTCCGGCTGGTGGTGCAAGCGACGGGCGAAGACCCGGTGGCCGCAGCGTCGACGCGCAACCGCGTGGTGTACAGCGTGCTGCTCGGCCTCTTCTACGTGACGCTGGCGTTGGGCGTCATCTACACGGGGCGCACGCTGTATCGCGAAGCGCAGCTCTCGCGACTCAAGACCGACTTCGTCTCGCTGGTCAGTCACGAGCTGCGCACGCCGCTCACGTCGATTCGCATGTTCATCGAGATGCTCGCGCTCGGCCGCGTGAAGGACCAGCAGGAGATGCAGACCGTGCTCGACCTGCTCTCGAAGGAAACGGCGCGGTTGTCGGGAATGATCGAGTCGGTGCTCGACTGGTCGCGCATCGAGAGCGGCAAGAAGCAGTACCGCAAAGAACGCATGCCCGCGCAGACCCTGGTCGACGCGGCGGTGGCGGCGTTCCAGGCGCAACGCATCAACGCGCCGGCGAACCTCACGGTGACCATTCCGCAGCCACTGGGTGACGTGGAGATCGATCGCGACGCGCTTTCCGGCGCGCTGCTGAACCTGCTGCAGAACGCGTACAAGTATTCGAAGGAAGACGACAACCGCATCGAGCTGCGCGCGCTGGTCGACGGAGATTTCGTGGTGCTCGAGGTGGAAGACCACGGCGTGGGAATTCCGCGCGCGGAACAGAAGCGGATCTTCGACCGTTTCTACCGCGTGGACACGCTGCTCTCGCGCGCGACGGAGGGCTCGGGGCTCGGGCTGTCGATCGCACAACGCATCGTCCAGGCACACGACGGTTGGATTTCGGTCGACAGTGCGCCGGGCGAGGGCTCTACCTTCCGCATTCACCTCCCGGTGGCGACATGAGCGAGACCAAGCTTCGAATTCTGGTGGTGGAAGACGATCTCTCGATTCTCACCGGGCTCTCGATGAGCCTGCGTTTCGAGGGCTACGAGGTGCTGCAGGCACAAGACGGCAAGACGGGCCTGCAGAAGGTGATCGACGAGCGCCCCGACCTGCTGGTGCTCGACGTGATGCTGCCGCAGATGAACGGCTTCGAGGTGCTGGAGGAGCTCAAGCGTCGCGGCAACGCGGTGCCGGTGGTGGTGCTCACCGCGAAGGGCGTCGAGACCGATCGCGTCATGGGCCTCAACCTCGGCGCCGATGACTACGTGGTGAAGCCCTTCGGGCTGCAGGAGCTGCTCGCGCGCATTCGTGCGGTGCTGCGCCGTCGCACCCGTGACGAGGCGAGCGTTCGTTTCTCGGACACGGTGGTCGACCTGAACGCCAAGACCGTGGCGCGCGCAGGCACGCCCATCGAGCTGACCGCGCAGGAGTTCAAGCTGCTCGAGCTCTTCGTTCGCAACCCCGGCCACACCTACAGCCGCGACGAGCTGCTCTCGGGGGCGTGGGGCTACGGCTACGAAGGCACCGCGCGCACGGTCGACAATTTCATCAGCCAGCTGCGTTCGAAGTTCGAGCCGAACCCCGAAGAACCGCAGCACTTCCGCACCGTGCGCGGGCTCGGCTACCGCTTCGACTTGTAACGGTCGCCGACGAAGGTCTTGAGCGCTTCGGGCAGAAAGAAGCGCATGACCACGTCGCCGAACTTCAACGTCGCGCCGTCTTTGAGCACCACGCGCTGACGTGCGCTGAGTTGAGCGCCGTCGACCCACGTGCCGTTCTTGCTCTCGGCGTCGGTGAGCGACCAATCACCGCTGCGGTCGTCCTGCTGAAGCCACGCGTGAAAGCGACTCACGGAGCCGTCGTCGACGACCAGATCGTTGCTCTCGACCCGGCCCACGGTGACACCCATCGCGAACGGGTTGTTGGTGCTGGTGCCCTTCTCGACGAGAAAAATGAGCGGGTCGATCGACGTGGGCCGAGACGACGCCTGGCCCGCCGACGTCACGTCCCACGGAGTGGCTTCGGTGGCGTTCGCAGCCGGCGGCGCTTCCCAGACCAGCCCCGGCACACCGGGCGGAGCGTCAGGGTGAGACTTCACGAAGAGCTTCATCGCCAGCTGCGAGAGCGGTACGGGCACCTCGAAAGCGTAGATCAGCCCGCAACTGCTATGAGGGTTTCATGCACCGCCGATACTCGATTCACCGCGACGGAGATCTTCTCGTCGAAGACCTTGGCCCTGACGGCAAGCCGCTCGAAGCCGAGCCGGTACCGCCGGAAGAACGTCTGCCCGTCGAAGTGGTGGTGATGAGCGCCGACGACGTCGACTCGCGCGCGCAGCTCATCGACCTGCTGGAAATGGCGCTGGGGCTCGAGACCGAAGGCCCCGAATCGGTGGGCCTCAAGAAGCGCGAAGGGTCGCCGCTGAAGGTCTTGAGCTGATCAGCTCAGCAGCCCCGCGATGTCGTCGAGCGAGGCCACGAAGCCAGCGCCGACGTCAGCCGCGGGTTGAGGCGCCGGTTCGGTCACCTGGTACTGAGGCTTCACGCCACCGGTGAGATCGACGGGCGTGCGCGCACTGCGCTCGAAGCCGTCACGCTGCAAGGTCGAAGCGTCCACCGTCGCGCGGTACGTGTTCTCTGCCGACGCCGCGCGCAAGGTGCCGAGCGGCCCCTGGGGAAACTGTTCGAAGCCGTCGCGGAAGCGGGAAAGCCCCAGCACCGCGGGAACAGACTTCTGACGAACCGCGTCGAGCGTCTTCGCGCCGGGGTCAGGCTGGGCCGCCTTGCCCAGGTCCAGAACGTTCAAGATTCCACGGGCGAGGCTGCGAAGCGGGCTCATGACGTTGAGTTGTCGGCAGACGGGAGTGTCAGGTTGCCTGACACCTAACCCGCTCTATTGACTGAGGATTCGGCGAGCCTCTTCGGAACTCGCGAAGGGTTCACGGCCGGCAGCCCAGGGCAGCGAGGCGAGCGCGCGCCGTGCCTGACTCTCGTTCTTCCGCACGTCGCTCGGGAGTTCACGCATCGCGGTGCGCAGCGCGCGGTACGTGGGGTCATCGCTCGTGTCGGCATCAGCGAGTCGGGCGTTGAGCGCCTCCGACAACACGCTGTCCTTCATGAGCAGCGGGTACGCATCGGCGCGGCCGGTGACCGCCTGCTGAACGACGGCGACCGAGTCGTTGCACACGCCCGTCACGCCATAGCCGTCGGCGCAGAGGTTCTTCGCCTTCGCGGTGGTGTTGACGAGGTCGGTGAACGCGCCCGCGAGCGAGATGGCCTTGAGCGCGTCGTCGCCGGTGAGGTCTGCCTGCTTCGAACGACCACACCACGACGGGTCACCGTGAATGCCGCGCGGGAAGAAGCCGGTGCCGCTGGTGCCCTGGTAGTACTTGAGGTCGGCGTTGAACTTCGGGCCCTTGATGCTCACCAGCATCTCGGAGTGCACCGCAGGAACGATGGCCTCCTTGCCGAGCCCGTCTTTGATGCCGGTCTTGATCATCAGCGGCGCCGGCACATCGAGGAACTTCGGAGGATTCGACCCGGGCACCACGGTCTTGAGGTTCGAGAAGTTCGCCCCGCGCTGCTCGAAGCTCACGTTCACTTCGTAGCCGTCGGCCTTGAGCGCCTTCACGAAGTCGTCGAGTCTGGTGAACGACTTGCCGTGGTGCGTGACCGAGAATTTCTCGCCGTCAGCGAGGCCCGCGTTGTTCGACAGCCGACCGAACACTTCGGCGAGCACGCGGTTGCGCTTCACCTGCGCGTCACTCGCGGGGCCCGGCAGGTCGCCCTGATACAGACCGGGCGCCAGCTCCTTCAGCGCCGACGGGGGGCGCGGCGCGTCGACTGAATCGAGGTTCGAGAGGTCGAAGTGCTGCGGCAGCAGCGACTTCGGCGCCTCTGCCGGCTTCGTCTTGCCCGCCTGATGCGCGGCGTTGAGCGCCACGATGCCGGAGCTCAGCTGCCCGGGAGTCAGCTCGAGCAGGTTGGTGAGCGCAGCAGGGTTCGACATCACCTCCGCACGGAGCTCCGGCGGAATGTTGATGCCGGTGCGCGCCTTCACCGCATCGAGGAGCTTGTTCACCGCTGCCTGACCCGGAGCGCCGGCGACCGCGTTGAGTACCGTCGTGAGCGGCACCGCGTCGGGGTAGCGACCGGGCACGAGCTCGTAAGACGACGGCCCCGCGTTCTTGAGCCCACCGACGACCGCGTTGAACGCGTCGCGAACCACGAGGCGCGCAGGGCCGCTCCACGAGTGGGTCGAAGGTGTTCGCA
Source organism: Archangium gephyra (assembly GCA_003243425.1). Classification (GTDB taxonomy): domain Bacteria; phylum Myxococcota; class Myxococcia; order Myxococcales; family Myxococcaceae; genus Archangium_A; species Archangium_A gephyra_A. Next base: position 1,346 of record QFQP01000050.1, on the reverse strand, counting down.
CCGGCGCAGTCGGCGTGGTGGAGCTCGGAGTGTTGACGACAGGAGGTCCAACGGGGCGAACGGGCATGGGGTCTCTTGCTCAGAGCTGCGCGTCGTACGGAAAGCGGAAGTGCAACTGCAACGAGGCGAAGGCTGTCACGAAGATGGCCTCGTTGAGCGGTCCAAACTCGAGAAAATTGCCGACGCGTTGGGGCACGTAGATCTGCCCGCCGCCGCTGACGCTGAGCAGGAGGTCTTCGCTCAGGTTGATCAGCGTCGTCAGCTTCAGCTGCAGACCGGGCCGCAGGAAGAAGGTGAGCGGCACGCGCGGATCATTCTGGGTGTTGAAGATGCCGAGCGCGGTGATCAACAGCTGCGCGTCGATGAGGAAGCGGACCGGCGTCTGTTTCCACAGCCGATTGCTCGTCTGACCGACGTTGAGAAACGTGAGCCCGAAAGGAGTCCACGATGCGCCGAACAAACCGGTGGCGCCGAGCGCATCGATCGGCGGCGACACGTAGAGGGTCGAAGGAATGAAGAACGAAGGACCGATGCGCACCTCGGTCACCTTGTCGGCCATGCCGCGGTACTGCGGCGGAATGTCGCGCGGGTGATCGAGGATCCAGTCGCGGTCGATGACGGCGGCGAGGTCGAAGGCGATCGCGAAGTGAGGAACGGCCCCGCGGTTCTCGGTGAGCGGCCCGAAGAACCAGAAGCCCGACGGCCCGACGCCGAGGTCAGCGGGCACCACGACCGCGAACGCCGGCAGCGCCCACAGACCGATCAGCAGCAACAGACGTCGCACGCGCGACATCACACCCCGCGACATCGGGGGGCGCAACGAAACGGTGCCGTGAGACAAGCCGCGCTCGAATGCGCTCTTTCACCGCGGTGCTGGTCACCAGCCGTTGCTCGACGTCGCGTGGGTCCTCGCGGGGCCGCACCCGTCCGTCGCCGACCTGAGGGCATTCTTCAAGCTGTTGGGCTCACCACTCGACACCGCGAAGGGCATCAACATCGAGGCAGTGATGTTCCACATGCACACGCTGGGCGAACGGGCGACCCGTGGCTCGAGCAGGCCGAGCCGGGCGACAAGCCGCGGGATGAAGTGCACCTTCGACAACGAAGGTGGCAGCAGCGACGTGAACGGGGGCGAAAACGCGTCGCAGGAAATGTGCGTGGCGAACCTCTTGTCGTCGGAGTGAGCCACCCCGGCTCTTCCAGAACGGGCTGCAGTCGCGCGACGACGGGCTGCAGTCACGCAACGACGGGCTGCAGTCACGCAACGACGGGCTGCAGTCACGCGACGACGGGCTGCAGTCACGCGACGACGGGCTGCAGTCACGCAACGACGGGCTGCAGTCGCG
>QFQP01000272.1 GCA_003243425.1 Archangium gephyra | reverse complement strand
AAAAGTGGGAAGAACGCAAGGACGGCTCCGTGCGCATCGAGCAGGTGATCTATGTCGAGCGCGACAGCCAGAAGAAGATTGCGCTCGGCAAGAACGGCGATGCGATCAAGGCCATCTCCACCGCCTCGCGCAAGGAGCTGTCGGAAATCCTCGAACAGCCGGTGCATCTCTTCCTGTTCGTCAAGGTGCGCGAGAACTGGGGCGACGACCCCGAGCGCTTCCGCGAAATGGGACTGGAGTTCCCGCGGGGCTAGTTACCAGGCATCCTCCCTCATCCCTGTGCCTGTCACAGGGATCCAGCCAGTCCAAGTCCTTGGGCTGGAAAGACTCTCTCGCCGCGCAGACGCGCGTCGACTGGATTCCTGTGACGAGCACAGGAATGAGGGGGAGTGGGGAAAACGGAACGACGCACAAAGAACGAACTGAATATCTTCACCCAGCATCGGGAACCGAATACGTTCGGGCGGGTTGTTCCAAAACAATTGGGCGCAACCTTTTTCGATGACGGATATTCAAAAACCGAACGGAATTTCCACCACCCCGTGCCAACAATGTCCCCTGCGCGACCTGCCGCATTTCCGGGATTTTTCCTCTTCCGAACTGGATTTCGTCTCGCGTTTCAAGACGGGGGAACTTGCGGTGGAAAGCGGCTCCGTGATCCTGATGGAAGGCTCGCACAGCGCCCATCTTTACACCGTTTTGCAGGGCTGGGCTTTCCGTTACAAGACGCTGGAGGACGGCCGACGGCAAATCCTCAACTATGTCATGCCCGGCGATCTCGTCGGTCTGCAGGGCACGGTGATGGGGGAAATGCAGCATTCGGTGGAGGCGCTGTCGCCGGTGACGCTCTGCGTCTTCGAGCGCTCCCGCCTCAACAACCTTTTCACGGATCACCCGACGCTTGCCTATGACCTCACCTGGATTGCGGCGAGCGAGGAACGCATGCTGGACAGCCATCTCCTCAGCATCGGCCGCCGCACCGCGCTGGAACGCGCCGCCTATCTGATCGCGTTTCTTTATCGCAAGGCGAAAGCGGTCAATCTCATCCCCGGCGAAACACCGATCCCGGTCA